>JBMOQN010000015.1:0-22590 GCA_049322835.1 Pseudomonadota bacterium | reverse complement strand
AGCTGCAGCGGGTTGCCCACGCTCAGCTCGGGCAGGCCGTCGCGCACCGAGCGGGCCGTGAGCAGCGCGCCGGCCGCCGCGCCGGTGGCGGCCATCGCGGCAAAGGTCAGGATCGGGCCGGTGCCCAGCGCCGGCGCCGCCACGGCCACCAGCACGGCCATGCGGGCGAACATCGCCGCGCAGGCCAGCGTGGCGCCACCGGCCGCCAGCGGGCGCCAGGCGGGCGTCTCGCGCGCCCAGCGCGCCAGCGTGGCGGTGGTGGCGGTGCTCGACACCAGCCCGCCCAGCAGCGCCGTCATCGTCAGGCCGCGTTGCGGGCCCAGCCAGCGCATCAGCACGAAACCGGCGAATGAGAGCACGGCCAGCAGCACCACGGCCCACCACAGGCGGTAGGGGTTCAGCGCGCCATAGGGGCCGTAGCCCTGGTCTGGCAGCACGGGCAGCACCACCACGCTGATCAGCAGCAGTTGCGTGCCGCTGTTCAGCTCGCCTTCCGAGAGCTTGCCGATGCCGCTGTGCAAAGGCTGCTTGAACTGCAGCAGCGCCAGGACGACCACGGCCAGCACGGCCGAGACGAGCCAGGCCCCATCGGCCGCCAGCGCCCCGATCACGAAGGTGGCGAGCCCGGCGACGAAGGTGGTGAGCCCCATCACCGAATGAAGCCGCGCCATGATCAGGTAGCCGGCCAGCAGCATCACCCCCACCAGCGCCAGCAGGGTCACCATCACCGCGGCGCCGAAGCGCTGCGCCAGCACGGCACTCAGGCCGCCGAGCAGGCCGATCAGCGCGAAGGTGCGCAGCCCGGCGACGCGGTGGCCATCCGCCCGCTCACGCTGGTGCCAGCCGCGCTCCAGGCCGATCAGAAGCCCGGCCGCGAGGGCCAGGCCGAGCCCGGTCAGCCCTGCCCCGTCGAGATCTTTCATGCGCCGCTGCGCCCGGCCGTCACTTCTGCCCGGGCGGTGCCGGCGGGAAGCCAGGGAACAGCCCGCCGGCCTGCTTCTGCATCTGCTCTTGCATCTGCACGAAGAGGTTCTTCGACTGTTCCAGGTAGTTGCCCATCAGGCCCTGCATCATCGGCGCCTGGCCGCTCATGAACTGGGCCCACATCTCGGGCGTGAAGGCCTTGGGGTCATAGAGGCCGCGGGCCTGGTCGGCCAGGCGGGCCTGCATCTCGACGAAGGTCTGCAGGTTCTTTTCGAGGTACGAACCCATCATGCCCTGCATGGCATGGCCGTAGAAACGGATGATCTGGGCCAGCATGCGCGAGGTGAACATCGGCACGCCACCGGTTTCCTCTTCCAGGATGATCTGCAGCAGGATGCTGCGGGTCAGGTCGTCCCCGGTCTTGGCGTCGCGCACCTCGAACTCGAGGCCTTCGAGCACCATCTGCTTCACGTCGGCCAGCGTGATGTAGCTGCTGGCGCTGGTGTCGTACAGGCGCCGGTTCGGGTACTTCTTGAGCACGCGCGGGGTGCCCGGCGCGCTGGTCGCGGCTTCGGGCTCGGGCCGTCGGGTGGATGGCATCGGGTCAGGCTCCTTGTGCGCCGCAACACATCGCGTGTTGTGCATATGCACAAAGATTCTAGGCGGCCTAGACCCCACGCCCACCGGGGGAATCACCTGTCAGGGGCGGCCCCGGTCAACGGCCCTCGGCATCGAGCTGAGCGATCTCTTCGGGGGTGAACACCCGCGAGCGCGTGTGGAAGGCCTTGCCCTCTGGGCCCTCGAGCGAGAAGGTGCCGCCATGGCCATCGATCACGTCGATGATGAGCTGGGTGTGCCGCCAGTACGCGTACTGGGCCTTGCCGATGTAGAACGGGCAGCCGCCGATGTCCCCCAGGTACACATCGCCCGCCCCGGTGGTGATCTCACCCAGCAGGTAGCAGTTGGCAGCGCTGTTGTCGCAGCAGCCGCCGCTCTGGTGGAACATCAGCCCCGGCCCATGTTTGCCCTTGAGGAACGCGATCAGCTCGACCGCCGCGGGCGTGGCGATGACTTTGTCGACCATGTGGGTCTCCTTGCACCCGGAACCGGAAACGGGGAAGCGGTCACCCGCCTCCCCTGTTGGCCGCAGCCGAGGGTCAGAAGAACCCGAGCTTGTTCTCGCTGTAGCTCACCAGCAGGTTCTTGGTCTGCTGGTAGTGGTCCAGCATCATCTTGTGGGTCTCGCGGCCGATGCCCGATTCCTTGTAGCCGCCGAAGGCGGCGTGCGCCGGGTAGGCGTGGTAGCAGTTGGTCCACACGCGGCCGGCCTTGATCGCGCGGCCCATGCGGTAGGCGACGTTGCCGTTGCGGCTCCACACGCCGGCGCCCAGGCCGTAGAGCGTGTCGTTGGCGATGGCCAGCGCCTCGGCCTCGTCCTTGAAGGTGGTCACGGCCAGCACCGGCCCGAAGATCTCTTCCTGGAAGATGCGCATCTTGTTGTGGCCCTTGAACAGCGTGGGCTGCACGTAGTAGCCGCCGTCGAGCTCGCCGCCGAGCTTGGCCTGGGCGCCGCCGCACAGCACCTCGGCCCCCTCCTGCTTGCCCAGGTCGAGGTAGGACAGGATCTTGGTCAGCTGTTCCTTCGAGGCCTGCGCGCCCAGCATGGTGTCGGTGTCCAGCGGGTTGCCCTGCTTGATCGCCGCCACGCGCTCGAGCACGCGTGCCATGAACTTGTCGTAGATGCTCTCGTGGATCACCGCGCGGCTCGGGCAGGTGCAGACCTCGCCCTGGTTGAACGCGAACAGCACCAGGCCCTCGATCGCCTTGTCGAGGTAGGCGTCGTCCTTGTCCATCACGTCGGCGAAGAAGATGTTGGGCGACTTGCCGCCCAGCTCCAGCGTGGCCGGGATCAGGTTGTTGGCCGCCGCCTGGGCGATCACGCGGCCGGTGGTGGTGGAGCCGGTGAAGGCGATCTTGGCGATGCGCTTGCTGGTGGCCAGCGGCATGCCGGCTTCACGGCCGTAGCCGTTGACGATGTTCAGCACGCCGGGGGGCAGCAGGTCGCCGATCAGCTCGGCCAGCACCAGGATCGAGATGGGCGTGTTCTCGGCCGGCTTCAGCACCACCGCGTTGCCGGCCGCCAGGGCCGGGGCCAGCTTCCACGCCGCCATCAGGATGGGGAAGTTCCACGGGATGATCTGGCCCACCACGCCCAGCGGCTCGTGGATGTGGTACGCCATGGTGTTCTCGTCGATCTCGCTGATGCCGCCCTCTTGCGCCCGCAGCGCGCCGGCGAAGTAGCGGAAGTGGTCCACCGTCAGCGGGATGTCGGCGTTCAGCGTCTCGCGGATCGGCTTGCCGTTGTCCACCGTCTCGGCGTAGGCCAGCAGTTCCAGGTTCTGCTCGATGCGGTCGGCGATCTTGAGCAGGATGTTGGAGCGCGTGGCCGCATCGGTCTTGCCCCACTTGTCGGCGGCGGCGTGGGCGGCGTCGAGCGCCAGCTCGATGTCTTCTGCGGTCGAGCGTGCGGCCAGGGTGTAGGCCTTGCCCGTGGTGGGCGTGATCACGTTGAAGTACTCGCCCTTGACCGGCGGCGTCCACTTGCCACCGATGAAGTTGTCGTACTGGGCCTTGTAGGCGATCTTGGCGCCAGCGGCGCCGGGAGCAGCGTAGATCATGGGGTGTCTCTTTCGGTGATGTGGATCGGGTGGCTTAGCCGTTCGGCTGGCCTCCACACCACAACATCCGTGCCAGGCGCGTGCCCGGCCCCAGCACACCGGAAGTCCAGGGTTTGGGCCCGGGGTGGCCGGGCCGGCTGTCCCCGCGAGGCACGTTTGACCGTCAGCCTCCCGCAAGCCAGGCCACCGGGTGTGTCAACTTGGCGCAATTCCGGGCTTGTCATTCGTCAACCGGCGCGGGCAATCCGGTACAGACAGGGCGGCGCAGCCTCCCTACGATGCACGGGTGCCCAGCGGGCGAGCCGCCCTGCCCCGTGCAGCTCCAGCCCCGCACGAAAGGACCGAAGCGATGCCGCCGACCCCGACCCTGGCCCGAGACCCCGCCGCCGCCCTGCCGGCCGTGGGTGACTCGCTGCACGCCGAAAGCATCCTGCACTCGCACGAGCGCTGCGCGGCGCTCGGCCTGTCGCGCATCGATCGGCCCGACCACGCTTCGCTGATCCGCTCGGACCTGGCGCTCGCCCGCGAGCGCAACCTGCGCCTGCACCTGCACGCTGCCCCGGTGATGGAGCTGCTGCTGGAGCAGACCATGGCCACGCAAAGCATGGTGCTCCTGACCGACGCGCAGGGAACGGTGCTGCACTCGGTGGGGCACGACGGCTTTCTTCAGCGCGCCTCGAAGGTGGCCCTCGCGCCGGGCGCCAATTGGTCCGAATCGAGCAAGGGAACCAACGCCATCGGCACGGCGCTGGTCGACGAGGTGCCCACCGTCGTCCACGCCGGCGAGCACTACATGCACGCCAACGGCTTCCTCACCTGCTCGGCCGCGCCCATCTTCGACCCGCGGGGCAACATGCTGGGCGTGCTCGATGTGTCGGGCGACCACCAGAGCTACCACATGCACACCATGGGGCTGGTGAAGATGTCGGCCCGCATGATCGAGAACCACTGGTTGTCGGACGACTTCCGCCATGCGCTGCGGCTGCACTTCCACAGCCGGCCCGAGTTCATCGGCACGCTGATGGAAGGCATCGTCGCCGTCGGCCGCGACGGCAAGCTGCTGGGCGCCAACCGCAGCGCGCTCGACCAACTGGGCATGAGCGGCGCCGCGCTGCGCATGAACAGCCTGGCAGCGCTGTTCAGCGTCACCGTGGGTGCGGTGATCGACCATTTCCGCTCGCCGATGGCACCGCCCATGGCCATGGTGCTGCCCAACGGCCAGCGCCTGCACATGCGCGCCGTCTTCAACTGGCCCACCTGGCATGCGCTGGGCAGTGTCACGATCGACCCGCAGGACGATGCCCCCGCCGCCGCGGCCATGCCAGAAGGCGGCTTCTTCGCCGCCGCAGCGGGCACCCGCCCGGCCGCCGGGGCCGCGTCGCCCGGCCTCTCGGGGCTGCGCTACCTGCAGACCGGCGACGCGCAGATGGAAGCAGTGATCACCAAGGTGCGCCGGGTGCTCAACCGCGACATCGCCATCCTCGTGATGGGCGAGACCGGCACGGGCAAGGAGCTGCTGGCCCGCGCCATCCACCAGGATTCCGACCGCGCCCGCTACCCCTTCGTGGCGGTCAACTGCGCGTCCATCCCCGAGACGCTGATCGAGGCCGAGCTCTTCGGCTACGAAGACGGCGCCTTCACCGGCGCCCGCCGCAAGGGCGCCACCGGCAAGATCCTGCAGGCCAACGGCGGCACGCTGTTCCTCGACGAGATCGGCGACATGCCCATCTCGCTGCAGGCGCGGCTGCTGCGGGTGCTGCAGGAACGGCAGGTCACACCGCTCGGCTCGGCCAAGTCGGTGCCAGTGGACGTGGCGGTGGTCAGCGCCACCCACCGCAACCTGCGCGAGATGATCAGCGCCCAGAGCTTCCGCGAAGACCTCTACTACCGCCTCAACAGCCTGGTGGTGCGGCTGCCGGCGCTGCGCGAGCGAAGCGACTTGATGTCCATCGTGCGCAAGATCCTGCGCGCCGAGACCAACGGCCGCCCACTCGACCTCGACGACGAGGTGGTCCGCCTGCTGCAGGCCTACCACTGGCCTGGCAACATCCGCCAGCTCACCAACGTGCTGCGCACCGCGGCGGTCATGGCAGGCAGCGAGATGGTCATCACGCGGGCCCACCTGTCGGACGACTTCCTCGAAGACGCACAACGCGAGCTGCCGCGCGCCGAGCCCGAAAGCGTGGCCGGCGCAGCGGCGCCAGCCGAGCCGCTGGAGATCCCGGCGCCGGTGGCCTCGCCCGAGCCCGCCACGCTCGAGGAGATGGAACTGCGCACCATCCAGCGCGCCGTGGAAGACGCAGGCGGCAACATCTCGGTCGCTTCGCGGCGGCTGGGCATCAGCCGCAACACCATCTACCGCAAACTCCGGTGGCAGGGGCAGTGAACGGCACGCATCTTGCGGGTTAGCAACATCGGGCACTATCGCCCTCTGGTGTTGCTCAATGAAGGTACGTGTACTCGGATCCGATGCCACGAGCGGGTCGATCGCCGTGTCGGCCGATGGCCTGGCCTGGCTGCAGGTGAATGCGGCGATGCGGCCCCCGGCCCCGCGGCAGGCGGTGCTGCTCACCGATGCGCGGCTCGACCATGTCGCCGGCCTGCTGGGCCTGCGCGACGGGCCCGCGCTGGAGCTCTACTGCACACCCCGCGTGTTCGAGGAACTCACGGGTGAATGGCCGCTGCTGCCGGTGCTGGACCACTACTGCGGCGTGCACTGGCACCTGCTGCCGATCGCCGGCGAGCAGTGCAGTGCCGAGTTCCGCCTGCCCGCCTGCCCCGGGCTGCGCTTGCGCGCTATCGCGGTGCAGGGCGTGCCGCCGCCACACTCCGCACGGCGTGAGGACCCTGCCGCCGGCGACACCATCGCCCTGCTGATCGAGGACGAGCACAGCGGCGAGCGCCTGTTCCACGCGCCGGTGCTTGCCCAGGTCGGGGCCACCGAGCGCGAGTGGATGGCGCGGGCGCACTGCGTGCTGGTGGGGAGCGTGAACGAGCCGCTGGCCGAGCTGGGCACGCTGAGCGCAGGCCGCAAGCTGCTGACGCAGTTGCCGGCCGACCACCCGTTGCGCGACCGCGGCGGCGCGGCGCGGCGGCAGCTCGACGCCCACGGCATCGAGCTGGCCTATGACGGCATGGAATTCAGTCTCGATTGAGGGCCGTTCGCCCCGCATGGGGCGGCGGCCCCGGTTCGTCAGCGGATCGCCACCCCCCAGGGCAGCTTGCCGACCGCGATCTCGCCCAGGCGCACATGGCGCAGGGCGTCGACCACCACCACGCTGCCCGAGCGGCCGCAGGCCACGTAGAGCTTGGCGCCGTCGGGCGACAGCGCCATGTTCCAGGGGCGTTGGCCCACCGGCACCGTGGCCACGATGGCCAGCGTGGCCGCGTCGACGACCGACACCGAGGCGCCGCCGCCATTGGACACATAGACCCAGCGGCCGTTGGGGTGCACGGCAACGCCGTTGGCGCGCGAGCCCGCCTTGAGCTTCGCAGCGACCGTGTGGCTGCGGGTGTCGAGCACGTAGAGCTCGTCGGAGTTCTCCGCGGCGACGAAGGCCCGTTTGCCATCGGGCGAGAAGCCGATGCCGCGCGGGCGGGCGCCCACCGGAATGCGCGCCACGTCGGCCCGCCTGGCCACGTCGATCACGTTCACCGCCTCGCCCTCTTCCGCGCTCACGTAGACCCAGCGCCCGTCGGGCGAGAACACCGCGTGCTCGGGGTTCTTGCCGCTGACCTGCACGACGAAGGCCTTGCTGCGGCTCTGCGTGTCGACGAAGACCACGTCGTTGCTCTCCTCGGCCGCGGCCACCACCCAACGGCCGTCGGGCGAGATGCCCACGCCCTCGGGCGACTCGCCCAGCGCCACGTGGCCCACGACCTTGCGCTCGACCAGGTCGACTACCACCAGCCGGTTCTCGGGCTGGTCGCTCACATAGGCCAGCCGCCCGTCGGGGCTGATGACGGTGCCACGCGGCTTCTTGCCGACCGCGATCTCGCCCACCACCTGGTCGGTGGCGAGGTCGACGATGCTCAGGCTGCCCGAGCCCTCGTTGGGCACGTAGGCGAAGGGCGCGCCGCTGGCCGGGCCGGTGGCCAGCACCAGCACGCCCGCCGTGAGCGCGGCGGGCCACATGCGCTGGAACACCCCGTCGCGCCGCACCCACAGGTGCCGCAGGGCCGCCAGCACATGCCCGGCGATCAGCAGGCTGAAGGCCCAGGCAAGCGTGATGTGCAGGCCGTTGAAGAAGGCATAGACGGCCGGCAGGTTCGGCCCCCAGGGCGGCATCGGCGTGCCGAAGAACTTGACGCCGTGCTGGCTGAAGTTCGAGGCCACGTAGCCCGCCAGCGGCAACCCCAGCATGCAGGCGTACAGCGCGCGGTGGCCCCAGGTGGCGGCGCGTTGTGCGCTCAGCGGCAGGCTGCGTGGCCATGCCGGCGGGCGGTGGGCCAGGCGCCAGCCCAGGCGCAGCAGCACCAGCGCCAGCAGCACCAGCCCGATGGACTTGTGCAGGTTGATCACCGGCCCGCGCAGCGGCGTGCCGCGCGGGGCCAGGCTGTCGAGCAAGAAGCCGAAGGCAATCTGCGCCAGCAGCGCCAGGCCGATCGCCCAATGCAGCGCCATCGCCACCCGGCCGTACCGGGTGCCGCCAGAGATGTCCATGGAAGCTCTCCTAGAAGCTGTAGCTGGCGTTGACCCCGGCCAGCCAGGTGCGGCCGGGTGCGGGCTCGAAGAAGCGGCTGTTGCCCTCGTTGACGATCACCGAGCCGGCGTAGTGCTCGTCGAACAGGTTGTCGGCCCGCACGAAACCGTCGAGCGACCAGGCGCCGCGGCGCAGCCGGTAGCCCACGCTGGCCGAGGCCACGGTGTAGGACGGCGCGTGGTCGGTGTTGAGGTCGTTCACCGGCACGCCGGTGAGGTGGCGCATCTCGACGCCGCCGCGCCAGCCCTCCGCCGGCGACCATTGCAGCGCCGCGTAGGCCGAGCCGCGCGCCACGCCCGGCAGCCGGTTGCCTGCCGGCACCTCCACCGTCGGCGCCGGGCATGGTGGCGCGCCGCAGATGAAGAAGGTCTCGTCGTAGCGGGCATCGAGGTAGGTCAGGGCGGCCTGCGCCCGCCAGCCGCTGCCGTAGCGACCGTTCCAGCCCAATTCCACGCCGTCGCGCCGGGTCTGGCCCGCGTTCTGGAAGCTGGCCCGGCCACCGAGGTTGGTCTGGGTGACGATCTCGTCGCGGGTGCGCACCGCGAAGACGGCCACGTTCAACGAGTGGGCCTCACCCAGGCGCCACTTGGCGCCCAGCTCCAGGTTGTCGCTGCGCGCGGGCTTGAGCGCCAGGTTCAGGCCCGCCGAGCCGTCGCCACGGTAGGCCAGCTCGTTCAGCGTCGGCGTCTCGAAGCCGCGGCCGGCCGAGGCGTAGACATGCAGCGAGTCGCTCGCCAGCCACATCACCGAGGCCACGGGGGTGGTGGCGCTGAAATCGGTCCGGCCGCTGTCGTCGCCGTTCGTGTCGGTGACGTAGCGGTCGCGGCTCTCGACCCGCACCGTGCTGTGCCGCACGCCCGCGTCCAGCCGCCAGGCCGGGCTGGGCCGCCAGGTGGCCTGCAGGTACTGGTCGAAGGCGGTGCTGGTGTTGCTCTCGTCGCGCCGCAGCGCCCCTTTCACGCCGGTGGTGGTGCCGACGAAGTTCTCGTAGCCGCGACGGTGCTCGTCCAACCCGTCGAAGGCCAGGCCGGCGGTGAGCGTGAAGGGCTGCGCCGCGTCGCGGGCGTTGAGCGACCAGCGCAGGTCGGCGCCGTGGTAGTCGCGCGCCAGGTCGATCACGCCGCCGGGGTGGCGCGGGCTGCCCTGGGGCCCCACCGGGATGGCCTGGAACTGCTCGGTCTGGCGGCTGCCGCCGTAGAGCATGGCCTGCAGGCGGTGGCCGCCGCCCAGGGCGTGCTCGTAGGCTGCGCCGAGCTGGGTCTGGCTGACCGACTTGCGGGTGTCGAAGCTGAGGGCCACCGGGTCGACGCCGCGCGGGTCGGCCTCGAACTGGGCGCGTGTCAGGCCCAGCGGGTCCTGCGCCTCGGGCAGGCTCATGCTGTTGGCCACCACGGTCAGCTTGCTGCCGTCCATCGGGCGCCAGGTGAGCTTCAGGTTGCCCAGGTCGCGCTGGGCGGCACTGTGGGCGCGGTAGCCGTCGGTCTCGAAGTGGCTGGTGCTGGCGAGGTAGCCCCATTGGCCGGCACCGCCAGCCGCCTGCAGGCTGCCGCGCAACACGCCATCGCTGCCACCGGCCAGGCCGCCAGCGACCGTGGGCGAACCGCTGCCCTCTTCGGTGACGATGTCGAGCACGCCGCCCGACGAGTTGCCGTACAGGGCCGAGAACGGCCCGCGCAGCACCTCGATGCGCTCGGCGGAGCCGAGATCGGCATGCGTGATCTGGCCCTGGCCGTCGGGCAGCGTCGCCGGGATGCCGTCGACATACAGCCGCACGCCGCGGATGCCGAAGCTGGCGCGGGCGCCGAAGCCGCGCACCGAGAGCTGCACGTCCTGGGCGTAGTTCTGCCGGTCGCGCGCCGTCAGGCCGGGTACGGCGCCCAGCACGTCGGAGATGTTCACCTGCAGCCGCTGGTCGCGGATCTGCTCGGCGCCGATGCGGTCGACCGAGGCCGGCACATCGAAGGCCGACTCCGCCTGGCGCGTGCCGGTGACCACGACGGTCTGTGCCGGCGCCTGGTCCGCCTGGGCCAGGGCCCAGGCCGGGGCCAGGCCCGCGAGCAGCGACGCCGCCAGCGGCCGCAGGCGCGGCCCCCGGCTGGAAGCACGCATCGGCTGCGCACGGGCCTTGTCTCTGGTTTTCATGGTCTGGTTCTCGTCAAAGCCGCCACTCGACATTCGATTGTCGAAAGATCGCCTGCAGGCGGCCGTCGGCCTGCACCGCCTGCATGGCCACCAACAGCGCCTCGGCCAGGTCGTTCGCATCTGCGCGCACGGCGCAGCCTACCGCCCAGCCGTCGCGCGGCAGCCGCGGCGAAGGCAGCGGCTGCAGCCGGAAGCGCTCGTCGCCGGCCAGCACGCTTTCCAGCTCCGAGGCCAGGCCGGCCACCGCATCGGCCCGGCCGTCGCGCAGCCAGCCGGCCGCGGCCACGCCGTCGGGGAAGGCGGTCACCAGCGTGTCCTTCAAGGCCCCTCCTTCGGCGCCCGCCAGCAGCCAGCCGGCCAGCGATTGGCCGCACACCGCCACCCGCAGCCCCTGCAGGTCGGCCAGGCTCTCCGCCCTGGGACGCTTGGCCGCATCCACCGCCAGCAGCACCCGCTCGCGATAGTACGGCGCCACCACCTGCACCTGCGGGTTGGCCGCCGTCAGGCCACGTTCCAGCGGCACGTGCAGCAGCACGTCGGCCGGGCCCCAGCCGAGGTAGTGGCCCTTCCAGACCATGTTGCGAAGGTCGTCGCCCATGTTCTCGCCGGCCTGGAAGGGCATGGCGCTGAACTTCAGCCCCATCTGCGCGGCCAGGGCGCGGCCCAGCTCCACGTCGATGCCGCGGCCGTTGTCGTGGAAGGGCGGCATCTCGTGGTACAGGCCGACGACGAGGCTGCCCCGCTCGCGGATGCGCGCCAGGCGGCCGGCGGCGGGCTGGGCTCGAAGCACCGCCGGGGCCAGGCCCGCCAGCGCCGCGCCTGCGGCAAGGCGCAACAGGCCACGCCGGCCGGGTTGTGCGTCAGAGCGGCTTTTCACGGCGCGTCTCCAGGTAAGCCTTGATGGCCCAGATGGCCTCCTGGTTCAGCGTGCCTTCGAAGGGCGGCATGTAGACCGCGCCGTTGCGGGTGCGGCCCACGCGCACGGTGCTGAGGTAGTACTGGTCGTTCTCGGCCACGCAGGCGGCGCGCTTGGCGTCTTTCATCACCGAGCAGTCGTTGTCGAGCCGGCGCAGGTCGGGCGCGATGCCGCCGGAGATGGCTTCGAGCCCATGGCAGCGCGCGCAGTTCTGGTTGAAGGCCGACGAGCCGATCCGCACCGCGATCTCGTTGGTGCGGTACGGGTTCTCGGCCTTCCAGGGCTCGCCCAGCGAAGGCAGCTCGTGGGTGTCCACGGCCTGCGGCGTCACGTCGCCGTGCGCCAGCGCCGCCGCGGCGGCGATCAGGCTCGCCAGCATCACCCCGGCCACCGCAGCGGCCTGAACGTGTTGTCTCCTCGTCATCTCGAAACTCCTGTGGTGCGTCAGCGTTGCAGCCGGTTCTGCAATCCACATGCCACGCCGGGGTGCGCCGGGTGCAACGCGGCGGCTCTAGGGAAAACATCCAGGTGCTGTCCCAAATCAAGACAGCGCTACAGCACAAGACAGCCGATGTGACGCTGCGGCGGGCGCAGGCGTCGCAAGCCTGAACACAACAGGCTGGTTTGGCGCGGCACACGCGTTGCAAGGGGTGCAGCCATGTCCCGCACGCCCACCTGCCTGCTGAAGCGGCTGGCACGCACCCTCGCCCTGCTCTGCCTGGCCGGCGCCCTGTCGGCGGCCCATGCGGGCGTGATGACACGCGAAAAGCTGCAGGCGCTCTTCCCCGCCCCGCTGATGCTGGGCGAGCGCGACGCCGCGCTGCCGGTCTGGCCCGTCTTCAAGCAGGAGGCCACGGCCACGGTGCTGGTGGCCTACCTCTTCGAGTCGATCGACCTGGCGCCGGTGCCGGGCTTCTCGGGCACGCCGATGAACCTGCTGGTCGCGCTCGACGCGCAGGGCCGCTTCATGGATGTGCGGGTGCTCTCGCACCACGAGCCCGTGTTCCTCGACGGCCTGGGCGAGGCGCCGCTGCTGCGCTTCGTCGAGCAGTACCGCGGGCTGTCGCTCCAGCAGAGCATCAAGGTCGGCAGCGCCCTCACCAGCGCAGACAAGGCGAACAGCGCCGCGGCCTACATCGACGGCGTGGCCAAGGCCACGGCCTCGGTGCGCATCCTGAACCAGAGCCTGCTGGCCGCTTCGCTGAAGGTGGCGCGCGCCAGGCTCGGGTATGCCGCGGGCCGCGACCCGGACCTGCTGGGCCGTGTTCGCACCGACACCTTCGAGCCGCTGGACTGGAAGGGGCTGGTCGAGGCGGGCCTGGTGCAGCCGACGACCCTGCTGCGAGCCGACGTCGGGCAGGCCTTTGCCGGCAGCGGGATCGACGGGCTGGCATCGGCCGGCCCCCGCGAGTACATGCGCTTCTGGGTGGCCTGGATCAGCGCTCCCGCCATCGGCCGCAACCTGCTGGGCGACGCGGGCTGGCAGCAGTTGCAAAGCCGGCTCGACGCCGGTGACCACGCGCTGCTCGTCGTCGCGCAGGGCTCGGACAGCTTCGTCGGCGAACACTTCGTGCGCGGCGCCGTGCCCGACCGCCTCGGCCTGCGCCAGGGCCAGCTGCCGCTGGAGCTGCGCGACCTCGACCTGGATGCGCCGCTGAGGCTGCCGTCGGCACTGCAACAGGCCGAGGCCAAGGTTTTTCGTGTCACCGCCTCGGCCGGGCTCGACCCGGCGCAACCGTTCACGCTGGCCTTCCGCGTGACCCGCAGCAAGGGCCTCGTCTACCCCGAGCGGGTGAGCCGCGACTTCGACCTGCCCTACGCCCTGCCCTCGGCCCATGTGGCTGCGCCCGAGGCCGACGCCAAGTCCTGGCGCGGCATGTGGCGCGCACGGGCCGGCGAACTGCTGGTGCTGGCCTCGGCGCTCGGGCTGCTGGCGCTGGTGCTGGCCCGCCCACGCTGGCTGGTGGCCGACGCGCGCCGGCTCGCCCGCCTGCGCAACGCCTGGCAGCTCTTCACGCTCGTGTTCATCGGCTGGTTCGCCCAAGGCCAGCTGTCGATCGTCAATGCGACCGCACTGATCCAGGCCTTGCGCGCGGGGCACAGCCTCGAGTTCTTCCTGTTCGACCCGGTCAGCCTGGTGCTCTGGGGCTTCGTGGCGCTCACGCTGGTCGTGTGGGGCCGGGGCACCTTCTGCGGCTGGCTGTGCCCCTTTGGCGCCCTGCAGGAACTGGTGAGCCAGCTCGCGGCCAAGCTGCGCGTGCCCCGCTGGCAGCTGCACCGCCGCACCGACGCACGCCTGAAGCGGGTGAAGTACGGCGTGCTTGCGCTGCTGCTGGGCAGCGCCACGGTGTCGGGCGCCTGGGCCGACACCCTGGTCGAATTCGAGCCGTTCAAGACCGCGATCACGCTCGGCTTCCAGCGCGCGTGGCCGCATGTGCTGTGGGCCGGCGGGCTCGTGCTGCTGGGCGCCTTCGTCTACAAGGGCTACTGCCGCTACCTCTGCCCGCTCGGCGCCGGCCTGGCGCTGCTGGGGCGGCTGCGCCGCTGGCGCTGGATCGCCCGCCGTGCCGAGTGCGGCAGCCCCTGCCAGACCTGCCGCCACCGCTGCGGCTACCAGGCCATCCGGCCCGACGGCGCGGTGGACTACGGCGAATGCTTCCAGTGCCTGGACTGCGTCGCCATCCACGACGACCCGAAGCGCTGCGCACCGCTCATCGTGCAGGCGCGCAGCGGCGGCCACAAGGTCTTTCCGATCCGACCCTTGCCCATGCCCACGGAGGCCGCGCCATGAAACGACGGCAACTCGTCTTCGCCGCCATGGGCCATGGCCTGGCCTCGCCGGCCACGGCAGGGGCCGATGCCCTGGTCTGGCGCAGGCGCGACTGGATCGGCTTCGGCACCACGCTGTCGCTGCGCGCGGGCGCGGCCGATGCCGGCCGGCTGGAGCAGGCGCTGGACGCCGCGGTGCGGGCGGTGCGCCGCATCGAAGCGCAGATGAGCCTGTTCGACCCCGGCAGCGCCCTCTCGCGGCTCAACCGCGATGGCCAGCTGGTCGACCCGCCGGCCGAGCTGGCAGCCGTGCTGCGCCTGGCGCAGTGGGTGGCGCGCCACACCGCGGGCGCCTTCGACGTGACGGTGCAGCCGCTGTGGATGCTCTTCGAGCGCGCGCGCCAGGAAGGCCGGCTGCCGCGCGCAGCGGAGGTGGCCGAGGCCCGCGCACGCGTCGGCTGGCAAGGGCTGCGCATCGAGCCAGGCCGCATCGCCTTCACCCGGCCGGGCATGGCCGCCACGCTCAACGGCATCGCGCAAGGCCACGCCTGCGACCGCGTGCGCGACGTGCTGCGCGCCCATGGCGTGCGCCATGCGCTCATCGACACCGGTGAGCTGGCCCCGCTCGGCCGCAACCCCGGCGCGCAGCCCTGGCGCCTGGGCGTGGTGGACCCACGCCAGGCGCCCCTGCTGCTGGCCCAGGTGCTGGCCGATGGGCGCTGCCTGGCCACTTCCGCCGACGCGCCGAGCGGGTTCACACCCGACCACCGGCACCACCACATCTTCGACCCGCGCACCGGCTGGTCCCCGCCGGAGCTGGCCAGCGTCACGGTCGCGGCCCGCAGCGCGGCGCTGGCCGATGCGCTGACCAAGCCGATGTTCATCGCCGGCCCGGCGGGCCTGGCCACGCTCGCGCGCCGCTGGCAGGTCGACGTGCTGTGGGTGGACAAGCACGGCCGGTGCGCCAGTACCTCGGGCTGGCACTTCGCAGAGAAAACATGAACACCCAGGAGACCAGAACGTGCACAGGCTCACGCCCCTCGCCCAAGCCCTGTCGATCGCAGCCGGCGCCGGCCTTCCCTGTCTCGCCCTGGCCGACGAAGCCCAGGAC
This sequence comes from Pseudomonadota bacterium, assembly GCA_049322835.1. Classification (GTDB taxonomy): domain Bacteria; phylum Pseudomonadota; class Gammaproteobacteria; order Burkholderiales; family Burkholderiaceae_C; genus Ideonella. The sequence goes on along the minus strand of JBMOQN010000015.1, from coordinate 7,347 downwards.
TTGCAGCGCGTCGAGATCGTCGCCACCTCGCCCCTGCCCGGCCAAGGCATCGACCGCGCGGTGCTGCCCTACATGACGCAGGTGCTGCGGCGCAACGCCATCGACACCGCGCAGCCCGACACCACCACCGACCTGCTGGCCCGCCACGCTGCCGGCACCGCCGCCAGCGACGTGCAGGGCAGCCCCTACCAGGCCGACTTCAGCTTCCGCGGCCAGCGGGCCTCGGGCCTGCTCGGCGCGCCGCAGGGCCTGTCGGTCTACCTCGACGGCGTGCGCATCAACGAGCCCTTCGGCGACGTGGTGAACTGGGACCTGGTGCCCGAGTTCGCCCTCGACAGCGTGGCGCTCGTGCCCGGCGCCAACCCGGCCTTCGGGCTGAACACGCTGGGCGGCGCGGTGTCGCTGACCACGCTGGACGGGCGGCGTGCGCCGGGCTGGCACGCCGAGGCGAGCGCCGGCAGCTTCGGGCGCCACCAGCTCAGCCTGGCCTACGGCCATGCCGACGACGACTGGCAGCACTACGTGGGCCTCGGGCTTTTCGGCGAAGACGGCTGGCGCGACCACTCCGCCGGCCGGCTCGGCACCCTGCTGGCCAAGGTCGGCACGAGCACCCGCTTCGGCGACTGGGGCCTGAACCTGCTGGCCGCCCGCAGCCGGCTGGTGGGCAACGGGCTGGTGCCCTGGGACACGCTCGGTGAAGACGGCCAGCGCAGCCCCGACCTCGGCCGGCTCGACCGCGGCGCGGTCTACACCCACCCCGACCGCACCGACCAGCGCCTGGCGCAGCTGAGCGCCACCTGGCGGCTCGCGCTCGATGCGGGCCACAGCCTCGACGCGCTGGCCTACACCCGCCGCACCTGGCGCGACGGCGTCAACGGCGACCAGGCCGACAACGAGGGGGACGACGCGCCCGCCTCGTTCAACCGCGGCGCCACGCGGCAGCGCGGCCAGGGCGCCGCGCTGGGCTACAGCGCGCACCAGGGCCGGCACCGCTGGCAGGCCGGCCTGAGCTGGGACGCGGCCCGCGTGCGCTACCGCCAGTCGGAGCAGGCCGCCACCTTCGACGCCGGCCGCGGCGTGCAACCGCTGCCGGGCGAGGAAGCGGAGTTCAGCGCCGCCGTCGAAGGCCGGGCCTCGGCGCTGGGCCTGTACGCCTCGGACACCTGGCAACTGGCCACCGGCACCCACCTCACCGCGACCCTGCGCTTCAACGAGGCCCGGTTGGCCAACACCCTGACCCGGGCCGGCGAAGACGGAGACGATGAACCGCTGGTGCTGCCGCGCGAGCGCTTCGTCTACCGCAGCTGGAACCCGGCCATCGGGCTGGCGCAGCGGCTGGGCGAAGGCCACGGCACCGTGTTCGCCAACCTGGCCCGCAACACCCGCGTGCCCACGGTGATCGAGCTGGGCTGCGCCGACCCCGCACACCCTTGCCGCCTGCCGGCGGGGCTGCAGTCCGACCCCTACCTGAAGCCGGTGCGCTCGACCACGCTCGAAGCCGGCTGGCGCATCGGCACCGACAGCGAAGGCGCCTCGGTGTCGGCCTACCGCATCGACAACCGCGACGACATCGTCTTCTCCAGCGTCAGCGCCAACGGCGAGCTGGGCTACTTCCGCAACGTCGCCGCCACCCGTCACCAGGGCCTGGACGTCGACTGGCGCGGTCGCCGCGGTGACTGGCGCTGGGCCCTGGGCTACGGCCACCTCGACGCCACCTACCAGGCCAAGGCCACCCTGCGCCAGGGCGACCGCAACGTGCAAATCGTCAAGGGCGCGCCCATCGCCGGCCTGCCTCGGCACAGCGGCCGCATGTCGCTCGACTGGTCGTCCGGCGCGTGGAGCGCCGGCCTGGACTGGCAGGCCGTGTCGCGCCGGGCCAGCGCCGGCAACGAGGACGGCTTCGTCGAGGACGACACCGAGGAGCGGGTCGACCTCTGCCTGCCCGGCTACGCCCTGCTGCACCTGCGCGGCGGCTGGAAGCCCCTGCCCGGGCTGGAACTCTTCGCCCGCGTCGGCAATGCGCTCGATCGCCGCTATGCCAGCTACGGCTCGCTCGGCGGCACCCGCTTCGACCCAGCCGGCCGCTACACCGGCGAAGACCGCGACGCGCTCTTCGTGGCGCCGGGCGCGCCACGCAGCATCAGCATCGGCCTCAGCTGGCGGGGTTGACCCGCCCGTGGCGGGCGAGCACCCGCTGCAGCCGGGCCACGTCGATCGGCTTGGTGAGGAACTCGACGGCACCCGCCGACATGGCGGCTTCGATGCTGCTGTCGAGCGCATCGGCCGAAACCACGACCACCGGCAGCCCGGCGACCGCGGGCTCGGCCTTCAGTCGCTTCAACACGTCCAGGCCATCGATGTCGGGCAGGTGCAGGTCGAGCAGCAGCAGGTCGGGCCGGGGAAGGCGGTGGTCCAGCAGGCGGTCCAGGCATTGCTGCCCGGTCATGCTGTGGTCGAGCACGATGCCGTCGAACGACGCCAAGGCGGCGCGCATGATCTCGACGTTGAGCGGGTTGTCTTCGACATAGTGGATGTGCTGCGGCGGCACCGCCGGGGCCGCAGTTTCAGCGTCCGCCGCAGCGGCCTCGGGCCGCCTCGCCGCATCGTCGGCCGGCAGGGCCAGGGTGAACGAGGAGCCGCGCTCCGGCTCGCTTGACACACGCAGCTGGCCGCCCATCAGCGCCGCCAGCCGGCGGCTGATCACCAGGCCGATGCCGGTGCCTTCGACATGCCCCCGCTCCCGCCCCAGGCGATTGAAGGGCTCGAAGAGCTGGGCGAGCTGCGTGGCATCCAGGCCCAGCCCAGTGTCGCGGACCTCGATCTCCACCATGGACCCCGCGCGCCGCGACAGCACGAGGATCTCGCCGCCTTCCCGGTTGTACTTCACTGCGTTGGACAACAGGTTGACCAGCACCTGCCGCACGCGTGTCGCATCGGCCAGCAGATACGCGGCGCCGGGACCCAGCTCGGTGCGGATCGCCACACCGCGCTGGGCGGCGCGCTGCTCGACCAGCGTCACCGTCTCGCCGACGAGCGACTCGACCGACAGAGACACGATCGACAGGTGCAGCGTGTCGGACTCGATGCGCGACAGGTCGAGGATGTCGTTGATCATCGCCAGCAGGTGGTCGCCCGCCTGCCGGATGTTCGACGCCCATTTCTGGTGAGGCGGGGCCAGCGCGGGCGTGCCGGCGGTCTCCAGCAGCTGGGCAAAGCCCAGCACCGCATTGAGCGGCGTGCGCAGCTCGTGGCTCATGCGCGAGAGGAAGCTCGTCTTCGCGAGGCTGGCCGACTCTGCCGCCCGGCGCGCCGCCTCGGCCTCGGCCACCGCCGCCTCGATCCGCCGGGCGCGGCCGGTCACGGTCAACAGCAGCATCATCAGCGCCGTCGCACCCATCATCCCGGCGGTGCTGACACCGGCGACCACCTCGGTGCCATGCACCGCCGTCCGGCTGCGGTCATACACCAGCAGCTCCCAGCGACGATCCCCCAGCAGCAGCGACTCGACCTGCCGGCGCGCCGCGGGCACCGCCTGGCAGTCGGTCGCGCCCACCAGCGGTTGGCCGTCGCTGGCGCCCGAGCGGTCGAGCAGGCACAGCGCGAGCGGCGGCGAAACCGCCGGGCCGAGCACCTCGGCCAGCCGCCGCAGCGGCAGGATGGCGAACACCACTCCACTGGCCGACTGGCCGCAGCCCTCGCCCGGGCGCCACATCTGCGGCACCGCCTGGAAGACCACCACGCCCGACGCGGCGGCCCCGCCCGCGCGCCCGTCATGCTCCAGCAGAACCGGTGCGCTGGCGGTGGGCCGGCCGCTGCGCAGCGCCTGCGCCATCGCCGCCTCGGCCGCCGGGTGCGTGAACCAGTTCGCGCCATCGGCGGCCGGCAGAAAAGAAGCCGGCTCCACCAGGCGCACGCGCGGCGCCGATGGCGTCGGCCTCGCCTGGCGCGGGCAGTCGATCCAGCCGATCGCCTGCCCCTCGTCGGGGGTCGACAGCCAGCCACTCGTGGCCGCGCGGAACTCGGCGTCGGTGACCTCGGCGCTGCCGGCGAAAAGCATCCTCATCGCCCGAACGGCCTGCACGGTGCGCTGCAGCTCGGCCTCGGCCAGCGTGGCAGCCAACCGGACGCCGTGGCCGAACTCGGTCTGGGTACGGCGGGCATCGGCAGCCGCCAGCGCCACCACCCCCAGCTGGACCAGCACCACACAGGTCAACCCCGTCAACGTCACGGGCCAGCGCCGGGGCGACCAGTGAGCACGGGGCAGCGCCACCCAGGCCAGCGCAATGGGCGCGCCAACCATCACCCCCAGCACCGCGCCAAGCCAGTGGCTGCCCGCGGCCGGCAACGCGTCCGACCAGGGCATGCCGCCGTAGAGGCCGTGGTAGGTCGTCGCCAGCAGCGTGCCCAGGAGGCAGGGCCCGGCCGCGGCACGCAGGAAAAAGGCCCAGATGTCATGCGGCTCGTCGAGCCCGTTCCAGGCCTGGCGGTTGCGCTGCAGCAACCAGGCCCCCAGGCCCGCCTGGGCCACTTCGGCCAGGGCGTGAACGCTCGCGGTCAGCAGCAACTGGCAATTGCCATGGCCGCAGTCAGGCATGCTGCTGGCCCACAGCCAGCGGCCGAGCAACACGCCGAGCCAGATGGCCGGAGCGGCCCGCCAGCCGAGGGCCAGCACCGCCACCAGAGCGAAGCCGCCGGCGGCGTCGACCAGCGGGCGCCCCGGCAGCGGGCTCCAGCGCAGGCTGGCCCACGAGAGCACGCCGCACAGCGCGGCGGTCAGCAGCAGGCCGAATGCGTGCTGCGCCGAGGGTGCTGCCGGGGTCCGAGCCACCGGCCCATTGCACCCCATCGGCGCAGCCGCTGCATGCGCAGGAACCTTGCGGCTCGGCGTTCAGCTCATGGCTTGCGCCAGGCCACGCACCAGCCGCTGGCGGCGATCTGCTTGCGGCCGAACATCGAGCAGCCAGCCCAGGCGTCGTTGGCCGAGCCCTGCCAGAAGCCGCAGTTGTTGCAACGCTGGCTGGCGGCGTGCTGCGGGTACTTCTTGGCGTCGACCTTGGTGGTGTCGTGCCTGTAGCCCAGCGCAGCGGCCGACTCGTCGGCTTCGTCGACGCGGGCCGGCTGGGCGCGTGCGCCAGTGGCCAGGCACGCGCCGCCGAGCGCCAGCTGCAGCACGAAGCTGCGGCGGAGGGATGGAGCTTCGCGGCCCATGGTCACTTCGCCGCCAGCTTGAAGACCCAGAGCGTGCCACCCTGCTCGAGGTAGTTGACCTTCTTGGCCACGTCGCCACCCCACAGCGGCACCGCGCCGCCCCAGCCCGAGGCCACGGCCACGTACTGGGTGCCGTTCTGCTCCCAGGTCACCGGCGGTGCGACCACGCCCGAGCCGGTCTGGAACTCCCAGACCACCTTGCCGGTCTTCGCGTCAGCGGCCTTGAGGTAGCCCTCGGGCGTGCCCCAGAAGACCAGGTTGCCGCCGGTGGTGAGCACACCGCCCCACAGCGGCGCGCCGTTCTTCACCTCCCAGACCATCTTGCCGGTCTTCGGGTCCATCGCGCGCAGGGCGCCGATGTAGTCGTCGTTGATGGTCTTGATGGTGAAGCCGGCGCCCAGGTAGGCCGCGCCCTTCTTGTACGCGATGGGCTCGTTCCAGATCTCCATGCCCCACTCGTTGGCCGGCACGTAGAACAGCTTCGTGTCCGGCGAATACGCCATCGGCATCTGGTTCTTGCCGCCCAGGAACGATGGCGCCGAGAACACGCTGGTGCCCTTTTTGCCGTCGCCCTGCGTCGGGTCGCCCGGGCGGTTCTCTGCGACGAAGTTCGGCCGGCCGGTCTTCAGGTCGACCCCGGTAGCCCAGGTGATCTTCTTGACGAAGGGGAAGGCGTTCTCCAGCTTGCCGGTGGTCGCGTCCAGCACGTAGAAGAAGCCGTTGCGGTCGGCCTTGCCGCCGAAGCGCTTGCCGTTGCCGGCGTCGTAGGTGACGAACTCGTTGACGCCGTCGAAGTCCCAGCCGTCGTTGGGCGTGCCCTGGTAGTGCCACTTGATCTGCCCGGTCTTCACGTCGATGGCGACGGTGGAACAGGAGAACAGGTTGTCGCCCTTGCGCAGGTGGCTGTTCCACGGCGCCGGGTTGCCGGTGCCGAAGTAGGCCAGGCCGGTCTTCGCGTCGTAGCTGCCGCCCAGCCAGGTGGCCGCGCCGCCGGTCTTCCACAGGTCGCCCGGCCAGGTCTGGTTGGTGGTGCCCGAGACGCCGATCTCGGTCTTGTTGCCGTTGGCGTCGTACTTGTAGCCCATGTGGCCTTCGACGGTCGGGCGCACCCAGACCAGGCGGCCGGTCTTGGCATCACGCGCCTCGACGCGGCCCACCACGCCGAATTCGCCACCCGATACGCCGGTGAGCAGCAGGCCCTCGGCCACGATGGGCGCGGCGGTGCTGGAGTAGCCGGCCTGGTAGTCGTCGATCTTCTCCTTCCACACCAGCTCGCCGGTGTCCTGGTTCAGCGCCACGAGCTGGGCATCGAGCGTGCTGAAGATGACGAGGTTGTCGTACAGCGCCGCGCCGCGGTTGACCACGTCGCAGCAGGGCATGATGCCTTCGGGCAGGCGGTGCTCGTACTTCCACAGCTTCTTGCCGGTGGCCGCATCGAGCGCGAACAGACGCGAGTACGACGCGGTGACGAACATCTTGCCCTTGTAGATCACGGGCTGGCTTTCCTGGCCGCGCTGCTTCTCGCCGCCGAACGAGAAGGCCCACGCGGGTGTCAGCCGGGCCACGCTGCCGGTGTTGATCTGCTTGAGCGGCGAGTAGCGCTGGCCGTCGGTCGACAGGCCCCAGGACAGCACGTTCTTGCCGCTCCGGGGTTCGGTCTGGATCATCTGGTCGGTCACGGTCGCGGTGGCGGTGGCCGATGCAGCGGCGAGCAGGGCAAGTGGCAAGGCGCGAAGGGCCGGGGATGGACGCATGGGTGTTGTCTCCTGTGGCGGGGCGCGCCCGGCTGCAGCCATGCAGCCTTCGAAGCGACGCCAGTGCCACAGCGCAAAGCCCATGCCATCACTCGGGGCGAAGACCGGCTCCCCAAATGCAGGGTGAACCCGATGTCTTGCGCCGGTCCACCTGGCCACTGTTGCAGGCTGGGGCAGCGGGCAGGCCCGGCGCGCGCCGGGCTGTCACACCGGGCACCTGGATTGCTGTTCATTTGCCGTCGGCACTGGAGCCGGCGTTTTCACCCAGGAGATCGAAATGGCCAACCAGAACCAGCAACAGCAACGCGAACAGCAACAGCAACAAGGCAACCAGGGCCAGAACCAGAGCCCGCAGCGCGACCAGCAACAGCAGCAGGGCGGCCAA
>JBMOQN010000014.1:0-22595 GCA_049322835.1 Pseudomonadota bacterium | reverse complement strand
GGGCAGGGCGCGCCGCGGCGTTGCGGCCCTTGCCCAGGCGGCCAGCCTGGGCTGCGTACCGCGCCTTGCTGCGCACCCTGCTCGGCCCCGGCGCGCATCCGATTTCCCCGTTTCACTGGACTAGCCATGCAACCGCTGAAGGGCCTCACCGTCGTCACGCTCGAACACGCGATCGCCGCGCCGTTCGCCACCCGCCAGCTCGCCGACCTCGGCGCCCGGGTCATCAAGATCGAACGCCCGGGCACGGGCGACTTCGCCCGCGGCTATGACGCCCGGGTGCGCGGGCTGGCGTCGCACTTCGTGTGGACCAACCGTTCGAAGGAGAGCCTCACGCTCGATGTGAAGCACCCGCAGGCGGCCCAGGTGCTGGAGCGCCTGATGCTGGAGAAGGCCGACGTGGTGGTGCAGAACCTGGCCCCGGGCGCGGCCGCGCGGCTGGGGCTGGGCTACGAAGTGCTGGCCGCCCGCAAGCCGTCGATCATCGTCTGCGACATCTCCGGTTACGGCGCCGACGGCCCCTACCGCGACAAGAAGGCCTACGACCTGCTCATCCAGAGCGAGGCGGGCTTCGTGTCGGTCACCGGCACCCCGGACGAGCCCTGCAAGGCCGGGCCGTCGATCGCCGACATCGCGGCCGGCATGTACGCCTACACCAACATCCTGGCGGCGCTGCTGCAGCGGGGCCAGACGGGCCGAGGCCAGCACATCGACATCTCGATGCTGGAAGCGCTGGCCGAGTGGACCAGCTACCCGCTGTATTACGCGTTCGACGGCGCGCCGCCACCGCCGCGCACCGGGGCGGCCCACGCCACCATCTACCCCTACGGCCCGTTCCCCACCGGCGCCGACGGCGGCAGCGTGATGCTGGGCCTGCAAAACGAGCGGGAGTGGGTCAACTTCTGCGACAAGGTGCTGCAGCGGCCCGAGCTGGCCCAGGACCCGCGCTTTGCCGGCAACGCCCGGCGCGTGGCCGAGCGCTCGACGCTGCGCCAGTTGATCGTCGACACCTTCGCGCCCCTCACTGCGCCACAGGTGGTGGCGCGGCTGGAAGCGGCCCAGATCGCCAACGCCCGCGTCAACACCATGCACGAGGTCTGGGAGCACCCCCAGCTCAAGGCGCGCGAGCGCTGGCGCGAGGTGGGCTCGCCGGCCGGGCCGCTGCCGGCGATGCTGCCACCGGGCACCTGGAACGAAGGCCCGCGCATGGACCCCGTGCCCGCGCTGGGTGAGCACACCGATGCGATCCTCGCGGAACTGGGCATCGAAGGCGATGCCGTGGGCACGCTTCGCGCCGCAGGGGCCATCTGATGCTGCCCCGCACCTACCTCTTCGTGCCCGGCAACCGCCCCGAAAGGTTCGCCAAGGCATTGGCCAGCGGGGCAGACGCCGTGGTGATCGACCTGGAGGACGCGGTGCAGACTGGCGCCAAGAGCGCCGCACGCGACGCCATCGCGCGCTGGAGCGAGACCGCTGCCGAAGAGGCTCGCGGCCGGGTCGTCGTTCGCATCAACGACGCCCGGTCGAACGAGGTCGCCGAGGACCTGCGCCTGCTGCAGGCCTGCGGCCTGACGACGGCCATGCTGCCCAAGGCCGAATCGGCCGAGCAGATCGCGCTCGTCCGCGGCCGTGTCACCGACGCGCGCGTGCTGGCGTTGATGGAAACGGCGCGCGGCGTCGCCAACGTGCACGAGGTGGCGCGTGCCGAAGGGGTCGGCCGCCTGGTGTTCGGCACGCTTGACTATGCGCTGGACCTCGACCTGGACATCGCCGACGCGTCGGACGGCCTGTCGCATGCCGCCAGCGTGCTGGCCCTGGCCTCCCGGGTGGCCGAGCTGCCTGCGCCGATCGCGGGGGTCACGCCCCAGATCGACGACCGGGCGCGTTTGTTGTCCGACCTGGCCTGGGCGCGCCGGCACGGTTTCGGCGCCAAGCTCTGCATCCACCCGGCCCAGGTGCAACCCATCCACGAGGCGCTGGCCCCCGACGCATCAGCGCTCGACTGGGCGCGCCGCGTGCTGGCCGCCGAAGCCGCGTCCCCGGGCGCTGCGCAGCTGGACGGCCGAATGATCGACCTTCCCGTCGTGCTGCAGGCCAGGCGCCTGCTGCAGCGCGCACCCCATTGACACCGCGTTCACCGAACACAGCCAAAGGACCCACCATGGCCGCCACCATCATCGACTCCACCATCTTCCAGGGCATCTTCACGACGGACGAGATGCGCCACGTCTGGAGCGACGAGAACCGCACCGCGCAGTACGTCGCCATCGAACGCGCCCTGGCCGTCGTGCAGGGCCGCCTCGGCATCATCCCGCAGGAGGCCGCGGACGAGATCGTCAGCCACTGCCACATCGACAACATCGACATGGCCCGGCTGCGGCAGCAGACCGAGCGCATCGGCTACCCCATCCTCGGCGTGGTGACGCAGCTGAACCAGCTGTGCCGCGACAAGCTCGGCGAATACGTGCACTGGGGCGCCACGACCCAGGACATCACCGACACCGCGACCGTGCTGCAGATCCGCGCGGCGCTGGAGCTGGTCGACGGCGAGCTGGCAGCGATCGCGAAGGGCCTGGCCAAGCTGGCGAAGGACCATCGGCTCACCCCGGTGATCGGCCGCAGCAACCTGCAGCAGGCGATTCCCGTGACCTTCGGCTACAAGATGGCGGGCATCCTCTCCGCGATCCTTCGCCACCGGGAGCGCCTGGCTCAACTGAAGGAGCGCGTGCTCGTCGGTGAGTTCGCTGGCGCCGCGGGCACGCTCGCGTCCCTGCAGACCGGGGCGATGGAAACCCAGGCGGGCCTGTGCGCCGAGCTGGGGCTGAAGCAGCCGGTCATCGCCTGGCACACGATCCGCGACAACATCGCCGAAACCGGCGCCTTGCTCGGGCTGATCGGTGGCACGCTGGGCAAGCTCAGCATGGACGTGAAGCTGATGATGCAGACCGAGGTGGGCGAGGTCTTCGAGCCCTACCACCACGGCCGCGGCAGCTCCAGCACGATGCCGCAGAAGCGCAACCCGATCGCCAGCTGCTACATCCACGCCGCCATCAGCGTGGTGCGCCAGCATGCCGCCGCGCTGATGGACGCGATGGTGGCCGACCACGAGCGCTCGACTGGCCCGTGGGAAATCGAGTGGATCGTGCTGCCGGAGGCCTTCTGCCTCATCGCCGGTGCGCTGAAGCAGTCACGCGCGGTGGTCGAAGGGCTCGAGGTCGATGCCGCCGCGATGATGCGCAACATCGAGATGACCGGCGGCCTCGTGATGAGCGAGGCGGTGATGATGGGCCTGGGCCCCTACATCGGCCGCGAGTACGCCCACGACCTGGTCTACGACCTGTGCCGGGAATCGCTGGCCACCAAGAAGCCGCTGATCGAGCTGCTGGTGGTGCACCCCGAAATCAAGCGCCACGTGGGCCGCGCAGAGCTGGAGCGGATGCTGGACCCAGCCAATTACCTCGGGCAGTCCGGCGCCATGGTGGATCGCGTGCTGGCGCGAATGGGGTAAGGCGCGCCCACCTGCGCCTCAGCAGGGTCACGCCTTTGGCTTGCAGCGCCAGCACTGGCGCGACGCCGTGTCCACCGGATCAGAAGCATCGGTGAAGGCGCCCATCGTGATGATGGCGCGGCGCGACACCACGGCCAGGCCATGCGAGGCCGGCGCATGTCGGGCAGCTCCGCCCATCGGCCGGTCAGCGCGTCCAGCCATTTCATGAGGCGAGCACACCGCCCGGGGTGCTCTCGCCTCCTTGCGCGTGGATGCTGCCACCCAGCGGGGCGGCGGCGAGGCTGACGCGCGCTTGTGGCAGCGCGGGGCCTTCGCTTCCGCGGGCGGCCTACCAGGCGGTCATCATCACCAGGGTCAGGCGGCGCTGGTTCATGGGCATCCCCGTCGAAAGGTGTTGCAAGCGATCGGACCGAGAGGACCGGCCGCGCCACCAGCGCTCAAGGGGACAGGTGCTCCGATGGCGCTCCAAGCCTTGTCAAAGGAGAAGTTGCGGCGGCGCCCAAGCGCGAGGTTGTTGTCCTGGTGCTGGCGCTGACGAGCGGTGGATATCGGTTCCAGATTGTGTGCAGACCTTCATCAGCACCAGGCTGGTCGGCAGCTGTCGACCCACAGGCGACATCGGCCGCCCAGATTGGCGGTTGTTGAGCATGCGCAAGCATCGATGTGCCGAGTTGCCTAGATTCCAGGGTCGAAGTTCGGGAGCGTGACTGTGTGCCGCGCGCATGCAGTCAAGAGGAAGAACGAAGGTCTGAGGGCATATGCGATTTCGAATCGAGGTGTGTCGGGCGAAAGGTTGTTATGGCAGCACTCATGAATGCGAAGCTACTTGCGCTTGTCTGCACGGTGGTCATGGCTCCTGCCCTGGCAAGGGAAGCGTCGCTAACGAGTTCGAGCGACAAAGCGCTTCCGATCACACGCCCAGCGTTGAGTCCGACGCTCGTTCAGGACCCCGTCTGGAACTCGATTCCCGAGTTCCTCAAGGCAAACAGGTATGTGCCACCGTCAAAGCAGCACGTCCTGTCCGACGACCAGAAGCGTCGCAGGATCGCGGACTTCTACGCTGTTCTTGATGCGAGGGACCGTGTACTTGCGGGAACTGCCACGAGTTCCGAAAGGAGCATGTACTTCTCGGCACTTCGGCGTGACCTTGAGCTACGGCGACAGGTTTACATGTTCCTCGGCACAAAGTACCGCAAGTCTTCGCCGCTGCGCAAGCTTGTAGATACGAAAGTCGCCGAAAGCCAAAGTCGTCTGAGACTGCTTTCGCGTTCTCTTGCCCCCACGCGCGCTGGCACGAATGGAGTTCAAGCCATCGCGAGAGAGGTCGCCAAGAATCGTGTCTTGTGTGTCCAGGATCGGTACAACCTTTTAGTGTGCCTCTCGGAGCGCACTGTCCTCGTCACTGACATGCGCGGCCGGTGGATTCGCGGGGCGGAATGGACAACGGATGTCTATGATGAAGGCCGCGCATTCGACGTACTCCAACGTTTGAATGATTTGATCGCGAAGACTGGGCAGGATTCCTCCAAAGACACCACGCTCATTTGCTCACTAGGTGCAGTTCTCGCGTTCGACAGTTCGCGGTCTGTATCGAGCAGCGGACAACGCCCGCCGCCGCCTCAAGCCACCGGAGGCCTCCCCACATTTGCCGACATGCGTGGTATGGCCAGCGCGTGCAACTATCTCAATGGCTTTGGTGGTCCCGGAGGTGCCGCGTCGGTCGGCGGCGGTGTGCCTGGGTCGGGATCAGGTCTGGGTGGCACCAATGGTTCGTGGGTCAACGACCAAGTCACTGCGATTGATCAGGAAGTCGGGAGTTGCATCGATAGCGGATCAGGTGGCCTTGAAGAAGACCTGACTTTGCAGAAGTTCATCGAGAACTACATCGGCCTGCCAGCGAGCAAGCCAGGCTTTCTCGGCTTTCTGCGGACGGCTGCCTTCTGGGATGCACTGTCGCTACCCAACGACATGGGCGAGAAGTACAACGAGGAGCTCAAGCAGGCCAACGAAATTAGAGCGTCTGAGGTGGCTGCGGTCGACGCGGAGTCTGCAGCGGCGACGGCGGAGTACGACGCAGTGGTAGCCCGGGCCGCCGCGGACGAAGCCGCAAAGACGGCTCAGGAGGCAGCTGAAGTGGCTGACGCCGATCCCACGTCCGCGGAGAAGGCCGAAGCTGCAGCGAAGGCGAAGAAGGATGCCGATGACGCGGCCGCCGCAGCCAAGAAGGCTGAGGACGAAGCAGCGCAGAAGGCCGCGGAGGCGGAGAAGAAGCGCAAGGAGGCCGAGGAAAAGAAGAAGGCCGCTGGAGCAACTGGCACGCAAGGCGGGACGCACTCAAGCATCGACCCTGGTACTGGCTCGGCCTGCTCCGGGCTGCAGTCATGGTGGACAAGTTTCAAGGCTGAATGCGATCGGAACCAGGGTTGGGACAAAGCCGGGAGCCCCTGTAACGATCTTCTGCGTAGGCGCAACGGGTGCGTTGACCCAAGGCTCATCCTGACCACGCCGGAGAGCGGTGACGCGACATGTCAACGAGTCACGATCTCCGAGCAGCAGCTTAGGCAGCAGGCCTGTGCTAGGCAGCAGCAACTCATGTCTGCACTTGAGCCAGGCCAGATCAACTGCAGCACATCGGTTCGCCCGCCAGACCACGCAGGCAGGCCGTCGATCTGCGGAAACCCAGCGGTAGATCCAACGGAGGAGGCCTGGTCAAGGCAATGCGGACCACAGGTGACTCTGCCGGGACCTCACGTGACCTCGCCGCCAAGTTTCTATGGAAACGCGGGCGTGTCGATACTCGACGGCACCGGGCTGCGTGGGCTGGACCTTCCCAAACCCAGCAAGTATCCGTAGTAGCGTGCAACGGCGAGCAACTGAGCCCGCGAAGACGAGAGTTCCGCTCTGGCAGCGCCGCTCGACCTGATTTCCCCGTCAGATGGGTTGGCCAGACTTGCACCATTTGCTGGCGCATTGATCTCCGCAATGCCTACATCCAGACGCCAACAATGCCGAGGGCATCTCGCGCCAAGTGCATGAACCGCAGCTCATTCGTCGTACCGCTTGATGACGAGGTACGTCACCGCCGACACCAGGTAGACGCAGGCGAGGAACATGAGCACCTTGGTGAACGACCAGGGCTGCTTGTCCTGGATGTCTTTGACCACCAGGCCGATCTGCGCCACACGAGCGTCCGTGGCGCGAACGGCGGCCTCGCATGTGGCATTTGCTTGCAGTGCCGCGCTTGCAGATACGCTGGAGGGAGCGGGGGCTGGTTGATATGTCGCCGCCACTGAAGCGCTGCTGCAGCTGCCGGGCACTTCACGCGCAGCCAGCACGACGTACAGGGCGGCACCCGTGAAGAGCACGGCGAGCGCGCCAATGACCACATTGATCGCGCGAACCACCCCGCTCTTGCGGGTCCAGGCCTTGAATTCGCCCCATGGCGTCTGCGGCGTTTCGGGGTTCAGAAGCGCCACCGCCATCATGAGGCGAACCAGCGCGATGATGAAAGCAAGGGTGGCCGCCACCTGCGCGGCAAGGCCCACCGATCCCTTGCCGTCGCCAAAGAGCATGGCGTCGAGGCGGTTGCTGATCACATTGAGGATCACGGCCTTTGCGTCCTGCGCGGGGTCGACGATGGGTTGCCCGGCTGCTGAGGCGGCTGCCTCGGCTGCCTTGGTGAGCTTGTTCACGTGCTCGGTCAACGCTTCGATTTGCACCGAGGTGGCGGCGAGAGGGCAAGGGCAGGGTGCCGACGCGGATTGAGAAGCTGCGCCGGCGGGAACGGGCGCCGCCCCACTCGCCGCCGATGCGGCCGCCGTGGCGCTGGGGCGGGTCGGCTCGGGGAGTGCCTGCGCACTGGCGGTAAGCGCCGCAGTCAGCAGCCAGGCCGAGGCCATTGCGGGCATGAGCGCACTGGCAGATCGCATCGCAGGCATGGGCGAGGGCCTCCGTTCCGGTTGACCGCCGAGCTTGGCATGGAGCCCGCCTGAATTCATCCACCAGGCGGATGAGGCGCGGTTTGGGTCCCCGGTGGGCCTTCGAGGTGCGCATCGGCCCACGTCTGGTATCCAATCGCCGGGTCACCTTGCTCTGCCACCCCATATGAAGCCACACCGCTGCGTTGCCCCTCTGATGGTGGCCGCCATGGCCCTCGTGGGCTGTGTCGCCACGCCGTCGCCTTTGCGCATGGGCATGGGGTTTTTCGTCACCAGCACCGGTGGCGGCAAGGGGGCCGACCTGGGTGGGCTGGAGGGGGCCGACCGGCTCTGCCAGCGCCTGGCGGCCGAGGCCGGTGCGGGCGGGCGCGCCTGGCGGGCCTACCTGAGCGTGCAGGGTGGTCGGGGCGTGAAGCCGGTGAATGCTCGCGACCGCATCGGCACCGGCCCGTGGCGCAACGCTGCCGGCGTGGTGATCGCCGATGATGTGGAGCATCTCCACAGCCCCCGTCACCGCTTGAGCAAGGCCACGGCGCTCGACGAGCGGGGCCGGCCGGTGTCGGGTCAGTTGCATGACGTCCTCACCGGCACCCGTGCCGACGGCTACGCGCCCTCGTACCTGGACCCGGACCTGACCTGCGGCAACTGGACGCGGTCCGGCCGGGACGGCGCAGCCCTGGTGGGCCACTTCGACGGCGCGGACGGGAAGGCCGACCCGTGGTGGAAGTCCTGGAACTCGGCGCACCAGAGCCGCGGCTGCAGCCCTGAAGGGATCAAGGAACTTGGCGGGGGTGGCTTGCTGTACTGCTTCGCGGCTGACTAGCGGGCTCAGCCGACGTTGGCTGAGCCGGGCTCCAGGTGCCTGCGTGTGCTAACTTGACACCCCGGCCGAGGGCCACGCGTCGGCACTCGGCGGCCCCACCCCGCTGGACACCACCCTTCGCCTCGACCGCGAGCCACGCCATGAACCGATCGGTGACTTTCGTTCAGCAGGGCCGCGAAGGCCAGGTGGTCTACACCGAGGGCGCCCGCGCGATCACCGGCCACATGGAGTTCGGTGGTGGCGATGTGGTGACCATCTTGTCGATGGGCACGGCGGATGTCTGGCAGGCGCGCCACGCGTGGGCGGTGGCGCGCCGGGCCGAGATCCTGCGCTTCATTGCCGACGAGGCGATACGCCAGCGGGCGCCGGGCTGCTCGGCGGAGGTCGACGCGCCGCGCGGCGATGTGCTGGTGCGCTCGAAGGCGGGTACAAGCACAGCACCGGCCGGCCGCGGCGGTGGCACCGGAACTGGAACTGGATCGGCAGCGTGGGTGTTCCGCTTCAGTGAATTGTGCAGCAAGCTCGCGCTGGTGGTGCTGGCGTTGGTGCTCATCGCCGGCGCGGCCGGGTGGGCCTGGACGCGGGTGATGCAGGTGCAGCCCGGCAAGGGCGTGCCGATTGGCCGCACGGTGCGTACCGACACGCACCTGGCCACGCTGATCCAGCAGCTGCAGCCCTACGCGGCCAGCCTGCACCACGACCCGTCGACCGAGCGTTTCACGCTGAGCGTGTTCCTGGTGCCGCTCGATGGCGGCGCGCCGGATCTGGTGCGCATCGCCGAGGGCCAGCGCGCGGGCAGCTACAGCCTGGCCAAGGTGATCGGCAGCGACGGGCGCACGCTGTGGCTCAGCGCGGCCGGCCTGCACGGGGTGGACCTGCGCTCGCACACGCTGGTCACCGCGGCCGATGTGCGCACCGCGAACCCGCAGCTGCCGCCGATCTGGACCGAGGACGTGAGCGGCATCGACATCGTCGACGGCCGGCTGCGCATGCTCGCGCGCGACCGCAGCGCGGCCTACGCGCTGGAGCCCACCACGCTGCGCGCCGAGCCGGTGCCGCCGCGGCCGGTGGTGTGGCAGCCGGGCGAGCCACCGCTGACGCTGAACATGGCGGCGGGCGTGCAGCCCACGCCGCAGCGCTGGCTCGGCCTGCATTCCCGGGCCGATCTGGAAGGCGCCTTCAAGCCGAAGCGCTGGGTGCGTGCGGTGGAGAGCGCGCGCGACGCGCAGGAGATGCGTCGCCTCGTCCGCGGTGAACTGGAAGGCCACGAGGGCACCACCGGCAGCCGCCAGATCGTGTCGATGGCGCCGGTCGGCGAGGCCGAGTATCTGAACGCGTTCTTCCTGCGGCCGAACGAGAAGTCGCCGCCGCTGCGCCCGCAGAACCCGGACAGCGTGCTGATGGCCCACACCTCCGTGCCGGGGGCGAAGGGCACGCTCGTCGTCACCCGTGTCGACGTGGCGTCGGGCACGCTGCTGTGGTCGCGTGACACCGGGATCGACCGCTTCAAGCTGCAGCAGATCCTGCCGGGAGAGCGCTCCACCGTCTTCGTCGGCCCCCGCGTGCCGGTGCCGGGTCAAATTGGCGAGCCGTTGCTGGTGATCGTCGACCACGCCAGCGGGCAGGCGGTGACGCACTCGCTGTGGCGGTAGGGCGGCCCGGCGCTCAGTCGCCGCCGCGCCCGAACAGCGCCGCCCAGTCCAGCATCACCGGCCGCCAGCGCCACCCGGCGCCGGTGACGGCCGCGATGCAAGGCGCCTTCAGCGCCTGCAGGTCGATGCGCTCGTGATGCAGCAGCGCGCCGGCCGGCCGGCCGTCCTTGCCGAGCACGATGCCGGCTTCGACCGACCGGCTGCGCTCGAAGAAGCTGATGCCCATCGCCGTGCTCCAGCGCAGTTGGCCGCCGGCTGCGCCCGCCTGCGCATCGAAGCGGCTCCACTGTTCGGTGACCCACACGGTGTGCGTGCCGGGGTCGAGACGCAGCAGCAGGCGGTGCACGCGGCGGGCGCGGTTCAGGCCGGCCGCGCTGAGCCAGCGCGCGTCGGTGAGGGTGAAGCCGATCGCGATGCGGCCGTCGGTGCGCGCGGGTGGCAAGGCGCCGTTGTCGCCGGCGGCGAGCGCAAGCAGCCGCGCGCGCAGGGCTTCCGCCGTCAGCGGTGCGGTGGTTGCCACCGGCGCCTTGGCGGCGGCCCAACTGCCCACGCGGAAGAACCACCCCACCGCCACGGCCAGCAGCAAGAGCACCGCGCCGACCTGCGCCGCCACATGCTCGCGCATCCAGCGCGTGGCGGGCTGCAGCGCGGGCACCAGCGGTTGCGGTTCGGCCAGGGGCGTGGGCGCGGTTGTGGCCTGAGTGGCCGAGGCCGGCAGCAAGGCATCGAGTGCGGGTTCGTCGAGCGCGGCTGCAATGTGCAGCGTGGCGCCATCGCGCCGAAGGTGCACGAAGCCGCCGCCCAGGCCGCGGCTGCCACGCACCTCGTTGCCGCCACGGTCCAGCGTTGGCGCCACGCTGTGCATCGCCAGGTAGGCCATCAGGCCATCCCCGGCTTGCGCTGCGCTCGCGAAACGCAGCGCTGCCAGGCTCTGGCCGCTCGCCCACACGCGGGCCGGGGCGTCCTGCAGGCCGGGCATGCGGGGGCCGTAGACCGCCCGCCAATCCTCGGCACGCGCGCCCTCGGGCAGCGCCGCGCGGGCGGGCACGGCCGGAGCGCCGGCCGCTGCGGCGGCTTCGCCGGGCCGCACCGCGAGCGCGAGGTGGCCCGCCACCTGTGGCAGCAGCACGATCGCGAAGAAGCCCGCGACGAAGGCGATGGGCCGCAGCGACGCGCCGCTGCGGTGCATGATGAAGGCGAGCAGCGAGAACACCAGCGTGCCCCCCGCCAGCAGGGCCAGCACGACCATGAGGCCCGGGTTGGCTGCGAGCAGGCTGGTCATCGCGGTGCCTTGCCGTCTTCGTCGAGCCAGGGGCGGTTGCTGCCCGGGGCAGCGAGCGCCGGCAGGGGCGCCAGCAGCCAGGTGCTGCCGAGCCGGCGGGTGATCGAGACCGGAGCCATGGTCGCGGATCCTGCCGTGTCGCGGGTGCCTCGGCAATGCCTTCAGAATCGGGGCTGGCGCGTGCAACCCCTGGCGCGTCGAGCCAACCCCGACTGAGCAGGCGACCTGATGACCACTGACAAGCGCGAAGCGATCAAGGCCGCCATTGCCGATGCGCTGGAGCGGCGAAAGGGCAGCCGCAAACCCCTGAGCGTGCCGGCAGGGATGGTGGTCGCCGGCCGGCAGCTGACCGCCACCACCGTCGACATCGGCGTGCGGGGCCTGGCCATCGAGGTCGGCGAGGCCCTGCCGTCCCAGGCCGAGTGCCATGTCGTGCTCACTCTGCCGGTCGCCGGCCGGGGCCACACGCTGCGGCTGCGCGCAGCCGTCGTGCACCAGTTGCCCAGTCGCACGGGCGGGTTCAAGGTGGGCCTGTCGCTGACCCACGTCTCCGCGGACGACCTGCGCCTGATCGAGCAGTTCCTGGTGTGACGCTCACTCAGCCGCGAGGAGGGGTCCGGCTCATCGTGTGAGCGGCCCCCGCCCCCCGCCTCACGGCTCGACCGTGATCACCGTGTTCGGGAAGTACTGGCTGAAGTCCGTGTCGCCACCCAGCAGGCTCGTGCTCAGGTAGGTCATGTTGCGTGCCTGGTCCATCAGCACCGCGTAGTACAGGAAGTACTTGCCCGGCATCTGGTCGGTGCGCAGTTGGCCACCCACGCGGAAGCTGGCGTTGGGGCGGCCGAACTCGTTCACGTGGCCTTGCAGCTCGAAGCGGTCGACGCAGTCGTTGTACTCGTTGATGAGGCAGAAGGCGAGGATGGCGTCGGCCGGGCCCGAGACGGCGCCGTTGCCGTCGTCCACCGTGCGCAGCCCGGCCGAGAGCCAGGGCATGGTGCCGCTCCAGGTGCCGGCGGGCGGGGTGCTGAGCGACACCCGGCGCGTCTCCAGGTAGCCGCCCACCAGGCGCGGGCCGGTCGTGTCGTGGCCCGCCGTGTTGTGCACGGTGAACTGGGTGCGGCCCATCGCGGCCAGTTGGTCCCGACCGAGGTAGAGGCCGTTGTAGGCGGCGTCGCTGATGAAGACCGACTCGACCGTCCAGGTGCCAGGCTCGGTGAAGCGCGAGAAGGGCACGGTGGCCACTGGCGCGGCACCGATGGAGAGCCGCCCGTCGAGGCGGCGCTGGCCGGTGCTCAGGCCCTCCACCCGCTGCACCATCTGGCCGGAGGGGCCGACGAGCGTGACGATCACCGTCTGCAGGCCGGCCAGGTCGTCGGTCATCGAGACCTTGGCCACGGCGGCGGGCAGGTCGGCCTGCGCGTCCACGTCGCCCTCGATGGTGAACAGGCGCAGCTGCGGCGGGGTCGAGTCGATCGCGGCCGTCTGGGCCGGCAGCGCGGCGCGGCGCGCGCGATTCCAAGCGCGGTGGGCCTGTACCCGCTGGCTGGGTGACATCGCGGTGGTGTCGGGGCCCTGGGCCGCGGCAACCGGGGCGGCCGAGGCCGCGGTGGCGGCCAGCAGCAGGCCTGCCGCGGCCAGGACGGCCAGCAGCAGGGCGGGGAGGACAAAGCGCTTCATGTGGGGATATCTCCGTGATCGGGATGGTGAACAAGCGGCCCGAGGGGAGCGCTGGCCAGGATCACCGGACAGCGTTGTCTCGCGCCACGAGCATACGCTGAAAATATGCTCAGCATAAACAAAGCAGAACGCGTGCCTACAATCGCGGCATGGCCGACCCCTTTGAAACGGCGATGTCCGACGCGCCCACCGATCAGCAGTTGCGCCGGCGCGCCGAGTCGGTGGGCCGCTCGTTGCAGAGCTCGGTCGCAGTGCTGATCCAGCAGCTGCAGGCCAGCGGTGCACGCGACCAGAAGGCGCTGCAGGCGGCGCTGCAGCTGAGCCAGTCGGCCGTGAGCCGGCTCATCTCTTCGGTGCGCCAGGGCGACCCGTTGGCCACGATGTGCTCCATTCCGGGGCCCGAGGCACTGCGCCAGATGCTCAAGGGGGCGTCGCGCACCGGGGCCGACACCGCGTGCCTGCGCAGTGTCGAGGCGGCGGTGGCCGAGTTCGAGCAATTCGTGGATGCCGAAATCGGCGACCGCACCACGCTCGACGCGGTGCTGAGCGACTGGGTGCGCGAGTCACGTGCCAGCTTCGAGCTGCGGCACAAGGCGGCGGCCTTCAAGTCGATGAGCGCGCTGCGCGGCGTGCAGGCCGAGCTGGTGTTCAGCACCGGCATCCTCCATCCCTCGGATGACCCGGCCCGGCACGACTGCATCGGGCTCGACGGCGTGCTGGGCTGCCGCCGCACGCGGCCTTCGGGCGCGCTGCATTTGTTCGGCTACTCGCTGGTGCCCGATGCGCGCGAACTGCGCATCACCAGCCTGGAAGGGCGCGCGCCTGCGGGTCTGCTCGACATGATGCTGCCCGGCTTCTCCACCGTGCCGGCCGAAAGCGTGCACACCACCGTGCATGGCGGCGTGATGCAGACGGACGTCCATGGCCTGCCGCTGGGTCGCTCGCGGCCCGGGGGGGCAGACCTCATCTGCGCGCAGCGGCTGCACGGCGTGCACCGCGCGCGCCGGGCCCATGCGGAAGATGGCGCGCCGACGGCAGGGCTCGGCGGGCAGGCCGAGCCACCGGCGGCCTGCTACGTGGTCGACGCGCTGCTGCACGACGACGTCTGGCCGGGCGTGCAGCCCGAGCTGCGCCTGTACGACACCGTGGTGCGCGGCGTGGCCCACCCGGACGACCCCGCGCGACGCAGCGACCGGCTGGACATGCTCGAGGCGGTGCAGTTCCTCGGCCGTGGGCTCGATGCCTTCCGCATGCCCGAGTACCCGCGCTACACCGAGCTGGTGGCCCATGCCTGCCAGAGTGCGGGCTGGGACGCGTCACGGCTGCGTGGCTACCGCTGCACCGTGCGCTACCCGGTCTATGGCGCGCAGATCGGGCTGTCGTTCGAGCTGCCCTTGGCGTAGCGCGGGGCCGCGGCCCTACGCCGGCCCTGGTCGGCGCCCCCCTGGTGACGCCAAGGCCCCGTGACGCGCGCCCTGCACGCCGCGCGGCTCATCGCGTCCCTCCGAAGTGCGTCGAGTCGACGCGCCTGAAACGCGACCCTTGCGGAATCGGCGCTTGCACGCCGCGCGGCGCCGGCGCCGCCGGCACGGCCATCTGGCGCCCGGCATGGGCCTGCACGCCGGCGCCGCCCAAGTTGACAAGGTAGGCCGGCATGCTGGTCACCAGGTCGGGCCGACCGTCACCGTTCAGGTCCCCCGCCGCCAGGGACTGCGGGTTGTAGACCATGGCACCGGCGACATGGAAGCGCTCCGCCGTCCGCAAGGTGCCGTTCGCCTGCTGCAGCACGGTTTCGACGGCGTTGCCCGCGGCCGAAACCAGGTCGGCCCTGCCATCGCCGTCCACATCAACAGCTTCCAGTGCTCGGACGGCGTGCCATTCCATCAGGGAGACGGCTTGCGGCGCCGCCAGCGTGCCATCGGCCTGCTGCACCATGATGCTGAGTTGGGGTTGCGAGCCCGCATAGGCCAGGTCGTCGCGGCCGTCGTGGTTGAAATCGCCGACCGCCACCGCAAAGGCCTTCACGTCCTGCGGATCCGTCAAGTACTGCGTGGCGCCGAAGGTGCCACCGGCCTGGCCGAGCAGGATCGACACGGTCTGGGCGCCGTACCAGCCGTTGGTGACGACGATGTCCAGGTGGCCGTCACCGTTCAAGTCACCGATGTCCACGTCTTCGTCGCTGTCGCCGCGGTCCAGCGCGTAACTGGCTGGCGAGGCCCACTGGCCGTCGGCGCCTTGCAGCCAGACCGCCACCTGCCCGGTGTTGCGGCCCACGCCCACCAGGTCAGGGCGGCCGTCGGCATTCAGGTCGCGCGCGCGGATGACGTGGGAGTCTGCCGAGGGCAGGAGGGCGGCGGACGCCAACTGGCCATCCGTGCCCTGCAGGAAGATTTCGATGCCGCAGCCGCTTTCGCCCAAGGCCACGTCCTGCCGACCGTCGCCGTTCAGATCTGCCACCACGACCGATTTGGCCGGGCAGGACAGGGTCGTGCGCGTGGGAATCCTGGTGGGGTCGGCGAACCCGCCGAGTGGCTGCTGGGGGTAGACCCACAGGTCCCATGGGTATTGGCCCGTGGCCATCACCACGTCGTTCCTGCCGTCGCCGTTCACATCGCCCACGCTCATGGCTTCAGCACCGCTGGAGCCGGACAGAGGTACCGCGAAATCGAAGCCGCCGGGCGAGGTGCGGAACTGCAAGGTGAACGGCTGCACCATCGGATTGCCGCTCAGGTCTTTCACGTTCCAGGCGGTCACGGTGTACTCGCGGTGAATCTTCAGCGGCTCCTGCGGGGTGAGGGTCACGCGAGCGCCCTCGACGGCCACGCCGAGCGACACGGCTCCGTCGTTGCTGTGCATGGTCACGGCCGCCGCACTGATGTCGACCTCCTCGTTGAAGTCGAGAGCGACCACGGCATCGAGCGGCACGCCGCCGGCGCCCTCCGCCGGGGTATGGGCCTGCACCACCGGGGCGGCGGCATCGATCGGAAAGCTCCAGCTGACGGTCTGTGCAGCATTGCCCAGCAGGTCGGTGGCACCGTCCACTCGCAGCGTGTAGGTGCCGCTTTCCTGCAGATCCTGCGGCATCACGTTCCATTGCCCCGCGGGGTATGAGCGCCTCACGTTGGCGGTCACCGCTGTACCGGAGGGAGCGATCAGCCGCAGCCCGGCTTCCAGGCTTGCCACTTCCATCTCCTCGTTGAAGGCCACCTCGAACTGCACATTGCGCGGCTGCCGCTCGCCGGCCTGGGGCGAGACGAGCGTGGCAGTGGGCGCCACGGCATCGGACTTGTGGCCGCCAACCGAATGTGCGACGAGCACGGTGCTTTCCGACTCCATCATGGCGCCGCTGTCGTCGCGGACAACGATCTCCTCCCGGGCGAGACCGATGTTCTCCGCATACCAGCTGTCGAACGTCGCCGTCCAACGCGCGGTCGGGGAGCCCCCGCTGTAGATCCCCTCATAGGCCAGCGTCGTGCGCACGTGGGCGGCGTCCGGCAACGGCCCGACCTCGGTGTTCACGGTCTCAAAGCCGATCACAAGAACGGTGGTCTCGACACGAATCGATTCGTTTCGCCCATCGCCGTCGTAGTCGGCGCCAGCGTCGAAGGTGAACATCTCGCGCGGATAGGTCTCGCCCGGTGTGATCGGATACCGCAGCAGCGGCACGGCAGGAGATGCGTTGTCGGTCGGGGGCGGCAGTTCGGAGGCCGTGCTGGCGGTGACCTCGACATAGCGGTAGCCCAGCAACTGTGCATGCTCTGTTTCGTAGGTCTCCAGCCGCAAGGCGCTGGTGCCGTGCACGTTGGCTGGCCCGGAGGCCTTCACGCGCAGCGTTCGTGACGTGCCGTCGCTTGTCTGTCGGTAGACCCAGAGGTCGCCGGGCTTGCCGGGGTAGTAGCGGGCATCGACGTGTTGAGCGGGTGGCTCCTGAGCGCCGCTGCCACCGCCCCCGCCACAACCCGCGAAAAGCAACGTCAGGGCCGCCATCGACAGCACCGAGCCTGTCCGAGCCCACCAGACTTTCAGCATGTTCAATCTCCCTGCCGGTCAGTATCCCCCGCCGATGGCAAGCGGCCACGGGCACCACCCGTCTGCGCGGTTCAAACAAACCCTGACTTGCATCAAACACCCGGCGGTGGTTATCATTTACCGACCGTTCGGTAGATTAATTCGGGCGGCGCTGGTTCCGGCCCCTTCAGGAGACCCCGCATGCCCGTCAAGAAGCCCGCCCCAGGCGACCTGGAGCCCATCGAGACCGCCAGCCGCGACGAGATTTCGGCGCTGCAGCTGCTGCGTCTGCGGGCCACGCTGGAGCGGGTCTATGCCCATGTGCCGCACTACCGCGCCGCCTTCGATGCCAAGGGCGTTCACCCGTCGGACCTGAAGTCGCTGGCCGACCTGGCGAAGTTCCCCTTCACCACCAAGCAAGACCTGCGCGCCAACTACCCCTTCGGGATGTTCGCGGTGCCGCGGCAGGAGGTGGTGCGGGTGCATGCCTCGTCGGGTACCACTGGCAAGCCCACGGTGGTCGGCTACACCCAGGCCGACATCGACACCTGGGCCGGCCTGGTGGCGCGCTCGATCCGCGCCGCCGGTGGACGCAAGGGCGACATCGTCCACATCGCCTATGGCTACGGCCTGTTCACCGGCGGGCTGGGGGCCCACTACGGCGCCGAGCGGCTCGGCTGCACCGTGATCCCCATGTCCGGTGGCCAGACGGAGAAGCAGGTCCAGCTGATCCGCGACTTCCAGCCCGACATCATCATGGTCACCCCGAGCTACATGCAGGTGATCGTGGAAGAGTTCCGCCGCCAGGGGCTGGACCCGCGCGAGATGTCGGTCAAGGTCGGCATCTTCGGCGCCGAGCCCTGGACGGAGGCGATGCGCCATGACATCGAGGCCAGCGCCGGCATCGACGCGGTCGACATCTACGGCCTGTCGGAGGTGATGGGCCCCGGCGTGGCCAGCGAGTGCGTCGAGGCCAAGGACGGGCCGGTGATCTGGGAAGACCACTTCTACCCCGAGATCATCCACCCCGAGACGGGCGAGGTGCTGCCCTTCGTGGAGGGCCAGGGTACCGAAGAGGGCGAACTGGTTTTCACCTCGCTGACCAAGCAGGCCTTCCCGATCATCCGCTACCGCACGCGCGACCTGACGCGCCTGCTGCCCCCCACCGCGCGCAGCATGCGCCGCATGGGCAAGATCGTGGGCCGCTCCGACGACATGCTCATCATCCGCGGCGTCAACATGTTCCCGACCCAGGTCGAGGAGCTGGTGCTGCAGACGGAAGGGCTCTCGGGCCAGTACCAGATCGTCGTCACGCGCGAAGGCAACCTCGACGCGGTGCAGGTGCTGGCCGAGGTGCTGCCCAGCCATGCCGGCGCCGACCGGGCCGCACTGGCCAGGCAGCTGCAGCACCGCATCAAGACGCTGATCGGCGTCAGCACCCGGGTCGACATCGGCCTGCCCGAGTCCATCGAACGCACGCTGGTGGGCAAGGCCCGGCGGGTGGTCGACAAACGTTAACCAGGAGATTCCATGTACACCCAAGCCATGGACACGGCGCCCAAGGAAGAGCGCAAGGCCATCCGCTCGGCCGAAGAGGCGGTGCTCGAAGAGCGCTTCGAGGCGCGCATCGACGATGGCGCCTTCATCGAGGCGAAGGACTGGATGCCCGAGCACTACCGCAAGACACTGGTGCGCCAGATCAGCCAGC
Source organism: Pseudomonadota bacterium (assembly GCA_049322835.1). Taxonomy (GTDB): domain Bacteria; phylum Pseudomonadota; class Gammaproteobacteria; order Burkholderiales; family Burkholderiaceae_C; genus Ideonella. The sequence continues at coordinate 4,002 of JBMOQN010000014.1, read as the reverse complement.
ATGCGCACTCCGAGATCGTCGGCATGCTGCCCGAGGGCAACTGGATCACCCGCGCCCCGACACTGAAGCGCAAGACCATCCTGCTGGCCAAGGCGCAGGACGAGGCGGGCCACGGGCTGTACCTGTATTCCGCCGCCGAGACGCTGGGCACCAGCCGCGACCAGATGGTCCAGGCGCTGCACACCGGCAAGGCCAAGTACAGCTCGATCTTCAACTACCCCACGCTGACCTGGGCCGACGTGGGCGTGATCGGCTGGCTGGTCGACGGCGCGGCAATCATGAACCAGATCCCGCTGTGCCGCTGCTCGTATGCGCCGTATGCGCGGGCCATGATCCGCGTGTGCAAGGAAGAGAGCTTCCACCAGCGCCAGGGCTTCGACTCGCTGCTGGTGATGATGAAGGAGGGCACGCCCGAACAGAAGGCGATGGTGCAGGACGCGACCAACCGCTGGTGGTGGCCGAGCCTGATGATGTTCGGCCCGCCGGACGCCGACAGCCCGAACACCGCGCAATCGATGCGCTGGGGCATCAAGCGCCTGTCCAACGACGACCTGCGCCAGAAGTTCGTCGACGCCACCGTGCCGCAGGCGGCGGTGCTGGGCGTGTCGCTGCCCGACCCGCTGCTGAAGTGGAACGCCGAGCGTGAGCACCACGACTTCGGCCCGATCGACTGGGACGAGTTCTGGCGCGTGGTGAACGGCGACGGCCCCTGCAACAAGGAGCGCATGGCCGCCCGCGTGAAGGCCTGGGACGACGGCGCCTGGGTGCGCGAGGCCGCGCTGGCCCATACGCGCAAGAAGAACACCGCAGCGGCTGCTGCCTGACCGCGAGAGGAACAACGATGAGCAACGAGACGACGAGCCCGGCGCCGGGCCGCCCCAAGGCGGGCGAGACCCCCTCGGGGGGTGCGGCCGGTGTATCCACCGGCCCGGGGGCTCCAGTTGGCGAGTGGCCGCTGTGGGAAGTCTTCGTCCGGCCGAAAGCCGGCCTGGACCACAAGCACTGCGGCAGCCTGCACGCCAGCGACGCCAAGATGGCGATCCAGCTGGCGCGCGACGTCTACACCCGCCGCATGGAAGGCACCAGCGTCTGGGTCGTGCGCTCGGACCAGATCGTCGCCTCTGACCCGGCCGACAAGGACATGTACTTCGACCCGGCCGAAGACAAGGTGTACCGCCACCCGACCTTCTACACCCTGCCCGAGTCCGTCAACCACATGTGAGGCCGGGATGACGACGCCTTCCATCCGACCGCCCGATGACCTGCGCACGCGCTACCTGCTGCGCGTGGCCGACACGGCCCTGATCCATGCCCAGCGCCAGTCCGAGTGGACGGGCCACGGCCCGATCCTGGAAGAGGACATCGCGCTGACCAACATGTCGCTCGACCTGCTGGGCCAGGCGCGTGCACTGCTCACCCACATCGGCAGCGGCGCCACGCCGGCGCTCGACGAAGACCAGCTCGCCTTTCTGCGCGAGGAGCGCGACTACCTGAACATGACGCTGGCCGAGCTGCCCGGCCGCAAGGGCGGCCGTGACTTCGGCGACGCGACACTGCGCAACCTCTTCATCGGCCAGTGGCTGCTTCTGATGTGGCAGCGCCTTCAGGCCAGCACCGACGCCGAGGTGGCCGCCATCGCCGGCAAGGCGGTGAAGGAGGCGCGCTACCACGTCGAGCATGCGTCGGACTGGGTCGTGCGCCTGGGCGATGGCACCGAGGAGTCGGCCGGCCGGATGCGGCAGGCGCTGGACAACCTGTGGCCCTACACGAGCGAGCTGTTCGACGACGACGAGGCCGATGCGGCGGCGCAGGCCAGCGGCCTGGGCCCGGCACGCAGCGCGCTGCGCGGCGATTGGCTGGCGAGCGTGAAGGCCGTGCTGGCCGATGCGCAGCTCGCGCTGCCGAAAGACAGCCCCTTCCGCGCCACCGGCAGCCGTGGCGTGCACAGCGAGAACCTGGGCTACATGCTGGCCGAGATGCAGTTCCTGCAGCGCGCCTACCTTGGGGGCAAGTGGTGACCAGCCTGCCGGCGGGCCTGTTTCCCGCGCTGCCGTCGGCGGACCCGCGCTGGGCGCTGCCGGAGGCACCGGCGCGTCGCGAAGGCGAGTCGCGCGTGGCGCGGGCCTGGGCCGTGCTGGGGGGCGTCGCCGACCCCGAGGTGCCGGCACTGTCGGTCGTCGACCTCGGGCTGGTGCGCGAGATCGCGGAAGAGGGCCACGGGTTGGCGGTGGTGGTCACGCCGACCTACTCCGGCTGCCCGGCGACCGAGCAGATCAACGAGGCCATCACCCGCGCGCTGGAAGACGATGGCCTGGGCCCCGTCACGGTGACGCTGCGCCGCGCGCCCGCCTGGACCACCGACTGGATCAGCGAGGCCGGCCGCACCCGCCTGCGCGCCTACGGCATCGCGCCGCCGGGGCGCTGCGGCGATGCGCCTGCGCCCGGCGCCGCCCCGATCCGGATCCTCGCCCGCGGCGTCGATTGCCCGCGCTGCGGCAGCGCCCAGACCGAGCGCCTCTCGGCTTTCGGCTCCACCGCGTGCAAGGCGATGTACCGCTGCCTCTCGTGCCACGAGCCTTTCGAACACTTCAAACCGATTTGAACCATCCATGAGCACGCTCCACTTCCACGAGCTTCGCGTGCGCGAGGTCAAGCCCGACACCGACGAGGCGATGATCGTTTCGTTCGACGTGCCGGGCGAACACGCCGAGCTCTTCAAGTTCACGCAAGGCCAGTACCTCACGGTGCGGCACGACGTGGACGGCCAGGACGTGCGCCGCTCCTACTCCATCTGCGCCGGCCTCGACGACGGCGAGCTGCGCGTCGGCGTGCGCAAGGTGGCCGGCGGCATCTTCTCGAACTGGCTGCACCAGCACCTGAAGGCGGGCGACAGGCTGCAGGTGATGCCGCCGCAGGGCAAGTTCTTCGTGCCGCTGGCGCCCGAGGAGCCGCGCCACTACCTGGGCCTGGCCGGCGGCAGCGGCATCACGCCCATCCTGTCGATCATGAAGACGGTGCTCAAGCGCGAGCCGGGCAGCCGCTTCACGCTGGTCTACGGCAATCGCCGTGCTTCGAGCACGATGTTCAAGGAAGAGCTCGAAGACCTGAAGAACCGCTACATGACGCGGCTGACGCTGCACCATGTGTTCAGCGACGAGCAGGTCGACTCGCCTTTGAACATGGGCATGATGAACCGCGACAAGATCGCCGAGTTCCTGCGCACGGTGATCGACCCGACGCACATCGACCACGCCTTCGTCTGCGGCCCCTATGCGATGAACGACGAGGGCGAGGCCGCGCTGCTGGAGGCCGGCGTGCCGCAGGAGCGCATCCACATCGAGCGCTTCGGCATCGCGCTGCAATCGGCGGGCGACCTGGCCAAGCTGCACGCCCCCAAGGAGGGCGACGCCGACAACGCGACCATCACCATCGTGCGCGACGGCCTGACGCGCGACATCGTCTTCCGCAAGACCGACCCCAGCATCCTCGACGCCGCGGCGGCGGCGGGCATGGACGTGCCGTATTCGTGCAAGTCCGGCGTCTGCGGCACCTGCCGCGCCAAGCTGATGGACGGCGAGGTGCGCATGGACCGCAACTTCGCGCTGGAAAAGCACGAGGTGGCGGCGGGCTTCGTGCTGACCTGCCAGGCGCACCCGTTGACGCCTTGCGTGACGGTGTCTTTTGATGAGCGGTGAAGGTCGGCTCGCGGGTGGTGTGGTGCGGGCGAGGTGCCGGTCCCCGCTGGGGCTCAGGTGTCCGCGCCCTCGGCCGTTGGCCGAGGGTGCCCTGCGCTGCTCGCTGCGCGGGGCGGCTGCGGTGGCTTCGCAGCCGGCCGCCTTCGCGCCCGACTGCATAAATCCTCCTCGCTCGGTCCATCGCTTCGCGCCGGACTGCCCCCGCTCCGCTGCGCTGCTCGGCGCTTCCAACATCGCCCCAGCGGGGACCGGCACCTCGCCAGTCACCGTCTTTGGCAGGGCACAGTCGAGTTCAACCTCCGCATGC
>JBMOQN010000013.1:0-23432 GCA_049322835.1 Pseudomonadota bacterium | reverse complement strand
GCGCTCGGCGGCTTCGCGCTCGGCGCGTTCACGCTCCTCGCGCTGACGGCGCTTCTCGGCCAGCTCTTCTTCCTGGCGGCGGATCAGCTCGGCCTGGCGGCGGGCTTCCTCCTCGCGGCGGGCAAGCTCGGCTTCATCGATCACCGGCACGGCCGGGGTCGACTCCTCTTCCGGAGTGGCGCCGGGCACGTCATCGCGTTTGACGAAGACGCGCTTCTTGCGGACCTCCACCTGGATGGTGCGGGCCTTGCCGGACGCATCGGCCTGCTTGATCTCGCTGGTCGACTTGCGGGTCAGCGTGATCTTCTTGCGGTCGCCGCCGGCGGTGCCGTGCGAGCTGCGCAGGAATTCAAGCAGCCGTTCCTTGTCGGATTCGGTCAGCGCGTCTTCCGGCGACTTCTTGGCGACGCCGGCCGACTGCAACTGCTCAAGCAGCGTCGCCGCGGGCCGGTTCAGCTCCGTGGCGAGTTGGGCGACGGTGGTCACTGCCATGTCTTCTGTTCCTTGATCCTGATGCCGGGTTCTCGTGGGCGCTTGGGGTGTGGCTTGATCAGGCGTTGAACCAATGTTCACGCGCCTTCATGATCAGGGCCTTGGCCTGCGCGTCGTCCACGCCGGTCATCTCGATGAGTTCGTCGACGGCCAGGTCGGCCAGGTCGTCGCGGGTGTGCACGCCGCCGTCTGCGAGCTTGGAGATCAGGTCGGGCTTCAGGCCCTGCCCTTCGAACTCCAGGTCGCGCAGGTCCTGGGAGACCTCCTCGACGCGCTCTTCGCGGGCGATCTCCATCGTCAGCAGCGCGTCCTTGGCCCGGTTGCGCAGCTCGCTGACGGTGTCCTCGTCGAAGCCCTCGATCTCCAGCATTTCCTGCGCCGGGACGTAGGCCACTTCTTCCAGGCTGGTGAAGCCTTCTTCGATCAGGAGATCGGCGACTTCCTCGTCGACATCGAGCTTGTCGACGAAGAGCTTGCGGATCGAGCCCGACTCCTCGGCCTGCTTGGCGGCCGATTCCTCGGCCGTCATGATGTTGATGCGCCAGCCGGTCAGCTCAGAGGCCAGCCGGACGTTCTGGCCGCCGCGGCCGATGGCGATGGCGAGGTTTTCCTCGTCGACCACCACATCCATCGCGTGCTTTTCCTCGTCGACGACGATCGACTGCACGTTGGCCGGGGCCAGGGCGCCGATCACGAACTGCGCCGGATCTTCCGACCACAGCACGATGTCCACGCGCTCACCGGCGAGCTCGTTGGTGACCGCCGTGACGCGCGAGCCGCGCACGCCCACGCAGGTGCCGATCGGGTCGACCCGCTTGTCGTGCGAAACGACGGCGATCTTGGCGCGGCTGCCCGGGTCGCGTGCGCAGCTCTTGATCTCCAGCAGGCCCTGCTCGATCTCGGGCACCTCCTGGGCGAAGAGCTCGACCATGAAGCCCGGTGCCGAGCGCGACAGCATGATCTGCGGCCCGCGGGCGGCGGTGTCGATGCCAGCGATGAAGGCCCGCACGCGGTCGCCCGAGCGGAGGTTTTCCTTCGGGATCATCTCGTTGCGCTTCAGGCGGCCTTCGACGCGGCCCGACTCGACGATCATGTCGCCTTTGTCCAGGCGCTTGACGGTGCCGACCATGATCTTCTCGCCGCGCGAGAGGAAGTCGTTGAGCAGCTGCTCGCGCTCGGCATCGCGGATCTTCTGCAGGATCACCTGCTTGGCGGCCTGCGCACCGATGCGGCCGATCGGCACGGAGTCGATCGGTTCCTCGATGTAGTCGTCGACCTCGATGTCGTCGATCTGCTCCTTGGCCTCGAACAGCAGGATCTCGGCGTCGGGGATCTGCAGGCCGGCTTCATCGGGCACCACATGCCAGCGACGGAAGGTTTCGTACTCGCCGGTGTCACGGTCGACGGTGACACGGATGTCCACCTCGCCACCGTGCAGCTTCTTGGTGGCCTGCGCCAGCGCCGCTTCGACGGCACCGAACACCACATCGCGCTCCACGCTCTTCTCGCGCGAGATCGCATCCACCAACATCAGCATTTCGCGGTTCATTGTTCTTGACCTCCGTCAGTTTCGCCGGCGGGCTGCTCCGCCCCGGCCGGCGCGCCCTTGCCTCGGCGCCCCTTGAAATCGAGCACCGGCACCAGCCGGGCCTCGCGAACCTCGTCGAAAGCGAAGTCGAGCACCTGGTCGACCTTGCCATCGTTGAAAACCAGTTGCCATCCCGAGCCCGTGCCGTCGTCGTTGCCGGGGGCGGCATGGAGCACGCCCTGGAACTTCTTGCGGCCCTGGAACGGCAGCTTCAGCGTGATCTGCACCTGTTGGCCGGCGAAGCGCGCGTAGTCTTCGACCCGCTTGAGCGGGCGGTCGAGCCCCGGCGAGGAGACCTCGAGCCGAGCGTAGTCGACGTTCTGCACCTCGAGCACATACTGGAGCTGGCGGGTGACGGCCTCGCAGTCTTCGACCGTCACAAACTCATGCTCGCCCGTAGGGTAGGCGCGGCCGGGCACGCGATCGACATAGACGCGCAACAACCCGCCTGCCGATCGCTCGACATCGACGAGTTCGTATCCCATACCGGTCACCGTCTTCTCGACGGCCTGGCTCCAGCTCATCTGGTGGCAGAAATCCTTGTTTGAAAGCAGGAATGCAAAAAGACCACGCAAAAAAAATGGGCTGGAGGAATCCGCCCACTTTTCAAGTGTGTGTCACGCAATTCTAGCGAAGCTCGCAGTGTAGCCTGCAAGAGGTGTACCGGCAAGGCCCGCGGCGGTTTTCGAGCCTCATCATGCGAGAATCGAGCATCGATCCAACACCCCTTTCGGAGACCGCATGGCATTTCTCGCCGGCAAGCGCCTTCTGATCACCGGCCTGTTGTCCAACCGCTCGATCGCCTATGGCATTGCCCAGGCATGCCGCCGCGAAGGTGCCGAGCTGGCCTTCAGCTACGTCGGCGAACGCTTCAAGGACCGCATCACCGAGTTTGCCGCCGAATTCGGCTCCAAGCTGGTCTTCGACTGCGACGTGGGCGACGATGCGGCCATCGAAAAACTCTTCACCGACCTGAAGACCGCCTGGCCGGAGGGTTTCGACGGATTCGTCCACTCGATCGGGTTCGCCCCCCGCGAGGCCATCGCCGGCGAGTTCCTCGACGGGCTGACCCGCGAGAACTACCGCATCGCCCATGACATCTCCGCCTACAGCTTCCCGGCCATGGCGAAGGCCGCCTTGCCCAGCCTGCGCCCGAACGCCGCGCTGCTGACGCTGAGCTACCTGGGCGCCGTGCGCGCCGTGCCGGCCTACAACACCATGGGCCTGGCCAAGGCTTCTCTGGAAGCCAGCGTGCGCTACCTGGCCGCGGGCCTGGGCCCGAAGGGCATCCGGGTCAACGGCATCTCGGCCGGCCCGATCAAGACGTTGGCAGCCTCGGGCATCAAGGGCTTCGGGAAGCTGCTGGAGGTCTTCTCCAAGAACGCCCCGCTGCGCCGCAACGTGACGATCGAGGACGTCGGCAACGTGGCCGCCTTCCTGCTGTCGGACCTGGCGGCCGGCGTGACCTCCGAGATCACCTACGTCGACGGTGGCTTCAGCCACGTCATGATCGGCGAGGTTCCAACGTGACTTGCGGGGGCGCCCGCAGGGCCGCCCCCTTCAAGTGGCGTGCGCGGATCCGGCTCGGCCGGTCCGCTGCGCGAGCCCCCTTGGGGGGGCAGCCCCCGGGAGGGGGGGCGTGGGGGCTCAATCCCTCACGCAATCGACGCAGTAGCGGCGCTCGCCGCTGGGCAACTCTTCGGCCACCAAGCCGTGCACATCGGTGTCGAAGCCCGGGAACGCCTTGTTGAAGGCCTGGGTGAAGCGCAGGTAGTCGCAGATCTTCTTGTTGAAGCGTTCACCCGGGATCAGCAGCGGGATGCCCGGCGGGTACGGGGTCAACAACGAGGTGGTGATACGGCCTTCCAGCTGGTCCACCGGCACGCGCTCGGTGTTGCGGCGGGCGATGTTGGCAAATGCGTCGCTGGGCTTCATCGCCGGATGCAGGTCCGACAGGTACATCTCGGTTGTCAGGCGGGCGATGTCGCCCTGCGCGTACATCTCGTGGATGCCCTGGCACAGGTCGCGCAGGCCCATCTGCTCGTAGCGCGGGTGCGCGGCGCAGAACTCGGGCAGGATGCGCCACAGCGGCTGGTTTCGGTCGTAGTCGTCCTTGAACTGCTGCAGCGCGGTCAGCAGCGTGTTCCAGCGGCCCTTGGTGATGCCGATGGTGAACATGATGAAGAACGAGTAAAGGCCCGTCTTCTCGACCACCACGCCATGCTCGGCCAGATACTTGGTGACGATGCTGGCGGGAATGCCGCTCGCCGAGAACTTGCCCGACACGTCCAGCCCCGGCGTGATGATGGTGGACTTGATCGGGTCCAGCATGTTGAAGCCGGGCGCCAGGTTGCCGAAGCCGTGCCAGTCGGCATTCGCTTCCAGCACCCAGTCGGCCTGGGTGCCGATGCCCTCCTCCGCGAGGTTGTCAGGCCCCCAGACCTGGAACCACCAGTCGTTGCCGTACTCGCTGTCGACCTTGCGCATCGCGCGGCGGAAGTCCAGCGCCTCGCGGATGCTCTCTTCGACCAGCGCCGTGCCGCCCGGCGGCTCCATCATCGCGGCGGCCACGTCGCACGACGCGATGATGGCGTACTGCGGCGAGGTGGAGGTGTGCATCAGGTAGGCCTCGTTGAAGAGGTCTCGGTCGAGCTTGACCGTCTGCGACTCCTGCACCAGCACCTGCGACGCCTGGCTGATGCCGGCCAGCAGCTTGTGGGTCGACTGCGTCGCGTAGACCATGGCCTGCTGCGGCCGGCCGCGCTTCTTGCCGCCCATGGCGTGGTAGGTGCCATAGAACTTGTGGAAGGCGGCGTGCGGCAGCCAGGCCTCGTCGAAGTGCAGCGTGTCGACCCAGCCGTCGAGCTTGGCTTTGATCGACTCGGTGTTGTAGAGAACGCCGTCGTAGGTGCTCTGCGTCACCGTCAGGATCTTCGGCCGCACCGTGGCAGGGTCCACGCCTTGCAACAAGGGGTGCCTGGCGACCTTGGCCTGGATGGATTCGCGGCTGAACTCGCTCTCGGGGATCGGGCCGATGATGCCGTAGTGGTTGCGGGTGGGCGTCAGGAACACCGGCACCGCCCCTGTCATGATGATCGAGTGCAGGATGGACTTGTGGCAGTTGCGGTCGACCAGCACCACGTCGCCCGGCGCCACCGTGTGGTGCCAGACCATCTTGTTGCTGGTCGAGGTGCCGTTGGTCACGAAAAAGCAATGGTCCGCATTGAAGATGCGGGCCGCGTTCTTCTCGCTCGCGGCCACCGGGCCGGTGTGGTCGAGCAGTTGCCCCAGTTCCTCCACCGCGTTGCAGACGTCCGCCCGCAGCATGTTCTCGCCGAAGAACTGGTGGAACATGCGGCCGATCGGGCTCTTCAGGAAGGCCACGCCACCCGAGTGACCAGGGCAGTGCCACGAGTAGGAGCCGTCCTGGGCATAGTCGACCAAGGCCTTGAAGAACGGCGGGGCCAGCCCGTCGAGGTAGCTCTTGGCCTCGCGGATGATGTGGCGGGCCACGAACTCCGGCGTGTCCTCGAACATGTGGATGAAGCCGTGCAGCTCGCGCAGGATGTCGTTGGGCAGGTGCTGCGAGGTGCGCGTCTCGCCATACACGTAGATCGGGATCTCGGCGTTCTTGAACCGGATCTCCTCGATGAACTTGCGAAGGTTCAGCACCGCCGGGTCCAGCTCGGGGCCAGGGGTGAACTCCTCGTCGTCGATGGAGAGGATGAACGCGCTGGCGCGGCTTTGCTGCTGGGCGAACTGCGACAGGTCGCCGTAGCTGGTCACGCCGATGACCTCGAAGCCTTCCTTCTGCATCGCCTCGGCCAGCGCGCGGATGCCCAGGCCCGAGGTGTTCTCGGAACGGAAGTCCTCATCGATGATCACGATGGGAAAGGAAAAGCGCTGCATGGCGGCGGCTCCGAAGTGGGCGGGCCCAAAATTGGAAAGCGCGAAGTGTAGGGCCGTTGGATGGCCATCATTCGACAAAGGGGCGCCGAAATCCAGCCCCTCGCCGCGGGGGATCAAGTGACAGGAGACACACGATGAACTGGGACCATGCCACCGCCTGGTGGGTCACCGCCGGGCTGCTGGTGGCGCTGGAGCTGACCACCGGCACCTTCTACCTGCTGATGCTGGCCATCGGCGCGGCCGCCGGGGCGCTGGCGGCGCATCTGTCGCTGCCCTTCTCCGGCCAGCTGGTGGCCGCCGCCGCGGTGGGCGGGCTGGCCGTCGCCCTGTGGCATCGGCGCCGGGCCGCGCAGGCTGGGGCCGAAGTCGAGGCCACCGCCAACCCGGACGTGAACCTCGACGTCGGCCGCCGGGTGCAGGTCGAGGCCTGGAGCACCGACCGCCTGACCCGTGTCACCTACCGTGGCACGGCCTGGGGCGCGCGCTACGCCGGGATCGGGGAGCCTACGCCAGGCGAACACGTGATCGTCGCGGTCGAGGGGCCGCAGCTCGTGCTGGACCGCCCGCCACACTGAACACAAGAACCAAGGAGAGCCCGAATGGAAATCATCGCCCTCATCGTCTTCTTCATCGCCGCGATCTTCATTGCCCGATCGGTGAAGGTCGTGCCGCAGCAAAACGCCTGGGTCGTCGAGCGCCTGGGCCGCTACCACGCCACGTTGGCGCCCGGCCTCAACTTCCTCGTGCCCTTCATCGACCGGCTGGCCTACCGCCACTCACTCAAGGAGATCCCGCTCGACGTGCCCAGCCAGGTCTGCATCACACGCGACAACACCCAGCTCACCGTCGACGGCATCCTGTACTTCCAGGTGACCGATCCCATGCGCGCCAGCTACGGCTCCTCGAACTACATCATCGCCATCACGCAGTTGGCGCAGACCACGCTGCGCAGCGTGATCGGCAAGATGGAGCTCGACCGCACCTTCGAGGAACGCGAGATCATCAACAGCTCGGTGGTCGCGGCGCTCGACGAAGCCGCGCTGAACTGGGGCGTGAAAGTGCTGCGCTACGAGATCAAGGACCTGACGCCCCCTGCGGCGATCCTGCACTCGATGCAGGCTCAGATCACCGCCGAGCGCGAGAAGCGGGCCCTGATCGCTGCCTCCGAAGGCCGCCGGCAGGAGCAGATCAACATCGCCACCGGCGAGCGCGAGGCCTTCATCGCCCGCTCGGAAGGCGAGAAGCAGGCCGAGATCAACAAGGCCCAGGGCGAGGCCGCGGCGATCCTCGCGGTGGCCGAGGCGACGGCCGGTGCCATCCGCCAGGTGGCCTCGGCCATCCAGTCGCCCGGCGGCGAACAGGCGGTGCAGCTCAAGGTCGCCGAGAAGGCGGTCGAGGCCTTCGCCCAGCTGGCGCAAAAGAACAACACGATGATCGTGCCTTCCGGCATGGGCGAGGTGTCGACCCTGGTGGCCAGCGCCATGGCACTGATGCGCAGCCCGGCCACGCACCCCGGAACGCCGCCGCAACAGGTGCGCTGAAGCCCCCGAAGCCTGGGCTAGAATGCCCGGCTGTCCCTGCGGAGGGATGGATGAGTGGTTTAAGTCGCACGCCTGGAAAGCGTGTGTGGGTTAACAGCCCACCGCGGGTTCGAATCCCGCTCCCTCCGCCAAGACACCAAGAGCAACGGGCCCCGCGAGGGCCCGTTTTGCATTTCTGGTGTCGATCCGCCCTGCTTTTCCAGCCACCGGGAACGCGGCAGCCACTGCACACTGGCGGCGCAACTTTCAACGTGCGCCACACCATGCCCCGCTGCTCTCCGATCCGCGACATCTTCCTGGCCCTGGGCTGCCTGGCCTGGGGGGTGTGGGCGACCGATGCCACCGGCTCGTACCTGCCGCTGGCCCTCGGCGCCTCTGCCACGCTGGTGCAGAGCTACTACACGGTGAAGGCGCTGCTGCAGCACCCGGGCGGGCGCTGAGCCGGCCTCACTCCCACTCGATCGTCGCCGGCGGCTTGCTGGAAACGTCGTAGGTCACGCGGTTGATGCCGCGCACTTCGTTGATGATGCGGCCGGAGACCTTCTTCAGCAGGCCATAGGGCAGCTCGGCCCAGTCGGCGGTCATGAAGTCGCTGGTCTGCACGGCGCGCAGCGCCACCACGTAGTCGTAGGTGCGGCCGTCACCCATCACGCCCACGCTCTTGACCGGCAGGAACACGGTGAAGGCCTGGCTGGTCAGGTCGTACCAGCTCTTGCCCGTGGCCTCGTCCATCCAGCCGCGCAACTCTTCGATGAAGATCGCGTCGGCCCGGCGCAGCAGGTCGGCATAGTCCTTCTTCACCTCGCCCAGGATGCGCACGCCCAGGCCCGGGCCCGGGAACGGGTGGCGGTAGACCATGTCGTGCGGCAGGCCGAGTGCCACGCCCAGCTCGCGAACTTCGTCCTTGAAAAGGTCGCGCAGCGGCTCCAGCAGCTTGAGGCCCAGTTGCTCGGGCAGGCCGCCCACGTTGTGGTGGCTCTTGATCGTGGTCGCCTTCTTGGTCTTGGCGCCGCCGGACTCAATCACGTCGGGGTAGATGGTGCCCTGGGCCAGGAAGGTGGCACCCTTGTGGCCGCCGTCGCCGGCCTTGAGCTTGTCGGCCTCGGCCTTGAAGACGTCGACGAACAGCTTGCCGATGATCTTGCGCTTGGCCTCGGGGTCCGTCACGCCGGCCAGCTCGCGCAGGAACAGCTCGCTGGCGTCGACGCGGATCACCCGGGCGTGCAACTTGCCGGCGAACATGTCCATCACCATGTCGCCCTCGTTGAGGCGCAACAGGCCGTGGTCGACGAACACGCAGGTGAGCTGGTCGCCGATGGCGCGGTGAATCAGCGCCGCGGCCACTGAGGAATCGACGCCACCGGACAGGCCCAGGATCACTTCCTCGTCGCCAACCTGCTGGCGGATCGCCTCGACAGCCTCGGCGATGTGGTCCTTCATGACCCAGTCGGGCTTGGCGCCAGCGATCTGCAGCACGAAGCGCTCAAGCAGCGCCCTGCCCTGCACCGTGTGGGTCACCTCGGGGTGGAACTGCACCGCGTAGTAGCCGCGGGCTTCGTCGGCCATGCCTGCGATCGGGCAGCTCGGCGTGCTGGCCATGAGTTTGAAGCCCGGCGGCAATTGGGTGACCTTGTCGCCGTGGCTCATCCAGACCTTGAGCATGCCGTGGCCCTCGGCAGTGCGGAAATCTTCGATGCCGTCGAGCAGCTTCGTGTGCCCGTGGGCGCGCACCTCGGCGTAGCCGAACTCACGGTGCGTGCTGGCTTCGACCTGGCCGCCCTGCTGCACGGTCATCGTGAACATGCCGTAGCAGATGCCCAGCACCGGGACGCCAAGATCCCAGACAGCCTGCGGCGCGCGCAGGTCGTGTTCTTCGTAGGTGCTGGCATGGCTGCCCGAGAGGATGATCCCCTTGGGAGCGAACTCGCGGATGAACGCGTCGCTCACGTCGTTCGGGTGGATCTCGCAGTAGACATGCGCCTCGCGCACGCGGCGGGCGATGAGCTGGGTGACCTGCGAGCCGAAATCGAGGATGAGGATCTTGTCGTGCGTCATGGTGCGGTGATTCCCGGGTTGGCCGCGGGCGCGGCTTCGCGCGCGGCGCGGTGGGTGCGGAAGTGGTGGATCGCGAGCAGCGTCGCCAAGCCTTGCAGGGCGGCGCAGAAGTAGTAGGGAGCCCCGATGCGCCAGTCACCACGAGGCAGATGCGACACGATGGCCAGCAAGGCGGGCCCGACGACCGGGGCGATCACCGCCATCAGGCTGTTGACGCCGGCGACCGCGCCCATGGTCTGGCCTTGGGTCGTGGCGTCCGCCGCGTTCGAGACGAGGCTCTGGATCGCCGCCGCGCCGGCGAAGCCGAGCAGGTTGCAGACGATCACCGCATACATCACCCAGCCCTCGCTGGCCGCACCCCAGGCCAGGAAGGCCAGCGTGGACGACATCAGCCCCATCACCGCCAGACGGCGCGGCGAGAAGCGCCTGAGCAGCCGGCCGAGCAACACGCCCTGGACCAGCGCCGACATGACACCCACCGCGAACAGCGACCAGCCGGTTTCCACCGGGCCCCAGCCGAACTTCAGGTCGGTGTAGAGCACCCAGGTCATGTGCAGCGTGAACTGCGCCAGTCCTGACAGGCCGATCACGCCGACCAGCAGGCCGACACCCTTGAGCTGCGCCAGGCCGGTCAGTGCGCTGACCGGGTTGGCCCGCTTCCACTCGAATGGTCGGCGACGGTCAGCTGGCAGCGATTCGGGCAGGACGAACCAGCCATACAGCCAGTTCACCAGCGCCAACGAGCCGGCCACGTAGAACGGCAAATGCAGATCGATGCCACCGAGCAGGCCACCGGCCGCCGGGCCGAGGATGAAACCGATGCCGAACATCGCGCCCAGCATGCCGAAGCGCTTGGCGCGCTCGTCAGGCGCCGAGATGTCCGCCACGTAGGCGTTGGCGACGGCGATGTTGGCCTGCATCGCGCCGCTGAACAGCCGCACCACGATCAGCATCCACAACGCCGTGGCCATGGCGGTGACAAAGAAGCTCAGCGCCAGGCCGCAGAAGCCGATCAGCAGCACCGGCCGGCGGCCGTAGCGGTCGGACATCGCGCCGAGGATGGGGGAGCCGAAGAAGTTGGCGATGCCGAAGGCGAAGGCCACGACGCCGAACCACAGCGTCTTGTCGGTGGGGGAGCTGGTGAAGGTGCCCACCAGGTGCGGCAGCACCGGAATGATCAGGCCGATCGCCACCATGTCGATCAGCACCGTCAGCATGATGAACGGCATCGCAGCCTCTCGGCGCTTGGCCGTTGCCGCTGCGGGTTCGGTCGATGTCATGGTCGTTGTTTTCGGCGGTGGAAAAGACCGCGCCCGGCGGTGCCGGGCGCTTTGGTCAGGCGAGCGTCTTACTCGAGCCTGTAGTTCGGTGCTTCCTTCGTGATCTGCACATCGTGCACATGGCTCTCGCGGATGCCCGCCGAGGTGATCTCGACGAATTCGGCGCGCTCGCGCATCTCGTCGACGGTGGCGCAGCCGCAGTAGCCCATCGAGGCGCGCAGGCCACCCGCCATCTGGAAGATGATCGACACCATCGAGCCCTTGTAGGGCACCCGGCCTTCGATGCCCTCGGGCACCAGCTTGTCGGCGTTCGGGTTGGTGGTCTCGTCGTTTTCCTGGAAGTAGCGGTCAGCCGAGCCGGCCTTCATCGCGCCGATCGAGCCCATGCCCCGGTAGCTCTTGTAGCTGCGACCCTGGTAGAGGATGACCTCACCCGGGGCCTCTTCGGTGCCGGCGAACATGCCGCCCATCATCACCGCGCCGGCGCCGGCCGCGATGGCCTTGGCGATGTCGCCCGAGTAGCGGATGCCGCCGTCGGCGATCAGCGGCACGCCGGTGCCCTTGAGCGCCGTGGCCACGTTGTCGATCGCGGTGATCTGGGGCACGCCCACCCCCGCGACGATGCGGGTGGTGCAGATCGAGCCGGGGCCGATGCCGACCTTGACGCCGTCGGCACCCGCCTCGACCAGCGCCAGCGCCGCCGCGCCGGTGGCGATGTTGCCGCCGATCACGTCGACGTTCGGGAAGTTCTTCTTGACCCAGCGCACGCGCTCGAGCACGCCGTGCGAGTGCCCGTGCGCCGTGTCGACCACCAGCGCGTCGACACCGGCCTTGACCAGCAGCTCGACCCGCTCTTCGGTGCCCTCGCCCACGCCGACCGCGGCGCCGACGCGCAGCTTGCCGTTGGGGTCGCGCGCGGCGTTCGGGAAGGTGGTCTGCTTGGTGATGTCTTTCACCGTGAACAGGCCGCGCAGCTCGAACTCGTTGTTGACGACGAGCACACGTTCCAGCTTGTGCTGGTGCATCAAGGCCTTGGCTTCGGCGAGCGATGCACCTTCCTTGACCGTGATCAGGCGCTCGCGCGGCGTCATGATGTCGCGCACTGGCGCGTCGACCCGGGTCTCGAAGCGCAGGTCGCGGTTGGTCACGATGCCGACGACTTTGCCCTCTTCCACCACCGGGAAGCCGGAGATGCCGTGCTGGCGCGACAGCTCGATCACGTCGCGCACCCGGGCACCGGGGGCAATGGTGATCGGGTCTTTCAGCAGGCCGGACTCATAGCGCTTGACGCGCGCCACCTCGGCGGCCTGCTGCTTCGGCGAGAAATTCTTGTGGACGATCCCCATGCCGCCCTCTTGTGCGATGGCGATCGCCAGGCGGGCTTCCGTCACGGTGTCCATCGCGGCGGACACGAGCGGCAGGTTCAGGAGGATGTTGCGGGAAACGCGGGTCGCCAGCGAAGTGTCTCGTGGCAGGACCTGGGAGTACGCCGGCACCAACAACACATCGTCGAAGGTGAGCGCTTTGCCTAGAAGGCGCATGGGAAAGGCTCCAGACGCAAAAGCGAATTATACGGATGTGCGAAAGATCCTTGGACAACGTGGGCCAAGCCGTAAACTGGCGGGCTGTCGCAACTCGCGCCTGGCACGTGCCCGGCGGCCGCTGCCAAACACATGAAAACATCGTCGAATCCGTTGGTGCGTGGGGGCCTGGTGGCCTTGGCGTTGGCGCTGGCCAGCGGTGCCGTCCTGGCCCAGGGCATCTGGAAGTGGCGCGACAAGGACGGTCGCGTGCAGATCAGCGACCGGCCGCCCCCCAACGAGGTGCCCGAGAAGGACATCCTCCAACGCCCGAACTCGGCACGTGTGCCGGTGGCAAGCCCGTCCGCCAGCGATGCGGCGAGCGATGCGGCGCCGCGGGTCGATGCGGCCCTTGAGCAGAAGAAGAACAAGGCCCAAGCCGAGAAGCTTGCAGCCGAGAAGGCCAAGAAGGACGCCGAGACCGCCACCCGCAACCAAGCCAGGCTCGAAATCTGCCAACGCGCCCGCAACTACATGCAGAGTCTGGAGAGCGGTGTCCGCCTTGGCAGGACAAACGATCATGGCCAGCGGGAAGTCTTCGACGACAACGCACGCGCGGCTGAAACGGATCGCACGCGCGAGACCATCAAAGCCAACTGCGACTGATCTTCCGGGCCGGTGCCCCCTCCAGCGCCGCGCCTCAACCCGTCGTGACCAACTTGCGGGCAGCCCCCGGCTTGCGGGGCGGCTGCTTGCGGTAGCGCTGGCGCCGCGCCTCCTTGGGGTCGACCTGCAGGCCTCGGTACACCTCCACCCGGTCGCCCTCGCGAATTGGGCTGTCCAGCGGGCGCAGCCGGCCCCACACCCCCACACTCAGCGACTCCCCGATCGCCAGCCCGTGGCGCTCCAGCAGGCCGCTGGCGCGCAGGGCGTCTGCCACGGTGCTGCCTGGCGAAAGCACCAGGCGCACGCTGTCCACCCGCCGCGGCGCCGGGCTGTAGCAGACCTGCACCTCGAGTACCGGGGCCACTTCAGCGCTGGCCATAGACCTGCTCGGCTCGGGTGACGAACGAATCGACGAAGGTGTTGGCCACCTTGTCGAACACGGGGCTCAGCACCGCCTCCAGCGGCCGGCTGGAGAAGGCATAGCGCAGGTCGAATTCGATCCGGCATGCGCTCGCTGCCGAGTCGTCGCCTGGCTTGCCCAGCGGCGCGAAGACCCAGGCGCCTTCGAGCAGCGAAAAGGGCCCGTCGACCAGCCTGACCAGCACCTGACGGTCGGGCTCGTGCTCGTTGCGGGTCGTGAAGGCGTGCCGCACGCCGGCGTAGGCCAGGTGGATGCGAGCCGTCATGCCGCCCTCGTGCTGCTCCAGCACCTCGCCCTTGTCGCACCAGGGAAGGAAGTCCGGATAGCGCTGCACATCGGTCACCAGACGGTACATCTCGGCCGGCGAGTACCACAGCAGGACGGACTTCTTCACGTGCTTCATACAATCCGACGATTCTAGGCGCCGCCATTCTTCAGCACGGCGCCACTTGCCCGCCCACCCATGTCTGCCCTGATCGCCGAAAACCGCCGCGCCCGCTTCGAATACCACATCGAGGAACAGTACGAAGCCGGCATGGTGCTCGAAGGCTGGGAGGTCAAGGCCATTCGGGCCGGCCAGGTTCAGCTGACCGACGGTTATGTCGTGATCCGCAATGGCGAGCTGTTCCTGATCGGCTGCCGCATCAACGCACTGCGCAGCGCGTCGACCCATGTGCACCCCGAGGCTGACCGCACCAAGAAGCTCCTGATGAGCAAGGACCAGATCCGGCGCCTCATCGGCAAGGTCGAGCAGCGCGGCTTCACGCTGGTACCGCTGAACCTGCACTACAAGGGCGGCCGGGTGAAGGCCGAGATCGCGCTCGCCAAGGGCAAGGCCCAGCACGACAAGCGCGAGACCGAAAAGAAACGCGACTGGGACAGGGAGAAGGGGCGCCTGATGCGACACAAGGTCTCGTCAGGCCCGAAGGAGTAGCGCCGCAAGCGACTCGACCGCACGGCTCGCCAGCCGTCGCGGGGGCTGTCGATTCGTCGCTTCACCCTGCACCGTGGCGGTAGCCCGCGCCACCATGGGGGCCTCGATCAAGAGGAGACCCATGAGCACCACCGCCACCCTCCGCACCACCTTGCTGCCCCTGGGCCTGCTGGCCTGCCTGGCCGCCGCCCAGGCCCAGACCTTCGAGCTGCCGCCGCAGGCCACCATCCTGCCCGGCGACCCGGTCGCCCTGCGCATCACCGGCCTGCCGCCCGGCACCGAGGTGCAGGTGCAGGCGCGCCGGCCGCGGGCGGAGTGGGGACCGGCCGTCGTCTTCCAGTCCGCTGCGCGCTTCGTGGCCGATGCGCAGGGCACCGTCGATCTCGGCCGTGATGCGCCCCGCAACGGCAGCAGCTACGAGGGCGCCGACCTGCGGGGCCTGTTCTGGTCGATGCAGCCCACCCCCGAATCCGCCCCGGCCGACTGGCCGCAGAACCAGGTGCGCCTGCAGGCCCAGGTCGACGGCAAGCCGCCGGTGCAGGCGCAACTGACGCTGATCGGCCAGCGGCCGGATCTGCGCTCGGTGCCGGCCGAGGGCTTCCCCGGCGCGATGTTGTACCGCCCGAACGACGATGCCGAGCGGCCCGCGATCATCATGCTGGGCGGCTCCGAGGGCGGCTCGATGTCCTCGCGCCGGGCTGCCGGCCTGTGGGCCTCGCAGGGCTATGCGGTGCTGGCCCTGCCCTACTACTCGCCGGCAGTCTGGGCCCCCGACGACAAAGGACAGCCCCGCCCGCAACCGCCGGAGCTGCCCGCCCTGCCGGCAAGCTTCGTCGACATCCCGGTCGACCGGCTCGACGCCGCGCGCGCCTGGCTGCAGGCACAGCCCGGCATCGCGAAGGACCGCATCGGCCTGTTCGGCGGCTCCAAGGGCGCCGAATTCGCGCTCATCGCGGCCACGCGCATGCCGTGGGTCAAGGCGGTGGTGGCCTACGTGCCGACCGACGTGGTGTGGGAGGGCTGGGGCCCTGACGCACCCACGCCGGGGCTGCGCTCGTCGTTCTCGTGGAAAGGCGAGGCGCTGCCCTTCGTGCCCTACCGCGACATGGCCAGCGAGATGCAGGCGCTGATGCGCGGGGGCGAAGCGCGGCTGCGCCGAATGCACGACGGCGGCCGGGCCGAGCACCCGCAGCGCGTGGCTGCCGCGCGCATCCCGGTCGAGCATTACAAGGGCCCGCTGCTGCTGGTGGGCGGCGGCGACGACCAGATGTGGGCTTCGGGCGACATGGCCCAGCGCATCGCGGACACCCGGCGCGCCGCCGGCCTGCCCACGGTGCTCAAGGTCTACCCCGAGGCCGGCCACGCCATCACCGCGCCCGGCTGGGGCCCGACGACGACCACCAACGCCGGGCCGATGAAGATGGGCGGCCAGCCGACAGCGGACGCCCGGGCCCAGGCCGACGCCTTCGAGGCCACCCGGTTGTTCCTGCAGCAGCACCTCTGAAGCCACAATCGGGCGCATGACGCTCGACGACGCCCTGTACCCGCCCATCGAACCCCTGCGCACCGGCCACATGCCGGCGGGCAGCCTGCACACGCTGTACTGGGAAACCTGCGGCAACCCGCAGGGCATCCCGGCGATCTTCCTGCACGGCGGCCCGGGCGCCGGCATCTCGCCCAAGAGCCGGCGCTTCTTCGACCCCGCGCGCTACCACGTGGCCCTGTTCGACCAGCGCGGCGCCGGGCAGTCGAAGCCGCTGGGCGAAACGCGCGAGAACACCACCCCGCTGCTGATCGAGGACATCGAGCGCCTGCGCGAGCACCTGGGCATCGAGCGCTGGCTGGTCTTCGGCGGCTCCTGGGGCTCAACGTTGTCGCTGGCCTACGCGCAGGCCCACCCCGAGCGCTGCCTGGGCCTGGTGCTGCGCGGCATCTGGCTCGTGAGCGACGCCGAGATCGACTGGTGGCTCTACGGCGTGCGCAACTTCTTCCCGCGCGAGTGGGAGGCCTTTGCCGGCCACGTGCCCGAGGCCGAGCGCGGGGACCTGCTGGCCGCCTACAGCCGGCGGCTCGAGTCCGACGACTCCGCCGTCTACGGCCCGGCCGCGCGCGCCTGGAGCCGCTACGAAGGCTCGTGCCTGCACCTGCTGCCCAGCCCGGAGACGGCCAATGCCTTCACCGAGGACGCGGTGGCGCTGGGCATCGGGCGGCTGGAAGCCCACTACTTCCGCCACAAGGCCTTCCTGCGGCCCGGCCAGCTGCTGGCCGAGATGCACCGCATCCGCCACCTGCCCGGCTTCATCGTGCACGGCCGCTATGACGTGATCTGCCCGGTGCGCTATGCCCATGCGCTGGCCGATGCCTGGCCCGGCGCGGTGCTGGACATCCAGCCCGATGCGGGCCACTCGTCGTACGAGCCGGGCATCGCCGCCGCGCTGGTCGGTGCGACGGACCGCTTCGCCGCGCGCGGCCGCTTCGACTGAGGTTCAGCCGCCGGCGCGCAGCCTGTCGAGCCCGGCCTGCAGGTCGGCGATCAGGTCGGCCGTGTCTTCCAGCCCGATGCACAGGCGCACCAGCGTGCCGTCGTAGGCGCGGTGCTGGCGCATGCGGGCCGATTGGTAGGGCACGGCCAGGCTGACCGGGCCGGCCCAGCTCCAGCCAATGCGGAAGAGCTTCAGCCCGTCGACGAAGGCATCGATGCGGGCGGGCGCGAAGGCCGGGTCGAACTCGATCGTCAGCATGCCCGCCGCGGCGCGGCAGGTGGCCGCCCAGTGGGCATGCCCCGGCGAGCCGGGCATGGCGGGGTGCAGCACGCGGCGAACAACTGGGCCCTGGGTGGCGGCCCACTCGGCGATGCGGCGGGCCGACGCATCCTGCGCCGCGTAGCGCAGCGGCAGCGTGGGCAGAGAGCGCAACACGCTTTCAGCGTCGTTCGCCGCCACGCCGATGCCCAACCGGCTGTGCGTCATCGCCAGCCGCTCGTACAGCGAATCGTCGTTGCAGGCGATCGAGCCCATGAGCAGGTCGCCGCCGCCCGAGGGGTACTTGGTCAGGGCGTGGATGGTGAGGTCCACGCCCAAGTCGAAGGGCTTGAAGGCGATGCCCGCGCCCCAGGTGTTGTCGAAGGCGATGGTGGCCTGCGGCGCGGCCTCGCGCACCGTGCGCACCAGGGCCGGCACGTCCGGGAACTCCAGCGTCACCGATCCGGGCGCCTCGATCCAGACCAGCTTCACCTCGGGGCTCAGCGCAACGCGCAGGCTGGCCGGGTCCATCGCGTCGTAGATGCGGTGGCCGATGCCCCAGTTCGCCAGTTCGTGGCGGGCGAATTCCTTGCCCGGGTTGTAGGCGTTGTCGGGCAGCAGCACCACGTCGCCACACTGGAGCAACGCCATGTCGACCACCGTCAACGCCGACAGGCCGCTGGGCGCCAGCATCACGTGCTTCGCGCCCTCCAGCGTGGCCAGGCGGGCCTCCAGGGTGAAGGTGGTCGGCGTGCCGTGCAGGCCGTAGGTGTAGGCGCTCTTGTGCAGCCAGTGGTGGCTGCGCAGCGCGGCCACGCTCGGGAAGAAGACCGTCGAGGCCTTGTGGACCGCCACCACCGGCGACTCGAAGGCCGCCGGGGCGCGGTAGGGGTGGTGGATCAGGCCGGTGGCGGTCCCGGGCGTCTGCTCGCCGTCATCGCTCATTGCCGGCTCAGAAAGGCTCGCCGACCAGGTCGTGCCCCTCGGCGGCGACGATGCGGGCCTTGGCGAACTCGCCCACGCGCAGCACGGTCGACGCCTTGGCCGGCGGCAGCAGCCGCACGGTGCCGTCGATCTCGGGCGCGTCGGCATACGAGCGCCCCACCCCGCCCTTGCGGCCCAGCGCCGGCGCGCGGTCGACCAGCACCTGCATGGTCGCGCCCACGCGGCGGCGCAGGCGGTCGACCGACACCTGCTCGGCCACGGCCATGAAGCGCGCGCGGCGTTCCTCGCGCAGCTCGGTGGGCAGCGCGCCGGGCAGTTCGTTCGCCGCCGCGCCGGTGACCGGCGAGTAGGCGAAGCAGCCCGCGCGGTCGATCTGCGCCTCGCCAAGGAACTGCAGCAGGTGGTCGAACTCGGCCTCGGTCTCGCCCGGGAAGCCGGCGATGAAGGTCGAGCGGATGACCAGCTCGGGGCAGATCTCGCGCCACTTCTGGATGCGCTCGAGGTTGCGCTCGCCGCTGGCCGGCCGCTTCATGCGGCGCAGCACGTCGGGGTGCGAGTGCTGGAAAGGCACGTCCAGGTACGGCAGCACCAGGCCTTCGGCCATCAGCGGGATGACCTCGTCGACGTGCGGGTACGGATAGACGTAATGCAGCCGCACCCAGGCGCCGTGCGCCTTGGCCAGCTCGCCCAGCTGCGCCACCAGGTCCAGCACCCTGGTCTTGACCGGCTTGCCGTCCCAGAAGCCGGTGCGGTACTTCACGTCCACCCCGTAGGCCGAGGTGTCCTGGCTGACGACCAGCAGCTCCTTCACGCCGCCCTCGAACAAGGCCCTGGCCTCCTTCAGCACGTCGCCCACCGGCCGCGAGACCAGGTCGCCGCGCATGCTGGGGATGATGCAGAAGGTGCAGCGGTGGTTGCAGCCCTCGCTGATCTTGAGGTAGGCGTAGTGCTTGGGCGTGAGCTTGATGCCGGCGGCCGGCACCAGGTCGACGAAGGGGTCGTGGGGCTTGGGCACGTGCACGTGCACCGCGTCCATCACCTCCTGCGTGGCATGCGGGCCGGTCACGGCCAGCACCTTGGGGTGGATCTGCTTGACCAGGTTCTCGCCACCCTCGGCCTGCTTGGCGCCCAGGCAGCCGGTGACGATCACCTTGCCGTTCTCGGCCAGGGCCTCGCCGATGGTGTCCAGGCTCTCCTTCACCGCGTCGTCGATGAAGCCGCAGGTGTTCACGATCACCAGGTCGGCACCCTGGTAGCTCTTGGCGGTCTTGTAGCCCTCGGCGGAAAGCTGGGTCAGGATCAGCTCGGAGTCGGTCAGGGCCTTGGGGCAGCCGAGCGAAACGAAGCCGATGGTGGGCGCGGCGTTCTCCGTCGGGGTCGGCGCCAGCGCGGTGGGGTCTGCAATCATCCCGCAATTGTCGCAAACCGGGATCCCGGCCCGCCGGGCAAAGCGCACGGGCCGGCGCAGAATCGCCCGCACGACATGACCCACCACCACCCCGCCCCCAACACGATGCACGCCCGGCGCGTCGGCGTCGACACCTACCAGGAGCCGGTCGTTTACATGCGCGACGACTGCCCGGTGTGCCGCTCGGAAGGGTTCACGGCCCAGACACGGCTGGAGATCGCGCTGAACGGGCGCCGAGTCATCGCGACGCTCAACATCGTCAGCGGCGGCTGGCTTCGCCACGGCGAGGCGGGCCTGTCGGAGTCGGCCTGGGCCGCGCTGGGCGCGGCGGACGGCACGCTGCTCGCGGTGTCGCATGCCCCGCCGCTCGAATCGCTCAGCCACCTGCGGGCCAAGGTCTACGGCCACCGGCTGGGCGCCGCCGCCTTCTCCGAGGTGATCCGGGACGTGGCCGCCGGCCGATACTCCGACCTGCACTTGGCCGCGTTCGTCACCGCCTGTGCCGGCGACGGGCTGGACGTCGACGAGACCGTGGCGCTGACCCGTGCCATGGTCGACGTGGGCGAGCGCCTCGACTGGGGCCGCACACCGGTGGTCGACAAGCACTGCGTGGGCGGCCTGCCGGGGAACCGGACCACGCTCCTCGTGGTGCCGATCGTCGCCGCCTGCGGGCTGACGATGCCCAAGACTTCGTCGCGCGCCATCACCTCGCCCGCGGGCACAGCGGACACGATGGAGGTGTTGGCGCCGGTCGACCTGGATGTGGCCGCGATGCGGCGCACCGTCGAACGCACCGGCGGCTGCATTGTCTGGGGCGGCTCGGTGCGGCTCAGCCCGGCCGACGACATCCTGATCCGCGTCGAGCGCCCGCTGGACATCGACGGCGAAGGTCAGCTCGTGGCCTCGGTGCTGTCGAAGAAGGCCGCCGCCGGCTCCACGCACGTGCTGATCGACCTGCCGGTGGGGCCGACCGCAAAGGTGCGCAGCGCCGAGGCGGCCGCCGCGCTGGGTGCGCGACTGGTCGAGGTGGGCCGGGCGATCGGGCTCCGCGTGGCCCTGCGCATGACCGACGGCCTGCAGCCAGTGGGCCGCGGCATCGGGCCGGCACTCGAAGCCCGGGACGTGCTCGCGGTGCTGCGCGGCCAGGCCGACTCACCCCCCGACCTGCGCCAGCGGGCGCTTGCGCTGGCAGGCGACATCCTGGAGCTCGGCGGCGCTGCAACGCATGGCGACGGCCTGCGCATGGCCACCGAGGTGCTGGCCGACGGCCGCGCCTGGGCCCGCTTCCAGGCGATTTGCGAAGCGCAAGGCGGCCTGCGCGAGGTTCCGCTGGCGCTGCACCAGCATGTCGTCGTCGCCAGCGGCTCGGGCGTGCTGGCCGCCATCGACAACCGGGTGCTGGCGCGGGCGGCCAAGCTGGCCGGCGCCCCCAAGGCGCCTGCCGCCGGCATCGAGCTCCACGTCCGGCTGGGCGAACGCATCCACGTCGGGCAGCCGTTGTGCACGCTGCACGCCCAGGCCCGCGGCGAGCTGGACTATGCACGCCGCTACGTCGAGGCCCGACCGTCCCTGTTCCAGATCGAGGAGGCGCCGTGAGGCCGATCGTCTTTCACCTGCCCGGCGACGAAGCCTTCGCGGCGCGGCTGGCCGCAGCCCTCGGGGCCGAGACGGCAGCGGTGGCGCTGCACCACTTTCCCGACGGCGAATCGCTCGTCAGGCTGGAGGCCGATGTGCGGGGCCGCCCGGTCATCCTGAGCTGCGGACTGGCGCAGCCGGATGCCAAAACACTGCCGCTGCTGTTCGCGGCCGACGCGGCCCGCGACCTGGGCGCCTCGCGTGTGGGCCTGGCGGCACCCTACCTGGCCTACATGCGTCAGGACCACCGCTTCCACCCGGGCGAGGCCATCACCTCGCGAACCTACGCGCGGCTGCTGTCGTCCTCTTTCGACACCCTGGTCACGGTCGATCCGCACCTGCACCGCTACCGCTCGCTCGACGAGATCTACAGCCTGCCGTCCACTGTCGTGCGCGCGGCGCCGCTCATCGCCCGTTGGGTGCAGGAGAACACCGAGCGCCCGCTGCTCATCGGCCCGGACAGCGAAAGCGAGCAATGGGTGTCCGAAGTGGCGGCCGGGGCCGGTGCGCCCTTCATCGTGCTGCGCAAGATCCGGCGCGGCGACCGCGACGTCGAGGTGAGCCTGCCCGACGCCGGCGCCTGGCGCGACCGGCAGCCGGTGCTGGTCGACGACATCATTTCCAGCGCACGCACGATGATCGAGGCGGTGGGCAGCATTCGCCGCGCCGGCCTGGCCGCGCCGGTGTGCATCGGGGTGCACGCCTTGTTCGCCCCGGGTGCCTACGAGGATCTGCAGGCCAGCGGGGTGGCGCGGGTCGTCACCTGCGACACCCTCGCGCACCCGTCCAACGGCATCGGTGTGGCCGAGCCGATGGCGCAGGCATTGGCGCAGTGGCTGGCGGGTCGCCCGGCCTGAGGGCCGGGCGAAAACGCTCAGCCTCCGCGCACCGTCACACGGCGTACGCCACGGCCAACCCGGCCAAAGCGATGGCGGCGAACGGCGGCAGCAGCCGCAGCGCCAGGGCGCGGCCATCCAGGTAGGCCGCCAGACCGAGCTTCGTCACCTGGTTCACGGCAGCCGCCGTGAACAGGGCCAGCGTGGCCACCGGCACGGCCACGGCCTGCTCGGCCACCATGCGGCCGATCGACAGCGTGATGGCGTCCACGTCGACCAACCCGGCGACTGCGGCCGTCAACAGCACCCCGCTGTCGCCCAAGCGCTCGCTCAGAAAACGCCCTGCCACCATCACCCCGGCGAGAAAGGCTGCGAACTTCAGCGCCGTGCTGAGCTGCAGCGGGTTGCCCACGCTCAGCTCGGGCAGGCCGTCGCGCACCGAGCGGGCCGTGAGCAGCGCGCCGGCTGCCGCGCCGGTGACGGCCATCGCGGCAAAGATCAGGATCGGGCCGGTGCCCAGCGCCGGCGCCGCCACGGCCACCAGCACGGCCATGCGGGCGAACATCGCCGCGCAGGCCAGCGTGGCGCCCCCGGCCGCCAGCGGGCGCCAGGCCGGCGTCTCGCGCGCCCAGCGCGCCAGCGTGGCGGTGGTGGCGGTGCTCGACACCAGCCCGCCCAGCAGCGCTGTCATCGTCAGGCCGCGTTGCGGGCCCAGCCAGCGCATCAGCACGAAACCGGCGAACGACAGCACCGCCAGCAGCACCACGGCCCACCACAGACGGTAGGGGTTCAGCGCGCCATAGGGGCCGTAGCCCTGGTCGGGCAGAACGGGCAGCACCACCACGCTGATCAGCAGCAGTTGCGTACCGCTGTTCAGCTCGCCTTCCGAGAGCTTGCCAATGCCGCTGTGCAGAGGCTGCTTGAACTGCAGCAGCGCCAACACGACCACGGCCAGCACGGCCGAGACGAGCCAGGCCCCATCGGCCGCCAGCGCCCCGATCACGAAGGTGGCGAGCCCGGCGACGAAGGTGGTGAGCCCCATCACCGAATGCAGCCGCGCCATGATCAGGTAGCCGGCCAGCAGCATCACCCCCACCAGCGCCAGAAGGGTCACCATCACCGCGGTGCCGAAGCGCTGCGCCAGCACAGCACTCAGGCCGCCGAGAAGGCCGATCAGCGCGAAGGTGCGCAGCCCGGCGACGCGGTGGCCATCCGCCCGCTCGCGCTGGTGCCAGCCGCGCTCCAGCCCGATCAGCAGTCCAGCCGCGAGGGCCAGGCCGAGCCCGGTCAGCCCTGCCCCGTCGAGATCTTTCATGCGCCGCTGCGCCCGGCCATCACTTCTGCCCGGGCGGTGCCGGCGGGAAGCCAGGGAACAGCCCGCCGGCCTGCTTCTGCATCTGCTCTTGCATCTGCACGAAGAGGTTCTTCGACTGTTCCAGGTAGTTGCCCATCAGGCCCTGC
>JBMOQN010000012.1:0-24673 GCA_049322835.1 Pseudomonadota bacterium | reverse complement strand
TGCCCGCATGGGCTCATTTAGAAATCGCCCAAGCGGGCACCGGCCAGCGGCCTGGGCACCGGGGAGGCTCGCCACCGCAGAGGCACGCCACTGGATGTGCCGGGCGGTGGGGCGGTGCCCGTCGGGGCGATTTCTAAATGAGCCCCGGCGGGTACCGCACCACTGCCCCACCGTCTCGTGCAACCCCCCAAGGTCGCACCACCACCCCGCCACCTTGCGCAGGGTCAACTGACTCGGCACAGACGCGCCCCAGTATCGCGACGCGGTGCCGCTCACCGGCCCGCCATGCTCGACCACAGGAGGATCATCATGCGTACGACTCTTTCGGCGCCGCTTGCGGCGCTGTGCTTGGCTGCGGCCTCTTTCGCCCACGCCGACGATTCGATCTCGCGTTGGAACAACTCGGCCGAGCCCGTGGCGCTGTACGGCCATTGCGGCGAAGCCTCGTCCCTGAGCAGCAAGCTCGACAACCTGCAGTACGTCGGCGAACCCGTGACCGATGTGATGGCGATCAAGGTGCTGCGTTGCAACAGCTTCAACGAGCTGGCCGCCCCAGCAGGTTTCAGCAAGACCACCTGCCCGAGCGGCAGTGCCTACGATTTCTGCATGGCGGCCGGCAACGACGGGCGCGGCAACTCGGTCGAGTTCGGTGTGCTCAAGGCCGGCCCGCGGACCGACCCTAACGGCCTGTACGAGGGTTGCCCCCCGGGGGCCGACCTGCAGCCGAAGCTTGCGTTGCTGATCGCCGCCGGAGGCGACCCGCGCACCATCAGCGGCATCGTGACCGTGTCGTGCACCCCCGCCACGACCCGGCGAGCCACGCCGCTGAAGGACACCGGTTGCCCCGGTGGGCGCCACCCGTTCGGCCGCTGCCTGCAGACGCCGAACGACGGCCACGGCAACGCCGTGACCCTGGGCGTGCTGCACGTGCGCGGCTCGGGTGACGCGCAAGGGTTGTATGGCGAGTGCGACCAGCAGATCGCGCCCGGCTACAGCAGCAAGGTGTCGGTGCTGGCGCTGGTTGGCAAGTCGGCCCAGAACCTGCGGGCGATCGACCTGCTGAGCTGTGCGGTGCCCTGGGGCTACGGCAGTGACTTCCCGCCCGGCCTGCACGTGGGTGCCTGCGTGGGCAACAAGTGGGTCAACCCCGCGGTGGCTGCAAGGTACGACTACTGCATCTGGGGCACCGACGCACGCAACGCGGGCATCGTGATGGGGATCAGCGGCCCCTGACCTCGCGAATCACCCGTTGGCCGACAGCAGCTTCTGCGCCGTCTGCTCCTGCCGCTCGGCGGTCTGCATCAGCTTCATCTGGTGCTCGAACTGCCGCGCGGCGGAGATCATCGCGACCATGGTCTCGACCGGGCTCACGTTGGAGCCTTCGAGGGCACCGTCCTGCAGGCGGGCGTTGGGGTCGGGGGGCAGGTCGCCCTCGGCGCTGCGGAACAGGCCGTCGGCGCTGCGGGCCAGCTGGCCCTCGGTCTCGGGGGTGACGAGCTTCAGCTTGCCGATGTTCTGCGGCCGGCCGCCGTTGGCGGTGGCGGTGACCGTGCCGTCCGGCGCGATCTGCACTTCGGAACGGGCCGGCACGGTGATCGGCCCGCCGTCGCCCATCACCTGCAACCCGTTGTGGGTGACCAGCAGGCCTTCGGTGTTGACCTGCAGCGCGCCGGCGCGGGTGTAGGCCTCGGTGCCGTCCAGGCCCTGGACGGACAGCCACGAGTTGCCCTTCATCGCCACGTCGAGGTTGCGGCCGGTGGGCTGCACCGCGCCGGACTCGGCCTTGTAGCCGACGGTGGTCTCCAGCGAGTAGACGCGGGTCGAGGCGCCGTCGCCCCGCACCGGCACCGCGCGGAAGGCCGCCAGCTCCTCGCGGAAGCCGGTGGTCGAGGCGTTGGCCAGATTGTGCGCAAGCACGTCCTGGCGCTGCATCGCCGCCTTCGCGCCGGACATCGACAGGTAGATCATGCGGTCCATGGCGGCACCTCAGCTTTCAGTGGTCAAGGTCAGGATCAGCGCAGGTTGACCAGCGTCTGCATGACCTGGTCCATCGTCTTGATGGTCTGCGCGTTGGCCTGGTAGTTGCGCTGGGCGGTGATCATGCTGACCAGCTCGCCGGTGAGGTCGACGTTCGACTCTTCCAGCGCACCGGCCTGCACCACGCCGAAGGCGCCCGAGGCCGGGGTGCCGACGATCGGGTCGCCCGAGGCGTAGGTCAGGCGCCAGCCGTTGCCGCCGGTGGGCTGCAGGCCCTGCGGGTTGCGGAAGCTCGCCAGTTGCAGCTGGCCGGCCGGCTTGGTCTGGCCGTTGGTGTAGCGGGCCATCACGACGCCGCTCGAATCGAAGGTGATGCCCGACAGCGAGCCGGCCGAGTAGCCGTCCTGGTCGAGGTTGGTCACGCCGAACGAAGAGCCGTACTGCGTCGAGCCCGAGAAGTCGAGTGCGATGCCGGGGATGGCCAGGGTCGTGACGCCGTCGGCATCGACGGTGGTTGGCACGTCCAGCGTGTTGCTGCTGGAGGTGAAGGTCGAGCCGTCGGCCGAGAAGGTGAGCGTGGTCACCGGCTGCGGGTCGGCGTCGCTGCCGGCGGCGCTGGTGCCGTTGGCGCGCACGTAGACGTTCCAGGTGTCGTCGGCGGTCTTCTGGAAGTAGTAGCTCAGCGTCACCGGCTGGCCGGCGGCGTCGTAGACCGTCATCTCGGTCGCTTCGGCGTAGGTTTCCGGGTCGTCGAAGTCGATCATCGACGTGCCGGGGGTGGTGACGTCCGAGCGCTTGTCGAGGTTGAACTCGAGGTCGATCCCGGTCGTCACGGCCGGCTCGATGCCGGCGGTGGGCAGGCTCAGCGGCACCGCGGCGCCGGGCTGGATCACGCCGTTGCCGTCGGCCATGTAGCCCATCAGGCGCAGGCCGCCGTTGTTGACGATGTAGCCGTTCTGGTCGACCTTGAACTGGCCGTTGCGCGAGTAGGTCAGGCTGCCGGTGGAATCGGCCAGCTGGAAGAAGCCGCCGCCGTTGAGCGCCAGGTCCATCGGGTTCTCGGTGGCGGTGATGCTGCCCTGGGTGAACTGCTGCGACACCGCGGCCAGGCTGACGCCGATGCCGATCTGGTTGGTGCCGGCGCCGTTCAGCGCCGCGGCGTACATGTCGGCGAACTCGGCGCGCGAGCCCTTGGCGCCATAGGTGTTGGCGTTGGCGATGTTGTTGCCGATCACCTCCAGGCTCTTGGACGTGGTGTTCAAGCCGGAAAGACCTTGCTGGAAGCTCATGGGTTGCTCCTGGGGGCGGGGAAGAGGGTGGAGGTGTTGATGCGGAGACGGCGGATCAGAGGAAGGCCCACACCGCGTTGTAGGCCACGCGGTCGCCGTTGGCGAGCTCGAAGGCCAGCGTGTCG
The DNA here is from genome assembly GCA_049322835.1 of Pseudomonadota bacterium. GTDB lineage: Bacteria > Pseudomonadota > Gammaproteobacteria > Burkholderiales > Burkholderiaceae_C > Ideonella. The sequence goes on along the minus strand of JBMOQN010000012.1, from coordinate 21,282 downwards.
CCGAAGGCGCTCACGGCCTGGATGCGCTGGTGCTGCAGGCTCATGGTCTCGACCTCCGTCTTGCCGTTGGTGGCCGTGACCTTGAAGGTCAGCGGCTTGTCCTTGTAGGCGTCGGGCACGGCGTAGCTGAAGTCGTGTCGGCCGGCTTCCAGGTCTTCCAGCGCGACGGTGCCGATGGTGGTGCCGGCCGAGTTCAGGATCTCGACCTTCACGTCCTGGGCCGCAGTGCCCAGCTCGAAGCCGCCGTCGCCCGTGCCGTCGCGCACCCGCAGCGTGTCGCCCTCGATCGCCACGTCGTGGCCGACGAGCGCCGCGCTCTGCATCGCCTGCAGTTGCAGGAACTGGCTGTTCAGGCCGCTGACGGTGGTGTTCAGCGTCTCGATGCCCGAGACGGTGCTGATCTGCGCCATCTGCGTGGTCACCTGCGCGTTGTCCATCGGGTTCAACGGGTCCTGGTTCTGCATCTGCGCGACCAGCAGCTTCATGAAGCGGTCGGACTGCTCCTTCGCGCTGCTGGCGGCATCGCTGACCGCGTTGGTGTTGGTGCCGGTGTTCTGGAGGGCCGTGATGCTCATGGCGAGGGCGTGTCCGGTTCAGTGGGGGAAGGCGGTGTCAGCCGCCCTGGCCGAGCTGCAGCGTCTTCTGCAGCAGGGTCTTCGCGGTGTTCATCACCTCGATGTTGTTCTGGTACGAGCGCGAGGCCGAGATCATGTTGACCATCTCTTCCACCGCGTTCACGTTGCTGAAGGTCACGTAGCCTTCGGCATCCGCCGCCGGGTGGCCGGGCTGGTGCACCTTGCGGCCCGGCGTCTGGTCTTCGCTGATGGTGGACACGCGCACGCCGGCGCTGCCGTCGACCGGGTCGCCCGGGTTCGCGCTGGCCGCGCTGCCGGAAGCGCCCATCAGCACTGTCTGGAACACGACCTGGCGGGCCTTGTAGGCCTGGCCGTCCGGCCCGGCCACGCTGTCGGCGTTGGCCAGGTTCGAGGCCACCACGTTTAGGCGCTGGCTTTGCGCGCTGACCGCGCTGCCGGAAATGTCGAAGACCTTGAACATGCTCATTTCAAGATTCCTTAGCCTTGCGACGGGCTCTTCATCGCGTCCAGCATTTCGCGCACGTGGCCGTTGATGAAGCGCAGCGTCGCCTCGTACTTCACCGAGTTCTCGGCGAAGCTGGCGCGCTCGCGGTCCATGTCGACGCTGTTGCTGTCGAGGTTGGTCTGGCTCGGGGTGGCGTAGCGCAGCGCGGTGGCGGTGGGGCTGGCGTTGCCGAGGGTGGCCATGTGGCCGGCTTTCGTGGTGGCCATCTGGCCGGCGGCCGGCAGCTGGCCGGTGGCCGCCTTCAAGGCGGCGGTGAAATCCATGTCGCGGGCCTGGTAGCCCGGGGTGTCGGCGTTGGCGATGTTGCTGGCGATCACCCGCTGCCGCTCGGCGCGCAGGGTCAAGGCCTGGGCCTGGAAGTCCAGCTTCTGGGTCAGGCGGTTGACGTTCATGCGCAGATCCTTCTTCAGTTCGCCGCGGCCGGGGCCGATATGCCCTGCAGGCAGGCACTTCGCCGCGTTCGCCGATTGTGAAAGTCGCCCCTTGCCCCAAAGGCCCGAATAGCGGCCCACCTGGCCGTCATTTCGCGCCTTGGCCCACCGCCGCGCTCCCTACAGTGGCGGGCATGAGAAATTTCCCGCTCCTGGCTTCGGCCCGCGCCTCGGCGTGGGGCCTTCGCCTGGGTGCGGCCCTGGCATGGGGCGTCGTTGGGAGCGTCGGGGCGCAGACCCCGGCCTTGGCGCCAGCACCCGCTGCCACGCAGCCCCCCCCGGCCTCCGAGGGCATGGTTGGCGTGGCGGGCCTGGGTGCCCAGGTGCAGCAGATGGCGCGCGACAGCGCCGGCCGCGCCGGTCTGGGCCAGGCCCGGGTCGAAGTGGAAGTGGGCAGCCTCGACCCGCGCCTGAAGCTGGCGCCCTGCCAACGCATCGAGCCCTACCTGCCTGCCGGCGTGCCGGCCTGGGGGCGCACCCGCGTGGGCCTGCGCTGCACCGAGGGTGCCAAGCGGTGGAACGTGACCCTGCCCGTCACCGTGCATGTGTATGCCCGCTCCCTGGTCACCCAGGCCGCCTTGCCGGCGGGCACCACCTTGGCGCCGGAACATTTCGCCGAGGCCGAGGTCGACCTGGCCTCGGCCGCCGGCCTGCCGATCGGAGAGCTGTCCCAGGCCGTCGGCCGCACCCTGGCCCGGCCGGTGGCCGCCGGCAGCGCCCTGCGACCGGCCGATCTCAAGGCGCGCCAGTGGTTCGCCGCAGGCGAAACGGTGCGTGTCGTCGCCGGCGGCCCCGGCTGGCAGGTCGTGACCGAAGCCGAAGCGCTCGGCCCGGGGCTGGAAGGCCGGCCGGTGCGGCTGCGGACCACGGCGGGGCGCCTGCTCCAGGGGCGGCCGGTGGCCGATCGCCAGGCGGAGGTGGTGCTGTGACAATGCGCACGAGAAACAGTCCTAAAGTTTCGCCCGGACGCTCCGAAACCCGAACCATGTCGACAGGCCCCGCCGGGGCGGCGTCGGCTTCCAGGAGAGCCTCATGAAAATCGGTTCGCTCGATTCCAAACCCGCGGTGGCGCCGATGCAGAACGATCGCAAGTCGGCCGGTGCCGACAAGGCTGGCGGCGGCAGCGCCGCGGCCGAGCCCAGCGCGACGGTGCAGATCTCGGCGGCGGCCAGCGCCATCAGCCAGGCGGACGCCGACGGCAGCTTCGACGCTGAGAAAGTCCAGCGCATGGCCCAGGCCATCCGCGACGGCAAGTTCGAGGTGAACGCCGACGCGATCGCCGACAAGCTGATCGCCAACACGCAGGAAATCCTGCGCAAGTACTCGTCGTGATCCACGCCCGGCGGTGCCGAGGCGGTACCGTCGAACGATCGATTCCCCCGCCCGCCGCGCCCTGAAGGGCGCTACGGGCGTCGATTCACCCTGGCCTCCTGCACCGCACCATGCTGAGCTCCTCCGCCGAACAACACGCGCTGCGCCAGACCGCCGACCTCGAATCGGCCCTGGCGGCGGTCGAGCTGCGCCTGGCCGAGCTGGGCGAGGCGCTCAAGCAGCACGATGCGTCGGCCACCGAGGCTGCATCGACGGCGCTGCACCGCGCCCTGGCGGTGGCGGTGGACTTCTCCACCCAGGCCGCCCGCAGCGGTGGCATGCCGCCGGCGTTGCGCCGTCGCCTGGCCATGGCCGGTGGGCAGGTGGCCGCGCTGCGCGAGTCGATTGCCCGCGCCACCGCCTCGCTCGACAAGGCGATCGAGATCCTGCTGCCGGAGGCCGCGGCCCGGCAGTCCCCCGTCTACGGCGCGCAGGGCAACCCCTGGCGCTCGGCGTCGTCTTCGGGTGTGGCCGAAGCCTGACGCGCACTGCTCCGATCCGACGGCCCGCTGCGTGCGGGCCGTTTTTGTTTGCGCCGGCTAAACCCCGCTTTTCGGCCCGCTGCGGCCCTCAAGTCCCGCGGATCATCCCCACCCAAGACCCCCTCATGGGGTGGTGGAGTTCCACATGATTCGTTCGCTCTGGATTTCGAAGACCGGCATGGAGGCCCAGCAGACGCAGCTGGACCACATCTCGAACAACCTCGCCAACGTCGCCACCAGCGGCTACAAGCGCGCCCACGCCCAGTTCGAGGACCTGATCTACCAGAACCTGCGCCAGTCCGGCGCCGCCAGCTCCGAGCAGACCCAGCTGCCCACCGGCCTGCAGGTCGGCCTGGGCACCCGGGCGGTGGCCACCACGCGCAACTTCAGCCAGGGCAACCTGCAGCAAAGCGGCGGCAACCTCGACGTGGCGATCAAGGGCAACGGCTTCTTCCAGATCAACACGCCCGATGGCGGCACCGCCTACACCCGGGACGGATCGTTCAAGCTCGATTCGCAGGGCCAGATCGTCACCAACACCGGCTACCTCGTGCAGCCGGGCATCACCATCCCGGCCAATGCCCAGAGCGTGACCATCGCGGCCGACGGCACCGTCAGCGTCGGGCTGCCCGGCCAGGCGCAGCCGCAGACCGTGGGGCAGATCCAGCTCGCCACCTTCATCAACCCGACCGGCCTGGAGCCGATGGGCGGCAACCTTTTCGCCGAGACCGCGTCGTCGGGCGCCCCCGAGGCGGCAGCCGCAGGCACAGGCGGCCTGGGCACGCTGCAGCAGGGCTTCCTGGAGACCAGCAACGTGAACGTGGTCGAGGAGCTGGTGTCGATGATCCAGACCCAGCGCGCCTACGAGCTCAATTCCAAGGCCATCTCGACCTCCGACCAGATGCTGCAACGCCTGGCGCAGCTCTGATCCTTTCCCGCCTTCGCGCCCACCCCCGCATGAACACCCTGATCCGCTCGCTCGCCCTGCCGCTGGTCTCGCTGCTGCCGCTGGCCGGCTGCCAGATGATGCCCACCGAGGCAAAGGTCGACTTCCCCAGCGCCACCGCGCCGGCGATGCCGGCCGCCGGCCCGGCGCAGATCCCGCCGCCGATGGTCGTCACGACGATGCCCGCCTACGCGGCGCCGGCCGCGACCGGCTCGATCTACCAGGCGGTGCAGTACCGCCCGCTGTTCGAAGACCACCGCGCGCGCCTGGTGGGCGACACGCTGACGATCCAGATCGTCGAAAAGATCGCCGCCAGCCAGAGCGCCAACAGCACGGTCGACAAGACCGGCGAGCTCTCGGCCGGCATCAGCGCGCTGCCGGGCGTCAAGCTCAGTCACCTGGCGGGTGCCAACGCCTCGGCCACCAGCGGCAACACCTTCGCCGGCAAGGGCGCGACCACCAGCACCAACGACTTCACCGGCACCATCACCGCCAGCGTGATCGGCGTGCTGCCCAACGGCCACCTCGTCGTGGCCGGCGAGAAGCAGATCGGCGTGAACCAGCATGTGGACGTGCTGCGCTTTACCGGCCAGGTCGACCCGCGCGCCATCCAGCCAGGCAACAGCGTGCCCAGCGCCCAGGTGGCCAACGTGCGCATCGAGCACCGCGGTCGTGGCGCGATGGCCGATGCCCAGGGAACTGGCTGGCTGTCCCGATTCTTTTTGAGTCTTTGGCCGGTCTAAAGTTTTTCAAAATCGTCGGCAAGCCCTCCTGGATTGCCGACGCCCATGACCACCTCCACTGACCGACTGATTCGCGCCGCGATGGTGCTGGCCACCCTGGTCGCGAGCGCGGCCCTGTGGTGGCCCTGGCCGGCCGAGGCCAGCCAGCGGATCAAGGAAGTCGCCGCCGTGCAAGGCGTGCGCAGCAACCAGCTGCTGGGCTACGGCCTGGTGGTCGGGCTCGACGGCACCGGCGACCAGACCGCCCAGACCCCCTTCACCCAGCAAGGCATCACCTCGATGCTGCAGCAGATGGGCATCACCGTGCCGCCCGGCACCGCGATGCAGCTGAAGAACGTGGCCGCGGTGCTGGTCACCGCGCAGTTGCCGGCCTTCGCCCAGCCTGGCCAGCAGATCGACGTCAGCGTCTCCTCGATGGGCAATGCCAAGAGCCTGCGCGGCGGCACGCTGATCGCGACCCCGCTGAAGGGCGCCGACGGGCAGGTCTATGCCGTCGCGCAGGGCAACCTGATCGTAGGTGGCGCCGGCGCCTCGGCCGGCGGCTCCAAGGTGCAGATCAACCACCTTTCGGGCGGCCGCGTGCCGCAGGGCGCGACCGTCGAGCGCTCGGTGCCCACGCCGCTGAACCAGGGCGAGACCATCCAGCTCGATCTGAACTCGGCCGACTTCGCCACTGCCCGCGCAGTGGCCCAGGCCATCAACGGCGCCAAGGGCGCGGGCACCGCCCAGGCGCTGGACGGCCGGGTGGTGCGCGTGCGTGCGCCGCAGGACAGCGATTCCCGCATCGCCTTCCTGGCCGACATCGAGAACCTGCCGCTCGACCTGGCCAAGCCGGCCGCCAAGATCGTGCTCAACCCGCGCACCGGCTCGATCGTGATGAACCAGGCGGTGACGTTGCAGCCCTGCGCGGTGGCGCACGGCAGCCTGTCGGTCACCATCAGCTCGACGCCGGTCGTCAGCCAGCCCGGCGCGCTCTCGCCCGGCGAGACGGTGGTGCGCGAGAAGTCCGACATCTCCATCACCAGCCAGGGCGGCTCGCTGATCGCGCTGCCGGCCGGCGCGCAGCTGGCCGACGTGGTCAAGGCGCTCAATTCGCTCGGCGCAACGCCGCAGGACCTGCTCGCCATCCTGCAGGCCATGAAGTCGGCCGGCGCGCTGCAGGCCGAGCTGGAAGTGATCTGAGGCGCCCACCGCCATGGCCAGCAACACCACCTTCAACCCGGCCCTGCTCGCGCGCAGCGGCTATGGCGATGCGCGCGGCATGGAGTCGCTCAAGGTCGCCGCGGGCAAGGACCCCAAGGCCGTGGTGCGCGAGGCGGCCAAGCAGTTCGAGTCGCTGTTCATGCAGCAACTGCTCAAGACCATGCGTGAGTCCAGCCAGGCCAGCGGCATGCTCGACAACGAGGGCACCAAGCTCGGCTCCGAGATGCTCGACACCCAGTGGGCCGGCAAGCTTGCGGGCCAGCCGGGTGGCCTGTCGGACGTGATCGCCCGCCAGCTCGAACGCCAGATGGGCATGACCCCCGGCCCGATCCCGAAGTACGAGAGCGCCAACCGCACGCCGGTCAACCCGCTGAAGCCGAACGCGGAGGTGAAGATCCCGCAGCAGTCGGCGCTCGGCTTCGTGCAGCAGCACCAGACGGCCGCCAAGCAGGCCGAGGCCGCGAGCGGCATCCCGGCGTCTTTCATGATCGCCCAGGCCGCCCACGAGACCGGCTGGGGCCGCAAGGAAATCCGGCATGCCGACGGCACGCCCGCCCACAACCTGTTCGGCATCAAGGCCGGCGCCAACTGGAACGGGCCGACGGCCGACGTGGTGACCACCGAGTACGTGAACGGCCAGCCGCGCAAGATGGTGCAGAAGTTCCGCGCCTATTCGAGCTACGCCGAGAGCTTCGCCGACTACGCCAACCTGATGAACAGCAGCCCGCGCTACGCCCAGGTGGTGAAGGCGGGCGAGAACGCGCACGGCTTTGCGCAAGGGCTGCAGCGCGCCGGCTACGCCACCGACCCGGCCTATGCCGACAAGTTGTCGCGGGTCATCAACACCACGCTGCGCCTGCAACGCAGCGTGAACGCCTGACGAGAGCACCCCCATGGCCGCTTCCACCCTCATGTCGATCGGGATGCGGGCGATGTTCGCCAACTCGGCGTCGCTCAACGTCACTGGCCACAACATTGCCAACGCCAACACCGAGGGCTTCTCGCGGCAGGAGGTGGAACTCGCCACGTCCAACGGGCAGTTCACCGGCGCCGGCTTCTTCGGCAAGGGCGTGGACGTGGTAAACGTCCGGCGCGCGCACGACCAGTTCCTGACCATGCAGGCCGCGGCGGCCAAATCGGTGGCCTCCCGCGACGAGACGCGCCACCAGCAGCTCACGCAGCTGGAGAACATCTTCCCGCCCGGCGACGACGGCATCGGCTACTCGATGGGCGAGTTCTTCTCGTCGATGGTCGACCTGGCCAACAACCCGGGCGACAACTCGGCCCGCCAGGCGGTGCTGGCGCGCGCGGCCGACGTGTCCGACCGCTTCGCCAACGCCGCCGAGCGGCTGGACATCCTGCAGGCCGGTGTGCGCAGCGACCTGAAGCACTCGGCTTCGACCGTGACGGCGCTGGCGGCCCGCGTGGCCGAGATCAACGCCCAGATCTCCGGCAACCGCGGCTCGAACATCCAGCCCAACGACCTGCTCGACCAGCGCGACAGGCTGATCTCCGAAATCAGCGAGTACGTCAACGTCACCACCATCCCGGCCTCCGACGGCACGGTGGGCGTCTTCCTCGCTGGCGGCCAGCGCCTGGTGCTCGGTGCCGAGTCGGCCGCGCTGACGGTGCAGCCCGACGAGCTGGACGGCTCGCGCATGAGCCTGGCCATGAGCTCGAACGGGCAGACCCTGCCGCTGTCGGCTGACCTGCTCAGCGGCGGCTCGATGGCCGGCCTGCTGAAGTTCCAGAACGACGACCTGGTCGACGCCCGCAACCGCCTGGGCCAGATGGCGGCGGCCTTCGCGACCCAGGTCAACAGCGCGCAGGCGCTGGGCATCGACCTCAACAGCAACCCGGGCAGCGACATCTTCGCCATCGGCGCCCCGCAGGTGCTGCCGGCCACCACCAACGGACGCGACGTCAACGGCCAGCTGCTGGCCAACGTCGGGGTCGAGATCACCGACTCGTCGCTGCTGCAGGCGAGCGACTATTCCCTGCGCGCCGACCCCAACAACCCCGGCCAGTACGAGCTGGTCCGCCTGGTCGATGGCGTGACGCGCAGCGTGGCCGACGGGGACGAGGTCGACGGCTTCCGCATCGACATCGGCACCCCCGTGCCGACGACCACCGACCGTTTCCTGCTGCAGCCCGTGGGCCGTGCCGCCAGCGGCATGCACCGCGTGCTCGACGACCCGGCGGGCATCGCCGCCGCGATGCCCGTGCAGGCTGCGATGGGCGTCGACAACGCCGGTACCGCCACGGTCGACCTGCTGCGCATGACCGACGGCACCGTCGACCCCGAGCTGACCGCCACCATCACGTTCAGCGACGACACCGGCGCCTACACCTGGGAGCTGCGCGATCGCACCACCGGTGCGCTGGCCAGCAGCGGCACCGGCCAGTGGACAGCCGGCGAGCCGATCGAGCTGAACGGCTTCGCGCTCGACCTGAACGGCGTTCCCGCCGCCGGCGACACGGTCGAGGTGAGCAAGACCCTCTTCCCGGCCACCAACAACGGCAATGCGCTGGCCCAGTCGCGCCTGGCCGACGAGGGCTTCGTCGGCCGCACGCTGGACGTCAACGGCAACTACCTTGAAGGCGCCACCGTCACCGACGCCTATGCCGACACCATGGCCGACGTCGGCGTGCGTGTGCAGAGCGCACGCGTCGCGTCCGAGATCTCCACCGCGACCTCCACCCAGGCGACCGAATCGCTGGCCTCCAAGACCGGCGTCAACCTGGACGAGGAAGCCGCGAAGCTGATCCACTACCAGCAGGGCTACCAGGCCGCTGCCAAGGTGTTGCAGGTCGCGCAATCCGTCTTCGACACCCTGCTGCAGATCGGCGGCTGAGACCCCACCCACCCACGGGAACCCTGACCATGCGCACCGCCACCTCGACCAGTTACGCCGCCGCGATGGCCAACCTGCAGCGCCGCCAGGGCGAGCTGACCGACTCCCAGGAGCGGCTGACCAGCGGCCTGCGGGTGATGCGTGCCAGCGACGACCCGACTGCCGCCGCCCGCGCCGAACGCGCCCGGGCGCTGATCCAGCGCTCGGAATCGAGCCAGCGCGCCGTCGACGCCAGCCGCACCTCGATGCAGCTCACCGAGGCAGCGCTGTCGGACGCGGGCGAGCTGCTGCAGCAGGCGCGCGAGCTGGTCACCGCGGCCGGCAACGCCAGCTACAGCGACGCCGAGCGGGCCGACGTGGCCAACCAGATCGCCGAGATCCGCAAGCAGCTGATGGGCGTGGCCAATCGCAGCGACGGCTCGGGCGGGTATGTCTTCTCCGGCCAAGGCTCGGGCCGCCCGCCCTTCCTCGACCGGCCCGGCGGCGTGGACTACGTCGGCACCGGCGGCGCCGTGCGCGTGGCCTCGGACGAGCCGCTGCCGCTCACGCTGGACGGCGGGCAGGTGTGGCTGGCCGGCGCCAGCGGCAACGGAGTCTTCGAGACCCGCACCGTCAGCGGCTCCGGCGCCTGGATCGACTCCGGACGCGTCATCGCGCCCGACCAGGTCACCGGCGCGAACTACAGCATCAACTTCACCGTCAGCGGTGGCACCACCACCTACTCGATCCTTCGCGACGGGGTGGCCACCGGCGTGGCCAATGCACCCTACGTGAGCGGCCAGGCGATCGAGATCGACGGCATGGCCGTGACGGTGAGCGGCAGCCCGGCCAGCGGCGATGTCTTCGAGATCGTGCCCTCGGAGCCCGGCCTCAGCGTGTTCGATGCGCTGGACCGTGTGGTGAACGAGTTGAAGACCCCCCTGCGCACCGGCGCCCAGATCGCACAGACCGTGCAAAATGGCTTGCGCGACCTGGACGCCCTGAGCGACCATCTGCAATCCACGCGCAGCATGACCGGCGAGGTGCTGAACCGCATCGACGGCGTCGACAACCGGCTCGACGACCTCAAGCTGTTCGGCGAATCCACCCGGTCCGATGCCGAGGACCTGGACATGATCCAGGCGATCTCCGATTTCCAGAACCAGCAGACCGGCTACGAGGCCGCGCTGCAGACCTACTCGACGATGCAGCGCATGTCGCTGTTCGACTACATCAAGACCTAGCGCAATGAACACCGCCGCCGCTGCAGGAAGTCACCCCATCCTCGAACAAGTGATCCTCGGCTGCGGCGCGGTCTTCGACGCCAAGCGCACGCCGATGTGGACGCGCCTCACGGTGCATCCGGTCGGAGAGGGCGCGGCGGCCGACCCCGCCGCCCTGGTCGCTGCGCTGAACGAGGCCTGGCCGGCCGACGCCGGGCCGATGTCGCTCAACTTCACCAGCGAAGCCTGGATGGCGGCGCTGGTCGAATCGCCGACGCCCGCCCACATGATGCTGGAGGTGCCGGCTTTCCTGGCCGGCGAGGCCGGCTGGGCCGACCGCATCCGCAAGCACAGCGCCGATGGCTTCACGATGGTCCTCAAGGGCCGGCCGCTCAACCCGCTGCCGCCCGACCTGATGGGCTGCTTCAAGTACGCCATCGTCGACCGCGCGGACGACCGGCGTGTCTCCGCCACGCCGACCGGTGGCGCGGTGCGCAGCCTGCCCTTCGTGCAGTCCGGCAACGCCACCCCGGCTGAAGCCGGCGACAGCTTCAAGCGCGGCGCCCATGGCGTGCTCGGCTGGCCGCTCGGCGATGCGCCCGACGGCAGCAAGGCGAAGAAGGGCGTGCCGGGCAGCGTGCAGGTGGTGATGGACCTGATCCAGCGCGTCGAGCGCGAGGAGCCGGCCGCCAAGCTCGAAGCCGTGCTGCGCGGCGATCCGTCGCTGGCCTTCCGCCTCATGCGCTACATCAACTCGCCGGGCTTCGGCTTGTCGGTCGAGATCAACTCCTTCTCGCACGCGCTGATGATGCTCGGCTATGGCCGGCTCAAGCGCTGGCTCGCGCTGCTGATGACCAGCGCGATCGACGACCCGGACCTGAAGCCGCTGATGTTCCTCGCCGTGCGCCGCGGGTTGCTGATGGAAGAGCTGGCGCGCACCCACGGCGACGAGACCACCCGCAACGAGGTCTTCCTCTGTGGTGTGTTCTCGCTGCTCGACCGCATGCTCGGCCAGACCTTCGGCCAGCTGCTGGGCTCGCTGCCGGTGCCCGAGGGCGTGGCCCAGGCGCTGGTCGGCGGCGAGGGCCCCTACCAGCCCTACCTGGAGCTCGCGATCGCCGTCGAGATGGAATCGCCGATCGACATCCGCGAGCACAGCGACACCATGATGGCCACCCCGGGCGAGGTGAACCGCGCCGCGCTGAAAGCCATGGGCACCGCCCGCCAGCTGCGGGCGGACTAGCGAGAGCCCCGCCCGGCCCGGCCGTGGCCTGAAGACCTGCTGACAGCAACGGTCCGCGGCGGCCCGCACAATCGGGCCATGCCCGCTGCCGAGGCCATCGATCCGCCCTCCGTCGACACCCTGTTCCACCCTGCCGTGGCGGCCTGGCTGCGCGCACGCTTCGGCCAACCCACCGAGGTGCAGTCGCGGGCCTGGGCCGTCACCACGCAGCGCCGACACGCGCTGATCGCGGCGCCCACCGGCTCGGGCAAGACGCTGGCCGCCTTCCTCTCGGCCATCGACGAGCTGGTGCGCGAGGGCCTGGCGACGGGCCTGTGCGACGAGGTGCACGTGCTCTACGTGTCGCCGCTGAAGGCCTTGTCCAACGACATCCGGAAGAATCTGGAAGAGCCGCTGGCCGGCATCCGCGAGCAACTGGCGGCGATGGCCCTGCCGGACCCGGGCATCCGCGCCGCGGTGCGCACCGGCGACACGCCGGCCTCGGAACGCGAGCGCATGCGCCGCCAGGCGCCGCACATCCTGGTGACCACGCCCGAGTCGCTCTACATCCTGCTCACCACCGCCTCGGGCCGCGCGATGCTGAAGTCGGTCCGCAGCGTGATCGTCGACGAGCTGCATGCGGTGGCCGGCAGCAAGCGCGGCGCCCACCTGGTGCTCACGCTGGAGCGCCTGCAGGCCCTGGCCACGCACGCGCCGGTGCGCGTGGGCCTGTCGGCCACCGTCAAGCCGATGGACGAGATCGCGCGCTTCCTGGTGGGCGCGCGTGACGAGCCTGTGGAGGTGATCGACACCGGCCACGTGCGCCAGCGCGACCTGGGCCTGGAGCTGCCGCGCTCGCCGCTCGCCACGGTGATGGCCGGCGAGGTGTGGGAAGAAGTCTACGACCGCCTGGCCGACCTGGTGGCGCAGCACCGCACCACGCTCGTGTTCGTGAACCAGCGACGCGTGGCCGAGCGGGCCGCGCGCCACCTGGCCCAGCGCCTGGGCGAGGAGCACGTCACCGCCCACCACGGCAGCCTGGCGCGCGAGCACCGGCTGCAGGCCGAGACGCGGCTCAAGGCCGGCGGGCTGAAGGCGCTGGTCGCCACCAGCTCGCTGGAGCTGGGCATCGACATCGGCGATGTCGACCTGGTGTGCCAGCTCGGTTCACCGCGCTCGATCAACGCGTTCCTGCAGCGCGTGGGTCGCGCGGGGCATGCGGTGGGCGCGATCCCGAAGGGGCGGCTGTTCCCGCTCTCTCTGGACGACCTGATGGAGTGCAGCGCGTTGCTGGACGCTGTGCAGCGCGGCGAGCTCGACCGCATCCGCACACCGCACGAGCCGCTGGACGTGCTGTCTCAGCAGATCGTGGCCGAGGTGGCCTGCCGCGAATGGCCGCTCGACGAGCTCTACGCGCTGGTGCGCCGTGCCCAGCCCTACGCCGAGCTGCCGCGCGCCCGCTTCGACGAGCTGGTGCAGATGCTCGCCGAGGGCTACACCACCCGCCGAGGCCGGCGCGGCGCCTACCTGCACCTGGACGCGGTGAACGGCATCGTGCGGGCCCGCCGCGGCGCGCAGCTCACCGCGGTCAGCAACGCCGGCGTGATCCCCGACCAGTTCGACTACGACGTGGTGCTGATGCCGGAGGAGCACCGGGTGGGCACGCTCAACGAAGACTTCGCTTTCGAGAGCCTGGCCGGCGACGTGTTCCAGCTCGGCAACACCTCCTACCGCATCCTCAAGGTCGAGACCGGCAAGGTGATGGTGGAAGACGCCCATGGCCAGCCGCCCTCGATGCCCTTCTGGCTGGGCGACCAACTGGGGCGCAGCAACGAGCTGAGCCACGCCGTGGCGCGCCTGTCGGCCCGGGCCGACGCCTGGCTGGCCGAGTCGCCCGAAAGCTGCCTGCCGCCGCTGCGCAGCGAGCTTGGCCTGCCCGAGCCGGCGGCGCGCCAGCTGAGCGACTACCTGGCCGCCTCTCGCGCGGCGCTGGGCGTGTTGCCCACCGAGACCTGCATCGTCTTCGAGCGCTTCTTCGACGAGGTCGGCGACACCCACCTCGTCATCCACTCGCCCTTCGGCTCGCGCATCAACAAGGCCTGGGGCCTGGCGCTGCGCAAGCGCTTTTGCCGCCAGTTCAACTTCGAGCTGCAGGCCAGCGCGCTGGAGGACAGCATCGTGCTCTCGCTCGGCCCGACCCACAGCTTCGCGCTGGAGGAAGTGGCGCACTACCTGCGCTCGGCCACCGCGCGCGAGGTGTTGGTGCAGGCGCTGCTGGGCGCGCCGATGTTCGGCACCCGATGGCGCTGGAACGCCACCGCCGCGCTCGCGCTGCGCCGCATGTTCGCCGGCCGCAAGGTGCCGCCGCAGTTCCAGCGCAGCGACGCGGAAGACCTGCTGACCGTCGTCTTCCCCGACCAGGTGGCCTGCGCCGAGAACCTGGTCGGCGAGCGCGAGATCCCCGACCACCCGCTGGTGCTGCAGACGCTGCGCGACTGCCTCGAAGACACGGTGGACGCCGACGGCTTCGTGCGCCTGCTGCAGCGCATGGAGACCGGCGAGGTGCAGGTGGTGGCGCGCGACCTGGCCTCGCCGTCGCCGCTGTCCTTCGCCATCCTCAACGCGCGGCCCTTCGCCTTCCTCGACGATGGCGCGGCCGAGGAGCGCCGGACCAAGGCCGTCCGCACCCAGCCGATGATGGACGTGCGCACGGCGGCCGAGCTGGGCCGGCTCGACCCGGCGGTGATCACCCAGGTCGTCGACGAGGCGTGGCCCGAGATCGGCCAGGCCGACGAGCTGCACGACGCGCTGCTGGTGCACGGCTTCCTCACCGAGGCCGAGGTGGCGCGGGCTGGTGCGCAGGCGTTGGCGGCGGCGCTGGCGGCGCAGCAGCGGCTCACCTGGCTCACCACCGGCCGCACGCGCATCGCGCTGGCGGCCGAGCGGCTGCACGAGTTCCAGGCCATGTTCCCGCAGGGCACCTTCGAGCCGGCCATTCGCGCCACGAACGAGACACGGCCGGACGCGGGCGATGCGCTGCGCGAGGTCCTGCGCGGCCGGCTCGAGCTGCTGGGGCCGGTGAGCGCTGCGGCGCTCGCGGGCACCCTGGGTGTGTCGCCAGACGCCGCCTTGCAAGGCCTGCTGCGGCTGGAGGCCGAGGGCGCGGCGATGCGCGGCGGCTTCACCGCCCCTGGGGCCGACGAGTGGTGCGACCGCCGCCTGCTCGCGCGCATCCACCGCCGCACGCGCGACAAGCGCCGCGCCGAGGCTCAGCCGGTGCCGCCGGCCACCTTCATGCGTTTCCTCTTCGCCTGGCACCGGCTGCCGGTGGCCGACGCGGAGCAGGACGACCGCCCCGAGGGCGACGAGGGCCTGCTTGCCACGCTGCGCCAGCTCGAAGGCGTGGCGGTGCCGGTGGCCGCCTGGGAAGAAGACGTGCTGGCCGCGCGGGTGCGCCACTACGAGCCGGCCCTGCTCGACAAGCTTTGCGCCACCGGCCGCGTCGCCTGGTGGCGGCCGATGTCCGGCCCTGCCGGCGGTGACGCAGCGGCCGGCGAGGCGAAGCCGAAGACGGGCCCGATCCGCGCCACGCCGGTGCTGCTGGCCGAGCGCGGCGCGCTGCCGCATTGGCAGCAGGCCCGGTCGGCCGACGAGGCGCCCCCACCTGACGCCGACATGGCATTGACCGGCCGCGCCCAGCGGGTGCTGCAGGCCCTGCGCGAGCACGGTGCCAGCTTCTTTGCCGACCTGCAGCACGACGCCCACCTGCTGGGCACCGAGCTGGAGAACGCGCTGGCCGAGCTGGTGGCGCAAGGCCTGGTCAGCTGCGACAGCTTCGCCGGGCTGCGCGCGCTGGTGATGCCGGCCGACAAGCGCAACAAGCTGCGCCGCCGTTCCCCCACCGGGCGCGACCCGGCGATGGACGACGCCGGCCGCTGGGCACTCACCCGCCGCCCGCGCGCTGCGCCCGCCGCCGCCGGCGCCCTGGCCGACCCGCATGTCGAGCACATCGTGCGCGTGCTGCTGCGCCGCTACGGCGTGGTCTTCCGCCGCCTGCTGGAGCGCGAGGAAGGCCTGCCACCCTGGCGCGAGCTGCTCTACGTGCTGCGCCGGCTGGAGGCGCGCGACGAAGTGCGCGGCGGCCGTTTCGTCAGCGGCTTTGCCGGCGAGCAGTTCGCGCTGCCGGAGGCCGCCGCCACCCTGCGCCGGCTGGCGCGCGAGGCCGATGCCGGTGGCGAGCCCGCGCCCGAGCGCGTCTCGATCTCGGCCGTGGACCCGCTGAACCTGGCGGGCATCCTCACCCCGGGCGACAAGGTGCCCCGCCTGCCCGGCAACCGCCTGCTGTTCGACCGCGGCGTGCCGGTGGCCGTGCAGGCCGGCGGCGAGGTGCGCTACCTCGCGCCGCTGGACGCGGCCACCCAATGGGCGCTGAAGAACCTGCTGATCCGCAAGCAGCGCCCCGGCAGCTGGCTGCCGCCGCCGGCGCAGCCGCAGTAGGGCGCGCTACACCACCACCGGGGCTGCCCGCCGCATCGCCGCCGAGGTGGCCGCCGCTTGCGCTAGCAGCCACTGTTCAAAGGCACGCACGGCCGGGCGGGCCCGGGCGCTCGGCTCGACGATGAGCTGGTAGCCGCGTGGCGAAGCCGCCTCGGCGTCGAAGGGCGACACCAGCTGCCCGCTGGCGAGCAAGCCGTCCACCAGCGGCCGGCGGCCGAGCGCCACGCCCTGGCCGGCCACTGCCGCGGCGATCGCCTCGGCGTAGCTGGTGAAGCTCTGCAGCGCGGCGGGCTGCAGGTCGCCCAGGCCCCAGGCGCCCAGCAGGGTCTGCCACTCCATCGGCAGGCCGCCCACGTCGCTGTCCATCGCGATGTGCAGCAGCGTGTGGTGCGCCAGGTCGGCGGGCTTCTTCAGCGGCAGCTTCAGCTCGGTGGCCAGGCGCGGGCTGCAGACCGCCAGCATCGTCTCCTCGAACAGCCGCGGGCCGCTGGCGACGCCGGCCACCTTGGCGTAGCGCACTGCCAGGTCGAAGCCCTCCGAGGCCAGGTCGCGGTTTTCCAGCGTGGCGTCGAGCCGCACGTCGATGCCGGGGTGGGCGCGGGTGAAGGCGGTCAGCCGCGGGATGAGCCACAGCGCGGCGAAGCCCGGGGTGGTGGTCAGCGCCAGCACTTCGCGCCGGTTGGGCGCGCGGATGTCGCGCACCGCGCCGCGCAGCGTGCCCAAGGCGGCGGTGCAGGCGGTGAGCAGGCGCTGACCATCAGCGGTGAGCGCGAGCGCCCGATGCTGACGGGTGAAGAGGGCGACGCCCAGCTCCTCCTCCAGCGCCCGCATCTGCCGGCTCATGGCCGACTGGGTGACGAAGCGCTCGGCGGCGGCGCGGGTGAAGCTCAGGTGCCGGGCCGCGGCTTCGAACGAGGCCAGCAGGTCCAGCGGCGGGAGGCGGTCGGCGGGCTTGTTTTGCATGCTTGCAAGGAATGCTTGTGGTTCCAAACAATCGTTTGTCACCGTGCCGGTGGAAGCCGAATATTCGCTCCACGATGGCGCCGGCGCAAGCACCCCGGCAAAGGCGCCGACAGCATGCATACAGCGCATGCACCAACGCCCGATCAGGAGCCCGCCATGTCGACACCCCTCGCCCCCACCACGCTGCGCCTGGAACGCGGCCAGAGCACCCGTCTCGACGACACCCACCCCACCCACCTGGCCAGCGCGGCCGGCACGCTGTGGATCACCATCGACAACGACCCGCGCGACATCGTGCTCGAAGCCGGGCAGGCCATCGACCTGTGGGGTGATGTGCCGGTGCTGGTGGGCCCGCTGGGCGGCCCAGCCGTGCTGCAGCTCTCGCCGGTCGAGCGGCTGGACGATGAACCTCAGCTGATCAGCGTGCTGTGATGGTGGAGACCGCCCTGCAGTGGCTGGCCGCCGCCGTGCGCGCCGAGCCCGTTGTCGACACGCCCACGCTGGTCGAGCGCATGGCGCTGCCGGGTGGCCGCGCGGTGCTGCTGCGCCCCATCCAGGCCGACGATGCAGCCGGCGAGCAGGCCTTCGTCAGCAACCTCTCGCTGGCCTCGCGCCAGAAGCGCTTCCATGTCGGCCTGCGGCAGCTGAGCCCGTCCACCCTGCGCCAGATGACCGAGGTGGATCAACTGGACCACGTGGCGCTGGTGGCCGAGGTGCTGACGGAGGACCACCGGCACGAGCCGCCGCCGGCCCGCCTCGTGGCCGATGCGCGCTACGTGCGTCTTCCCGACCGGCCCGGCCAGCCCGGCGAGGCCGAGTTCGCCATCGCCGTGGCCGACGAGTGGCAGAGCCTGGGCCTGGGCCGCGCCCTGATGGCCCGCCTGGCCCGCCACGCCAAGGCCCGCGGCCTGCACGCGCTGATCGGCGACGTGCTGCCCGAGAACCGCCGCATGCTGGTGCTGATGCGCGGCCTGGGCGCCGAGACCCGGCCGCACCCCGACGGGCCGGCGCTGGTGCAGGTGGTCTTTGCTCTCTGAGCTTGGGCGCCGCCGACGCGGACCCTGCCCAATTCCTTGACGCTCATGGCGGGCCCAGGCGCGCCCTCGGCCTAACATCGCGCCCCAAGACACGCCCGGCTGCACCGGGCGGAGAGGGAGCGATGAACACCACCACCTGGATGCGCCGGGCCGCCTGCGCGCTCGGCCTGATCGCCGCCGCCGGCCTGGCCGGCGCACAGACCACCCCGATCGAGAAGCCTCCGGCACCGTTGCCGCTCTCTGCTTTCGCCGACCTGCCGCTGGTGGCGGACGTGGAGCTGACGCCTGACGGCCAGCGCTACGCCGCCTTGATGAACACCGGCGGCTACACCGTGCTGGTGACGCGCGAGCTGGTGGGCGGCGGGCCGATCCGCCCGCTGCTGAAGACGGACAACAAGGAGTTCCGCTTCGCCTGGCTCAAATGGGCCAGCAATGACCGCCTGGTGGTGAGCGTGCACTACCCCAGCCAGCGCGGATGGACGCAGTTCGGCGAGACGAGGCTGTTCTCGCTCAAGCCCGATGGCACCGGCCTGGTGAACCTGGTACGGCGTTCAGCCTTCCGCTATGCCGGAAGGCCGGCACAGTTCCAGGACCGTGTGATCGACTGGCTGCCCGAGGACGGCCAGCACGTGCTGCTGCAACTCGATGACGACGACAGCCGGCTGCCGTCGGTGTTCCGCGTGCACCTTGAAACGGGGCGACGAATCATCGTGCACCCAGGCCGGGGTGGCATCGATCGCTGGATGACCGATCTGACCCACCGGGTGCGTGCAGGTATGGGCTTCGATGGCAGGCGAGCCACCGTCCAGGTCTGCGACCCGGATGGCAAGAACTGGCGCGAACTCTGGAACTTTGGCCTGTTCGACCGCGACGCGGTGGAGCCGCTGGGCTTTGGCACCGACCCCAACCTGCTCTACGTGCTGGCCGACCATGAGGGCCGGCAGGCCGCATTCGAGGTCAACCTGGCTGACCCCGCGCTGCCGCGTCGCCTGCTGCTGAGCCACCCGGTGTTCGACGTCGGCAGCAAGCTGATGCGTGCCCCGCAGACCGGCGAGGTGATCGGCATCCGCAGCGTCGTGATGGGTGATTCGGCGGCGGGCATCTGGGCTCCAGGCTACAAGGCCTTGCTGACAGGCATCGACCAAGCGCTGCCGGGGCGGACCAATGCACTGCTGCAGTTCAGTGCCGACGGCTCGCAATATCTGCTGTACTCCGTTGGCAATGGCGATCCCGGTCGATACCTGGTGGGGACGCGCAAGGAGGGCACGCTGAGCCTGCTGGCCGACACCTACCCCGGCTTGGCCGACGCCGGCCTTTCGCGCAAGGCCGCCCACATGGCCCGCGCGCGCGATGGCGTCGAGCTGCCGGTGATCTTGACCTTGCCTCAAGGCCGTGAGCCCAAGAACCTGCCCACGGTACTGTTGCCGCACGGCGGCCCGATCAGCGCGGACTCGATGGTGTTCGACCCGAGGGTCCAGTTCCTGGCCGATCGCGGCTATGCGGTTCTGCAGGTCAACTTCCGCGGTTCTTCGGGATTTGGCCACGGCCACATGACGGCGGGCCTGAAGCGGTGGGGCCTGGAGATGCAGGACGACCTGAGCGACGCGCTGCAATGGCTGGTGCAGCGCGGCACGGCTGACCCGGCGCGGGTGTGCATCGTTGGCTCCAACTATGGCGGCTACGCGGCGCTGATGGGCGCGGCCAAGACGCCTGAGCTCTACCGCTGCGCTGTCAGCTTCGCGGGCGTGACGGATCTGCTGGACCTGGAGATGCACCAGCGCGACTT
Organism: Pseudomonadota bacterium; assembly: GCA_049322835.1. GTDB lineage: Bacteria > Pseudomonadota > Gammaproteobacteria > Burkholderiales > Burkholderiaceae_C > Ideonella. Next base: position 1,443 of record JBMOQN010000012.1, on the reverse strand, counting down.
CGTGAACGGTGCGGCTGTGTTCTCGCAGATGGTGGGCGAAGCCTGGGGCGACCGTGACCAGCTCAAGGCCACGTCACCCGTTCGCCTGGCCGACAAGATCCAGGCGCCGGTGCTGCTGATCCACGGCACGGCCGATCTGAGCGTACCGTTCAGCCAGGGCAAGGACATGGCCAGCGCACTCAAGCGCGCCGGTAAGCGCTACCGCTTCATCGAGCAGGAAGACGGCGACCACCACCTGGGCCAGCAGGTGCACCGCACGCAGTTCTTCCGCGAGTTGGAGGCCTTCCTGGCGGAGCATCTGGGGCGCTGAAACGCGCCCTGCGTTGGCTCAGCGGCCGGGCTTGCGGGCGACAGGCTTGGCAGGGCGGCTGCCCGGCCGTGCTGGCTGGCTGCCGTTGTCCCTGGGCGGCAACCCCGTGTGCTGGGTCAGGATGCGGCCCTTCACGGGCTGAGCGGTCTTGAGCGCCACGCCACTCTTCTTCGCCACCGGCGCCGGCGTCGAATTGCTGCGCCGCGCACTCTGGTAGCTGCCGTCGGTGGCCGGCTGCCAGGTCGGGATCAGGTGGTGCTTGCCGTTGCCGATCAGGTCGGCGCGGCCCATGTCCTTCAGGGCCTCGCGCAGCAGCGGCCAGTTGTTGGGGTCGTGGTAGCGCAGGAAGGCCTTGTGGAGGCGGCGGCGGCGTTCGCCGCGCACGATGTCGACCTTCTCGCCGCCGCGCTTGGGGTCGCGGTGGATGCCCTTCAGCGGGTTCAGGCCCGAGTGGTACATCGCGGTCGCGGTGGCCATGGGGCTGGGGTAGAAGGTTTGCACCTGGTCGGCACGAAAGCCGTTGCGCTTCAGCCAGATGGCGAGGTTCATCATGTCCTCGTCGCTGGTGCCCGGGTGCGCGGCGATGAAGTACGGGATCAGGAACTGCTGCTTGCCCGCTTCGGCGCTGTACTTCTCGAACATCGCCTTGAACTGGTCGTAGGCGCCGATGCCCGGCTTCATCATCTTGGTGAGCGGGCCGTTCTCGGTGTGCTCGGGCGCGATCTTGAGGTAGCCGCCCACGTGGTGCTGCACCAGCTCCTTCACGTACTCGGGCGACTTCACTGCCAGGTCGTAGCGCAGACCCGAGCCGATCAGGATCTTCTTGACGCCCTTGAGCGCACGGGCGCGGCGGTACATCTTGATCAGCGGGCCGTGGTCGGTGCCCAGGTTGGGGCAGATGCCGGGGTACACGCAGCTGGGCTTGCGGCAGGCGGCCTCGATCTCGGGGCTCTTGCAGGTCAGCCGGTACATGTTGGCCGTGGGGCCGCCGAGGTCGGAGACGACACCGGTGAAGCCCTTGACCTTGTCGCGCATCTCCTCGATCTCGCGGATCACCGAGTCTTCGCTGCGGCTCTGGATGATGCGGCCCTCGTGCTCGGTGATCGAGCAGAAGGTGCAGCCGCCGAAGCAGC
>JBMOQN010000011.1:0-26249 GCA_049322835.1 Pseudomonadota bacterium | reverse complement strand
CCCCTGCTCGGCTGCGACGACTTCCGCATCACCACGCTGGCGGGCACCCGGCCCGGCCGCCGGGCCGCGCCCGAGGCGCTGGCCGGCTTCGTGCTGCTGCAGGCCGAGGGCGGACCCTACCGGCCGCTTCAGGCGCGCGGCGGGCTGCTGCCCCGGGAATCGGCGCTGACGGTGATCGGCTTCGCGCCCGATGCGCGGCCCGGTGCCTCGCCGTGGGTCACGGTGGCCTATGTGTCCAGCGACCCGCCGGGCACTGTGCCGGACGGCCCGGCCTCGGCGGCCGCATCGGCCTCGGCTGAGCCCAAGCCCTGGATCACCGTGGCGGCCGAATTGAAGCTCGGCGCCGGGCCGGTGCTGGACGACCGGGGCCAGGTGGTCGGCTGGCTGAGGAACGATGGGGTGGGGGAAGACGGGCGTCCGCGCGGCCTGGTGATGATGGCCGAGCCGTTGCGCCATGTGCTGGACTACCACGGCATCGACTGGCAAGGCGACCCGGCGCCGGCCGGCCAGGCCGTCCGCCGCGGCGCCCACGGCACGGTTCTCGTGGCGTGCTCCACGCCGCGCTGAGCCGGCGCCGCACAACCCCCACCCCTGCAGGCTAGGATGCCCGCCGCGGAAGAAGATGTGAGAGGGAGGTCCGCGTGATCATCGGCATCGACCTGGGCACCACCAACAGCCTGGTGGCGGTCTGGCGCGACGGCGCGTCGCAACTGGTCCCCAACGGCCTGGGCGAATTCCTGACGCCGTCCTGCGTCAGCCTCGACGCCGACGGCAGCGTGCTCGTCGGCCGCGCCGCGCGCGAGCGGCTGCAAAGCCACCCGGACCAGTCCGCCGCGCTCTTCAAGCGCTACATGGGCAGCCAGAAGACGCTGCGCCTGGGCAAGCGCGAGTTCCGCCCCGAGGAGCTGTCGGCGTTGATCCTGAAGTCGCTCAAGGCCGATGCCGAGGCCTTCCTCGGCGAGCCGGTGACGCAAGCCGTGATCACCGTGCCGGCCTACTTCTCCGATGCGCAACGCAAGGCCACCCGCGCCGCCGGGCAGATCGCCGGCCTGAAGGTCGACCGCCTGCTCAACGAGCCCACCGCCGCGGCGCTCGCCTATGGCATGCACCTGCGCGGCGCCGAAAGCCGCTTCCTGGTGTTCGACCTCGGCGGCGGTACCTTCGATGTCTCCATCCTCGAGCTCTTCGAGGGCGTGATGGAGGTGCGGGCCTCGGCCGGCGACAACTTCCTCGGCGGCGAGGACGTGGTGCTCGCGCTGGCCGACCTGTTCTTCCAGCGCCTGAACCTGCCTGAGAGACTGCGCAAGGACACCACCTTCATGCAGCGCCTGTACGGCCAGGCCGAGCTGGCCAAGCGCGCGCTGAGCCAGCAGCCCACCGCGACGATCCGCGTGGCCGATGGCCAGGCCGACCACGAGCTGGCGATCGACGAGGCGATGCTGGAGCAGGCCTGCGCGCCGCTGCTCAAGCGGCTGCGCGCGCCGGTGGAGCGCGCGCTGCGCGACGCCAACCTGCGCAGCAGCGAGCTGGACAACATCGTGCTGGCCGGCGGCGCCACCCGCATGCCGCTGGTGCGCCGGCTGGTGACGACGATGTTCGGCCGCTTCCCGGCGATCGACCTCAACCCCGACGAGGTGGTGGCGCTCGGCGCCGCGGTGCAGGCCGGCCTGCTGGCGAAGGACGCGGCGCTCGACGAGGTGGTGATGACCGACGTCTCGCCCTACTCGCTGGGCGTGGCGGTGAGCATCCAGATCGATGAGCGGCAGAGTTCCACCGGCCACTTCGACCCGCTGATCGAGCGCAACAGCCCGGTGCCGATCAGCCGCGTCAAGCAGTACGTGCCGACGCGCGACCACCAGCCCAGCATCGACCTCGATATCTACCAGGGCGAGGCGCGCATGGTGCGCGACAACATCCACCTCGGCACGCTGAAGGTGGCCCTGCCCAAGCTGCCGGCCCAGGAATGCGCCACCGACGTGCGCTTCACCTACGACGTGAACGGCCTGTTGCAGGTCGAGGCCACGGTGCTGAAGACGCAGCAGAGCTTCAACCTCGTGATCGAGGGCAACCCGGGGCTGCTGAGCGAGGCCGAGATCGCCCAGGCGCTGCAGCGGCTGGCCGACCTGAAGATCCACCCGCGCGACCGGCTCGAGAACCGCACGCTGATGGCGCGCGCCGAGCGGCTGTACGAACAGTGCCGCGGCGACCCGCGCGAGTGGCTGGGCGCGCAGACCCTGCGGTTCGAGCGTGCGCTGGCCACGCAGGACGACCGCACCGTCAAGGCGGCGCGCAAGGAGCTGGAGCAGGCGCTGGACCACATCGAGCGCACGCCGGTGTTCGACGACGAACGTTGACCAGGGACGCTGTGAACTCACCGACGCCGCATTTCCTGCTGGCGCTGGGGCTGGACGACAGCGCCGACGAGCGCGCGATCCGCAAGGCCTATGCGCAGCGCCTGAAGCGCATCGACCAGGCCACCGAGGCCCAGGCCTTCCAGGACCTGCGCGAGGCCTACGAGGTGGCGCTGCGCTGGGCCGCCTGGCGGCGCCAGCAGGTGGCCGAGGCGGCGCTGGCCGAAGAGGCCGAGGGCGCGGCGACGGGCGGTGCCGGGGCTGAGCCCGATGTCGGGGCCACGGCGGCGCCTGCCTCGGCGCCCACGCCGGCGGCCCCGGACACCCCGGTCCTCACGGTCGCCGAAGACCCGTCGGCCGAGCCGTTGCAGGCCGCGCCCGAGGCCGAGGCCCCGCCCACGGCGGAAGCGCTCGCCGAGGGCGTGTTCCGGGCCTTCGAGGTGCGCCGCGACCGGGTCTTCGACAGCGAAGAGTCGGCCCGCGCGGCGCTCGACGCCGCGCTCGCCGACGACCGCCTGGTCAACCTGGAGGCCCGAGCGATCGTCGAATGGCGCATCGCCCGTGAGCTGTTCGAAGGCTGGCAGCCCGGGCACGAGTTCCTCTTCGGCCCAGCCTGCCAGGTCTTCCACTGGGAGCAGGAGCGCCGCCGCCTGGGCATCTATGGCCGCGTCGGCGAGGCCATCGACAACGCCATCGAGGAGAAGCTGCTCTTCTTCCTGCAGGACCCGCTGGAGTTCAACCAGCAACGCAGCCTGGTGCAGCGCCTGCGGCGCGACGAGGTGCCGCCCGCCAAGGAGCTGATGGAGGCCATGCCGCGACTGCAGGTGATGGCCCAGCGCTTCCCGCACTGGCTGCGCATCGTCACCTCGCAGGCCCACTATGCACGCTGGGTCGAGGCCTACGAGGCGATCCCGCCGCAGCTGGCCCAGGCCGCGCAGCGCCGCCAGGCCAAGGCCGAAGCGCGCCGCAGCCAGCCTCCCTGGCATGTGCGCTGGCGGCAGACCGCCGGAACGGTGCCGCGCTGGGCCATGGTGCTGGCGATCTTCCTGGCCATCAAGGCCGGCAGTGTGCTGTTGTCGGACCCGGCGCCGCCGCGGGCCTCGGCCAGCCAGCGCGCCGAGCCGACCGACCTGGGCCGCCGTCAGCGCGAGGCCGAGGCCGAGCTGAAGAGGGTGCTGGCAGAGGCGCGCAGGTCGCGCGCCGCTGCAACGTCGGCGGCGGCCTCTCGCGCCGGCTCCTGAGCGCTGCCGCGGCGGCTCGCGCACTCGGCGCGGCCCGGCTACGATCGGGCCCTTGCACTAGGGAGTTGGCGATGCAGCGTTGGACACCCCGGGTCACCGAACTCGCCGGCGGGCTGCAGGTGCGGCGTGTGTTGCCGGTGGCCGCGCGTCGCTCCGTCGGCCCCTTCGTCTTCTTCGACCACTTCGGCCCGGTCACCCTGGCCGCCGAGGCCGACACCGATGTCGGCCCGCACCCGCACATCGGGCTGGCCACCGTCACCTACCTGTTCGAGGGCGGCTTCCTGCACCGCGACAGCCTGGGCACGGTGCAGGAGATCGCCCCCGGTGCGGTGAACTGGATGAGCGCCGGCCACGGCATCGTGCACAGCGAGCGCGTGCCGCCGTCGCAGGCCGGGCGCGCCCGCGCGCTGCACGGCCTGCAGCTGTGGGTCGCGCTGCCGCGCGAGGCCGAGCGGGGCGAACCCTCGTTCCAGCATGTGGCGGCCGAGGCCATCCCCGAGTGCGTGGTCGAGGGCGTCACGGTGCGTGTGCTGGTGGGCGAGGCCTTCGGCCAGACCTCCCCGGTGCGTGCCGCCTCGCCCACGCTCTACCTGGACCTGCAACTGCCGGCGGGAACGCCCTGGCGCCTGCCGAGGCTGGCCGAAGAGATCGCGGTCTACAGCCCCACCGAGCCCGTCGAGGTCGACGGCCACTGCCTGCCGCCCGGCGAGATGGCGCTGGTCGAGGGGCCGCAGGGCGTGGTGTTGCGCTCGGCGCTGCCCACTCGGGTGGTGGTGGTCGGTGGCGCAGCGCTGGATGCACCCCGCATGATCTGGTGGAACTTCGTCGCCAGCGAGCGTGCGCTGATCGAGCAGGCGGCCGAGCGCTGGACGGCGGGCGTGTTTCCCGCCATCCCCGGGGAGAGCGGCGGGCTGCTGATGCCGCCGCGGCCTTTGCACCCGGGCGTATGAACGGTCGCGGGCTGTTCGCCGCTGCGGGGCTGTGGTCGGCCCTGGCGGGCGCGGCCGAGCCGGTCGAGCTCTACTACTTCGAGCGCCCGCCCTACGTGACGCACCGCCCGGGAAGCACCGAGGTGGCGGGCCTGACGGCCACGCCGGCGGTGCAGGCCTTCAAGGCGGCCGGCGTGGCCCACCGCTGGGTCGAGCTGCCGACCGTGCGCCAGCTCGTGACGCTGAAGGACAACACACGGCCTGCCTGCGCGGTGGGCTGGTTCCGCAACCCCGAGCGCGAGCTGCAGTTCAAGTTCACCCGCGCCATCTACCGCGACCGGCCGACGGTGGCGATCGCGCGCGCCGATTTCACACCGGCCGCTGCCAGCCTGGCCGAGGCGCTGCGCCAGCCCCACCTGAGCGTGCTGGTCAAGGACGGTTTCTCCTACGGGGCGCTGATCGACGGCCTGCTGGCCAGCGTGCGGCCGGACCGGGTGGTGACCAGCGCCGAGAGCGTGGCGATGGTGCACATGGTGGCGGCGCAGCGTGCCCACTTCATGTTCGCCGCCGAGGAGGAGGCCGCCTACCTGGTCGAGCAGGCCGGGGTGGCACCTGGGCGACTCAAGATCGTGCATTTCACCGACCTGCCGCCGGGCGAGCGCCGCTACATCCTCTGCAGCAGGGCCACGCCCGACGAAGTGATCGAGCGCCTGAACCGCGCGATCACGTTCGAGGGGCCGTGACCGCAGCGGCCTCGCCCGGCGCGAACTGCGCCTGGTGCAGCCGCGCGTAGTGGCCGCCTTGCGCCAGCAGCTCGGCGTGGCGGCCCTGCTCGACGATGCGGCCCTGGTCCATCACCACGATCAGGTCGGCGTGCTCGATGGTCGACATGCGGTGGGCGATGATCAGCGTGGTGCGCCCGGCCATCAGCTCGGGCAGGGCCTGCTGCACCTGGCGCTCGCTCTCGTTGTCGAGCGCCGAGGTGGCCTCGTCGAGGATCAGCAGCGGCGCATCTTTCAGGAAGGCGCGCGCGATCGCGATGCGCTGGCGCTGGCCGCCCGAGAGGTTGAGGCCGTTTTCGCCACAGGGCGTGTCCAGCCCCTGCGGCGCACGCTCGATGAACTCCCAGGCGTGGGCGGCGCGGGCGGCGCGCTCGATGGCTTCGCGCGGCACATCGGGCCGGCCGTAGGCGATGTTGGCCGCCAGCGTGTCGTCGAACAGCACCACCTGCTGGCCCACCAGCGCCAGCCGGGCACGCCAGTCGGCCAGCGGCAGCGACTCGATCGGCTGGCCGCCGTAGAGAATCTCGCCGGCTTCGGGCAGGTAGAAGCGGGCCAGCAGGCTGGTCACGGTGGATTTGCCGCTGCCCGAGGCGCCGACCAGCGCCACCGTGCGGCCGGGCGGCAGGTCGAGGCTGAAGTCGTCCAGCGCGGGCTTGGCCTGGCCGGGGTAGCTGAAGCGCACATGGCGGAAGCTCAGCGCCTGCGCCTCGGCGTGCACCTGCTGCGCTGCAGGGGTGCTGCCCTGTTCGGGCTCCAGCGGCTGGTCCAGCAGGCCGAAGATGCCCTCGGCTGCGGCCAGCCCGGCCTGGATGGTGGCGTTGACGTTGGTCAGCCGGCGGATCGGCTCGAACAGCATCGACATCGCGGTCACGAAGCCGACGAACTCGCCCGGGGTGAGCAGGTTGCGCGACGACATGGTGGTGACGACGAGGATGATCCCCGACACCGCAGCGGCAGCCAGCACCTGCACCAGCGGCACGTTGGCCGCCTGTACCCGCACCGTCTTCATCGTCGCCTTGCGCAAGCGCTCGGCCAGGGCGTTGAAGCGGCCGGCCTCGTAGTCGCGGGCGCCGAAGATCTTGATCTCCTTGACGCCATTGAGCGCCGACTCCACCAGCCCGGCCATCTGCCCGGTCAGCTGCTGCTGCAGCTGGTTCGAGCCGCGCAGCTTCCTGCTGGCGCTGCGGATGATCAGCGCCACCACCGGCGCCACCAGCACGATCAGCAGCGTGAGCTGCCAGGCGGTGTAGAGCAGGTAGGCGGTGAGGCCCACGATGATGAGCGAGTCGCGCACCACGATGATCCAGGCGTTCGACAACGCGCTGCCCACCTGCGGGATGTCGTAGAGCACGCGCGAAAGCATGCGGCCGTGCGTCTGCGTGGCGTGCGTGGCCAGCGGCAGGCCGGTCTGGTGGTGGAAGACCTGCTGGCGCAGGTCGGTGACCGCGCGGTGGGCCACCCACTGGCTGGCCACATTGGCCATGTACTCGGCCAGGCCCTTGGCCACGAAGGCCAGCAGCAGGAGCCCGGGCAGCTGCCAGCCAGCGACCGGGTTCTTGGCGATCAGCGCCTCGTCGATCAGGCGCTTCAGCAGCGCCGGCATCACCGGCTCCAGGCCCGCGGCCACCCCCATGCCCACGAGCGAGATGCCGACCACCCGCCAGTAGGGCCCGGCGTAGCCGAGCAGGCGGCGGTAGAGATGCAGGCCGTGTTTCATCTGCCCGTGCCTATTCGCGCCGCAGCACCTTGTCGAGGATCCAGTCGCCCAGGCTGTTTTCCTTGCGCAGGCGCGTGAAGTCGGCGGTCAGCGCCTGGCGGTCGTAGCGGGTGTGCACCCAGTCCATGAAGTCGATCGGTGCCTTGGCGTTGTCTTCCAGGTAACGCTGGAAGAAGTAGTCGAGGATCGCCGTCTTGCCGATGCGGAAGTGGCCGTAGCGCCAGTCCAGCGCCTTCGCGGCCTCGGCCATCGGCACGCCCATTCGGAAGTGCTTGTAAAGCACGCTGCCCAGCCCGGCTCGGTCGGCGCCCGACTTGCAGTGCATCAGGGCCGGGTAGGTGATGGACTCGAACAGGGCCTGCGTCGCGTCGAGCTCTTCCACCGTGGGCGCGCGGCGCGAATAGAGCTTGTGGTCGACGAGCGTGAGGCCGAGGTCGCGGCAGGCCGCTTCCTCCATCGCGTAGGAGCCGTAGCCGTGGCTGCCGCGCAGGTTGATCACGGTCTTGATGCCGAAGCGGTCGCGGTAGCGTGCCAGCTGCGCGGGGCTGGGCTGCGAAAGCCGGAACATGCCGGCGCCCAGCGCGTGGAAGTTGTTGTAGACCGCACGCACGAAGCCGTGGTCCACCAGGTGCATGTCGAGCCAGGCCTTGAGGCGGCCGAAGCGGGTGGAGAGGTCGTGGGGCATCGGCGCAGGGGCCTGGAAGATCGGACGGCGGATTCTAGGAGCCTGTCGCGCAACGCAGGGCCATGCCCAAGCCCGGCAGGCTCCTAGGGCGCGGTGTGACGGGCCGGCGACGCCGCCTTGGCGTGCTGCGGTTCATCGGCGCCTGCGGCAGCGTGTCGGATGGCGGCTGCGGCGGGGCGCCGGCCTGCCTAGACTCGCCCGCGTCTGCCGCACCTTGCGGCCCACCGACCCTGAGGAGACCCCGCCCTTGCACTGCTCCGTACGCGCCCTGAAAGCCCTGACCACCGCGGCGCTGGCCTGCGCCCTGGCCAGCGCAGCCCACGCCCATGCCGATTCCGAAGGGCCTGTCACGGCCGGGCAGCCCGCGGCGAAGGGGCTTGCCGCGCCCACGCTGGCCATCGAACACGCCCGCTGGTTCGACGGCCAGCGCTTCGTGCCGGGCACCTGGTACGTGGTCGACGGCAAGTTCACGCGCCGCTCGCCGGCGCGCATCGACCTGCGCGTCGACGGCCGCGGCCGCTACGCCATTGCGCCCTATGCGGACGCCCACAACCACAACCTGCAAGGCAGCTGGATGGCCACGCGACAGGCCGCGGCGATGGTCCGCGACGGCGTGTTCTACAGCGCCCAGCTGTGCGCCAACCCGGCCCACACCGCCGAGTTCCGCGGCCTCATGGGCCAGGCCGGGTTGCCCGACGTGCTCTACGCCACCGCCTGCCTGAGCGCGAGCGACGGCCACCCGCTGGGCCTGTTCATGCACCTGGCCCAACAAGCCGGCCAGGCCGAGCCGGACGTGGCGGAAGGCCGGCGCATGTACGTGCCGGTCGACGACGCGGCGCAGCTCGCCGGGGCCTGGCCTGGCGTGCTCGCGGGCCGGCCCGATTTCATCAAGGTCATCCTCGTCGACAGTGCCCACCACGCAGAACGCAAGGGCCGGCCCGAGCTGATGGGCGACAACGGGCTGGACCCGGCGCTGCTGCCCGAGGTGGTGCAGCGTGCCCGTGCCGCGAAGCTGCGCGTGGTGGCGCATGCCGACACCGCGGCCGACCTGAAGGCGGCGGTGGACGCGGGCGCGGACCTGATCGCCCACCTGCCCGGCTACCACTTCGACAAGCGGCTCACGCCCGCCGACTACCGGCTGGACGACGCCACCATCGCGCTCATGGCCCGGCGCGGCGTGCCGCTCGTCGCCACCGCCAGCGTGCCCGTCACGATGGTGGGGCTGAAAGGCGAGGCTCTGGCCGCCGTGCAGGCACTGCAGCGCGACAACCTGCAGCGCCTGCTGAAAGCCGGCGTGCGTGTGCTCATCGGCAGCGACAACCCCTTCGGCGGCCCGCTGGACGAGGTGGCCTACCTCGACGCGATGCAGCTCATGCCGCGCGCCGAGCTGCTGGACACGCTCACCCGCCACACGCCGCGCGCGCTCTTCCCCGGCCGCGCCATCGGCGGCTTCGAAGAAGGTGCCGAGGCCAGCCTGCTGCTGCTCGACGGCGACCCGCTGCAAGACCTGGGCGCACTCCGGCGCATCCGGCTGCGGGTGAAACAGGGCTCGGTGCTCGCGTTCTGACCGCCACAATGCCCCGACACCGGAAGGAGACCCGCATGCGCGCCCTGCACATCCTGATCAGCCTGGCCGCTGCCGCGGCGACCACCGGCACGGCGGCGCAAGCCCCGGCCGAGCCGCCCAAGCCCGCCTTCGATGCCGCGCTGGCGCAGCAGCTCGGCGCCGACGAGCACGGCATGCGCGCCTACGTGCTCGTGATCCTGAAGACCGGCCCCCAGCGCATGCCCGACGGCCCCGAGCGCAACGAGATGTTCAAGGGCCACTTCGCCAACATCAACCGCCTGGCCCAGCAAGGCAAGCTCGCCGTGGCCGGCCCGCTCGACGGCGTCGAAGGCCGGCGCGGCATCTTCGTGCTGGCGGTGAAAGACCTGGACGAGGCGCGTGCGCTGGTCGCCACCGACCCGGTCATCGTGCACGGCGAGATGGTGGCCGAGTACCACCGGTTCTACGGCTCGGCGGGGCTGATGCTGGTCAACGACACCCATGCGAGGGTGGCGAAGAAGAGTTTCTAGCCCAATCGGGCCAAGGTGCGCGTACTTACTGTTTGGACAAGTGGTAGGCGACCAGCGCATTGGCGTGGCCGTGCCCCAGCCCGTGGCGGGCCTTGAGCAGGGCCACCAGTTCCATGTGCTTGAGGCCTCCGGCTTCGCGCAGCACGCCGAACCAGTGCTCGACAGGTTGCCCGTAGGTCTTCTCGATGGACGGGAAGTACGACGCGGGGCCCTGGACCTTGGATGCATCGGGCATGTGTGGCCTCTTACTGCTCGCAAAGGGCCTTGAGCAGCGCGAGCGCCTTCGGGAAGGTGTCCTGCATGTATTGCTCCCACTCGGGCGCGGTGTCCAGCGTCACGGTGACCCGACAACCGCCCGGCACGTCGGCCAGCCGGTAGTTCTCGTAGGCGGGCGTCCAGGCGCGCACCTTGTCGCTGGTGGTGTCTTCGACACCGTTTTCGATCATGCCCAGGTGCCGGATCGATACGAACTCTTCGGGCTTGTTCTCGGCAATGACCGAGCTCATGCCGTCGCCGCCGGGCGAGAGGAACCGGATCCTCTCGCCCGCCTGCCACGAGCCCTCGTAGTACGAGCCCTCGCAGAAGGCGGCGGTCCACGCCTTGTAGCCCTCGGGGCTGAGCATCGTCGACCAGACCAGGGCGCGCGGGGCGTTGATGGTGACCTCGAATGTCAGTGTCTTCACGAGCAGGGACTCCTCAAGATGCGCCCGGGGTGATTCCCGGGCGTCGTACTGCACGACGAATGGCGGCGGCCAGGATCGACATCAACGACACATTTCAGGCGGACCCTTTCAGCCGCCCAGGCGCAGGCGAGCCGTCGGCTTCGGCGACGAGCGCCAGCAGTTGGCGCTGCTCGTCGGCCGTCGTCACCCGCAGCCGGGTGAATGCGGCGCCATCGAGCTTGATGTCCGCGAAGATGCCGCCAGCATCTTCGTGGAAGTGAAGGTAGGCCTTGGAGCGGCGGTAGAAGGCGCCCGGGGTGCGTTCCACCAGCCCGGGTTGGCCTCGAATCTCGGACAGCAGCGGCGCCAGGGCGGCCAGTGTCTGTGGGCCTGCGTGTTTCATGGGGGTGCCTTTCCTTTCCCCAGCGCGCGGGCAGCCTCAGTGCAGCTTCAGGCGCCCCGACACGCGCCGCTGCAGCAGCCGCGCCAGCGCCAGCACGAAGGTGCCGCCCACGCCGAGGATGGCGCGGTGGTGCATCAGGTGCAGCGACATGTACATCCACTTGGCGAGCAGCCCCTCGACGAAGAAGTTGCGGCCGGCCAGGCCGCCCATCAGGTTGCCCACGCCCTTGTTCTCGCCCAGCGAGACGAGCGAGCCGAAGTCCTTGTAGCGGAAGGCGGCGTTGCCCGGCGCCCGCTCGTGCAGCAGGCCGTGCAGCGTGCCGTAGAGGAAGCTGGCCTGCTGGTGCGCGGCCTGGGCGCGCGCGGGCACGAGCTTGCCGTCGGACCAGGGCACCGCGGCGCAGTCGCCCAGCGCGTAGACGCCGGTGGCCGAGGTCTCGAGCCGTTCGTTGACGACGAACTGGTTGGCCTTGTTCGTTTCCAGCCCGAAGCCGGCGTTGGCCTCGGCGGCCTTGATGCCCGCCGCCCACACGATCAGGTCGGCCGCGATGTCGCCCTGGCTGGTGACGAGCTTGTCGGGCTGCAGGGCCTGCACGCGGGTGTCGGTCATCACCCGCACCTGCTTGCGCTCCAGCGCCGTTCGGGCCTGGCCCGAGATGCGCTCGGGCAGGCCTGCGAGGATGCGCGGTGCCGCCTCGACGATGGTCAGGTCGAGCCGGAAGGCCTGCTCGACATCGAGGCTGGCGAGCGTCTCCTGGTGCGCCTCGATCAGCTCGGCCGAGAGCTCGACGCCGGTGGCACCGCCGCCCACGATGACGATGCCCAGGCGCTTGTCGGCGGCAAAGGCGCTGCGGGTGAAGGCCGCCTGCAGGTGGCGGCGGAAGCGTTCGGCGTCGGCCGCCTGCTCCAGCACGTAGGCGTGCTCGGCGCCGGGTGTGCCGAAGAAGTTGGAGCCGCTGCCGATGGCCAGCACCAGCCAGCGGTAGCTCAAGCTGCGCTCGGGCACCAGCAGCTTGCCCTGCTCGTCGTGGATGGCACCGAGCTTCAGGGTGCGCGCGGCGGTGTCCAGCCCGCGCAGCTCGCCGAGCGAGAAGCTGAAGTGGTTGCGCCGGGCCAGCACGGTGTAGCTCAGGCCCTCCTGGTGGGAATCGAGCGTGCCGGCGGCCACCTCGTGCAGCGTGGGCTTCCAGATGTGGAACACCGAGCGGTCGACCAGCAGCACCCGCCGCGGGCCGACCCGCCGGCCCAGGCTGCGCCCCAGCCTGGCGGCCAGCTCCAGGCCGCCTGCGCCCCCTCCGATCACCACCACGTCATGGTGCATGGTCTTTCGCCCCCGTCCGATGCCTGGTCTCGATGCTACCTGCGCGCAGCCGGAGTTTGCGCTGGATCAATGGCATGCCAACGGCACCGCATGCCAATGGTGGCGGTGTATCTGCCGCGGGCCTGCCTGCTCGGTTGGAAGGGCGTACCGCAGTGCGCACCGATGGCCGATGCATCCCCCCCAGGAGACCCGCTTGAACAAGATCACGCGCACACTGTGCTTCGCGCTGGCCGGCCTGTGGGCCGCGGCCGGCTCCTTGGCCGCCACCACGCCCCTGAGCCTGGAAGACCGCGTGGCGTGCCAGCGGGCGATCGAGCGGGTGTACTGGCGCCAACGCGTCGCGGCGCCGGGTGCGTCGCCCACGCTCACTTTCGAGCAGTCGGTGCCCGACGCCGTGATCAGGCGCCGGGCGGAGGACGCCCTCCGGAAGTCTGCGGCCCTGGGGCGGTGGTGGCAGGCCGAGCCCTCGGCGGCGCAGTTGCAGTCGGAGCTGGACCGCATGGCCGCCACGACCCAGTCGCCCGCCGTCCTGGCCGAGTTGTTCGCGGCGGTCGGCAACGACCCGCTGCGGGCCGCCGAGTGCATCGCCCGGCCGGCGCTGGCCGACCGGCTGATCCAGTCCTACTTCGCTTCGGACGACCGTTTCCACGGGGCGGTCCGCCAGCGGGCGCGGGCCGAGTGGGCAAGGCAGCAGCCCGTGTCTGCCGATCGCCGAGACACGGTGCTGGCCCGTGGCCGCGAGGCGTCATGGGCCTCGCCGGGGGCGCTGATGCTCTCGCCGGAGGCGTTCGATGCGCGTGTCCAGGCCCTTCGGCGCGCCGAAGGCGGGCGGGAAGGCCAGCCGGTGCTGGGGCGTTTCGGACCGCTGCGCGAAAGCCCGGGCCAGGTCTACGCTCTGGCCATCGACGAGATGAGCGCCGACCGCGTGCGGTTGCGCAGCCTGGCCTGGCCCAAGCAGCGCTTCGACCGCTGGTGGGCCCGCCAGCGGGCGCGCCACCCCGCGCATGTTGCGCTGCCGACGGGCGACTACCGGCTGCCGCTGCTGGCGCCGAACGCCAATTGCCGCGACGACAGCTGGCGCCCGACACTGGCCGGCCTGGACGGCCGCTACGAGCACACGGCCGTCTGGACCGGGGCCGAGATGGTCGTCTGGGGCGGCATGGAGGCCGTGGGGTTCATCTATGGCGACGGCGCCCGCTACAACCCCGCCACCGACACCTGGGCGCCAGTCAGTGGGGTGGGCGCACCCGGCGCCCGCCATGCCCACAGCGCCGCGTGGACAGGCAGCGAGATGCTGATCTTCGGTGGCGACGGTTCCCGCAGCGGGGGGCGCTACGACCCGGTCACGGACACCTGGCGTGCCATGTCGACGGCTGGCGCCCCCGTGGGGCAGCAATGGGCCGCGTCGGTGTGGACGGGCAAGGAAATGATCGTCTGGGGCGGCATCCTCGGCTCGCCGGTCAACACCGGTGGGCGCTACAACCCCAAGACCGACACCTGGGCCGCGATCGCGCCTTCGCCGCTGGCGGCGCGGGCCTACATGCAAGGGGCGTGGACGGGCCGCGAGATGCTGGTCTGGTCGGGCTACGACGTGACGCAGGGGCGGCTGTACCGCGATGGGGCCCGCTACGACCCGAAGGCCAACTCCTGGACCCCCATGTCGACCTCGGGGGCGCCCCAGGCGACCTACTTCAACACCGTGGTCTGGACCGGGCAGCAGATGATCGCCTGGGGCGGCGTGATGGGCGATGCCGGCAACGGCCGCTACGACCCGGCCACCGACACCTGGTCGGCGTTGTCGGCCAACGGCGCACCGACCTGGCGCTACCAGCACAACGCCGTCTGGACCGGCAGCGAGATGCTGGTCCATGGCGGCTGGCCGTCGCGAGCCGCCGGCGGCCGCTACAACCCCGCCACCGACACCTGGGCGCCGATGGCCACGCTGAATGCGCCGACCACGGGCCAGGCCAGCACCATGGTGTGGACGGGCCAGGAGGCGCTGCTGTGGGGCGGCCTGGACGAGGACTTCGCCTTTCGCGGTGACGGCGCACGCTACAACCCGGCGCAGGACGCCTGGCGGCCGATGACCACGATGAACGTGCCCGCGGCGCGTGCCATGCACTCCGCCGAGTGGACCGGGGCCGAGATGATCGTCTGGGGCGGCTATGGCTACATGCTGGCCGACACCGGCGCGCGGTTCGATGCCGCGACCAACAGCTGGTCGCCGATCGCCACCGCAGGCCAGCCTGCGCCGCGCGGCAACGCGACCTCGGTCTGGACCGGCGAAGAGATCATCTTCTGGGGGGCGGGCCCGGGAGACCCCTTCACCGTGGATTCGGGCGGCCGCTACGACCCGGCGACCGACAGCTGGAGGCCCATGTCCCGTCGCAATGCCCCCTGGATCACCTATGGCCACACCGCCGTGTGGACGGGCAGCGAGATGATCACCTACGGCGGCATCAGCTCGAACGAAGGCGCCAAGCGCTACAACCCCGCGACCGACAAGTGGACCAACGCCACGATGGCCAACGACCCCGGGCACCGCGACCACCACGGCGCGGTGTGGACGGGCAGCGAAATGATCGTCTGGGGTGGCTCGATCGACAGTGGCGAGCTGGGCCCGCGGGGCGGGCGCTACCACCCGGCCACCAACACCTGGGTGCCCATCCACAAGTCGGCCGGCCAACCCGACGCGCGCATGTGGCCGGTGGCGGTGTGGACGGGCTCCGAGGCGATCTTCTGGGGTGGCTACGACCAGCTCTACGGCCGCTACTTCAACGACGGCGGCCGCCTCGACCCTTCGACCGGCCAATGGGCGCCCACGTCGCTGGCCGGCGCGCCCACGCCGCGCGTGGCGCAAGGCGTGTGGACGGGCGAGGAGCTGGTGGTCTGGGGTGGCGACAACGCGCCCACCGGTGGCCGCTACCGGCCCGACACCAACCAATGGGCGGCGACCAGCCTGCTGCGCGCGCCCACGCCGCTGTGGGGCGGCCGCTGGAGCACGGTGTGGACCGGCACGCAGATGATCGTGTGGGGCGGCTTCGGCCCGACCCAGAAGGGCGGCATGTACTGCCTGTCGGGCCAGCCCAACCTGGCGCCGGTGGCCACGGGAGAAGGCTTCGCCACCAGGGCCGGCAAGCGGCTGGTGGTGGGGGTCGACCGGAGCGTGCTGCGCAACGACGTGGACGGTAACGGCGACCCGCTCAGCGCCCGGCTCGTCGGCGGGCCGTCGAATGGCACCCTGCAGCTGAACGCGAACGGCGCGTTCCTCTATGAGCCCGCGCCCGGGTTCATCGGCACCGACAGCTTCCGCTACGTGGCGCGCGACGACCTGGCCGACAGCGCGCCCGCGACCGTGAAGCTCAAGGTGAAGTAGGGCTACTGCGACAGCCGGATCACGTTGCGCACCAGCGGGTAGATCTGGCCTTGCCAGCGCCGCCCGCTGAACACGCCGTAGTGGCCCACGCCCGGCTGCACGTAGTGGGTGCGCAGGTAGGGGCGCAGCTGGCTGCACAGGTCCTGCGCCGCAAGCGTCTGGCCGACGGCGCAGATGTCGTCGCGCTCGCCCTCGATGGTGACGAGAGCGGTGCGGCGGATGGCGGAAGGGTCGATGCGCCGGCCGCGCAGCACCAGCTCGCCCCTGGGCAGCGCGTAGTCCTGGAACACGAGCTGCACCGTCTCCAGGTAGAACTCGGCCGGCAGGTCGGCCACGGCCATGTATTCCTCGTAGAAGGCGCGCGTGGTCTGGGCCTTCTCGTGGTCGTCTTCCACCAGGTTGGTGTAGTAGTCGCGGAAGGCGTTGAGGTGGCGCTCGCGGTTCATGCTCATGAAGGCGGTCAGCTGCACGAAGCCGGGGTACACGCGCCGCCCCGCGCCACGGTAGCGCCAGGGCACGCGCGAGACGAGGTTCTTCTCGAACCACTCGATGGGGCGCGTCGTCGCGAGCTCGTTCACCGCCGTGGGGCTGACGCGGCAGTCGATCGGGCCGGCCATCAGCGTCAGGCTGGCCGGCGTGGCCACGTGGTCGTCTTCCGACATCAGCGCCACCGCTGACAGCGCCGCGACGCAAGGCTGGCAGATGGCCACCATGTGCGCACCCGGGCCGAGCACGGCCATGAAGTCGATCAGGTGCTCGGTGTATTCGGCCAGCCCGAAGCGGCCGGCCGAGAGGGGCACGTCGCGCGCGTTGTGCCAGTCGGTGATGTGCACGTCGTGGTCGGGCAGCATGGTGCGCACCGTGTCGCGCAGCAGCGTGGCGAAGTGGCCCGACATCGGCGCCACGATCAGCACGCGCGGCTGCGCCAGGCCATCGGGCGCCGGCTTGGCGAAGCGCAGCAGCGTGCCGAAGGGTGTCTGGGCCACCACCTGCTCGGTCACCGGCAGCGCTTCGCCGCCCACCTCGACGGTGGTGATTCCCCAGTCGGGCCGCCGGTGCGTCACCTCGGACAGGCGCAGCACCTCGCAGGCCGCGGCCAGCTGCCGGTGCGGCGGGTGGCCGCCGAGCCCCAGCGTGGTGTCGGTCAGCATCGGAACGGCTGCGCGCGCCAGCGTGCGCACCGGCCACATGCAGTCGCTCTGGGCCTGGTAGGCGTGGTACATCATCGGTGTCTCATTGCGCTGCGTTGGTGCGGGGGGTGCTGCAAGTTGCGCGCCAGAACCGCACGCCCCGCCCAGCTCTGGCACAGGGCTTGCACACCGAGTGGGCACCCACGGCCGGAGACCGCACCATGCCGCCCCCCTCTGCCAAGAAGCCCGCTGCCGCGAAAAAGGCCGCTGCCGCCAAGAAGGCGTTGCCCGCCAGGTCGGCCCGCACCCCAACCGCTGCGAAGCCTGCCGCCAAGGCCGCAACGAAGGCCGCACCGAAGCTGGCCACCGCACGCGCCACGCTCACGCTGTCGAGCAAGAACTACTCGTCGTGGTCGCTGCGGGGCTGGTTGCTGGCCCGCTTCGCCGGGCTCGAGTTCGACGAGGTGATGGTGCCGCCCGACGACGCCGACGCCCGCAAGGAGCTGTTGCTGCTGGCGCCGTCGATCCGCGTGCCCTGCCTGACGCACGAGGGCGCCCGGGTGTGGAACACGCTGGCGATCGCGCAGTACCTGAACGAGATATGCCCCGATGCCGGCCTGATGCCAGCCGACCGCATTGCCCGTGCGCACTGCCGCAGCGTCAGCGGTGAGATGAATTCCGGCTTCGCCAACCTGCGCTCGGCCCTGCCGATGAACCTGAAGGCCCGGCACCCGGGCTTCAAGATCTGGGCCGGCGCGCAGCCCGACATCGACCGGGTCACCGAGATCTGGACCGAATGCCTCGCCCTTTACGGCGGGCCGTTCCTCTTCGGCACCCAGCGCTCGATGGCCGACGCGATGTACGCCCCGGTGGCCACGCGATTCCTCACCTACGACGTGAAGCTGAACAAGCCCTGCGCCGACTACTGCCGCACCATCATGGCCATGCCGGAGATGAAGGAGTGGGTGGCCGCTGCCCGTGCCGAGCCCGAGGAGATCGAGGAACTCGACATGGAGTTCTGAAGGGCTACGGCTCGACCCAGCCCTTCGGCGCCGGTACTGCGCAGGGCGGCGGCATGTCGATGGTCTTGAAATCCGCCGGGGCGACGATCTCCAGGTACTCCATGTCCGGCGAGTAGTCGAACAGGTAGTGCACGATGCCGGGGCGCTGGTGCACGCAGTCGCCGGCCGAGACCAGCGTCTCCTGCTCGCCGTACATGAACCTGGCCCAGCCTTTGGTCATGATGACGATGTGGAAATCCGCCTCATGGCGGTGCCAGCCGGTGCCCTTTTCCGGGGCCATGTTGGCCTTGACCAGCTGGGCGATCACGCGGCCGTGCGTGGCCGCCTCGATGCCCAGGTCCTTGTAGAGGAAGAAATCGCGCAGCCCGTCGCTGCGCCACCCTGTATCGCCTGGCTTCACGTGGGAGAACGTCGTCGACGTGGTCTGCAGCATGGCAACCTCCGCGCAGGTGGATGGGTGGCCGCGCATGCAAGCCGCATTCCCAACGAAGCGTGGGCGCACGCACCGCCTTGGGTGGCGGTGCACCGGGCGCCTCAGCCCTGCCAGCCCAGCGGGTTCACGCCGTAGTAGTGCGACAGCTCCTGGTACAGCGCGCCGTGGCGCTCGGCCATCGCGTGCGGTTGCTCGAAGAAGACCTCTGAGGCCACGGCGAAGAACTCGGCCGGCTCGGTGGCAGCATAGGGCGAGAGCAGCGTCTGTTCGCCCCGCGCCAGCGCTTCGCGCAGCAGGCGGAATTCGCCGCCCATCACCGCCGCCCAGCGGGCATAGCGGCTGCGGTGGCCCAGGTAGGGTGCGCCGGTGGCCCGGCCGCGTTCCTGGTCGAGCTGGTGGGCGAACTCGTGGATCACCAGGTTCTGGCCGTCGGTGGGGTCGGCCGCACCGGCCAGAACGTCCGGCCACGAGAGGATCACCTGGCCCTGCACCCAGGATTCACCGCTGCGCGCCTCGCGCCGCTCGTGCTGCACGCCCGTGCCGTCGCCCTCGCTGCGGGTGGCCCAGTAGGCCGAGGGGTAGAGCAGCACCTGGCGCAGGTTCGCGAAATAGTCGGTGGGCCGGTTCAGGATCAGCAGGCAGGCCTGGGCGGCCACCAGCACGCGCATCTCCTCGGTCACCGTGAGCCCGTTGCAGCCGATGAAAGGCTTCTCGGCCAAGAAGACCTGCATGTGCCGCTTGAGCTGCAGCTGCAGGTCGACCGGCAGCCGACGCATCAGCGGCATGCGCCGCCGCAGGATGCTGCGCCACTCGGCAGGGAAGGGCTGCCGAACGATGCGGTGGCGCTGCCAGGCGCGCCACGCCCGCGGCCCCCACAGGCCCGCGCCCAGCAGCGCCAGGAAGGCGAGGCCGCCCAGGAACAGCGAGAGTGCGTCGAGACCGGGCACCGGCATCCTTCGTGCAATGATCGAATGCCGCAGGTGGGTGCACCTGGCCGGGTTTCAACGCTCCAACGCCGCAAGTTCCCCATGTTTGAAACCGAGCTGAAGTTCCAGGTGCCGGCCGAGGCGGCCCGGGCCGTGCGCGCCGCGATGGCCGCCGCCTCGCCGCGCCGGCAGCACCTGCAGGCGATCTACTTCGACACCGCCGAGGGCGCGCTGGGCCAGGCCGGCGTGGCACTGCGCCTGCGGCGCGAGGGCCCGCGCTGGGTGCAGACGCTGAAGGCCCGGGGCGCCAACGCCGCCCAGCGGCACGAGCACAACGCACCCGTGCCGCGCGGCCAGCCCACCGGCCGGCCCGAGCTGGGCCGCCACGCCGGCAGCCCGGCCGCCGAGGCCTGGGCGCAGGCCCTGGGCGAGGCGATCGGCAGCTTCGATGCCGCGCGGCTGCAGCCGGTGATGTCGACCGACATCTGGCGCCGCAGCGTGGTGCTGCGCGGCGAGGGCTGGGCGGTCGAGCTGGCCTTCGACGAGGGCGAGGTGCGCGCGGGCGAGCGCGTGGCCAAGGTCTGCGAGCTGGAGTACGAGCTGCTGGAAGGCACGCTGGCTGACCTGGCGCGGCTGGCCGCCGAGGGCATCGAGCGCCACGGCCTGTTCCTCGACACCGTCTCCAAGGCCGAGCGGGGCGAGTTGCTGGCGCAGGGGCGGGCCTGGCCACCGGCGGCGCGCTTTCGTGCGCCAGAGCAGCCGCCCCGGCCGGCCGACGGTGCGGCGCTGTGGCACGACGCGCTGGCCCGCTGCGCCGCGATGCTGCTGCCCAACGCCAGCGCGCTGGCCAACGGCAGCACCGAGCCGGAACACGTGCACCAGCTGCGCGTCGGCATCCGGCGTCTGCGCACGGCGGTTGGCGAGCTGGGGCCGCTGGTGGGCCTGCGGGACGAGCCGGCGTGGCTCGCGCCGCTGGTCGAGCTCTTCCGGGGCTTGAGCGCCGGGCGCGATGCCGCTGCGCTGCAGGTGGCGCTGCTGCCGCTGCTGGAAGCCGCTGGCGCGCCCTGCACCGACTGGCGCGAGGCCGGTGTGGCGACCCCGCCCGCCCCCGCGGCGCTGCTGCGCGCGCCGGCCGTGCAGCAGGCGCTGCTGGGGTTGCTGGTTGACGCAGCAGCCCCGTCGCCGGTCGAGGCGTGGGGCGGCGACCGCGCGCTGGGCCATGTGCGAGACCGGCTGGACAAGCTGCAGCGCCAGGTGATGCGTGCCGGGCGCGATTTCGAGCGCCTGCCCGAGCCGCAGCAGCACGAAGCCCGCAAACGCTTGAAGCGCCTGCGCTACCTGGCCGAGTTCACCGGCCGGGCGGTGGGCAAGCCGAAGGCACTGGCCCGCTGGCTCAAGCCGCTGGCCGCGGCGCAGGACGCGCTGGGCGCCTACCAGGACCGGCTGGTCGCGCTGCCGCTGTACCGTGCCGCCGCCGAGCGCCAACCCGAGGCCTGGTTCGCGGTCGGATGGCTCACCGCCGAGTGCCGTGTGGCCGCTGGCGCCTGCGGCGCAGCGCTGCAGCGCCTGGGTGAGGCCAAGCGATTCTGGTGATCCGCAAGGGAAGATCGAGACCATGCACATTGCCGCCGCCACCGCTTCCGACCTGGAGCCCGCCGTTGGCCGCCTGGTCGCTGCCTTTGCGCAAGACCCGATCACGGGTTTCCTGCTCCAGACCGGCCCGCACTACCGCGAGCGGCTGGCCCGGTTCTTCTGGCTGCTGATGGGCGCGCGCGTCGCGCTCGGCATGCCGGTCCTCGTCGGGCGGGACGCGGCCGGCATTCGTGGTGCGGCGATGGGCTACTCCACGGTCGAGCCCACCTGGCCCGACGACCTCTCGCAAGCCTGGGACCGCTTCGAGCAAGCCATCCCCGGCATGAGCGAGCGCATGGCGACCTACGGCGAAATCGCCGAGAAGTGCATGCCGACCGAGCCCCACTACTACCTCGGCGTGATCGGCGTCGACCCCGCCCTGCATGGCCGCGGCCTCGGTGCGCAGTTGCTGGAGTCGTTCTGCGACCTGTCGGCCGCTGATCGGCTGTCCTGCGGCGTCTACCTGGAGACGGCGAACCCGTCGAATGTCCGGTTCTACGAGCGCGCCGGCTTCGAGGTGACCGGCCAGGGCCGCCTCGGCAGCTCAACCTTGTGGTGCATGTTCCGGCGCCATCGCCCAGGCGATGACGCCTGACCCTGGCGTCAGGTGTCGGCCGGCTGCGGCCCGTCGTAGCCTTCGATGATGATCAGGTCGATGGTCGACACCGGCACGCGCAGCGCGACCGCGGCCTGGTAGCCCGGCGAGTGGTAGCAGTCCAGCGCCGCCTGGTAGCTGGGGAACTCGATCACCACGTTGCGGCTTCGGCTGCCGCCCTCGGGGTTGGTGAACTGGCCGTTGCGCACCAGGAAGCGCGCGCCGAATTCCTTGAACGGCGCCGCGTTGGCGGCGATGTAGGCCTTGTACTTCTCGAAGTCGCTCACGTCGACGCGGGCGACCCAGTAGCCCTTGGGCATGCGGTACTCCTGTGGGTGGATCTGGGTGGGCTCAGGCCTGGGGAGGCTCGTTGCTCTCGCGGTCGTAGTACTCGACCCCGGTCTCAGCGCGGAACATCTTGTGCAGCTGCGAACCTTTGGGCTCGTCGGCGTGGATCGAGACCTTGTTCGAGTCGGGGTACTCGCAGGCTTCCAGCTCGACCCGGTTCGACAGCGCGAGGTAGCGCAGGTCCACCGTGCCGGTGTTGATGATCTGGTGCGCCACCTCGGGGCCGCCGGTGGGGCAGGCAATCACGTCGTGCGGGCGGATGCGGTAGCGCTGGTCGCCGAAGCGCAGCTCGCCCTCGCCTTCGAGGATGAGGAACATCTCTTCCTCGCCGCGGTGGCAGTGGAACGGGCACTGGGCCTTGCCCGGCGGCAGCACGGTGAGGTTGTAGCCCAGCTTGCGCGCCCCGATGCCGGCGCTGAACTGCGCCCGCTTCGAGGTGTAGTAGCCGTTGTCCTCGATGTCGGTGAATTCGACATCGGCCAGGTTCACGAAGGGTTTCATCCGGGCTCCTGTGGGGCGTTGGGGCGGGCTCAGCGGTAGTGCGCCACATCATCGCCCGGCACCTGCACCCAGGCATGCTTGCGGTCTTCGTAGACCGAGACTCGCGGGGCTGGGAACGACGGGTCGGCGAAGGCGCCCACCGGCAGGGCGACGAAATCGTCCAGGCCTTCCATCGTGTAGTACACCGTGGCGCCGCACTGCGGGCAGAAACGGAAGGTGACGCGCGAGCCCTCGTCGCCCACGCGAACGAACTCGGTGGCCACGCCGCTCACGCTGACTGCCGCTTTCGGAAAGCGCGCCTGGGCGCCGAAGACGCTGCCGGTGCGGCGCTGGCAGGCCAGGCAATGGCACACCGACACGCGCACCGGCTTGGCGCTCACCTGGGCTTGCAGCTGGCCGCAGCTGCACGAGGCGGTGCGTGTGCTCATCGCAGCCCCCTCACTGGCCGGCCGGCGGCTGCCACAGCTCGACCTTGTTGCCCTCGGGGTCGATGACCCAGCCGAACTTGCCGTACTCGGAGTCGTCGGTCTTCTCCAGCACGTTGCAGCCTTCGTCGCGCAGCGCCTGCAGCAGGGCCGCCAGGTCGTGCACGCGGTAGTTGATCATGAAGGGTGCCTTGGCCGGCCCGAAGCCTTCGCCGTCTGCCGCGCCGACCGACCAGATCGTGGTGCCCGCCGTCGGCTTGCCTTCGGCGTCGGCCCAGGTGAAGGCGGCACCGCCCCATTCGAGCACGTCGATGCCCAGGTGCTTGCGGTACCAGGCGTGCATGGCCGCGGGGTCCTTGGCGGTGAAGAAGATGCCGCCGATGCCGGTGACTCGCTTCATCTGTGTGCTCCTGTGGTGGACGGATGATGGTCAGGACCCGGCCGCATGGCACACCGCTTCGAGGTTGTGCCCATCCGGCCCGATGACGAAGGCCGCGTAGTAGTTCGCGTGGTAGTGCGGGCGCAGGCCGGGCGGGCCGTTGTCCCGGGCGCCGGCCTCCAGCGCCGCACGGTAGAAGGCGTCGACCTGCTCGCGCCGCTCGGCCAAGAAGGCGATGTGCAGGTGCGCCGGCTTCTCGTCGGTCTGGTGCAGGCACAACGAAACGGTGCCACCCTTTTGGCAGAGCTCCACGCCGTAGCTGGGTGGCCCTTCCGAAATCAGCTCGACGCCGAGCGGCGCGAGCGCCTGGAGATAGAACGCCTTGCTGGCCGCAAAGTCGCTGACCCCGAACTTGACGTGGTCGAACATGAAACGGGTCTCCTATTTCTTGCGCAGCTCACCCGCTTCGAGGATGGGCAGGCCCGCCTCGGTGGGGATGTAGATGCGCTCGCCGGTACCGTCCTTCAGCCCCTGGATCCACAGGTAGCGCAGGTAGGACTCATTGCCTTTCAGCGACTCGCCGATGATGCGGTTGGCCTCGGCCGTGGCCTTGGCGCGCTCGACCTCGGCCTGGCCCTGCGCCTTGGCGAGCGTGACCTTGGCCTGCGCCTGCAGCAGGGCGGCCTGCTCCTGGGCTTTGGCCTCTTCGATCAGGATCTGCTTGGACCACTCGGCCTCCTTCAGCCGCGCCTGGCCTTGCAACTCCTGGCTGTAGACGCGGTACTTCGGCCAGGCCCACAGGGCCACGAGCAGAAGCACCAGGGCAATGACGCCCAGGATCATGATCTCGCCGACAGGGGCCTGACCTTGTTGTTTGCGCAAATGAACCTCCACTGTTCAACTCTGATTGATCTTCGCGACACGCGCCGCATGCCGCCCGCCTTCAAACACAGCGGCCTGGAAGGCACCCACGATGTCGAGGGCCGTGCCGAGGCCCACGACCCTCGCACCGAGGCACAGCACGTTGGCATCGTTGTGCTGGCGAGCCATCCGCGCGCTCAAGGGCTCGCTGCACACCACGGCCCGCACCGCAGTGTGCCGATTCGCCGCGATGGACATCCCCACGCCGGTGCCGCACACCAGGATCGCGCGCTCGATCTCGCCGCCTTCGATGGCGTGTGCCACGGCGTGCGCGAAGTCGGGGTAGTCGCACGAGTCGCTCGTGGTGGTGCCGAAATCGCGCACCGCGATGCCCTGTTGCGAGAGCTCGGCCACCAAGGCGCGCTTGAGCTCAAGGCCGGCGTGGTCGCAGGCGATTCCGAGTGGCTTTGTCATGTCTTTGGCTCCTGGCTTCGGTGGTCAAGATTCTGGCGGGGCGACCAGCTCGACCTTGATGCGGTCCGGATCTTCGCAGTAGAGGGCGTCGTACCCGGGGCCGACGGCGAGGGGTATTCGTCGTAGAGCTCGAGGTGGTGAAGCATGGGTCTACCGTGTTTGCGCTCCAGCCGGCGGCTGTAACACTGACCACTTACCGTCCTTGTACAGGTAGAGGGCAGACGAGATTCGTAGATGTTCGCTGCTTGCGTGCAGGAAAGCAGCGGACTTCCGCATGCCTTCAACCGCCTCGGTGTCTGTAAGCGGGGCGAACAGCAAGCCACCTCGCTTGGCGACCAACGCGACCAAACCCGCTGGGTGCTTCTTGAGCTGATCGGTCCAAAACTCCTTGTCGAGAAAGTAGCTGCTGTCCAGATCCGAAGACTTGCCCTCGACCTGGAAAAGGTCATTCCACGGCACCGCACGGGGCTTCCCGTACACCCGCTTGATGTTCTTCACCGCAAGCTCCAGTGCAGCCTCAGGCGTCAAGCCCAGGCGCTCAAGATCCTTGGGTGATGCGTTGGGCATGCTGGTGGGCGTGTCGAAGACGAACCGAACATGCATGTCGCCAAGGTACTGGAACCAAGCCGTGTCGATCTCGATGTCGCTGCCATCCGGGAGCCTGGCCTTGGCCTTTCCCATGGGGACCAGAGACTCCGTCAAGTTGTTGGCGCCTTGAGACTCACGGAGCACGACCATCAAGTTGGCGGCACTGTCGTCGAAGCCGCGTGCTGATTGAGATGCAATGGGGAAAGATGCGAATGCGGCGATGCAAGCGGCAAGGACGGACTTGAGCATGGCTGGTTGTATGAGATGAGGTCTGGCGGCCGACGGGAGGGCTGGCTGCAGGCGGGGCACCTTCAACCGTCGATGAATTTCCAAGTCTCAGCACCATCGAACCGGCGAACGCGGACAGCCGCGATGAGTTGGGGATCGAAGTTGCCGAGGTTGACCCCATGCTTGCAACCCGGCGTGGGCTGCAACGGCTCCCAGTGGGTGACGCATCCACAGGTCTTGCAGTGGATGGTGCGCAGCGTCTTGTCGCCCTGGACATACTCGGCGGTGGCCTCCGGATGGCCGTGAATCTCGACCGTTCCAAACTCGAAGTAGACCCACGGGCCGCCGATGCGGCGGCACAGTGAGCAATTGCAGGCCGTGGCGACCTCGGGCGTGGAGGGCAGCTTCAGGCGGACGGCGCCGCAGTGGCAGGAGCCTTCGTGCATCTTCGTTCTCCGAGGAGGAAGGAGTGGCGACGATAGCGTCTATGCGGCGTCGACCGGATTCACGACCCTGGTGCTGCGCCACATGGCCTTGAACATTGCCGATGAGATGGGGCGGCAATGACCGCACTCTGGCCTCGCAGCCTCTTCGGCACCACTGCGAGGTCGTGCTGCACTTGATTGCTCGATGTCTGACATCAGGCTGCAGACGAGAGAAGCCTGCCGGACCCGCTGGGCCTACAGGTCAATGTCGTTCTTCGATCGCCGTCCGAAGAACAACATGAGGATCGCGGCCACCAGCGCCGCGAACCCCAGAACCAGGAGCGTGCCACGCAGGCTGGGCAGCAGTGCGCCGAGCAGCAGGCAACCCAACCCGCCGGCGACCAGCGTGGCGGCGCCGACGAAGCGGGTTGCCGGCGAGGCGATCTCCGGGTCGGGGCGTGCATCTTCGCCGTGCAAGCGGACCTGCTTGTCGTCGTGCAACTTCACCCACGTGAACCAGACGGTGACCGCTGCGGTGCCGACGATCCAGGCGATGGTGGACCAGGTCTGCCCAGATTCACGGCCTTGTACCAGGCGCGTGACGACAAGGGCCCAGAAGAGCCAATAGAAGCAGATCCTTGCGAGCGCCGAGAACGAAGGCATGTATGCGGCTTGTGAGAGTCAAACGGGCCGTGCGGTTTGCCGTGGCACGAGGTGTCGAAAATGTGGCTGCTGGATCG
>JBMOQN010000010.1:0-26405 GCA_049322835.1 Pseudomonadota bacterium | reverse complement strand
TGCAGCTTGAGGGCCTGCAGACCGTCAGCGATACTGTGCCGACTCGGCTGTCGGCTGTGCCGCGCTGAGCTTGTGAATCTCAGCCTGTCCGGGCTGATGACTTACACCACTCCGCGGGACATCACCCACTTCGCCCGGAACCACTTCGAAGTCCTACGGTCAATTGACAAGCTCCGCGCAGGTCTCGAAGAGATCGAATTGCCCAGAAGCGGTGGTGTGGCGAAGGTCCAACGTGAATGCAAAAGTGCATTCACGTTGCTTTTCCGCGACGAGACGCGAAAGGTCTTTGGGCCGGCTGGCGGTGATCGCGATGAGCGCGTGGTCCGTATGAACCGCGATGGCTTCGCGCTTCTCGCCATGGGCTTCACGGGTGCCTCGGCGCTGCGATGGAAGCTGGCCTACATCGAAGCGTTCAACCAGTTGGAGCGCCAGGTCGCGCAGCAACGCCGGGAAGAGGTGCAGCGCCTGATCGGCCTGACCACGCACGTGGAGCCGATCCCAGGTTTCAATGAAGCCATCCGCCGGCGGCTCACCCTGAAGGACACCTTCAAGCTTCAGCAGCAGAGCCAGATGCTGCTGCGCCAACTGCTCGACGAGCCGACAGCACCCGGTCGACGCAACCTGTACCACCATCTGCGCCAGGTCAACGAGACGCTGGGCATCCCAACCGAGGCGCTCGCCGACCTGGAACTGCCACGCACTGGCGGTGGCAACTGACGGCCCAAAGAAAAAGCCCCGACGCTTCCGCGTGGGGCTTCAAACACCGGTGCCGAGCTGCAGGGAGGAAACAGTCGGTGGAGTCTCCGGCGAACCGGCATTGTAGGGAGGCTACTAGAACAGCCCAGCAGGTTCGGCGTCGCGGTCCCAGCTGTAGATGATCAGTTCGCCACGCGGCGCCCGCTTGGCGCCGCCACCGACCGTGTAGTCGATCTGCAGCGTCTCCATCTGGAAGCCGTCGAAGCACCGGCGCACCTCGGGGTGATCATTGAGGCTGACGATCACCTTGCCCTTGGCCTGGCGCATCTTGGCCGCGAGCAGCTCGTACTGGGCCCACTCGAAGCCGACGCCGTAGCCCTCGGTCTCCCAGTACGGTGGATCGGCATAGAACAGCGTATGTGGCCGGTCGTAGCGGTCGAAGCACTGGTCCCAGGGCAGATGTTCGATGTAGGCACCGGCCAGGCGCAGATGAGCCGCGCTCAGGTTCTCTTCGATGCGCAGCAGGTTGATCGGCGGCGCCGTCGTCGCGGTGCCCCAGGTCTGGCCCTCGACCTTGCCGCCGAACGCTTGCTGCTGGAGGTAGAAGAACCGCGCGGCACGCTGGATGTCGGTCAGAGTCTCGCTGGGCGTCGCCTGCGTCCACTTGAACACCTGGCGGCTCGACAGGGCCCACTTGAATTGGCGGACAAACTCCTCGAGGTGGTGCTTGACCACGCGGTACAGGTTGACCAGGTCGCCGTTGACATCGTTGATCACCTCGACCTCGGCCGGCGGCCGCATGAAGAACAGCGCGGCTCCGCCGGCGAACAGCTCGACGTAGCAGCCATGCGCGGGAAAGCGGTGCAACAGGGTCTCGGCGAGGCGGCGCTTGCCGCCGATCCACGGGATGATGGGGAGGGCCATTACTGCAGGGTGAAAGGTGAAGTTGGGCCTATGCGTCGTTCGCCGGCGCGGTAGTCTGGATGTAGGGCTCGAAGCGAATCACCTCTTCGCCGACCCACTCGTTCAGTGCCTGCAGACGCTTCTGCAGCGGCTCGATCTCGTTTCGGTGGAAGACCTCATCGGCCTTCGTCACGTCACCGAACCCGCCGGCATTGCTGGGGATGATGCCGAGCAGCTGGGGCGGGATGCGATGCGCCGCGAGCACGTCGTCGCGGCTGACGTTCTTCACGCTCATGAACTCGTCTTTGGCGGCCACTTCGCTCACCGGGATGAGCTGGATGCCGTCCTTCTTGCCGTTCGGGCTGTAGAGGAACAGGTTGCGGAAGTTGCCCGGACCCTTGGCTTCCTTCAGCGCCGTGCGGATCGCGTCGATGTCATCCTGCTGCTGGGCCGGGTCGCTGATGTAGAGGATGAAGCCGGCGTGGCTGCCGTTGTTGTAGTAGCGCCGCCTGAACAGCGTGGCGCTCTCGTTCAGCCAGGCCGACTGCAGAGCGCTCAGATACTCCGGCAGGCCATAGATCTCCTGATGAACGTCCGCCTCGCGCAGGTGGAACACCTCGCCGGCGCCGAACTCGTGCTCGTCGCGCCACCCGCGCACGAAGAAGTAGGTGTCCAGGTCCTGGCCGCGGCGCATGTACTTGGCCAGCGCGTGGCGCAGCTCGAGCACGCGGCCGCTGACGGCGCGCCGGCGCTCGAGGTAGGCATTGCCGAAAGTCAGGAAGTCCAGCGCAAAGGCCTCGAACGCCGCACGGCTGAGCAGTCGATGCGGCACGAAGCCGGTAGACAGCTTGTTGCGCTTGAAGAACAACGCCGACGAATGGTGCGCGCTGGCGCGCATCGACTTGGCCAGGCCGTCGAAGCTCACCGGCGGTTCGTACCATCGCCCGTTGAACCAGGCTTCGATGTAGTCGAGGATCTCGCTGCCGTCGAGCACCGGCACGGGGTCGCCGAAGGTGAAGACCTCGGCGCGCGCCGCCGGCGGCGCAGAGGCCTGCGCCGCCGCATCGGACGCGGTGTGGGGCAGTTCATTGGTGGTGGTCATCATGAGATCTCCAGAATGGCGCGCGAGCCGGCCATCTCGCCGTCGAGCGCCTCGTTGGACAGCGCGTGCATGCAGGCCCACGCCAGGTCGGCGTGGCCCGTGTCGTCGGTGCGTCCGGCCTCGAAGGTGACGCTGCGGCCGCTGGCGGTCAGCACCTTGCGAATGGCCAGGAACGCATGCGCCAGGTCGGTCATGCCGGCGTCAAACTCGAGGCGGCCCTTGCTGATGACGCTCTTCGCCTTCAGCACCAGGCCGGTCTTCACCTCGAGGCTGTAGTTGATCGCCTTGGCGGCTGGGAAGAACTTCAGCACGCACTGGTAGACGCCCTGGCCCAGGCCCGTGGTGTCGATGCCGATGTGCTGCACGTTGTAGCGCTCGGTCAGCTTGCGGATGGCCTCGGCCTGCGCCTCGAAGTCCATGCCGCGGAACTGATGCCGCTCGAGCACGCGGAACTTCCCGCCCGGCGCCGCCGGCGGCGCCAACACGACGCAGCCGGCGGTATCGCCGGTGTGGCTCGGGTCATAGCCGATCCATACCGGCCGGTACCCGTACGGCCGCATCGCGAACGGCTTGACGTCCTGCCAGGCCTCCCAGCTGTCGACCATGCACCGCTGCAGCTCGGCCATCGGGAACACGCTCTGCGTGTCGTCGATGAACTCGCACATGAGCAGGTTGGCGAACTCGTCGGTCGAGTACTCCAGCCGCAGCTCGTCCAGGTCGAACAGGTCGCACCCGCCGTTGAGTGCGTCGATGATCGTGACGATGTTGCGCCACACCCGGTCTTCCCCGGTGAAGCCGCCGGCGAGCCGCTCGTGCGAGATGTCGAGCTGGATGCGCTCCGCCGCCGGCCGCCGCTTGTTGAAGCGGTCGCCGCTCCACATCGCGTAGGCCTGGTGCTGGATGCTGCTGGGCGTCGAGAAATAGGTCTTGCGCCAGCGCTTGTGCAGCGCCATGCCGCTGGCCACCTTGTTCAGCTCCTCGAAGCCATGCACCCAGAAGAACTCGTCGAA
The DNA here is from genome assembly GCA_049322835.1 of Pseudomonadota bacterium. Lineage (GTDB taxonomy): Bacteria > Pseudomonadota > Gammaproteobacteria > Burkholderiales > Burkholderiaceae_C > Ideonella. The sequence continues at coordinate 22,694 of JBMOQN010000010.1, read as the reverse complement.
GTAGAAGTTCCCGTGGAAGCCTTGGGCGGTGCGCGCATTCGTGCCCAGGAAGATCAGCTCGGCGCCGTTTGACAGCTTGATCGGGTCGCCCTGCAGCTCGACGCCGCAGGCCTCGGCCGCGAACGACTGGATGTAGCTCTTGAAGACGTGCGCCTGCGCCTTGCTGGCCGACAGGAAGATCTGGTTTCTGCCCGTGGTGATGGCGTCGACCAGCGCCTCGCGTGCGAAGTACCACGTGGCGCCGATCTGCCGGCTCTTGAGGATCATCCGCGTGCGCTCGGTCCCGTTGCGCAGCCAGATCTTCTGGTGGCCGAACAGAGAGTCACGGAACGCCGACTCCACCTGCTCGATGGCCTCTTCGCTGAAGTGATTGCGCTGCGGCTTGCGCTTCGGCCCCTCGTTGCGCCGCGCCACGTTCGGGTTGAGGTCGCCTTCCTTCCCCGTCACCTCGTAGCGGCGCACGCGGGCCGTGCGCTCGAGCTGGCGGCCGAGCAGGTCGATTTCCTTGAAGTCGCCGCCGGTCTTCTCATCCTTGACGATGAGCTGCACCAGCCGCGCCTCGAGCGCGCCCTCGACCCGGTCGATGGGTTGCGCCTCGTGCCACTTCTCGGCATCCTTCCAGGTCTGCACCGTCGTTCGCGGCAGCCCCAAGAACTCGGCGATCGACGACACGCGCCAGCCCTGCCAGTACAGGTGCCTGGCCGTGCTCAGTGCACGAGCCCTCGCGCCCTCTTCGGCGCATCCCGTGTCGGCCTCCTCGCCGGCGACCACCTGCAGGCGAGCTTCCGCCTGGTCATCGGCGGCCTCGGTTGCGGCAGTGGTGTCGGCATCGAGCATGGCGGGCAGTGTGGGCAGGCTCCCGCGCGCGCGCGACCCGCATCAGGTCAGCAGTCACCCAGCCGACTTTTGCGGCCTTGAGCCGGCGAAAGCGTGCGGCCACGATGACGCCACCCGTCAACCACGCCGCAAAGGCCGCCATGTCCACCGCCACCCAACCGAAGAAGTTCAAGGCCAAGAAGTTCCGGGTCGCCACCGAAGGCGCCACCACCGACGGCCGCAACATCGAGCGCTCGTGGATCGAGCAGATGGCCGCCAACTACGACCCGAAGAAGTACGGCGCCCGGGTCTGGATGGAACACCTGCGCGGCCTGTACCCCGACAGCACCTTCCGCGCCTACGGCGATGTGACGGCACTCGAAGCCGAGAAGGTCGAAGACGGCAAGCTCGCCCTGTTCGCCACCATCGAGCCGCTGCCCGACCTGGTCGCGATGACCACCAAGGCCAAGCAGAAGATCTACACCTCGATCGAGGTGAACCCGAAGTTCGCCGACACCGGAGAGGCCTACCTCACCGGCCTGGCGGTCACCGACTCGCCGGCCAGCCTGGGCACCGAGGTGCTGAGCTTCGCCGCCCAGAACCCGAAGTCCAACCCCTTCAGCTCCCGCAAGAGCAGCGCCGAATGCCTGTTCTCGGCGGCCGAAGCGGTGGACATGAGCTTCGAGCAGGTCGCCGACGACACGGCGGCCCAGAAGTTCAGCGAGCACCTGAAGGCCCTGGTCGGCCGCTTCAGCAGCAAGGCCAAGGGCGACGACGATCGCTTTGCCGCCGTCACCGAGGCCCTCGAGGCCGTCACCGAGCAGTTCGGCGTGCAGGCCGGCGCGCACGCGGCCACGGCCAAGGCGCTCGAAGAGCTGCAGGCCGAGTTCACCAAGCTCCAAGGCGATCACGCCGAGCTCGTCAAGAAGCTCGACAGCACCGACGGCCAACAACACCGCCAACGCCCGCCGGCCACCGGCGGCAACACCGCCCAGCAGACCGACTGCTGATCCGCCCGCAAACCACCACACCCCATAACCGGAGCAATCATGCGCAACGAAACCCGCCGGGCGGTCACCGAGTACCTCAGCCGCCTCGCCTCGCTCAACGGCGTGGCCGATGCCAGCCAGAAATTCGCCGTCGCCCCGACGGTGCAGCAGACCCTGGAGACCAAGATTCAGGAGTCCAGTGCCTTCCTGCGGGCCATCAACATGATCGGCGTGCAGGAGCTGTCCGGCGAGAAGCTCGGCCTCGGCGTTTCCGGCCCGGTCGCCAGCCGCACGAACACGACCACCACCGACCGCGCGACGCGCGACATCAGCACGCTGGACGCCAAAGGCTACACCTGCGTGAAGACCGACTTCGACACGCACATCGGCTACGCCAAGCTCGACGCCTGGGCCAAGTTCCCGGACTTCCAGGCCCGCGTGCGCGATGCGATCGTTCAGCGCCAGGCGCTGGACCGCATGCTGATCGGCTTCAACGGCACGTCCGCGGCCGCGGCCACCGACCTGCTCGCCAACCCGCTGCTGCAGGACGTGAATATCGGCTGGCTGCACAAGATCCGCGTCGAGGCCGACACCCACGTGATGGACTCGGGCAACGACCCCACCAAGGTCACCTACGGCTCCGATCCGACCGCCGACTACAAGAACCTCGACGCCCTGGTCTTCGACGCGCTGATGCTGCTCGACCCGTGGTACCGGGAAGACCCTGGTCTGCGTGCTTTCGTCAGCCGCGATCTGATGCACGACAAGCTGTTCCCGCTGGTCAACGCCCCGGTCGACCCGACCGAGAAGATCGCGGCCGACCTGCTCGTCAGCCAGAAGCGCCTGGGCGGCCTGCAGGCGGTTCAGGTGCCGTTCTTCCCCGACGGCACGGTGCTGATCACCCGCTTCGACAACCTGTCGATCTACTGGCAGGAATCAGGCCGCCGCCGCATGGTGGTGGACAACCCCAAGCGCGATCGCATCGAGAACTACGAGTCCAGCAACGACGCCTACGTGGTCGAGGAATACGGCATGACCGCGCTGATCGAGAAGATCGAGCAGAAGAACGTCTGACCCCCGCCCACGCACGCACCAGGGAGAGCTGACCCATGTCGTTGAGCCCCGTCCAGCGCGCCAAGGCGCGCGCCGAGGCCCGCCGGGCCGCCGCGCAAGATCCGCACGGCGGCCCGGTTTCCGGAGATGCTCACACGCTGCTGCTCGCGCAGCTCGTGGAGCATCGCCGGCGCCTGAAGGACATCCAATCCGTCGAGCGCAAGATCGAGGCCAAACGCGTCTTCCTGCCCACCTACGACGCCTGGATCGACGCCACGCTCGCCGAGGGCCGCGGCGCGCAAGATCCGATCGTCACCACGGTGATGGTCTGGCACATCGACGCCGGCAACTACGCGCGGGCCCTCGCGATCGCGCGCTACGCCGTGCGCCACCAGCTGGACTTGCCGGACCAGTACGAGCGCAGCCTCGCCGTCGCCCTGATCGACGAGTTCGCCGCCGCCGCGCTGGCCGGCAAGCTCAAGCCCGCCGAGGCCGCCGAGATCCTTCCCGAGGTGCACGACCTGACGGCCGGCGCCGACGCGCCCGACCAGGCGCGCGCCAAGCTGCACAAGGCCTACGCCTACGCGCTGCTCGGCAAGACCGGGCCGGCCGACGTGGACTTCACCGGCATCGATCGCACGCCATGCGAGGAAGCCCAGCACCACCTGAAGCGCGCGCTCGAGCTGTGGGACCAGGTCGGCGTGAAGAAGGACATCGAGCGCCTGGACCGCCGCCTGAAGGCGGACGGCCCGAGCGCCTGACCCCGTTCCGGACCCCGGAGCCGGGCGGCTCGACTGGCACTCCACGGGCCTGACCGCCGCAAGGGGCCTGCCCGTCGACCACCGCCCACCTACACCGCCACCACCGCACCGCCATGAGCTTTCAGCCCAACCCAGGCGTCGCCCCCGAGGCCCAGATCAGGAACGACGACTGGTACCCCCAGATCGACCTGGCCGCGCTGCGCGCCGCGTGCAGGCTGGATGGCACCGTGACGCCAGATCGGCTGCGCCACGCCGCCGTCAACGCGGTGGTCAACGTCAACGCCCAGCTCGCCGCCTGGTCGGTCAAGCAGGCCCTGGCCGGCTACCCCAGCCTCGAAGACGTTCCGGGCCCGCTGATCGACGACGAGCCCGCGCCCGTGCACCTGTACCGGCGTGCGGTCTATGCCGCCGTGCAGTGCGAGCTCATCGAGCGCTACCGCGACTACGACACCACGGCCAAGGGCGACAAGCGCGCCGAGGCCATGGATCCGCGCATCGACGACGCTCGGCGCGACCTGCGCTGGGCCATCGCCGACCTTCAGGGCCTGCGCCGCACGACCGTGGAGCTCATCTGATGCTCGTGCGCGCGCAGCAGGGCGACACCCTCGACCGCCTCGCCTGGAGACATTTCGGCACCACGGCCGGGGTCGTCGAAGCGACGCTGGAGGCCAACCCCGGCCTGGCCGAGCTCGGCGCCGTCCTGCCCCTTGGCCACGAGGTCGAGCTCGTCTCGCCGTCGACGCCGGTGGCCACACAGACCGTGAGCCTTTGGGAATGACTGGAATGCCCAGCCCCACCATGCACCAAGACGTCCCCGTCCTGCTCGGCTCGCTGGGCAGCCGCCTCGCCGACGCCATCAGCTGGATCGCCAGCGCCATCAGCATGGCCGCTGCCCTCGGCTTCGTGAACCTCACGGTCGGTGTGCTCAGCGCCGGCTGGCTCGCCACGCAGATCTTCCGCTTCTGGCGATACGAGGTGCACGCGCTGCGCCGCGCGCGCCAGCAGGCTGCCGCTGTTCCCGTGCCCGTGCCCCTGCCGACGGCACGCCCCACCTGCCCCACCCACGAGGACCAGCCTTGAAGATCGTCACCCCCCTGACCCGCGCACTCGCCTCGCGCTGGACCCAGTTCGTCGCCCTGCCACTGCTGGTGCTGGCCTGGTTCGCCTGGTCCGACCCGAGCCGCGGCGCCGCCGACACGCTGCTGCGCGTGCAGATCTGGGCCCAGGCCATCCTCATCACCGGCGTGGCCTACCTCGTGGCCCGCAGCCTGGCTGGCAACGTACGCGGCGAGCGGCTGGCTGGCCTGGCCGAGCAGGGCAGCATCGCCGCCGGCGCCGCCTTCGCCGGCCTGTGCGTGATGCGCGGGCTGGTGCTGCTCGGCCTGCTGCTGTTCTTCTCGGGCAGTGTTCGCGCGCAGCCGGTGCCCGACGCTGCACTGCGCCTGCTGCCCGAGCTGCGCGCGCAGGTCGACCAGGCCTGGCCCGACATGCCGACGCCCGCTTACTTCGGCGCCTTGATCGAGCACGAGAGCTGCATCACCCTGCGCCATCCGCGCTGCTGGTCGGCCACCAGCCGCCTCAAGACCGCCCGGGAGGAAGGTGCCGGCCTCGGCCAGCTCACCCGCGCCTGGCGCACCGACGGTTCGCTGCGCTTCGACGCGCTCGCCCAGGTGCGGCAGCTCGACCCGCGCGGCCTGGCCGAGCTGAGCTGGCCCACCGTCTACCAGCGCCCGGATCTGCAGATGCGCGCCATCGTCATCTCCAGCCGCGCCACCTACCGCCGCCTGGTCCCACTGGTGCCCACCCACGCGCCGCGGCTCGCGATGGCCGACGCCGCCTACAACGGCGGCCTGGGCGGCCTGCTCAACGAGCGCCGGGCCTGCGCGATCCAGCCTGGCTGCGACCCCGACCAGTGGTTCGGCCACGTCGAGCGCACCTGCCTCAAGAGCCGCGCCGCGCTCTACGCCGGCCGCAGCGCCTGCGACATCAACCGCCAACACGTGGCCGATGTACTGCTGCAGCGCATGCCCCGATACGCCCCGCTCCTGCCCGCCGCAGCGGGCCACAGCTGAGGCGAGATGGCAACGCTCACCCGCGCGCGCCTGTACATCGAGCAGGGCTGCACCTGGCAGCAGCGGCTCATCTACAAGGCCGGCGATCCCCTGACGCCCGTCGACATGACCGGCTGGACCGCGCGCCTGCACGTGCGCACCACCGTCGAGTCGCCCGAGCTCCTGCTCGAGCTGACCACCGAGAACGGCGGCATCACGCTGGGCGGCACCACGGGCGAGATCTCCATCGACCTGTCAGCCGCCGACACCGCGGCAATCACCTGGCCCACCGGCCTGTTCGACCTGGAGCTGGTCAGCGCCGGCGGCATCGTCAAGCGCGTGCTGCGCGGCACGATCGCCGTGCGCCGCGACGTGTGACCCCATGGCCGACACCATCGTCGTCATCGAGCGCGAGACCGAGCTGATCGAGATCCTCGAGACCCCGGCGGTGCTCGAGATCGTGGCCGCGCCCGCGCCCGAGGTCATCGAGATCGTCGACGCCGGGCCACAAGGCCCGCGCGGCCAGCCTGGCCCGCCAGGGCCGCCCGGCGGCGACCTGTCGACGGAGTTCACCCAAGCCAGCGCCCAGGCCATCTGGACGATCGACCACGAGCTCGGCAAGTACCCCAGCGTCACCGTCGTCGACAGCGCCGGCGACACCGTCGAGGGCGCTGTCAGCTACCCCAGCATCGGCCGCGTGATCGTCCGCTTCTCGGCGGCCTTCGCCGGCACCGCCTACCTCAACTGAAGGAACCCGCCCCGTGGCCAAGAAGATCCTGATCCCCTACGACTTCGCACAGAACGAGATCCAGAACGCGGTCGCGCAGGTGCTGGCCGCGGCGCCGAGCAGCCCGGTGCCGGGCCAGTTCTACTACGACAGCACGGCTGGCCGGTGGAAGTACCGCGCCGCCGGCGCGTGGATCGACCCGACCGATCGAGCCACCCACACCGGCAGCCAGGCCGCGGCCACCATCAGCGACCTGGCCACCACCGTCAAGGCCTATCGCCTGGACGAGTTCGCCGCGCCCACGGCAGACGTGTCCATGGGCGGCCGCAAGCTCACCAGCCTGGCCAACGGCACGGTCGCGACCGACGCGGCCACCTACGGCCAGCTGCTGAACCTGCTGAACGGCACCGACTGGAAGAGCTCGGTGCGAGTGGCCACGACCGCCAACCTCGCCGTGCTGTCCGGCCTGCTAACCATCGACGACGTGACGCTGGTCGCCGGCGATCGCGTGCTCGTGAAGAACCAGGACACCGCCGCCGACAACGGCCTCTACGTCGCCGCCTCTGGCGCCTGGGCCCGCGCGGCCGACGCCGACACCACGCTCAACCCCGACGGCAGCGCCAAGTTGTCGGCCAGCACGACTGTGTTCGTCGAGGAAGGCTCGACGCTCGCCGACACCCAGTGGCGCATCACCACGAATGGTGTGATCGTCGTTGGCACCACGGCCATCGCCTGGGGCCAGATCGGCGCCGGCACGTCCTACACCAGCGGCACCGGCATCAACGTTGCCGGCAACGTCATCAACGTCGACACCGGCGTGGTGGTGCGCAAGCACGCGGAGACGATCGGCGACGGCGCCACCGCCACGATCACCGTGACCCACAACCTCGGCACGAAGGACATCACCGCCAGCGTGCGCGAGGTCGCCACCGACGACTTCGTCGAGTGCGGCATCAAGCCCCTGTCTCCAACCCAGGCCGCCTTTTCGTTCGGCGCCGCGCCGGCGCTCAACTCGCTGCGCGTGGTGATCCACGGCTAAGGCAGCGCGGTGAAGGCACTCGCCCCCAGCGGCTTGCTGCCGCTCGCCGTCGACGAAGGGGCCACCACGCCAGCGCCGACCCACACCGCCGTCGTGTGGAGCACGCTGCTGGGCTGCGTCATGTACTGGGACGGCCAGCGCTGGACGGCCGGCGCCGGCGGCCGCCAGATGGCCTCGGCAGGCCTGCGCATGGCCATCATCGGTGCCAGCACCGAGGCGCGGGCGCACCCGATGTGGTCGGGCACGGCTGCCCAGTACCAGCGCGTCAGCGGTGTGGTCACCGTGACGGTCGACTACATCCTGGCCAACTACCCGATGCTGCCGGGCAAAGAGATCCGCATCGGCTGTGGCAACCGGCCGGACGTCGAAGGCCGCTTCGCCATCACCAGCTGCAGCGTCGCGGCCGGATCGTCGATGACGATCACCTACCCGGACGCCCGCCCCGATGTCGCCGCGGGCACGCTCGGCGGTGGCATCGACCTGCACGACGTCTCCTGCTACACCGTGTCCGGCGGGTTCCCTGCGCACCTGAACCTGTGCATGGGCGGCCGGCTCGAGCTCGAGGTCATCGCCACCAGCGGCACGAACCTCGTGACCGACTGGGGCGACGCCCGCGTCGACCAGCTCGTGGCCCGCGGGCACTTCGATGTCATCCTGATCGGCACGGGCGTCATCGGCAACACGATCAACGCCTTCGGCGCCGGCCCGGCGGTGGCCTTCAGCGCCTTGAAGACGCTGATCGAGAAGCTGCGCGACCGCTGCGCGCCGCGCCTGGTCCTCGTCGAGACCCCGTCGGCCTCCCGCACCATCACGCCCGCGAGCAGCGTCTACACGACCGCGCAGGCACTGCTGCGCCGCATGTGGACCGAGCTGCCGCGCCTGTACCCGTTCGTGCGCGTGGTGCCCTGCAGCGAGGCGATGATCCAGAACTACTCGGCGCACAACGCCGCGCCGAGCGAAGACGTGGCCAACGGCTGGCCCGAGCTGGCCGCCCTGGCCGACGACGGCGTGCACGCGGCCTACCCCTGGTCGGCCGTGCGCGGCGAGGTTCTCGCCGACACGCTGCTGCGGCACATGGCGCCCCACATCTCGCCCGAGATGGGCGTGCTGCCGGACACCAACCTGGTCAACACCGCACTCGATCCCGACGGCGGCAAGAACCGCAACTACGCCCAGGGTCTGTGGGGCAACGTGGCCGGCACCCAGGTGACCATCAGCAGCACGGGCTGCAGCGGCGTGGCGCCGGCCGGCTCGGCCATCAGCTTCACGGCCGGCCGCGGCACCTCGACAGCCGTCAGCGCGCTGTCGACCAACCCGCGCGGCGGCACGCGCTGGGCGATCACCATCGACGGCAAGGGCAGCGCTTCCGGCTACACGCTGCAGGCCGACCGCGCGCCCAGCTGGCTGCTGGACATGCTGAACGACCCGGCGGTGCAGGGCAAATACCTCGACTGGTTCACCCCGCTGTCGGTGCAGTGCGGCGACCTGAAGCTGATCTACGCGGACGTCAAGCTGATGGCAACGGCCGGCGGCGTCGAGTACACGCTGGCCGCGCCTCTCGCGAACCAGGGCCAGTTCCACCAGGCGGGCATCCTGCGCGGCATGGACGCGGGCTTCGCCGGCGTGCTGCGCGCCCCGCGCTTCAAGGTGCCGATCGCCTCCTTCACCGCCGCGTCCATCCGCGTGACCGTGAAAGAGGTCAACGGCAGCGTCGCCTCCGGCCGCACCGTCGTCACCTGGGAAGCCGGCGAACGCTTCCACCTGATCGACTGACCCCATGCGCAAGCAGCTCTACGAGTACGAAAAGAAGGGCCTGATGACCTACTGGCGCGACGCCGCGCGCAGCGGGATCATGTTCGCCCAGGCCCACGGCGGCCGCGCGGCCGGCTTCGACATCTGCGTCGAACCCGCCTTCGGCCAGTGGGCCGACCTCAACGCCTACGACTACCTCAAGGCCATCCCCGGCGCCGAGGCTTTCGCCTGGGACATCGGCGATCGCGGCATCTGGCTCGTGGCCGACGGCACCTACTGGCGACCGCGCGACGGCCGCCAGCCCATCGTGCAGCGTTTCGGCTCGCTTGCGGCACCGCTGGCCAGCCTCACCGGCGCCGCGTCGGGCGTCTTGGCCTTGCCCAAGGTGCCCGAGTTCCCCGCCGGGCTCATCGCACCGAACTCGCGCGTCGTGGCCCAGGTGGATGTCGCCCGCGCCGGCGCCAACGGCACGGCGACGGTGGCCGTGCGCCTGGGCACCGCCGGCACCACCGCCGACTCGTCGCTCTACCAGGCCTCCATGGCGGCCACCGATGGCCTCATCGCACAGATCCACCAGTCGGCCCGCTTCGGCGTCTCGGCCACGAGCTTCTACAGCCTGCTCAACACGAACCAGAACGCCCAGGCCACCAACGGCGCCGACCGCAGCACCAACGTCAACACCGCGGCGAAGATGACCTGCAACGTCACCATCAGCAGCGCCAACACGCTCGACACCTTCTCGGTGCTGGGCTACAGCATCCTCCTCGAGGGCTGAGCATGCGAGAAGTCCTGAGACCCGCATTGACCTTGCTGTGCGCCATGGCCTGCGCCGCCGCCCTCGCCTGGCTCGGCGCCACCGGGCGCGCCACCCAGGCCTGCGAAGCGCAGCAGGCACGCGACCGGGCCAAGGCCGTCCAGCGCCTGGCTGACCTGTCCGAGCGCTACCGAGGCATCGAGAGTGCCCTGCGCGATCGCCTGGCCGTCGACGCTACCCGCCACCAACAGGAGATCGCTGACCTTGAACGCTCGAAGAACCAGCTTGCTGCTCGCCTGCGCTCTGGCGCTGTGCGCGTGTCAATCCCCGCCGCCGCTTGCGTGCCCGGCACCGGCGGTGCCGCCAGCCCTGACGCTCCAGCCGCGCGAGCCGAACTTGCGCCAGAGACAGCACTCGCTCTGGATGGAATCGCCGCCGACGGCGACGCCGCCATCATCGACCTCAACCACTGCCTCGCCGCCTACGACGCCGCCCGCGCCGCCGCGGTGAGCGCGGCCAGGTAGCACGCCGCCACCATGCTCAAGCCGCAAAGCCTGTTCGACCACCTCAGCGCCGCCGTGCCGGCCTTTCGCGCCTCGCCCGACCAGCTCAGCATGCTCGTGCGGTCGGGCCGCATCGTCGCGGCCGGCGGCCCCTCGCTGAGCTTCGAGTACCGCTACACCGTGCAGCTCGTCGCGCTGGACTTCGCGGGCCACCCCGACGCGATCATGGTCCCGCTGTTGGCCTGGCTGCGGGTGAACCAGCCCGAGGTCGCCGACAACCCCGAGCTGCGCGACAAGAGCGTGCGCTTCGAGGCCGAATACCTCAACCGCCAGGCGGTCGACCTGTCGATCGAGGTTGACCTGACCGAGCGCGTCATCGTGGCCCGCCGGCCGGCCGGGCCCGACCCCGACCCCACCACCACCTTTGAGCGCTGGGACATTCGCCACGCCGGCGAGCCCGATCGCCTGGGCATCGCGCCGCTGGCCGAGCACTGGGAGATCTACGACCGCGACGATCTCATCGCCACGTGGGATATCGCGCCCGAGCGCGTCTGAGCCCGCGATGAGCACCACCGCCGCCCTCGAGGCCTGGCTCGAGCCGCTGCTGGCCCAGCTCGAGCCGCGCGAGGTGCGCCAACTCGCCCGCCGCCTGGCCGCCGGCCTGCGCCGCCGCCAGGCCGAGCGCATTGGCCAGCAGCGCAACCCCGACGGCAGCGCCTACCAGCCTCGCGCCGCGCAGCGCGTGCGGCGCGCCGCACAGGCGCCCGGGTCCCACAAGCGCGAGCGCCAGCGCGTGCAGGCCATGTTCACCAAGCTGCGCACCGCCAAGCACCTCGTGGCCACGGCCGACGCCGAAGGCGCCACCGTTCGCTTCAAGAACCGCAGCGAGCGGATCTCCGCCGTCCACCAGTTCGGTCTGGTCGACCGCCCCCAGCCTGGCGGGCCCGAGATCCGCTACCCGGTGCGCCAGCTGCTGGGCTTCAGCACCGATGACCATGCCTGGCTGCGGGAGCAGCTGCTCGTGCACCTCGTTCGCTAGCAATTCGTCTGCACAAAAAGCCTTGACATGTCGGCTTATTGTCTCCACAATAAGCCCATGCGCTACGAATTCGACCCCGCCAAGCAAGCTATCAACGTGGCGAAGCACGGGATCTGGTTCAAGGCCGCCGACGACTTCGAGTGGGAAACCGCCCAGTTCGAGGTCGACGGCCGCAAGGCATACGGTGAGCCCCGCCTGGTTGTCACTGGCCGGATCGGCACTCGGGTTCACGTGATGGTGGTTACCCTGCGCGGCAACGCCGTGCGCATCATCAGCCTGCGCAAGGCCAGCCAACGTGAGGTGAAGCGGTATGTCAAAAATGCTTAAGACCCGCAGTGGGCACCTGGTGGAACTGCCCACCGACGAAGAGGAAGCCGCCATCCAGCGCGGCATCGCCCAGGACCCGGACAACCCCGAGTTGGACGACGAATGGTTCAAGCGCGCCCGCCCTGCCAAAGAGGCGCTGCCACCCGAGGTCTACGCCGGCCTGGTGGCCATGCGCAAGCCCGGACAGCGCGGCCCCCAGAAGGCCCCCACGAAGGTGCGTGTCAACATGCGCCTGTCGCCCGAGGTCGTGGAGTACTTCAAGGCCGGCGGCGAGGGCTGGCAGACGCGCATCGATGAGCACCTGAAAGCCTTCGTGCGCAAGCGCGCCTGACCCGCGCGGCCGGTCAGCGGCGCGGCCGGTCTATTCCGCGCCAGCTGACGCTGCGCCACGTGCCTCGCGCGAGGCACGCCGGCACCATGGCCGGCATGAATGGCGCCACTGTCACCGAACTGGTCCGCCGCCTCGAGCAGCTGCTGCGCTTCGGCACCATCGCCGAGGTGGACCATGGCAGCGCGCGCTGCCGCGTCAGGTCCGGCGCGCTGCTCAGCAACTGGGTGCCGTGGTTCGCTCGCCGCGCCGGCGAAACCCTGCACTGGTGCCCGCCCACCGTGGGCGAGCAATGCCTGCTGCTCAGCCCGGGCGGCGACACGGCCGGTGCCGTCGCCCTGGTCGGCCTGTACAGCGATGAGGCGCCCGCGCCCAGCACCGAGCCCGCGGTGCACACCACCCATTACCCCGATGGGGCGGTGCTCACCTACGACCACGCATCGCACGCGCTGAGCGCGCTGCTGCCCGCCAACAGCAGCTTCACGGTCAACGCCACGAGCGGCACGATCAACGTCGACCAGCTCACCGTCAACGCCGGCGCAACCACCTGGAACGGGCCGATCCAGCTCAATGGCCACATGGACGCCACCGGCGATGTCACCGCCGGCGGCATCAGCCTGATCAACCACAAGCATCCCGGCATCTCCCGCGGTGGATCGCTGACGGACCCGCCGCAATGAGCATCGCCGTCGGCATGAGCGCGACCACGGGAGCCGCGCTGTCGGACATGGCGCACCTGCGCCAGTCCATCGCCACCATCCTTTTCACGCCGGTCGGCTCGCGCGTCATGCGCCGCAGCTTCGGCAGCCTGCTGCCCGAGCTGATCGACCAGCCCGACAACGCCAACACCCGCGTGCGCCTGTTCGCGGCCGTCGCCGGCGCGCTGATGCGTTGGGAGCCGCGGCTGCGCATCAGTCGCGTGCAGCTCGCCAGCGGCACCACGCCCGGCACCGCCGAGCTCGTGCTCGAGGGCACCTACGTTCCGCCGGATGGCCCCCAGCAGCTGCTCGCGCTGCGCCTCCCGATCCACCTGCAGGCATCCGCATGATCGACCTGTCCCTGCTGGCCCCGCCAGCCATCATCGACGCGCTCGGCTTCGAGACCATCCTCGCCGAGCTGAAGGCCGACGCCATCGCGCGCCTGCCCGAACTCGCCGACCTGCTCGAGCTCGAGTCGGAGCCGGTCACCGCGCTGCTGCAGGCCGTCGCCTACCGCGAGCTGCTGCTGCGCCAGCGCATCAACGAGGCCTCCAAGGCCGTGATGCTCGCCTACGCCGCCGGCGCCGACCTGGACCAAATCGGCGCCAACTACGGCATCCCGCGCCTGGTGCTCACCCCGGGCGACCCGGAAGCCATCCCTCCCATCGATGACGTGATGGAGGCCGACACCGACTTCCGCACCCGCATCCTGCTGTCGCTCGAGCGCTTCAGCACCGCCGGCAGCGCGGCCAGCTACGAGTACCACGCACGCACCGCGTCGGCCGAGGTGCAAGACGCCGCCGCTTCCAGCCCCGCGCCGGGCTACGTCACCGTCTATGTGCTCGCCTACGAGGGCAACGGCACTGCGCCGGCCGAGCTGCTGGCCACCGTCGCCGAGGCGCTCGATGCCGACACCGTGCGGCCCATGACCGACAACGTCACCGTGCTGTCGGCCAGCATCGTCACCTACACCGTCCAGGGCCACCTGGTGGTGTCCAACGGCCCCGATGCCGAGACCATCCGCCTGGCCGCCGTGGCCGCCTGCCAGGCCTATGTCGGCAGCGCGCGGCGCCTGAACCAGGGAGCGAGCCTGTCCGGCATCTACCAGGCCCTGCACCAGCCTGGCGTCACCCGCGTGCAGCTCGCCTCGCCCCTGGCCGACATCGTCGTCGCCGAGGGCCAGGCCTCGCACTGCTTGAGCATCACCCTGACCGCGGGGCCCGAGATTGGCTGATCACCTCCTGCCCCCCAGCGCCACCGAGCTGCTGCGCCAGCTCAGCCTGGCCGCCGAGCGCGCGACCAGCCTGCCCGTGGAGATCCGCGACGAATGGTCGCCCCAGCGCTGCGCCAGCCACATGCTGCCGTGGCTCGCCTGGGCCTTCGGCGTCGAGGAATGGGATGTCACCTGGACCGATGCCCAGAAGCGCGCGGCCATCACCTCCGCCCTGGCCATCAAGCGCACCAAGGGCACGATCGGCGCCGTCGTCTCCACCGTCGAAGGCATGGGCCTGGGCGCCCAGGTCGTGGAGTGGTTCAACCAAGAGCCTGCCGGCGCGCCCTACACCTACGACCTGATCGTCACCGCCGAGCAAGCCGGCTTCACCCAGCAGCAGCTCGACCTTCTGCTGGCCCTGATCGAGCGGACGAAGAACGTGCGCTCGCACCTGGACGAACTGCTCCTGCAGGTGCAGTCGCGTACGACGCTGTACACCGCCGGCGCGCCGCTGCTTGGCTTCGACATCACGCTCGCCTACGAGGGCGATGTGGTCGCAACGCCGCCTCTCGTGCTGATCCACTTCGACGTCGAGGCGCCCGGCGGTGGGCCAGGCGATGACTCGCCGTACATGTGGTCCACCGCGTTCTTCGGCGATGCCGGCATCGACTTCTTCGATGGACGCTTCGGCGGGTCCTGCCTGATGGGCGGCCTTGGCGGCGGCACCGTCGTCTACATCGGCGGTGTGGAGCTCCCTCCGCCGGATATCGGCACCGGGCCGTTCACGGTCGAGTTCTTCGTTCGCCCCGCCATCGACGGCAAGCCCGGCGCCCAGTACTTCATTTCCGGCGGCACGCAGCTGCTCGGCAGCCTGTGGATCGCCAACGACCAGCAGGCAGGCCAGAACCGGCTGGAGGTGCGCCACTACGACGGCGACACCGAGCTGCTCGTGATCGCGGCGAGCGCCGCCACGGTGGTCCCGGCCGGGCAGTGGACGCATGTCGCCCTCGTGCGCGCCGGCGACCAGTTCACCCTCTACCTGGACGGCCAGCAAGCCGCCACCGCCGTGCACACCGGCCTCTACCTGTCGCTGTACGACATCCTGCTCGGCGGCGACGGCACCGCCGCGCTCAGCCTCGAGGGCAACCTCGACGAAGTGCGCGTCACCCCGTCGGCCGTCTACACCGCGAACTTCGCACCGCCCACCGCACCCTTCAACTGACACGCCATGGCGACCTACAAGACCATCCACACCGCCTACGGCCTGGCCGCCAACGCCGAGGCCGAGGCCACCGGCACGCCGATCGTGCTCACCCACATGGCCTGGGGCGACGGCGGCGGCGCGCCGATCGAGGTGGATCCCGCGGCGACCCAGCTCGAGCGCGAGGTCTACCGCGCGCCCGTCAACCGCGTCTACCAGGATCCCGCCGACCCGCCGGGCATGTTCACCGTCGAGGGCATCATCCCCGGCACCGAAGGCGGCTTCGTGCTGCGCGAGGTCGGCGTCATCGACAGCCACGCCGGCCTGTACGCCCTGGGCAACCTGCCGGACGTCTACAAGCCCGTCCTCGAGGAGGGTGCCACGGCAGATGCCGTCGTGCGCCTGAAGTTCGCGGTCGCCAACGCCGACGTGATCACCCTGCAGATCGACCCCAACGTGGCCGTCGCCAGCCAGCAATGGGTCCTCAACACCATCGACGCGGCTTTCCTGCTGCCAGGCGGCACGACCGGCCAGGTCCTGGCCAAGGTGAGCAACACCGACGGCGACGTCGTCTGGCAGGATCCCGACGTGGCCTCTGTCGTGGTCGACCCCATCGAAGAGGTGCAGCAGCTCGTCAACGGCCAGTCCGTCGTCGACCTGACCCTGACCACCACGCTCGGCCTGGTCCTCTACATCGACGGCCTGCGCCTGCCGCCAGGCGACTGGACGCCCGACCCGGTGCTCGACACCCGCCTGACGCTCAACACCCCCGTCAGCGGCACGCACGAGCTGATCGCCGCGCAGAACGAGCCGCAGGGCATGGCGGGCATCCCGCTGCAGCGGCAGAACAACCTGTCCGACGTCGTCAACAAGGCCGCCGCCCGCACGAACCTCGAGATCTACTCCAAGGCCGACGTCGACACCCTGCTCGCCAAGGCCGCCCCCGTGGGCATGAAAGGCGAGTTCTACCGCAGCACCGCGCCCACCGGCTGGCTCAAGTGCAACGGCGCGCAGGTCAGCCGCACGACCTATGCGGCGCTGTTCGCCGCCATCGGCACCACCTATGGCGCCGGCAACGGCAGCACCACCTTCCACCTGCCCGACGATCGCGGCAACTTCAGCCGCGCGTGGGACGATGGACGCGGCATCGACACGAACCGCGGCTTCGGAACCGAGCAGGCCGCCGCCTTCCAGGCGCACAACCACGCCGCCTCGAGCGCGTCCGCCGGCGGCCACAGCCACACGGCGAGCGCCGCCAACAACGGCTCGCACAACCACACGGCGAGCAGCGGCGCCGCCGGCTCGCACAACCATGCCGGCACCACCAGCGCCGCCGGCGCGCACGTCCACGGCTTCGACATCTACGAGCCCGACGACGCGATGGGCTTCAAGGCAGCGGCAGACGCTGGCGGCGACCAGTTCAACGAGTTCTCCACCGATGCCGCCGGAGAGCACACCCATACCTTCGTCACCGATACCGAGGCGGCCCACACCCACACCGTCACGGTGACCAGCGGCGGCCTGCACACGCACGCCATCACCGTGGCGGCCGTCGACGCGCACGTGCACGCGGTCACCGTCGGCAACACCGGCGGCACCGAGACACGGCCGCGCAACCGCGCCACCCTGTGGTGCATCAAGTACTGACCGCCATGGCCAACACCAAGCCCGTCTACCAGCTCGACGCTGCCGGCCTGTTCGTCTGCACCACCGAGGCCGACGAATGCCCGCTCGAGCCCGGCGTGTGGCACATGCCGGCCGGCACCATCGACACGCCGCCGCCCAGCGAGTGGCCAGCCGACCAGTGGCCCCGCTGGAACGGCCACAGCTGGCAGCTCGTGCCACGCCCGGCCGCCGCGGCCGCCAAGCCCGAGCCCTCGCCCGCCGAAAAGCTAGCTGCCTTCCTGCTGGCCAACCCCGACGTGCAATCGCTGATCGGCTAGCCGACCATGGGCGGGTCCCACCACCCACGCCCGCCCCGGCAAGCCAACCATGGTCGACACCTACCACCACGGCGTCCGCGTCACCGAGATCAACGATGGCACGCGGCCCGTCCAGACCATCTCCACCGCCATCATCGGCATGGTGTGCACCGGCCCCACCGCCGATGCGACCGCCTTCCCGCTGAACAAGCCGGTGCTGATCACCAACGTGCAAGCCGCGTTGGCCAAGGCCGGCACCGACGGCACCCTGCCCGCCTGCCTGGCCGCGATCGCCGCGCAAACGCTGGCCATCACCGTCGTCGTGCGCGTCGCGCCCGGCGCCGACGAAGCCGAGACCAACTCCAACGTCATCGGCACGGTCACCCCCGAAGGCCAGTACACCGGCGCCAAGGCGCTGCTGGCCGCGCAAGCCCAGCTCGGCGTCAAGCCGCGCATCCTCGGCGCGCCCGGCCTGGACACCCAGCCCGTGGTCACCGAGCTGGTGAGCATCGCCCAGAAGCTGCGCGCCTTCGTCTACGCCGGCTGCGCGGGCTGCGACACCGTGGCCGAGGCCATCACCTACCGTGCCCAGTACGCCGCACGCGAGCTGATGCTGCTGTGGCCCGCCTGGAAGCGCTGGGACACCACCGCCAACGCCGCGGTCGAAGCGCCCGCGGCCGCCTTCGCGCTCGGCCTGCGCGCCAAGATCGACCAGGAAACGGGCTGGCACAAGACCCTGTCGAACGTCGCCGTCAGCGGCGTGGTCGGCATTTCCAAGGATGTCTTCTGGGACCTGCAGACCAGCGCCACCGACGCCGGCCTGCTCAACGAGAACGACATCACCACCCTCATCAACGCCACCGGCTACCGCTTCTGGGGCAGCCGCACCTGCGCCGACGATCCGCTGTTCGCCTTCGAGAGCTACACCCGCACTGCCCACGTGCTGGCCGACAGCATCGCCGAGGGCCTCATGTGGGCCAGCGACAAGCCGCTGCACCCCAGCCTGGCGCGCGACATCATCGAGACGATCAATGCCAAGCTGCGCGAGCTCAAGACGGGCGGCTACATCCTCGACGGCCGCGCCTGGTACGACGAAGAGGCCAACACCAACGAGACCCTCAAGAGCGGCAAGCTGCGCATCGACTACGACTACACGCCGCTGCCGCCGCTGGAAGACCTCACGCTGCGCCAGCGCATCACCGACACGTACTGGGCCGACTTCGCCAGCCGCATCACCGTCTGACGCCGGCCGCCGCCGCGCGCCCCACCTGGAGCACCCATGTCCCTGCCCAAGAAGCTCAAGAACTTCGTCCTCTTCAACGACGGCAATGCCTACCTGGGCGAGGTGCCCGAGGTCACCCTGCCCAAGCTCGTGGCGAAGATGGAGGATTACCGCGCCGGCGGCATGCCCGGCTCGGTCAAGATCGACCAGGGCCTCGAAGCCCTCACCCTTGAATGGACGGCGGCCGGCTACCTGGCCGACGCCATCAAGCAGTTCGGCATCGCCAAAATCGACGGCGCCATGCTGCGCATGACGCAGGCACTGCAGGCCGACGACACCGAGGCCATCATCCCCGCCGAAATCGTCATGCGCGGTCGCCACTCGGAGATCGACTTCGGCAACGCCAAGGCTGGCGAGATGACCGCCCACAAGTACAAGACCGAGCTGACCTACTACAAGCTCAGCATGGAGGGCGTGGTGCTGGTCGAGATCGACATGGTCAACGCCGTCTTCATCGTCGGCGGCGTCGATCGCATGGCCGAAGTGCGCCAGGCCCTGGGCATCATCTGAAGCGAGGCCTGATCCATGAGCACGCCCACCATCACCCTCGACACGCCCATCCAGCGCGGCGGGCAGACCATCGACGCCGTCACCCTGCGCAAGCCCGCCGCCGGCGAGCTGCGCGGCTGCAACCTGACCGACCTGCTGCAGATGGACGTGGCCGCCCTGCAGACCGTGCTGCCGCGCATCACCACGCCGCCGCTCACCAAGGTCGACGTGGCCAACATGGACCCCGCCGATCTGTTGCAGCTCGGAACGGAGGTGGCCGGTTTTTTGCTGCCGAAGGCAGTGAGGCCGGAAGCATCCCCCGCTGCGTAGAAGACGCGATGGCCGACCTGGCCATCGTCTTCCACTGGCCCCCGGCCGCCATGGCCGACATGACCCTGCCGGAGCTGATGGCCTGGCGCGAACGGGCCCGCGAGCGCTGCGAGCACGACGAGAGCTGATCCCCTGACGTGAGCACCGATCGCAACCTCCGCCTGCAGGTGATCCTGCAGGCCATCGACAAGGTCACTGCGCCGCTGCGCGGTGTCGACCGCAGCAGCAAGGCGGCCGCCAAGGCACTCAGGAGCACGCTCGACGAGCTCAAGCAGCTCAAGGCACAGCAGGCCGCCATCGGCGAGTTCAGGACCCTGCAGGGCGCCGCCAAGGCGAGCAGCGATCAGCTCAAGGCCATGCGCGCCCGCGTGGCCGAGCTGCGCAGCGCCCACGTCACCGACGCCGATGCGGCCAAGGCGCACGCCCGCGAGCTCGCCGCGGCCGAGAAGGCGGTCCGCCGGGGTGCCGAGGCCTACGACAAGCAGATGCGTTCCCTGGCAGCACTCAAGCAGCGGCTGGCCAGCCTGGGCATCACCAACGTGGCCGCCGACGAGCGGCGTCTCGCCGGCGCGCTCGCGGCCACCAACGCACGAGCCGACCAGCAGCGCGCCAAGGCGAACCAGCTCGCCGAGGCCTGGAAGCGCGCCCAGCAGCAGCGCAAGCTGTACGACGAGCGCCTGGCCACGGCCGGCAAGCTCGCCGCCGGCGGCGCCGCCACGGCCGCCGTGGGCGTGGGCCTGGGTGCGCCCGTGCTGTCGTCTGTCAAGGCCTACGCGAGCCTCGAAGACGCGATGCTCGGCATCGCCCGCCAGGTGCCCGGCGCACGCGACGACGCCGGCCGCCTGACCGCGGTCTACCAGCAGCTCAAGGGCCAGGTGCACCAGCTCGGCCGCGAGATCCCGCTGACCACCGAGCAGCTCGCCGAGATGATGGGCGCCGGCGCCCGCATGGAGGTGCCGACGGAAGCCCTGGCCGACTACACCCGCTCGGCCGCCATGATGGCGCTCGCCTTCGACGCCGTGCCGGCAGAGATCGCTGAAGCCATGGGCAAGGTCGGGAAGAACTTCAAGATCCCGGTCCAGCAGATCACCGGCCTGGCCGACGCGATCAACTACCTCGACGACAACTCCATCGCCAAGGGCGCCGAGATCATCGACGTGCTCAACCGCATCAGCGGCGTGGTGAGCACCGTCAAGATGAGCGCGGCCGATGCGGCAGCGCTGTCCAGCACCCTGCTGACCTTGGGCGAGCGGCCGGAGACCGCTTCCACCGCGATCAACGCGCTGACCCAGAAGCTGGCTGCCGCCACCAAGGGCACGAAGAAATTCCAGGCCGCCGTCGACGAGATCGGCCTGGACACGCGCGCCATCCAGCAAGGCATGCAGAAGGACGCCACCGGCACGCTCATGGGCGTGCTCGAGGCCATCCGAAAGCTGCCAGAGTCCAAGCGCATCGGCGTGATGGTCGAGCTGGCGGGCATGGAGCATTCCGACACCCTGGCCAAGCTGGTGGACAAGCCGGAAGAGCTCCAGCGCCAGCGCGCGCTGGCCAACGGCCCCGAGGCCCGGGGTTCGATGCTGCGCGAGTTCCAGGCGCGAGCCGACAACCTGTCGGCCAAACTGCAGACGTCGAGGAACCGCGCCGCGGAGCTCAGCGCCACGCTCGGCGAAACGCTCAAGCCCACGCTGGATGCCATCAAGGGCGCCACCGACGGCTTGCTCGATCGCCTCAACACCTGGGCGCGCGACAACCCGAGGCTGGCCAGCGGCTTGATGCACGTGCTGGCGGCCGTGGCGGGGGTGCTGCTGGCCGTCGGCACGCTCACCCTTGGCCTGACTGCCGTGCTGGGCCCGCTGGCGGTCGTGCGCTACGGCCTGGCCATGCTGGGCATGCAAGGGGGCCTCGCCACGGCCGCGTTCGGGCTGCTGCGCACGGCCGGCGCGGCAGCCTTCGGTGGCCTGGCCAAGGGCATCCTGCTGGTCGGCCGCGCGCTGCTGCTCAACCCGATCGGGCTCGGCATCACGGCGATCGCGACTGCCGCCTACCTCATCTACGAGTACTGGGAGCCGATCAAGGCCTTCTTCGCCCGGCTGTGGGAGAGCGTGAAGAAGATCTTCTGGGTGGCCATCGACGCGCTGCTCGCCCCGCTGCGCCTGCTGCGCGAAGGCCTCAACGCGATCGGCTTCAAGATCCCCGAGATCCCACGCTTCAGCGAGCCGGGGGCCGTGAAGGTGGACGATCGTCCACCACTGCCGGCCGGCGCCGGCTCGCCGCGGCCCGTCATGGTCGCCGGCGGGCCCACGCAGGTGACCGTCAACGCCGCACCGGGGATGAACGAGCGCGACCTGGCGCGCGAGGTGGCGCGCCAGATGGACAAGCGCGACGCCGCGCTGGCCGCGCGCGGCCGCAGCTCGCTGCAGGACCGGGACTGACGAACCGCAAAAGGGCACCGCCATGATGATGGGCTTCGGCCAGTTCACCTTCAGCCTCGAGACGCTGGCCTACCAGCAGCTCGAGCGCGCGGCCGAATGGCGCCACCCGAGCAACAGCCTGGTCGGCGCGGCGCCGGCCAGCCAGTTCACCGGCCCGGGCGACGATACGACGACGCTCAACGGCACGCTGCACCCCGCCTTCAAGGGCGACCCGCAGAGCCTGGATCTGCTGCGCGAGATGGCCAACAGCGGCAAGGCTTGGCCGCTCGTCTCCGGCACAGGCCGGGTGTACGGCGCCTACGTCATCACCAGCCTGCGCGAGGCGGAGACCAACCACCTGGCCAACGGCACGCCGACGCGCATCGACTTCACGCTCATGCTCAAGCGCGTCGACGACGGCGCCACCGACCAGCTCGGCACCCAGACGAGCGCCGCGGGCTGACGGCCATGGCCACGGACAGCAGCCAGGGCGGCCTGCAGCGGCAGCCGGACTTCCGCATCACGCTCGGCGGCAAGGACATCACGGCCATCGTCAACCCGCGCCTGGTGAGCCTGGCGCTCACCCAGTGCCGCGGCGGCGAAGCCGACCAGCTCGACCTGGTGCTCGACGATGCCGATGGCCAGCTCGAGCTGCCGCGCACCGGCGTTCAGCTGGCGCTGGCCATCGGCTGGGCCGGGGCCGACCTGACCGACAAGGGCACGTTCACCGTCGACGAAGTGGAGCACGCCGGCGCGCCCGACCAGGTGCAAATCCGCGCCCGCAGCGCCGACCTGCGCGCCGGCTTGCGCAACCGGGCCGAGCAGAGCTGGCATGCCACCACGCTAGGCACCGTCGGGCAGACCATCGCGCGGCGCAATGGCCTGCAGGCGCGCATCGACGCCGGTCTGGCCGCCACGCCGATCGAGCATGCCGACCAGACCAACGAGAGCGACATCAACTTCATCACCCGCCTGGCCATGCGCCACGACGCGGTGGCCACGGTCAAGG
>JBMOQN010000009.1:0-174923 GCA_049322835.1 Pseudomonadota bacterium | reverse complement strand
GGTGCCGCGCAGGCTTGGGAGAGAGAGATTGTGCCCCCAGCCGAAGTTCCACGACGATCGTGGGAACTCCGGGTGGCCGGGCACCTGCGGATCAGTTCACCGAGTGGCGCGACTCGCGGTCATTCTTGTTGTTCTTCGGCTCGCGCTGCCGCTCCTGGCGTTCCTGCTGGCGCTCCACTTGCCGCTCGGCCTGCCGCTCGGCCTGCCGTTGAGGTTGCTGCTGCACACGCTCCTCACGCGGGGAGGCCTGCGGCGGGCGTTGTGGCTGCTCGCGCACCTCCCGCTGCTCCCGAGGTTCGCGTTGCGGCTGCAACTGCGGCTGTTGCTGCGGCGCCGGCTGATCGCGCGATTCCCGCCGCGGCGGCTGCGAGAAGCCCGGGACGCTGTCACGGTCACGCTGCTGGAAGCCGGGAACGGCCTCGCGTGGGGTGTCTCGGCGGTTGTCGCGCTGGGTGATCGGCGGCCGCTGCACCTGGGGGCGCTCGGCTGCACCGTCACGGGACGGCTCGCGCCGATCCCGTGGCTGTTCGCCAGCCTGATCACGGTTCGTATCGGCTCGGCCGTCACGTGCGTTGCCACCCGGCTGAGGCCGGACCACCGCCGGCTCGCCGGTGCGGCCAAGCTGGCCACCCTGGGACTGGGCGCCGCGGTCACCTGCCGGGCGCTGAACGCGGTCGCCGCGATCACCGCGCTCGACCCGGGCGACCGAACGCGGCGGCGGGACGACGGGGCTGCCCCGCTCGCGCACGGCCCGCGGCGCGAACGACGCGTTGTCCGGCTTCGGCGGCTCGACCGCCACGGCCGCGCGGGGACTGCGCATCGCCGCCATCACCGAATTGTCCGGCGCACGCTGGGCGCTGCCGATGGCTTGACGGCGCGTCAGCACGTCCGAAGACACGACCGTCACGCCGCCGGCCACCTTGCCATTCGCATACATGATCGGGCGGTTCGGCGCCGGCCGGTGGTTGTGCTCATGCACATGGATGTGCGTGACATTGACCTGCTTGATGTAGACGGGCGACACGCGGTACTGCGGGTAGTAGACCTCGCGTGGCGCCAGCGGCACCCAGCCCACCGGGCGGCCGATCGAAATGCCCACGCTGAGGTGGGGCCCGCCGACCCACGCCACCATCGCCGGCGCATACACCGGGCGACGAACGTAGGTGCCCGGAGCCCAGCACCAACGGCCACGCCAGTTCACCCAGCGACCGTAGTGGAAGGGGGCGAAGCCCCAGGGCGCATCGTCGACCCAGGTCCAGCCCCAGGGCCGCACCCAGGCCCAGCGGCCGTAGCGGTAGGGGGCCCAGCCGACGGCAACGGTGGTCGGTGTCCAGACCGAGCCGTACTCGGGGTGGGTGTCCCACTGGCCGTTGTCATCGAGGTCATCGGCGCCGGTCATCTCGGGCGATATCGGGCGTCGGCTGGCATAGCGCTCGTCGCGGGAGTCGTCGGCCCGCACCCAGGTCTCGAACTCGTCGTTCGGCATGCCGACCCAGTTGTAGTGGGTGCGACGATCACCCTGGTCGAACCAGAGCTCGGCGCGCTGGCCGGCGCGCAATGCCAGTTGGCTGTCGCCGGATTCGAAGTCCAGCTCACCGCGGGTGGCGGCAGCCAGGCTGCCCCGGTCGGTCCGGTCGATGCGGTAGAGGCCGGGCGCGCGCGGCTGGAACCGCCCTTCCGGCGTGAGGAGCAGGACTTCCCTCGCCACCTCGGCCTCACGCACGCGCAGCGAGGCCGCACCGCCGTGCAGCGTCAGCTCGATGCGCTCGTCGTCGAGCCGGGTCACCTCCAGGTCGCTACCCTCGTCGAGCCGCACGGTGGTCGAGCCGATCTGCACCTCGGCGCGCGAATCGGCGTCGGTCGCCAACCGGTCGGACGTGGTGACCGGGCGGTTGCGCTCGGCGGTCTGCCATTCGCCCTGCCCGGCTTCGAGCAGCCAGACCTGGCCCTTCATCTCAGCCAGCCGGCCCACACGGCCGGGTGGGTCGTCTTCGGCCTGCACCGCGAGGGCCGACAAACCCAGGCCACTGACCAGCAGCGCCTGGGCGAGCCCACGCGACAGGCGGGCAATACGGTGTCTCCAACTGTTCATGGGGGGAACCTCCAGCCTGCTCAACGCCGCTGCCTCGACTCTGGCTGACTGCACAAATGTTGCGTTCATGTAACGAAGAAGCCTTCAATCGTCCGATGCCGGGTCCAGCGCAGGGAACAGCACGCTGGTGAAGCCCAGCCGCGTCAGATCCCGCATGCGGGTGGGGTAGAGCCTGCCGATCAGGTGGTCGCACTCATGCTGCACCACGCGGGCGTGGAAACCTTCGGCTTCGCGCTCGATCGGCCGGCCAGCGATGTCCACCCCGGCGTATCGGATGCGCCGGTAGCGAGGGACCATGCCTCGCAGGCCGGGCACCGACAGGCAACCTTCCCAGCCTTCCTCTTCGGCCAGTTCGCCGTCAGGCTCGGCCAAAGGGTTGATGACCGGGTTCAACAGCACCGTTCGCGGCACCGGCGGGGCGTCGGGGTAGCGCTCGTTGCGCTCGAAACCAAAGATCACCAGCTGCAGGTCGACACCGATCTGGGGCGCCGCCAGGCCTGCACCATTGGCGGCAGCCATCGTGTCGAACATGTCCTGCACCAAGGCGTGCAGTTCCGGCGTGTCGAAAGCGGTCACGGGGGGCGCAACGCGCAGCAGGCGCGGGTCGCCCATCTTCAGGATCTCTCGCACGGCCATCGCTCGCTGCCCTTTGCGGTGTATCGGAAGGCGGGGATTATCCGGCCGGTTCGCGCGGCGGCCCGCCCATGGTGCAAACGCTTGTTAACCTCGCGCCCATGCTCCACACGACCGCCTACATCGGGCTGCTGCGCGGCGTCAACGTCGGCAAGGCCAAGCGCATGGCGATGGCCGAGCTGCGGGCCTTGGTCGAGTCGCTCGGCTACCACGACGTCAAGACGCTGCTCAACAGCGGCAACGTGGTCTTCCACGGGCCCAAGGGAAAGGCGGCCCAGGCAGCCCGGGCCATCGAGGCCGCCCTGCCCGGTGCCTTCGGCTTCGAGGCGAAGCTTACGGTGCTGGACGCGGCGCAGTGGAGCGAGTTGATCGCCGACAACCCGTTGCGGGCGGAGATGACCGATCCGTCGCGTCTGCTGGTGGCCGTCTGGCGCCAACCTGCGGGCCGCGCGGCCTTCGACAGGTTCGCCGCGCAGGAAGACTGGTCACCCGACCGGGTGGCCACCGGGCGGCACGGCGGCTACCTCTGGTGCAGCCAGGGCATCCTTGCCAGCCGTGCCGCCGGCGTGATGGACAAGGTGCTGCGCGACGAGTGCACGACCCGCAACTGGGCCACGGCACTGAAGATCGGGGCGCTGCTCGCACCGGCCTGGTGAGGGCTGAGCCGCTCTGCTTCGGGCCTGCTGGCGCGCCACACGGGGGTCGGCTGCGGTCCGCCGTCCCGCACAGCCCGCCTCAGCCCGCCAGCAAGGCTCGCAGCCCCGCTTCGTCGAGCACCTCCACGCCCAGCTCGCGTGCCTTGTCCAGCTTGCTGCCGGCCTCCTCGCCCGCCACCACGTAGTTCGTCTTTTTCGACACCGAGCCGCTGACCTTGCCGCCGGCGGCCTCGATCAATTCCTTGGCCTGGTCGCGGCTCAGGGAGGGCAAGGTGCCGGTCAGCACCAGCGTCTTGCCGAGCAGCGGCCGCGGTGCGTCGCTGGCGGTTCCTGCCTGGTCCGGCCAGTGCACGCCCACCGCGCGCAA
Organism: Pseudomonadota bacterium; assembly: GCA_049322835.1. Lineage (GTDB taxonomy): Bacteria > Pseudomonadota > Gammaproteobacteria > Burkholderiales > Burkholderiaceae_C > Ideonella. The sequence continues at coordinate 171,175 of JBMOQN010000009.1, read as the reverse complement.
CTGCTCGACGATCTCGCGGTGGTGCGGCTGGTCGAAGAAATGGCGAATGCTCTCGGCCACGATGGGGCCGACATCATTGACCTCCAGCAGCTCTTCGACACGTGCATCCATCAGCCGGTCGATATTGCCAAAGTGTCGCGCCAGGTCCTTGGCGGTGGTCTCGCCCACCTGGCGGATGCCCAGGCTGAAGAGAAAGCGCCCGAGTGTGGTGGACTTGCTGTTCTCGATGCCGGCCAGCAGGTTTTGTGCGCTCTTCTCGCCCATGCGTTCCAGCGCCGCCAGGTTGGCCAGGCCGAGCCGGTAGAGATCCGGCACCGTCTTCACGATGCCGCCGTCGACCAACTGGTCTACGAGCTTGTCGCCGAGGCCTTCGATGTCCATCGCACGCCGGCTGGCGAAATGCAGCAAGGCCTGCTTGCGCTGCGCCGGGCAGGTGATGCCGCCGGTGCAGCGCCAGTCGGCCCCGCCTTCCTCGCGCACGATGGGGCTGGCGCAGATCGGGCATCGGCCGCCCAGGCGCTGGTAGAGGTCGAAAGGTTCGCTGGCATCCGGCGGGCGCCTGTCGGCCACCACGCCCACCACTTCGGGGATCACATCGCCCGCCCGGCGCACGATCACCGTGTCGCCGATGCGCACATCCTTGCGGCGGGTCTCGTCCTCGTTGTGCAGCGTCGCATTGCTGACCGTGGTGCCGCCGACGAACACCGGTTCGAGCTTGGCCACCGGGGTGAGCTTGCCCGTGCGGCCAACCTGGATGTCGATGCCGAGCACGCGGGTCATCTGCTCCTGCGCCGGGTACTTGTGGGCCACCGCCCAGCGCGGCTCGCGCGAGACGAAACCGAGCCGCTCCTGCAGCGCACGGTCGTTGACCTTGTAGACCACGCCGTCGATGTCGAACGGCAGCGCGTCGCGCTGCTCGGCCACGCGGCGATGGAATGCCACCAGCCCGGCCGCGCCCTGGACCACGGCGCGCTCGGCATTCACCGGCAGGCCGAAGGCGGCGATCGCATCGAGCGTGCCGCTGTGCGTGGCCGGGCGCTGCCAGCCTGCCGTATCGCCAAGGCCGTAAGCGAAGAAGCTCAACTTCTTGTCGGCGAGCGAGCGGGTGTCGAGTTGCCGCACCGCCCCGGCTGCGGTGTTTCGCGGGTTGATGAAGGTCTTGCCGCCCCGCTCGCGCTGCCGCTCGTTGAGACGCTCGAAGTCGTCGCGCCGCATGTAAACCTCACCGCGCACCTCCAGCAGCGCAGGCGCGTCTCCGATCAGCCGCAGCGGGATCTGGCCGATGGTGCGGATGTTGTGGGTGACGTCTTCGCCGGTTTCGCCATCTCCCCGCGTGGCCGCCTGCCTCAGCACGCCTTCTTCGTAGCGCAGGTTGATCGCCAGGCCATCGAACTTCAGCTCGACGGCGTACTCGACAGCCGGATCACCCTCTCCCAAGGCCAGCTCCCGCCGCACGCGGGCGTCGAAAGCCTCCGCCCCACCGGCGGTGGTGTCGGTCTCGGTGCGGATGCTGAGCATCGGCACCGCGTGCTTCACCGGCAGCAGGCCCGGCAGCACCTGGCCGATCACCCGTTGCGTCGGCGAGTCGTCGGTGCGCAGCTCCGGATTCGCCTCTTCGATCGCCTGCAGCTCCTGGAACAACCGGTCGTACTCGGCGTCCGGCACCTCCGGGGCGTCGAGCACGTAGTAGAGGTGGGCGTGGTGGTTCAGCTGCGTGCGCAGTGCCAGCGCGCGCTCTGCGAGGGATGAGGAGGGGGCTTTTTCGGGCATGCGGCGCAGTGTACGCAGCGCGCGTCGCGCGCCCCCTGTTCAGCGCAGGCTGGCGTTGAGCCTGGCCAGCGCCGCTGCCCCCGGGCACAAGCTGGCCTCGCCGAGTGCATTCAACGGCTGCGCGGACGTCCTCAGCGCCTGGTGCAGGTCACCCGCATCGGGGTCGAGGTAGAGCAGCCCGGTGACGATCTCCCCGTTGGCCAGTTGGGCCATCAGGTACTCCATTGCCCGTGCACGATCGGCCGGGTCGTAGTCGGCGTGCAGCTTGCGCAGTCGCATCGTGCTGCCATCCGGCTGAGGCAGGTCGATCGCCTCGCCCGGCGCCGGGCTGGCGATGCGCTCGGGCGCCGGATCGATGAAGTCGATGCGGCTCACCGCCGCGTTGTGCTCGCGCACATGGTCGTAGCTGCGGGTGCTGCCCAGGTGGTTGTTGAAGGTAACGCAGGGGCTGATGATGTCGATGAAGGCCGCACCCCCATGCGCGATCGCGCCCTTGATGAGGGGCACCATCTGCGCCTTGTCACCGCTGAAGCTGCGCGCCACGTAGGTCGCGCCAAGTTGCAGCGCCATGCCCACCATGTCGACCGGAGCATCCGGGTTCGGCACCCCTTTCTTCGAAGTCGAACCCCGGTCGGCGGTGGCCGAGAACTGGCCCTTGGTCAGGCCGTAGACCCCGTTGTTCTCGACGATGTAGACCATGCGCACCCCTCGCCTCATCGCATGGGCGAACTGGCCCAGGCCGATCGATGCCGAGTCACCGTCGCCTGAAACGCCGAGGTACAGCAGGTCGCGGTTCGCGAGGTTCGCGCCCGTCAACACGCTCGGCATGCGGCCATGCACGGTGTTGAAGCCGTGGCTCGCGCCCAGGAAGTAGTCCGGCGTCTTGCTGGAGCAGCCGATACCCGAGAGTTTGGCCACGCGGTGCGGCGCGATGTCCAGCTCCCACGCGGCCTGAACGATCGCGGCAGAGACCGAGTCGTGGCCGCAGCCAGCGCACAGCGTCGAGACCTTGCCCTCGTAGTCGCGCCTCGTGTAGCCGACGGCGTTGCGCTCCAGCGAGGGGTGGTGCAGGCGGGGTTTGGCGAGATACGTCATGCCCTCTCTCCCTGTGGCGCCACCGCCAGCTTCAGCACCCGCTCGGTGATGGCCTGCGTGATGAAGCGTGCAGTGATCGGCGTGCCGTCGTAGTGCAGCACCGGCGGCAGGCGCTTCGGGTCGATCTCGAGCTCGTCGATCAGAAGGCGCCGCAGCTGGCCATCGCGGTTCTGCTCGACGACGAAGACCTGCTCGTGCGCCGAGATGAACTCGGCCACGCTCGCCGGGAAAGGGAACGCTCGCAGCCGCATGGCATCGAGGTGGATGTGCTGGCCGGCCAGGGTGTGCAGCGCCTCGTCCATCGCGGGCGCTGTCGAGCCGAAATACAGCACGCCCAGCCGCGTCTTCTGCTGCGCATTGCGAATGATCGGCGGGGGCACCAGGGTCGCCGCGGTGGCGAACTTCTTCTGGAGCCGGTGAACGTTGTAGAGGTAGTCGGGCCCGGCCTCCGAGTAGCGCGCATAGGGGTCGCGCGTGGTGCCCCGGGTGAAGTAGGCACCCTTCGACGGGTGGGTGCCTGGCAGCGTGCGCCACGCAATGCCGTCGCCATCCACGTCCTTGTAGCGCGCGAACTCCTTGCCGGCTTCCAACTCGTCAGCCGTCATCACCTTGCCGCGGTCATAGCGGCGCGCATCGTCCCAGGCCAGTGGCGCAGCCAGGCGCTGGTTCATGCCGATGTCGAGGTCGGTCATCAGGAAGATCGGGGTCTGCAGCCGGTCCGCCAGGTCCAGAGCGGCGGCAGCGAACTCGAAGCACTCGGCCGGGTCCTGCGGGAACAGCAGCACATGCTTGGTGTCCCCGTGCGAGGCGTAGGCGCACGAGAGGATGTCGGCCTGCTGCGTGCGCGTGGGCATGCCGGTGGACGGGCCGCCTCGCTGCACGTTGATGATGGTCACCGGGATCTCGGCGAAGTAGGCCAGGCCGATGAATTCGGTCATCAGCGAGACGCCAGGCCCCGAGGTGGCGGTGAAGGCGCGGGCGCCGTTCCAGCCCGCGCCGGTGACCATGCCGATCGAGGCGATCTCGTCTTCGGCCTGCACGATGGCGTAGCGGTGCTCGCCGGTCTGCGGATCGACGCGGAACTTCTCGCAATACTTCTGGAAAGCCTCGGCCACCGACGACGAGGGCGTGATCGGGTACCAGGCGCAAACGGTGGCGCCGCCATAGACGCAGCCCAATGCGGCGGCGCTGTTGCCGTCGACGAAGATGCGGTCGCCCACGGCCTCGGCCCGCCTGACGCGCAGGCCCAGCCCCGGCCCGCGCGGCGCGCTCAGGTGGTCGCGCGCGAACTCTCGGCCGGCGTGCAGCGCACGCACGTTCGACTCCAGCAGCTTTTCCTTGCCGCGGTACTGCTCGGAGAACAGCTTTTCGATCACCGCCGCATCGATATCCATCAAGGCCGACAGCGCGCCCAGCACCATGATGTTCTTGAACAGGGTGCGCTGGCGCGGGTCCTCATAGGTCGCGTTGCAGATCGCGGTGACCGGCATGCCGATCACCGTGATGTCCTTGCGGAACGCGCTGGCCGGCATCGGCCGGGTGCTGTCGTAGAACAGGTAGCCGCCCGGCTCGACCTCGGCCACGTCCTGCGCCCAGGTCTGCGGGTTCATCGCCACCATCATGTCGACGCCGCCGCGCCGGCCCAGCCAGCCCGCCTCGTTGACGCGGACCTCGTACCACGTCGGCAAGCCCTGGATGTTGCTCGGAAAGATGTTGCGCGGGCTGACCGGAACGCCCATTCGCAGGATGGCCTTGGCGAAAAGTTCGTTGGCCGAGGCCGACCCGGAGCCGTTGACGTTGGCGAACTTGACGACGAAGTCGTTGATCGCTTCGATGCGCTGGATCATTTGCTGTGCACCCCCACCTGCCGGCCACCATGGGCGCGGCAGGCATGGCCCGCCTGCGTCGTCTGCAGCAGGAACTTCTGCATGTCCCACGCGCCGGTGGGGCATCGCTCGGCGCACAGGCCGCAGTGCAGGCAGACGTCCTCGTCCTTCACCATCACGCGCGTGGTCTTCAACGGCGGACTCACGTAGAGTGCTTGCTCGGCGTTCGGCGCGGGCGCCTGCAGCCTTCCGCGCAAGTCCGCCTCATCGCCATTCGCGGTGAAGCTGATGCAATCCATCGGGCAGATGTCGACGCATGAGTCGCACTCGATGCAGGCCTTGGGAGTGAACACCGTCTGCACATCGCAGTTCAGGCAGCGCTGCGCCTCCTTGAACGCGGTCGCCGCATCGAAGCCCAGTTCCACCTCGACCTTGATGCTGGCCAGCGCCTTCTCCGCCTCCGTCCACGGCACCTTGGAGCGCAGGTCGTTGGTGATCGCGTTGTCGTAGCTCCACTCGTGGATGCCCATCTTCTGCGACATCAGGTTCACGTGCGGCGGTGGGCGATCGGTCACCCGCTCGCCGTGCAGGAACTTGTCGATCGACACGGCCGCTTCGTGGCCATGGGCCACCGCGGTGATGATGTTCTTCGGCCCGAAGGCCGCATCACCACCGAAGAAGACATGCGGCAGGCTGGACTGCATCGTGTCGGCGCCCAGCACCGGCAGGCCCCACTTGTCGAACGCGATGCCGCAGTCCGGCTCGATCCAGGGAAATGCGTTCTCCTGGCCGACGGCGATCAGCACCTCGTCGCAGGGCAGAACGACATCAGGCTGGCCGGTGGGCACCAGCTCGCGCTTGCCCTGGGCGTCGTAGCGGGCCTCGACGATCTCGAAGCGCATGCCGACGAGATGGCCGCCCTCGACCTCGAAAGCCTTGGGCACGTGGTAGTTGAGGATCGGGATGCCTTCGTGCATCGCGTCCTCCTTTTCCCACGGCGAGGCTTTCATTTCCTCGAAGCCGCTGCGCACCACCACCTTCACGTCGCTCGCCCCCATGCGGCGCGCTGATCGGCAGCAATCCATCGCGGTGTTGCCGCCGCCAAGCACGATCACGCGCGGCGCCACCTTCGTCACATGGCCGAAGGAGACGGAGGACAACCAGTCGATGCCGATGTGGATCTGCGCTCCCGCCGCGTCGCGGCCAGGGATGCGCAGGTCGCGCCCACGCGGCGCACCAGAGCCGACGAAGATCGCGTCCCAGCCCTCGGCCAACAGCGCCTTCATCGAGCCAATGTAGGCCCCGCCGCGGAACTCGACGCCCAGGCCGAGGATGTAACCGCACTCCTCGTCGATCACGCTCTCGGGCAGGCGAAAGCGCGGCACCTGCGTGCGCATGAAGCCACCCGGCTTGGCATCGCCGTCGAACACGGTGACCTCGTAACCCTGGGTCGCCAGGTCACGCGCCACCGCCAGCGAAGCCGGCCCGGCGCCCACGCAAGCCACGCGCTTGCCGTTTCGGGCCTCGGGCCGCGGCATGCGGGCGCGCACCTCAGCGCCCTTGAAATCGGCCGTGACACGCTTGAGGCGGCAGATCGCCACCGGCTCGGGCTTCTCAGCGTTCCGTTCTTCCACGCGGCCGCGTCGGCAAGCCGGCTCGCATGGTCGGTCGCACGTTCGCCCCAGGATGCCCGGGAACACGTTCGACACCCAGTTGACCATGTAGGCGTCGTCGTAACGACCCTGGGCAATCAGCCGGATGTACTCCGGCACCGGCGTGTGGGCTGGACATGCCCACTGGCAATCGACGACCTTGTGAAAGTAGGCCGGATCCGCCACGTTGGTGGGTTGCACGGGCGCAGTCTCCTGAAGCCGGAGTGGCTGCGCGCGCCAGGATCACTGCCGCTGCCGCTGCACCCCGATCACCTTGGTGCAGCCCAGTCTACTCCCCGGCAAGAGCCAAAGCGCCCAAGGGGAAGCCCGGGTGGAACCGGGCCTGTCCCGCCTGCAGGTCAGCCCGCCAGCACCCGCATCGGCTTCAGGATGCCTTCGACCTTGTGGCCCTTGCGCGCACGCTTGCCCACGTGCCCGGCCAAGGTGGCGCCCTTGAGCAGTTCGTCCTTGGCCTTGCCACCGCGGCCCGTACCCAGCACGCGCAGCGCGTCGGCGCAGGTGGCCACCGAGAGCAGTGGATCCTTCGCATCCACATCCATCAGCGTCAATCCCCGGCCGCCCTTGGCCTGCAGCTTCAGCTCCGCCAGGGGGTAGACGAGCAGCCGGCCGGTGAGCGACAGGCAGGCGACCTGGCCATGCGCCGGCAACACCACCGAAGGTGGCAGCACATGCTCCTTGTCTTCCAGCGTGAGGAAGCTCTTCCCGCCGCGCTGGCGGGTCGACAGGTCGGCGCAGCGGGCCAGCAAGCCGAAGCCCCCCGTGTTGGCCAGCAGCAGCGTGGTCTCGCCCGCACCGGCGAAGTAGTGGGCCGGTTGGGTGCCGGTCTCCATCTCGATCAGCGAGGTGATGGGCTGGCCGTCGCTGCGGCCGCCGGGCAGGCCGGCCACCGCCACGTTGTAGACGCGGCCGTTGCTGCCGAAGACATAGAGCGTGTCCACCGAACGGCAGGGGAAGGCGCCGTAGAGCGCGTCGCCGGCCTTGAAGCTCTGCGTGGCCGCGTCGACCTCGTGGCCCTTGAGGGCGCGCACCCAGCCCTTGAGGCTCACGATCACCGTCACCGGCTCGTCGACGATCTTCACCTCGGCCACCGCGCGCTTCTCTTCCTGGATCAGCGTACGGCGCTCGTCGCCGTACTGCTTCGCATCGGCCTCGATCTCCTTGATCATCGTGCGGCGAAGCGCCGCCGGGCTGCCGAGGATCTCTTCGAGCTTTGCCTGGTCTTCGCGCAGCGCCTTCAGGTCCTGCTCGATCTTGATCGCTTCCAGCCGGGCCAGCTGGCGCAGGCGGATCTCGAGAATGTCCTCGGCCTGGCGGTCGCTGAGCTTGAAGCGCTCGATCAGGGCGGGCTTGGGCTCGTCGGCGTGGCGGATGATGCGAATCACCTCGTCGATGTTCAGCAGCACCAGTTGCCGGCCTTCGAGGATGTGGATGCGGTCCCGCACCTTCTGCAGCCGGTGCTGGGAGCGGCGCTGCACCGTGGCCTGGCGGAAGGCGATCCATTCCACCAGCATCTGGCGCAGGCCCTTCTGCGTCGGCCGTCCGTCGATGCCCACCATCGTCAGGTTCACCGGTACGCTGGATTCGAGGCTGGTGTGCGCCAGCAGCGTGGTGACCAGCTCCTGCTGTTCCACTGTGCGGCTCTTGGGCTCGAAGACCAGCCGCACCGGGGCGTCCTTGCTGGACTCGTCCCGCACCGCGTCCAGCACGTTCAGCACTGCGGCCTTGAGCTGTGTCTGCTCGGCGGTCAGCGCCTTCTTGCCGGCCTTGACCTTGGGGTTGGTCAGCTCCTCGATCTCCTCCAGCACCTTCTGCGAGCTGGCGCCGGGCGGCAGTTCGTCCACCACCAGCTGCCACTGGCCGCGGGCCAGGTCCTCGATCTTCCAGACCGCGCGCACCTTCAGGCTGCCGCGTCCGCTGGCGTAAGCGGCGCGGATGTCGGCGGCGCTGGAGATGATCTGGCCGCCACCGGGAAAGTCCGGCCCCGGTAGCAAAGCGAAGAGCTCGTCGTCGACCAGCCTGTCGTTGCGGATCAGGGCCACGGCCGCGGCGGCCACTTCGTGCAGGTTGTGGCTGGGGATCTCCGTCGCCATGCCCACGGCGATGCCCGAGGCCCCGTTGAGCAGCGCGAACGGCAGCCGCGCCGGCAGCAGGCGCGGCTCCATTTCCGAGCCGTCGTAGTTGGGCACGAAGTCCACCGTGCCCTCGTCGATCTCGTCCAGCAGCAGCCGTGCGATGGGGGCGAGGCGCGCCTCGGTGTAGCGCATGGCCGCGGCGTTGTCGCCGTCGCGGCTGCCGAAGTTGCCCTGGCCGTCGACCAGCGGGTAGCGCTGGTTGAAACCCTGGGCCATGCGCACCATGGCATCGTAGGCGGCGGTGTCGCCGTGCGGGTGGTACTTGCCCAGCACGTCGCCCACCACGCGAGCGCTCTTCACCGGCTTCGGCGCCCCGGTGTTGCCGTAACCCAGGCCCATGCGCTGCATGGTGAAAAGGATGCGGCGCTGCACCGGCTTGGCACCGTCACACACATCGGGCAGTGCACGGCCTTTCACCACGCTGAGGGCGTATTCCAGGTAGGCGCGCTCGGCGTAGTGAGCCAGTGTGATCGCGTCGTTGTCGCCCCCGCCGCCGTCAGGCGGGTTAAGGCTCAAGGGTGTCTGTTCCATGGTCATTCTTTCCAGTCTCGCGGCCGGCGCCCCAGCGCGGCCGCGGGCTCAATGCGTGGCGGCCGGGATGGCCAGGCGCAACGGCTGCGCCCCGGCGGTGAACTGGCGCCGCTGCAGCAGCGCCCAGTACAGCTCCAGCACCATGTGCACATGCGAGCGGGTCTCGGCGATCTCGGGCAGGCGCCCGGCACTCTGCCGCACCCGTCCCTCGCCGGCGTTCCACGCCGCAAGCGCGCGGTCGACCCCGCCCAGCCGCCGCCACAGGTCGGCCAGCATGCGGGCACCGATCAGCACGTTGCCGCGTGCATCGCGCAGGTGCTCGTCCACCGGCCGTGCAGCGGCTTCTTCACGTGTCAGGTAGCGGCCGGCGCTGGCCGGCATGATTTGCATCAGCCCGATCGCGCCGCGCGGCGAGACGCTGTCGGGCCGGTAACCGGACTCGACGGCGATCAGCGCCTGCAGCAGCTCGGCGTGGATGCCGGTGGCCTGCTCGGCCTCGCGCAACAGCGGCTGCAGCAGCTTCACCTCGGGCGCGAATTCCAGCCAGGTCAGCAGGCTGGCGCCGGCCATCGTCTTGCCGGGCACCCGCAACGCACTGGCGCCCGCATCCTGGCCCCGCAGCACCACCGTGTAGCGCGAATCGACGGCGTGGTGGGCGAAATGGGCCACGCCAGCCGCATCCACAAAGCCCCAGAGCTCGGCCCGCGCGGGAAGCGCCGCCACCAGCCCCCACCAAAGGATCGGCAGCCAGCGTTTCATCCTTGCGTCCCCAGAGGGGCCTCGAGCCCCATCGCGCGGCGCGCCTGGTACTCGCGGTCGAGCAGGCTCATCACCACCAGGGTGTCATAGCCGTCGGCGCCATCGATGGTGACACGCACACTCTCGCGCAGCCGCCCTTCGGTGACGAACCCTTCGCTCTCGTACAAGGCCAGCGCGCGGGTGTTGAGCGACTTCACATCGAGCCAGAAGCGGTGGGCGCCGAGGTCGCCGAAAGCCATGGTCTTCAGCCGCCGCACGCAAGCCCGGCCCAGGCCCCGGCCCTTCGGCTGCAGCACGATGCGCTTGAGCTCAACGCTGCGGTGCGGGTTGCGGCAGCCCTGCAGGATCACGAAGCCCAGCCGGTCGTGGCTGTCGCCGGCCTCCACGATGAAGTGACGAAAGTCGGGGAAGCGGATCGCCCCCTCATGCTGCGTCCGCTCCCAGGGGGTGATGAAGGGGAGGTTCTGCTGGTCGCGCTCGATCGCCACGACGGCGTCGAGGTCCGACAGCATCGTCGGGCGCAAATGAGCGGCAAGCTGAAAAGTCATGAGGAGTCAGCGGGCGGAACCCGGGCGGGAACTCTACCGCAGGCCCTTGGTTGCCCTCTCTCGCGGCCACCTTCTGCGTGACAGAATGTGGATTGACCTTCCGTGCAGCGCCGCATGATCAGCAACGACCTAGACATCGAGCCCTTTCGTGCCCACCTGCGCCAGCACGGGCGGGTCCAGATTCCAGGCATCCTGCAGCCCGATGCGGCGGACGAGCTGCATGCCTGCCTGCGTGACGAAGTCCCTTGGGAAACCGCACAGCGAACCGATGCGCTCCTCGGCGGACTGCCTCGCACCGCAGTACCCGGCAGCCTGGAGGACGCCGCTTTGTTGAAAGCGGTGAGCGAGCGAGCCCGCGATGGGTTCGAGTTCTATTTCGACCGCTATCGCATGATCGATGCGCGCCGCGACGGAACCGACCCCAACCTGGTTCTCCACGTCGTGGTCGATTTCCTCAACAGCCCCGAGTTCCTGGCATTCGCCCGCTACTTGACGGGCGACGCGGCCATTCGAATGGTGAGTGCCATTGCCGTTCGATACCGGGCGGGCCATTTCTTGTTGCCGCACAACGACCGTGTCGGAAACGAGGATCGGGCCTTCGCCTACGTCTTCAATCTCAGCCACGACTGGAGAGCCGATTGGGGCGGCCTCCTCCAATTCATCGACGCTGAGCAGCAGCTGGTGGTGGAGACCATGACGCCACGCTGGAATTCGCTCAGCCTGTTCCGCGTTCCACAGATGCACCTGGTGACGCCGGTGGCGCCGTGGGCCCGCAGCCCGCGCTACAGCATCACCGGCTGGTTCCGACGCAACTGACCCGGCCTCCACGCCAGGGCTGTCGTCAGATGTCGACCTCCACGGCATCGCCGTGAAGTTCCATCAGTTCACGCCGCGCCTGCGCCTCGCCCTTGCCCATCAGCTTGCCGAGTGACTCTGTCGTGGCCAGGCCGTCGAGCAGCCCGTAGCCCACGCGCAGAAGCCGCCGGGTGTCGGGGTTGAGCGTGGTGTCCCAGAGCTGCTCGGCGTTCATTTCGCCCAGGCCCTTGAAGCGGCTGATGCTCCACGAGCCTTCGCGGGCGCCTTCCTTGCGAAGCTTGTCCAGCGAGGCTTCGAGCTCGCCTTCGTCCAGGGCGTAGAGCTTGGCGGCGGGCTTCTTGCCGCGCGCCGGAGCGTCCACCCGGAAAAGCGGCGGCTTGGCGACGAAGATGTGGCCGGCTTCGATGAGCTTCGGAAAGTGGCGGAAGAACAGCGTCAGCAGCAACACCTGAATGTGCGAGCCGTCCACGTCCGCATCCGACAGGATGCAGATCTTGCCGTAGCGCAGGCCCGAGAGGTCGGGCGAATCGGCCGGGCCGTGCGGATCGACACCGATTGCCACCGAGATGTCGTGGATCTCGTTGTTCTTGAACAGCAGGTCGCGCTCCACCTCCCAGGCATTCAGCACCTTGCCACGCAGCGGCAGGATGGCCTGGGTCTCCTTGTCGCGGCCCATCTTGGCCGAGCCGCCCGCCGAATCGCCCTCGACCAGGAACAGCTCGTTCAAGGCGAGGTCGCGGCTTTCACAATCGGTGAGTTTGCCGGGCAGCACCGCCACGCCCGAGCCCTTGCGCTTTTCCACTTTCTGGCTGGCGCGCTGGCGCGTCTGCGCCTGCTTGATCACCAGCTCGGCGAGCTTTTTCCCCCAGTCCACATGCTGGCTGAGCCACAGCTCCAGCGCCGGCTTCAGGTACGCGGACACGAGGCGCAACGCGTCGCGGCTGTTGAGCCGCTCCTTGGTCTGGCCCTGGAACTGCGGGTCCAGCACCTTGGCACTCAGCACGAAGCTGGCGCGCGAGAACACGTCTTCGGGCATCAGCTTCACGCCCTTGGGCAGCAGCGAGTGCATCTCGATGAAGCCCTTGATGGCGCCGAACAGGCCGTCCTTCAGGCCGGCTTCGTGGGTGCCGCCGGCCACCGTGGGGATCAGGTTGACGTAGCTCTCGCGCAGCAGGTTGCCCTCTTCGGTGAAGGCCACGCACCAGGCCGCGCCCTCGCCTTCGGCGAAGTTCTCGGTCTCGCCCTTGTCGGCGTAGTGCTCGCCCTCGAAGAGCGGGATCATCGGGTCAGCCGGCAGCGACTGCTGCAGGTAATCGCGCAGCCCGCCCTTGTAGAGCCAGGTGATGGTTTCGCCGGTCTTCTCGGTGCGCAGCGTCACGCTGACGCCCGGCATCAGCACCGCCTTGCTGCGCAGCAGGTGGGTCAGCTCGTGGCGTGGCAGCTCGGCACTTTCGAAATACCTGGGGTCGGGCCAGACGCGCACGGACGTGCCCTGCTTGCGCTCGCCCGACTCCGCCTTGCGCGTGACCAGCGGCTCGACCACGTCGCCGCCGGAGAACGCCAGCGCCGCATGCTGGCCTTCACGCCAGACGCCCACCTGCAACCGCCTGGCCAGCGCGTTGGTCACGCTCACGCCCACGCCGTGCAGGCCACCCGAGAAGCTGTAGGCGCCGCCCGAGCCCTTGTCGAACTTGCCACCCGCATGCAGGCGGGTGAAGACGATCTCGACCACCGGCACCTTTTCTTCCGGGTGCAAGCCGAAGGGAATGCCGCGGCCGTCGTCGTCGACGCTGACCGAGCCGTCGGCGTGCAAGGTCACGCCGATCTTCTTGCCGAACCCGGCGAGCGCCTCGTCGGCGGCGTTGTCGATCACTTCCTGCACGATGTGCAGGGGGTTGTCGGTGCGGGTGTACATGCCGGGCCGCTGCTTCACGGGCTCCAAGCCCTTCAGCACGCGGATCGACGCTTCACCGTAGTTCACGGGTGTCTGAGCCATAGGGGCGCGATTTTAGGGAGGGGAGCGCCCGCCCCGCCGCGATCGCCCTACCGGTAGCGATCGAGCGTCAGCCCATCGAGAGAAATCTCCGGTTTGCGGCCCGAGATCAGGTCGGTGATCACCCGGCCGGTGCCGGCCGCCATCGTCCAGCCCAGGGTGCCGTGGCCGGTGGCCAACAGCAGGTTGGGCACGGCCGTGGGGCCCACCAGCGGCGTGCCGTCCGGTGTCATCGGGCGCAGGCCGCACCAGAAGCTGGCCTTGCCCACGTCGCCACCGGTAGGAAACAGGTCCGTCACGACGTGGGTCAGCGTCTCGCGGCGGGCCTCGCGCAGGGCCAGGCTGAAGCCGGCGATCTCGGCGGTGCCACCCACGCGGATGCGGTCGCCCAGGCGCGTCACCGCCACCTTGTGCGTTTCGTCCATCACCGTCGATTCGGGCGCGCCACGCGGGTTGGTGATGGGCACGGTGATCGAGTAGCCCTTGATCGGGTAGACCGGGAGGTCCAGGCCCAGCGGGCGCACCATCTGCGGCGTGAAGCTGCCCAGCGCGGCCACATAGCGGTCAGCCACCAGCGTGCCGGCGCCGGTGCGCACGCCGGTCACCTGCCGGCTGTCGTGCTCGATGGCGTCGATGCGGGTGTCGAAATGGAAGCGCACGCCCAGGGCCTTGGCCATCTCGGCCAGCCGGGTGGTGAAGAGCTGGCAATCGCCGGTCTCGTCGCCCGGCAGGCGCAATGCGCCGACGAACTTCTCCTGGGTGAGGTGCAAGGCCGGCTCCACCCTCACGAAGCCCGCGTGCTCGAGCAGCTCGTAGGGCACGCCGTACTGCTTCAGGACCTCGATGTCCTTGGCGGTGCCGTCGAGCTGCTTCTGGGTGCGGAACAGCTGCAGCGTGCCGAGTGCCCGGTCGTCGTAGGCGATGCCGGTCTCGGCCCGCAGCGCCTTGAGGCAGTCGCGGCTGTACTCGGCGATCGGCACCATGCGGCTCTTGTTCAGCGCATAGGCCTTCTCAGTGCAGTTGGCCAGCATGCGCAAGCCCCAGCGCCACATCGCCGGGTCCAGCAGCGGCCAGATCACCAGCGGGCTGTGGCGCATCAGCATCCATTGGATGGCCTTGAGCGGCACACCCGGCCCGGCCCAAGGCGAGGAATAGCCGGGCGACACCTCGCCCGCGTTGGCGAAGCTGGTCTCCAGCGCCGGCCCCGGCTGCCGGTCGACCACCGTCACCTCGTGCCCAGCCTTGGCGGCGTAGTAGGCAATGCTCGTCCCGATCACGCCGCTGCCCAGCACCAGAACCTTGGTCATCCCGTCCTCCTCGGTGTCGATGGCGAAGCCGCGGTGTCCCACGGCCCCATGGGGCGAAGATTCTTCCGTTAAATTGCCTGGATGACCACCCACCCCGCTGCGGCACCCAAGCTGTCCATGGCCCAGGTGCTGCTGTGCGGCGCCGCCATCGTCACCCTGTCGATGGGCATCCGCCACGGCTTCGGCCTGTGGCTGCAGCCGATCACGATGGACCGCGGCTGGACGCGCGAGACCTTCGCCTTCGCGATCGCGATCCAGAACATCGCCTGGGGCGTGGCCGGCCCCTTCGCCGGCATGCTGGCCGACCGCTTCGGTGCCTTCCGCGTGCTGGTCGGCGGCGCTGTGTTGTATGCACTGGGCCTGGTCGGCATGGCGGTGTCCACCTCCGGCCTGGGTTTCACCGGCTCCACCGGGTTGTTGCTGGGCATGGCCCAGTCCGGAACGACCTATGCGGTGGTGTACGGCGTGATCGGGCGCAACGTGGCGCCTGAGAAGCGCTCCTGGGCCATGGGCGTGGCAGCGGCGGCGGGCTCTTTCGGCCAGTTCCTGATGGTCCCGATCGAAAACTGGCTGATCGGGGCCTGGGGCTGGCAGAGCGCCTTGTTCATCCTCGGCTGCCTG
This sequence comes from Pseudomonadota bacterium, assembly GCA_049322835.1. Lineage (GTDB taxonomy): Bacteria > Pseudomonadota > Gammaproteobacteria > Burkholderiales > Burkholderiaceae_C > Ideonella. The sequence continues at coordinate 156,104 of JBMOQN010000009.1, read as the reverse complement.
TCCCTGGCCATCGCGCCACTGGCGATCGGCCTGCGCGAGCCGAAGGCCTCCGCGGGCCATGGCCCCGGCCAGAGCATCGGTGCGGCGCTGAAAGAAGCCATGGCCTACCCGAGCTTCCGCTGGCTGATGGCGGGCTACTTCGTGTGCGGCTTCCAGGTGGTGTTCATCGGGGTGCACATGCCCAGCTACCTCAAGGACAAGGGCCTCACGCCTGACGTGGCCACCACTGCGCTGGCGCTGATCGGCCTGTTCAACGTGTTCGGCACCTATGCGGCCGGCGCGCTGGGTCAGAAGCTCGCCAAGCGCCACATCCTGTCGGCCATCTACCTGCTGCGCTCGGTTGCGATCGTGGCCTTCCTGCTGGTGCCGCTCAGTCCGGCGAGCGTGTATGTCTTCGCCTCGGTGATGGGCCTGCTGTGGCTGTCGACCGTGCCGCCGACCAATGCAGTGGTGGCCCAGATCTTCGGGGTGCAGTACATGTCCATGCTTGGCGGGCTGGTCTTCTTCAGCCACCAGGTCGGTTCGTTCATGGGTGTGTGGCTGGGCGGTCGCCTCTACGACACCACCGGCAGCTACGACATCGTCTGGTACATCGCGATCGCGCTGGGCGTGTTTGCCGCGCTGGCCAATCTGCCGGTGCGCGAGACACCGATCGTGCGGCCGACACCTCGGCCAGTTGCAGCATGACTGGCAGGCAGCGTTGGCTCAGGAGGGCGGCGCTGGCGGGCGCGGGTGTCGTGCTCGCCCTCGTTTTCCTGGCCTACCGGAACCCACACACCGTGGTCGATCTCGCCAACCGCGTCTGGGCCTGCTTCTGATGCACGCGAGCGGCATGCCCAGCGACTGGCTCCTGCGGTGGGGCCACCTGCTGCCGGCGGGCTGCACGGTGCTGGATCTGGCCTGCGGCAGCGGCCGACACACCCTCTGGCTGGCGACGCACGGGTTCAAAGTCACCGCCGTCGACCACGACGCGGCCGCCGTGGAGCCTTTGCGCTCCAGGGCGGAAGTCATCGTCGCCGACATCGAGAACGCTCCCTGGCCCCTGGCCGGGCGCCGCTTCGATGCGGTGCTGGTCACGAACTATCTCTGGCGGCCGCTCTGGCCTTCCATCGGCAACGCGATCGCCACGGGCGGCTGGTTGCTCTACGAGACCTTCGCCGCGGGCCACGAGCGCCTGGGCAGGCCGACGCGTCCCGACTACCTGCTCCAACCTGCGGAGCTGCTTCGCGTCAGCCAGGAACTGGGCCTGAGCGTTGTGGCCTACGAGAATGGTGCCCTGGCCGGCCCGCCGCGCATCGTGCAGCGGGTGCTCGCGCGCCGCCCCGGCAGCGGCCCGGATGCCGCCCCGCCACTCCTGGACGGAAGCCCTGCGCCAGGTGGCTAAAATCACCCGGTTGCAAGGAACCCTGATGAAACCGATTGTTGGCAGCATCGTTGCGCTCGTGACGCCGATGCACGAGGACGGCAGCGTCGACTATGCCGCGTTGCGCGCGCTGATCGACTGGCACATCGCCGAAGGCACCGATTGCATCGGGGTGGTCGGCACCACCGGCGAATCGGCCACCGTCTCTGTCGAGGAGCACTGCGAGATCATCCGCGTCGCCGTCGAGCACGCTGCCGGGCGGGTGCCCATCATGGCCGGTGCCGGTGCCAACTCCACCGCCGAGGCGATCACCCTCTCGCGTTTCGCCAAAGAGGTCGGCGCGGACTGCACACTGCAGGTCGTGCCCTACTACAACAAGCCTTCGCAGGAAGGCATCTACCGCCACTTCAAGGCCATTGCCGAGGCGGTGAACATTCCTTTGGTGCTCTACAACGTGCCAGGCCGAACCGTGGCCGACATGCAGCACGACACCGTGATCCGGCTGGCCCAGGTGCCCGGCATCGTCGGCATCAAGGAGGCCACCGGCAACATCGAGCGCGCCGCCTGGCTGATCAAGCATGTGCCCCAGGGTTTCTCGGTCTACTCCGGCGACGACGGCACCGCGGTGGCCCTGATGCTGCTCGGCGGCCAAGGTAACGTCAGCGTCACCGCCAACGTGGCCCCGCGCAAGATGCACGAGATGTGCATCGCAGCGATCGAAGGTGACGTCAAGCGCGCCCGGGAGATCCACCTCAGCCTGCTCCCGCTGCACCGCCAGCTCTTCTGCGAGCCCAGCCCTGCCCCCGCCAAGTGGGCACTGTCGCAGTTGGGCCGCTGCCGCGCCAACGTCCGCCTGCCGCTGGTCGAGCTCACCGAAGCCGGCCAGGCAGTCGTCGGCGGCGCGCTGCGTGAATGTGGTCTGATCTGAGCTGTCCGCCGTCCCAACCCACTGAACCTGGCTCGGCCGCCGTGCGCGGTGGCCCGCGACATCCATGCACTTCATGAAACCGAATCTCGCGATCACGCCCGTGCGCGTCGCCGTCCTGACCCTGAGCCTGGGCCTGGGGGGCTGCTCGATGCTGGGCATCCAGGTGGGCGGCGACTCGATCGACTACCGCAATGGCGCCGCCAAGACACCGACGCTGGAAGTCCCCCCCGACCTGACGCCGCTGGCACGCGACGGGCGCTACCAGCCACAGGCCGGCTCGGTCAGCGCCTCTGCGCTGGCCGGCGGCAGCGTCCGCACCGTGGCGGCCCCCGGCGAGCCGACAGTGGCCGTGCAGCAGGCCGGCGACATCAGCCTGGAGCGTTCCGGCAACCAGCGCTGGCTGGTCAGCCCACAGTCGCCGGAGCAACTGTGGCCCAAGGTGCGGCAGTTCTGGATCGACCACGGCTTCGCCATCGCCACGGAAAGCGCCGAAGCCGGCACCCTCGAAACCGACTGGGCCCAGAACCGCGCCAAGCTGCCGCAGGACTTCGTTCGCCGCGCCATCGGCACCGTGGCCGACGGCCTGTTCGACACAGGCGAGCGCGATCGTTACATGACCCGTATCGAGCGCGGCGTGAACGGCACCGAGATCTACGTCAGCCACCGCGGCATTGAAGAGCAGTTGCTCGGCCGCGGCTCCGGCAGCGGCAGCGACCAGATCGCGTGGGTCGCCCGCCCCTCCGACCCGCAGCTGGAACGCGAGATGCTGACCCGCCTGATGGTGAGCCTGGGCGGCAAGCAGGAGGTGGCCCGCGCAGAAACCGCAAAGACCGGCGACACGGCCGCCCCGAAGGCCCGCGTGGTCACGACCCAGCCGGGTGCCGCACTGCAGGTCGACGACCCGCTCGACCGCGCCTGGCGCCGCATCGGCCTGGCGCTTGACCGCGGCGGTTTCACCGTCGAGGACCGCGACCGCAACCAGGCCACGTACTTCGTGCGCTTCATCGACACCAAGGAAGCCGCCAAGGATGAGCCCAGCTTCCTCACCCGCTGGTTCAAGGGCGACGACCAGGCTGCGAAGGCGCTCAGCCGCTACCGCATCCAGCTCAAGTCAGAAGGCACTGGCACGCTCGTGTCCGTGCTGAACAACCAGGGCCAGCCGGACAAATCTGCCAATGCACAAAAGATCGTCTCGTTGCTGGCCGATGAGTTGAAGCTGTAAACCCCAAAGGCCCGCTCACCGCAGGTCTGGAATGAACAAAGCCGCCCGAGGGCGGCTTTGTCGTCTCAGTGCCGCGGCCGCGTAGGCCAGGCACCGGCTCCAATTAGTTGCTGGCGGCCGAAGCAGCGGCGTCGACGACAGCGGAAGCTGCTTCCACGGCCGAAGCGGCGGCGTCCATCGCGGCGGAGGCAGCCGGAGCAGCAGCCGAAGCGGCGTCCGTGGCGACGGCGGCAGCCGAGGCGGCGGTGGCGGCAGCGTCTTCAGCCTTCTTGCCGCAAGCGGCCAGGGCAGCAACGGCGATCAGGGAAGCCAACAGGAGCGACTTGTTCATGAATGTCCTCGAAACTAAGAGTCGAACAATTACCGGTAATTCTGGAAGCTCGCTGTTCTTGCGTGCCTCCTCCTCGAGACAGACCAGGAAACTCTCAAGCGCTCGAGACACCCAAGACAACGTTTCCTGTGTCCAGCCTTACATTATACCGATCCTAGGGACTCCCCCTAGAGACCAAGGGTGCCCGCCGGGAACGCGTCTTCCGACCGTTGCAAAATTGCATCTATCTCTTCCCGTGCGCGCTGCACATCCTTCCCCTGGTGACTGACCCAGCCACGCACGTGGTCGAGGTCCAGCATGCGCAAAGCGGCCCGTCGGTCGGCCACCAACAGCGTCGGCATGTCCGGGCCGGGCAGCTCCTGTGGCGACCGGCAGTTGATCACATGGCCGAAGGTCTGCCGCCAGCGCGTCAGCCGCGGCATCGTGCGCCGCACGCGCTCGAAGTCGTGCCCGATCCAGGTGAGTTGCGCGCCGGGCACCCGGGCCCATTGCGCCAGGGCATCGACCACGGCCGGCTCATCGAGCGGCCAGTCGGCGAAATCCGGGGATACCCAGAACAAATGGCGAAGCCCCAGCGCCTGGGCATGGAGCACGAAGGCGCGCACGGCAGACTGAAGCTCGCCGCGCGATGCGATCGGGCCAGCAGGGATACCGTTGGCCAGCGGGTCAATCGTCTCGTCCATCGTCACCTCGCACCCATCCGGCTTCCAGCCAGTCCTGCAGCAAGTGGCGTGCGTCGCCACTGAGTTGCGCCACCGCGCGCCCATCCAGCCGGCGCTGATCGGCCAATGCCCGCATCAGCCGCGCGTCGCGCCCAGAGGCACGGAAGGACTCGCCATTGATGAAGACATGCCGTGCGTCATACATCATTCGGCTGCGGGCGTCCAACCGTACGCCCTGCCCTGCGCCGAGCTCTGCCGAGTCGTCACCGTCGAACCAGACGATGGACTTCGGCTCTGTCAGCGTTTCGCCCAAGGCACAGGCCAGGCTGTTCGCGTCGTTCAGCGCATCGATCACCGCCTTCGCGGCGAAGGTCTGCAAGGCCTCGGGGACGAGGCCGGGCGCCTTGGTGGCGCTGTCGGCCGGATCCCGGTAGTGCGGTTCGTGGGCGGGTGGGTCCAGTGCGTCGGTCATCCGCTGCAGCACTTCGCGCGCCAGCTCGGTGGGCGTGGGTGTGCGAAAGCCGATCGAGCAGGTCATGCAGTCTCCCCCGACCGCCACCCCATCATGCCCCCAGCGCGGTGGCACATAGAGCATGTCGCCGGGCTCCAGCAACCAGTCTTCGGTCGGCTCGAAACGTGCCAGCAGCTTGACCGGCATGTTGGGCACGAGTGAGGCATCGCGAACCGGCCCTGTGCGCCAGCGACGCCGCCCGCTCACCTGCAGCAGGAACACGTCGTAGGAATCCGTGTGCGGGCCGACCCCGCCACCGTCGCTCGCATAGCTGACCATCACGTCGTCCAGCCGGGCCTCAGGCACGAAGCGGAACAGGTTGCGCAAGCGGTGCGCAGCCTCCACGTGCAGGTCGAGCCCCTGCACCAGCAACGTCCATCCCGGGCGACCGAGCGGCGGCAGCTGGCGACGCGAGAACGGGCCGTGGCGCAACGCCCAGCCCTTGGCCCCACCCGACGAGACGAGCCTCGATTCGACGTCGTCGCGAGCGGCCAGGTCAAACAACTCGCCGCGACTCGCGGGGGGCTGCACACCGGGCATGGCCTGGCGAATCAGGCAGGGCCTCTTCTGCCAATGACGGCGCATGAACTGGCGTGGCGAGAGGCCACCCAGCAGCTGGAGGGGGAGGTCGACATCCATCGTGTGATTGTCTCCCGCCGTGTGCGATCATCCTCTGATGGACATCACTTCACCCTGCGTCGTGACGCTCGTCTGGACCTTGTCCGACGCCCAGGGCCAGCTCATCGACGAGCTGAACGACCCGGTCGAATTCTTCTACGGCGGCGACGACCTCCTGCCCAAGGTCGAGGAAGCGCTCGCCGGCCAGAGCGCCGGCTTTGAAGCGCGGCTGCACCTGGAACCCGAACAGGCCTTCGGCGACTACGACGCCGACCTGGTCTGCTACGAAGAGCGCGCCCTGTTCCCCGAAGCCGTCGAGCCCGGCATGCAGTTCGAGGGCCTGCCCGAAGGCGCCACCACGGCCGACATGCCCGAAGGGCTGATCTACACCGTGACCGAGGTCTACCCCTCGCACATCGTGCTGGACGCCAACCACCCGCTGGCTGGCATGGCACTGCACATTCACCTCAAGGTGCTCGACGTGCGTCAAGCGACCGAGGCCGAGGTCGGCGCCGGCAGCGTGGGCGACTCGCCCTTCGCGGTGCTCAACGGCGCTCCGCCGGACGAGCCGCTGCACTGAGCGGCGCTCAGCTCCGGCCGCTGGAGCCGAAGCCGCCTTCGCCACGGTCGCTCTCGTCGAAGGTCTCGACGCGACGGAAGCTCGCCTGCACCACCGGCACGATCACCATCTGGGCGATGCGCTCCATCGGTTGGATGGTGAACGCCACCTGCCCGCGGTTCCAGCAGCTGACCATCAGCTGGCCCTGGTAGTCGCTGTCGATCAGGCCGACGAGGTTGCCCAGCACGATGCCGTGCTTGTGGCCCAGCCCCGAGCGGGGCAGGATCATCGCGGCGAGGCCGGCGTCCTCGATGTGGATGGCCAGGCCGGTCGGGATCAGCGTGGTCTGACCCGGGGCCAACTCGACGGGTGCATCCAGGCAGGCACGCAGGTCCAGCCCCGCGCTGCCGGGGGTTGCATAGGCGGGCAACTGGGCGGCCATGCGCTCGTCCAGCACCTTGATGTCGATCGTGGTGTTCACAATGGGGTGAAGTTTTTCAGTCGTTGGGCAATCTCGCGCACCAGCTCGCGTGCCAACGCCAACTTGCCGGCCGTGGGCAGCTCGCGGTGGCCCTGCTCATCGACCAGCAGCAGGGTGTTGTCGTCCTGGCCGAAGGTGGCCGGGCCGAGGTTGCCGACGATGAGCGGCACACCCTTGCGTTGCCGCTTGGCCTGGGCATGGGCCAGCAGGTCGGTGCTCTCGGCGGCGAAGCCGACACAGTACGGTGGCACCGGCAACCGCGCGACGGTGGCCAGGATGTCCGGGTTCTCGACCATCTCGATCGAGGGCACACGACCACTGCCATCCTTCTTGATCTTGTGCTCGTGGATCGCGGCGGGACGCCAGTCGGCCACCGCGGCCGTGGCGATGAAAATGCCATGCGCCGCCACCTGAGACATCACCGCGTCGTGCATCTGCTGCGCGCTCTGCACATCGATACGCCTGACGCCGCGCGGTGTGGCCAGCGACACGGGGCCTGAGACCAACGTCACCTCGGCGCCCGCCTCGCGCGCCGCCCGCGCCAGTGCAAAGCCCATCTTGCCGCTGGAGCGGTTGGTGATGCCGCGCACGGGGTCGATGGCCTCGAAGGTCGGGCCCGCCGTGATGAGCACCCGCCGCCCGGCCAGCGGCTTGGGCTGGAAGAAGGCCACGAGCTCCTGCACGATGTCTTCCGGCTCCAGCATGCGGCCATCGCCGATCTCGCCGCAGGCCTGGTCGCCCGCGTCGGGGCCCAGCAGGGTCGAGCCGTCGGCCCGCAGCTGAGCTGCATTGCGCTGCGTGGCCGGGTGCGCCCACATCTCGCGGTTCATCGCCGGCGCCAGCAGCAGCGGGCACCGCTCCATCGGCCGGGCCAGGCACATCAGCGAGAGCAGGTCGTCGGCCCGGCCTTGCGCCAGCTTGGCCATCAGGTCGGCGCTGGCCGGCGCCACGAGCACAGCGCTCGCTTCGCGCGACAGGTTGATGTGCGCCATGTTGTTCGGCTCGCGCACATCCCACTGGCTGGTGTAGACGGGCCGGTTCGACAGGGCCTGGAGCGTGACCGCGGTGATGAAGGCCTCGGCGGCCTCGGTCATCACGACCTGCACCGTGGCGCCCGCTTGAATGAGCTGGCGGACGAGTTCGGCCGACTTGTAGCAGGCGATGCCGCCGGACAGGCCGAGGACGATGTGCTTGCCGGAAAGATCCATCTCAGCAGGTCATTGAAGCTGTGCGCCGTGGCACTTCTTGAACTTCTTGCCGCTGCCGCAGGGGCAAGGGTCGTTGCGGCCGGGCAGCGCGTCCACGCGGCGCGGCGGCGGCTTGGGCGCATGGTCCAGCCAATACAGGCGCAGGTCCTGCGCGGCATACAGCGCTTCCTGGATCAGCTCGTCGCGCGTCAGCTGCTCGCCTTCGTACAGATCCTCGAAGACCTCCTTCAGCTCCTCGTCGTCGAGGGTGAGGGAAGAAATACGCAACAGCGTCTCGTCGTAGAGCTGGCCCTCCTCGGTCTCCATGTCGGGTTCGGGCCAGTCCTTCGGGAAGTCCTGTGTGGCATCGAGAAAACCCACGGCCCAGACCTCGCCGGTCTGTTCCAGCAGCGCCATTTCCTCGGGCTTCACGTGGCCCTCGTCGACCAGCCGCTGCTTGTCCTCGTCAGTCAGCTCGATCATCAACGGCGCCAGACGGAGGACATCCGGGTCGTCCAGGATCAGCTCGGGATCCAGCTGATCGGCCAGCACGTCCCACCGGGCCTCGATCGCCTTGCGCGCAGCCGCCGCATCCAGCGGGTCTCCAAAGGCGCGCTCGAAGACGCCGTCCGCGAACAGCGGCAGCCACTCGTCGAGCCCGATGCGGCGCGGGCCGGCGAGCAGCGCGGTCATGTAGCCGTCCAGCCACTCCAGGGACACGAGATCCTCAAAGCCGGCCATGCGCTGGCACAGGGCGTCCAGCGCCTCGATGTCTTCTTCGCTGCTCATTCGAGGGTCGGCCACACCCGTCTCCCATTCGTGCAATCCGCCAGTGTCTCACGCTCAGCCTCGCTCCGGCGCGCAGCGACGTTGATGCAGATCGAAGTTCGTTGGGGTCGCCTGGTGCTTGAATGTGCATTCATCACATTTATCAGGAGACCCGGCATGCACCTTCTCTCCATGTGGGCGACGGCCTTCGTCGCCCTCACGATGGCGAGCACCAGCGCCCGCGCCCAGACGCCCCCTCCCCCCGCCGGGCAGTTGCTCGCATCCAACTGCTTCCAGTGCCATGGCACCAACGGCAACGGCCCGGGCTTCGACCGGCTGGCAGGCACGCCGGCGGACAAGCTCTACGAGGAGATGCTCGAGCTTCGAGCCGGCAAGGGAAACAGCCTGATGGTCAAGCATTCGCTCATCTACAGCGACGCCCAGCTGCGGCTCATCGCCGACTGGTTCGCTGCACAGCCCACCGCGCAGACTCGCCGCTGAAAGGAAAACTCCCATGATCGATCGTCGACACATCCTGCGGGCTGCCGCGGCGTCTGCCCTGGTGCATGCCTGGCCGACCCGAGCGGCCATGGCCCGCAATCACGTGGTCGTCGTGGGCGGGGGCATGGCGGGGGCCTCGGTCGCGAAGTACCTGCGGCTGTGGAGCCAGGGCAGCGTGGACGTCACGCTGGTCGACCGCGCGCCAGCCTACACGTCCTGCATCATGAGCAGCCTGGTGCTGACCGGCCAGCGCTCCCTGTCCAGCCTGAAGTTCGACTACCGCACCCTGCGTGACCGCTACGGCGTCCGCATCCTGACGGACGAAGTCGTGAGCATCGACCCCTTGCGGCCCAGCGTGACCCTGGCCTCTGGCAAGCAGATCAAATCGCAACGCCTGGTGCTGGCGGCCGGCATCGAGTTCGACCCGGTGCCGGGCCTGACCGACCCCGAGGCCATGCCGCATGCGTGGAAAGCCGGCCCGCAGACCCGCATTCTCGCCCGGCAACTCGACGCCATGGCCCCCGGCGGCACGGTGCTGCTGACGATTCCGCAGGTGCCCTATCGCTGCCCTCCTGGCCCCTACGAGCGCGCCTGCCTGCTGGCCGACTGGCTGAAGCGGCGCAAGCCCGGCTCGCGGCTCGTGGTGCTGGACGCCAACCCGGACATCGTGGTCGAGAAGGACAACTTCAGCAGCGCGTTCTTCGACCTGCATGCCGACGTCGTCGACTACCGGCCCAACTCGCTGATCGACCATGTGGACACGCCGAGCCGGACCATCTTCCTGACCAGCGGCGATTCGGTGAGCGGACAAGTGGTCAACCTGATCCCGCGCCAACGGGCCGGCCAAGTCGTGATCGACGCCGGCCTCGCCACCGCCACCGAAGGCCGCTTCGCGCCGGTCGATGTGCTGAGCTATGCCAGCAGCGTGCCGGGCGCCGACAAGGTGCATGTGATCGGCGACTCCAGCGCCACCACCCAGCCGAAAGCGGGCCACATCGCCAACCAGGAGGCCAAGGTCTGCGCCGACGCCATCGTCCGCGCCTTCGCCGGCCTGCCACCCGATGCGGCGCCAGTCACCAACTCGGCCTGCTTCTCCACCATCACGATGCGCGAGGCCTCGTGGCTGACCGCGGGGTTCCAGTACGACCCGGCCACCCGCCTGATGACCCCGGTGGCCGCGGCCGGCGGGGCATCCACCGGCTGGAGCCGCAGCAACTTCGAGGACATGGACACTTGGTTCAAGGCCCTGATGAGCGACACCTTCGGCTGAAGGCGCGGGCCGGCTCACCCGTGGGTGCGCCCGACGGCGGGCGGCGACGGGTGCAGCCGCGCCATCACCAGCACGTCTTCGTACACCCCGTCGCGCAGCGCGTAGGCCCGCTGCCGGCCTTCCACCTCGAAGCCGTGCCGGCGGTACAAGGCCTGGGCCGGCAGGTTGTCGGCAAAGACCGTCAGCTCGATGCGGAGCGTGCCCAGCCAGTTGTCGCCGTAGTCACACAGGGCGGCCATCAGCGCACTGCCGACGCCCCGGCCCTGCCAGGGCAACGCCACCGCCATGCCGAGGGACATGACGTGCCGCCGGCGCAGGAAGTGGCCCACGGGATGCAGGCCGGCGCTGCCCACCACCTCGCCGTCCACGTCGGCCACCAGGTGCAGCTCCGGGGACTGGCCGTTGGTCGACACCTGCCCGGCCAGCCGCTGGCGCCAGGTCGACTCGTCGGGGTACGGCAGTTGCATCAGCTGCCGCGCCACCGCTGGTTCTTGCATGAGGCGAACGAACGCCGGGGCGTCTTCGACCCGCGCGCGGCGCAATGTCCAGGGTGTCGTCTCTGCCGTCACGGGTGTCACGTCACGAGAAATGCAGGCCACCGATGCGCAGCCAAGGCAGCACGGTGGATCCGGTGTCCAGCCGCTCTCGGCTGACCGCCAGCACCTCGCCCAGCATGCGCGCCATGTTGCCGCTGATCATGGTCTCGGACAGCGCCGGGCCGACCACGCCGCCGTCGATGCGGAAGCTGTTCTTGATCACGCCCGAGAAGTCGCCGTTGGCCGCTGGCATGCCCATCGAGAGGCGGCCCACGATGGCACCGCGCGCCACCTGCCCGACCATCTCGCTGCGCGGCGTGTCCCCCGCGGCCAGGTCCCAGCCGCCGGCCACCGGCACATGCGGCAGCCCGGTCTTCCGGCTGCCATACAGGCTGGGCAGGAGCGTCTGCAGGCGCCCGCCGCGCAGCACCTGCACCGGCGGCGTGAAGCAGGCATCCGACGAGAACGGCAGCACACCCGGTGTCTCGAAGCGGCTGGCCAGGTTCAGCAGCGGCGAAGCGATCACCTCGCCGACTCGCTCGCGGTACAGCGAGCTGCCGGCGATCAATTGCGCATCGCCGAGCTGCCCCAGCAGCCAGCCCAGCAGGTCACTCACTGCCGCCGGGGTGAACACCACATCACCGACGAACTTGCTGCCCAGCGGCTGCGTGTCGATCTGCTGCGACACGTCCCGCATCATGTCGCCGATGCCGAACCAGGCCTCGGCTGGCCGGCCTTCGAAGCCATGGGCATCGCCGCCGGCGTAGTTGAAGGAGCTGACGCGACTACCCTCGCGAGCGGTGCCGAAGGCATTGAGGGTCAGCCAGCCCGCCTGGGCCGAGAGCTCGCTGCCGCCGCTGGTGAGCGCCTGCCAGTGCAGCAGGTGATGCGCAGAGACGCCCTCCTCCATCGTGAACCGGGGTGTCTCGCGGGCGCGGAAGGCCAGCAGCTCGGCCATGGTGTCGGCCAGCAGCACCGGGTCGGCTTCCAGCGGGCCCTGGACGATGCGTCCCTTCTGCCCGGTGGACACGACATTCGCCGCATCCTGCGGTGCGGCCTGGGCGGCCGCCACCAGCTCGGCCACCGCCTGGCGCACGCTCGGCTCGTCGGTCGCGCTCAGCTCGGTGCTGGCGCGCCGGCCGTCCAGGATGCCCAGCAGGCCCAGCCGGCTCTGCTCGGTGCTGCGCATCAGGCTGGGCTCGTTGTGGGCCACGTTCAGCTCGCACTGCGAGGTCTGGCTGGCGCTCACCTGGGCCTGGTCGAAGCCGGCGGCCTTCATCCAGCCAAGCGTCTGCTCCGCCAGCGACTTCAGTTCGGTGTCGACGCGGTCGTTGCTCATCACTCGCCTCCCATGTGCGCCTGGGCACGCAGGGCCGGGCCGCCCATCGACACCACCATCGGCTGCTTCTTGCCGCAGTAGCCGCTGCAGCTCCAGTACATGTCGTTCGACACCGCGTCGACCGACTGCAGCACCTTGATCGCCGAGCCCGACACCGTGGTGTCGCGGATGGCGCGGCCCAGCTTGCCGCCCACGATCTCGTACGCGAGGCTGATGCCGAACATGAACTCGGTGGTCGAGTCGGCCTGGCCATTGGCGGTCTTGAGCAGCAGGTAGCCGCTGTCGACGCCGGCGATCATCTCGTCCAGCGTCGAGCGGCCGGGCAGGATGGCCGTGTTGCGCATGCGCACCAGCGGCTCGTCGTTCGGCGCGTAGGCGCGCGCGCTGCCGGTTGGGGCCACGCCCAGGCGGGCGGCCGTCTCGCGGCTGTTCATGAACTCGGTCAGGATGCCGTTCTTGATCAGCCAGGCGTCGCGGGCCGGCGTGCCTTCGTCGTCGGCATAGACCGGGATCATCACTTCCTGGCCGTCGTACTGGTTGGCATAGTCGACCATGCTGATCAGGTCGCTGGCCACGCGCTGGCCCAGCAGGTTGCCGGTGATGGCCCCGCCGAGCACGATGTCGGCCTCGCAGGGGTGGCCCATGGCCTCGTGGGCCAGCATGCCGGCCAGTGGCGGCGCCAGCACCACCGTCTGCAGGCCGCCGCGCGCCGGCACGGCCTCGCACTTGGCACGCAGGTGGCGGTGCAGTTCATCGAGCGTCGGGGCGAGCGTGTCGATCGACCAGTCGATGTCGCCCAGGTGGCCCTTGCCGGAGATCACCTCGTTGAGCTCCACCGGCGCGCCGCCGGCCGCTTCGGCCACGAAGCCGATGCGGCACAGGGCCCGTTGGATGCTGGCCAGCGAGTCGGCGCCGGTGCTGGTGGCCAGGCGCTTGCTGTGGTGCTCGTCGCTCACGACCAGGCGGATGGACTTCAGGTCGGGGTAGCGCTGCCGGCACCAGGCGGTCAGCGCCAGCAGGCGCTCCTGGATCTCGGCCTGGCTCAGCGCAGCGCGCCCGCGGTAGAGATGCTCACCGCGGTAGCCGCCGCTGGGCAGCGTGACGGCCGAGCGCTGGCCGAAGCGGGCCATGGCCGCCACGTTGTCGCTGGCCTGGCGCCCCACGCGGCCGACCGCGTCGGCGCCGGTGCCCGCCACGGACGCGAAGCCCCAATAGCCGTCCCGGTAGACCCGAGCGCTGGTGCCGCCGTCGCTGATGCGGCTGTTCTGGGTCAGGTTGCCGTCGATCATCATGACCTGCGACTTGCGCAGCTCGTGCTGGCGAAGCTCGCTGTACTGAAGGCCGGCCGACAAGGCGGGTGCGTTCAAGCTCATTGAGAGTCTCCCTTGGCGCCTCTTGAGCGCGGTTCAAGTGGATGGGCAGCGAATCAGCGGTCATCGTGTTCGAGCCGTTTGCCCAGGCTCACCACTTTGTCGTCGGCGTATCCCAGCGCCGCATAGAAAGCGAGCACGGCCTCGTTGCCTTGCCGCACCTGGAGGTTGATTTTGGGGCAACCGCGCTCGCGCAGGCGTGTTTCCGACCAATCCATCAGTTGCCGGCCCAGGCCCCGCTTCTGGCGCGACGGGTCGACCGCGAGGTAGTTGATCCAGCCGCGGTGGCCCTCGTAGCCGGCCATCACGGTGCCCACCACTTCGTCCCCGTCGACCATCACGCCGAACAACGCAGGCTGCTCGGCGAGCTTGCGGCGGATGTCCTTGACCGGGTCGTTCCACGGCCGGACGAGCCCGGCGCGCTGCCAGAGTGCCACCACGGCGTCCTCGTCGGCATCCGCGAACGGGCGGATGAGCAGATCGTCAGGCATTCGCCTGCGCGCCCGCCAGGTAGTCGACCTTGCCCAGGTCGACCCCGTTGTGCCGCAGCAGCGCGTAGGCGGTGGTGACATGGAAGAAGAAATTGGGAATCGCCCAGTGCTTGAGGTAGGCCTCGCCCTTCATCGTGCGGGTCTTGTCGCGGCCCACCGGGAAGGTGATGTCGATCTCTTCCCGGCCGTCGATCGTGGCGGGATCGACCCCGTTCAGGTAGGCCAGCGTCTTGGCGATGCGCTCGCGCAGGTCGGCGAAGGTGGCTTCGTTGTCTTCGAACTTCGGCGCCTCGGTGGCCGACAGCCGGGCCACCGCCAGCTTGGCGGCATCGCAGGCGATGCGGATCTGTGCCGCGAAGGGCAGCATGTCCGGCGCCAGGCGCACGCCCACGAACACGTTCGGGTCGAACTTGCGCGCCTCGGCATTCGCCTGCGCCTTGGCCAGGCAGTGGTCCAGGTTGGCCAGGCCGGTGCGGAAGATGGGCAGGCTGGCGGACGACAGGGTGATGGGCATGTGGCGGGCCTTTGTTCAGGTGGCACAAACAGGAAGGGGCGCATCTTAGGCGCCCCTTGCGGATCGTGCAGGCCCTGCCGGAGCAGGCCTTTCCTGAAGCGTCAGGCCCGCTCGGCCACCCAGCCGGCCACGCTGGCCAGCGCGCCGCCGAGCTTGCTGGCATCGGTGCCGCCGGCCATGGCCATGTCGGGCTTGCCGCCGCCCTTGCCGCCCACCTGCTGGGCAACGAAGTTGACCAGCTCGCCGGCCTTGACCTTGGCGATCGAGTCGTTGGTGACGCCCGCGGCGATCTGGACCTTGCCGCCCTCGACCGCCGCCAGCACGATGGCGGCGGTCTTGAGCTTGTCCTTCAGCTTGTCCATGGTCTCGCGCAGGGCCTTGGCATCGGCGCCTTGCAGCGTCGCCGCCAGCACCTTGATGCCCTTGACGTCCACCGCTTGCGCCAGCAGCTCGTCGCCCTGCGCCGAAGCCAGTTTGCCCTTGAGTGCGGCGATTTCCTTCTCCAGCGCACGGACCTGGTCCAGCACGCTGGCCACGCGGGCCGGTACCTCGCCGGGCGCGACCTTCAGCGAGCCGGCCAGGCCGTTGACGGTGCTTTCCAGGCTTTGCAGGTAGGCCAGCGCGTTCTCGCCGGTCACCGCCTCGACGCGGCGGATGCCGGCGGCCACGCCACCTTCGGTCACGATCTTGAACAGCCCGATGTCGCCCGTGCGGCCCACGTGCGTGCCGCCGCACAGCTCCTTGCTGGAGCCGATCGAGAGCACGCGCACCGTGTCGCCGTACTTCTCGCCGAAGAGCATCATCGCGCCGCTTTTCTGCGCATCGTCCAGCGCCATCACCTCGGCCTTCGCACCGGCGTTGGCCAGGATCTCGGCATTGACGATGGCTTCGACCTTGGCGATCTGCTCGTCGGTCATCGGGCCGGTGTGGGCAAAGTCGAATCGGGTGCGCTCGGCATTGACCAGCGAGCCCTTCTGCTGCACGTGGGCACCCAGCACTTCGCGCAGCGCCTTGTGCATCAGGTGGGTCGCGCTGTGGTTGCGCACGGTCTTCGCACGGCGCTCGGCGTCGACCTTGGCGGTGAACACGTCGCCGACCCTGAGCTCGCCTTCCACGACGCGGCCATGGTGGCCGAACACATCGGCCTGGATCTTCAGCGTGTCGTCGACGACGACCCGCGTGGTGGCGTTGCGGAACTCGCCGGCGTCGCCGACCTGACCACCGCTCTCGGCATAGAACGGGGTGTGGTCCAGCACGACCACCACGTCGTCGCCGGCTCGCGCCACGTCCACCGCGCTGCCGTCGATATAGACCGCCGTCACCCTGGCGCCTTCATGCACCAGCTCGTCGTAGCCGTGGAAGGTGGTCGGCGTGCCTTCGTATGCCAGCCCCTGCGCCATCTTGAACTTGCCGGCCTCGCGGGCCCGCGTCTTCTGCTCTTCCAGCAGCTGGTCGAAACGCGCCTCGTCGACCTTCACGCCGCGCTCACGGCACACATCCGCCGTCAGGTCGACCGGGAAGCCGTAGGTGTCGTGCAGCTTGAAGGCCGTGTCGCCATCGAGCACCGCCGGCTTGGCCGCCAGCGCCGTCTCGAGGATCTCCATGCCGCGCTCGATGGTCTGGAAGAAGCGCTCTTCTTCCTGTTTCAGCACCTCGGTCGCCCGCGCCGCGCCGGTACGCAGCTCGGGGTAGGCCTCGCCCATCTGCTCGACCAGCGCCGGCACCAGCGTGTAGAAAAAGGGCTTGCGTGCGCCCAGCTTGTAGCCGTGGCGGATGGCGCGGCGCGCAATGCGGCGCAGCACGTAGCCGCGCCCGGCGTTGCCGGGGATCACGCCATCGACCACCGTGAAGGTGCAGGTGCGGATGTGGTCGGCGATGACCTTCAGGCTCGGCGAATCCTTGTCGCTGTCACCGGCGCCCGCCGCATCGACCGCCTTCTTCGCGGCCGCCAGCAGCGCGACGAACAGGTCGATCTCGTAGTTCGAATGCACGTGCTGCAGCACCGCGGTGATGCGCTCCAGGCCCATGCCGGTGTCCACGCTCGGCTTGGGCAGCTTGTGCATCACACCGTCTTCGGTGCGGTTGAACTGCATGAAGACGTTGTTCCAGATCTCGATGTAGCGGTCACCGTCTTCGTCCGCGCTGCCCGGGGGGCCACCGGCCACGTCGGGGCCATGGTCGTAGAAGATCTCGGTGCAGGGGCCGCAGGGGCCTGTGTCGCCCATCATCCAGAAGTTGTCGCTGGCGTAGCGCTTGCCCTTGTTGTCGCCGATGCGCACGATGCGCTCGGCCGGCACGCCGACGACCTTGTTCCAGATCTCGTAGGCCTCGTCGTCCTCTTCGTAGACGGTGACCCAGAGCTTCTCCTTCGGCAGCTTGAAGTGCTCGGTCAGCAGCTCCCAGGCGTACTGGATCGCGTCGTGCTTGAAATAGTCGCCGAAGCTGAAGTTGCCCAGCATCTCGAAGAACGTGTGGTGGCGCGCGGTGTAGCCCACGTTGTCGAGGTCGTTGTGCTTGCCGCCGGCGCGGATGCATTTCTGCGAGGTCGTCGCGCGGTTGTAGGGCCGCTTGTCGAAGCCGAGGAAGACGTCCTTGAACTGGTTCATCCCGGCGTTGGTGAACAGCAGCGTCGGGTCGTCGCCGGGCACCACCGGGCTCGAGGCGACGATGGTGTGGCCCTTCGATTCGAAGAACTTGAGGAAAGTCTGGCGGATCTCGGAGGCTTTCATCCGGGGGGCTCTCGTGTGGCTGGCCAAAGTGGCGGGAAAGAACCCGAAATTATCCCAGCTCCTGCGCAAGGAACGCGAACAAGCGCTCATCGCCCGAGAAGGCGACGTTGAAGCGCATCCAGTCGGTGGGCTCCAGGCCGGCACGGAAGAGGTGGCCGGGGCCGAGCATCACGCCCGACTCGGCGGCACGGTTGGCCAGCGCCGGGGCGTCGGGCAGGCCCGGGTGGCGTGCCCAGAGGAACATCCCGGCACCGGGCTGGGCGAAGAGCTCGAAGCCCAGGCCCAGCAGCCGGCCGCCGACCTGCTGGTGCGCCTCGGCCAGGCGTTCGCGCAGGCCTTTCAGGTGCTTGCGCCGCCGCCCGTCCAGCAGGGCCGACAGCGCCAGCCGCTCGCCGAACTCGGCGGAGGTCAGGCCCGAGATCATCTTCAGCTGGGCCAGGTCCTCCAGCAGGTCCGGGTGGGCGGCCAGGAAGCCGACGCGGATGTTGGGCGAGATGGTCTTGGAGTAGCTGCCGATGTAGATCACCCGCGTGAGCTGGTCCAGGCTGGCCAGGCTGGGGCGGGGCTCCGGGTCGAGCTCGACGTAGATGTCGTTCTCGACAATCGTCAGGTCGTGCTTCTCGGCCAGCTGCAGCACCCGGTGCAACTGGCCCAGTGGCGCCACCGAGCCGGTGGGGCTTTGCAGCCGGGGCTGGGTGAAGAAGACCTTGGGCCGGTGCTCCATCACCAGCGCCTCCAGCGCCGCCAGGTCGTAACCCTGCGGGGTGCGCGGCACGCCGAGCAGCTTCGCCCCCTGGAAACGCAGCGAAAACAACAGGTTGGCGTAGCCTGGGTCGTCCACCAGCACGGCGTCGCCGGCCCGCACGAGGCGCCGAACACACAGGTCCAGTGCCTGGCTGGAGCCCTGGGTCAGCAGCACCTGACCCGCCGGCACACTCACCTGCTGCTCGGCCAGGGCCTCGCAGATGGCCTGGCGCAGGGGCGGGTGGCCCTTGGGGTCGCCGTAGCCGCCCAGGTCGGCGTCGTCGGCCGCCAGCGCGCGCAGGCCGCGGCGCAGGCCGTCCTCGAACAGCCAATCGCCCGGCAACCAGCCGCAGCCGGCCTTCACCGCGAGGTGGCGGTGCTCGAAGATGCGGCGCAGGTACCAGGCCGAGTCGAAGCCCTGAGGCACGGCGGCCGGCTGGGCAGTCGCCCCGGCCGCTGCGCGCTTGCGCACGAAGAAGCCGGAATGCGGCTTGGAGACGAGGTAGCCCTGCGCCACCAGCCGGTCGTAGGCCTCGACCACCGTGAACACGCTGACGCCGTGGGCCTGGGCGAACTGGCGGATCGAAGGCAGCTTGGCGCCCTCACGCAGCGCCGCCTCGTCGATCTGGCGGCTCATGCCTTCCACGATCTGGGTCACGAGCGGCTTGGCGGCCTGGGGGTCGAGGGTCAGCATCGCGGCAGCGGCGGTCGGCGGGCGGGTGTACTGGGTCGGCACCCAGCACAGTGCGCGCGAGGGGCTTGGGGGCTGTACATGGTAGCGGTTGCTCCCCCGGGCCTAGAGTGGCAGTCTTGGCGCCCTCCCCGGGCCGCCCACACCGTTTCCAAGGAGCCACCATGCACCGCGAACCCGCCGCCACCGCCAAGACCAATGCCGCCCTGATGGCGCGCCGCCGCGCCGCCCTGCCCACCGGCCTGGGCCAGACCTACGACGTGGTGGCCGAGCGCGCCGAGAACGCCGAGGTGTGGGACGTGGAAGGCAAGCGCTACATCGACTTCGGCGGTGGCATCGCGGTCCTGAACACCGGCCACCGTCACCCGAAGATCGTGGCCGCCGTGAAGGCCCAGCTCGACAAGGTGCACCACACCTGCTTCCAGGTGCTGGCCTACGAGCCCTACATCGAGCTGGCCGAGCGCCTGATCGCCAAGACCCCGGGCGACTTCGCCAAGAAGGCCTACTTCCTGTCGACCGGTGCCGAAGCGGTCGAGAACGCCATCAAGATCGCCCGCTGTGCCACCAAGCGCCAGGCGGTGATCGCCTTCGGCGGCGGCTTTCACGGCCGCACGCTGCTGGGCATGGCGCTGACCGGCAAGGTGGCGCCCTACAAGACCGGTTTCGGCCCCTTCCCCGCCGAGATCTACCACGCCGAGTACCCCAACGCGCTGCACGGCGTCAGCGTCGAAGACTCGCTGAAGTCGCTGGAGCACATCTTCAAGTACGACGTGGAGCCCGAGCGCGTGGCCGCGATCATCCTGGAGCCGGTGCAGGGCGAAGGCGGCTTCTATGTCGCGCCCAAGGAGTTCGCCGTGGCGCTGCGCCAGCTCTGCGACAAGCACGGCATCGTGCTGATCGCCGACGAGGTGCAGACCGGCGCCGGCCGCACCGGCACCTGGCTCGCCTGCGAGCAGTGGGGCGTGGCACCCGACCTGGTGACCATGGCCAAGTCGATGGCCGGCGGCTTCCCGTTGTCGGCGGTGATCGGCAAGGCCGAGCTGATGGACAAGCCGCTGCCCGGCGGCCTGGGCGGCACCTACGCCGGCAACCCGCTGGCCTGCGCCGCCGCGCTGGCCGTGCTGGACGTGTTCGAGGAAGAGCAACTGCTCGACAGGTCCAAGGCCGTCGGCGAGACGCTGATGGCCGGCTTGAAGAAGATCGCCAGCAAGCACAAGACCATCGGCGACGTGCGCGGGGTGGGCGCCATGGTGGCGGTGGAGCTGTTCAAGGGCGGCGACCTGCACCAGCCCGACGCCGACCTGACCAAGCGGATCTGCGGCGAGGCGCTGAAGCGCGGCCTGGTGATGCTGTCGTGCGGCACCTATGCCAATGTGCTGCGCATCCTGGTGCCGCTGACCGTGCCGCAGGCGCAACTGGAGGAAGGCCTGAAGATCCTGGGCGAGGCCTTCGACGCTGCCGTCGCGGCGGCGTGAAAACAGCCTGACTTGCGAAGCAGTTAGAGTTTCCGCATGGACATGAAGACTTCCCCCCTGGCCACCCTGGCCGACCCCAGCCTGCTGAAGACCGACGCGCTGATCGGCGGCGAATGGGTCGCCGGCGACGCCCGCTTCGACGTGACCGACCCGGCCACCGGCCTGAAGCTGGCCGACGTGGCCAACCTCGGCGCAGCCTCGGCCGAGGCCGCGATCGCCGCCGCCAACAAGGCTTGGCCGGCCTGGCGCGCCAAGACCGCGAAAGAGCGTGCCGCTGTGCTGATGAAGTGGTTCCAGCTGCTGCACGCCAATGCAGACGACCTGGCTCGCATCATGACGGCCGAGCAGGGCAAGCCGCTGGCCGAGGCCAAGGGCGAGGTGGTCTACGGCGCCAGCTTCCTGGAGTGGTTTGCCGAGGAAGCCAAGCGCATCTACGGCGAGACCATCCCGACGACGGACAACAACAAGCGCTACCTGGTCATCAAGCAGCCGGTGGGCGTGTGCGCGGCGATCACGCCCTGGAACTTCCCGATCGCCATGATCACCCGCAAGGTCGCCCCGGCCCTGGCTGCAGGCTGCCCGGTGGTGATCAAGCCGGCCGAGGCCACGCCGCTGTCGGCGCTGGCCGTGGCCGAGCTGGCACAGCGCGCTGGCATGCCGGCCGGCGTGCTGAACGTCGTCACCGCCGACGCCGACAACTCCATCGCCGTGGGCCAGGTGCTGTGCGAGAGCGACGTGGTGCGCCACTTGTCGTTCACCGGCTCCACCGAGGTTGGCCGCATCCTGATGAAGCAGTGCGCGCCGACGGTGAAGAAGCTGTCGCTCGAGCTCGGCGGCAACGCACCCTTCATCGTCTTCGACGACGCCGACATCGACTCGGCGGTCGAGGGCGCGATGGTCAGCAAGTACCGCAACGCCGGCCAGACTTGCGTCTGCGCCAACCGCTTCTACGTGCAGGCCCGGGTCTACGACGATTTCGTCGCCAAGCTGGCCGAGAAGGCCAAGGCGATGAAGGTCGGCAACGGCTTCGAGGCCGGTGTGAACCAGGGCCCGCTGATCGACGACCAGGCCATCGCCAAGGTCGAGACCCACGTGGCCGACGCACTCGGCAAGGGCGCCACGGTGGTCACAGGCGGCGAGCGCATCGGCGACCGCTTCTTCCAGCCGACCGTGCTGTCCGGCGTGACGCCCGAGATGCTGGTGTCGCGCGAGGAGACCTTCGGCCCGGTGGCGCCGATCTTCAAGTTCGAGACCGAAGCCGAGGCGATCGAGCTGGCCAACGCCACCGAGTTCGGGCTGGCGAGCTATTTCTACAGCCGCGACATCGGCCGCGTCTTCCGCGTGGGCGAAGCGCTGGAGTACGGCATGGTCGGCATCAACACCGGGCTGATCTCGACCGCCGAGGTGCCATTCGGCGGCGTCAAGCAGTCGGGCCTGGGCCGCGAAGGCGCGCACCAGGGCATGGACGACTACGTGGAGGTGAAGTACCTCTGCCTGGGCGACATCAGCAAGTGATGGCGCGCCTGCATGCCGCGCTGCTGTTCGCGCTGCTCGCGGGCAGCGCCTTGGCCGGCCCCTTGAGCGTGCGCGGCACCGACGGCACGCGCTGGCGCATCAACGACGACGACGACCCGCTGCACCTGGAGCGTTACGTGCCCGGCGGCGCACTCGACCCGAGCTTCGGCCGCAGCGGCCGGCAGGCGCTGGACTTCGGCGGCAAAGACGTCGACGTGACGGCGCTGCGCGTCGAGGCCAACGGCCGCATCTGGGTCGCCGGCACCACGCTGGGCAGCCCGAGCGGGCCGATCGTGCAGCGGCTGCAGTCGAGCGGACTGCTGGATGCGGGCTGGGCCGTCGGCGGCCGCAGCACCGCCACGCCCGCGGGCCAGCGCCTGTCGGTGGTCGACATGCTGCCGATGCCCGACGGCAGCGTCTGGCTCACCGGCAACCTGGTCGGCTCGCAAGGTGAAAGCGACGCCGGCCTCTGGCGCCTGCAGCCGGACGGCGGGCTGGACTACGGCTTTGGCATCGGTGGCCTGTGGCGCCGCCCCGGGCCGGAGCGCACGCGCGCGCTGTCGCTCGCGGCCGGCCCCAACGGCAGCATCGCCATCGGCCTGGAGGTGCTCACCGGCCGCGCCCCGGGCCGCGAGATCCACGAGTGGACGGCCGGCGAGAAACAGTTGCACCTTGCCCCAGGCAACGCCGTCAGCCAGGACGAGGACGACGACGAGGCCTTCGTGCTCTGGATGGGCCGAAACTGGGTCTGGCGTCCCGGCCCGCAGGTGGCTTCGCTGGTGGGGATGCCGGTGTGGGTGGTCGGCAGCGCTGCGCCCGTGGCGGCGCCCGCCGCCCCCAGCGATGCCGGCCACATCGGCCTCAACCCCTTCTCCCAGGCGGAAGCTGCGGCCTCGGCCACGCCCCAGCCCGAAACCCCTGCGGACGAACTGCCCTGGGGCTGGCTGCTGGCCGGCCTGGCCGGCGTGGGCGCGATGCTGTTCTTCTGGCGCCGCGGGCAGAAGGCCTAGGGCCCCGCCTCAAGACTCAACCTTCGTCATTCGCGGCGGCGGCTCGGCCGAGCCGGCCCAAGTCGCCTGCCGATGCCTTGCCCACCGCATGCCGCAGCAGCGTCTGCGCATCCTTGCCGTGCCCTGGGTACTGGGCGACGCCCAGGCGGGCACCCACCGGCACTGGCTGGCCCGCCACCTGGAAGGGCTGGTTGACGGCTGCATGGAGCTTGCGGGCCACATGCTCGGCATCGTCGCCGGCGTCGATCCAGGCCAGCAGCACAGCGAACATGTCCGGGCCCAGCGACGCCACCACGTCGCTGGCCCGCAGCGAGCCGCGCAGGCGAACCGCCGCCTTGCGCCGCAGCACGTTGGCCGCCTCGGTGCCAAGCGCGGCTTCCGCGCCGCGGAAACCGTCGAGGTGCAGCACGATCAGCGCCATCGCCGCCGGCTCGCGCTCTCTCAGAGCCAGCAGGTGGGTCATGTGCTCCAGCAACTGCGCATGGTTGGGCAGGCCGGTGGTCAGGTCGATGCTGTAGGCGCGGCGCGCCGCGTCGTCCTGTCGCTTGCGCTCGATCGCCAGGCGCAGCACCCGGCCGAGGATCTCCGGCGTGGCCTCACGCGACGAGATCACCTCGCGCACGCCGGATTGCAGCAGGCGCAGGCACATCGCCGGCGTCGGCTCCGGCCCGACCACCACCACCGCCGATTCGAGCACCGCACGCGGCAGCGCCGACCAGCCCGCGAGCGCATCGGCCCCGCCGGCACGCGCCAGATCGACCAACACCGCATCACAGGCCTGCAGGTTGAGCTGCTCGCCCACATCTGCCAGCGACGCACAGCCATGCACCACGAACGGCCCGAAAGCCGAGGTCACGAGATCGGGCGGCTGGGCACAAAGACAGAGGATCTGGAACGGGTCGGACATGGTGGCTGAGCGCCCGTTGGCGCAGACAGATCATGCAGCTTCCGCGCCCGCCGCAACAGCTCGGTAAACACCAAGGCGGTGCACCTGCGGCGCGGATCTCGGCGCGCTCAGTGGGCCTCGTCCCAGTTGGCCCCTACGCCCACCTCGGCCAGGAGCGGCACGCTGAAGTCGGCCACTCCGGCCATGAGGCGGGGAACGCTGTCCCTGACCCAGTCCAGCTCGCCCTCGGGCACCTCGAAGACGAGTTCATCGTGCACCTGCATGACCATCCTGGTCACCCGTTGCTCGGTGTCCAGCGCCGCCTGAACGGCGATCATCGCCAGCTTGATCAGGTCGGCTGCCGTGCCCTGCATCGGCGCATTGATGGCCTGCCGCTCGGCGCCCGAACGCCGCGGGCCGCTGCCGCCGCGGATTTCGGGCAACCAGATGCGACGGCCGAACAGTGTCTCGACATAGCCCGTCTCGGCAGCCCGCGCCTTCGTCTCGTCCATGTAGCGCTTCACGCCAGCGAAGCGGTCGAAGTAACGGTCGATGTAGTTGCGTGCCGCCTTCTGGTCGATGCCCAGGCTTGACGCCAGGCCGAAGGCGCCCATGCCGTAGATCAGGCCGAAGTTGATGGTCTTGGCATAGCGCCGCTGCTCGGAAGTGACGGCGCCCGGCTCGATGCCGAAGACCTCGCTCGCGGTGGCGCGGTGCACGTCCATGCCCTCGGCGAACGCCCGCGTCAGGCCGGGGTCGCCGCTGATGTGCGCCATGATGCGCAGCTCGATCTGCGAGTAGTCGGCGCTGACGATGCGGTGGCCGGGCGGGGCGATGAAGGCCTCGCGCACGCGGCGGCCTTCGGGTGTGCGGATCGGGATGTTCTGCAGATTGGGGTCGTTGCTCGACAGCCGCCCCGTCACCGCCACCGCCTGGGCGTAGTTGGTGTGCACGCGGCCTGTGGCCGGGTTCACCATCAGCGGCAGCTTGTCGGTGTAGGTGCCCTTGAGCTTGCTCAGGCTGCGGTGCTCCAGCAGCTTGGCGGGCAGAGGGTAGTCGGCGGCCAGCTCCTGCAGAACCTCTTCGTCGGTGCTCGGCGCGCCGCTGGCGGTCTTCTTCTTCACCGGCAGGCCCAGGCGGTTGAACAGCACCTCGCCGATCTGCTTGGGGCTGCCGAGGTTGAATGGCTGGCCGGCCAGCTCATAGGCCTCGCGCTCCAGCGCCACCATGCGCTCGGCCAGCTCGCGGCTCTGCGTGGCCAGCAGTGCCGCATCGACCAGCACCCCATGGCGCTCGACCCGCTTCAGGAGTTCCGTCACCGGCATCTCGATGCGCTCGTAGACCTCGCGCATGCCCTTCTCGGCTTCAAGCTGCGGCCACAGCACCTGGTGCACGTGCAGCGTCATGTCGCTGTCTTCCCCGCTGTAGGTGGTGGCGGTGGCCAGGTCCACCTGCGAGAACGGGATCTGGTGCGCGCCCTTGCCGCAGACCTGCTCATAGCTCAAGCCGCTGCGGCCCAGGTGCCGCTCGGCCAGGCTTTCCAGGCTGTGAGGCTTGTGGCATTCGAGCACATAACTCTGCAAAAGGGTGTCATGAACATAGCCCTTCACATCGACGCCGTGGTTGGCGAAGACGTGCAGGTCGTACTTGATGTTCTGACCCACCTTCTGCGCCGTGGCGTCTTCCAGCCAGGGCCGCAGGGCCTGCAGCACCTCGTCCAGCGGCAACTGCTCGGCCACTCCGGGGTGGTCGTGCGCCACCGGCACATAGGCGGCACGGCCGATCTCGGTGGCGAAGGAGATGCCGACGATGCGAGCACGCATCGGGTCGAGCGAGTCGGTTTCCGTGTCGACGGCCGCGAGCGGCGCCGCCCGCAGCCGGGCCACCCACGTGTCGAGGCGCTCACGGCTGGTCACACACTCGTACTCCCGGGCCACGGCCACATCAGGCGCCTTGGTTGATGGAACCGTTTGCCGCACCGCGCTGGTGCCGGCCCCGGCCAAGGCCCCACCCTCGGCAGGGTCGCCAGCGGCGTCGCCACGGGGTGATTCCAGCTCCTTGCGCCAGGTCTTGAAACCATAGCGGTCGAAGAAGGCCAGCATGCCTTCGCGGTCGACCGCCTTGAGTTCGAGAGCGTCGAGCGATGGCCAGCCCGGCACGTGCGCGGACAGGTCGCAGTCGGTCTTCACGGTGATGAGGCGACGCCCCTGGGGCAGCCAGTCCAGCGCCTTGCGCAGGTTGTCTCCCGCCACGCCCTTGATGCCGTCGGCCGCGGCGATCACGCCGTCGAGCGAGCCGTGGTCGGCGATCCACTTGGCCGCGGTCTTTGGCCCGACCTTCTCGACGCCGGGCACGTTGTCGACCGCGTCGCCGATCAGTGTGAGGTAGTCGATGATTCGGTCGGGCGTCACGCCGAACTTGGCCTTGACGCCCTCCACGTCCAGCCGCTCGGGCGGCTTGGCCATGGTGTTGATCAGCGTCACGTGCTCGGTGACGAGTTGGGCCAGGTCCTTGTCGCCGGTGGAAACGATGACTTTGTGGCCGCTTTCGGCACCCAGGCGCGCCAGGGTGCCGATGGCATCGTCCGCTTCGATGCCAGGCACGGTGATCACTGGCCAGCCCAGCAGCCTGACCGCTTCGCAGATCGGGTCGATCTGCTGGCGCAGGTCGTCAGGCATCGGGGCGCGCTGGGCCTTGTACTCCGGGTACCAGTCGTCGCGGAAGGTCTTTCCCGGCGCGTCGAACACGCAGGCCGCATGGCCGGCCGCGCCGATCTCGTTGCGCAACCATTTGAGCATGGCCACCATGCCGTGCAGCGCCCCGGTCGGGAACCCGCCGGGGCCGCGCAGGTCGGGCAGCGCGTGGTACGCGCGGTAGAGGTAGCTGGAGCCGTCGACCAGCAGCAGGATCTTTTCACTCATGCACGGCATTGTGCAAGAGGGCCCGGGCGCCTCCTGCCAAGCCGCGCAGCCTCAGCGGATGGGCAAAGTCATGCTCATCACGTTCGACGAGTTGAACGGCAGCGACATCATGAAACGCTGCCCCCAGGGCACCGGCGCGCCGTAGAGGCTGTCGGCCGTGTCGAACACCAGCACGAGCTTGTGGCCGGCCGGCACGTCGTAAGCGATAGCGTTCATGTCGAACGACAGGTCGGTCACCTGGCCCGGCGTGGCCCAATGCAGCGCCCGAGCGCCGTGGGTGACGAGCGTGCCGAAGCCGACGATGTCCACGTCGTACAGGTATGCCACCAGCATGCCGCGCGACTGGCCGGGCTTGACCTTGAGCCTCAGCTGGGGCGAACCGCGCAGCTTGACCGGCGACTTCAGCAGCTCACCTTCATAGCGGATGCCGTTGCCCGGGAGGATGGTCGCCATGTGGTTGATCACCGGCAGTCCCACGCTTTCCATCAGCGGCGAGAGGATGGGGATGGGGCCGGTGCTGGCCGTCGTGTCGAGCAGGTTGTCGATGGTGTCGGTGGCGGCCTGCGTCGGGGCGCTGCTGCGCAGGCTGCCGGTCACGCCGCGCCAGCACAGGCAGCCCAGGTCCCAGCGCAGGTCGCCCCGCGGGCCGAGGTACCAGGTGCTTTGGCGAAGCTCGGGCGCGGGCCAGGTGCTCAGCGTCTCTCGCACGTTGCCGAACTTGAGCTGCACGTTCACCCTGGGCTCGGTGTCGATGCCGTTGGCCACGCCCTTCAGGTAGCGGTCCATCCAGCGGTGCACGTTGTCGAACACCGGGTTGTCGACGCCGAGGGTGGCGCCCGGCAGCTCGGCCGAGGCGTGAATGCCCGGCTGCAGCAGCAGCTTCTTCGGCCCGGTGAGACGGCTGAACATCAGCAGCGTCGAGTTGGGCGAGAACATGTCGTCCTGCCAGTTCTTGGCCACCAGCGTGGGCACTTGGCGGGCATTGAGTTTGTCCACCGCGTTGAGCGGCGAGCGCGGTGCGCCCCATGCGGTGATCTCGGCGATCTTGGCCTGCGAGGTGTTCGGGTCGCGGATGGCCGCGTCGTACTCGTAGATGATCGGGTCCATGTTGCCGGTGAAGGTGCCCGACAGGGTCAGCACCGCCAGCCAGGTGGGGTTGGGCACCGCATTGCCGTACATCTGGTCGATCAGGTTCGACCAGCCGGACATCGAGGCCACCGCCTTGATGCGGGTGTCGGCCGCTGCGCCCAGTACCGACAGGCCGGCGCCGTAGGAAATGCCGGCCGCGCCGAGCTTCTGCGCGTCGGCCGGGGTGTTGGCCAGCAACCAGTCGACGATGCTGGAGAAGTCCAGCACGTCCTGCTCGCTGGCCACGCTGACCATGCCCTCCGAGCCCCAGAAGCCGCGCGCGGTGTACGCCAGCGCGACATAGCCGTCCTTGGCCATTCGGTGCTGCTGCCCCACGTACTCGAAGAAGTCGGCCGCCGCCCAGCTGCTCGGGTAGACCACGGCCGGGAACTTGCCGCCCCCGTTGGCCCCGGCGGGCAGGAAGACGTTGGCAGTCAGCCGCTTGCCGTCGCGCATCGTCACCGTGGGGGCGTTGACGAAGCAGGTGCCGTCGAAAGGCGAGATCACGCCGGGCATCAGCAGCGGCGTGGTGTAGATCGCCGCCTCGGCGCGGGTGGCCTCGCGGCAGCTCACGGCATGGGAAGGGGCGGCGGCGAACAACGAAACGCACGCGGCTAGGGCGGCCGACCAGGCGGGCCGCCCGAAGAGTTTGAGCATGGGTCGTCTCCATCGGGGGTCTTGTTGAAACAGCCGCACGCCCCGAAAACCGCACGACCGTTCGTTCTATTCCAAGACCAACGACCCACCCGGTCAATGCGGCTGACCCCCGACTTTGTTACCTGTTACCGTGCCTCGGCGTCAGGTAAGCCAGCTCACGCAGCGCCGGGAACAGGGTGATCCCGTACGCCATGGGGCGGCGCATAGAATCACCGCCATGAGCCGCTTCCGGATCCTGATCGCCACGCCGCTCCTGGCGCTTGCTTGCGTGGGCCCAGTGCTCGCAGCCGCCGACGACGCATCCGCCGCCGATCCGGCCGCCCGCCGCACTCCTGAGCCCCAGGTGCTGGAGCAAGTGACCGAGGATGACAACGTGCGAATCGAAGAGCTGCGGGTGCGCGGCCAGACCAGGCGCCTGACGGTCAAGCCCAAGATCAAGGGCCTGGACGGCTACGAGATCGCCACCCCTGAGCCGGGCCGCCCCCCGGCCGACGACCCCAAGGCCGGCCAGCGCGTCTGGTGGTCCATCAAGTTCTGAACCCCATCGCGCGCCGGCTGTTGCGCGCGACCCCTTTTCCGCACGCAACCGCATGGCCGTCTACACCGAAGTGAGCCGGGCCCAGGCTGAAGCCTTGGCCCTGCAACTGAACCTGGGCGCCGTGCGCAGCCTCGACCCGATCGGCAGCGGCATCGAGAACACCAACTACTTCCTCGGCACCACGCAGGGCGAATGGGTCCTGACGCTGTTCGAGCGCCTGACGGCCGACCAGTTGCCCTTCTACCTGGAGTTGATGCGCCACCTGGCGCAGCGTGGCCTGCCCGTGCCCGAGCCGCACACCGACGCGCGCGGTCACCTGTGCCACGCTCTCGCGGGCAAGCCGGCGGCGGTCGTCAACCGCTTGCCGGGTGCGCCAGTCAGCGCGCCTGACGCACACCACGCCGATCAGGTCGGCGCCACGCTCGCGCGCATGCACCTGGCGGTGACCGACTTCCCGCTGCTCCAGCCCAACCTGCGCGGGCTGGATTGGTGGCTGGCCACAGCTCCAGCCGTTCGCCCGCACCTAGACGGCGACGCCGCAACGCTGATCGACGCCGAGCTGAACTTCCAGCAGCACCTGGCCGGTTCCCCATCCTATGCACAGCTGCCGCGCGGCGCGGTGCATGCCGACCTGTTCCGCGACAACGCGCTGTTCGACGGCCTGCCTGGCCGCGAGCGACTGTGCGGCGTGTTCGACTTCTACTTCGCGGGTGTCGACAGCTTCTGCTTCGATCTGGCCGTGGCGATCAACGACTGGTGCATCGACGACAGTTCAGGCCACCTGGACGAAACCCGCGCCGCTGCGCTCATCCAGGGTTACCGCAGCGAGCGCGAGCCGGCCGGGGTCGAGTGGCGCCTGCTGCCGGCGATGCGGCGAGCGGCCGCGCTGCGCTTCTGGCTGTCCCGCCTGGCTGACTGGCATGCCCCGCGGGACGCGGCCCTGCTGACACCGAAGGACCCGCGCCACTTCGAGCGCGTGCTGCGCGACTGCGTCGCCAACCCCTGGCACCCGGTCGCCTGAGCCCGGCGCCACCGCCTTTCCGCCCCTCGATCTCTCCCATGGGACTGAAACTGAACGACGTGCCGGCCGCCGCCGGCCTGCGCTGGGTGACCCTGGCCGCGACCGAGTACTTTCGCCATCCGCTGGCCTACACAGCGCTCTTCATGAGTTTCCTGCTGGCGCTGCTTCTGGCGATGGCGCTGCCGGCCGTCGGTGGGCTGCTGCTGCTGGTGGTGCCACCGCTGCTGAGCCTGGGCTTCATGATGGCCGCTCACGCCAGCCAGAAGGGCGCGCCCCCCCGCCTGGGGGTGTTCGCCGTGCCGTGGAAGCGCCAGGTGCCGGACAGGCGGCGCGCCCTGCTGGCCCTGCTGCTGGTGTACGCCGCCCTGGTCGCCGGCACGATGTGGCTGGGCCAGGCGCTGAGCGACGGCGGGCTCGGCCAGTGGTTCGCCGCCTACGCCAAGGGAGACACCCCGGCCGAGGAACTGAACCGCCTCAGCGAGCTGCCGGGCGTGGCCGCCGGCATGCTTTGGTGCGTCGCTCTCATCGCGCTCATCAGCCTGGTCTTCTGGTTCTCACCCGCGCTCGTGCTCTGGGCGGGCCAGGGGCCGGCCCAGGCCATGTTTTCCAGCGCGCTGGCGCTCTGGCGCGCCAAGGGTGCGTTCCTGAACTACGGCCTGCTGTGGGTCGGTGCCTCCGTGGCCATGTTCGTGCTGGGCAGCCTGCTGGGCGCGTTGGCGGGGCCGGCCGTGGCGGCGTTGCTGATCGCTCCGGTGAACCTGGCGGTCACCTGCATGTTCTACATCTCGCTGTACTTCAGCTTCCGCGATTGCTTCGGCGAGCCCTGACGCCGGAGGCCCATGCTCACGCCGCCCGCGGCGTCACCTTGACGCCGAGCCGCCCCTGCGTGCGGGCCCGCTCGAAATCCGCCGCCGCACGGGCCAGCGCCTCCGAGGTGCTGGCATCGGTGAACTCGATGCCCACCGCCCGGTCCCGGCCCATCGCCTTGGCGCTGTAGAGCGCCATGTCGACCAGGTTGACGGCCTGCTCCCACGGCAGCGAGACATTGTTGGGCGGCAGCGGGAAGCTCGCGTAGGCCATCGACATCGTCACGCTGACCTCCAGCCCTCCCGCCACCTTGAAGGGCCGGTTGCCGATCTCCCCGAGGACCCGCAGCGCCAGCGCCTCGACCGCCTCGCTGCTCAACTCGGGCGTGTGGACCAGGAACTCCTCGCCGCCCCAGCGGCAGGCCACGTCGCCTGCGCGCACGCAGGCCGACAGCCGGCGGGCTACCTCAACCAGCACCGCGTCGCCCACGGCATGGCCGTGCTCGTCATTCAGTCGCTTGAAGTGGTCGACATCGAGCAGGATCAAGCCACCGCGGAAGGCCTCGTCGCTGCCCGCGCGCGCCGCCAGCGCTTCGCGGAAGTGTCGGCGGTTGGCCAGCCCGGTGAGCGGGTCGCGCTCGCTCTGCACCTTGAGCAAGGCCTCGCTGCGCCGCAACTGCAGGTTGGCCTCACGGGTGCGGCGCACCTGCACCACCAGCACGCCCGCGGCCAGTGCGAGCACGATGGACGCCAGCATCCACACCCTCTGCATCAACGTCTGGTTCTGCAGACGGGCGGTCTTCAGGCTGTTTTCGCGCTCGGCCAGCTCCAGGTCGCGCTGGCCCGCCTCGGTGCGAAAGCGCTCTTTCAGCTGCCCCAGCACCGCTTCACGCGTGTCGGCGTCGATCTGCTCGCGCAACCGGTTGGCGCGGTGGAAATTCGCCAGCGCCTCCTTGAAGTCACCCGCTTGCGCGAGCGCATCGGCCGACTCGTTGAGCGCCGCCTCGATGCGGGCTCGGGCCTTGGCCTGCTCCCACAACGCCAGCGCTGCCTCCAGATCGGCCTTGCCCTGGGGCAACTGGCCCAGCCGTACCCGGGCGATGCCGCCGTTGTGGAGCAACACGGGCAGATTGCGCCGGTCGTTGAAACGCTGCATCACCGGCAGCGCGCGCTCCACCGCCGCAAGCGCCTCGCGCGGCTGGCCAGCCCGCAGGAACTCGTCGCTCAGCGAGGCGAGCACCATGGTCTCGGCCCGAGGCGAGCCGATCTTGCGCGCCAGTGCCAGCGCCTCTTCCAGCGCAGGCAGGGAGCCGGTGCGATCGTTGCGCACACTGGCCAGCGCCGCGCTGTTCATCAACACCCGGATCAGTGCATGGCCGCTCGGGTCCTTGCGCGCGTGCCGCTCGGCCTGGGCCATTTCGCGACGCGATTTCTCGGGCTCGTTGAGGTAGTGGCTCATCACCGCCTGGGTCGACAGGCCCCACGCCAGCAACTGGTCGTCTCCGGCCTGGGCCGCCAGCTCGTTGGCCCGGCTCTGCAGCCGGGCCGCCTCCAGCCGGTTGCCCTGGCGGTCGGAGCGCAAGGCTAGCATGCGGATCACGTGCCACCAGCCACGATGGTCGCAGGCGCTCTGCCGGGGCTCGCCTGCACAGGCCTTGGCATAAGCCGCGTCGGCCTCGAGCGCATGGCTCGTGGCGGACTCGGTGCGCCAGAGCTGCTCGTCGAGCGTGGCGCGCACCATCGCGGCATCGGCCGCCGCCAGCTTGTCGCGGTCGGCCATCTGGGCCAAACGGCCGGCGGCTTCCAGCGCCACGGTCTCGCGGCCGGCTCGCGCCGCGACCACGCCGCGGGTTCGCTCCACCACCCGGGCCCACGCCAGGGGCGGGGCCTCGGACAGGCCCTGTTGCAGCGAATCCAGCCGACGAAGGACTTCGTCCGGATGGTCGATTCCCTCGGTCGCCCAGCGGTCGGCCTGATCGTCGAGCTCCTTCAGCGCCGGGGCCCCCTGCAGGGTCTCCAGACCGCGCAGAGTCTGCATCGGCCCCGGCGGTTCACGCGCGGCGCTGCTCGCCGCTGCGAGCGCGAACAGCGCCACCGCGCAAGCCAGGCGCCGGGCTGGTGCAAGCCTGCTCACGGGGAGCCCCCTTCGTTCAGCGGGCCGGTCAGCACGGCGAGCTGGACACGACCCTCGCGCCAGGCGCGCTCCAGGTCCTGCGTGACCGCATCCACCTCCGCCGGAGTGCCCGCCGGCACGAGGCCGACACCACAGGCGCGATTGCGACCCAGGGTCTTGGCGACGTACATCGCGTTGTCGACGATGTCGACTGCCAGCGCCCAGGGCAACTGCAGCCTTTGCGGCGGCAGGGGGAACTCGGCGAAACCGATCGAGGTGGTCACCGGGATGCGCAGCTCGCCCAGCGTCACCGGGACGCTGGCGACCGCGTTGAGCAGGCGCTGCGCCAGCGGTTCGACCCGCTCGTGCGCCATCGCCTGCACCAGCACCAGGAACTCCTCGCCGCCCCAGCGCACCACCAAATCCTCCTCGCGCAGCACGGCCTTGAGGCGCCGCGCCACCTCGACCAGCACGGCGTCGCCAGCGGCGTGGCCATGGTGATCGTTGATGCGCTTGAAATGATCGAGGTCGAGCAGATAGAGCGTGCCGCGGGCGCTGTCGAGGAGGCCGCGCTCGTCCGTCAGCTCATGGAACTGGCGGCGATTGGCCAGCCCGGTCAATGGGTCTTGCAGGCTGTGCAGCTTGAGCTGGGCATTGCGCAGTCGCAACGCCTGCTGGGTCGCGCGAAGGCCGCGGTAGACCCGTGCGGCGAGCGCCAGCAACGACAGCACGATGACGGCGGTCAATGCCCAGATCTTGTACTCCAGCTCGCGCCGGCGGAGCTGCTCTTCCTTCAGCGCGTTGTCCTCGTTCAGCAGCGCGATTTCCCGTCGCTGCTGCTGGGCATCGAACGCCTCCTGCAGCTCGAGCACGCCTTGCTGCTGCTCGCGCTGCGCCAGCTCGGCCGACAGCCCGCGCACCGCCTGGTAGGCGGCATAGGCCTCGGGCAGGTAGCCGGCGAGCTCCATGTAGCGCGCAACGTCGCCGGTGCTCTCGGCCAGGCCGGCGATGTCATTTGCCGCTCGGTCGTATTCCAGGATCGGGCGGATCAGTGCCAGCCCTTCGTCCTTGCGCCGCATCGAGATCAGTGCCAGGCCGCTGTTGAGCTGCGCCAGATTCTCGGTCGGCACGTCGTGCAGGCGGCGCGCCAACGGCACGGCACGCTGGGCGATCTCGAAGGCCCGGGGGAACTCGCCGGCCTGAAGGTAGAAGTCAGACAGATTGGCAAGGCCGAGCGCTTCGTCGCGCAGCGCTCCGGCCTTGCGGGCGTACTCAATGGCGCCGTTCAGCGCGGCGAGCTCCTCGGCCGGCCGGTCAGTCTCCGTCAGGAGGATGCTCTCGGTCGTGAGCGCCTGGGACATCGACATCCAGTCCTGGCTCTCGGCCGAAATCTTCTTGGCCTCGTCGTTGAGCCGGGTCGCATGCTCGAGCTGCCCCCCGCGGTAGAGCGAATAGGCCAAGGCCGAGCGAGTGGCACTGCGACGCCAGGCCACCCCGCTCTCGTCGGCCAGGCGGATTGCCTCCTGCGACAGGCGAACGGACTCGTCGGTTCGCCCGATGCGCTGCTTGATCGTGGCGGCCACGTCGAAGCAGCGCATCCGCACGCGGGCCAGGGGCAGCGAGCGCAACACGCTTTGCACCTCGGTGAGCTGGTTGTCGGCGCGGGCCAGGGAACCACCATCGCTCAGGGCCACCAAGGCCCGGATGCATACCGCCGCGGCCTCGAGCTGCTCGCGGCCCACCCGGGCGTACGCCGGCGCACCGGGCTTCAGCAGGCCCTGGGCCACGGCCTCGGCGGCGGCAGGCTGATGCAACCGGGCGCGCAGGGCGCCCAAAAGGTGTTCCGCATCCAGCCGCGCCAGGCCTTCGACGGGCCCTGAACGCAGCAGTCGTTCCAGTTCATCTGCGACCACGTCGGGCTTGGCACGCGCCTCGGCCTCCAGCCGCTCGATCGGCTCGATGCCGGCACGGGCCACCGACACCAGCAACAGCGCCCCCGCCACCACCCCGCCCCACCAACGCCGCCCGCGCAGCGCCTGAGACCGGGCCGCATGATCAGGGCGTGTCGACTGCTTCACGAGCCCTTCAGTCCGTGGGCGTCAGCTTGGCCACCGAGAGCGCCAGCCACTTCGTGCCATGACGGCCGAAGTGGACCTGCGCCCGGGCATCTTCGCCCCGCCCTTCGAGCGTGACGATCACACCTTCCCCGAACTTGTTGTGGAACACGCCCTGCCCCACGCGCAGGCCATGGCCCGCTTCTCGCGCTGCGGCCTCCACCATGCGGGCCGGCACCGGCGGCGCGGCTGGCGGCTGCCAGCCGGCGTTGCGCCCGGCCCCGACCATCGAGCCCATGCCGGTGCCGCGCTGCCAGGCGGCCTGGTAGTCGCGGGCATAGCCGGAACCGAAGCCCTGGTTGCGCGGGCTGAGCCACTTGAGCGCACCGTCGGGCAACTCGTCGAAGAAGCGGCTCTTGACGTTGTAGCGGGTCTGCCCGTGCAGCATGCGCGTCTGGCTGAAACTGAGGTAGAGCCGCTGGCGGGCGCGCGTGATCGCCACGTACATCAGGCGACGCTCTTCCTCCAGCCCGTCGCCGTCCGAGAGGGAGTTCTCGTGCGGGAAGAGCCCCTCTTCGAGCCCGGTGATGAACACGGCGTCGAACTCGAGCCCCTTGGCCGAATGAACGGTCATCAACTGCAAAGCGTCCTGTCCTGCCTGGGCCTGATTGTCGCCAGCCTCCAGTGCAGCATGTGTCAGGAAAGCGGCGAGCGGGCTGATGATTTCCCCGGTTTCCGCATCGGGCGTCACGTCCACCGCCGCCGGCGCCACCGGCAGGCCGGGCGCGATCACGCCGGGCGACTGCTCGTCGACCGGCAGAGCCACCGCGTCCTTGCCGAAGCCCTCCTGGGTGACGAAGGCTTCGGCGGCGTTGACCAGCTCTTCCAGGTTCTCGATGCGGTCGGCGCCTTCCTTTTCAGTGCGGTAGAAATCGACCAGGCCGCTGGCCTGCAGCATCTGCTCGATGATGTCGCGCAGCGTCATGCCATGGGTGGTGGCGCGCAGGCGGTCGATCAGCGCGTGGAAGGCCGCCAGGTTCGCGCCCGCCTTGCCGCCGATCGCGCTGGCCGACTGCCAGAGGCTGCGGCCGCTGCTGCGGGCCACGTCCTGCAACTGCTCCAGCGTGCGCGCGCCGATGCCGCGGGTCGGGAAGTTGACCACGCGCAGGTAGCTGGTGTCGTCGTTGGGGTTCTCGACCAGCCGCAGGTAGGCCAGCGCATGCTTGACCTCGGCCCGCTCGAAGAAGCGCAGCCCGCCGTAGACGCGGTACGGGATGCCCGAGTTGAACAGCGCCGATTCCAGCACCCGCGACTGCGCATTGCTGCGGTAGAGCACCGCGATCTCGCGCCGCGGCAGGCCGCTGCGGTGCAGCGCCTGGGCCTCCTCGATCAGCCACTGGGCCTCGTTGTAGTCGCTGGTCGACTCCTGCACCCGCACCGGCTCGCCCGGGCCGGCCTCGGTGCGCAGGTTCTTGCCCAGCCGGTGGGCGTTATGGCTGATCAGGTGATTGGCGGTGTCGAGGATGTTGCCGAAGCTGCGGTAGTTGCGCTCGAGCTTGATCAGGTGGCGCACCTGGAACTCGCGCTCGAAATCACCCATGTTGCCGACCTGCGCGCCGCGGAAGGCGTAGATGCTCTGGTCGTCGTCGCCCACGGCGAAGATCGCGCTTTCCTTGCCGGCGAACATCTTCAGCCAGGCGTACTGCAGGCGGTTGGTGTCCTGGAACTCGTCGACCAGGATGTGGCGGAAGCGCCGCTGGTAGTGCTCGCGCAGCGCCGCGTTGTCGCGCAGCAGCTCGTAGGTGCGCAGCATCAGCTCGGCGAAGTCGACCACGCCCTCGCGCTGGCACTGGTCTTCGTAGGCCTGGTAGATCTCGACCAGCTTCTGCGTCTGGCCATCGCGGATCTCCACGTGCTGCGGCCGCTGGCCTTCTTCCTTGCAGCCGGCGATGAACCACGTGACCTGCTTGGGCACGAAGCGCTCTTCGTCGACGTTGAGGGCCTTGATCACGCGCTTGACGGCCGAGAGCTGGTCACCCGAATCGAGGATCTGGAAGGCCTGCGGCAGGTTGGCGAGCTTCCAGTGGGCCCGCAGAAAGCGGTTGCACAGGCCATGGAAGGTGCCGATCCACATCCCGCGCACATTGACCGGCAGCATCGCCCCCAGCCGCGTCAGCATCTCCTTGGCGGCCTTGTTGGTGAAGGTGACCGCCATCACCCCGCCGGGCGAGACTTGGCCCGTCTGCAGCAGCCAGGCGATGCGGGTGGTCAGCACCCGGGTCTTGCCGGAGCCGGCGCCGGCCAGGATCAACGCCGGCTCGTGGGGCAGCGTCACCGCCGCGAGTTGTTCGGGGTTCAGGCCACGCAGCAGGGCGTCGCCCCCGGCGGCAGGGCGCTCCAGCGTGCCGGCATCAAAGTCATTCATCGACGCATTTTAGGAAAGCGGATTGCCACCGGCCTGTCACCGGTTCAGGGCACGCTTCCTGCGTGTGCATCCGCATGTTTCGAGGGCTGCCGTGGAATCGCTCCCGCCCGCTCGCGCTGGCACTGCAAGGCGGCGGCGCCCATGGGGCTTTCACGTGGGGCGTGCTCGACGCCCTGCTCGAACAGCCCACGCTCGACTTGCAAGCGCTGAGCGGCGCCAGCGCCGGCGCAATGAACGCCGTGGTGCTGGCCCATGGCCTGGCCGAAGGAGGCCGGGAGGGTGCGCGCCGTGCCCTGCGCCGCTTCTGGCACACGCTGGGCACGCAACTGCCCTTCGAGTGGTTCACCGTCGGCCGGCGCGAGGCACCGGGCCTCGCACCGGCCGCCCGGGTGGCGCTGCGCTGGACACAACTGCTCTCGCCCTACCAGTTCAACCCGCTCGGGCTGGACCCGCTGCGCGAGATCGTCGAGGCGCAGATCGACTTCGAGCGCCTGCGCCATGCCAGCCCGGTGCGTCTGTTCGTCGCTGCCACGCACGCGGCCTCGGGCCGCCTGCGGTTGTTCCGCGAGCACGAGTTGAGCGCCCAGGCACTGCTTGCCTCCGCCTGCCTGCCCAGCCTGCGCCACAGTGTGCTGATCGACGGCGAAGCCTATTGGGACGGCGGCTACAGCGCCAACCCGCCGCTCTGGCCGCTGGCCGACGATGGCGGCGCCGACGACCTGCTGATGGTGCTGCTGGCCCCCCCGCCCGGCCGCGGCACGCCCCACACCGCGGACCAGATCCGCCACCGGGCCCAGGAACTGGCCTTCGCGCTGCCCCTGATGCGCGAGCTGCAATGGCTGGCCGACTGGAAAGCCGGCGGCGGGCCGATCTGGCCGGCCAGCGCGCGTGAGCGCCGCCTGCGCCGGCTGCGGCTGCACCTGGTGGACGGCAGGCCGGCCCTGGCTGCACTGGCAGGCGAGACCCGCCTCATCGCCCACCGCCCGTTTCTGGAACACTTGCACGACCTGGGGCGGGCCGCGGGCGAGGCCTGGTGGGCCGCCCACGGGCCCAATGTCGGCTACCAGGGCAGCGTGGACATCGCCGGTCTGCTGGGCCATCCCCCTGCGTAGAATGCGCCACCGGGCCCAAATGCTGCGCCCGGTTTTTGTGCCCGCTCGCGCCGTTCCAGGTGCGCCCACCGCGGGCCGGCCGGGGCAGGTCAAGCGCTCGCAGCCCTCGGCAGCGCACTGCTCCCAACGCGCCGCCATTGCTTCGAGAAGCCATGGAAATCTTCGACTACGACAACATCCTGCTCTTGCCACGCAAGTGCCGGGTGGACAGCCGCGCCGAGTGCGACCCGAGTGTGGAATTCGGCGGCCGCCGCTTCAAGCTGCCAGTGGTGCCGGCCAACATGAAAACGGTGCTCGATGAGCCGATCGCCGAGTGGCTGGCCGCCCACGGCTACTTCTACGTGATGCACCGCTTCGACCTCGACAACGTCGAGTTCGCACGCCGCATGCGCCAGCGGAATCTGATGGTCTCGATCAGCGCCGGCGTGAAGGAAGCCGACCGCGCCGCGATCGACCAGCTGGCGGCCGAGGGCCTGGGCGCCGACTACGTCACCATCGACATCGCACACGGTCACGCCGAGAGCGTGCGGCGCATGATCGACCACATCAAGCAGAAGCTGCCGCAAGCCTTCGTGATCGCCGGCAACGTCGGCACGCCCGAGGGGGTGATCGACCTGGAGAACTGGGGCGCCGACGCGACCAAGGTCGGCATCGGCCCCGGCAAGGTCTGCATCACACGGCTCAAGACCGGTTTCGGTACCGGCGGCTGGCAGCTTTCGGCCCTGAAGTGGTGTGCCCGCGTGGCCACCAAGCCGATCGTGGCCGACGGGGGCATCCGCCATCATGGCGACATCGCCAAGAGCGTGCGCTTCGGTGCCGCCATGGTG
Source organism: Pseudomonadota bacterium (assembly GCA_049322835.1). Lineage (GTDB taxonomy): Bacteria > Pseudomonadota > Gammaproteobacteria > Burkholderiales > Burkholderiaceae_C > Ideonella. The sequence continues at coordinate 116,801 of JBMOQN010000009.1, read as the reverse complement.
ATGATCGGCTCGCTCTTTGCCGGCCACGAGGAATCGCCCGGCCAGACGGTCGAGGTCGACGGAAAGCTCTACAAGGAATATTTCGGCTCCGCCAGCGACTTCAACAAGGGCGAGTACAAGCATGTCGAGGGCAAGCGCATCCTCGAGCCGATCAAGGGTCGCCTGGCCGACACGCTGCGCGAGATGCAGGAAGACCTGCAGAGCTCGATCTCCTACGCCGGCGGGCAGGTGCTGGCCGACCTGAAGAAGGTCAACTACGTCATCCTGGGCGGCGAAAATGCGGGTGAGCACTTGTTCATGTGAGGCGGGGCCAACCCTGCCCGGCGGCGTCGTGGCGAGCCCCTATCATCCGGGTCGCAAACAACAGCCTGAACACAGGCAGGGAGGGTGAAATGAGCGAAATCGACAACACCGGCGGCACCAACCCATTCGCCCCGCCGGTGGCCAAGGTGCAGGATGTGGCGCCCGTCGCCGGCGACCTCGCCGGCCGTGGCGCCCGCCTGGCGGCCTCCATCATCGATGGCCTCGTCTTCGGGGTTGCAATGTGGGCAGTGGCCACGGTGTCGGGCGTCAGCCTCTTCAACCCGGAATCGGTGATGGGCGTGGGCTACTGGGTCGCTTATGCGGTCACCATGCTGGCCTTCATCGTGCTGCAGGGCGCATTGCTGCACCTGCGAAGCCAGACCCTGGGCAAGATCGCCCTGCGCATCCGCATCGTGCGCCGCGACGGCTCGCGCGCCGGCGTGGGCCGGCTGGTGGGCCTGCGCCTGCTGCCGACCTGGCTGGTGGGCCTGGTGCCGTTCGTCGGCCCGCTGATCAGCCTGATCGATTGCCTGCTGATCTTCCGCGATTCGCGCCGCTGCCTGCACGACGACATCGCCGACACCATCGTCGTCCGTGCCTGAGCTGGCGCCACCGCCGGCCGCGGCGCCCGCCCTCGACACGCTTTACCGCGTCGAGACGCCGGAGGGCGTGGCGCTGGCGTTGCGCCCGGCGGGGTTGGCAGCGCGCAGCACGGCGTTCACGATCGACCTGGTGATCCGCGTCACCCTGGCGGGCGTCACGGCCGGGGTGCTGGAGCCCTTCGCCGGCATCGGCGCGGCCTTCTGGCTGCTGTTCGTCTTCCTGATGGAGTGGTTCTACCCGGTTGCCTTCGAGCTGAGCCCGGCGGCCGCCACCCCGGGCAAGATGGCCGTGGGCCTGCAGGTCGTGATGGACAACGGCCTGCCGATCACCGTGGGCGCCTCGCTGCTGCGCAACCTGCTGCGCGCAGTCGATTTCCTGCCCCTGGCCTACGGCATCGGCCTGGCCTGCCTGCTGCTGCGTCGCGACTTCAAGCGCCTGGGCGACGTGGCCGCCTCGACGCTGGTGGTCTACCGCGCCGAGCGAAGCGCGCCCGCGGCCTGGCCCGACGCCGCGGTCGACAAGCCCGGCATCCCCCTCAGCTTCGCCCAACAGCGCGCCTTGCTCCACCTGGCCGGCCGGGCGCGCCGGATCACGCCACAGCGCGTCGATGAGCTGGCCGCCCTGATCGCCCCGGTCGTCTGGCCCCATCGCGCCGCGGGCCCCGAGGCGGCCGACAGGCTGATCGGTGTGGCCCGCTGGCTGCGCGGCGACCGCTGATCCATTCACACCTCCGACCGATGGAACAGAAACCCTGCACCCCGTCCGTTGGAACGAGCGCCATCTCAGCCCCATGAGCCCGGCCCAGTTCGAAGCGAGCTACAGCGCCCAGTGGGATGAGCTGGAGGCGCTGCTGGCCGCCACCGAGCAACGCAGCCGCTGGCGGCGCGCCACCTCGCAGCCCGCCGACGCCGAGCGCCTCGCGTCGCTGTACCGCGCCGTCTGCGAGCACTTGGCGCTGGCGCGTGGCCGGGCCTACCCGATCTACCTCAGCGAGCGCCTGGAAGACCTCGCGCACCGGGCCCATCGGCTGATCTACCGCCAGCACGACATCGGTTGGCAGCGGCTGAAGCGCTTTTTCGGGCGGGAAGTGCCAGCAGCCCTGCGTGCCCAATGGCGCTACATCGCCGTGGCCGCGCTGCTCTTCGCCGGGCCGATGCTGGCCATGGGGCTGGCCACCTGGGACGAACCGGCGCGGGTGCTGGCCCTGATGGAAGTGGGGCAGGCCTCGGGCTACGAAGACATGTACCGCGGCGGCGAAGGCAAGGCCCTGGGCCGCATGCGCACGGCCGACACCGACTGGCAGATGTTCGGCTTCTACGTGCGGCACAACACCAGCATCGGCTTCCAGTGCTTTGCCGGCGGCCTGCTGGCCGGGGCCGGCAGCGTCTTCTTCCTCGTCTACAACGGTTTGCAGATCGGCGGGGTGGCTGGTTTTCTCACCACGCGCGGGCACGGCGAAAACTTCTGGTCCTTCGTGGCCAGCCATTCGCCCTTCGAGCTGACGGCCATCGTGATCTCCGGCGGTGCCGGCCTGATGCTGGGCCATGCACTGCTGGCGCCGGGCCGGTTGCGCCGCAGCCAGGCGCTGGCGGGTGCCGCCCGTGCCACCGTGCCACTGCTCGGCGCCATCATGCTGCTGTTCCTGGTCGCCGCGGCGCTGGAAGCCTTCTGGTCCTCGTCGGCCTGGGTGCCGCCGACAGCGAAGTACGCCACCTCGGCCTTGGGTTGGCTGCTCGTGTGGGGCTACGCCCGCCGCGGGGGAAGATCCTGATGTGGGCCGGCCGCCTCGCGCTGGCATTGCGCCCGCGCCCCATGCTCGAAGCCGCTGACCTGGGCGCGCGCATGGTGCAGGAACATTGGCCCGCGCTGGCACGCACCTACGGCCCGGCCTGCCTGCTGACGGTGCTCGTCGCCGCCTCCACCTGGTGGTGGGACCCGCTGGCCCCGACGCTGGTGCTGTTCATGCTGAAGCCCTGGCTGGACCGCGCCGCTTTGATGGTCTTCGCCCGCGCCGCCTTCGGCCAGCCGGTCCGTGCGCGCGATGTCTGGCAGCGCGACGGGCTGCTCGGCCTTCGCACGTTGCTGCAGTCCTTGACGTGGCGCCGGCTGTCGCCATGGCGTGCCTACACCCAGCCGATCGGGCAGCTTGAAGGCCAGCGAGGGCGCACCGGCCGGCAGCGTCGGGCGGTGCTGCTGCGCGGGCGGCGGGGCGTGGCGCTGCTGCAGCAAGCGATGTTCTCCCAGGCCGAGCTGCTGCTGACCGTGGCGCTGATGTCGCTCGTCTATTGGTTCACCCCGTTCGAGGCCGACGAGAGCAGCCGCAGCGGCCTGTACCGGATGTTCGGCGAGAACATGGCCTACCTTTTCGCCGGCAGTCAGCTGGTGGCGGCGGCCTTCGTCGAGCCGTTCTTCGTCGCCGCGGGGTTCTCCATGTACCTGAACCGGCGGGTCGAGCTGGAAGCGTGGGATGTGGAGCAGGAGCTGCGTCGTGCGTTTTCGCTCTGAGCTCCGGTGGGGCCTCGCCGGCCTGCTGCTGGTGGGCGCGGTGGCCATGGTGCCGGCACACGCGCAGGCCCCGTCTGCGCCCGTGGCGCCTGCTGCGGCTGCTTCGGGAGCTGCCCCCGTCACGGCCGACGCGGTCGAAAGGGTTGTCCAGCAGTTGCGCGACGAAGAGCACTTCGGCCGCAAGGAACCCGAGCGCTACCTGCGCTTCAAGAAGGACACCGACAAAGACAAGAAGCCCGGCACCACCACCGACCACAGCAAATCCTGGTGGTCCCACTTCATCGAATGGCTGAACCAGGCGGGCCGCGTCGGCGTGTGGACCCTCGGCGCGCTCGCGGTGGCGCTCGTGGTGGTGCTCGGCCTGCGCACGTGGCGGCAGGCGGACGCCGGCGGCGCAGCCATCGCCCCCACGGCTGCGGCGCCCCGGCGGGTGCGGCAGTACGACATCCGGCCCGAGTCGCTGCCGGCCGATGTCGGCGGCACGGCCTGGGCGCAATGGCAGGCCGGCGACCGGCATGCGGCACTGGTGCTGCTCTACCGTGGCGCCTTGTCACGCCTGGTGCACCGACACTCGGTTCCGATCCGCGCGAGCAGCACCGAGGGCGACTGCATGGGCCTGGCCGCCCGGCATGCGCCCGGGGCGCGAAGCGACTTCTTCGCCGCGGTGGCCCGCGCACGCCTGGTGGGCAGCTACGCCGGCCGCTGGCCGGCCGATGCCGAGGTGCAGGCACTCTGCGAGGCCTTCGAAGCGCAACTGGCCGCTGTGGCGGAGACGGCCGGAGCCAACCCATGAAGCTCGCGGGCCGCACCCTCGCCTGGTGGGCCGCAGGCGCCACCCTGGCTGTCGCGTTCGGCCTGTGGCTGGCCTCGGCCACCGAGTGGGCCACGCGAGAGGTCTGGCAGCCCGCCAAGGGCGAAGCCGCCACCGATCGCCATTTCCTGGCCAAGCAGCTCTTCGGCCGGCTCGGTGCCACCGTCCAGGAGCAGCGCGGGCTGGCCACCCTTCCGCCGGAAGGCGCGACGATGCTGCTGCAGGCCTACCACTGGCGCTTCCTGGCCGGCCGGTCGGCAGCGCTGAGAGCCTGGGTCGAGCGCGGTGGGCACCTCGTCGTGTACTACGACGTCGGCGATGACGAAGCCTTCGAGAAGTGGCTGAAGGTCGAGTACCGCGACGAACCCCGTCCGCGTCGGCCCGCGGGTGCCTCGGCCCCGGCCTCGGCAGGCGTGCCGGAAGACGGCCCTGCGGATGAAGACGCCATGGAAGAAGCAGACGAAGCCGAGGACGAGGACGACGCGCCGCCCTGCCCGTCGGTGGCGGAACCCGAAGGCCGGCCAGGCTGGTACGGCCCGGCCCGGCGTTTCGAGGCGTGCAGCCACGGGGGCGCCCTGCTGAAGACCGGGCGGCCGCTGGAATGGTCCGTGTCCGACCGCACCGGCCTGCGTGCGCTGCGCCTGAAGGCAGGGCTTGGCACCGTGTCCCTGTCCACCGGCTGGTCGATGCCTCAGCGCGACACCCTTCTCGACGACGATGAAGCCATCCTGCTGGCCGCCCTGGTGCAGTTGCGGCCAGGCCAGCGCATCTGGCTGGTGGTCGACGAGGAGTCGCCCGGCATCGTGGCCACCCTGTGGCAACAGGCCCCTGCCGCGATGGTGCTCACCCTGCTGGCCCTGGCCCTGCTGCTGTGGCGCTGGGGCACGCGCTTCGCCCCATTGCAGGCGGACACCGTGCTCGCCCGCCGCTCGATGGCCGAACAGGTGCGCGGCACCGCCGCCTACCTGCTGCGCCACAGCCCCGCCGCCCTGCACCGGGCGCAATGGCGGGCCCTGACAGAAGCCGCCCAGGCCCATCTGCAAGGCTGGCAGCGGCTGCCCGCGAGCCAGCGCACGGCCGAGCTGGCGCGCCAGGCCGGGTTGCCACCCACCGAACTGGAAAGGGCCTGCGACCCCACCACCGCCCGCGACCCTGCCACCACCGGCCGTGCCTTGGCCTTGATGGAAGCGGCCCGTCGGCGCATCGCCGAGGTGCCGGTGCCCCCCGCCCCGCCAGCCCCACCCTCCACCCTCCCCTCGCCAGACTCCACGCCATGAGCCTCCCCCCCGAGACCCTGCAAGCCACTCGCCACACCATCGAAGCGCTGCGGCGCGAGGTGGCCAAGGCGGTGGTCGGCCAGACAGCGGTGATCGACGCCGCCCTGGTGGCCCTGCTGGCCAGCGGCCATGTGCTGCTGGAAGGCGTTCCGGGCCTGGGCAAGACCCTGCTGGCGCGCGCCATCGGCCAGGCCCTGTCGCTGGACTTCGCCCGCGTGCAGTTCACCCCCGACCTGATGCCGTCGGACATCACCGGCCATGCGGTGCTGGACGCGCAGGGGCTGGGCGGCGAATTGCGCCTGCGGCACGGGCCGGTCTTCACCCACCTGCTGCTGGCCGACGAAATCAACCGCGCGCCGGCCAAGACCCAGAGCGCGCTGCTCGAGGTGATGCAGGAAACCCAGGTCACGCTGGAAGGCCAGACCCTGCCCCTGCCGCGGCCCTTCATGGTGCTGGCGACGCAGAACCCGATCGACACCGAAGGCACCTACCCGCTGCCCGAAGCCCAGCGCGACCGCTTCCTGCTGAAGGTCGACATCGGCTACCCGGACGCGGAGGACGAGGTGGATGTGGTGCTGCGCGCCACCAGCCACCAGGCCGGTGATGCCCTGCCGCTTGCGGATGTGCAGCCGGTACTGGGCCGCGATGCACTGATCGCTTTGCAGGCGCTCGTCGTGTCGGTGAAGGTCGACCGCAGCGTGGCCGACTATGCCGTGCGCATCGCCCGAGCCACCCGCGACGCGGCGGGCCTGAGCCAGGGTGCCGGCTCGCGGGGCGCGATCGCGCTGATCCGCGTGGCGCGCGCTGCCGCGCTGCTCGATGGCCGCGACTTCGCCATCCCGGACGACGTCAAGCGCTTCGCGCTGCCTGCGCTGCGGCACCGGGTGATGTTGTCGCCGGACGCGCAGCTCGACGGCCGCCAGATCGACGAGATCCTGCTCGACCTGGTCGAGCGAACCGACGCCCCCCGCGCCTGAGGATGACGCTCCGCCTGCCCGCCCAGCCGGTGCCTGGCACCCGGCTCATCGCCGGCGCGCTCGGGCTGGCGCTGGCTTGCGTGCCACCGCTGCTGTCGGGGGCTTCGCCGGCCAGCGTCGCGGCCTGGGCCACGGGAGCCGCTGCATTGGCCGGGGCACTGGCACTGGGGGATCTCGCGCACGGCCTGCGGGCGTTGCATCGGCACCCGCTGCAGCTGCGGCGCCGGGTGCCTCGCGTGCTGGCGCTGGGCGTCAGCCAGCGCATCGAGCTGGCGATCGACAACCCCGGCCCGCAGGGCTGGCAGGCCGAGCTGTTCGACGGCATCGCCCCCAGTTTCGACAGTTCAGGCCTGCCGCTCGCCACCACGCTGCCGCCGGCAAGCGGCACCCAGGCGCACTACGAACTGAAGCCCACGGCCCGCGGTGCCGCAAAGTTCGGCCCGGCCAGGCTGCGGCTTCGCACGCGCTGGGGCCTGTGGGACTTGCAGGTGAGGCTGGGGCCGGCGCAGGCTGTTCGCGTGTTCCCGAACTTCGCCGCCGTGGCCGGCTATGCCTGGCTGGCCGGCCAGCAGCGCCTGGCCGAAATCGGCATCAAGACCACGGCGCACCGCGGCCTGGGCACCGACTTCCATTCGCTGGCCGACTACCGGGAAGGCGACGCGGTGCGCGACGTCGACTGGAAGGCCAGCCTTCGACGCGGCCACCCGGTGGTGCGGCGCTACCAGGACGAACGCGACCAGCGCGTTGTCTGCCTGCTGGACTGCGGCCGCCGCATGCGGGCCGACGAGGGCAGCGCCGGCCCGGGCGGCTCGCACTTCGACCATGCGCTGAATGCGTTGATGCTGCTGGCTTATGTGGCCCTCAAGGCGGGCGACGAGGTCGGCGTGCGCACCTTCGGCCACCCTGCCGGCGAGGGCCGGCAGCTCGCGCCACGCAAGGGCCTGCAGACGCTGGACGGCATGATGTCGGCCTTGCACGACCTGCAGCCCGGTACCGACCACTCGGACTACCTCGCCGCGGCGCGCGACCTGATGCGCGCCGAGCGTCGGCGCTCACTGGTCATCGTGGTCACCAACTGTCGCGACGACGACCTGCCCGAGCTGCTGCCTGCGCTGCGCCTGCTGCGCAGCCGCCATCTCGTGCTGCTGGCCAGCCTGCGCGAGAAGGTGCTGGCCGAGCTGATGGACACCCCGCTCGGCACCGTGGGCCAGGCGGCGCAGGTGTCCACCGCGCACCTGTTCGCACAGGCGCGGGCCGATGCGATGAGACGGCTGGCGGCCGAGCATGCCCTTCTCGTCGACGTGGAGCCGACCGAGCTGGCCACGGCGCTGGTGGAGCGCTACCAGGCGGTCAAGGCCACCCACCGCCTGTAGGGTGAACAGACCCGGCGGCGGGCGGCCTTCGCCAGAGCAGGCTCAGCGCTTGATCATGCCGCCGCGCTCGACCGGCTCCTTCACTGCCAGCCGCGCGGAGGGCTGCACGAGGCCCAGCACCTTCGTCGGTGCGCCAGCCCCCAGCGCCTTGGCACGCCGGGCCCCGGCCGCGCCGGCGCCGCAGGCGAAGCCGTCGGCGTGGTCCTCGGCGGCGATGCGCAGCGGGTCGTTGACGCCACCGATGGGCTCGGCGAAGTCTTCAGCCACCGGGCAGGTCGCATCGAAGCCGTCGAAGTAGCGCCCCTCGTTGCGCGCATTGACCGACTCGAAGTTGACGGCATTCACGACCGTTCCGCAGCCGTCGGCTTGCGGCAGGAAGCCCACCGGCTTGCCGCAGCTGGTGTCGCCAACGGTGACCACCGTGACGAAAGGCCGCAGCCCGTTGATCACCGACTCGGCGGACGAGCAGGTTCGCGGCCCCGTCAGCACGTAGACGCGCGACAGGCCGGCGGCGTTGGCGTAGTTGTGGAAGCGGAAGCTCTCGTTGTTGCCGCTGCGCTTGTTGTTGTAGAGCAGGCTCGTGAACACCTCGCCACTGGTCGCCGGGCCGTTCGGGAAAGAGGCGATCTTCTCGGCCACCGAAACCAGGCCGCCGCCGTTGTAGCGCAGGTCGAGCATCACATCCTGCACACCCTGCGCCTTGAACTGGCCGAAGGCGACATCGATCGGCGCCACCGCCTGGTCGATCATGTCCTTCACCATCACGTAGCCCATCTTGCGGCCGTCCGGCGTGATGATGACCTGACTGCCCTGCACCGGCTGCAGGTCGTAGATGGAAGCGCTCAGGGTGACCGCCCGGTCGCCGGCGTCGTTGCGGATGTTCAGCGTGACGTTGTCGCCGACCCGCGTGGGCACCAGGGCGCTGAAGTCGTTGGCGGCGATCAGCTCAGCCGCCGGCCGGCCGTTCACCGACAGGATCTGGTCGCCACGCGACAACCCGGCCACGGCGCCGGGCGAGCCCGGGTCGAGGTAGCGGACGAACAAAGGGTTGTCGGGGTTGCCGCCGGCTTCGAGGCCGGTGACGAAGACCCCGTAGCTCAGGCTGCGGCCCTCGCCGTAGGTACGGTCGAAGTCCACCTGCGAGACCAGGTAGCTCCAGGTGTCAGGCTTCGGGAAGTCGACCAAGGTGCCTTCGTACAACAGCGCGTCGAAGTAGGCGTCGACCGACGCGAAACCCGACGGATCCGGGCTTGGGCTGTTGGCATACCAGAAGTACCAGTCGTTCATGTACTCGCGGAACCAGGTCTTCTGGTCGGCGATCGAGCAGGTCAGGCCGTCGCTGCCACCGCCGCAGGCGCTCAGCATCGCGGCAGCCGCCACCGCCGCCACGCGGGCAGGCCAGCGCCGCCCCAGGTTCTTCACTCGGGCAAAGGGGTTCATCCAGGTCTCCTCGTCATGGGCAGCCGCGCGGTAGCGCAACCTACAATCGAGCCAACTCATTCGGCGCCGTGCGGGTTGACACGCTTTACGTGTCAATCTGTTGCCGGCAATTGCCGTGCCATTCCCCATGACCGAACTCGCCAAATCCTTCGAGCCCGCCGCCATCGAAGCCCGCTGGGCCCCCTTGTGGGAGGCCAGTGGCGTCTACGCGCCCACGCTCGACACCGCCAAGCCCTCGTTCTGCATCCAGCTGCCGCCACCCAACGTGACCGGCACGCTGCACATGGGCCACGCGTTCAACCAGACCATCATGGACTCGTTGACGCGCTACCACCGCATGCTCGGCCACAACACGCTGTGGGTGCCGGGCACCGACCATGCCGGCATCGCCACCCAGATCGTGGTCGAGCGTCAGCTGCAGGAGCAAGGCATCAGCCGCCACGACCTGGGCCGCGAGGCCTTCACGGCCAAGGTGTGGGAATGGAAGGCCCAGAGCGGCGCCACCATCACCCGCCAGATGCGCCGCATGGGCGACTCGGTGAGCTGGGCCCACGAGTACTTCACGATGGACGACAAGCTCTCGGCCACCGTGACCGAGACCTTCGTCCGCCTGTACGAAGAAGGCCTGATCTACCGCGGCAAGCGGCTCGTGAGCTGGGATCCGGGCCTGATGTCCGCCGTCTCCGACCTGGAGGTGGAAAGCGAGGAGGAAGACGGCTTCCTCTGGCACATCCGCTACCCGGTGGAGGGCAGCAGCGAATCGCTGGTGGTGGCCACCACCCGGCCCGAGACCATGCTCGGCGACACCGCGGTGATGGTGCATCCTGAAGACGAGCGCTACACCCACCTCGTCGGCCAGCAGGTGCGCCTGCCCATCACCGGCCGCCTGGTGCCGGTGATCGCCGACGACTATGTCGACAAGGCCTTCGGCACCGGCGTCGTCAAGGTGACGCCGGCTCATGATCCCAACGACTACCAGGTGGGCCTGCGGCACGGCTTGCCGATGCTGACCATCTTCACCCTCGAGGCGAAGGTGAACGACGAAGCCCCCGAGGGCTACCGCGGGCTGGACCGCTACGTGGCCCGCAAGAAGATCGTCGAGCAGCTCGACGCCGAAGGCTTGCTGGTCGAGACGAAAAAGCACCGGCTCACCGTGCCGCGCTGCGCGCGCTCGGGCCAGGTGATCGAGCCGATGCTGACCGACCAGTGGTACGTGGCGATGACCAAGCCCGGCGCGGACGGCAGCAGCATCGCGCAGAAGGCGATCGATGCAGTCGAGTCGGGCCAGGTCAAGTTCGTGCCCGAGAACTGGGTCAACACCTACAACCAGTGGATGAAGAACATCCAGGACTGGTGCATTTCGCGCCAGCTGTGGTGGGGCCACCAGATCCCGGCCTGGTACGGCGACGGCGGCGAGGTCTTCGTGGCCCGCAGCGAGGCCGAGGCCCGCGCCAAGGCCGGGGACGCCGGCTACACCGGCACGCTGACCCGCGATCCCGACGTGCTCGACACCTGGTACTCGTCGGCGCTGGTGCCTTTCTCGACACTGGGCTGGCCGGCGAAGACCATCGAGCAGGACCTTTTCCTGCCCTCCACGGTGCTGGTCACCGGCCACGACATCATCTTCTTCTGGGTCGCCCGGATGATCATGATGACGAAGCATTTCACCGGCCAGGTGCCCTTCCGCAACGTCTACATCCACGGCTTGGTGCTCGACGCGCAGGGCAAGAAGATGAGCAAGTCGGAAGGCAACGTGCTCGACCCGGTCGACCTGATCGACGGCATCGCCCTGCCCGCGCTGCTGGACAAGCGAGTGGTCGGCCTGCGCCGCCCTGAAACCGCCCCCAAGGTGCGCAAGGCCACCGAGAAGGAGTTCCCGGCGGGCATTCCCGGCTATGGGGCGGACGCCCTGCGCTTCACCTTCGCCGCGATGGCGAGCCTGGGCCGCACGGTCAATTTCGACAGCAAGCGCTGCGAGGGCTACCGCAACTTCTGCAACAAGCTCTGGAACGCGACCAAGTTCGTGCTGATGAATTGCGAAGGCGCGGACTGCGGCCTGAAGGAGCACAGCAAGGCCGAGTGCGAGCCGGGTGGGCCTTTCCACGGCTACATGAAGTTCTCGCCGGCCGATCGCTGGATCGCGGGCGAGCTGCAGCGCGTCGAGATGGCGGTGGCCCAGGGCTTTGCCGACTACCGTCTGGACAACGTCGCCAACGCGATCTACTCGTTCGTCTGGGACGAGTACTGCGACTGGTACCTCGAGATCGCCAAGGTGCAGATCCAGACCGGCGGCGAGGCCGAGCAGCGCGCGACCCGTCGCACGCTGGTCCGCACGCTGGAGACGGTGCTGCGCCTGCTGCACCCGGTCACCCCGTTCATCACCGCCGAGCTGTGGGACACGGTGGCGGTGGTCGCAGGCCGCAGGAAGGAAGGCGACGGCAGCACGGTGGCGACCGCCGCCTACCCCATCGCCCAACCCGACAAGATCGACCCGGTGGCCGACGCCTGGGCAGCGCAGCTCAAGGCCATGGTCGGCGCCGTGCGCGGGCTTCGCAGCGAAATGGGGCTGTCGCCGGCCGAACGCGTGCCGCTGCAGGTGATCGGAGAGGCCGGATTCATGGCCACCGCCGCGCCTGTGCTGAAGGCACTGGCCAAGCTCGGCGAGGTCGAGGTCTTCACCGACGAGGCCGCTTTCGCCACCGCCACCGCCATGGCGCCGGTCGCCGTGCAAGGCGCGGCTCGACTGGCCTTGAAGGTCGAGATCGATCTGGCGGCCGAGCGAGACCGGCTCGGGAAGGAGATCAAGCGCATCGAAGGCGAGATCACCAAGGCCGAAGGCAAACTCGGCAACGAGAGCTTCGTGGCCCGCGCGCCCGAGGCGGTGGTCGCGCAGGAGCGCCAGCGCCTGGCCGATTTCGGCCGCACGCTGGCCTCTTTGCGTGAACAACTGGGCCGATTGCCCGCCGCCTGACGGGTGCGGGGCCGGCACAATCTTTGCCCATCGGCCTCGCCATGCCTCACAGAAACCCCCGCTCCATGAAGATCAACAAGGCCATCTTTCCTGTTGCCGGCCTCGGCACCCGCTTCCTGCCCGCCACCAAGGCCCAGCCCAAGGAGATGCTGCCGGTCGTCGACAAGCCGCTGATCCAGTACGCGGTCGAAGAGGCGTATGCCGCTGGCATCCGCCAGATGATCTTCGTCAACGGTCGCAACAAGCGCGCCATTCCAGACCACTTCGACACTGCCTACGAGCTGGAAGCCGAGTTGGAGGCCGCCGGCAAGAAAGACCTGCTCGACCTCGTGCACTCCATCAAGCCCGACGACATGGAATGCATCTACATCCGCCAGCCCAAGGCGCTGGGTCTGGGCCATGCGGTGCTGTGCGCGCAGTGCGTGGTCGTCAACGAGCCCTTCGCCGTGCTGCTGGCCGACGACCTGATGGACGGCAAGCCGCCCGTGCTGCAGCAGATGGTGCAGCAGTTCGAGGAGTGGCACGCCTCGATCATCGCTGTGCAGGAAGTGCCCGCCGAGCACACCCGGCGCTACGGCATCGTGGCCGGCACCCCGGTCAACGAGCGGGTGATGGACCTGACCCAGATCGTCGAGAAGCCGGCCCCCGAGAACGCGCCTTCACGGCTGGGTGTGGCGGGCCGTTACATCCTGACGCCCGGCGTGTTCCGAGAGATCACGCAATTGCCGCGCGGCGTGGGTGGCGAGATCCAGCTCACCGACGGCATCGCCAGCCTGATGCGGCGCGAGAAGGTGTTCGCCTACCGCTACGAGGGCAAGCGCTACGACTGCGGCAGCAAGGAAGGCTTCCTGCAGGCCAACGTCGAACTGGCGCTCGAGCACCCCACGCTCGGCCCCGGTTTCCGCGAGTACCTGCGCACGTTGGAGCTCTGACGAGCCCCAGGCGCTTCATCGCCGGCGGAGGAAGTGGACGAACTCCACTTCGCCGGCCTGCTGCTCCAGCAGCTCGTTGCCTGTCTGGCGCGCAAAGGCCTGGAAGTCGCGCATCGAGCCCGGGTCGGTGGCGAGCACCTTCAAGACCTGGCCGCTGGCCATGTCGGCGAGAGCTTTCTTCGCCTTGAGAATGGGCAGCGGGCAGTTCAGCCCGCGGGTGTCGAGTTCCTTGTGCGCATCCATGGCTTGTCTCGTGGTCCTGTGATTGTTGCTACGAAGCCGCCGCGGGTGCCTGCGGCTTGTGCCATTCGATGAACTTCGGCTCGATGCCACGGCCTCTCAGCCAATCGGCCAGCGCGTAGCCTGTGCCGGCAGGCCAGCAAAGCGCGTCACCCGGCTCGAAAAGCTTGTACTCCGCCAACTCGGGCGACAGCCGGATCTCGCCCCGGGCCTGCACATGGTAGGCGATGATCACCTGATTCATGCGCTGGAAGTCGTAGACGCCGATCAGCGCCACCGCGTCGGCGACGAGCGCAGTCTCTTCCAGCACCTCACGCGCGATGCCCGCCTCTGGCGACTCGCCGGCTTCCATGAAACCGGTGATGAGAGCGAACATGCGGCCGCTCCACGCGGCATTGCGCGCCAGCAACAGCTTGCCGCCTCGGTCCACACATTCGACCACCGCTGCCAGCACCGGTGTCGGGTTGTTCCAGTGGGTGAAGCCGCAGGCCGCGCAGCGCAGTCGGCTCTTGGCCCCACCGTCTTCCTCTGCCTCGATCCACGTCAGCGGCGATGCGCACTGCGGGCAATACCGGTAGTCCGTCATGGCCGAGCCCGTCGCGCGGTGCGCCAGGGGGTGCGCGCGTGGATGCGACCCGCCGCACTCATGCCGGAAAGACGCCGGTGGACAGATACCGGTCGCCCCGGTCGCAGACCACGAACACAATGGTCGCGTTCTCGACGGTGCGGGCAATCTGCAATGCGACCCAGCAGGCACCGGCGGCAGAAATGCCGCCAAACAGGCCCTCTTCCGCCGCCAGCCGGCGGGCCATGTCCTCCGCGTCGGACTGACTGACGTAGACCAGTTCGTCGACGGCCGTCGGGTCGTAGATCTTGGGCAGGTAGGCCTCGGGCCACTTGCGGATGCCGGGGATGCGGGAGCCTTCGGAAGGTTGGGCGCCGACGATGCGCACCTTCGGATTCTTCTCTTTGAGGAAGCGTGAGACACCGGTGATGGTCCCGGTCGTGCCCATCGCGCTCACGAAATGGGTGACGCGGCCGTCGGTGTCGGCCCAGATCTCGGGGCCAGTGGTCTCGTAGTGGATGCGCGGGTTGTCGGCGTTGGCGAACTGGTCGAGCACCCGGCCCTTGCCGTCACGTTGCATCTGCTCGGCCAGGTCGCGCGCGAGTTCCATGCCACCCGACTTGGGTGTGAGGATCAGCTCGGCACCGAAAGCCTTCATCGTCTGGGCCCGCTCGACCGACAGGTCCTCCGGCATGATCAGCAACAGGCGGTAGCCCTTGATGGCCGCTGCCATCGCGAGCGCGATGCCGGTGTTGCCCGAGGTGGCCTCGATCAGGGTGTCGCCGGGCTTGATCTCGCCCCGCCGCTCGGCGTTGCGGATCATGCTGATCGCGGGCCGGTCCTTCACCGAGCCGGCCGGGTTGTTGCCCTCCAGCTTGCCCAGGATCACGTTGCCACGGGTGTCGTTCTCTGCACCCGGCACTCGCTGCAGGCGGACGAGCGGCGTGCGGCCGATGGCGTCTTCGAGGGTCAGGTAGGTCGGCATGATGGAGCAAGGGTCACGACGCGAATGATTATCGCGTCCACCCCTTGCCCCGCGCCGACCGAGGGGCGACCTCTCCCGAGGCGCCCCCGTCGTTGTGCCCGATCAGGGCGTGTTGATCCAGTTCTGGAAGTTGGTGTTGGCCGCCTGCGTGATGCGGGTGGCGCTGTTGCGGCCAGCCGAATCGGCGCCATAGGCGTGGATCGCGATGCCGCAGTCGCCCTGGCAGCCGCCAGGGCCGGTGCCGTCGGCCTGGATCACCGGTGCGCCGCTCTGGCCGCCGGCGGTGTCGATGAAGTAGCGCGTCTTGCGGGTCTCGGAGGCCTCCACCCGGCCGGCGCCGCCCCACTGGGTGCTGCTCGGCTTGTCACCGGGGTAGCCGACGATGGCGATCGGCAGGCCAACCTGCGACGCCGTCGTCCACCAACGGCCCAGCCAGCCCGTCGTGTTGCCGATGGTGCAGTTCAGCTTGACCGCACCATAGTCGTACTCCTGGCTGCCGCTGCTCGTCCAGCCGCTGACCGAGTTCAGGCGCTTGGCGGTGCAGGAGCCGTAGGGCGCCAGCGAGCCGTTGCGGCCCGGGTAGAAGCGCACGTTGGTGGACCAGGTGCCGCCCGGGCCTTCGTGGACGCAGTGACCGGCAGTGGCCACCGTGTCGGGGCTGATCAACCAGCCCGTGCAGGTGTAGTTGCTGCCACCCTGGGTGAAGGTCAGCTGGCCGACCGCACGATACGGGTAGCCGGACTCCTGCGGGTAGACGCGGAAGCGGCGGTCGCTGTTCAGCACCGACTCGGGCTGGTTCTCCTGGCCTTGCAGGTACGGCGGCATCTTGGGCTTGTAGCTGGCGACGAAGTCGGCCATCTCGGCGGCTGACAGGCGCCCGGCCGGGAACTCGGCCTCCATGTCCATCGGCAGGCCCGGCTTCCAGTTGCCTTTGAAGCCGGTGGCCGGCGCGGCCGGGACCAGGCTCATGGCACCGATCGAGCCATCGCTGCTGACGGTGGTGTTGCTGCCCTCGGCGGCGGCGAAAGCGCTGCCAGCCAGCAGCAGCGACAGGGCGCCCGCGGCTTTGATGGCGGTGTGAAGTTGATGTGATTTCATGACAGTCCTTCCTGATGCGTTGTGTTTGAAAAGCTCTTTCGTTCAGAGCCAGCGCATCGTAAAAATCGCGTCGCCTGCCGGTCAACGCCCCGCCCGCGCCGCTTCCCCACCGTTAGGGTCGCCTTCCCTGGCGGCCTAGGGGGCTGCCCCGCGGGTGGTCCCCTTGCTTGAGGCCATGCAATAATCCGCGCCCGACATGCCCAGGCCGGCCTCGCCAGCTGAAGCATGCAGCCCCAAGCACACACTGGCCCGAGTGGCGGAATCGGTAGACGCAGCGGATTCAAAATCCGCCGCCGCAAGGTGTGCCGGTTCGAGTCCGGCCTCGGGCACCAGTGACCTCCTCCCCCAAGCAGCCTTCGCCCTTCGCGACACGATGCCGCCACTGCCACCTGTCACCAAGGCGCTGATGCTGATCTGCACGGCGGTGTTCTGCGCGGTGCAGCTGGCGGGGAGCTTCATCCCGCTGCGCGGCTGGTTCGCGCTATGGCCACTGGAAAGCGGGCGCTTCATGCCCTGGCAGGTGGTGACTTACGCCTTCTTGCATGGCGACGTGCTGCACCTGTTCTTCAACATGCTCGGCCTGTGGATGTTCGGCGCCGAGCTGGAGCGCCTGTGGGGCCACAAGCGCCTGCTGGCCTTCCTGCTGGCCAGCGTCCTGACGGCCGCAGCCGCCCAGTTGGCCTTCAGCGCCATCATCCAGTCCTATGCCCCCACGGTGGGCGCGTCCGGTGGCCTGTACGGCCTGCTGCTGGCTTACGGCCTGCTGTTCCCGAACCGCACCATCATGCCGCTGTTCCCCCCCATCCCGATGAAGGCACGCACCTTCGTCGCGGTGTTCGGCGGCCTGGAATTGCTGCAAGGCGTGTTCGGGCCCACCGGCGTCGCCCACTTCGCCCACCTGGGTGGCATGCTGGGCGGTTGGTTGATGATCCGCTACTGGCGCGGGCAAGCTCCCTTTCCTTCGCGCCGCCGGCGCTGACGCCCCGCCGGCCATCGCCGGCCCCCTCTTTCGCATAACCCCATCGCCAGCGCGGCGGCGGGCATGCCGCATGCTCGGCTTGGGGTACAGCGCTTCGGAGGTCGACCATGAAGACGTGGCGGCGGTGGTTCCAAGGAGGCCGGGTGGTGGCGGCCGCGGGCCTGGCCTTTTGCCTGGTGCTCGGCCTCGGTCTGGTGAAGACAGCCCAGGCGCAGGCTTTGCCCCCTGAGCTCACCCCGGGCAACCCCGCGCTCCAGCAGGCCAGCGACGCGGTGGTCGGGGTGGCTGCCATCGCCGTTCAGGGCGCGCCTTCCACCGCCAGCCTCGGCCAGGTGCGGCTGGGCTCCGGCGTGGTCATCGGGCCGGAGGGCCTGGTCCTCACCATCGGCTACCTGATCCTGGAGGCCGAGCAGGTGGCCTTGCTGACCGACGACGGCAAGCAGATCCCGGCGCGTGTGGTGGGCTACGACGTGGCCACCGGGTTCGGCCTGTTGAAGGCGCTGGTGCCGCTGAACCTGCCCGTCGCCCCCTTGGGCAACCCTTCGGCCACGGAAGCCAATGACACCCTGCTGATCATTTCCGGCGGTGCGGATGCTGCGATCAGCATGGCCCGCCAAGTTTCTTTGCGCGCCTTCTCGGGCTACTGGGAATACCACCTCGACCACGCCGTCTTCACCGTGCCACCGCGCACCGACCACTCCGGCGCAGCGCTGTTCAACCTGCGCGGCGAGCTGCTGGGCATCGGCTCTCTGTTCGTCAGCGACGTGCTGGGCCCTGGGCAACCGGCCCTGCACGGCAACATGTTCGTGCCTGTCGACCTGCTCAAGCCCATCCTGCCGGAGTTGGTGCGAGACGGGCGTTCGGCCCAGAGCCGGCGCGCCTGGATGGGCGCCAATTGCATCGAGCTGGAGGGTGAAGTCCGGGTGCTTCGGATCAGCCCGACCGGCCCGGCGGAAGCGGCCGGCCTGCAGGTAGGCGACCGCATCGTGCGAATCGATGGCGAGGCGGTGAGCACGCTGGACGGCCTGTGGCACCGCCTCTGGGCGGGCACGACCGAGCGTGAGGTGGCGCTGGACATCCTGCGAGACGGCCGCCCGATGCGCGTGCCCCTGCGCACCATCGACCGCCAGAGCGCGATCAAGCAGCCTGAAGGCACCTGAGCGCTCGAGAACCCGCAGGGCGCGTCTCAGGCGACCCAGCCATCGGCGACGGTGGGATGGCGAAGCGTCACCCGCAGCTCCTGTTTCAACCGCCGGTTGCGCAACCGCCGCGACTCGCTGAGGAAGCTGTAGCTGATGGCCGGCAACTGTTGCCGCGCTTCTTCCCTGCTGATGCGGGGGGGCCGGGCCAGGCCGAACCGGTCGGCCACCGCGTCGAAGTAGTCGCCCATTCGCAGCTCGGTGTCGTCGCTGGCGTGGTAGACCCGCTGCGGCGCACCGCGCAGCAGCGCGGCGACGCAGGCACGTGCCAGGTCGTCGGCGTGGATGTGGTTGGTGTAGACATCGTCCTCCGGCCGCAACACCGGCGTGCCCTTGCGAACGCGCTCGCGCGGGTCACCGCCCTCGCGGTCCAGCGCGTAGATGCCCGGTACCCTCAGCACGCTGACGCGCCAGCCGAAGGCGCGCCCCGCCCAGCGCACCCGCCGCTCGGCGTCCACCCGACGCCACCCGCGCGCGGTCACCGGGGCCGTTGCGCGGGTCTCGTCGAGCCAGGCTCCGCCACAGTCCCCGTAGACCCCGCTGGTGCTGGCGTATACGAGGCTGTTCGGCCCGCTGCGCTGCGCCAGGGCCTGCAGCAGGTGGGCAGTGCGCGGGTCGGTGTCACCCGAGCCCGGCGGCGGCGCCAGGTGCAGCACATGGGTCGCCAAGCCTGCCAGCCGGGCCAGCGTGGCGGGCTCATCCAGATTGCCCACCAGCGGCACCGCCCCCGCCTCGCGCAACGTGGCCATCCGCTGTGGCGAGCTGGTGAGGGCCAGCACACGCCAGCGGCCCTGAAGCAACCGCAGGACCCGAAGGCCCACGTCACCACAGCCCACGATCAGCAGGACGGGGCGGTTCGGGCGGATGCAACGGGCGGCGACGCGGCTCATGGAGGCAGTGATCAGAGGGAAGGCAAGGGCCGGGCACAATCCCGGTGGGGGCGAGCGAGGCAGTCTACGGGCTGGCCGCTGGCCCGTTTGCCGCAGCCCGGGCCACCAGTGCCAAGACCATGACCTTCACCGTCACCCTGCACCCCTCCGAAAGAGCCTTCGACGTTGCACGCGACGAGCCCATCCTGGGCGCCGCCATCCGGCAGGGCATCGGCCTGCCCTATGGCTGCAAGGACGGCGCCTGCGGCTCTTGCAAGAGCCGCCTGCTCGAAGGCCGGGTGATCCACGGCGCGCACCAGCACAAAGCCCTGTCGGAGGCCGAAGAGGCCAGCGGCCTGATCCTGACCTGCTGCGCCACGCCACAGACCGACTGCGTGGTCGAGGCGCGCACCGTGCCAGGCGCCGGCGAATTCCCCATCCTGAAGATGCCGGGCCGCGTGCTGAGCATCGCCCGCCCAGCGGGCGACGTGGCGGTGATCCGCGTGCAGCTGCCGGCGAACCAGAATTTCCAGTACCGCGCCGGCCAGTACGTCGAGTTCATCCTGCGCGACGGTGCGCGCCGCAGCTACTCGATGGCCAACGCGCCGCACAACCTGGGCACGCCGCCGTCCATCGAGCTGCACATCCGCCATATGCCCGGCGGCAAGTTCACCGACCATGTGTTCGGCGCGATGAAAGAGAAGGACATCGTGCGGATGGAAGGCCCGTTCGGCAGCTTCTTCCTGCGCGAAGACAGCGACAAGCCGATGGTCCTGCTCGCCTCGGGCACCGGCTTCGCGCCAGTGAAGGCGCTGATCGAGCGGCTGGAAGAAGTGGGCAGCGTGCGGCCTGCGGTGCTCTACTGGGGCGCGCGCAGCAGGTCGGACCTCTACCTCCACGACTGGGCCGAAGCGGCCATGGCGCGCCTGCCCTGGCTGCGCTATGTGCCGGTCCTGTCCGAGCCGAAGCCCGACGACGGCTGGACGGGGCGCACCGGCTTCGTCCACCATGCGGTGATGGCCGACATGCCCGACCTTTCCGGCCACCAGGTTTACGCCTGCGGGGTGCCGATCATGGTGGAGTCGGCCCACCGCGACTTCGTCGCCCGCTGCAGCCTGCCCGACGACGAGTTCTTCGCCGACAGCTTCACCTCCGAGGCTGACAAGCACGGAGGTTGAGCCCCACGCTCCCCCCGGGGCCCGCCCCCGAGGGCCCGCGCAGCGAACCGGCGAAGCCGCATCCGCACAAGCCACTGGAATCGCGGCGGCACTTCGCGCGCCTCATGGAAGGCCCACCTCGGCGCGGTACCGGGCGGCCTCGCCGTCCAGCCAGTCCGCGAACGCCTTCAGCGCGGGCGAAGCCGCCTTGTGCTCCGGGTAGAGCAGGTGGTAGGAGCGATCGCTGAGGAACGCATGCGGCACCACCTGCACCAGCCGGCCGTTGGCCAGCTCGTTGTCCACCAGCATGCGCGGCACCAGCGCCACCCCCAGCCCCTGCGCCGCCGCCTCGCTGAGCATGGAGAACAGCTCCATCCGCGCGCCGGCCATGTCGTGCTCGACCTGCAGCCCCTGTGACTCGAACCAGTGCCGCCACGCATAGGGCCTCGTGCTGGCCTGCAGCAGCGGCAGCGTGGCCAGCGAGAGCGGCGTCCAGTCGCAGCGCCCCTTCAACAAGGCGGGCGCGGCGACGGTGACCAGCGTTTCGGGCATGAGCAGGCGCCCCTCGGTGCCCGGCCACAGCCCGTCGCCGGCGTGAACCGCGGCATCGAGATCGGTGTCGGCGAACAGGAAGGGGCGCGTGCGCGAGCTGAAGTGCACCGTGATGCCGGGGTGCGCCGCGTGGAAGCGGGCCAGCCGCGGCAGCAGCCACTGCGTCGCAAAGGTCGGTACCACCGCCAACTCCAGCGCCCCGCCCTGCCCGCCGAGGCCCGCCTGGGCCATCAGGTCGAGCGTGTCGCGCTCGACCTCATCCAGCCGGGTGGCCACGCTGCGGGCGTAGCGCTGGCCCGCCTCGGTCAGCCCCACGCCCCGCTGGCTGCGGCGGAACAACGCCACCCCGAGGAAGGACTCCAGCGAGGCGATCTGGCGGCACACGGCGCTTTGGGTGACCGACAGCTCAGCCGCCGCCTTGGTGAAGCTCTGGTGGCGCGCCGCCGCCTCGAAGGCAGCAAGCGCGGCGGTGGAGGGCAGCTTTCGACGCATTCCGGAATTCTACAAACGCACAAGTCGATGCGATAAATGCGTTTGATCGACCGAAACCGACACCCTATGATTCCAGGCTGGAATAACTGGAGACACCGCCCATGGCTTCTCGCGCCGCCTTCCACTGGGACGACCCGCTGCTGATCGACCAGCAACTGACCGACGACGAGCGCCAGGTGCGCGATGCTGCCCGCGCCTACTGCCAGGACCGCCTGATGCCCCGCGTGCTCGAAGCCTTCCGCCACGAGCAGACCGACCCGGCGATCTTCCGCGAGATGGGCGAGCTGGGCCTGCTGGGCCCGACGATTCCTGAAGCCTACGGCGGCGCCGGCCTGAACTACGTCTGCTACGGCCTGGTGGCGCGTGAAGTCGAGCGCGTCGATTCGGGCTACCGCTCGATGATGAGCGTGCAGTCGTCGCTGGTGATGGTGCCGATCAACGAGTTCGGCAACGAAGCCACCAAGCAGAAGTACCTGCCCAAGCTGGCCACCGGCGAATGGATCGGCTGCTTCGGCCTGACCGAGCCGAACCACGGCTCCGACCCCGGCTCGATGGTCACCCGAGCCCGCAAGGTCGACGGCGGCTACAGCCTGACCGGCTCGAAGATGTGGATCACCAACAGCCCGATCGCCGACGTGTTCGTGGTCTGGGCCAAGGACGATGAAGGCCAGATCCGCGGCTTCGTGCTGGAAAAGGGCTGGAAGGGCCTCACCGCCCCGGCCATCCACGGCAAGGTCGGCCTGCGCGCTTCCATCACCGGCGAGATCGTGATGGACGAGGTCTTCTGCCCCGAAGAGAACGCCTTCCCCGAGGTGCGCGGCCTGAAGGGCCCCTTCACCTGCCTGAACAGCGCCCGCTACGGCATCGCCTGGGGCGCGCTGGGCGCCGCCGAGTTCTGCTGGCACACCGCCCGCCAGTACACGCTGGACCGCAAGCAGTTCGGCAAGCCCCTGGCCGCCAACCAGCTGGTGCAGAAGAAGCTGGCCGACATGCAGACCGAGATCACGCTGGGCCTGCAAGGCTGCCTGCGCCTGGGCCGCATGAAGGATGAAGGCACCGCCGCCGTCGAGATCACCTCGATCATGAAACGCAACTCCTGCGGCAAGTCGCTCGACATCGCCCGCACGGCGCGCGACATGCTGGGCGGCAACGGCATTTCCGACGAGTTCGGCATCGCCCGCCACCTGGTCAACCTGGAAGTCGTGAACACCTACGAAGGCACGCACGACATCCACGCGCTGATCCTCGGCCGCGCGATGACGGGCATCGCGGCGTTTTGACCCCCACGCCCCCTCCCGGGGGCTGCCCCCCCGAGGGAGCTCGCGCAGCGGACCGGCCAAGCCGGATCCGCGCACGCCACTTGAATTCGGCGGCTCCGGCGGAGCGCCGTGGTGCGGAGACCGTCGATGAGTGTTGGTGCCTTGCAGGGCCTGAAAGTCCTGGACCTCTCACGCGTGCTGGCCGGCCCCTGGGCCAGCCAGCAGCTCGGTGATCTGGGCGCCGACGTGGTGAAGGTCGAGCGCCCCGGCGCCGGCGACGACACCCGTGTCTGGGGCCCGCCCTGGGTGCAGGCCCAGGAAGGCGACTCCGCCCAAGCCGCCTACTTCCAGTGTGCCAACCGCAACAAGCGCTCGGTGGCGATCGACCTCGCCACACCCGAGGGCCAGGCCCAGGTGCGCGCACTGGCGGCCAAGGCCGACGTGGTGCTCGAGAACTTCAAGGTCGGCGGCCTCAAGGGTTACGGCCTCGACTACGACAGCCTCAAGGCCGTCAATCCGAGGCTGGTCTATTGCTCGATCACCGGCTTCGGCCAGACTGGGCCCTATGCCCCGCGTGCCGGCTACGACTTTCTCATCCAGGGCATGGGTGGCCTGATGAGCCTGACCGGCCGGCCAGAAGGTGAAGAAGGTGCCGGCCCGCAGAAGGTGGGCGTGGCGCTGGTCGACATCATGACCGGCCTGTACGCCACCATCGCCGTGCTGGCCGCACTCAGCCACCGCGACCGCACGGGCGAGGGCCAGCACATCGACCTGGCGCTGCTCGATGTGCAGGTCGCCACGCTGGCCAACCAGGCCGCGAACTACCTGAGCAGTGGAGTGGCGCCCAAACGCCTGGGCAACGCCCACCCGAACATCGTGCCCTACCAGGACTTCCCGACCGCCGACGGCGACATGATCCTGGCCATCGGCAACGACGGCCAGTTCGCCCGCTTCTGCGCCATCGCCGGCAAACCCGGGTGGGCCGTCGACGAGCGCTTTGCCACCAACCCGGCGCGGGTGGCGAACCGTGGCGTGCTGATCCCGCTGCTGCGTCAGGCCACGGTGATGCGCACCACCGCCGAGTGGATCGCGGCGCTCGAGGCCGAAGCCGTGCCCTGCGGCCCCATCAACCGGCTCGACCAGGTCTTCGCCGACCCGCAGGTGCAGGCTCGGGGCATGAAGATCGACCTGCCGCATCCGGCTTTCGGCAGTGTGCCGCTGGTGGCCAGCCCGATCCGCCTGTCGGCCACGCCGGTTCAGTACCGCATCGCGCCACCCACGCTCGGCGAGCACACCGCCGCCGTGATCGCCGACTGGCTCGGCGAGCCTGCCAAGACGCCCTGACGCCTTGCGCCGCCGCGCTTGCGCGCGATCAATGTCTGTTGGGGGCACCTGCCCAGAATCACCCGCAGACAGGCCATTCAGGGGGTGTGCGATGGCACCGATGTTTCACCGCGCCGTGGCGCGCGGGCTGCTCTGGCTCATGGCGGGATGGGCCGGCCTGGCAGGGGCCGCCTGGGGCAAGCCGCCCAACATCGTCTTCATCCTCGCCGACGACCTGGACAGCGCCGCCGCCGCCACCATGAGCCAGGTCAGGAGCCTGATCACCGACCAGGGCATGGACTTCCCGCAGCACTACGTCAACATTTCGCTGTGCTGCCCCTCGCGGGTGTCGATCCTGCGCGGCCAGTTCGGTCACAACACCGGCATCATGCACAACACGGCGCCCGCCGGCGGGTTCCAGGGCACCTATTCCAAAGGCCTGGAGCAGTCGACCCTGGCCACCTGGCTCCAGGCTGCCGGCTATCGCACCGCGCTGCTCGGCAAATACCTCAACGGTTATCCCGACGGCGCCCCGTCATCCACCTACATCCCGCCCGGGTGGAGCGAGTGGTACGTGCCCATCGGCGGTGATCCCTATGGCGAGTTCGACTACACCCTGAACGAGAACGGCAGCCCCGTGACCTACGGCCACGCCGAGGCCGACTACCTGACCGACGTGCTCGCATCGAAGGCGAGCGACTTCGTCCGGCGCAGCGTCGCGCAGCACCCCGACCAGCCCTTCTTCGCCTTCGTGTCGACCTACGCGCCACACTTCCCGGCGACTCCGGCGCCGCGCCACGCGGATGCCTTCCCTGGCATCCGCGCGCCGCGGCCGCCGTCTTTCAACGAACCGGACGTGAGCGACAAGCCCTCGTGGCTGCGGACCGCGCCACTGCTGACCGAAGCCGAGATCGCCGAGATCGACACCCGCTACCGCAAGCGGCGCCAGTCGCTGCTGGCGGTGGACGAACTGGTCAAGGGCCTCGTCGATACGCTGCAGGCCACAGGGCAGTTGAATGACACGTATGTCGTCTTCACGTCCGACAACGGCCTTCACCAGGGCCCGCACCGGCTCATGGCGGGCAAGTCCACGGCATTCGAGGAGGACATCGTGGTGCCCTTGTCCATTCGCGGCCCCGGGGTAGCCGCCGGCCAAAGGGCGGACGTCCTGACCGTCAACGTCGACTTTGCCCCCACGATGGCCGACATGGCCGGCGTCACCGCACCGGACTGGGTCGATGGACGATCGCTGATGCCCATCCTGCGAGGGCAGGCGCCGGCGCAATGGCGGCGCGCCGTGCTCATTGCGCATGACGAGGTCACCGGCCCGCTGTTCGACATGCCCGGCATCTACGAGCCGCCGGATCCCTTCGATCTGTCGCCCCTGATCTGGAAGAGCGACTACGCCGGCCTGCGCACCGCCGACGGCCACACCTACGTCGAGTACAAGAACGGCGAGTTCGAGCTCTACAACAACGCCGTCGACCCATGGCAATTGCGCAACCGCTACGCAACCGCGCCAGACAAGCTCAAGGCACGGATGGCCTCCTGGCTGGCAGCGCTGCGCAACGCCTCGGGTGAGGCCTTGCGCCAGGCGGAACTGCGCGCACCTTGACCTCCCCCGCGCAACACGGCCGCGTCCCGCGCGGGCCGGCGCACCCGCCTCGCGACGAAGCGATGGGCTCATGACCTCATGACAGTTCCGGGTGTTACCAACGTAACGCCTTGCACGCTAGCGCCATCCCCGGCCGACAAAGAAAAATGCGACGCGCCGCAGCGCTCGCTGGCTGCGGCGTGATTCACTCCACTGCAGCAGGGAACATCATCATGGGCAACCTCGTTCGCCGCGCGCTCACCGCCGCGGCCCTGGGCCTCGCCTTGGCCACGCCGGCCTGGGCCAAGGCACCCAACATCGTCTTCATCCTCACCGACGACCTGGACACGGCCTCGGCCGCCTACATGACCCAGGTGAAGTCGCTGATCACCGACCAGGGAACCACCTTTCGGCGCCACTACGTGAGCCTGTCGATGTGCTGCCCGTCGCGGGTGGCCGGCCTGCGCGGCCAGTTCGCGCACAACAGCGGCGTCTACACCAACAACTGGCCCGACGGCGGCTTCGAGCTGGCCTACGACCGGGGCCTGGAAAGCTCCACCTTCGCGACCTGGCTGCAGTCGGCCGGCTACCGCACCGGCCTGTTCGGCAAGTACCTCAACGGCTACCCCGACAGCGCACCGTCGTCGACCTACATCCCACCCGGCTGGACCGAGTGGATGAGCGCGATCGGCGGCGACCCGCACAGCGGCTTCAACTACACCATGAACGTGAATGGCACGTCAGTGAACTACGGCGCCACCGAGGGCGAGTACCTGACCGACGTGATCTCCAGTGCCGGCGCGGACTTCATCCGCCGCGCAGTCGACCAGTTCCCCGATCAGCCGTTCTTCCTCTACCTCTCGCCCTACACGCCGCACACGCCGGCCGAGCCGGCGCCGCGGCATGCCAACGCATTCAAGGGCCTGAAGGCGCCACGCACGTCGTCGTGGAACGAGAGCGACGTGAGCGACAAGCCGCTGTGGGTGCGCAACCAGCCGATGCTCAACAGCAGCCAGGTCAAGTCGATCGACAAGCTCTACCGCAAGCGCCGGCAGACCCTGCTGTCGATCGACGAGATGGTGAAGAACATCGTCGACACCCTGGCCGCCAAGGGGCAGCTCGGCAGCACCTACATCTTCTTCACCTCTGACAACGGCTACCACCAGGGCCAGCACCGGATGGACTCCGGCAAGAACACCGCCTTCGAAGAAGACATCAGCATCCCGCTGATGGTGCGGGGCCCTGGCGTGCCGGTGCGCCGCACGGTGGACCACCTCACCGCCAACGTCGACTACGCCTCGACCTTCGCCGAGATCGCCGGAACCTCGGTGCCCAGCTTCGTCGACGGACGCTCCATCATGCCCTTCCTGCGGGGGCAGACGCCGTGGGACTGGCGCGAGGCGCTGCTGCTGGAGCACAAGGCCGGCGCCGGCTCCAAGCAGGCCCATGCCAAGGGACTGCGCGAGCCGGCCGACCCGCACGACCTGATCACCGTGCAAGGCGGCGCCGATGCCTTCATCGGCCTGCGCACCGCCGACGGCACGACCTACATCGAGTACGACACCGGCGAGCGCGAGCTCTACAACAACTTCTCGGATTCAGCCCAGATGCGCAACAGCTACTCGAGCACGCCGGTGCAGACGCGCATCCGCCTGTCCAACTGGCTCGACTCGCTCAAGGCCGCGGCCGGCGCGGCGCTGCGCCAGGCCGAGGAGGACGCGCCCTGACCCCCTCGCGTTTCGCAACGTAAAGCCCGGCAAGGCGGTTGCCCCCGACGGGCACCGCCGGCAGAATTTGCCGGCCAGAAGCTGCCGGCTCCCCAAACTGGGGTAACTGACCGCACAGGAGACAAGATGCAACAGCTGCTGCGCTTTGCGGCTCTCGCCGTGCTCGTGCTGCACGTGGCCTGCGGCGGAAGCAGCGGCACCTCCGCCCCGCCGCCCCAGGAGC
Source organism: Pseudomonadota bacterium (assembly GCA_049322835.1). Lineage (GTDB taxonomy): Bacteria > Pseudomonadota > Gammaproteobacteria > Burkholderiales > Burkholderiaceae_C > Ideonella. Next base: position 89,347 of record JBMOQN010000009.1, on the reverse strand, counting down.
GTGGGCCCAACATCGTCTTCATCCTGACCGACGACCAGAACATGGCAACGCTGGCCACCATGGCCAACGTGAAGGCGCTGCTGCAGGACGAAGGCATGAGCTTCAGCCGCAACTACGTGAGCCTGTCGCTGTGCTGCCCGTCGCGGGTTTCGGGGCTGCGTGGCCAGTACGCCCACAACAGCACCATCTACAAGAATTCGGCTCCGGATGGGGGTTTCGAGGGCATGTATGCCAAGGGGCTGGAGCAGTCCACGATCGCCACGTGGCTGCAGACAGCCGGCTATCGCACGGCCTTCTTCGGCAAGTACCTCAACGGGTACCCCAACACCGCCTCGCCCACGTACACCCCACCGGGGTGGAACGAGTGGTACAGCCCGAACGGCGGCACGCCGTACAAGGCCTTCAACTACACGATGAACGAGAACGGCCGCACCGTCTCGTACGGGGAAACCGCCGGCGACTACATGACCGACGTGCTCTCGGCCAAGGCGGCCGACTTCATCCGCCGCTCGGTCGACCAGCACCCCAACCAGCCCTTCTTCGCCTACATCTCGACCTTCGCGCCTCACTCGCCGGCCACGCCCGCGCCTCGCCACGAGGGCGCCTACCCCGGCGCGACCGCGCCGCGCACGGCGTCGTGGAACGAGCCGGACGTGAGCGACAAGCCAGCCTGGGTGCAGGCGCAGCCTTTGCTCACCACCGACCAGATCGCCGACATCGACCGGCTGTACCGGCGGCGCCTGCAGTCGCTGCTGGCCGTCGACGAACTGGTGGGCAACATCGTCGACACCCTGCAGGCCACGGGCCAGCTGGCCAACACCTACATCGTCTTCACTGCTGACAACGGCTATCACCAGGGCCAGCACCGGCTGGACTCCGGCAAGATGACCGCGTTCGAGGAAGACCTGCTGGTTCCGCTGGTGGTGCGCGGGCCGGGCGTGCCGCGGGGCAGCACCTCGACCTACCTCACGGCCAACGTCGACTACGCGCCGACCTTTGCCGAGATCGCCGGTGCCAGCATCCCGTCCTTCGTCGATGGCCGCTCCCTGTTGCCGCTGCTGCAGGGCCAGTCGCCCGCGGGGTGGCGCCAGGTGCTGCTGCTGGAGCACAAGCCCGACGGCAACGACGAGCGCCTCGCCGCCAAGGCCGGCATCCAGGAGCCGGACGACCCGTTCCAGACCGCCGGGGACGGCCCCAACATCACCGCCTTCACCGGCCTGCGCACGGCGGATGGGCTCACCTACGTCGAGTACGACAACGGCGACTTCGAGCTCTATGACAACGCCACCGACCCGGACCAGCTTCGCAATGGCTATGCCGCTGCCCCGGCAGACACCAAGGCGCGGCTGGCCAGCTGGGTCGGCTCGCTGAAGAACGCCTCGGGCCAGACGCTGCGCCTGGCGGAAGGCAACCCCCCCTGAACCACGGCAAGGAACGGGCGAAAAAAAGCCGCGGCCCGTGCCGCGGCTTTGTCGTTCAGAGGTGGGCTCTCAGCGCTTGCGGCTGGCCAACGGCGCCGGGCCGTCGCTGCCGAGTTCCACCGCGTAGGCCAACCCGAGGCGGCTGAACTTGATGGCGTGGTCGGCCGTGTTGCCCGACTTGTCCAGCGTGTCCCCGGCCGTGTGGATCCACGGGCTGTGCTGGCCCATCGGCGCCTCGAACGGGAACGAGGCCGCGAAGCCCCGGCTGTTCCACGAGGCGTGGTCCGAGCAGGCATAGCCGCAGGCGCTGTCCACCACCGTCAGCGTGGGCAGGTAGTGGGCCGCCAGGTCCTTCACGAACTTGTTCTGCGCCGCGTTGGTGAAGTCGTTGATCATGGCGATGTCGGGGCTGCCCCCCTTGTAGTTCGTCATGTCCAGCTGCAGCACGCCCACCACCTTCTTGCCCTGGGCGGCGTAGTCGGCGGCGATGGCGGCAGAGCCGCGCAGGCCCACCTCTTCGGCCGCATAGGCCATGAACTGGATCGTGCGGCGCGGTTGGTAGCCGCTGGTCAGCAGCACGCGGGCGATTTCCTGCAGGCTGGCGACGCCGGAAGCGTCATCGTCCGCGCCCGGGGCGATGCTGTTCTCGCCGGTGTTGCCGATGGTCGAATCGAGGTGACCACCGATGACGACGATCTCCTTCGGCTTGGTCGTGCCCTTGATGGTGAGGATCACCGACTTCTGCGGCCAGCTGGGGTGCTGGTACTGCTTGACCGTCACATCGGTGCGGTTGCCGGCGAGCTGCTTCCAGGTCTTCTTCAGGTCGTCGCTGGCCGAGACGCCGCCGGTGGTCGTGTAGAAGCGGTTCTTGTACTCGGTCGACAGCTTGGTGATGGTCGAGCGCACCTGGCTTTCCTGCAGCTGTGGCAGCAGCGCGTTGACCTCGGCCTCGTTGTCGATGTCGTAGTTCGGCGGGGCGATGGCCTGCTTCGTCGCCGATGCGAACCGTGCAATGGTGCTCCGGCCCTCGTCGCGCGAGGCGTGAGCAAAGTAGCCCCCGCAACGGTTGAGCTTTTCGTGCATCTCGTGCGACAGCTCGCTCAGGTCGTCCTGGTCGACCCGCAGCAGGTACACCGTGGTGTGCCCGGCCTCGGTGCCTTGGCCCTTGGCCTTGGCGACCTGCACCGCCAGTCGCTTCGATTCCACCTGCTCCATGCGGGCCCCGGACTCGCGCAGCAGCTGGTAGGCCGCGTCGTCCATCGACACCCACACCATCGGGCCCGCCTGGGCGGCACCTGCCGCGCCCAGCGCCAACGCGGCCGAAGCAAGCATCACTCGTGATCGGATCATTCGCTCGTCTCCTGTGACTTGGCCGCGCCCTTGTGGGGGCGGCCGTGGTTGGGGATGCCGTGGGTTTGACGCGGTACAAGCCCGTCCCCACGGCGTCGGCCACAATACGGGGTTTCCCCCGAACCCTCACACCCCTAGGAACATGAGCGCCTTCAACGAAGAACGAGTGCTGAGCGTGCATCACTGGACAGACAAGCTGTTCAGCTTCACCACCACCCGCGACAGCTCGTTGCGCTTCTCGAACGGCCACTTCACGATGATCGGCCTGCGCGTCGACGGCAAGCCGCTGCTGCGCGCCTACTCGATCGTCAGCGCAAACTACGAAGAGCACCTCGAGTTCCTCAGCATCAAGGTGCAGGACGGCCCGCTCACTTCCCGCCTGCAGCACATCCAGCCGGGCGACACCATCGTCGTCGGCCGCAAGCCCACCGGCACCTTGCTGATCGACTACCTCACGCCGGGCAAGCGGCTGTACCTGCTGTCCACCGGCACCGGCATGGCACCTTTCATGAGCATCATTCGTGACCCGGAGACCTACGAAAAATTCGAGCAGGTGGTCCTGGTGCACGGCGTGCGCGAGGTGAACGAGCTGGCCTACCACGACTACATCACCCGCGAGCTGCCGGCCCACGAGTTCCTCGGCGACATGGTCTCGCACCAGCTGCTGTACTACCCCACCGTCACCCGCGAGCCCTACAAGCACCAGGGTCGCGTGACCACCGTGATCGAGAACGGCCAGTTGGCCCGCGACCTGAACCTGCCGCCGCTGAACGCTGCCGAAGACCGCGTGATGATCTGCGGCAGCCCGGCCATGCTGCGCGACCTGAAGGTCATGATGGAGGCGCGCGGCCTGAAAGAAGGCAACACCAGCACCCCGGGCGATTTCGTCATTGAGCGCGCCTTCGTCGACCAGTAAGCCGCCCCTCGCTTTCGCCCCGCATCAGCCCGCAGCGCCGCAAGGCCTGCGGGCTGATTCATTTCCTTACTTCTTTACAAACGCGACGCAAGGCCGTTTCTTGCGCCTCGGACCATGGGGACCACCATGGTTCGACGCACTCAAGGCCCCTTCCTTCGCCCCTCCCGCAGCCCCTTTCGGCCGGCGGCGCTCGCCCTGACGGCGGCCCTCATGCTTGCCGGCTGCGCCAGCACCCTGCAGCCCCCCGCCACCCCAGTGGCACTGACCGACAGCGCGCTGGAGCACTTCTCGCGCGCCGACGCCAGCGCCCAGCTCTTCGCGCCCGACGAGGCCCAGCTGGCGCAATGGTGGCGGCAGTTCGACGACGCCGGCCTCGACGCCCTGATGCAGCAGGTGCTGGATGGCAACCGCGACCTGCGCGCCGCCCAGGCCACCGTGCGCGAAGCACGCGCTGCCCGCGCGGCCACCGAAGCCGGCACTGCGCCGCAGGCGGGCCTGTCGGCCGGCGCGAACCGCAGCGCCACCCGCAGCAGCGCCAGCAACACCTGGCAGCTCGGCTTCAGCGCGAGCTGGGAGCCCGACCTCAGCGGCGGGCAGGCCGCGGGGCTCGCCGCCGCCGAGGCCGACCTGCAGGCCGCCCGTGCCGACCTCGGCAGCACCCGCATGACGCTGGCCGCCGAGACGGGGCTCGCCTATGTGCAATGGCGCGGCGCCCAGGCCCGCCAGCGCATCACCGAAGCCAGCCTCGCGAGCCTGGAGCAGACGCTGGCGCTGGCCAAGGTGAAGGCCCAGGTGGGCCTGGCCAGCGCGCTGGACCTGGAGCAGACCCGCCTGGCCGTCGAACAGACACGCGCCAGCCTGCCCACGCTGGCCACCGAGATCGCGCAGATCGAGCACCAGCTCGCGCTGCTCACCGGCCGCACCCCCGCGGAGCTGCAGCGCAGCCTGCCAGCAGCGGCTTCCCAGCGCCTGGTACCCCAGGCGCCAGAGGCGATCCAGCACCTGGCCGTGGGCCTGCCGAGCGACCTGCTGCGCCGCCGGCCCGACCTGCGCTCGGCCGAAGCCGCCGTGCAGGCCGCCTGGGCGCGCCAGGAGCAGACGCGCCGCGCCGGCTGGCCCGGCCTCAGCCTCAACGGCTCGGTCGGCCTGCAGGCGCTCACGCTCGGCGGCCTGGGCGCCAGCGGCGCCGGGCTGGCGGCACTGGCCGCGAGCATCGACTGGACGGTGTTTGACGCCGGCCTGCGCGAGGCCCAGGTCGCGCAGCAGGAGGCCGCGCTGGAGCGCAGCCGTGCCGCCTACGAAGCCGCTGTCCTGAGTGCGGTGAAGGACGTGGAGGACGCGCTCGCCGCCTTGCGCGGCAGCCGTGACCGCGCCACCGCGCTGGGCCAGGCGGCCGACGCCGCCGCCGCCACGCTGCGCTGGACCCGCATCCGGCACACCACCGGCCTCACCGATTTCGACCACCTGCTCGAAGCCCAGCGCGACGAGCTCGCCGCCTTGCTCGCCCTGCAGACCACCCAGACCGATCTCTCGCTGAACCTGATCCGCACCTGGAAGGCGCTCGGTGGCGGCTGGACCGAAGCCGACACCGTCGCACAAGACAACACCGCATCATGATGACGAGCAACACCCCCTCCCCCCTGCAAGACGGCCACGGCCCCGACACCGACTGGCTGCATGGCGACACCCGCCCGCGCTGGAAGCGGCCGGCGACCTGGGCCACGATCGCCGTGGTGCTGGGCTTGCTCGCCGGCGCCTGGGCCTGGCAACGCGTCGAGCGCCGCGCCGACACGCCCCACTTCCTCACCGAAGCCGTCACCCGCGGCGACATCGCCCTCACCGTGACGGCCAACGGCACCCTGCAGCCGACACGCTCGGTCAGCATCGGCAGCGAACTGTCGGGCACCGTGACCGAGGTGCTGGCCGACGTGAACGACCGCGTGAAGAAGGGCCAGGTGCTGGTGCGGCTGGACACCGCCAAGCTGGCCGACCAGGTGGCCAAGTCGCAGGCCGCGCTGCAGGCGGCCCAGGCCGCGGCCAGCGAGGCCGCCGCCACCACCCAGGAAGCGAAGGTCGCGCTCGCCCGGCTGGAGCAGGCGCATCGCCTGTCCGGTGGTCAGCTGCCCGCGGCCAGCGAGCTCGACACCGCCCGCGCCACCTACGCCAAGGCCCAGGCCGGCGAGGCCAGCGCCCAGGCCGGCGTGGGCCAGGCCGAAGCCACCCTGCGCACCGACCGCACCAACCTCGACAAGGCCTCGATCCGCGCCCCCATCGACGGCGTGATCCTCACCCGCGCGGTCGAGCCCGGCTACGCGGTGGCCGCCTCGCTGCAGGCCGTCACCCTGTTCACGATGGCCGAAGACCTGACGCAGATGAAGCTCTCTGTCAATGTGGACGAGGCCGATGTCGGCCAGTTGAAGGACGGCCAGAGCGCGCAGTTCAGCGTGAGCGCCTGGCCTGGCCGGCGCTACCCGGCGCGCATCACCCGCGTGGCCTACGGCTCCACCACGACCGACAACGTGGTCACCTACACCACGCAGCTGCTGGTCGACAACCCCGACCTGACGCTGCGGCCCGGCATGACGGCCACCGCCACCATCGCTGCCACCGAGCGCAAGGCGGTGCTGCGCGTGCCCAACACCGCCTTCAGCTTCGACCCCGCCACCCAGGCCGGCTCCGCCCAGGCACAAGGCAGCAGCGCGGGCGGGGGTGGCATCGTCTCGGCCCTGATGCCGCGCCCGCCCGGCCAGGTGACCAAGCGCGCCCGCAGCGCCGACAGCCCAGCAGCAGCGAGCGCCAACACCCAGCGCCGCATCTGGGTGCTCGAAACGGGCGGGCAACCGCGCCCGATCGCGGTGACCGCGGGCCTGAGCAACGGCAAGCTCACGGAGGTGAGTGCACCCGACCTGCGCGAGGGCATGGCGGTGATCGTCGACCAGCAGGCGGGGGGCAGCCGGTGAACGGCGCGCTCATCCAGCTCAGGGGGGTGACCAAGACCTACGGCCAGGGCGCCATCGCCTTCCAGGCCCTCAAGGGGGTCGACCTCGACGTGCAGGCCGGCGAGTTCGTCGCGATCATGGGGCCCAGCGGCTCGGGAAAGTCCACCGCGATGAACCTGCTCGGCTGCCTGGACACGCCGACCAGCGGCAGCTACCGCTTCGACGGCATTGCCGTCGAGCAGCTCGATCGCGATGCCCGCGCGCGCCTGCGTCGGCGGCACCTGGGCTTCGTGTTCCAGGGCTTCAACCTGCTGTCACGCACCACAGCGCTCGAAAACGTGGAGCTGCCGCTGCTCTACCGGGGCGAGCCGGCCGCGCAGCGCCATGCCGCCGCCCGGGCCGCGCTGGCACAGGTGGGCCTCACGGGTTGGGAGTCGCACACGCCGGCCGAGCTCTCCGGCGGCCAGCAGCAGCGCGTGGCCATCGCACGGGCCATCGTCACCCAGCCCACCGTGCTGCTGGCCGACGAGCCCACCGGCAACCTCGACAGCGCGCGCAGCGAAGAGATCATGGAGCTGCTGCGCTCGCTCAACCGCGAGCACGGCATCACCGTGCTGATGGTGACCCACGAGCCCGACATGGCCGCTTTCGCCCGCCGCATCGTGCACTTCCGCGACGGGCGGGTCGAGCGCGACGAGGCCGTGCCCTCTGCCCCAGCGGGGCGGTTGGTGGAGACGAACTGATGTGGGGCAATACCTTCCTGCTGGCCCTGCGGGCGATCCGCCGGAACCTGCTGCGTTCCTTCCTCACCGTGCTCGGCATCGTGATCGGCGTGGCCGCGGTCATCACCATGGTCACGCTCGGCAACGGCGCCACTCAGGCGGTGCGCGACCAGATCAGCAGCCTCGGCAGCAACCTGCTGATGGTGCGGCCCGGCCAGCGCCTCGGGCCCGGCATGGGCGGTGCCGGCGCACCCTCGTTCAAGGAGAGCGATGTCGAAGCCATCGCCTCGCAGATCGGCGGGCTCAACGCGGTGGCGCCCGAGGTGCGCGCCGCCGTCACCGTGGTGGCCAACGGCCGCAACTGGGCCACGACCGTGACCGGCAGCACCGGCGCCTACTTCACCACCAGCAACTGGCAGCTTGCCAGCGGCCGCGGCTTCAGCGAGGGAGAAGAGGCCAGCGGCGCCGCCGTCTGCGTGATCGGCGCCACCGTGCAGCGCGAGCTCTTCGGCGCCGGCCGCAATACGCTGGGCGAGCAGGTTCGCATCAAGTCCTTCTCGTGCGAGGTGATCGGCACGCTGCAGTCCAAGGGCCAGGCCGCCATGGGCATGGACCAGGACGACACCATCCTGCTGCCGCTGCGCACCGCGCAACGTCGCGTCACCGGCACCACCCGCATCAACACCATCCTGGTCTCGATGCGCGACGGCGCCGACACCGCCCGCATCACCACCGCCCTTAGCAGCCTGCTGCGCGAGCGCCGCAAGCTGGCCGACGACGCCGACGACAACTTCAACGTGCTCGACACCGCGCAGGTCGCGCAGACGCTTTCCGGCACGACGCGGCTGATGACCTCGCTGCTGGGCGCGGTGGCGGCGGTGAGCCTGCTGGTGGGCGGCATCGGCATCATGAACATCATGCTGGTCAGCGTGACCGAGCGAACCCGAGAGATCGGCGTGCGGCTGGCCATCGGCGCGCTGGAGCGCGAGGTGCTGCTGCAGTTCCTGATCGAGGCGGTGGTGCTGTCGTCGCTCGGCGGCCTGGTCGGCGTGGTGCTGGCCACCGCGGCGTCGGTCGTGCTGGCGTCCGCGATGCAGGTGCCCTACCTCTTCAACCCCGGCATCAACCTGCTGGCCTTCGCGTTCTCGGCGGCGATCGGGGTGGTCTTCGGCTACTTTCCGGCCCGCCGCGCGGCACGGCTCGATCCGATCGAGGCGCTCCGGCACGAGTGAGGGCGCGGGCATGTAGAGTGCTCCGGCTTGCTCCGGAGGCACACCACCATGCCCACCACCCGATTCCTCGCCCTGTTGCTGCTGGCCACGCTCGCCGCCTGCGCCCAGAACCCGCCCGACACGCCACGCGCGCCCAGCGCCGGCCCGGGCGTGGACATCCTCGCCACGCCCTTCACCATCCCCGTGCTCGACCGGCAGCGCACCGTTCGCCTTTACCTGCCGCCCAGCTACCACGGCGGCAGCAAGCGCTATCCCGTGGTCTACATGCACGACGGCCAGAACCTTTTCGACGACGCCACCAGCTACGCCGGCGAATGGGGTGTCGACGAAACACTGAACGCCTCGGCCGCGCGCGGCGGCCTGGAGGCCATCGTGGTCGGCATCGACAACGGCGGCGCGCTGCGCATGAACGAGCTCAACCCCTTCGACCACCCACGCTTCGGCAAGGGCGAGGGCGAGGCCTATGTCGGCTTCATCGTCGAGGTGCTCAAGCCCTGGATCGACAGCCACTACCGCACGCTCACCGGCCCCGAGCACACCGCGGTGATCGGCAGCTCGATGGGCGGCCTGATCTCCGACTACGCCATCCACCGGCACCCCGGCGTGTTCGGCCGCGCCGGGGTGCTCTCGCCCGCCTACTGGACGGCGCCGGCGATCTACGACTACGCGCGATCCCACCCCCTGCCGGCCGGCAGCCGGGTCTACTTCTCGATGGGCGAGCGCGAGGGCGAGAGCGCCATCCCGGACGTGCAGCGAATGCACACGCTGATGGCCGGGCAACGCGCCGAGCCGGGCGCGGTGACGCTGCGCATCGTGCCCGATGCCCAGCACAACGAGGCCGCCTGGCGCGCCGAGCTGCCGCGGGTGCTCGACTTCCTCTTTGCGCCCGCCCCCCCGGCGCGCGCGGTCGTGCAACGGTGACAGGCCCCGAAGGCCTGCGGCTGCTGCACGCCGACGACCAGTTGGTCGTGATCGACAAGCCGGCCGGCCTGCTCTCGGTGCCGGGGCGCGGGCCCGAGCGGGCCGACTGCGCCGCCGCCCGGGTCCAGGCGGCCTTTGCAGACACGCTGATCGTGCACCGGCTCGACATGGGCACGTCGGGCCTGCTCGTCTTCGGCCGTGGCGCCGAGGCCCAGCGCACCCTCAGCATGGCCTTCGCCGCCCGGCTCGTCGACAAGCGCTACACCGCCGTGGTGGCCGGCTGGCCTGAAGCCGAAGAGGGTGTTGTGGAGCTGCCGCTGATCTGCGACTGGCCGAACCGGCCGCGGCAGATGGTGGACCACATCCGCGGCAAGCCCTCCACCACCCGCTGGCAGGTGCTGGCCCGGCACGACGGCCCGCAACGCACGGCCCGCGTGGCCCTCACGCCCATCACCGGCCGTTCGCACCAGTTGCGGGTGCACCTGCAGGCCATCGGCCACCCCATCGTCGGCGACGAGCTCTATGCGCCGCCCGAGGCGCAGGCGATGTCCCCTCGCTTGCTGTTGCATGCCGAACACCTGACACTGCCGCACCCGGCCGACGGCCGCACACTGGCCTTGCACGCGCCCTGCCCTTTCTGACCGACCGCCCATGCGCCAACCCGTCGAACTCGCCAAGGCCTATCGCCTGCTGAACCACGGGCCCACGGTGCTCGTCAGCGCGGCGCACGGCGGCAGGCGCAACGTGATGGCCGCCGCCTGGGCCATGCCGCTCGATTTCGATCCGCCCAAGGTGGCGGTGGTGATCGACAAGAGCACCTTCACCCGCGGGCTGGTCGAGCGGTCGAACCACTTCGCCCTCAGCGTGCCCTGCCGCGCGCAGGCGCGCCAGGTGCACTTCGTGGGCAGCCACAGCGGCCGCGAGCTCGACAAGTTCCGCGCCGTCGACCTGGCCGTGCTCGATGAGCCGCAGGCCCAGTCGCCGCTGGTCGGTGGCTGCGTCGCCTGGCTCGACTGCGAGCGCCTGCCCCAGCCCGAGCAGGAGGCGCGCTTCGACCTCTTCCTCGGCCAGGTGCAGGGTGCCTGGGCACTGGGCCGGGTCTTCAGCCACGGCCGCTGGCACTTCGACGAGGGGCAGGACGATCTCCGCACCCTGCACCACATCGCCGGCGGCCACTTCTTCGCGATCGGCAACTCCGTCGACGGCAACGCCTGAGCCTCCCATGACACTGCACCACCTCACCCTCATCACTGGCGCCTCGCGCGGCCTCGGCGCCGCGCTCGCGGCCCAGCGCCTGCACGAAGGCCACCACGTCATCGGCATCGCGCGCCAGCGCTCGCCGGAGCTGACCGCGCTGGCCCAGGCGCGCAGCGCCCGGCTCGAACAATGGACGCTGGACCTCTCCGACCCGCAGCCCGCCACCCGCCACCTGGGCGACTGGCTCGCCGCGCAGGACGGCACGGCCTTCGCGAGCGCCACCCTCATCAACAACGCCGGCGTGGTCACCGTGCCCGGCCCGCTGGCCGACACGCCACCGGCCGAGGCGGCCCGCGGGCTGCGGGTGGGCCTCGAAGCCGCGTTGTTGCTGTGCGCCGTGTTCCTGGACGAGACGCGCGACTGGCCTTGCCCGCGCAAGGTGCTCAACATCTCGTCAGGCCTGGGCCGGCGGGCCATGGCCGGCAGCGCGGTCTACTGCGCCGCCAAGGCCGGCATGGACCACTTCAGCCGCGCGGTCGCGCTGGAGCAGGCCATGCTGCCCCGCGGCGCGAGCGTGGTGTCGCTCGCTCCCGGCATCATCGACACCGACATGCAGGTCGAGCTGCGCTCGGCCAACCCCGCGGCCTTCCCCGAGCGCGAGCGCTTCATGCAGTTCAAGTCCAGCGGCCAGCTGGACTCACCGGCCGCCGCTGCGAAGAAGGTGCTCGGCTACCTCGACCGCAAGGACTTCGGCCACAACCCGGTGGCCGACGTGCGGGACGCCTGACGCGCAGCGGGCACCAGCAAGCTCAGCGCTCCAGCGCCCACACCCAGGCCAGCGTTGCGCGCAGCGCTTGCTCGCCGGCCGTCACGGGGCCCAGCCGGTCCACGGCCAGGCGCAGCTCCTGGCCAACGGCCAGCGCCCAGCGGGCACGCAGGCCCCAGGCCGTCTGGCCCGACACGTTGTCGTGCTGCACCACCAGGCTCTGCGCGCTGCGGGTGTCGGCTGCATGGTCGATGCGCAGCGAAGCGGCCTTCACATCGAAGCGGCCGCCGCCGGCGCGCACCGCCTGGTGCTGCAGGCCGCCCGTCAGCGTCCAGTGCATGCTGGGTCGCCACGCGAGCTTCACGCTTGCGATGCGCAGCCGGCCATCGAAGAAGCTGCCGTCTTCCAGCTCGACCTCGCCCGACAGCTCGTGCGAGGCCGCCAGCCCGGCACCCATCGCGGTGAAGCCGTAGCGGTAACGCCCGACCGGCACGACCACGCCAGGCAACAGCTCGAAGGCCTCGGCCACCCGCTCGTGCTCGCTGAAACGCTCGAGGAAAGCCCAATCCTCTCGCGCATTGCGCCACTCGATGCCCACGCCCAGGTAGCCGCTGTCCTCGCGCCCATCGTGGCGGTGGCGCCGGCCGGTGAACACGCGCGGGATCCAGCTCTCGCCACTTTCGCTGCGGTGCCACCAGCCCAGCTCGCCCTCGGCGCGGTCGACCCCGGTCTCGCGCACGAAGCCCAGCGCCGGCTCGAAGCGCTCGCCGATGCGCTCGGCCATGAAGGCCCCGGTGACGCCGACGTTCGGGAAGTCGAGCCGCACGCCATGGGCCGTGCCCTGCCCCACCGCCGCATCGCGCGACTCCATCACCCAGGCGTAGGCCTCGAGCGTGCGGTCGCCGGGCAGCGTGGTGCTGCGGAACTGGTAGTCCAGGCCCGCGAGACGGCTGCCCTGCGTACCCTCGGGGTTGCCCTCGGTCGCGATCAGGCCCACGCGGTGGTCGTCGCCCAGCGCCGTGGCGGCCCGCAGCACGCCCATGCGCGCCTTGCCCGGCCGGTCTTCGGCATCGGTCTGCACCGCGAAGGCGCCGAGCTCCACCGGCCCCGCCGTACCCGACAGCTTCAAGCCCGCGTCCAATGCCGCCACCAGGCCGATGCGGCGCGAGAAGAACGGCAGGATCGTCGGGTCGTCGCGGTCCAGCCCGCCGAAGGCGAAGCGGCCGCTGTCCTGGGTGAAGAAGCTGCGCTTCTCGGGGCGGAACAGCTCGAAGCGCGACAGGCTCAGGTTCTGGTCGTCCAGGTCGGCATCGGAGAAGTCGGTGTTGAGCGTCAGTGCGGCGGTCAGCGTGGGCGTGAGGGCGTATTGCGCGTCGAGCGCCGGCTCGAGGGTCGTGCGCTCCCGGCCACCACCCTCGCGCGTGTAGACGGTGCGCAGTGCCGGCTGCAGCCGCAGGCCCCAGCCCACGCGCGCAGGCGCGATGCCGGACAGCCGGCCGATGCCGCCAAGCGACTCGACCTCGCGCTCGGGCTCTGCGGCGTAAAGCCGCAGGCGCTCGCCGGTGGCCGCCACCAGCCGCTCGGCATTGAAGCCCCAGGCGCGGCCATCAGCCGGCGCCGCCAGCGTGGCCAGGGGCAAGGCGAACTCGACCGTCCAGCCGTCCTCGTCGCGGGTGGCCGCAGCCTCCCACAAGGCGTCCCATTCCGGCCGCTGCATGCCGCCATCGGCCACCAGGCCATCGCGCCTTGCGCCCAGCGCGTTGACGCGGAAGACAAAGCCGTTGCGGCCGGTGCCCTGCGGGTCCAGCACCAGCGCCACATGGTCCTCGGCCTCGATCGCCTCGGCATCGCGCCGCAGCGTGCGGGCGGCCACCTGCGCCGGCGACGGGTCGAAGGCCCGCACGGCGACATGGAGCCGTGCGCCGTCGTGTGCCAGGCGCAGCTCGGTGCGGCGGGAGGGCGCGGCGCCAGCGACGGGTGCCGCCTGCACGAAGCCGGCGATGGGCTCGACGCCAGCCCAGAAGGCGTCATCGAGCCGGCCGTCGAGGACCGGGGCAGCTTCGCGAGCTGCCACCTGGTGCAGCGATGCGCGCTCGTCCGCCGTCGCAGACACAGGTGCAACCAGCGCACAGGCGGCCATCCAGGCGGTGCGGGTCCAGAGCGCCGAGGCGGCGCCAGCAAGTCGTAGGAACGTCAGCAAGGAGGGAGCAGGCGATGGCGAAGGGGCGCCATTCTGCCTGCGCGCACTGCCTCAGCGCGCTTCGCCCGCAGGCACCCGGTGCACGAGATAGCTGCGATAGAGCGGTTCCTGCCAGTCGCTGCGGCGGGCGACGACCCCCATGACCTGGCCGTCGCCGCTGATGGTGGTGATCGTGTCGATGCGGTGTTCGGTGCCCATGCCGGCCAGCCGGCCGCCGAAGAAGTCGATCGCCGGCAGCAAGCCAGTCTCGGCCGTCCAAACGAAGCCGGTCTGCCGCAGGTCGAAGATGCGGTCGACCCAGGCACCCTCGCCCACCACCGTGCCTCCGTCGTCGGACACGCCGTTGGCCACCGCAAAGCCGGTGGCATCGGGGAGGCGGCCCAGCGACTGCAGCAGCCACTGCCCACCCTGCCGGCGCCAGAGTGCCGCCGCGTACTCGCCGGTCTGGTCCACGGCCGCGCCGACCACGGTGTCGCCCGCTGCGTTGATGGCGCGCCCCCAGGAGATCGTGCTCTCGTCGACCCATTGGCGCTGCCCCCCGGCCCACACCGCGGCCCGGTGATAGCCCAGGACGGGGTCGGTGTCCACGCCGACCTGCACAGCGCCATCGGCACTGGCGGCGTGCAACCAGCTGAGGCCCCCGCCGCTGCCAAGGCCTTGCAGGCCGCCGGCGGCCGTCCAGGTGCTGGCATGGCTGCGGCCACCCTCGCCGGTGGCACGCACATAGGAGCCGACCACGACCTTGCCGTCGCGCGACAGGCCGCTCACGACAGACGCCACGCCGTCCGCAGCACCGGCGTCGGGTGGCAGCGCCCGCGCCTGGCGCCAGCCGGTGGCGCGGGTCCATACACCTTGCACGGCATCGCCCGTTCGGCGATCGCGGATGGTCGCAGCCACCCGCCGCCCATCGCCGGAGATCGCGGGCATGTCTTCGTCGAGCGACACGTCGTGACCATAGGGGTTGCGGCCCAGGATCTCGACGCCGCGCTGGGGCGTCCACAGAAAGGGCGCGCCCGTCCGCATCCGACCGACGGCCACGCGACCGTCCGCGGACAGCCCGGTGACCTGGCAGTCGCAGATCTCGTGGGCCACGAAGCGGTCGGCCGCCAGGGCATTGGCCAACGGCGCGAGCACCAGCCACGTGGCGGCCAGCAGGCCAGCGCGTCGAGATCGCAGGAAGGGAGCAGTTCGAAGCGGCATGGATCGTCCTGGTGAGGGCAGCAAAGCGGCGCATTCTTCCCTAACCGGCCGCCGGTGCGCACCCCCAAAGGGCAACCCGAAGCGGCGCCGCTCGAACCAGGCCTGGTGGCCGAAGCACGGGCCTTTGGCCCAGATCAAACCCACATTTAGTGCCCGAACACCAGAATGCACCCCACATTTAGTGTCCCGAGAGGAGATTCGCATGCCGACGCCCACGCCGGTCACCCCACCGCCACGCCTGGTCCGCAAGCGCGACGGCAGCCTGCAGCCCTTCGATGCGGCCAAGATCGAAAGCGCGCTGGCTCGAGCCGGCGCGGCGAGCGGTGAGTTCGGCGCCGCGGCCGCGCACCGTCTGGCGCAGACCGTGGTCGACGAGCTCGGCACCGCGGTGCCGGAGATCGAGCAGATCCAGGACCGCGTCGAGCAGACGCTGGCCCATGCCGGCCACTGGCGCACCGCGCGGGCCTATGTGGTCTACCGCGAGCAGCATGCGCGGCTGCGCCAGGGCCAGCGGGCCCTGGTCGATGCGGTGAGCACCATCGACGAGTACCTCGACAAGAGCGACTGGCGCGTGAACGCCAACGCCAACCAGGGCTACTCGCTGGGCGGGCTGATCCTCAACATGTCCGGCAAGCTCACCGCCAACTACTGGCTGAGTCACGTCTACGCGCCCGAGATCGGCCAGGCCCACCGCGAGGGCGACCTGCACATCCACGACCTCGACATGCTCAGCGGCTACTGCGCCGGCTGGTCTCTGCGCACGCTGCTGCACGAGGGCCTGAACGGGGTGCCGGGCAAGGTCGAGGCGGGGCCGCCGAAGCACATGTCGTCGGCGGTCGGACAGATCGTCAACTTCCTGGGCACGCTGCAGAACGAGTGGGCGGGCGCGCAGGCCTTCTCGTCCTTCGACACCTACATGGCGCCTTTCGTTCGGGCAGACGCCATGGGCTACGCCGAAGTGCGCCAGTGCATGCAGGAGCTGGTCTACAACCTCAATGTGCCCTCGCGCTGGGGCACGCAGACGCCGTTCACCAACCTCACCTTCGACTGGACCTGCCCCGAAGACCTGCGCGAGCAGGTGCCCGTGATTGCCGGCAAAGAGTGCCCGTTCAGCTACGGCGAGCTGCAGGCCGAGATGGACCTGATCAACCGCGCCTACATCGACGTCATGACCACCGGCGACGCCAAGGGCCGGGTGTTCACCTTTCCCATCCCCACCTACAACATCACCAGCGATTTCCCGTGGGAGTCGGACAACGCCCGCGCACTGTTCGAGATGACGGCCCGCTACGGCCTGCCCTACTTCCAGAACTTCGTGAACAGCGAGCTGCAGCCGCACATGGTGCGCTCGATGTGCTGCCGGCTGCAGCTGGACCTGCGTGAGCTGCTCAAGCGCGGCAACGGCCTGTTCGGCAGCGCCGAGCAGACCGGCAGCGTCGGCGTGGTCACGGTCAACTGCGCGCGGTTGGGCTACCTCTACCGTGGCGACGAGGCCGGCCTGCTGGCCCGGCTGGACCGACTGCTCGACATGGGGCGCGACAGCCTGGAGGTCAAGCGCAAGTTGATCCAGCGGCTGATGGACCAGGGCCTGTTTCCCTACACCCGGCGCTACCTGGGCACGCTGCGCAACCATTTCTCCACGCTGGGTGTGAACGGCCTGAACGAGATGGTGCGCAACTTCAGCGGCGACACCGAGGACATCACCACCGAGGCCGGCCATGCGATGGCCACGCGCCTGCTGGAACACGTGCGCACGCGCATCGTCGAGTTTCAGGAGCAGACCGGCCATCTCTACAACCTCGAAGCCACGCCGGCCGAGGGCGCCACCTACCGCTTCGCGCGGGAGGACAGGAAGCGCTGGCCCGCCATCCTGCAGGCGGGCACCGCCGCGCAGCCCTACTACACCAACTCCTCGCAGCTGCCGGTGGGCTTCACCGCCGACCCCTTCGAGGCGCTGGAGCGGCAGGAAAAGCTGCAGTGCATGTACACCGGCGGCACCGTGCTGCACCTGTACATGGGCGAGCGCCTGTCCAGTGGCGAGGCCTGCCGCGACCTGGTCCAGCGCGCCCTCACCCGCTTCCGCCTGCCCTACATCACCGTCACGCCCACATTCTCGATCTGCCCCACGCACGGCTACCTGGCCGGCGAGCACACCTTCTGCCCACACTGCGACGACGAGGCTCTGACCCGCCGCCGCCGAAATGGCAGCCCGCCGCAGCCCCCTGTCTCACCCACCCCCACGATGCCCGAGGAGATGACTGCATGAGCACGACAACCGACACCGCCCGCCCCCTCACCCCTGCGGACCTGCGGGAG
This sequence comes from Pseudomonadota bacterium, assembly GCA_049322835.1. GTDB lineage: Bacteria > Pseudomonadota > Gammaproteobacteria > Burkholderiales > Burkholderiaceae_C > Ideonella. The sequence continues at coordinate 72,167 of JBMOQN010000009.1, read as the reverse complement.
GACGAGCGCCAGCGCTGCGAGGTGTGGACCCGCGTGATGGGCTACCACCGCCCGGTCGCCAGCTTCAATACCGGCAAGCAGGGCGAGCACGCCGAGCGGCAGTTCTTCAGCGAGCCCGCCGGGGCCGCCCACTGCGGCGGATGACCACAGACATTCGCATCGCCGGCCTCACCCCGCTGACCAGCATCGACTTCCCCGGTCGGCTGGCGGCGGTGGTGTTCCTGCAGGGCTGCCCGTGGCGCTGCGGCTACTGCCACAACCCCGGGCTGCAGCCGGCCAACGCCCCAAGTGTGCTGAGCTGGCGCGAGGTCGAGGCCTTTCTCGACCGGCGCCGCGGCTTGCTCGACGGGCTGGTGTTCTCAGGGGGCGAACCCACGTTGCACCGGGCGCTGCCTGACCTGCTGGGTCGGGTGCAGCAGGCCGGTTTCCAGACAGGGCTGCACAGTGCCGGCATCTACCCCACGCGGCTGCGCGCCGTGCTGCCGATGCTCGACTGGCTGGGTCTGGACATCAAGGCGCCCTGGCACCGCTACGAAGCGGTGGCCGGCGTACCAGGCAGCGGGGCGAATGCGGCCGAATCGCTGGCCGATGCCATGGCAGCCGGGGTGGAGCTGGAGTGCCGCACCACTTGGCACCCGGGCCTCTTTCCTTACGACGAGCTGCGCTCCCTCGCCCGCACGCTCGCACGCGCCGGAATCACACGGTGGGTGCTGCAACGCTGTCGGGTCGGCGGCACCACGCTCCCCGGGCCGGATCCCGCACAGCTCGCGCAGCTGCGCGAGGCATTGCCGGGCACGACGCTGCGCGGCTGAATGCCACTGGTCAGAGCACGGTCGCCGGCCCCAGGCCCAGCGGCGCAGGTACGAGGTGCACGATACGGGTAAACAGGGCCTGGTAGTCGTCCGGCGCGGCGCCGCCGGCCAACGGGTCCTGGTGACGGGTGAAAGCGGCGTCCAGCGCGGCCCAGTCGGCGGGCTCCAGCACCTGCTCCGCCATGGGCAGCAGCGACTGCTCTTCGACCCGCATGTGCGCCAGATAGAAGTCGACATAGCGCTGCACCGCCTGCTCGAAAGCCTCGCGCCTCGAGGCGCCAAGCAGCTCATAGGCCGCCAACGCGTGGGCCAGCTCGCGCACGCGCTGCTCGCCCTGGGCATGATCCTGTTCCAGCTTCTGGATGGTGTCGCGCAGCTGCGGTGCGCGCTCGGCGAGGCGAGGGAACAGCAGCTCGCTTTCGAGCCGGTGGTGATGCCGCTCCGGGAACTCGTCGATGTAGAACAGCATCGCGCGCAGCGCGTTGAAGTCGGGCGGCACGCCGTCGCGCCGGGCCTGCGCCAAGAGCAGCGGGATCGAGCGCAGCATCGCGGCCAGGGCCTGGTGCTCATCGCGCAGGATAGTCAGGGCGGGGTGTCTCATGGCGGTCTTTCGGTCAGGCGAGATATCCAAGCGGGTGATGGGTGCGGGCGATGCTCACCATCGCCCCGTAGCAGCCCAGGGCGGCGAGGAAAGCCGATGCGCGGCCGGCGGTCGTGCGCGCGCGGCGCAGGGCCATCACGCCCAACACCACGTAGGCCACGAGCAGACCCAGCTTGGCCAGCAACCACGGCGTGGCGAAAGGGTTCAGATGCAAGGCCGCCAGCAGCATCAGGGCAGCCACCAGCAGCGCCGTGTCGATCAGCATGCTGGCGTGACGCACCAGCGCTGCCTGCGGCCAGCGCGCGCCGGCCAGCACAGCCACGCCGCGCAGGGCGAAGAAGGCGCCGCTGCACAAGGCCAGGCCGATGTGCGCCGACTTGATCTGCGGGTAGAGAGCGATCAGGCTCATGAAGCCCTCATGGCAGGGCGGTGGCTGGTGGGTGCACGCCACGGCGCTGAGCCATGTCAGCGCCCATGCGCTGCAACTCCTCCGGCGTGGCCAGCGCAGTCGCCTCGGGGAACACCAGCCGGTCTTCCAACTCGGCGTGGCGTTCGTAGAGCGAGATGAAATCCCGCGCCAGCGCCTGCATGTCCGGTCCGAAGGGATCGGCCTCATCGGCTTGCAGCCCGGCCAAACCTTCGCGCAACCGGGCCCAGCGGCGGCCCATCTCCAGGTGCTGCCAAGCCAGCAACTGCACTGCGTCGCGCGCACCGGCTCGCCCGCTGCGGGCCAGCACCAGCGGGAACACCCAGCGCTCCTCGTCATCGTGGTGGGCCGGGGCTGCGCGGTCGAAGTACCGCTGCACATCGGCGGCCGCCGAACGCACCGCCTCGTCGCGCCGGCCGTCGGCCACGGCTTCAGCCAGCCGGCCCAGCAGGGCCAGGCTGCGGCGCATGCGCTCGTGGCAACCGGCCAGCACCTCCATCGGCAGGTCGAAGCCGGCCGCAGGTGAATGGAACCCAGGAATGCTCATGGCCACCAGCATCGCCGAGCGCCCCCGGTGGGGGCTTGCGTTGTGTCAAAACCATGATCGCGGCCGGATGCCCCAATCGAACTTCCAAACCAGGATGAGTCCATGACCCAGAACACTGTTTCCACACCGACGATCGACGTTCGCACCATTGCCCCGCACGAACGCCACCAGCGAATCTTCGCCACTTTCGAAGGGCTGGCTCCCGGTGAGGCCTTCGAACTGCTGAACGACCACGACCCCTTGCCTCTGCACCACCAATTCGACCAGCGCCACCCGGGCCGTTTCAACTGGTCGTATGTCGAGCGCGGGCCCGCCAACTGGCGTGTGCGCATCGGCAAGTCGGAGGGCAGTTGCTGCGGTGGCTGTACCTGCCGCTGAGCCGCTGAGCCCGCGGGACGAGAACATCTCTCGCCCCGATGCGCGTCACGCGCCCTTGGCTACAGGGCGTCCGAGCGTTTGTACGGCAGGTTGTCAGGCTGGGCGAGGAACCACGCCGAAAAAGATGGGGCGCCAAGCCGTTGAATTGCTTGGCGCCCCGGTCGTTCGGAACGTTATCGAGCAGCAAATTGGTGGAGCCGGGGGGAATTGAACCCCCGTCCGCAAGCCATCGCCAGGTAGATCTACATGTGTAGCTGACTGATTTGGTTCTCACGCATCAGGTCGCGCAGCAGCACGCTACCGGACACGCCAGCCACTTGATCTCGTCCCCTGGCCCGTGACCAACCGGGGGACCAGCCAATGTGAATGACCTCTCAGCTTCAGACCTTGCGGTCTTCAACCCGGCCCATTGGCCAACCGTTGAGAGGCTCACCGGTGTTAAGCGGCGAGGGCGAAACGTTCGTCGTTCGCAGTTACTTGATTCCAGTGGTTTTACGAGCGAACTGGTGCTCGACATGCACTATCCCGACTCCGCACCCACGTCGAAACCAGGTCGGCCCCAGGAGAATTCGTATTTTAGGCCAGTTCGAGCCAATTCAAGAGATCCGCAGGACGATCGATCACGCCATCTGCTCCCCAGGCCTCTACCCCCTCCCCCAGACCCAGGTAGCCCCACGAGGCCACGAGGGTGGCCATGCCGGCGGCGCGGCCGGCCTGCACGTCCCGGAGGTCGTCGCCCACGTAGACGCAGTCCGACGGCGCCACGCCGATGCGCCTCGCGGCTTCAAGCAAGGGAGCGGGGTGCGGCTTGGCATGCGGCGTGGTGTCGCCGCACACCAATGCGTCGGCCGTGGGTCGAAGTTGCAGGCCCAGCGCCACTGGAACGGCAAAGCGGGTCGCCTTGTTGGTGACGATGCCCCACCCCAAGCTGGCGGCCTCCAGAGCCGCCAGCAATGGTGCAATCCCGTCGAAGGGCCGCGTGAGGTTCAACAAGCCCCCCTCGTAACGCGTGAGAAACGCGTCGCGCAGCGACTCGAAGCGCTCGTCGCCGGGAGCCACCCCGAAAGCCACGCCGATCATTCCGCGCGCCCCGGCGCCGACCATGGGACGCAGTTGCTCGTAAGGCAAAGGGGGCAGGCCATGCTCGCTGCGCAGCGCGTTGGCCGCACCAGCGAGATCAGGTGCACTGTCGATCAAGGTGCCATCGAGGTCGAACAACACAGCACGCACCCGGCGCGACATCGGGGCGGGGGTCTCTGCGCTCATGCCGGCTTGCTGCATGCGACCAGATAGTTGACGTCGGTGCTCGGCGACAGCCAGTAGCGCCGGGTCAGCGGGTTGTATTCCATGCCCTTGAACTGATCGATTTCCAGCCCGGCATCGCGTGCAAAGCGCGACAGTTCACTTGGCCGGATGAACTTGGCGTACTCGTGGGTGCCCTTGGGCAGCAGGCCCAGCACGTGCTCCGCGCCGACGATGGCGAAGAGAAAGGACTTCGGATTGCGATTCAAGGTGGAGAAAAAGACACGCCCACCCGGCTTGACCAACCGCGCGCAGGCCTGGACCACCGAGGCAGGCTCTGGCACATGCTCCAGCATCTCCATGCAGGTCACCACATCGAAGCTCGAAGGACGCTCGCCCGCGAGTTGCTCGACCGCCACCTCGCGGTACTCCAGACGCTCGACGCCCGCCTCCATCGCATGCAGTTGCGCCACTTTCAGCGGCTTGGTAGACAGATCGATACCCAGCACCTTCGCGCCGCGCCTCGCCATTGACTCAGCCAGGATGCCGCCTCCACAGCCTACGTCGAGCACCTCACGGCCAGGCAACTGCGCAAGCCCGGCAATCCATTCGAGTCGCAGCGGGTTGATCTGATGCAAGGGTCGGAACTCGCCATCTGGATCCCACCAGCGGTGGGCCAGATCGCCAAACTTGGCGAGTTCCTGCGGATCGGCATTGAGGGCGGGTTGACTCATGACGCAATGGTAAGACGACGAAGCAGGTTCACCGACCGTATAGGCTACGTTGCAGCTTGCCGCGCCCAGAAATGCAGAAACCCCGCCTTGGCGGGGTTTCGTGGCTGAATCGGCGTGCCGATTACTTCTTGGCGCGGGTACCGACCACTTCGATCTCGACACGGCGGTTCTTCGCCTTGCCTTCGCGGGTCTTGTTGTCGGCCACAGGCTGCTTCTCGCCCTTGCCTTCGGTGTACACGCGGTTCTTCTCGATGCCCTTCTGGGTCAGGTAGGCCTTGACCGCATCGGCGCGGCGAACCGACAGCTTCTGGTTGTAGGCATCGGAGCCGTCGCTGTCGGTGTGACCGACGGCGATGATGACTTCGAGGTTCACGCCCTGGGTCTTGCTGACCAGGTCATCCAGCTTGGCCTTGGCTTCGGGCTTCAGCACGGCCTTGTCGACGTCGAAGAAGGCGTCGGCAGCGTACGTCACCTTTTCGCTGACCGGAGCGGGCGGCGGAGCGGGCGGGGGCGGGGGCGCAACCGGTGCAGCAGCCGGCGGTGCGACCGGGGCGGGAGCCGGAGCGGGCGGGGGCGGCGGCTTGACGGCGCCATCGCAGTTTTCAGCGGCGGTGGCGGGCGTCCAGTTGGCATCGCGCCAGCACAGCTCGTTGGTGCCGTTCTTCCACACCGTGCCATCCGAGGCTCGCCAGTTGTCGACAGACTTCTGGGCGAACGCGCTCGACATCGGCGCGGCAAGCGCGGCCGATGCAAAGAGCAACGCCACCTTGTTCAGTTTCTTCATGATTCTCCTCTCAAGGAAAGCCGCAGTCGCCTGCGATACGTCCATCTCGGAAGCGGATTTTCAGGGCAAACACCTGCTCATCGCAGGTGCTTGCCACCGACAACTCATTGTGCCATGGAGTGTCGGATGGGCCGCATTTTCAGCGGGTGCCGCGGCCCCTGGGCGACCCATGTTGCGATGGCGCCACAAGGCCGCGACCTTAGAATCAATCCTTTTCGCGGGTCACGACCTGCGCAGATTGCGCATGTGCCCGCCCGACCTGCCCCGCCCGCTCCCTTCCGATGACCTCATTCGCCAAGGAAACCCTGCCCATCAGCCTCGAAGAGGAGATGCGGCGCTCGTACCTCGACTACGCGATGAGCGTGATCGTGGGGCGTGCCCTGCCCGACGCGCGCGACGGCCTGAAGCCGGTGCACCGGCGTGTGCTGTTCGCCATGCACGAGCTGAACAACGACTGGAACCGGCCCTACAAGAAGTCGGCCCGTATCGTCGGCGATGTGATCGGCAAGTACCACCCGCATGGCGACACCGCGGTATACGACACGATCGTGCGCATGGCGCAGGATTTCTCGCTGCGTCACATGCTGGTGGACGGCCAGGGCAACTTCGGGTCGGTCGACGGCGACAACGCCGCGGCCATGCGGTACACCGAAATCCGCCTGTCGAAGATCGCACACGAGATGCTGGCGGACATCGACAAGGAGACCGTCGATTTCGGCCCGAACTACGACGGCTCCGAGAAGGAGCCGCTGGTGCTGCCGACCCGGCTGCCGAACCTGCTGGTCAACGGCGCTGCGGGCATTGCGGTGGGCATGGCCACCAACATCCCGCCCCACAACCTGAACGAGGTCGTCGATGCGTGTTTGCACCTGTTGCAACGCCCCGAGGCCTCGATCGACGAATTGATGGAGATCATCCCGGCACCGGACTTCCCGACCGCCGGCATCATCTACGGTCTCAACGGCGTGCGCGAGGGCTACCGCACCGGCCGCGGCAAGGTGGTGATGCGCGCCAAGGTTCACTTCGAAGACATCGACCGTGGCGCTCGCCAGGCGATCATCGTCGACGAGATCCCGTATCAAGTTAACAAGAAGACGCTGCTGGAGCGCATCGCCGAGCTGGTTCACGAGAAGAAGCTCGAAGGCATCAGCCACATCCAGGACGAGTCCGACAAGTCGGGCATGCGCGTCGTCATCGAGCTCAAGCGCGGCGAAGTGCCCGAAGTGGTGCTGAACAACCTGTACAAGCAGACCCAGCTGCAGGACACCTTCGGCATCAACATGGTGGCGCTGATCGATGGCCAGCCGAAGCTGTGCAACATCAAGCAGTTGCTTGAGATCTTCCTCGAACACCGACGCGAGGTCGTCACCCGCCGCACCGTCTACGAGCTGCGCAAGGCGCGCGAACGCGGTCATGTGCTGGAAGGCCTGGCCGTCGCACTGGCCAACATCGACGAGTTCATCCGCATCATCAAGGAGTCGCCGACGCCGCCCATGGCCAAGACCGCGCTGATGGCGCAAAGCTGGGACTCGTCGCTGGTTCGCGAAATGCTGTCGCGGGCCGAAGGCGACACGCCGGGTGGTCGTGAGGCCTATCGCCCCGAGGGCCTGCCAGCCCACTATGGCATGCAGCCGGACGGGCTGTACCGCCTGTCGGACGATCAGGCCGGCGAGATCCTGCAGATGCGCCTGCAGCGCCTGACCGGCCTGGAGCAGGACAAGATCATCGGCGAGTACCGGGACGTGATGGCGGTCATCGCCGACCTGCTGGACATCCTCGCCAAGCCGGCCCGCGTGACGACCATCATCAGCGACGAACTGACCGCCGTGCGCCAGGAGTTCGGCCAGACGAAGCTGGGCGCACGCCGCTCGGTGGTCGAGCACAACGTGCAGGAACTGGGCACCGAAGACCTGATCACGCCGACCGACATGGTCGTGACGCTGAGCCACACCGGCTACATCAAGAGCCAGCCACTGGCCGAGTACCGCGCCCAGCGCCGTGGCGGCCGTGGCAAGCAAGCCGCACAGACGAAGGAAGACGACTGGATCGACCAGCTCTTCATCGCCAACACACACGACTGGATCCTGTGCTTCTCCAACCGGGGCCGCGTCTACTGGCTGAAGGTCTGGGAAGTACCGCAAGGCGGCCGCGCTTCGCGCGGCAAGCCGATCGTCAACATGTTCCCGCTGCAGCCTGAAGAGAAGATCACCGTCGTGTTGCCGCTGACCGGCGAGTTCCGCAGCTTCCCCGCGGATCACTACATCTTCATGGGCACGGCGCTGGGGACGGTCAAGAAGACATCCCTCGACGAGTTCAGCAACCCACGCAAAGCCGGCATCATTGCAGTCGATCTCGACGAGGGCGACTACCTCATCGGCGCTGCGCTGACCGACGGCCACCACGACGTGATGTTGTTCAGCGACAGCGGCAAGGCGGTGCGCTTCGACGAGGACGACGTGCGCCCGATGGGCCGCAACGCCCGCGGTGTGCGCGGAATGATGCTGGAAGATGGCCAGCGTCTGATCGCCATGCTGGTCGCCGAAGACGAGACCCAGAGCGTGCTCACCGCCACCGAGAACGGTTACGGCAAGCGCACCTCCATCGTCGAATACACCCGTCACGGCCGCGGCACCAAGGGGATGATCGCCATCCAGCAGAGCGAGCGCAACGGCAAGGTCGTGGCCGCCACGCTCGTGCGCGCCAATGACGAGATCATGCTGATCACCGACAAGGGTGTGCTGGTGCGCACCCGCGTCAGCGAGATCCGCGAGCTTGGCCGCGCCACCCAGGGCGTGACGCTGATTGCGCTGGACGACGGCGCCAAGCTTTCAGGCCTGCAGCGCATCGTAGAGAACGACGCCCAAGGTGACGCCGAAGGCGAGGCTGACACCAACAACAGCTCGGGTGCCCCCGAAGGAGACGCCTGATGCGTTTTGCCACCAACATCGCCCTTTCGTTCACGCTGGCTGCCGCTGGCTTTGCCGCTTTCGCCCAGAACGTGTCGCTCACCGGCGCCCCCGCGGGCGCGGGCAAGAAGGAGGCGGTTGCCCGCGTCCTGAAACTGCAGCAACCCGCCATCGAGGGCCTGGCCAGCGAGGTGGCGCGCGACACCGCACAGCGCGTGATGGCCGCAGCTGCCCAAGCCGTCGCCGCCATGCCGGCCGACAAGCAGCAGGCGCTCGGAAAGCAGGTCCAGGCCGACATCAAGGCCTTCTACGACGACGCCGAGCCCCGCCTGCGCGAGGCGGCCAGCCGCTTGGCGCCGGCCACCTTGGGCCCTCTGCTCGAGGAGAAGTTCACCGACGATGAACTGAAGCAGGTTGCCGCCTGGCTGGAGTCGCCCGTCTCGAAGAAGTACCAGGCGCTCGGCCCGGAGATGCAGGGCACCCTGGCCAAGAAGCTGGTCGAGGACACCCGTCCCGCTATCGAGCCCAAGCTCAAGGCACTCGAGCAGACGCTGCAGAAGCGCTTCGCGCAGGCCGCGCCGCCGAAGCCCGCGAGCGCCCCCGCTTCGGCCGCCAAGCCCGCCACCAAGAAGTAAGAACGCCCAACGAATACGCCGCATGCCCACCGCCCCACAACGCCCGTACAACTTCGCCCCCGGTCCCGCCGCGCTGCCGGAGGCCGTGTTGCGCCAGGCGGCCGAGGAGATGCTCGACTGGCACGGCTCGGGCATGGGCGTGATGGAGATGAGCCACCGGGGCAAGGAGTTCATCAGCATCTACGAAGAGGCCGAGGCCACGTTGCGCGGGCTGCTCGCCGTGCCGTCGAACTTCCGAATTCTCTTCATGCAGGGTGGCGGCCTGGGCGAGAACGCGATCGTGCCGCTGAACCTGGCCGGGCCGTCGGCCGGCGCGCAGGTCGATGTGGTGGTCAGCGGCTCCTGGAGCCAGAAGTCGCTGAAGGAAGCCCAGCGCTACGCAGATGCACGCGCCGCCGCCAGCAACGATGCAAACGGGCGAACCGCCCTGCCTGCACCGGCGAGTTGGTCGCTGCGGGAGGGCGCAGCCTACGTACACGTCTGTTCGAACGAGACCATCGATGGGCTCGAGATGGCGACACTGCCCGATCTGGCCGCGTTGGGCTGCAAAGCGCCGCTGGTCGTCGACTGCTCGTCGCACGTGCTCTCGCGCGCCATCGACTGGTCGCGCGTCGGGGTGGCCTTTGCCGGCGCACAGAAGAACATCGGCCCGGCCGGCCTGACACTGGTCTTCGTGCGCGATGACCTGCTCGACCGCGCCTTGCCGATCTGCCCTTCAGCCTTCCACTACAAGACCGTGGCCGAGCACGGCTCGATGTACAACACCCCTCCCACCTACGGCATCTACATCGCCGGGCTGGTGTTCCAGTGGATCAAGGCCCAGGGCGGCGTGGCCGAGATGGACCGCCGGGCCGAAGAGAAGTCCGCCCTGCTCTATGCACTGCTGGACGACTGCGGCGGCTTCTACGCCAACCGCGTCGAGAAGAGCGCACGCTCGCGCATGAACGTGCCCTTCTTCCTCGCCGATGAATCCCTCAACGACGCCTTCCTGGCCGGTGCACGCGAAACCGGTTTGTTGCAGCTCAAGGGCCACAAGTCCGTGGGCGGCATGCGGGCCTCCCTCTACAACGCCATGCCGCTGGCCGGGGTGCAGGCCCTGGTCGGCTACATGAAGGACTTCGCCCGTCGCCATGGCTGAGCCACCCGCCCCCCCCCAGCCTGAGTTGCTGGCCCTGCGCGACCAGATCGACGCGGTGGACCGCGACCTGCTGGCGCTGCTGAACCGCCGCGCTCACCTGGCTCTGCAGGTCGGCGACCTGAAGAAGAAGGAAGGCTCGGTCGTCTTCCGCCCTGAGCGCGAAGCCCAGGTGATCGATGGCCTGAAGTCGGCCAACCCCGGCCCGCTGGGCACCGACAGCGTGGCGCCGATCTGGCGCGAGATCATGTCGGCCTGCCGAGCGCTGGAAACGCCGACGCGCGTGGCCTACCTCGGCCCGGCCGGCACCTTCAGCGAAGAGGCCGCGCTTGGCTTCTTCGGTTCGTCGCTCGTGCGCGTGCTGTGCGCCAGCATCGACGAGGTCTTCTCGATGACGGCAGCAGGTGCCGCCGACTTCGGCGTGGTGCCGATCGAGAACTCCAACGAAGGCGTCGTGGCCCGCTCGCTCGACATCATGCTGACCTCGCCGCTGTTCATCATCGGCGAGACCAGCCTGTTCGTGCGGCAGAACCTGCTGCGCAAGGAGAACTCGCTGGTCGGCATCGAGGTGGTCTGCGCCCACCCGCAGGCACTCGCGCAATGCCACGGATGGTTGTCCAACCACCTGCCTCAGGTGGAGCGCCGGGCCGCCTCCAGCAATGCCGAAGGCGCGCGCCAGGCCGCCCTCGACCCGAAGATGGCGGCCATCGCCAGCGTGCGCGCCGGCGGTGAGTACGGCCTGCACGTGGTGGCCCCAGCGATTCAGGACGACCCGCACAACCGCACCCGGTTCGCGATCGTCACAGACCCCCACCGCCACCCCGCGCCCAAGGCCTCGGGCCACGATTGCACCAGCCTGATCGTCTCGGTGGTCAACCGCCCGGGCGCTCTGCACGACATGCTGGTGCCGCTGAAGAAGCACGGCGTGTCGATGACGCGCTTCGAGTCCCGCCCGGCGCGCTCCGGCCAGTGGGAGTACTACTTCTACATCGACCTGCAGGGACACCCGGACGAGCCCCACGTGGACACCGCCCTGAAAGAATTGCGTGACGCCTGCGCCTTCTTCAAGGTGCTCGGCACCTACCCGCTGGATGCGCACTGAGATGGCCAAGGCATGAAATTCAAGCAGCTGGGACTGATCGGCTGCGGCCTGATGGGCGGCTCCTTCGCGCTGGCCATGAAACAGGCCGGCCTGGTCGAGCGAATCATCGGCTACAGCAAGTCACCCTCCACCACCGAGCGCGCCCGCCAGATGGGCGTGATCGACCAGGCAGCCGAGTCCGCGCTGCTGGCCGTTTCCGGCTCCGATGTCGTGTTGGTCGCGGTGCCGGTGGCCGCCACCGACGTGACCTTCCGCGCCATCCGCCACCTCGTCAACCCGGACGTGCTGTTCATGGATGTCGGCAGCACCAAGCGCGACGTGGTCGATGCCGCCCGTCGGGTGCTGAAGGAACGCGTCGGCGCCTTCGTGCCGGCCCACCCCATCACCGGGAAAGAGCTGGCTGGCGTGCAGCACGCCGATGCCGACCTCTACAAGGACCGGCAGGTCATCCTGACCCCGATCGCAGCCACGTCGCCGGTGCTCCTGGACAAGGCGCGCGCCGTGTGGACAGCCCTCGGCGCCCGGGTCGAAGAGATGACGCCCGAGGCCCACGACGCGGCCTTCGCGGCGGTCAGCCACCTGCCGCACCTGCTGGCCTTCGCCTACTTCACCGGCATCCTGCAGCAGAAGGAAAGCGAGCAGTTCCTGTCTCTCGCTGGCCCGGGCTTCCGCGACTTCACCCGCATCGCGGCAAGCGACCCGGCGATCTGGCGCGACATCCTGATCGCCAACCGCGAAGAGATCCTGAAGCAGTCCGAGCGTTTTCGCGGAGCGCTGGGGGTGCTCGAGCAGGTGCTGCGCGACTGCCAGGGCGAAGCGCTGGAAGCGCTCGTCAATGGCGTCTCGCAGACCCGCAGCCACTGGCGCATGGGCGCCAGCCGCCCCGGCAAGAAGTAACCCAGAGCGGCGGCGACCCTCGCCGCCTCGGCCCGCCCTGCCATGTACTCGACCGCCTTCCTCGATCTCCCTCCCATGGTCCGTGCCGGTGGCACGGTCCGCCTGCCGGGCTCCAAGAGCATTTCAAACCGCGTGCTGCTGCTCGCCGGCCTGGCCGAAGGCACGACGGCGGTCCACGACTTGCTCGACTCCGACGACACCCGGGTGATGCTGGATGCGCTGGCGGCGCTGGGGTGCGGCCTGAAGCGAGAAGGTGAAACGCTCCACGTCACCGGGCTCGGCGGCCGCCTGACGGCGAAGCGGGCCCAGCTCTTCCTCGGCAACGCGGGCACGGCCATGCGCCCGCTCACCGCTGCTCTGGCCGTGCTGGCCGCCACGCAGGGCGCAAACTTCGAGTTGAGCGGCGTGCCGCGCATGCACGAGCGACCGATCGGCGACCTGGTCGATGCGCTGCGCCAGCTCGGCTGCCCCGTCACCGACCTCGGGCGGCCGGGCTACCCGCCGCTGCGGGTGGGCGATGGTGGAGTGCACCCACTGCACACCGACGCGCCGATCCGCGTCCGCGGCGACGTGTCCAGCCAGTTCCTGACCGCCCTCCTGCTCGCACTGCCACTGCTGGCCACCGAGCAGGCGGTGGCGATCGAGGTCGAGGGCGAGTTGATCTCCAAGCCCTACATCGACATCACGCTCCGGTTGCTGGCCCGCTTCGGCATCACCGTGCAGCGCGACGGCTACCAGCGCTTCATCCTCCCCCGTGGCTCGGCCTATCGCACGCCGGGCGCGATCCATGTGGAAGGCGACGCCTCGTCGGCCTCCTACTTCGTGGCGATGGGCGCGCTGGCCGCCACCGGGTCGCCGGTGCGCATCGAAGGCGTCGGGCTCGACTCCATCCAAGGGGACATCCGCTTCGTCGACGCCGCCCGCGCCATGGGCGCCCACGTCGAAGGCGGCCCGGGCTGGCTGGAGGTGCGCCGGGGAGCCTGGCCGCTGCGACCGCTGACGCTCGATTGCAACCACATCCCGGACGCCGCGATGACGCTGGCCGTGATGGCGCTCTACGCCAGCGGCCCGAGCCGCCTCACCGGCATCGCCAGCTGGCGGGTGAAGGAAACCGACCGCATCGCCGCCATGGCGGCCGAGCTGCGCAAGCTCGGCGCCACCGTGGTCGACGGGCCGGACTTCATCGAGGTGGCACCGCCACGCCGCTGGCAGGCCGCCAGCCTCAAGACTTACGACGACCATCGGATGGCGATGTGCGGCTCGCTGGCCGCGTTCAACCCGCTGGCCGGCGGCGACCGAAACGGCGAAGCCGGGCTGCCGGTTCGCATCCTGGACCCGCGCTGCGTCGCCAAGACCTTCCCCGACTATTTCGAAGCCTTCTTCGAGCTGGCGCGTCCGGCGCCAGGCGCGGTGCCAGTGCTGGCCGTCGACGGCCCCACCGCCTCGGGCAAGGGCACGCTGGCCGCCGAGCTGGCCGACCGCCTGGGCTACCACCTGCTCGATTCCGGGGCGCTGTACCGCGCCACCGCCCTGGCCGCCCACGACGCCGGTGTCTCGCTGGACGATGGGCCTTCCCTGGCCGCGCTGGCCGCCGGGCTGGAGCTGCGCTTCACCGGCCACCAGGTGCTCCTCGGCGGGCGAGACATCACCCACCCGTTGCGGCTGGAATCGACCGGCGGCATGGCCTCGCGGGTGTCCGTCCACCCCGAGGTGCGCCAAGCCCTGCACGCCCTGCAGCTGAGCTTCCGCCGCGCCCCCGGCCTGGTGGCCGACGGGCGCGACATGGGCACGGTGGTCTTCCCCGACGCCGAGCTCAAGGTCTTCCTCACGGCGAGCGCCGACGCGCGCGCCGAGCGGCGGTATAAGCAATTGATTTCCAAAGGGAATTCCGCTAATATCGACAGTCTTCGCGCTGATCTGCAGATGCGCGACGAGCGCGACAAAACCCGCGCCGTTGCACCGCTGAAGCCGGCCGAAGACGCGATGCTGCTGGACAACTCCAGCCTGTCGGTTGAATCTTCAGTCGACCAGGTGCTGGGCTGGTGGCGGCAGCGCCGGCCGTTCTGACCGTCTTCAGAGCAAACGTCGTTTCGGGTGCAAGCCGAAGCGGCTGTTTGGGCCCACCGCCCTTCCCGCAGAGCCGCATGGTTCGATCGAGGGTGGTGAACTCATCAACCTAACCCCTGCGGTGTCACGCACCGCAAGCGGCCGGCACCTTGCAAGCCGGCACCCCAAGGAAATCCACATGTCCCAGACTCAAGCCGCCGCCAGCTTCGGTGGTGAATCGTTCGCCGCCCTGTTCGAGGAAAGCCTGCAGCGCTCGGAGATGCGCTCGGGTGAAGTCATCACCGCCGAGGTGGTGCGCATCGAGCACAGCTTCGTGGTCGTCAATGCCGGCCTGAAGAGCGAAGCCTATGTGCCCATCGACGAATTCAAGAACGACCAGGGCGAGATCGAAGTCCAGGTCGGCGACTTCGTGTCGGTGGCCATCGACGCCGTCGAGAACGGCTACGGCGACACCATCCTGTCGCGCGACAAGGCCAAGCGCCTGGCCTCGTGGCTCTCGCTGGAAACCGCGCTGGAATCCGGCGACTTCGTCACCGGCACGGTCAGCGGCAAGGTCAAGGGCGGCCTGACCGTCCTGGTCAACGGCATCCGCGCCTTCCTGCCCGGCTCGCTGCTCGACACGCGTCCGGTCAAGGACATGAGCCCGTTCGAGGGCAAGACCATGGAGTTCAAGGTCATCAAGCTCGACCGCAAGCGCAACAACGTCGTGTTGTCGCGCCGCGCCGTGGTCGAAGCCTCGATGGGCGAAGAACGCGCCAAGCTGCTCGAAACCCTGTCCGAAGGCGCCATCGTCAACGGCGTGGTCAAGAACATCACCGAGTACGGTGCGTTCGTGGACCTGGGTGGCATCGACGGCCTGCTGCACATCACCGACATGGCCTGGCGCCGTGTCCGCCACCCGAGCGAAGTGGTGCAGGTCGGCCAGGAGCTGCAGGCCAAGGTCCTGAAGTTCGACGCTGAGAAGAACCGCGTCTCGCTGGGTATCAAGCAGCTGGGCGACGACCCGTGGATGGGTGTGGCCCGCCGCTACCCGACCGGCACCCGCCTGTTCGGCAAGGTCACCAACATCGCCGACTACGGCGCGTTCGTCGAGATCGAGCCGGGCATCGAAGGCCTGGTGCACGTCTCCGAAATGGACTGGACCAACAAGAACGTCGCCCCCTCGAAGGTCGTGACCCTCGGCGAAGAAGTCGAAGTCATGGTGCTCGAGATCGACGAGGACAAGCGCCGTATCAGCCTGGGCATGAAGCAGTGCAAGGCCAACCCGTGGGAAGAGTTCAGCGCCACCGTCAAGCGCGGCGACAAGGTCAAGGGCCCGATCAAGTCGATCACCGACTTCGGCGTGTTCGTCGGTCTGGCTGCCGGCATCGACGGCCTGGTGCACCTGTCCGACCTGTCGTGGCACGAAGCTGGCGAGACCGCCGTGCGCAACTACAAGAAGGGCCAGGAAGTCGAGGCCGTGGTGCTGGGCATCGATGTCGAGCGCGAGCGCATCTCGCTGGGCATCAAGCAGCTCGATGGCGACCCGTTCGCGACCTTCACCTCGGTCAATGACCGCGGCATGATCGTCACGGGCACGGTCAAGACCGTCGACCCGCGCGGCGCCGAAGTGCAACTCGCCGACGACGTGCTGGGCTACCTGCGCGCCTCCGAAATCAGCCGCGACCGTGTCGAAGACGCCCGCAACGTGCTGAAGGAAGGCGACGAAGTCTCGGTGATGATCGTCAACGTCGACCGCAAGACGCGCAACATCCAGCTGTCGATCAAGGCCAAGGACCAGGCCGACCAGCAGGAAGCCATGCAGCGCCTGTCGGCTTCGAACGAGCGTGAGACCGCCGGCACCACCAGCCTGGGCGCCCTGCTGCGCGCCAAGCTGGACAACCAGAACAACGGTTGAGCTGAAGGCAGCCCATGACCCGGTCCGATCTCGTTGCCAAGCTGGCGGATCGCTTCGCCCAGCTGACGCAACGCGACACCGAGTTCGCGGTCAAGACGATCCTCGACGCGATGTCCGATGCGCTCGCGCGCGGGCACCGCATCGAGATCCGCGGTTTCGGCAGCTTCTCGATCAACCGGCGTCCGCCGCGCGTGGGGCGCAACCCCCGCAGCGGCGAGCAGGTGACGATCCCCGAGAAGCTGGTGCCGCACTTCAAGCCGGGCAAGGCCCTGCGTGAAGGCGTGGACGCCAGCTTGCCGGCCGATGCACCTGTGCCGCAGGAAGCGCCGGGCAGCTGAGACCGGCAAGCCGACACCTCGAAGGGGCCCGTGGGCCCCTTTTTCTTTGGCAGGCCGGTTTTGCAGAGGGCGATGCACAGCGTCCTTAGAATCGCCACGATGCGATTCCTCGTCTGGGTCCTGCGGGCCTTCATCTTCTTTTCGCTGTTCGCCTTCTCGCTGCACAACCAGCAACCGGCGTCGGTGAACTGGGCTTTCGGCTATGCGTGGAACGCGCCAATGGTGATCATCGTGCTGGCGGCATTTGCCGGCGGCACGGTGTTCGGCGTGCTGGCCATGACGCCCAGCTGGTGGCGTCACCGTCGCCTGGCACGAAAGCATGCGCCGGAAGCGAACAGCGTGCTGCCGGCCGGCGCCGCTGCCGAGCCGGCGCGCGAGCCGCAGCAGCCGGTGATCCCCGATGGAGTTTGACCTCTACTGGTGGCTGCTGGCGTTGCCAGTGGCCTTTGCCTTCGGCTGGCTGGCCTCCCGGCTGGACCTGCGCCAGCTCAAGCGTGAAAACCGAGAGTCGCCCAAGGCCTACTTCAAGGGCCTCAACCTGCTGCTCAACGAGCAGCAGGACAAGGCCATCGACGCATTCATCGAGGCGGTGCAGCACGACCCCGACACCAGCGAGCTCCACTTCGCGCTCGGCAACCTGTTTCGCCGGCGCGGCGAGTTCGAGCGTGCCGTGCGCGTCCACCAGCACCTGCTGGGGCGGGCCGACCTGGCGGTCAGCGAGCGCGACCGAGCCCAGCACGCCTTGGCACAGGACTTCATGAAGGCCGGCCTGTTCGACCGCGCGGAACAAGCCTACCGCGCCCTCAAGGGCACTGCCTTCGACACCGAAGCGCAGTTGGCCCTGCTGAACCTCTACGAGCGCTCGCGCGACTGGTCGGCCGCCGCCGAGGCCGCCGCCGCGCTGGAGCGCAGCGGCACCGGCTCCTTCGGCACCCGCATCGCCCACCATTGGTGCGAGCTGGCGCAGGAAGCCGATGCCAAGGGCATGCACGAGGCCGCCGACGCTTCCCTGGCCAAGGCCCGCGCCGCGGCACCCCACGCCACCCGCCCGCTGTGGCTCGCCGGCCTGCGCCTGGCCAAGGCCGGCCGCCATGCCGAAGCCCTGGCGGTGTGGGACGAACTGCGCGTGCGCGACTTGGCCGGTTTCACCCTCGTCGCGTCCGACTACGCGGACAGCGCCCTCGCCTGCGGCCAGGGTGCAGCTGCGCGCCAGCGCCTGCAGGCCGCGTACGAGCAAGTGCCCGGCCTGGATCTGCTGCGCGCGCGCGCCCGCGTGGAAGGCCACGACCTTGCCGCCGATGCCGGCCTGCTGCCGCACCTGCGCCAACAACCGACGCTGACCGCGGCCCACGCCGTGCTGACGCGCCCTGCCGACCAATGGAATGCCCAGGCCGCCCTGGCGGTGGCCGAGGCGGTGGCACGCTCCGCCAAGCCACAGCAACGCTACCGCTGCGCTGCCTGCGGCTTCGAGGCCCAGCGTTATTTCTGGCAATGCCCCGGCTGCCTGAGCTGGGACAGCTTCCCGCCCCGCCGCGTGGAGGAACTCTGACATGAACTCGCTGTTCCTGGACAACCTGGCCGAGCACCAGCGCGCCTTCGAGTCCCTGCCGGCCCTCGATGCCGACGTGGCCCGCGCAGGGCGGCTGATCGCCGACTGCCTGGCCGCCGGCGGCAAGCTGCTGGTCTGCGGCAACGGCGGATCGGCGGCCGACGCGCAGCACATCGCCTCCGAGTTGACCGGGCGCTTCATCAAGGAGCGCCGGCCCCTAGCCGCCATCTCGCTCACCACCGACAGCTCGGCGCTGACCTGCATCGGCAACGACTACTCGTTCGACGAGGTCTTTGCGCGGCAACTGCGCGGCCTCGGGCGCGCCGGCGACGTGCTGGTCGCGATCTCGACCTCGGGCAACTCACCCAACGTGCGCCGCGCGGCCGAAGACGCCCGGGCGATGGGCATGCAGGTCGTCGGCCTGCTGGGCCGTGACGGTGGCGCGATCAAGGACCTGTCGGATGTTCCCATCGTGGTCCCGAACGCTGTCACCGCGCGCATCCAGGAAGCACACATCCTGATCATCCACACCCTGTGCGGCCTGATCGAGCAGGAGCTGAAGCTGGTATGACCCCCGGCCTGGCGCCCCTGCCCACGCGCGATCAGCTCGCGGCCAGCCGCGTGCTGGTGGTGGGTGACGTGATGCTGGACCGCTACTGGTTTGGCGCCGTCGACCGCATTTCGCCCGAGGCACCGGTGCCGGTGGTGCGCGTGACCCGCGAGGACGATCGCCTCGGTGGGGCGGCCAACGTGGCGGTGAACGTGCAGTCGCTGGGCGCCCAGGCCACGTTGCTGACCGTGGTGGGCGCAGACGAGCCGGCCGGCCGGCTGGAGCAGTTGCTGGCCGAGCGCGGCGTGCGCACCGCGCTCGGCCGCGACCCGCAGCTCAAGACCATCGTCAAGCTGCGCGTCATCGGGCGCTCGCAGCAACTGATCCGGGTCGACTTCGAGAACACGCCGGACCACGAGGTGCTGGCGCAGATGCTCGGTGCGTTCGAGGCTGAACTGGCCCGTCACGACACCGTGGTCTTTTCCGACTACGGCAAGGGCGGCCTCGCCCACATCCCGCGCATGATCGAGCTGGCCCGCGCCGCCGGCAAGCCGGTGCTCGTCGACCCCAAGGGCAGCGACTACGCCCGCTATGCCGGCGCAACCCTGCTCACGCCGAACCGCAGCGAAATGGCCCTGATCACCGGCCCCTGGCGCGACGAGACGCAGCTGGCCGCGTTCGCCTCCGCGATGCGCAGCCAGTTGAAGCTGGACGCGCTGCTGCTGACCCGCTCGGAGGAAGGCATGACGCTGTTCGATGACACCGGCCGCCACCACGTGCCCGCCGAAGCCCGCGAGGTGTTCGACGTGACAGGCGCGGGGGACACCGTGATCGCGGCCGTCGCGTCGTTGGTGGGTGCCGGCGTGGCGCTGCCGCATGCCGTGCCCTGGGCCAACCGGGCGGCCAGCGTCGTCGTCGGCAAGTTCGGCACCGCGAGCGTCAGCTACGACGAATGGCTGACCGCGTGAGCCCGCGCCGCGCCGCGTTCCTCGACCGCGACGGTGTCATCAACCGCGACACGGGCTACCTCTCCCGCTGGGAGGCTTTCGAGTTCCTGCCCGGTGCGCTGGCCGCCATGCGGCAATTGCACGAAGCCGGCTTTGCGCTGGTCGTCGTGACCAATCAGTCAGGCATCGCCCGCGGCTACTACACCGAGGCCGACTACCAGGCGTTGACCCTCCGCATGAGGGCTGCGATGGTGGACGCAGGCTGCCCTCCGGCCGGCATCTACCACTGCCCACACCACCCCGGTGGTCGTGTCGCCGCGTACGCACAGGTTTGTGGCTGCCGCAAGCCCGAGCCGGGCCTGCTGCTGCGCGCCGAGCGCGAGTTGGGCCTCGCGCTGGCCGACTCGATCATGGTGGGCGACAAGCTGGCAGACGCCCAGGCGGGCCGTGCCGCGAAGGTGGGCCGGGTCTTCCTCGTGCGCTCGGGGCACGCGCTCGAAGCGGGTGCCGAAGAAGCGGCCGATGGCGTGTTCGCGGATCTCGCCGACTGCGCCGGCGCCGTGCTCGGCGCCCGCAGCTGATCAGCCGAGCAAGTCCCAGGTGAGCGGCGTGCCGCGCTTGACGGCCTGGCGCACGCGGCGGCCGATCACTGCATCCTGGTGCTTGGGCGGCAGGCCGAAACCGGGGCGGATCGCTCGCACCGCATCGGCCGTCAGTGACTCGCCGGCCTCGAGGTCGCGCACGATGTACAGCGAACGGCGGAAGGCCAGGGACTTCCTTTCCTGCGCCGACTGCACACCATAGCTCACGTGGCCCAGGCCCTGCCAGGCACGCTCGGTCTCCGTGACCAGTGCCGCCATCTCGGCCGGCTCGAGCGAGAAACTCGAATCGACGCCGCCATCAGCGCGTGCAAGGGTGAAGTGCTTCTCCACCACGGTGGCGCCCAGTGCCACGGCCGCGACAGCAACGCCCACACCCATCGTGTGATCCGACAACCCGACCTGGCAGCCGAAGAGATCCCGCATGTGCGGGATCGTCACCACGTTGGTGTACTCCGGCGAAGCGGGATAGGTGCTGGTGCATTTGAGCAGAACGAAATCCTCGCAGCCCGCGCCGCGGATCGCTTCCACCGTCTCGGCCAGTTCGCCGACCGAAGCCATGCCGGTCGAGACGATCATCGGCTTGCCGGTCCTGGCAACGCGGCGGATCAGCGGGATGTCGGTGTTCTCGAACGAGGCGATCTTGTAGCAGGGCACACCCAGCGTCTCGAGGAAATCGACCGCGCTCTCGTCGAAGGGCGTGCTGAAGGCCAGCATGCCGCGCTGCCTTGCGCGGTCGAAGATCGGTGAATGCCACTCCCAGGGCGTGTGGGCCTCGTCGTACAGCTTATGCAGCGATTTGCCCTTCCAGAGGCTGCCTTGGTCACTGATGCGAAAGGCGTCGTCGTCGACATCGAGCGTCATCGTGTCGGCCGTATAGGTCTGGATCTTGAGCGCGTGCGCGCCGGCATCGGCCGCTGCATCGACGATGGCCAATGCGCGATCAAGCGACTGGTTATGGTTGCCCGACATTTCGGCAATCACGAAGGGGCGGTGGCCGGGGCCAACCGGGCGGTCACCGATCTGGATGGTCGTCTGGCTGCGGTTCATGGGGTCAAGCCCTTCTCGAAATGCTGGGAGCAAGCGACAAAGCCGGCCTGCTCGAAGAGATGGATCGATGCGCTGTTGCCGGCCAGCACCTCGGCCACCAGCGTGCGCACCATCGGCTGCTCGCGCCGCAGCCAGGCCTCGGCGGCGGCCAGCAACTCGGGCCCGAGGCCCAGGCCGCTCCGGCCCGGCGCGAGGTAGAGCGACACCTCGGCGCGCTTGCCGTCTGCCGCCAGGTCATAGCGCAGCACACCCACCGCCTCGTCGCCGAGGCAGCCGATCAGCAAGTTGCGGTTGGGGTTGGCCAACACCGTGTGGTACCAGCGCTCGTGGTCGTCGAAGGCGATCGGAGCGGGCGAGCGCGACACCTGGCGCACCGCTTCCGCATTGCGGCCTGCGTGGACGAACTCGCTGTCTTCAGCCCGGGCCGGCCGCACCGTCAAGGGGGGGCGGGCCATGAGCTGGGCGACGCGGTCGGCACCGCGCCCATCCACCAGCGCGGCGGCCGAAGCTGCGAGTTGGGCGCGGCGCAGCGGGTCGAACCACAGCGCCTCGATCGGCACGCGCCAGGCGACGGCGCTGCCGTCACGCAACTGCGGGCTGCACAACACGCCGGCGCGCGCTGCGGCAGCCACCTGCTCGACCTGGTTGTCGGCCTGCGCCACCGCGAGCGTCGGCACGCCGAGCGCGCAGCGCTCCCAGGTGGCGCCACCGCCGGCGCCGATGGCCAGGTCGGCCGCAGCCATCAGTTCGGCCATGCGCTCGGTCTGCACATGGCAAGCCCAGCCGCTGCGTTCGGCGCAAAAGGCCTGCAGGGCCTCGCGTGCCGGGTGCAGGGCGCCGATCACGGCATCGACGGAAAAGCTTGCCACGCCGGATTCGCGGAGGCCGTCGAGCGCTTCGAGCACGCGGCCGGTCGAATTGGCGGCGTCCACGCCACCAAAGAAGACCAGCACGCGTTGAACTGCTTGGCCGCGCGCGGCCAAGCCGGCTCGCGCCGTCGCGAACGCCGGCCGCAGCAGCGCAAAGCGCGGGCCGAGCAAGGGGCGCGTGCCGGCGGGCACGCGCCCGGCATAGCGGCTGGCCATGTCGGCATGCAGGTTCAGGTCGAGCAGCACGTCCACATCATGCGAGCGGTCTGCCAGGTCGTCGATCGCCAGAAGGCGCTGGGCGTGAGGGCGCAGTGCTTGCTCCCACCTCGCATCGAGCGCGTAGTGGTCCACCACCAGCCAGTCCTGGCGCTCGCCGCCCAGGGCACGGGCAGTGTCGGCCGCGTCCGACTCCCAGGTGACGCCCAGCCAATGCGCATGCGGCGGGTCACCGGCCCGCGGTGCCAGGCTGCCGGCCGCAGGACCCAGGTCACGCCACCGCAAGCCTTGCCTGTCCAGCCAATCGCCCCACGCACCGGGCAGCGCACGGCAGAGGAACAACACATCGGCCCCACGCACCCGAAGCGCGCCAGCCAGCGTGGCGCAGCGCACCAGATGGCCCGAGCCGATACGCTCGCTCGCGTCGACGCGAAACACGACCTTCATCCTTCGGCCTGCAGCACCTGGAACATCAGCTCGGCACGGCGCCAGTCTTCCTCGGTGTCGATGTCCTGCACACGATGGCGTGGCAACGGCACCCCCACTGCAGCCTTCGAGTACAGCGGCACGCCAGACAGGAAGGCTTCTGCCCGCCCCCAGTAGAACTGGCCGGCGTCGTGCCAGGCGTGTTCGAGGTCCTGCGAGCGGGTGGCCATGTGCTCAGGCCACATCATGCCGATGTGCCCGTCGACATCGAGCCGCAGCGCACGCTGTATCGGGAACGCGAAGCTGGTGACGCTGAACGCGAACTCGGCGCCGGAGGACTCGAGCGCCGCGAGGCCCGAGGCCAGGTCGGCCGGGCGCACGAACGGCGCCGTGGCGTAGATGCAGCAGGCTTGCTCGGGCAGGCTGTGCCACGCGGCCACCGCCTCGATGGCCTGCTTGACCACCGCCTGCGTGCCGGTGTGGTCATCGGCGAGTTCCTTCGGGCGCAGGAAGGGCACGTCGGCGCCGTGCGCACGCGCGACGGCGGCGATCTCGTCGTCGTCGGTCGAAACCAGCACCACGTCGAACAAGCCGCTGTCTCGCGCCGCCTGGATCGAGTGAGCGATGATCGGCCGGCCGGCGAAGGCGCGCAGGTTCTTGCGCGGGATGCGCTTGCTGCCGCCGCGCGCGGGAATGACCGCCAGCCGCTTCATCACGCCTCCTGCGTCAGGGCACAAGCGCCGAGCGCAAGGCCGCCACGACCCGGTCCTGCGCCGCCTCGGTCAACAGCGGGAACATGGGCAGGCTGATCGCGTGGGCGTAGTGCGCCTCGGCCTGCGGAAACTGGCCGCGCTGGAAACCGAGCGCGCGGTAGTAAGGCTGCCAGTGCACCGGGATGTAGTGCACGTTGACGCCGATGCCCGCAGCGCGCAGCCGATCAAACACCGCGCGGCGCGGTGGCGCACCGGCGGCCTCGTCGACCCGCACCACATAGAGGTGCCAGGCCGAACGCGTGTCGGCGCGGCGGCCCGGCAGATGCAACGGCAGGCCAGCCAGCAACGTGTCGTAGCGCTTGACCAGCTCGACGCGTCGCTCGACGTACTCCGCCAGCCGCTCGAGCTGGCTGCGGCCGAGCGCCGCATGGAGGTCGGTGAGTCGGTAGTTGTAGCCGAGCTCGACCTGCTCGTACCACCAGGGCCCCTCGGGTTCCCCGTGCATCTGCGACGCGTCGCGCGTGATGCCATGGGTGCGCAGCCGTTCGAGCGCCCGGGCAAGCCCGTCGTCTTGCGTCAGTGCCGCCCCGCCTTCGGCGGTCGTGACGATCTTCACCGGGTGGAAGCTCAGCACAGTGATGTCGCTGTAGCGGCAATTGCCGACCGGCTCGCCGCGGTAGCGGCCGCCCACGGCGTGCGAGGCGTCCTCGATGATGCGGAAGCCGTACTTCTGCCCCAGCGCATGGATGGCCGCCATGTCGCAGCTGTGGCCGGCGAAGTGAACCGGGATCACGACCTGCGGCAGCCGCCCTGCCCGCTCGCCTTCAGCGAGCTTGGCCTCCAGTGCCGCCACGCTCATGTTGCCGGTGTCGGGCTCGACATCGACGAAATCGACATCGGCGCCGCAGTAGCGGCCGCAATTCGCCGAGGCGACGAAAGTGTTCGGCGAAGTCCACAGCAGGCCGCCGGCCTTGAGGCCCAGCGCCATGCAGGCGATGTGCAGCGCGGAAGTGGCGCTGTTGACCGCCACCGCATGCTTCGAGCCGCAGGCGGCAGCCAGCGCAGCCTCGAAGCGGGGAACTTCAGGCCCCTGAGTCAGGAAGTCCGAGCGCAGCACCGCCGACACCGCGGCAACGTCGGCATCGGTCACGTCCTGCCGGCCGTAAGGGATCATGCGCCGGCCTCCACGTTCATCTGGCGAATACCTTCCACGTCGAGGAAGTGCGCGTTGTTGCCCGAGTTGTACTCGAAGCCCATCGGCACCGGCGTGCCCTTCTCGCCGAGGCGGTTCTCTGCATAGTCGACGGCAGCATCGTGGAAGCGGATGCTCGGACAGATGACGTAGTGGTCGTCGAAGGCGAGGGTCAGGTGCGAGTCATCGGCCGGGCACATGATCTCGTGCAGTTTCTCGCCCGGGCGGATGCCGACGATCCTGGTCGGCAGATCGGGCGCGATGGCCTTGGCCAGGTCGGTGATGCGGATCGACGGGATGCGCGGAACGTAGATCTCGCCGCCGTGCATGCGGTGGAAGCACTTCAGCACCAGGTCCACACCGCCTTGCAACGTGATCCAGAAGCGGGTCATGTCGGCATGGGTGATCGGCAGCTCCTTCGCGCCATCGGCCACCAGCTTGCGGAAGAACGGCACCACCGAGCCGCGCGAGCCCACCACGTTGCCGTAGCGCACCACGGCGAAGCGGGTTCGCCGATCGCCCACCATGTTGTTCGCGGCAACGAAGAGCTTGTCGGACGCGAGCTTGGTCGCGCCATAGAGGTTGATCGGGTTGGCCGCCTTGTCAGTCGATAGTGCGATCACTTTCTCGACCTCGTTCTCGAGCGCCGCGTTGATCACGTTCTCGGCGCCGTGCACGTTGGTCTTGATGCACTCCATCGGGTTGTATTCGGCAGCCGGCACCTGCTTGAGCGCGGCGGCGTGGATCACCACATCGATGCCGCGCATCGCCTGTTTCATGCGGTCGGCGTCGCGCACGTCGCCGATGAACCAGCGCATCTGCGGCGCGGTGAAGTCCTGCTGCATCTCGAACTGCTTCAGCTCGTCACGCGAGTAGACAACCACGCGCTTGGGCCGGTAGTGCGCGAGGATGGTGCGCACATACTGCTTGCCGAACGAGCCGGTGCCGCCCGTGATGAGAATGGACTTGTCGTTCAGGCTGAACTGGGTGGTCATGGCTTCAATGGAGTTCGATGCCGAGTTGGCGTATCAGCGAAAGCGCATTGTCGCGCGCGTCAGGTGTCTTGAAGCGCACCTGCTCGACGCCGAAGGCGGCGATGCGCATCTCGCTGCCTCCGATCTGGCGCGCGGTGTAGAGCGCCGTCGAGCAGCAGCCGACGACGACCTGGTAAGGCACTCGCGCGAGATAGGCCTCGAGTGGCTCGTCGATCGTCAGCCGCTGGTAGCGTGGCCGACCCAGGCCCCCGCCCTCGGACTCGCGCGGGTGGGCCTTGTAGTGCACCTCGCTCAGCCCCAGGCCGGCGAGCCACTCGTCGACCCGCTCGGCCAGGATCGCACGCTCGGCTTCGCTGAGCAGGCCCACGGCGACCAGCGGCTGCCCCACCACCAGTGCGCGTGGCGGCAAGGCGACGCCCCCAGCTCGTTGCACCAGCGGCGCCAGGCGCACCACCTTGGCCTCGGTGTAGGGGTGTGAGAAGCCATCGAGCACGTAGATGCGGTCGACGAACGGCGCATCCGAGCCAATGCGGTCGCCGCCGAAGGGGGTGAAATGCAGCAGCGGGCTGGCCAGGCGGCGCATGCCGCGAAGGTGCTGGGCCAGGCGTTTGGCCGCGTTCAACGGGTGGCGCGAGAGATTCAGCAGCCCATCAGGCAGGATGCGGACCTGTCGTCGCGCGGCGCCGGTCAGTACGGGCAGCGCGTGCAGGAAGTAGTTGATCGCCTCGGTGTCATAGACGGGGCTGTGCAGCACCACCTCATCGGCCGGCCCCACGGCCCCGGCCACCTGGCGCAGGTTGGCCAGCGTGCGACGCAGCCGGCCGAACAGGCCCGGCAACGGGTCGAAGCGCGGCCAGGGCATCAGCACCACCGCGTCCCAGTCTTCATGGTGAATCATGCTGGCCAGCGCAGGCCGGTAACACACCAGCACTTGGCGAGCGCCGGCCTCGTGGTCGAGCGCCACACGGCGCGCGGCGAGATAGTGCAGCGGCGAGGCCACGAAGTAGACGGCGACCCGGCTCAAGTCTGCGACCCCAGCAGGCGGCGATAGATCGCCAGGTTGCCCTCGACCATGGCATCGATCGAGAAGTTCCGCGCCACCCAGTCGAGCCCGGCTGCGCCCATGCGCGCGCGCAGCTCCGGCGAGTCGAGCAGCCGGTTCAGCGCAGCGGCCAGGCCGGCCACGTCGCCCGGCTCGATCAGCAGGCCGTTGAGCTCGGGCTGCACGATTTCCGGGATGCCGCCCGCGCGCCCGCCGACGATGGGCACGCCGCAGGCGGCCGCCTGCAGAAGCGCGACACCCAGGCCCTCCATGAAGGCCGGGTGGGCCAGCACATCGAGGCACGGCAGGATGCGGTCCAGGTCGCCCCGGAAGCCCGTGAGCTGCACATGCCGCGCCAGCAACGGATCGGCCTCCACCCGTTGCCGCACTGGCTCGACGAGCGGGCCCTGGCCGAACAGCAGCACGTGCGCCTGCGGGTGTTGCGCCAGCACTGCTGGCAAGGCATCGAGCAGCGTCGCATGGCCCTTGCGATCGATGAACTGTGCGGCCATGCCGATCGTCAGGGCATCGTCGGCGAGGCCGAACTCGCCGCGGAACCAGGGCAACGCCCCTCGGCCCGGCCGGTACTGGGTGGTGTCCACCGCGCTCGGCACGCAGCTGACGCGGTTGGCCGGCACGCCCTCGGCCAACAGCACCTGGCGGATGCCCTGCGAGATCGCCACCACATGGTCCGGCAGCCGGTACTTCAGGGCAGCCCACAGGCGCGACTCCGGGTTGTCGACGCGGCGGCTCAGTACCACCGGCAAGCCGTTCAGCCGGCCGGCCAGCGCGCCCCAGGTGTCGCAGCCGCGACGGCTGTGCAGGTGAAGGACATCGGGTCGCCAAGCGCGCATCAGGCGCAGCAGCCTCGGCACGAGGCCGACATCGGCGTCACCATGCATCGGCAGCTCGTGCACCGTCAGGCCCGCATCGCGCACGGCGGCCGCGATCGCGCTGCCGGTGGGGCAGGCGAGCGCCACGTCGATGCCGCGTCGAGCGAGCCCGCGCATCAGGAACACGACCTGCAGCGCACCACCGTAGAGATGCTTGCCCGCCTCGACGTGCAGCACCTTCATCGGGCCACCACCACAGGCCGTGGTCCCAGTTGGCGGCGCACCTGTGCCATCACCATCTCGACCGTCCAGTGCCGCATGCAATGGAAGGCGCCGTGGCAGGTGGGGTGCCGCCGGCACGGCGAGCAGGGCAAGGGCTCATAGAGGATGGCGGTGCGCGACGTTCCCGCGTCGAGGTACGGCCGGGTCGAACCGAACAGCCCCACCGTCGGAACCCCCAGCGCGGTACCCATGTGCGTCAGGCCGGTGTCCACGCCGACCAGCAGCGTACTCTCGGCGATGGCAGCCACGGTTTCATCCAGCTTCAGATCGCCGACCAGGTTGACCAGCGCCGGCCCGGCCTGGGCCATGATGCGCGCGGCGGCCTCGCGGTCACCCGGCCCGCCGAACAGCACCGGCACGATGCCCTCGGCCCGCAAGGCGGCGGCCAGCGAGGCCCAGCGGTCCTCGAACCAGTGCTTCTGCGGCCGGGTGGTGAAAGGCGCCAGCACCGCGAAGCGGCCGTCCGCACCGGACACGACACCAGCGGCGGCCAGGGCCGCGCAAGCCGCGGCACGCGCGCCCTCGCCCACCGCGAGATCGAGCCTGAAGCTGCCCGCCGGTGCGCCGAGGTGGTCGGCCAGATCGCGATACTCATGGCTCATGCGCGGGTCGTCGCCCGATGGTGCGCCGACCCGCTCGGTCATCAGCCACTGACTGCCCTCTCGCGACAGGAGCCCCACTCTGCGGGGAGCGCCGGCGAGCCGCCCCAGCAGGGCGCTCTTGAGCAGGCCCTGCGCATCGAGGCTGAGGTCGAAAGAGCGCGCCTTCAGCTCGGCCCGGAAGCGCCGTACCGTCTGTGCCAGCGTCACGAAGCGCCGCTCCTTCCACAGCTGCTGCCACTCGGCTCGCGGCCACGGGATCACCTCGTGCAGGCGTGGGTTGTGGCGCAACAGCGGCACGGTCGCGGGCTCGGTCAGCCAACTGATCTGGGCCTCCGGCCATCGCGCCTTCAAGGCGGGAATCAGCCCGGACGCCATCACCACATCGCCGATGGCACTGAGCCGCACGACAAGGATGCGCCGGGGTTGGTTGGTACGAAGGGCGGTCACGGCTGAGGGCAGGCAGGGCCGCGCATTATCGGCGCGGGGTGGCGCCAGACCGTGACACCTGCCATGGCTCGGTCTTTACCGATGAGCGATAATAGGGAGTTGGCGCAGCCAACTTGCCCTGCAGTCCGCAGGACAAGCCGGCCGCGTATCTCGCGTTCACGACCTTCAAAGGAGCTTACCCTGGCCAAGGACGATCCCAAGACCTCCATCGATGCCGGAGGTTTGCGTTACCGCTCGAAAGTGGCGGGTTCTCCCTTCTCAGCGACTGGCGCCTTCGGCGCCGCCACGATGTCGTGTTTCCTTTGCGGCAAGCACCGTCCTCGCGCCCAGCTGAAGTCACGCAAGCTCCTGGGCAAGGCCCAGGCGGTGTGCTCACCATCCTGCAAGGAACTCGACGCGGCGCAATCCGCATGACCGCATGACCGGCCGCCTCAACAGGCGGCCGTTTTCATTTTGCAGGCGTTCACCATCGTGCCCGCCTTGCTCGCCCGCTGATGGCTGACCACGACCCCATCGACACGTCCGACCCGGCATGGGCCGACAGCCCCACGCCACCGCCCCTGTCGCGGCGGGAACGTGCCGCGGTGCTCGCCCGCATCGAAGCGCTGATGGAGTACTGGGGCATCACGGTCGACGACCTGACGGCCCCGACCCCGGAGATGGCGGTGCCGACACCGAGCGAGCCGCTGCCCGTCAAGTACCGGCACCCGGTGACCGGGGACACCTGGGATGGCCAGGGCCCACACCCCGACTGGCTGCGCCGCGCCCTGCTGCAGGAAGGGCTCCGGGTCGATGAGCTGAGGCCTGCGACCGACGCGCCGCCCGAGGCCGGCTGAGCCGCACCCAGTGGCCTCACGCGATCCCGACCACCTTGTGGGTCTGGATGCCCAGCCGCCATTGCGGATGGGCCATGCAGTAGTCGATCACCCGCTGCGTATTGGCAGCCCGGTCGGGACCATCCATCGGCTGCAGGAAGAAGTGGCGGAAGGCGAGGCCCTCGAAGCGCTCCGGCGGCGCCAGCCGTTGCGGGAAGACCAGCTTCAGCTCGTCGCCCGATGTCAGCACCAGGGGCGCATCGGCCTTGGGACTCACGCAAATCCAGTCGAGGCCGCGAGGTGCGGGCTGGGTGCCGTTGGTCTCGACGGCGATCTCGAAGCCCCGGGCATGCAGGGCATCGACCAGCGCTTCGTCGAGCTGCAGCAGCGGCTCACCACCCGTGCACACCACCAGAGGCCTGCCGCCCGCGGCAGCTGCCGGCCAGCAGCCGGCGACCGCAGCGGCCAGCGCCTCTGCCGTGTCGAACTTCCCACCGCCCGGGCCGTTGGTGCCGACGAAGTCGGTGTCGCAGAACTGGCAGGCCGCGGCGGCACGGTCCTGCTCACGCCCGCTCCACAGGTTGCAGCCGGCAAACCGGCAGAACACCGCCGCGCGCCCGCTTTGGCCACCTTCGCCCTGCAGCGTGTAGAAGATCTCCTTGACCGAGTACGCCATGCTCAGATCACCGACAACAGCTCACCGAAGCCGACGATCGCGCCGCAACCCTCGGTCTCGAAGACATCGACCCGGTGCAGCTGGGGCAGGCGCTGGCGGGCCTGCCCCAGCACCCAATCCCCCAGGTGTGCGGCGTCGGCGTCGTGCAGGCTGGGGATGTCGTGCAGCGCGTGGTGGTCCAGCGCCTTGAAGACCGGTTTGAAGACTTCCTTCACATCGCCGAAGTCGTAAGCCCAGCCCATCACCTCATCGAGCGGGGCGCTCAGGTGCAGGCGCAGCTTGTAGGTGTGGCCGTGAAGGCCGGCGAGTGAGTGGCCCTCGGGCGCGTGCCGCAGGCGCAGCGCACTGTCGAGATTGAAGTCTTTCCAGATACGGTAGTTGTGGCCGTCGTACTGCGCCCCGCAGGAGGCTGTCTCATACACCTTGACCGACACCAGGCCCGACGCGGTGTCGTGCAGCCGTTGCCAGATCCAGCCGCTCAGCATCTCGCTGGTCGGGTTCTCCAGCCCAGGCAGCTCGTTGAGGCAGGTGTAGTTCAGCTGGTGGTGCAGCGGCGCCCAGTGCTCGTCCAGTCGATCGGCCTGGAGTTGCGCGGCCTCGCCGTGCGCCAGCCGCACATGCAGGACAGCCTCGAAGCCGTGGCCATGCATGCGACCGCACTTGTGGCCCAGCGGCACGTTGGGCAACCGGTGAGCCGAGTGGAACCGGTAACGCCGCCACAGGTGCCCCTCGCCTTGCGCATTCAGATCGACACCACTCAACGCTGTGCTCTGTACGCCCACAAGGGGTGTCGCCGGCAGGCCCAGCTCGGCCAGCCGCTGCTGCACCCAGCGGGCAAGCTGGGCGTCACTGGGCTCGTCGACCAGGTCGTTGAGCAGCCGCCGGTCCAAGGGCGCCACCGCGGCCGTCAGGGCTTCCGCCATCTGCGACACCTCTGCGCCGGGAAAGGCCGACCAGCCTGATTCGAGGGGCGCTCGCACGCGCACCCGAAAGCCGTGGCCGTGCAGCCGTGATGCGGGGTGCCCTGCGGGCAGGGCATGGAGCTGGCGCGCCGATTCGAAGCCGGCTTCGGCCGCGAACAGCGTGGCGGTGGCAGAAGTGGCGGTGGACATCCGGAAAGGCAATCGGGCCAGCAGCCAAGGCTGCTGGCCCGATTCTTTTTAGTTGGTCGGGGTGGCGGGATTCGAACTCGCGACCCCTTGCACCCCATGCAAGTGCGCTACCAGGCTGCGCTACACCCCGACGAAGCTCGCAGTATAACCTGAAAAATCGAGGTTCAGAGGCTGAGCAGGTCGCGAATCGCCAACAACTCGTCCCGCACCTGCTCGGAGGTCGGGTTGGCAGGCAAGACCGGCAGGCGAAGTTCCGCGGTCGAGGCATGGTTCAGCGCAGCCATCGCATGCGCTGTGGCGTGCACCGAAGGGGTGATACGCGTCAGAGACGCCGCATCGACCACTAAGTCGTCGGCTGCCTCGAGGGCCGCCGCGTCGGACAGGCGGTTGCGCGCGCCGCTGATGGTGAACCCCTGGTCGTACAGCAGGTCGCGGATGCGGCGGATGAGCAGCACCTCGTGGTGCTGGTAGTAGCGCCGGTTGCCCCGACGCTTCATGGGCTTGAGCTGGGTGAACTCCTGCTCCCAGTAGCGCAGCACGTACGGCTTGACGCCGCACAGCTCGCTCACCTCACCAATGGTGAAGTAGCGCTTGGCAGGGATGGCCGGAAGCCGGGATGCCTCAGCAGAGTCCATGGGGGGGATTTGAGCGCACCAAATCAATGCGCTTCGGCGAAGTGCTCAGACTTTACTCGAACTCCTCGGCAGGAGGCAGATCGCCCTGAACAATCGCTTTCAATTTGTGACTTGCGTGGAAAGTCACCACGTTGCGCGCCTTGATCGGGATCGGCTCGCCAGTGCGTGGGTTGCGCCCTGGGCGGGGAGCCTTGCGGCGGATCGAGAAGTTGCCGAAGCCCGAAAGCTTCACGTCCTGACCGGTGACCAGCGCCTCGTTCACGATCTCGAAGAATGCCTCGACCATGTCCTTTGACTCGCGCTTGTTCAGCCCCAGGCGCTCGAAGAGCAGCTCGGCCAGCTCGGCCTTGGTCAGGGTGGGTGTTTCGAGCGAAGGGAGGATGACGCGGTCCATCGGCGAGGTGTTGTCGGCGGCGGGGTCGGAGGAGGTGTCGGGCTGCATGTGAATGCGATGGGCCAGGCGTGGTGCGGGTCAGGCGCGCAGGCGCGCGCCGTGGGTGGTTTGCGCGCGCGCCACCGCGTCCTGCACCGCAGCGTCGATCCGCTCTTCGGTCAGGGTGGCATCGTCGTCCAGCAGCTCCAGCCGCACCGCCAAGCTGCGGTGGCCGGCCGGGATGTCGGCCGTCGGCTGGGCAGGCCGATAGATGTCGAACAGTGTCGCCTCGCGCACCAGGCCGGCGGCATCGGCCCGCAGCGTCGCCATCAGCGCGTCGTGGGTGACCTGCTCGGCCACGACCAGCGCCAGGTCGCGCGACACAGTCTGCTGGCGTGGCACCGGTGAAGCCACCGGCACGCTGCGCCGCTGCACCGCGGCCAGGTCCAGCTCGAACAGCACCGGGGCCTGCGCGAGTTCGTAGGCCTGGCGCCAGCGGGGGTGCAACTCGCCGACATGGCCGATCACCGTACCGTCGAGCTCCACTGCCGCGCAGCGGCCCGGGTGCATGGCCGGGTGCTCGGCGGGCAGGAACCGCGCCACGCGCGGCGCCAGCAGCGCCTCGACATCGCCTTTCGCGTCGAAGAAGTCCACCACCTTCTCGCGCTCGCCCCACTGAACCGGTGCCACGGGCCCATAGGCCAGGCCCGCCACGCGCATCGGCTGATCAATGCCCTGCACGCTGCTGTCGCTGGCCACCATCGACGCGTCGCGACGGAACACCCGGCCCTGCTCGAACACGCGCACGCGAGGGGCCTTGCGGGCCAGGTTGTAGCGCAGCACCTGCAGCAGGCTGCCCACCAGGCTGGAGCGCATCACCGCGAGCGGCGCCGCGATCGGGTTCAGCACGCGGATCGGGTCGGCGTTGCCAGCCAGCTCGAGCTCCCAGCGCTCCTCGACAAAGCTGAAGTTGATCGTCTCTTGGTACCCCAGGCGGGCCAGCGAGTGACGCACCGCGAAGGCGCTGCGCTGGGCCTCTCGGCGGACGCGGGCCGTCACCGGCGCTTGCGGCGGCGTGGCAGGCAGGCGCTCGTAGCCGACGACTCGCGCGACCTCTTCGATCAGGTCTTCCTCGATCGCCAGGTCGAAGCGCCAGCTCGGCGGGGTCACGCAAAGAGTGCCGTCACCCTCGGTGAAGGGCAAGCCCAGGCGCCGCATCACCGAGGCACAGTCCGCCTGCGTGACCGGCATGCCGATCACCTTGGCGGCGCGAGCGACACGCAGCGCGACGGGCTGGCGCTCGGGCAGGTGACCGGCCCAGTCAGTCATCGGGCCGGCTTCGCCGCCGCAGATGTCGATCACCAGCCGGGTGATGCGCTCGATGTGCTCGACGGTCTGCGCCGGGTCGACGCCCCGCTCGAAGCGGTGGCCGGCGTCCGTGGAAAAGTTGTAGCGCCGCGAGCGGCCCGCCACGGCCTGCGGCCACCAGAACGCCGCCTCGATGTAGATGTTGCGCGTGCCGTCGGACACGGCGGTGGAGTCGCCGCCCATGATGCCGGCGAGCGACTCGACATGCTGGTCGTCTGCGATCACGCCGACCTTCTCGTCGAGCTCGATGGTGTTGCCGTTGAGCAGCTTCAGGCTTTCGCCCGCGCGGCCCCAGCGCACGACCAGGCCGCCGTGGATCTTGTCGAGGTCGAAGATGTGCGAGGGCCGGCCATACTCGAACATCACGTAGTTCGAGATGTCGACCAGCGGGGACACGCTGCGCTGGCCGCAGCGTGCCAGTCGCTCGACCATCCAGCCCGGCGTCTTCGCCATCGGGTCGACACCGCGCACCACGCGGCCTGAGAACCGACCGCACAGGTCTTCGGCCTCCACCTTCACCGGCAACTGCTGGTCGTGCGCCGGTTTCACTGGCGGGAAGCTCGGTACAAGCAGCGGTGCACCCGTCAGCGCCGCCACCTCGCGCGCCACGCCGTAGACCGACAGCCCGTGCGCCAGGTTGGGCGTGAGCTTGAGCGTGAACAGCGTGTCATCGAGGCCCAGGAGCTGGCGGACGTCCTGCCCCAAAGGGGCGTCGGCGGCCAGCTCCAGCAGGCCGCCATGGTCTTCCGACAGCTTCAGCTCGCGGGCCGAGCACAGCATGCCGAAGCTCTCGACGCCACGCAGCTTGCCGATCTTGATCTCGAAGGGCTTGCCGTCTTCACCGGGCGGCAACTGCGCGCCGACGATGGCCAGCGGCACCTTGATGCCCACGCGTGCATTGGGCGCGCCGCAGACGATCTGCAGCGGGCCGTCCTTGCTGTGGGGGCCGGCGTCGACGCGGCAGACCCGCAGCCTGTCGGCATTCGGGTGCTGCTCGGCTTCGACGATTTCGGCGACGACGATGCCGGCGAACGGCGGGGCGACCGGCTTGAGTTCCTCGACTTCCATGCCGGCCATGGTCAGCAGGTCGGCCAGTTCGGTGGTGCTCAGCGGCGGGTTGCAGAACTCGCGCAGCCAGGATTCTGGGAATTGCATGGGGAACGGTTTCTACGGTTTCGGGGGTGACGGCCGGAGGCGGCTTCAGCGGAACTGCGACAGGAAGCGCAGGTCACCGTCGAAGAACAGGCGGAGGTCGTTCACGCCATAGCGCAGCATCGTGAGCCGGTCCGGGCCCATGCCGAAGGCGAAACCGATGTAGCGCTCGGGGTCGAGCCCGAAGTTGCGCACCACGTTCGGGTGCACCTGGCCCGAGCCCGCCACTTCAAGCCAGCGCCCCTTCAGCGGGCCATGGGCGAAGGCGATGTCGACCTCGGCAGAGGGCTCTGTGAAGGGGAAGAACGAGGGACGGAAACGGATCGTGAGGTCGTCCGTTTCGAAGAAGTTTCGGAAGAAGTCGGAGAAGACCGCCTTCAAGTCCTTGAAGCTGACGTTCTCACCGATCCACAGGCCTTCGCACTGGTGGAACATCGGCGAGTGGGTCGCGTCGCTGTCGACGCGGTAGGTGCGGCCGGGCGCGATCACGCGGATCTCGGGCATCGCCTCGCCCCGCGCCAGCGCCGCGGCATGGGCCTTGACGTGCTGGACCGCGTAGCGCACCTGCATCGGGCTGGTGTGGGTGCGCAGCAGGTGGCCAGTGCCGTCTGCCGAACTGGTGTCGACGTAGAACGTGTCGTGCATCGAACGCGCCGGGTGGTCCGCCGGGGTGTTCAGGGCAGTGAAGTTGAACCAGTCGTCCTCGATCTCGGGGCCGTCTGCCACGTCGAAGCCCATCGAGCCGAAGATGGCCTCGATACGCTCCATCGTGCGCGACACCGGGTGCAGCCCGCCCTGCCCTCGCTGGCGCCCGGGCAGCGTCACGTCGAGCGCCTCGGCCTTCAGCTGCGCCTGCAGCTCGGCATCGGCCAGCTTCTCGCGGCTGACACTCAGCGCGGCCTCGATGCGCTGCTTGACCAGATTGATCTCGGCGCCGCGGGCCTTCTTCTCTTCCGCCGTGAGCTGCGCCAAGCCCTTCAACAGCTCGGTGACGCGGCCGGACTTGCCCAGGAAACGGGCCTTGGCGTTCTCCAGTTCAGCTGGGGTCGCGGCGCTGTCGAAGTCGGCCTGAGCCGAGTCCACCAGTTGTTCGAGGTCGTTCATGCGAAACGATCGGAAAGGATCAAAAGCAACAATGAAAAAAGGCCGCACCCACAGGTGACGGCCTTCGAGAGCCTGTGCGGCCTGCCGGCACACCGCAAGCGGGTTGCCGACGAGCCTGCAGCGTGATCAGCTCAGCTGGGCCTTCACCTTGTCGACGATGGCCGCAAAAGCAGCCGGGTCGTGGATGGCCATGTCCGACAGCACCTTGCGGTCCAGGTCGATCTGGGCCTTCTTCAGGCCGGCGATGAACTTGCTGTAGGTCAGGCCGAGGCCACGGGTCGCCGCGTTGATACGGGCGATCCAGAGCTGGCGGAACACGCGCTTCTTGGTGCGGCGGTCACGGTAGGCGTATTGGCCGGCCTTCATCACCGCCTGCTTGGCGATGCGGAAGACATTCTTGCGACGGCCGCGGAAGCCCTTGGCCAGGGCCAGGATCTTCTTGTGGCGGGCGCGTGCGGTTACACCACGTTTGACGCGAGGCATGCTTGGTTTCCTTTCAGTCCGTCAGAAGATCAGAGGCCAGCGAAGGGCAGCATCGCGGCGATGTGGCCCATGTCGGTCTCGTGCACGTTGGTGGCACCACGCAGGTGGCGCTTGTTCTTCGTGGTCTTCTTGGTGAGGATGTGGCGCTTGTACGCCTGACCGCGCTTGACGGTGCCACCCGGACGGACGCGGAAGCGCTTCTTGGCCCCGCTCTTGGTCTTCATTTTGGGCATGACTGCTCCTTGTATGTTGCCTTGGCTGGGCGGTCAGCGCGGGTGCGCTGGCACTTGAAAGGCCTGCCAGGCTTCTGCTTCAACCCGGCGGTGACCAAACCACCGGGCGAATCCTTGAATTCGTCTACGACTTCTTCTTCGGCGCCAGCACCATGATCATCTGGCGCCCTTCCAGCTTGGGCATGTGCTCCACCACCGCCACATCGGCCAGTTCGTCGCGGATGCGCTCGAGCAACCGCATGCCGATGTCCTGGTGCGTGATCTCACGGCCCCGGAACCGCAAGGTCACCTTACCCTTGTCACCGTCTTCGGCGATGAAGCGGCGCAGGTTGCGCATCTTGATCGCGTAGTCGCCTTCGTCGGTGCCTGGGCGGAACTTGACTTCCTTGACTTCGATGACCTTCTGCTTGGCCTTCGCCTCCGCGGCGCGCTTCTGCTCCAGGTACTTGAACTTGCCGTAGTCCATCAGCCGGCAGACCGGCGGATCGGCTTGGGCGGCAATTTCGACCAGGTCCACATCGGCTTCGCCGGCCATCCTCAGGGCGTCCTGAATGCTGACGATGCCCAGCGGCTCGTTCTCGACGCCGTTCAGGCGCACATTCGGGGCCATGATTTCCCGGTTCAGTCGATGCTTGCGCTCGACGTTGGGCATCCGACGGTCGGCAAAGGTAGCGATGGTTCAAACCCCTCAAACAGATCCTGAGGCAAGTACAGGACCCAGCTAAAAACGTTCGGCGAACGAAAACCGAGGCAAGACCTCAGACCTTGGCCGCGATGTCGCCTGCGAGCTTCGACTGGAAGTCTGCGAGGGACATCACGCCCAGATCCTGGTTGCCTCGGGCGCGCACCGCGACGGCCCCGCTTGCCTTTTCCTTGTCGCCTACGACGAGGATGAACGGGACCTTTTGCAACGAATGCTCGCGTATTTTATACGTGATCTTTTCATTGCGCAAATCGGCCGCCGCTCTAACCCCTTGTTTTTTCAGCGTTTTCACGACGGAATCGACGTAGTCGGCCTGGGCGTCGGTGATCGACGACACCACCACCTGCGTCGGCGCCAGCCAGACGGGCAGCGCGCCGGCGTGCTGCTCGATCAGGATGCCGATGAATCGCTCCAGGCTGCCGACGATCGCCCGGTGCAGCATCACCGGCGTCTGGCGCTCGCCCGACTCGGCCACGTACTCGGCACCCAGGCGCTCGGCCATGAAGAAGTCGACCTGCATCGTGCCGCACTGCCACTCGCGGCCCAGCGCGTCTTTCAGCGTGTATTCGATCTTCGGGCCGTAGAAGGCGCCGTCGCCGGGAGAAATGACGAACTCGCAGCCCGAGCGGCGCAGGCTTTCCATCAGCGCGTGCTCGGCCTTGTCCCAGCTTTCGTCGGAGCCGATGCGCGCCTCGGGGCGCGTGGCAACCTTGTAGAGGATCTGCGTGAAGCCGAAGTCGGCGTAGACCTTCTGCAGCAGCGCCGTGTACTCGACGCACTCGGGCAGGATGGCGTCTTCCGTGCAGAAGATGTGGCCGTCGTCCTGCGTGAAGCCGCGCACCCGCATGATCCCGTGCAGGCCACCCGTGGGCTCGTTGCGGTGGCACTGGCCGAACTCGCCGTAACGCAGCGGCAGGTCGCGGTAGCTCTTGATGCCCTGCTTGAAGATCAGGATGTGGCCCGGGCAGTTCATCGGCTTGAGCGCGTAGTCCCGCTTCTCCGATTCCGTCGTGAACATGTTCTCGCGGTACTTCTGCCAGTGCCCCGTCTTCTCCCAGAGCGACTTGTCCAGGATCTGCGGGCCCTTGACCTCGAGGTAGCCGTTGTCGCGGTACACGCGGCGCATGTACTGCTCCACCTCCTGCCAGACCGCCCAGCCCTTGGGGTGCCAGAAGACCGTGCCGGGCGAGTGCTCATCGAGGTGAAACAGGTCGAGTTCCTTGCCGAGGCGGCGGTGGTCGCGCTTCTCGGCCTCCTCCAGCATCGTGAGGTACTTCTGCAGGTCGTCCTTGCTGGCCCAGGCCGTGCCGTAGATGCGCTGGAGCATCTCGTTGCGGTGGTCGCCACGCCAGTACGCGCCCGCCACCTTCATCAGCTTGAAGTGCTTGAGCTTGCCCGTGCTGGGCACGTGCGGGCCGCGGCACAGGTCTTCGAAGGCACCCTCGCGGTACAACGAGACGTCTTCGTTGGACGGGATCGAGCCGATGATCTCGGCCTTGTAGTGCTCGCCCAGGCCCTTGAAGTAGGCCACCGCCTCGTCGCGCGGCAGCACGCGGCGCTCCACCTTCTCGTCCTTCTTCGCCAGCTCGGCCATCTTGGCTTCGATGGCGGCCAGGTCCTCGGGCGTGAAGGGGCGCTTGTACGAGAAGTCGTAGTAAAAGCCGTTGTCGATCACCGGGCCGATCGTCACCTGGGCGTCGGGGAAGAGTTCCTTCACCGCATAGGCCAGCAGGTGGGCCGTCGAGTGGCGGATCATCTCCAGACCGTCGGGGTCCTTGTCGGTCACGATGGCCAGCGGTGCATCGGCCTCGATCAGGTGGCTCGTGTCGACGAGCTTCGCACCCGGCCCCTGGCCGATGCGTCCACCCAACGCCGCCTTGGCCAAACCCGCACCGATCGAGGCGGCCACCTCGGCCACGGTGAGCGGGCCCGGGTACTCGCGCTGGGAACCGTCGGGCAATGAAATCTTGATCATGATGGGCATCCAGAACGAAAAACGCGGCTCCATGGCCGCGCTTCGTATGAGAGAGAAAGACGTGTGTGAACGAGCCGCGGCCGACTAGGAAGACTTTCCAAAGGTCGTAGTTCGCGGTGTCATAACCCGTGCTGCCTTTCCTGCTCTTGCTGATTGAAGATTCAATTGTAGAACGAGGGGCGCGCCGCCACCAACCCGCGCGCTCAAAGGCCGTCGGCCTCGATGGGCACGCCGGACCCGACCAGTTCCGCAAACTCGTCGGCCAGGCGCTGCCCCTCGGCCACTGCGTTGCGCCACGCCTTCTGCCGGGCCTGCAGGTTGGTGCCGTAGCGCTGGAAGTCGCCGCGGTCGGGCAACTTGCGATCGGGCAGCGTTGCCACCCACTCGGGGCGGGGAGCCAGCACGACCAGGCGGTCGAGCGCGGCGGTGGGCCGGTGGCGGTGGCGCAACGCCTTGTCGAGCCAACCTGGTACCACGGCCGCCTGGAAGTGCGGATAGAGCGCCAGACCGGGCTGGAGTTGGTCGTAGCGCCAATGCAGGTGGTAGTCGGTGATGCCGCCGTCCCAGTAAGCCCCCGCCGGGGCGCCCGGGATGTCGTGCACCGCCTTCATCCAGAAGGGAATGGAGCAACTGGCCATCACCGCGGGCAACAGGTTGTCGGTGCTCAGAGCGACGCGGTGGGTGCGGAAGTCGGTCAGCGGCAGGGGCAGTTCGTCCCGGGTGTCGGAAAAGACCACGCGCTCCAACCAGCCCCCCAGCGCCTGCCGCGCCACAGCGTTGGCGGCAAAGGCCGTCATGAAACCCACCGGGGTGGTGAACCGGCCCTCGCGGCGCAGGATGTGCCGGCCCCGGCTGGCCACGATGTGCAGGCGCCAAGCGGGATGGGCCAGCAGGGTCGCCTCGTGGCCGGCGAAGTGCGCGCGCAAGGTGGCGGCGAAGTCTTCGCTCACCGAGCGCGCGTCCGGCCTGCGGGTGCCGGCGCGGGAATAGTCGGCGGCCACGTAGTCGTCGGCCAGCCGGGCCAGCGCGCGGTCGGCATCGGGCAGGCACGCCGCCACCATGCGCCAGGCCCCGACCGAAGCCCCGACCAAGTGGACCACATGGCCGCCGCGCGGCAACCAGTGCGCGAAGAGAAATCGATCCAGCCGGTTCAGCGCAAGGCCCTTGGGCCCGCCCGCAGCCCCCGGCACGACACGCACGTCCTGCGGCCGCAGCCCACGTTCGCGCAGGTGTTGGCGCGCTGCGGGCCCGGCGAGCACGCGCAGCGCTGTCAGGGTTCGGCTCATCTGGGGTGCAGTTCGTTAGTCAGGGGGAGTATCCCTTCCCGGCCCGCCCACTCCGGCCAGCGATAATTGCAGGATGACCGCCGAAACGTCCTCGCAGGATTCCCTGCGCCCCCATGGCACGCTGACCAAGTACTACGAGAACAAGGATCAGCACCGCGCCTTCGTCCAGCAGATCTTCGACGGCACCGCCGTCGACTACGACCGGATCGAAGCCATGCTCGCGCTCGGCAGCGGGCCCTGGTATCGCCGGCAGGCGCTGCAGCGTGCCGGTTTGGCCACCGGCATGAAGGTGCTCGACGTGGGCACCGGCACCGGCCTGGTGGCGCGCGAGGCGCTCACGCTCACCGGCCCCACCGGATCGCTGGTCGGTGTCGACCCGAGCCCCGGCATGCTCGGCCAGGCCCGCCTGCCCGGCGTGCAATTGCTGCAGGGCTTCGCCGAGGCGATCCCGCAGCCGGATGCCAGCGCCGACTTCCTCAGCATGGGTTACGCGCTGCGCCACCTGAGCGATGTGCGGCCGGCATTCGCCGAGTTCTACCGCACGCTGAAACCGGGAGGCCGCCTGCTCATTCTCGAGATCACCCGACCGCGCAGCCGCTGGGGCATGTCGCTGCTCAAGGGCTACATGCGCCTGGTCGTTCCCGCCGCAGCGTGGTTCGTCAGCCGCGGCAGCGACACACCCAAGCTGTGGCGCTACTACTGGGACACGATCGAGGCCTGCATTCCGCCCGACGCCGTGATCGCGGCGCTGCGCGAGGCCGGCTTCACCGACGCGCGCCGCCACGTCGAGCTCGGCATCTTTTCCGAGTTCGTCGCGACCAAGCCCCTCGAGCAGCCACGGCGCGCTGCGGCCTGATCCCTTTCCCGCATGTCTTCTGTCTCCACGGCCGAGCCCCTCGCCCCCGTCGCTCCACCCGCCCCTCACACGGCCCTTCGCGCCCTGCGCGTCGCCAGTCCGCAAGCCGTCCGCGGCCTCGTGGCTGATGGGAGCTGGCTGGGCGGCGTCGGCTACCAGCAGGCAAGCGCCGGCGCCCCGGCCTTGCTGGCCGGCGTGGGCCTGCGCACGCTGTCGCCCAATGGCGCCGAGGTCGATGCCTGGCTGGCCGGGCCGGGCATCCGGGCAGGGCGCTGCGGTGAAGTCCACTGGCAGACCGACGGCCACTGGCTCTTCGGCGTCTACGACAGCACCGCCGAAGAAGCCGCCTCGGGCCTGGGCGACTTGGCCTACCGAGCTTACGCGGGCATCTTCCAGGCCCTGGAGGAAGCGCAGTTGCCCCATCTGGTGCGGCTGTGGAACTACCTGCCCAACATCAACCGCGAGCAGCTGGGCCTGGAGCGCTATCGCCAGTTCAACCTGGGGCGGCAGCAGGCCTTCCTCGATGCCCGGCGCGACGCGTTCGCTGGCGCCCCGGCCGCTTGCGCACTCGGGACCACCGAAGACGGCGCTTTCCGCGTGCGCTTCCTCGCCGGCCGCAGCCGCGCCGTGCCACTGGAGAACCCACGCCAGGTGCCCGCCTGGCGCTACCCCAGCGAGTTCGGCCCGCGCAGCCCGACCTTCTCGCGCGCCGTACTCGTGCCTTCGGCCACGGGCCAGCTCTCGCTGCTGATCTCCGGCACCGCCAGCATCGTCGGCAGTGCCAGCGTGCACCCAGGCGATGTGCAGGCCCAGACCGAGGAAACCCTGCGCAACCTGCAGGCAGTGATCGGAGCCGCCCATGGGCGCGGCAGTGCACGCTACTCGCTGGAGCGCATGACCTGCACCGCATATGTGCGGCATGCAGACGACCTGGACACCGTGCGCCGCGTGTTCGAAGCCGCGGTGGGCAAGCATTCCATCGCCGCGCAGCGCGTGATCTACGTGCAGGCGGACATCTGCCGCGGCGACCTGCTGGTCGAGGTCGAGGCGCACGCCACCGAGCCCGGGGCCTTGCTGTGAGCCTGCGTGGGTGCTTGGCGGCCTTGGCCGCGGGGTCGCTCCTGCTCGGAAGCCCAGCGCGCGCGGAAGAAGGCCTGCCCCTCTGGGAGCTCGGTCTGGGCGCCGGC
The DNA here is from genome assembly GCA_049322835.1 of Pseudomonadota bacterium. Taxonomy (GTDB): domain Bacteria; phylum Pseudomonadota; class Gammaproteobacteria; order Burkholderiales; family Burkholderiaceae_C; genus Ideonella. Next base: position 29,395 of record JBMOQN010000009.1, on the reverse strand, counting down.
GCCCTGCGCCTGCCGCACTACCGGGGCTCCGACCAGTCGCACCTGTGGTGGCTGCCGGTGCCCTATGTGGTGTACCGGGGCGACCTGCTCAAGGCCGACCGGGAAGGCGCCCGCGCCCGCCTGCTGGAAGCCGAAAACGACGAGATCAACCTGAGCTTCAGCGCGAGCGCGCCGACCCGCAGTGAAGACAACCGCGCCCGCGAAGGCATGGACGACCTGGCCCCGACGGTCGAGATCGGTCCGGTGTGGAACCACACCTTTGCCCGCGGCCGGCATTCCCGCCTCGACCTGCGCGTGCCGCTGCGCGCCGTCTTCTCCGTCGAGTCCAGCCCGCAGCACCTGGGCTGGGTCAGCACACCGCATGTCAACCTGGACCACGCGCTGGGCGACTGGAACCTGGGCCTGCTCACTGGCCCCGTGCTCGGCGACCGCCGGTTCCACCAGCACTTCTACGGCGTGCGCGAAAGCGAGGCCACGCCCGGGCGCCCGGCCTACCAGGCCGGAGGCGGCTACGCCGGCTGGCAATCGACCATCGCCGCCTCCCGGCAGGTCGGCGACCTCTGGCTGGGGCTGTTCGCCAAACACGATCAGATTGCCGGCTCGGCGATGGGCGACAGCCCGCTGGTGCGCGAGCGGCGGCAATGGTCGGCCGGCATCGCGCTGAGCTGGATCTTCGCGCGCTCGTCCACCCTGGTGACGACCACCCCCTGAGAGCGGCCCGGCGCGATGAACCATTGGCTGCTCAAACCGGTCATGCTGCTGGCGTTGTACGGGCTGCTGCTGCTGCTCGGCCTCATTTCGCTCGGCTGGAACCTCATCGCGGCGGTGCTGTACCCAATGCTGCCGCGTGCGCGCGGCCTGGAGGTGGGGCGCGCCGGCATCTCGCGTGGCTACGCGCTGTTCTGGGCCATCGCCAACCGCGCCGGCCTGCTGAAGATGGATGCCAGCGCGCTCGACCCCCTGCGCGACACCCGCGGCCTGATCGTGGTGGCCAACCACCCCAGCATGCTGGACGCCCTGATGCTGGTCGCCCGGCTACCGCGCAGCGCCTGCGTGATGAAGGCCAGCCTGATCCACAACCCTTTCCTGGGCCCGGGCGCACGGCTGGCGCGCTACATCCGCAATGACTCGGCGCTGGGCATGGTGCGCATGGCCGTGGCCGACCTGAAGGCCGGCGGCCAGCTCGTGCTTTTCCCCGAAGGCACGCGCACAACGCAGCCGCCAGTGAATGCCTTCCGGCCCGGTTTCACGCTGATCGCGAAGCTGGCCCGCGCCCCGATCCAGACCGTCTTCATCGACACCCACTCCCCCTACCTGGGCAAAGGTTGGCCCCTGTGGCGGCTGCCGCCGCTGCCGATCGAGTTCTCGGTGCGCCTGGGCCGCCGTTTCGAGCCGGCCCAGGACGCCGACGCCCAGCTGACGGAAATCGAAACCTATTTCTCGCAGGCCCTGGGCCCCGTCCAGCACCGATGAGCGCGCTCCCTTCGCCGTCGAGCCAGCAGCTCGTCCTGATCCCCAGCTACAACACCGGTGCGGCCACGCTGCTCGCCACGGTGCGGGCCGCGCGCGCGGAATGGAGCCCGGTCTGGGTGGTGGTCGACGGCAGCACGGACGGCAGTGCCGAACAGCTGGAGCGCGAGATGGGGCACGACCCGGGGCTGCGCATCCTCCGGCTGCCGCACAACCAGGGCAAGGGCGCGGCCGTGCTGCACGGCCTGCAGGCGGCCCGCGACGCCGGCTTCCGCCAGGCACTGACGATGGATTCCGATGGCCAGCACCCGGCCGGCCTGATCGGGCCCTTCATGGCCCAAGCCGCAGCAAGGCCCGAGGCGATGATCCTCGGCCGCCCGGTGTTCGACAGCAGCGCGCCGCTGCTGCGCGTGCGCGGCCGGCGCGTCTCGAACTGGTGGACGAACCTCGAGACGCTCGGGGCCGGCGTGGCCGATTCGCTCTATGGTTTCCGCGTCTACCCCATCGACGCCCTGATCGGTGTGATGCGGCGCCAGCCCTGGATGCGCCGCTTCGACTTCGACACCGAAGCCGTGGTGCGCCTGGCCTGGGCTGGCGTGAAGCCGATCAACCTGGACGCACCGGTCAAGTACCTGCGGCCCGACGAAGGCGGCGTCTCGCACTTCCGCTACGGGCGCGACAACGTGCTGCTCACCTGGATGCACACCCGGCTGATGCTCGAGTTCGCGCTGCGGCTGCCCCTGCTCGTCGGCCGACGGCTGGCCAGGCAGCCGCCGTTCCAGGACTGACCGTCAAAGCCGCTTGCGCCAGCTCGCCTCGTCGGTGATGGTGAGCTTGTTGTCGTTCAGCCACGGCGAGATGAGCAGGCCAGAGGCCGTCAGCGAGCGCTGAAAGCGCAGGAACTGCGGGGCACCGTCGGCCGGAACCACCACCTCCATCGACGCCACCACGGCCGCCGGCATGAAGAGAACCTCGTTCCGCACTTCGATCAGGTGCCTGCCCGGTGCCAGTTTCAGGCACGTGGTTTCGCTGGTCCGCAGCCTGCCGACGACCTTGTCATCCACTTGCAGGTGGGTGTGCGTCCGGTCATCGCCAAGCTTCCAGTCGGGCCGGTAGACGTTGACCGGGCACTTCTCATCGCTGTCGTGCGAGTTCTCATCGGTGATCAAGACGTCCTTGACCACCCCCTGCTCGTCGAACTTCACGTCGTACTGGTAGCTGCCGTTTCGCCAGTACTTCCACACGTCCGATTGCAGGTCGGGCGTTTCGTCGGCAATCGGGTAGGCGATCGCCAACAGCACCTGCTCTCGGGTCATGCCGGGTGCCACCGAGAAGGACTCGATGGCCGTGCGGGCAGCCTCGGGCAGGCCCTGCTGCGCCGGCCGCGGGTCCGCTGCCAGCAGGTAACGCTCGATGAACGCCGGCATGCCCAGCTTGCGGCTGTAGTCGTTGCCGAACTTGTAGGCCTTGCCGGCGATCTCGATGCGCACGCGGTTGCGCGACACCTCCATCACCTTCACCGGTGTCCCGTAGGGCACGACCGTCATCCCCTCCTCGTCGTAGTTGATGTCGCTGAGCCAGTCGCTGCCAATGCGCATGTTGCAGCAGAGGTAGCGCATCTCGCCGACCGGCGGTTCGGCCGCTGCGGGCCAGGGCATCCCCCCTGCGGCAATGGCCAGAGCGGCGGCGAAGAGGCGTTGGACAGGTCGCATGAGCAGGTTGTGGTTGGAGTTGGGCAGGGCGCGGGAGCGGTTCAGGCCATCCCGCCGTTGATCGAGATGACCTGGCCGGTGATGTAGGCGGCCTCCGGGCCGAGCAGGAAGGCCGCCAGGGCGGCCACCTCCTCGGGCGTGCCCGCGCGACCCACGGGCACCAGCTCGGCCACCTTCTTCCGGTCGAACACCGCATCGGCCATGGGCGACTGGATGATGCCGGGCGCAATGGCGTTCACGGTCACGCCGCGGCCGGCCACTTCGAGCGACAAGGCTTTGGTGGCGCTGTTGAGCGCCCCCTTGGCCGCCGCGTAGTTCACCTGCCCGCGGTTGCCGGTGATGGCCGCCACCGACGACACGTTCAGCACGCGGCCCCAGCGGGTGCGCAGCATCGGCAGCAGCAGCGGCCGGGTCACGTTGAAGAAGCCATGCACCGAGACCTCGATCACGCGGTGCCACTGCTCCGGGCGCATGCCGGGGAAGACGGCGTCGTCGTGGATGCCCGCGTTGTTGACCACGATCTGCACCGGCCCTTCGGCCAGCATCGCGTCGCACGCGGACTGCGCGGCGCCCGCATCGGTCACGTCGAACACGACGGAATGCGCCCGGCCACCCGCCGCCACGATCTCGTCGGCCAACGCCTGCACCGCCTCGGGCCGGCTGTTGGCGTGCAGCAGCAGGGTGGCGCCCTGCAGCGCCAGCCGGCGTGCCATCGCTGCGCCGAGAGCGCCGCTGGCGCCGGTGACCAGGGCTCGCTTGTTCTGCAGGCTCATCGTGTCAGGGGGGTGTTCAGGACAACTGTGGCGCGGCCTTCGGCGAGGCGCGTGCCGGCCGCATCGTCGACGCGGAAGCCGTAGAGCAGCTGGCGGGTGTCGCCGGCCAGACGCTCGGCCTGGATGCGCAGAGGGCCCGCGGCGGCGTCCAGGCGCCAGCGGCTCAGCGTCACGCCGCGGGCGCTGGCGAGGAAGCCCGGCACCGGCCCGCTGACAAGCGCATCGGCTTCGGCGCACAACGCACCGTGCAAGGCCATGGTCTGGGCGGCATACTCGATGGCGCAGCTGGCCAGCAGGCCCTGCGGCGTGCGCAGAGGGTGGTCGGCGTCTTGGTGATTCACCGCCTCGCAGACGATGCGCTCGTCGGACCACTCGACCAGGCGCTCCAGCCAGCACATGCGGCCCTGGTGGGGCACGCGGGCCGCGATGCCCGCATGGTCGAGCGTGGCAGGCACAGCGTTCATCCGGCGGCAATCACGTCGATGGCCAGCGAGCCGCCGGCGAACCCCTCCAGCACGACGCGCCCGGCGCGACCATCGGCCAACGCCACGAGCAGCGGCAGTGCACGCGCCGCAGGCACTCCGCTTCGCAGAGCGTCGAGGCCCGGGGGCTCGCAGGCCGACACTGGCCGGGGCACCATCGCATCGTCAGGCAGGGACAGCTGCGCGAAGCCGGCCCCGGGCGCCGACGGCGGCACGAGCAGCAGGGCCAGGCCGAAAGCATCCGGCGAGGGGCGCTGGGCGTTCAGGGGATGCGGGTAGGGGATGTCGGAGGCGACCAGCAGCACAGGCGCCGCGCCCGACACGCACTGCGCCATCGCCTCCAGCAGGCCGGCTGCGAAGCTGGCATCGAAGCCACACAAGCTGATCGACGGCGCCCGCGACGCGGTGGCGATGTGCCAGTAGCCCGCGGTCGCGTTGTGGACGGAGTTGGTGAATCGCGTGGGCGACACCGCGCGCTCCGGCTGCGCCAGTGCCTCGCACAGCGCGTGGCAGTTCAGCGCGTCGCCGCTGGAGGAGGTGAAGACCGTCGCGAGGCCGGCCGGGTCGACCACCAAGCCACCTCGTGCAGCGGCTTCGAGCGCCTCGTCGGCCACCGCCAGCGACAGGCGTACGAGCGCCCCACTGCGCCGCCGCTCGGCGGGGGGCAGGCGCGCCGGCAGGGGCAGCGCTGTCGGTGCGGTGGCCCAGGCAGCGGGCTCTCGCAGCAGGGTGGCCGTGGCGCCCCACCCCGACAAGCCCGGCCCCTGCACGCCGATGCCTGCGATCTTGGCGACGATGGGGCTCATGCGGCGCCTCCGAACACCAGGCAGGTGTTGGAGCCACCGAAGCCGAAGGAATTGCTGGCAACGTGGCGCAGCGCAGCGGGCCGGCTCTCGGCGAGGTACGCCGCGTGCAGCGCCGGGTCTGGCGTCTGGCGCGTGCCGCCGCCGGGCATGAAGCCGTGTCGCAGCGCCATCAGCGAGATGCCAGCCTCCAGCGCTCCGGCGGCGCCCAGCGTGTGGCCGGTCGCACCTTTGGTCGAACTGCAAGGCGTGCCCGGGAAGACGGCGCACACGGCCTGGTCCTCGGCCGCGTCGTTGTTGGCCGTGGCCGTGCCGTGCAGGTTGATGTAGCCCACCTCGGCGGCCGCCAGGCCGGCCTGGGCCAGCGCATGGCGCATCGCCAGCGCCGCGCCGGCGCCGTCGGGCAGCGGGGAACTCATGTGGTGACCGTCGCTGCTCTCGCCCACCCCCTTCAGCCAGGCCACCGGCGCATCGGCGCGGCGCTCCAGCAGGGCGAAAGCCGCGGCCTCGCCGAGCGACAGGCCCCGGCGGCCGGCGTCCCACGGGCGGCAGATGTCCGGCGACACGAGCTCGAGCGAGTTGAAGCCGTACAGCGTCGTCAGGCAGAGGCTGTCGACGCCGCCCACGACCGCCGCGTCGATCACCCCGAGATCGAGCAGACGCGCCGCACAGCCGAAGACCTTGGCACCCGACGAGCAGGCGGTCGACACCGCCCAGGCCGGCCCCTGCAGCCCCAAGGCATCGCGGGTGAAACGCGCCACCGATGCGGTGTTGTGGGTGTGGGCGTAGTCGAAGTCGGCTGGCAAGGCGCCGTTGGCGGGATCGCGGCGCCGGTAGGCCTGCTCGGTCTGCAGGATGCCGGAGGTGCTGGTGCCCATGAAGACGCCGACGCGGTGCGCACCATGGCGCTCGGCTGCGCGCCTCACCTGCCGGGCAAAGCCATCGGCCTGCAGGCCGAGCCACGCCAGCCTGTTGTTGCGGCAGTCGTAGGTACGCAGCGCTTCAGGCAGCGCCACCTCGTCGACCCCTCCCACGACACCCAGCCAGGCGTCGAAGTGCGCCGTCTCGAAACGCTGACGGCGCAGGCCACTGCGGCCGGCCAGCAAGGCCTGCAGGTGGGCTTCGTTGCCCAGGCCCAGCGCGCTGGTCATCGTCCAGGCGGCGATCGGCCAGGGCGTCGTCATGCGCGGCCCTCGGGCAGGTCGGCCACCAGCAGCACGTTGGCGAAGGGCGTGCCCTGGCTCATCGGCATGGGTTGCACAAGGAAGCCCAGGCCTTCGAGCAGGGTCACCCACTCGCGAAGTGGCCGGCAGAAGGTGGGCGGCACGCGGTGGCCGCGCACGAGGGTGACAACGCGGTCTACCCACTGGCTCACGCGAAAGCCGCCGGCCTGGGCCGCGTCACCGACGCGCAGCAGCAGCCGGCCACCGGGCTGCAGGGCGTCGCGCACGCGGGTCAGCAGCGCGTCCTGTGCCGGCTGCGGCACGTAGTGCAGCACATCGAGGATGACGACCACGTCGCAGGGCGGCAGCGCGGTGCTGCACATGTCGCCGCAGACGAACTGCGCCTGGTCGCCCAGCGGCGCCAGCGCAGCGCGGGCACGCTCCACGTCGCGCGGCATCAGCTCCACGCCGAGGTAGCTGGCTTGCACCGGTGCGCGGGCCCAGCCCGCCGGCCAGCCGCCGGGGCGGCACGCCATTCGGTCGATCGCCGCCAGCAGGCTGGCCAGCAGGCCCTGGCCGGCGCCGAGGTCGACCACCCTCGCCCCGGCCGGCAGCAGCCCGCGCTCCAGCATGGCGCGAAAGACCGGGTCGCGGCCAAGCTTGCCCCGGGCGAAGTGCCAGGCGAAGCGGCCGGCCTGTCGGTAGGGGGCCGAAGCCAGGTCGAGCAACTCGGCCCAGGAGCCTGGCCCTGCCGGCGCACTGGCCACCGGCACGCGGGGCGCCGGCACGGGGTGAGCGTCGGCGCGGCGGGCGCCCGGCTCGGAGTGGTCAAAGGTCATGGAATCAGTTCAGAGGGCATCGCTCAGGCGCACCGGCTGCAGGCCTGCTTCGCGGCAGCGGGCCAGCAGCGCCGGCAACACCTGCAGCACCACCGGCTCGCCGTTGGCGGCACGCCGCGCATGGCCGTCGTGCAGCAGCAGGATGTCGCCCGCAGCCAGGCCGCGAGACAGGCGCGCCAGCACGCGGCTCGCATCGGGCTCGCGGGTGTCGAAGCCGCGGCGCGTCCAGCTCACCAGGGTCAGGCCCAGGCGCGGCAGCACCGGCCCGAGGAAAGGGTTGCGAAAGCCGGCCGGCGCTCGGAAGAAGCGCGGCCGCTGGCCAACCACCGATTCGACCATCGCCTGCGCCCGGCCCAGCTCGGCGGCATAGGCGCGCGGGCCGAGGAAGGAAAAGCTGTGCCGGTGCGAGGCGGTGTGATTCTGCAGGTCGTGGCCCCGGGCGATGATCTCTCGCGCCAGCGTCGGGTGCTGCAGCACGCGCTCGGCAATGCAGAAGAAGCTGGCCTTGGCGCCGGCCCGGTCGAGCAGGTCCAGCACCTGCGGCGTCACGTCCGGGTCGGGGCCGTCGTCGATGGTGATGGCGATCTCGCCGCGCCGCGCTGCTGTGTCGGGCAGACGCGTGACGTTCGGGCCCAGCCACGCGCTGCGCGGCCACAAGGTGGCCCCCACGATCAGGGCGTGGTTGGCCGCCAACAGCCCGAGCGCGGCCCAGGGCAGGAACCAGGCCAGGGCCAAGGCCAGCACATGGCATGCCACCGTCGCCCGCAGGAACAGCGGCATGCGCCAACGCGCAGCGGCAACCGGCGTGACCGGGGAGGAGCGGTGATCGAGGGCGAGCGGCATGGATGGCGAGGGCGCCGCGCCGCGGCGGCGCCGGGCGACGAACGCCCGTCAGGCGGCGAAATGGGCCGCGGCCCGAGGGCCCGGAATTGTCACACAGCCGCCGCAGCGCTCCGCCGGGGTGCGAAGGCGGCAGACAGGAGCAGGCTCAGGGCGGTGCCAGGAGCCACGACCTGGCCGATCGCCGCCAGCGCCGGGATGTGCGACAGGGCGATCAGGCCGAAGGACAGCACCATCGTCAGGTTGGCCAGCGCCAGCGAGGCAAGCGTGTCGTCGTCCTGGGCAGGCGGCCCGGCGGGGGTGTCGAAGAACAGCGCGTAGTTCGAACCCACCGCCACCACCAGCACCAGGCCGACCCAGTGCAACACCCCCATGGCCACGCCCGCCAGTTGCAGGCCGGCCAGGCAGAACAGCACCGCCAGACCCAGCGGCAGTGCGATACGCAGCACCCGCAGCACACTGCGCAGCGACAGCGCCAGCAGCAGGAACACAGCCGCCGCGCCGGCCAGGGCCAGGCTGCGCGCCTCGTCGAGGTAGCCGGCGTACAGCGCATCCAGCGATTGCTTGACCTGCAGAACATGCACGCCGGGCACACCCGAAAGGGCTTGGCGAAGCGCGGCCTCGTCCAGCGGCGCCAACCCCGAGGGGTAGAGGCTGATCAGCACCCCGGCCTCGCCACGGCCCCCGGCACGTGGCAGCAGCAGCATCGCCTTCACCAGCGGCCCCCAGGGTGACGCCAGCAGTGCCTCGGGGGTGAGGGGGGGCAGTTGGCGGGCGGCAGCCACCTCGTCCACGAAGGGTGCCAACTGATCGGTGCTTAATGGGCCGCCGGCGCTGGCCTCGCCCAGACGCCGCACCAGCTCATCCGTCGGCGGCAGGCTGGCCTGCCGGGCAGCCTGCGTCGCCAGGCTGGGCAGCAGGCGGGTCGGTGAATCGAAGCCGAGCAGGCGACCCTCGTCGACCCAGGTGTCGAGCCGGCGGGTGACCGCCTCGGCGGCCTGCAATGCGGCCTCGGTGGATGCCCCGCGCACCAGCACCAGCACCAGCATGCCCCCGTCAGCGGGCGAGAGGTCGGCGCGCAGCTCGGCGTCCAGCGCCAGGGCCTCGGCCGGGACGGGGCTGAGCGCCGCCAGGTCGCCCCGCCACAAGGGCTGCGGCGCCCACGCCAGCCCCGCCAGCGCTGCCACCGCCGCCGCCGCCCAGCCCCAGCGGCTGCGCTGCACCCAGGGCAGCGCGCGTGCCATCGCACGCCCCAGTGGAGCCCGCCAGCCGGCCGCGGCAGCGCCGTCGGGCGCGAGCACCGGCAGCACCCAGCGCGCGGTGGCAGCGGCGGCCACCAAGCCGGCGAACGAGAAGACCCCGAGCTGAGCCAGCCCTGGGAAGCCCGACAAGGTGAGCGCCGCAAAGCCGCACAGGGAGGTCAGCAGGCCCAGCCGCACGGTAGGCCAGTTGTCGCGCAGCCAGCGCCGCCAGCCGCGGCCATCGGCGGCCGTACCGGCCGCGGGACGGGCCTGGATCAGGTAGTAGATGGCGTAGTCGACCGCTTCGCCAATCAGCGTGCTGCCAAAACCCAGCGTCATACCATGCACCTGCCCGAAGGTGAGGCTGACACAGGCAATGCCCGCCAGCACGCCCGCCGCCACCGGCAGCCCCGCCACCAGCAGGGCTCGCCAGGAGCCGAAGGCCAGCCACAGCAGCGCGCCCATCACCACCGCGCCGCTGGCCACGAGCCAGCGCACCTCGCGCTCGATGCGCTCGCGGCTGTCGACGGCAAAGACCGGCGTGCCACTCATCTGCAGCGTCAGGCCCTGGGCGGCCCAAGGTGCAAAGGCCTGCCGCACCCGGGCCAGCGCCACGGCTTGGCCGTCCAGGTCCTGCCCCTCGGCCTTGAGGCTCGCCAGCAGCACCGCGCGGGGCGCATCGCGCGAGACCCAGACGCCCTCTTCCATGCGCGGTGCGGCCGGCGGGATCAGGCTTTCGACGATGCGCTGCGTCTCGCCGGTCGGGTCACGCGCCAGCAGCGGCTTGACCGCCGCGCCGGCCGGCGTGCCCAGCAGCGACAGGGTCTCGTCGAGCGCGTCGCGCAAGCCCGCCGCCGTGAATCGGTCAGGATCGATGGCCGGGCTGAGCTGATAGCGGTGCGCCACGAGCCAGAGGCCAGCCGCCTGCCAGCTGTCGCGCTCGCCGTTCTGCACCTGCTCGAACAGCCCGCTTCCGCGCAGTTCGGTGGCCAGCGCCTTCGAGGCGGCGGCGCGGCGGGCAGCGTCCGGCCCGGTGATGCCGAGCAGCAGCAGGCGCGAGGGTGCCCCGTGCTGGATCTGCTCGATCAGCGCCTGCTGTGCGGGGTCGGGGCTGGCGGGCAGGAAGGCGGACATGTCGGCCACGAAACGCGTGCGGCCGATGATCAGAGCGCAAGCCAGCAGCGCCAGCGCCCACAGGGCCAGGACGCGGCGGCGCCGCCCGGGTGCCTCGTCGCGCGGGATCACGGCGCCGTTGCGCCCGCCGGCTCGATCATCATCACCGAGCGGTCACCGTCGGCCAGTTGCACCTCGACGCCGCGCAGCTCGCCGCGACGGCCGGTGACGTGGATGTAGCTGACCGCCGCCGCGAGCCGCGCGTCCTGTGGCTCCAGCTGCAGCGACCACTGCGCGGCGTGACCGTCGAGCGTCAGCTTGAAGGCCTGGCGCAGGGCGGCCGCGTCGCCGGTGAGCGTGCCGCGCACCGCCTGCACCAGCAGCGCCATCTCGGGCACTGCATCGAGCGCCATCTGGCGGCTGCGGCCGTTGCGGGTCAGGGTGACCTGGTTGCCGTCGACCACCATCGCCTCGGGGCGCGGCGACAGGGTCTGCCGCGCGAAGCGGCTGGGGGCCGTGAAGCTCAGCGTGCCGCTGGATTGCAGCGGCTTGCCCAGCCCTTGAACATGGCGCTGCTCGACGAAGCGGGCCTCACCGGACTTGGTCTGCGCCAGCAGGCCCATCAGCTCGGCCAGTTCCAGCGCAGACGCGCTGGTCGCCAGGGCCAGCAGCGGCAGGGCCAACAGCCATTGGCCGAAAGCCATCGCGGGCGGCCTCTTCGTGCCAGAAGTCATGGAAGTTGAACCAGTTGAAAGGCGTCTCGCGGCAGATCGACTCGAGGCGGGTCGCGAAGGCGCGGACGGCGGTGTGAAGTGCCTCGTCGCGGCTGGTGCCGGCCAGGGGCCCGCTGAAGTCGGCCAGCGGCTCGAACCGCAGCTCGTAGCAGCGGCCGCCATTGTAGAGACCGACCATGAAGACGACCGGCCGACGCAGCAGCTGCGCCAGGCGGAACGGGCCCAGGCCGAACGGCGCATCGTGGCCGAGGAAGGGCAGCCACAGCGTGTCCCCGTTCGCCTCCGGGCTCGCCTGCCCTTTCGTTCCGGCCTTCGCGCCCGCTGGCGCGAGGGCCCGGTCGGCCAGCAGGCCCACCACGCCGCCGCCATCGAGCCAGTCGCGCACAGCCAGCATGGCGTTGCGCTGGCCGAGCGCGATGACGCGCATTCGGAAGCCCGGTGCGATCGCCTCGAGCGCCGCGTTGATCATGCGGGCGTTGTCGGGGTACATCGCCATCGCGATGTTCAGCCCTGCCATCTGCCGGCCGGCCGCCGCCAGCGCCTCGAAGCTGCCCAGGTGGCCACCGACCACGATCGCACCGCGCCCGGCCGCCAGCACCTGCTGCAGATGCTCGGCTCCCCGCACCTGCAGGTCGAAGCAATGGCGCTGATCGCGCAGGAAGTAGACCCGGTCCAGCACCACCGACGCGAAGTGGAAGAAGTGCTTCCAGCGCTCGCGCCAGCTCGGCGGGCGCCCCAACACGCGCGCCAGGTAGCGCTGCGAATGCCGCCCGGCGGCCCGGCCGAACAGCAGGAAGTAGGCTGTGATGGGCCACAGCAGCAGCCGCGCGGCCGGCCGACCGCCGTGCACCGCCACCCAGCTGATGATGCGCAACGCCGCCCGGTTGCTGCGCTCGCGGGTCTGGCGCCAGTCGGCGGTGCTGGCCGGGGCGGTCATGACGGCCCCTTCAACCGGCCAGCTGGCCGCGCACCGCCAGCACCCCGGCGTGCCACAGCTCGAAATCCACCCCGCCGGTGCGCTCGCTGAACCGCACCAGCAGCTCGGTGTCGGTGTCGCCGGGCACGATGGGCGACAGAAACTTCACGCTTTCGATCCGCGGCGCCGCGCCCAATCGCCGGGCAATCGGCTCGATGCCGAGCGCTGCCTCCAGCACCTCGGCGAGCAGCACCACGCCCGGGTAGACCGGCTGGCCTGGGAAGTGGCCGGCCAGGCTGGGGTGGCCGGCCGGCAACTGGCGCCGGGCTTGCCAGTGCGCTGCCGAGGCTTTCATCGGGGCCCCCCGCTCAGCTGGGCGAGGGCGAACTCGCGCAGCGCCTGCGCGGTGAGCTTGCCGGTGTCGTTGCGCGGCAATGCAGGCACCGGCACCACCTTGCGCGGCACGAAGGCCGGCTCCAGCAGCGGCCGCAGGCGCGCCACCACCTCGGCAGGCGACAGGCCCGGCGCGACCACGAAGGCCACTGGGCGCACGACGCCGTCGACCACGTCGTCGGGCATCCAGAAGCAGCCGTCCTGCACGCCTTCGACCCGGTTGAGCTGGAAGTTCAGGTAGGCCAGCGAGCTGCGCTTGCCGGCCACGTGGATCAGGTCGTTGGAGCGGCCCAGCAGCCGGAAATGGCGCGCATCGTCGAGCTCCAGCACATCGGCCAGCACCGTGGGCTCGACCACATGCCCGCCCTCGACCACGAACACCCCGCCCTCGGCGCCGGCCTCGCTGCGCAGGCGCAGGTGGCCCAGTGTCGTCCAGCCCTGGCCTTCGGTGGTGCGCCGGCTGGCCACCTGACCCGCTTCGGTGCATCCGTAGATCTCGATCAACACGCCACCAAAAGCGGCTTCGGCCTGCGCCGCCAGCTGCGGCGACAACGGCGCGGTGGCGCTGAGCACCAGGTCGACCGGCGGCAACTGCACGCCCGACAGCAACAAGGTCTTGAGGTGGAACGGCGTGGTGACCAGGGCCCGAGGCCGCGGCACGGCGGCCAGCGACGCGGCGATGTCGGCCGGGTAGAAAGGGCGGCCGCTGTCGAACGCGGCTCCGCCGAGCAGCGCGAGCAGCACGCTCGACTCCAGCCCGTAGCTGTGCTGAGGCGGCACCGAAGCCACGATGGTCAGGCCGCTCAGGTCACGTCGCCCGAGCGACTCGGCGAGCCGTTCGGCTTCGGCGGCGATATTGAGCAGCAGCGGCCGCCAGCGCTTGGCGTGCGGCTGTGGGTCGCCCGTCGAGCCCGAGGTCATCAGGCAGACCACCTCGGCGTCGGGCTCGACCGCAAATGGCGTACCGGGCGCGTCGGCCGATGCCGGCCACGGTGCATCGACGTGCATCACTGGCGCCAGCCCGGTCTCGAAGCCCGGGTCGTCCGAGAGCAGCACCAGAGCGCGGTCGGGCTGCACCAGCCGGGCCAGCGTGTCGGGCATGGCGTTCGGTGGCAGCAGGCAGACCTCACCCCTCGCCCAGGCCGCAACGAGCACGACGCTGAAGCGGTATCGGTCGGTGCACAGGTTGACGACGCGGGCCTCGGCGGGCAGGCGCATGGCCAGACGCTGAACATCGGCCAGGAACTGCCGGGCCGACACGGGCTGCCCGGCGCGCCAGGCGATCGGGGCGTCCGGATCGCGCGAGCGCCACAGCGGCAAGGCCTCGGACACCCGCGACCTGGCGGCCGCATCGACACGGGACACGTCCTGGCTCATGGCATCAGGCGCGAGCAGCGGGCGTTTCGCGGAACGCACGCACCGCGGTGGCGATGGGCACCCGCTCGAACTCGGGGTGCAGCCAATAGCGCAGGCGCCACTCTCCGGCCATCATCAGCACCAGCGACAGCGGTGTGATCAGGTTGGCGAACGCGGACCACCAAGCCCACGGCGCCCACGCGTACAGCCCGAGCGACGCCGCCACCATCAGCACGAAGTAGCCGGCCCAGGCCACGGTGACGTGCCGTGTGTAGGCGTGCTTGGCAGCCGGCATCTGCCCGCCGTGCACCCGCAGGGCCACCCGGGTGATCAGCGGCACACTGCCGGCCCGCAGCGACAGCGCAAAGACCGCGGCCAGAGCCGCATGGATGCCAGCATGCTGGAGCACATAGAGGCGGTTGATGTCGCTCACGCCACCCGCTTGCCAGGCCGCGGCCAGGCCGAGGGCGGCCAGCGCCAGCACGCCCCAGCGGTGCCGGGCCAGCGCCCAGGCGGCGAAGGACAACAGCAGCGGGCCGAGCAACAGCAACACCGCCCACGGCGAAGCCGCCGCATGGACCATCAGCCAGTGCGCCAGGCCCCCATAGGCGGCGAGGGCCCCTGCCGACAAGCCCAGGCGAAGCATGGTGGAAAAGGAAATCAGCGCGTGCGGTGCGCCGCCACATGGGCGGCCAGCGTGCGCAGCGACTGGAAGATCTCGTGGTTGCGCTCGTCGTCCGAACGCAGTTCGAAGCCGTACTTGCGGGAGACTTCGAGCGCCAGCTCCAGGATGTCGATGGAATCCAGGCCCAGGCCGTCGCCATAGAGCAAGGCGGTCGGGTCGACGGACGCCGGATCCTGCTCCAGATTGAGCGCGCTGACGCAAAGCTCCGCCAGTTCACGCTCCAATGCCGCCAGTTTCGAAGCGGATGCTGCTTCGTTCATGTTCTCGTGCCTCAGTGAATAGCCCCCCGACACGGGGCGCGCGAGTCACCCTGTGGAGCCGGAGATTTTAGCTTCCGGGGCGCCCGGCAGCCGCGGGGGAAGCCCGCAAGCCGCGCAGCAGTGCGCACACTGCCGCGCAGCGGATGGGGCTCAGCGCTTCTGGAGCTTGGCAAAGGCCGCCGCCATGGCGCCTTGTGCCGGCGCCGTCGCGCCCCCGCGTGGCGCCGGGTGGTGGCGTTCGCCCCGGCCAGGCGGCCGGAAGCTGTTGTCGCCGCGCGCCCCGCCCTGCCCTTTCGGGGCCGGCGCGGCATCCAGCTTCATGGTCAGCGAGATGCGCTTGCGGGCCAGGTCGACCTCGATCACCTTGACCTTGACGATGTCGCCGGTCTTGACGACCTCGCGCGCATCGTTGACGAACTTGTTCGACAGCTGGCTCACGTGGACCAGGCCGTCCTGGTGCACGCCGAGGTCGACGAAGGCGCCGAACTGCGCCACGTTGCTCACGGTGCCTTCCAGCACCATGCCCTCGGCCAAGTCCTTGATGTCCTCGACGCCGTCGTTGAAGCGGGCTACCTTGAAATCGGGGCGGGGGTCGCGGCCGGGCTTCTCCAGCTCGGCCAGGATGTCCTTGACCGTGATCGCACCGAACTTCTCGTCAGCGTAAGCCTCGGGCTTCAGTGTGCGGATCACATCGCTCTTGCCCATCACCTCGGCCACCGGCCGCTGCAGCTTGTCCAGCATTCGCTGCACGACAGGGTAGGTCTCAGGGTGCACGCCGGTCAGGTCCAGCGGGTTGTCGCCGTCGCGGATGCGCAGGAACCCGGCCGCCTGCTCGAAGGTCTTGGCGCCCAGGCCGGCCACGTCCATCAGCTGCTGGCGGCTGCGGAAGGCGCCGTTGGCATCGCGCCAGCGCACGATGCTGTTCGCCACCGCGTTCGACAGGCCCGACACGCGGGCCAGCAGCGGCGCCGAAGCCGTGTTCAGGTCGACGCCGACCGAGTTCACGCAGTCTTCGACCACCGCGTCCAGCGTGCGCGCCAGCTCGCTCTGGTTCACGTCGTGCTGGTACTGGCCGACGCCGATGCTCTTGGGGTCGATCTTCACCAGCTCGGCCAGCGGGTCCTGCAGGCGGCGGGCGATGGACACGGCGCCGCGCAGTGACACGTCCAGGTCCGGCAGCTCCTTCGAGGCGAACTCGGAGGCCGAGTAGACCGACGCGCCGGCTTCGCTGACCACCACCTTCTCGATGTGGGTGCCAGGCGCCAGCTGCTGGATGCGCTTGATCAGGTCGGCGGCCAGCTTGTCCGTCTCGCGGCTGGCGGTGCCGTTGCCGATCGCGATCAGGTTCACGCCGTGCGTGGCGCACAGGCGGCCGAGCGTGTGGATCGAGCCTTCCCAGTCCTTGCGCGGCTCGTGCGGGTAGACGGTGTTCGTGTCCAGCACCTTGCCGGTGTCGCTGACCACGGCCACCTTCACGCCGGTGCGAATGCCCGGGTCCAGCCCCATGACCACGCGCTTGCCGGCCGGTGCGGCCAGCAGCAGGTCGCGCAGGTTCTCGCTGAAGACCTTGATCGCCACCTTCTCGGCCTCTTCGCGCAGGCGGCCGAAGAGGTCACGCTCCAGGCTCATCGAGAGCTTGACCTTCCAGGTCCAGGCGATCGACTTGCGGATCAGCTCGTCGCTGGGGCGCTTGGCGTGGCTCCAGCCCAGGTGGTGGGCGATGCGTCCTTCGGCGAGCGTGGGCTGGCCCGGCACGACCTCTTCGTCGAGCACCAGCTTGGCGTCCAGGATCTCCTGCGTGCGGCCGCGGAACACGGCCAGTGCGCGGTGCGACGGCACGGTGCGGATCGGCTCGTCGTACTCGAAGTAGTCGCGGAACTTGGCGATGTCGGGGTTGGTCGGGTCCTTGCCGTCCATCAGCTTGGACTGGAACAGGCCCTCGTCCCACAGCCACTCGCGCAGCTTGCCGACGAGCGCGGCATCTTCGGCCCAGCGCTCGCTCAGAATGTCGCGCACGCCGTCGAGCACCGCGTAGGCATCGGCGAAGCCGCCCTCGGCGTTGATGAAAGCGGCGGCCTCTGCCTGCGGATCGAGCGTCGGGTCGGCGAACAGCTTGTCGGCAAGCGGCTCGATGCCGGCCTCGCGGGCGATCATGCCCTTGGTGCGGCGCTTGGGCTTGTAGGGCAGGTAGAGGTCTTCCAGCTCCTGCTTGGTGGGCACCGTCTCGATCGCGGCGCGCAGCTCGGCCGTGAGCTTGCCCTGCTCGTCGATGCTCTTGAGCACCGCGGCGCGGCGCTCTTCCAGCTCGCGCAGGTAGCCCAGGCGCGACTCCAGCTCGCGCAGCTGGGTGTCGTCGAGGCCGTCGGTGGCTTCCTTGCGGTAACGGGCGATGAAGGGGACCGTGGCGCCGCCGTCCAGCAGCTCGACGGCGGTATTCACTTGCGCCGGCCGAACCTTCAGCTCGGCGGCGATTTGCAGCAGGATCTTTTCCAAGACTAGGACCGGATCGGGAACGAGAAAGCGCGCGAGTGTGCCAGAACCGGTCGGCCGCCGATGTGCTAGGAAAGGCTCTCCTCCACCAGATCCCGCCAGGCATGCCAGCTGGCGTGCCCGAGCAGCGGGAAGACGACGATCAGCCCCAGCATGGCGGTCGCGAAGCCGATCGCGGTGAGCAAGGCGATCAGCAGCGCCCAGACCAGCATGGCTGCGGGGTTGGCGAGGCAGCAGCGCAGGCTGGTGAGCATGGCCGTCACCACGTCGACCGGGCGGTCCAGCATCATGGGCACGCTGACCACGCCGAAGGTGAAGACCAGTGCCGCCAGCAGGCCGCCGCCGCCGAAGAACGCCAGTGCGAGCGGCAGCTGGGCCGGGTCGGTGGCCAGCTCGACCAGCAGTTGCGCGCTGCCGACCGCGTGGCCGCTGTAAAGCAGCGCGAACAGGACCGCGGCCGCACGTTCCCAGAAGATCAAGGCCACCACCAGCATGAAGCCGAACAGGGCCACCGAACCCGCGTTGTGGCGCCAGGCGTGGTGGGCAGTTCGCAGGTCTGCCGCCCCGCCCCGCTCCATCTGGCGCGACAGCGAATAGAGGCCGATGGCGGCGAACGGCGCCACGAGCAAGAAGCCGCCCAGGTAGGCCGGTGCCAGGTACGGCGCCTCGCGGGCCAGCAGCAGCAGGCCCAGGCCCAGCACGGTGACGAAGGCACCGTGGGCCAGGCTGGCGGTGGGGGCCCGGCGGAGATCCGCCCAGCCCCGGCTCAGCCAGGCCAGGGGGCGCGACGCCTCGACATGGCGGACGACAGGGGCGGGCAGTGCGGCCTGAGGCCGCTCGATCGCATGGTCCATGGCAAGCTCCAGCAGTCGAGCCGATGGGCTTGTCGCGAGGCGGCAGCGGCTCGGACCGCCCCCCGCGGTGCAGTGATCCTACGCCCGCCCGCCGCGGGCCGCCAGTGCGGAAACCTCAGCCGCGCAGGGCGGCGCGCAACTGCTGGCCCAGCTCGGGACGGTGGGCGAACGGGTCGGTCGGGTTGCGCATCTGCACGATGTCCTCACCACGCACGCCGACCGGCAACAAGGCCCGCTCGTTGGGGTGGCTGAAGATGTAGAAGCGACCGGCCACCATCGCGTCGAACACGAACTGCGCCACGTCGGCCGCGCTGACCTTGCCGCTGGAGACCGCCTTTTCGGACATCAGCTGCGCCGCCCGCTGGCTGGGCGTGGGCGCCGCCGCCTCCCGCATCTCACCGGGGCGCGCGCGCTCGCTGTGGGCGATGCCGGTGGGCACGAAGTACGGGCACAGCACGTGCGCCTGCACCTGCTCCGTGACCAGCGCCAGGTCCTGGTAAAGCGTCTCGCTGAGCGACACCACCGCGTGCTTGGTGACGTTGTAGGCCCCCTGGTTGGGCATGTTCACCAGGCCGGCCATGGAGGCGGTGTTGACGATGTGGCCGCGGTAGGCGGGGTCTCGCTTCGCCGCCTCCAGCATGAGCGGCGTGAAGACGCGCACGCCGTGCGCCACCCCCATCAGGTTGACGCCGACGATCCAGTCCCAGTCCTTGACCGAGTGCTCCCAGATCAGGCCACCCAGGCCCACGCCGGCGTTGTTGAAAACGAAATGGGGTGCACCAAAGCGCTCGGCGGTCGCGTCGGCCAGGGCCTCGACGCGCTCGGGGCGCGATACATCGAGCTGAAACGGCAGCACCTGGGCGCCCAGGCCCTCGACCTCGGCCGCGGCCTTGGCCAGCGGCTCGGGCATCACGTCGGCCATGACGACGTTCATGCCCTCGCGCGCGGCAATGCGCGAGGCCTCGAGGCCAAAGCCCGAGGCGGCGCCGGTGATGACCGCGGTGCGGCCGCTGAAGTGACCCATGATGGTTCCTTGCTGAAGGAGATGGCGGGGAAGCAGCGCTCGCGGGCTGACCGGGCGGCCTCTTCAAGGGCGCCTGACCATCTCCTGGTGGGGTATGTTGTCTTCCAGGTACGGCTCGCCCACCGGGGCGAAGCCGAACTCGCCGTAGAACTTGCCCAGGTGGGCCTGGGCGCTGATGCGGTTGGGCTGGCCGGGGAAGAACTGGTCGCAGCGGCGCACGGCCTCGGCCATCATCACGCGGCCCAGGCCGGTGCCACGCAGCTTCTTGTCGATGATCACCCGGCCGATCGAAGGCTCGGCGTACTTGTGGCCAGGGTCCACCACGCGCAGGTAGAGCAGCAGCTCACCCTGGTGCGGCCCGTCGGCCGGGCGGCCCAGCAGGTGCCAGCTGTGCTGGTCCAGCCCGTCGGCGTCGAGGTAAGGGCCTTGCTCCAGCACGAAGACGACCTGCCGCAGTTGCAGCACGTCGTACAGCCCCTGCAGGCCAAGGCCCTCGAAACGGGTCCATTGCCAGTGGATCGTTGGCGCCGTCACGCTCAGACCAGCTTGACCAGCTGCTTGCCGAAGTTCTTGCCCTTGAGCAGGCCGAGGAACGCCTCGGGCGCAGAGGCGATGCCCTCGGCCACCGTCTCGCGGTACTTGAACTTGCCGGTGGCCACGAGCGTGCCCAGCTCCTTCAGCGCCTCGGGCCACACGTCCATGTGCTCGCTGACGATGAAACCTTCGAGCTTCATGCGGTTGACGAGGATGAGCTGCGGCGCGGACATCGGGATCGGCTCGCCGTTGTAGCCGGCGATCATGCCGCAGAAGGCGATGCGGCTGAATGCGTTGGCACGCAGCATCACCGCGTCGAGGATCATGCCGCCCACGTTCTCGAAGTAGCCGTCGATGCCTTGCGGGCAGGCTTCCTTCAGCGCCTTGGACAGGCTCTTCACATCCGGGTGGGCCTTGTAGTCGATGCAGGCGTCGAAACCGAGTTCTTCCACCACCTGCGCGCACTTCTGCGGCCCACCGGCGATGCCGACCACGCGGCAGCCACGCACCTTGGCCAGCTGGCCCACCGCGCCGCCCACCGCGCCGCTGGCGGCGCTCACCACCACCGTCTCGCCGGCCTTGGGGTTGATGATCTTCACCAGCCCGTACCAGGCGGTGACGCCCGGCATGCCGACCGCGCCGAGGTAGGCCGACAGCGGGATGTGCGTGGTGTCCACCTTCTGCAGCACGCCGCGCTGGTTGGCGTCGACAACCAGGTACTCCTGCCAGCCGCCCATGCCGACGACCTTGTCGCCCGCCTTGAAGTGCGCGTTCTTCGATTCGACGACCTCACCCACGGTACCGCCGATCATCACCTCGTTCAGCGGCTGCGGCTGCGCGTAACTCTTGCCCTCGTTCATGCGGCCGCGCATGTAGGGGTCGAGGCTCAGGAAGTGGTTGCGCACCAGCACCTGGCCCTCCTGCAGCGCCGGCACCGGCGTCTCGACGAGGCGGAAGTTGCCGACCGTGGGCTCGCCCTCGGGACGAGAGGCAAGCAGGATCTGGCGGTTGGTCGTGGTCATGGCGGTGTGTCCTTTCAGGTGTGTTCGTTGTCGTTGTGGTTGTCGGCACGTTGCAGGGCCTTGAGCTCCCGGCCCTTGGCCGGCAAGGCGCGCACGTACTTGAAGGTGCCGGTCGCGTGGGCGCAGAGTGCGCCGTCGGCGTCCAGCACCGAGGCTTCGCAGAAGGCCAGGGTCGTCGTGCGCTGCAGCAGCTTGCCGAGCGCGCGCAGCTCACCCTCGCCCGGCCGCATGAAGCTGGTCTTCATCTCGATCGTGGCCACGCCGGGCCCGTCGAGGTTCTGGCTGCGCGCGGCCATGGCCATGGCCACGTCCAGCATCGTCATCAGCACGCCGCCGTGGGCGACCTCCCATGAGTTCATGTGCGATTCGGCGAGATCGACACGCACCTCGCTCTCCCCGCCGGCGCACGAATGCAGCTCCAGGCCCAGGCGCTCGACGAAGGGCACCTTGACCGGGAAAGGGATCTTGGACTTCGTGGTCAATGCCCTCAGCCTCCGGTGAGTGCCGAGACGCCGCCGTCCACGGCGAGGATCTGGCCGGTGATGTGCTTGCCGGCGGCCGAGGCGAAGAGCAGCGCCGCGCCCTTCAGGTCGTCGTCGTCGCCCAGGCGGTTCAGCGGTGCGTGCGCGGCCATCTTCTCGGCGCCCAGCTTCTCCAGCAGGCCCTTGGTCATCTTGCTCGGGAAGAAGCCCGGTGCCAGCGCGTTGACGGTGATGCCGTGGCGGCCCCACTCGCCCGCCAGCGCGCGGGTGAAGTTGACCACCGCGCCCTTGCTGGTGTTGTAGGCGATGGTCTGCATCTCCGGCGGGTTGCCGCCCAGGCCGGCGATGGAGGCCACGTTGATGATGCGGCCGGCGCGGCGCGGGATCATGCTCGCATTGGCCACCAGCTGGCTGAAGACGAACAGGCTGCGGATGTTCAGGTTCATCACCTTGTCCCAGGCCTCCAGCGGGTGGGCCTCGGCCGGCGCGCCCCAGGTGGCGCCGGCGTTGTTGACCAGGATGTCGATGCGGCCCAGGCGCTGCATCGCCTCGTCGACCACCTTCTTCGCGTCCTCGGGCTGGCTGGCGTCGGCCGCCACCCAGCGGGCGTCGATGCCCCTGGCCTGCAGGTGCGCGGCGGCCTCTTCCAGGTCGCCCGCCTTGCGCGAGCTGAGCAGGATCTTGGCGCCGGCCTCGCCCAGGCTCTCGGCGATCTGCAGGCCCAGGCCGCGCGAGCCGCCGGTGACCAGCGCGGCCTGGCCTTCGAGGTTGAAGAGCTGTTGGATGGGGGTGCTCATGTTCGTCGTCCTTTGTCAGAACCAGTCGTCTTGCATCTCGCGGCAGACCGCCTCGCGGCTGCTCACCACCTTGAGCCAGCCCTCGACCAACGGCAGCTCGTAGGCGAAGAAGTAGCGGCAGGCCGCGTGCGCGCCTTCGCGGCGCGCGGGCTCGGCTGAGCGCGCGGCGAGCGCCACGTCCAGCCAGACCCAGGCGATCACCACATGGCCGAAGGCCTGCAGGTAGGGCGTGGCATTGGCCAGCGCCTCTTCCGGCACACCGGTGGCCCAGGCGGCCTTGGTGGCGGCGCCCAGGCGCTGCATGGCGGCGCCGAGCTGCGTTGCGTACTCGGCCAGCCCCTGGGCATGCCCCGCGCGCTCGATCGTCTCGTTGATGCGGGTGGCCAGCAGCTTCAGCCCCGCCCCGCCCTGCATCACCACCTTGCGGCCCAGCAGGTCCAGCGCCTGGATGCCGTGCGTACCCTCGTGGATCATGTTCAGGCGGTTGTCGCGCCAGTACTGCTCCACGGGGAAATCGCGGGTGTAGCCGTAGCCGCCGTGCACCTGGATCGCCAGGCTGTTGGCCTCCAGGCACCACTGGCTGGGAAAGCTCTTGGCGATGGGTGTCAGCACCTCGAGCAGCAGCGCGGCCTCGGCCGCCGCCCCGGGCGCACCCGTGTGCTGCTCGTCGACCAGCCGCGCGCAGTACAAGGCCAACGCGAGCGCGCCTTCCGAGTACGCCTTCTGCGCCAGCAGCATGCGCTTCACATCGGCGTGTTCGATGATCGGCACCTGGGGCGCGGCGGAGTTCTTGCCGCCCTCGGTGATGGGCCGCCCCTGCGGGCGCTGGCGCGCATAGGCCAGCGACGCCTCGTAGCCCGCATAGCCCAGCATGGTGGCCGCCATGCCCACGCCGATGCGGGCCTCGTTCATCATGTGGAACATGCAGCGCAGGCCTTCACCCGGCTTGCCGACGAGGTAGCCGATGGCGCCCGCGCCACCGCGCACCGGGAAGCGGCCCTCGCCGAAGTTCAGCAAAGTGTTGGTGGTGCCGCGCCAACCGCACTTGTGGTTCAGGCCGGCCAGGGCCACGTCGTTGCGCTCGCCAGTCAGGCGCGCCTCGGCGTCGACCAGCTTCTTGGGCACGATGAACAGCGAGATGCCCTTGGTGCCCGGCACCGGCTTGCCGTCCGGGCCGGGGATCTTGGCCAGCACCAGGTGGATGATGTTCTCGGTCAGCTCGTGTTCGCCGGCCGAGATCCACATCTTGTTGCCGGTGAGCCGGAAGCGCGGGCCCAGCGGGTCGGCCTCGAAATCGTCGCCATCAGGCAGCGCGCGGGTGGCCACGTCCGACAGGCTGGAGCCGGCCTGCGGCTCGGACAGGCACATCGTGCCGGACCAGCGGCCGCTGAACTCGTTGAGCGCAAAGACCTGCTTTTGCGCCTGCGTGCCGTGCGCCATCAGCAGGTTGGCGTTGCCCACGGTGAGCAGGCCGCCGCCGATGCTGACCGAAGCCTTGGCGAAGAAGGCGTTGGCTGCGGCCTCCACCGTGTAGGGCAGCTGCATGCCGCCAATGTCGTAGTCCTGCGCCGCGCTCAGCATGCCGGACTCGCCGAAGGCCTTCCAGGCGTCGTGGGTCGCTTGCGGCAGGATCACCTTCTCGCCGTCGAAGCGGGGCTCCTCGGTGTCGACCAGGCGGTTGAAGGGCGCGTACTTCTCGCGGGCGATGCGCTCGCAGGTGTCGAGCACCGAGCCGAAGGTCTCGCGGGAATGGTCCGCGAAGCGCGTGCGTTCGAGCAGCGTGTCGACGCGCAGCCAGTCGTGCAGCAGGAAGTCGATCGTGGGTCGCAGCATGAAGCGTCTGCCTATCGGTTCATCGGGGTCACGGCCATGGTGGCCGAGGCCTTCATCACCAGCGTGCGCTGCTCGCCGCTGACCGCGTGGACCTCGGCCTCTGTGAAGCTGAGCATGCGGCCGGCCTTGATCACGCGCGCCTCGCACACCAGCCGCTCGCCGCGCCCAGGGCGCAGCAGGCTGGTCTTCAACTCGGCGGTGAGGATCCAGTGGCCGTCGGGCGCCACCGTCTGCGCTGCCGCGCCCATGCTGTGATCGGCCAGCGAGGCCATCACGCCCGCATGGGCCTGGCCGGTGTGCTGCATGTGGCGGCTGGCGAGCTTGAGCTCGGTGGTGACCGTGCCCTCGCCGACCGCCGTGGGCTCGACACCCAGGTCGACCATGAAAGGCGACGCAGCGAAAAAGCGGCGCAGCGTTTCCAGATCGACCTTCATGGCTCAGAGCACTTCGAAGACGCCCGCGGCGCCCATGCCGCCGCCGATGCACATCGTGACGCAGACCTTCTTCGCACCCCGGCGCTTGCCTTCGATCAGCGCGTGGCCGGTCAGGCGCTGGCCCGACACGCCGTAGGGGTGGCCCACGGCGATCGCACCGCCGTTCACATTCAGCCGGTCCATCGGGATGCCGAGCGTGTCGGCGCAGTACAGCACCTGCACCGCGAAGGCCTCGTTCAGCTCCCACAGGTCGATGTCGCCCACGCTCAGGCCCAGGCTCTTCAACACCTTGGGCACGGCGAAGACCGGGCCGATGCCCATCTCGTCGGGCTCACAACCGGCCACCGCGAAGCCGAGGAAGCGGCCCAGGGGCGTCAGGCCCTTGCGCTCGGCATAGGCCTCGCTGACCACCGCGCAGGCGCCCGCGCCGTCGCTGAACTGGCTGGCGTTGCCGGCCGTGATCACGCCGCCGGGCATCGCCGTGCGGATGCCCTGGATCGACTCGTAGGTGGTGCCCTCGCGCAGGCCCTCGTCGGCGCTGACGGTGACCTCCTTCGAGCGCAGGCCCATCACCTTGTCGGCCACGCCGGCCGTGACAGTGATCGGCGCGATCTCGTCGGCGAACTTGCCCGCCGCCTGCGCGGCGCAGGCCTTCTGCTGGCTGCCGGCACCGTAGTGGTCCTGCCGCTCCTTGCTGATGTTGTAGCGCTTGGCCACGTTCTCGGCGGTCTGCAGCATGCTCCAGTAGATCTCGGGCTTGTGCTCCTTGAGCCAGCTGTCCTGGAGCATGTGGGTGTTCATCTCCTGCTGCACGCAGGAGATGCTTTCCACGCCGCCGGCCACGTACACATCGCCCTCGCCGGCGATGATGCGCTGGGCCGCCAGCGCGATGGTCTGCAGGCCGCTGGAGCAGAAGCGGTTGACGGTCAGGCCGCTCACCGTGATCGGCAGCCCGGCGCGCAGCGCGATCTGGCGCGCGATGTTGGCACCGGTGGCGCCCTCGGGGTTGGCGCAGCCCATGATCACGTCTTCCACCGCGCCGGGGTCGAGGCGCGCGCGCTCGACGGCGGCCTTCACCGCGTGGCCGCCCAGCGTGGCGCCGTGGGTCATGTTGAAGGCACCCTTCCAGCTCTTGGCCAGCGGCGTGCGTGCGGTGGAAACGATGACGGCTCGGCTCATGGGCAGCTCCTGTGGAATGGGAAGTGTGGGTTCATGCGCCTGCGCCAGCCGACTGGCTGACGAGGCGGTGGTAGAAGCGGATCAGCTCGGCCAGGTTGGCGGCCGAGATGCGTTCGTTGGTGCCGTGGAAACGCGGCAAATCCTCGGGCTTCGCGCGCACCGGCGAGAAGCGGTAGATGTGGTCGCTGATGGCCTCGAAGTGGCGCGAGTCGGTGGCACCGATCATCAGCCCCGGCGCCACCAGCGTGCCGGGGAAGACCTCGCGAATGGTCTTGTTGAGCAGCTGGTACGAGGCCGATTCGGTGGGCGACACGCGCGAGGGTTCGCTGTTGCCCGGCAGCACCGCGAGCTCGAAGCGCTCGGCCGGCATCGTGGCCTCGGCCTTGTTCTTCACATGCGCCATCACCGACGAGGCGCTGTCGCCCGGCAGCAGGCGGAAGTTCACCGTGCCCTCGGCGCGGCCGGGCAGCACGTTGTCCTTGTTGCCGGCGTGGGCCATCGTCAGCGCCGTGGTGGAGCGCAGCATCGCGTTGGTGCTCGCCTTGGCCTCGAGCTGCTTCTGCACCACCGGGCCGAAGAGCCACAGGTTCGAGAGGGCCACGCGGCCGAAGCCACTCATCTCGGGCGCGATGGTCTCGAACATCTCGCGCGCCACGCCGCGGATGCCGCCGGGCAGCTGCTCGTCGTCCAGCCGCTTCATCGCCGCGCTCATCATCGCGATCGCGCTTTCGCCCCGGGGCGGCGGCATCGACGAGTGGCCCGGTGTCGCCGACACGCGCATCACCACCGAGAGGTAGCCTTTCTCGGCGATGCCGATCAGCGCGGCGGGCTTGGACAGCCCCGGCATCACGCCGTCGGTGATCAGCAGGCCCTCGTCGAGCACGAAGTCGAGCCGGGTGCCGCGCGACTTCAGTAGCTCGGCGATCGCCACGGCGCCACGCTTGCCGCCGACCTCTTCGTCGGCGCCGATGGCCAGCATCAGCGTGCGCCTGGGCTGAAAGCCGCTCGCGGCCAGCAGCTCGACGGCTTCCATCTGCGCGATCAGGTTGCCCTTGTCGTCCCAGGCGCCGCGGCCCCAGACGAAGCCGCCCTCGACCTTGCCCTCGAAGGGCGGTTGCTGCCAATCGCCCTCGGTGCCGGGCGCCACCGGCACCACGTCCTGGTGGGCCATCAGCAGCATCGGCGCGAGCTTGTCGTCGCTGCCCTTCCAGGTGTAGAGCAGGCTCAAGCCCCCGACCACCTCGCGCTGCATCACCGCGTGCGCCTTGGGGTACCGCGCCTGCAGCATCGCGTGCAGCTGGGCGAACTGGTCGGCGTTCTGCTGCGGGTCGTCCAGGCTGCTGATGGTGCGGGCGCGGATCGCCTCGCCCAGCCGCACCGCGGCACCCGCCTCGTCCACGGCCAGCGGGGCCAGCGGCGGCACCTCGAGCTGGCGGGAGCCCTGGCGCAGCGTGTTCACCACCACGGCGGTGACCAGCAGCCCGAGCACGGCCAGCACCGTGTAGACGAGGCGTTTCAGCATTCTCCGTTCGCGCTCAGCTGAAGCTCTTGCCCTCGGCCGCCAGCTGCGCCAGCAGCGGCGCCGGCTGCCAGAAGGTGGCATCGTCGTTCGGGTTAGCGGCGAAGCGCTTCATCGCCTGCACCACGTTGTACAGGCCCACCGTGTCGGCGTAGCACATCGGGCCGCCGCGGTGCAGCGGGAAGCCATAGCCGGTGAGGTACACCATGTCGACATCGGATGCGCGCTGGGCAATGCCTTCCTGCAGCAGGCGGGCGGCTTCGTTGACCAGCGCGAAGACCAGGCGGTGCACGATCTCGTCGTCGCTGATGGGGCGCGGCGTGATGCCCATCTCGGCGCGGTGCTGCTCGATCATGTCGGTCACCACCTTCGACGGGATCGCATCGCGCTTGCCCGGTTGATAGTCGTACCAGCCGGCGCCCGTCTTCTGGCCGAAGCGGCCCATCTCGCAGAGCTTGTCGGCCGTCTTGGAATAGCGCAGGTCCGGCTTCTCGATGTAGCGGCGCTTGCGGATGTACCAGCCCACGTCGTTGCCGGCCAGGTCGCCCATGCGGAAGGGGCCCATCGCGAAGCCGAATTTCTCGACCGCCTTGTCCACCTGCTCCGGCGTCGCGCCCTCTTCCAGCAGGAAGCCGGCCTGGCGGCTGTACTGCTCGATCATGCGGTTGCCGATGAAGCCGTCGCACACGCCCGAAACGACGCAGGTCTTCTTGATCTTCTTGCCCAGCGCCATCACGGTGGCGAGCACGTCCTTGGCCGTCTTCTCGCCCCGCACCACCTCCAGCAGCTTCATGATGTTGGCGGGGCTGAAGAAGTGGGTGCCGATCACGTCTTCGGGGCGGCGGGTGAAGGCCGCTATTCTGTTCACGTCCAGCGTCGACGTGTTGGTGGCCAGGATGGCACCCGGCTTCATCACCGCATCGAGCTTCTCGAAGACGGCCTTCTTGACCTCCATGTCCTCGAACACGGCCTCGATCACCATGTCGGCGTCGCCGATGCCGGAATACTCCAGCGTGGTCGACAGCAGGCCCATCATGGCCTCGTACTTCTCCGCCTTGAGCTTGCCCTTCTTGACCTGCGCCTCGTAGTTCTTGCGGATGGTGGCCACGCCACGGTCCAGCGCGTCCTGCTTCATCTCGAGCATCACGACAGGGATGCCGGCCGAGAGGAAGTTCATCGTGATGCCGCCGCCCATGGTGCCGGCGCCGATGACGGCGATCTTCTTGATGTCGCGCAGTGGCGTGTCTTCCGGCACGTCGGCGATCTTGCTGGCCGCACGCTCGGCGAAGAAGGCATGGCGCAGGGCCTTGCACTCGGGCGTCATCATCAGGCCGACGAAGAGCTCGCGCTCGTAGGCCATGCCGTCGTCGAACTTGCGCTTGAGCGACGCCTCGACCGCGTCCACGCACTTGCCCGGCGCGGGGAAGTTCTTGGCCATCGCCTTCACGGTGTTTCGGGCGAACTGGAAGTAGCCGTCAGGGTTGGGGTGCTTGACCCTGATGTCGCGCACCAGCGGCAGCGGCCGCTTGTCGGCCACTTCGGCAGCGAAGGCGATCGCGCCGGCCAGCAGCTCACCCTCGGTGATCAGCTTGTCGAACAGCTTCTGGCCGGGCAGCGAGGCGAGCAGCTCACTCTTGACCGGGTCGCCACTGACGATCATGTTCAGCGCGGTCTCCACGCCCAGCGCGCGCGGCAGGCGCTGCGTGCCGCCGGCACCGGGAATCAGGCCGATCTTGACCTCGGGCAACGCCACGTTCGCGCCCGGCGCGGCCACGCGGTAGTGGCAGCCCAGCGCTAGCTCCAGCCCGCCGCCCATGCACACGCTGTGCACGGCAGCCACCACCGGCTTGCTGCACAGTTCGACCAGGCGGATCAGCGACAGCAGGTTGGGCTCGGCCAGCGCCTTGGGCGTGCCGAATTCCTTGATGTCGGCGCCACCCGAAAAGGCCTTGCCGGCACCGGTGATGACGACCGCCTTGACGTTGGCATCGGCCTGCGCCTTTTCCAGCCCTTGCGCCACCTCGAGCCGGGTGGCGTGGCCCAGGCCGTTGACGGGCGGGTTGTTCAGCGTGATGACGGCCACCGGGCCGTGAAGCTCATAGCTCGCGCTCATGTTCGGTTTCCCTTCGCTTGGGTCGTGGGACAGAGGTGGCAAAAATAGAACGATCGTTCGATTCTAGGGAGGATCGGCTGCCTGCCAGTGTCTCTGCGGTGACAAGGCGGTGGCTAGGTGAAACCCTAGTCGCGGTGGGCACGTGCAGCAGGCGGGGTGTGGGGCAACGGGGTGTGGGGGCAGGCACCGACGGAGCCCTTTCAACGAACGGGCACGGCGGTTGCACTCGCGGCAGGGGGACCCCGGTGGGGCGATTTGTGCAGCGCCGAGGAGCGCAGTGGAGCGGGGGGAGTCCGCGGCGCCGCCGCGGTCCCAGCGCGGCGGGTTTATGCAG
>JBMOQN010000008.1:0-30477 GCA_049322835.1 Pseudomonadota bacterium | reverse complement strand
GAAGGTGGCGCGCTGGTCGTTGATCGTGTCGATCGCGGTGTCGATGTTGTCGATCACGGTGGCGATGTCGCCGGTCGTGGCCGTCGAGTCGATCACCGCCGCCGTGCCCGTCACCGCGGTGATGTCGCTGTTGCCGGTCATGTCCTCGGTGGTGATCGAGACCACGTCGTCGGCGGTCGTGTTGGCGCCGATCTGGAAGGTCATCGCGGTCGCATCGGCGCCCAGGATGTTCTTGCCGTTGAAGCTCGTGCCACCCAGCACACGGGTGATTTCGCTCTGCAGCTCGGCGAATTCCTTGTTCAGCGAATCCTTGTCTGAGCTGGAGTTGGTGGCGTTGCGCGACTGCACCGCCAGTTCACGCATGCGCTGCAGGGCGTCGCCCACCTTGGACAGCGCGCCTTCGGCCGTCTGGGCCATCGAGATGCCGTCGTTGGCGTTGCGGATCGCCACGTTCATGCCACGCACCTGGGCGTTCATGCGCTCGGCGATCGCCAGGCCGGCGGCGTCGTCCTTGGCCGAGTTGATGCGCAGGCCCGAAGACAGGCGCTGCATCGAGGTCGCCAGCGCGGCTTGCGAAGACGACAGATTGCGCTGGGCGGTCAAAGAGCCGACGTTCGTGTTGATGACAGAAGACATGTGATTACTCCTTCACGGGGGTTCAGAAATCGGACCCATCCGGGTCCTGGGTTGCGCCCCCGTTTGAAAGTGGTTGGGGCCGTGAATTGCTTTTCGGAGGGTCGATCCGCGGACTTGAGATCTTTTTTGGCCGCTTTTCGTTGGATCGATTTTTGTCACGGACGCCGTTCCGCGGGCCGGCGGGCGCCGGCCGGGGCCGAGACGGGCCCCCAAGTGATCTCTTATCGGCAGATGCTCGACACGCCAGAGACCTAAAGTCGGTCGAATGAGCATTGCCGCGCCCTCGCCCGCCCGACCACCCTATCGCGTGGCGGTGGTGATGATCGTGCGCAACGAGGCTGCGCACATCGGCCGCGCGCTCGCCAGCATGCTGCCGCACGTCGACGAAGCCCTGGTGCTCGACACCGGCTCGACCGACGACACGGTGGCCCGGGCCCTCGCCGCCGGAGCACGCGTTGCCCACTTCCAATGGGTCGATGACTTCTCGGCCGCGCGCAACGCTGCGCTCGACACCGCCGGCGCCGACTGGCATGTGGTGCTGGACGCTGACGAGTGGCTGGCCGATGGCGCCGCCGCCCTGGCCGCGTTGCGCCATACGGTGCCCGCCCAGGTTGGCGCCGTGCGCGTCGACAGCCTGGACGACAGCGGCACCGCCGAACAGACGGCATCGAGCTGGATCAGCCGTGTGCTGCCGGGCCATGTGCGCTACGCCGGCCGCGTGCACGAGCAACCGCAGCACCGCCTGCCCGTGCGCCGCCTGCCGGTGGCGCTGGGCCACGATGGCTATATCAAAGAGGCGCTGGCCGCCAAGGCCGGCCGCAACCGGGCGCTGCTGGAACGCGAGGTGGTCGACCGGCCGCAGGACGCCCACGCCTGGTACCAATTGGGCAAGGACCATGACGTCTACGGCCGCCACGCCGAGGCGCTGCGTTGTTTCGAACACGCCGAAGCCCTGCTGCCCGCGGGCGAGCCCGCGCCAGGCTGGCTGCACGACCTGGCCGTGCGCAGCCTGCACGCCCTGAAATGCCTGCACCGCCATGCCGACGCGCTGCTGCGCGCCGAGGCCGGCCTGGCCCGCTGGGCCGAATCGCCCGACTTCTTCTTTGCCCTGGGCGACCTGCTGCTCGACTGGGCCGCCGAGGAGCC
Source organism: Pseudomonadota bacterium (assembly GCA_049322835.1). Taxonomy (GTDB): domain Bacteria; phylum Pseudomonadota; class Gammaproteobacteria; order Burkholderiales; family Burkholderiaceae_C; genus Ideonella. Next base: position 28,695 of record JBMOQN010000008.1, on the reverse strand, counting down.
GGCGCGGGCCGACGAGCTGGTGCCGATGATCGAGAGCGCGTGGCAGCGCTGCCTGGCGCTGGGCGAGCAGCCCGCGCTGGAAGGCGCCGTGGCCGGCCGCGGCAGCCACCTCGCGGCCCACAACCTGGGCCTGCTCTACGCCGCCCTGGGCCGCGAAGAAGATGCCGCGGATTGCCGCCGGCTGGCCGCCGCGCCGGCCACCTGAATAGACCGGCCCGAGCCGCTCTTTTCAAGCCAAGCGCATGCGCCGTCTTGCCTACAGTGGGCAGGATGAAGAATTCACGCCAGCGCGCCGAACAACACCGCCAGGCCGGCCTCAAGGCCATGCAGGCCCGGCGCTGGCCCGCCGCCATCGCCGAGTTCGAGCGCGGCACGGCCCTCTCGCCCCGCGACGCGGTGCTGCGCCTGAACCTGGCGCGTGCCCACATGCAGGCCGGCATGCTCGACCGCGCGATTGCCGAAGGCCGCGAGGCCCTGCGGCTCGACCCGGCCAGCCCGGTGGCCTGCCGCCTGGTGGGCGAGTGCCTGCTGCAGGGTAACCGCGTCGCCGAGGCCGCCGCCGTGTTCGACCAGCACCCGGCCGACGCACCGCGTGACCACGACTGGTTCAACGCCTGCGGCAACGCCTGGTTCCAGGCCCAGCGCCTGCAGGACGCGGTGGGCGCCTTCTTCCAGGCCCTGGCGCTGAAGATCGACGCCCCGCTGGTGCACTACCGCCTGGGCCTGTGCTTCAAGGATCTGGCCATGACCCGCGAGGCCACCGAGTGCTTCCGCACCGCGATCTCGCTCGACTCGGGCTACGTGCGTGCGCTCGCGCTGTCGCTGCTGGTGCACGAAAGCCGGCAGACCTGCGACTGGTCGCTGCTCGAGCAGGACACCGCGATGCTGCTCGACGCCCTGGCCGCCGGCGACGAGCAGACCGGCCAGAAGCTCTCGCCCTTCGCCTTGCTGGCGGTGGACGCCACGCCCGAGCAGCAGCGCCGCATCGGTGCGATGCGCGTGCGCGGCCTGACCACCCACCTGAAGCCGCTGCCGCCACCGGGCCCGCGCCGGCCCGGCCGCATCCGCGTGGGCTACCTGTCCTGCGACTTTCATCAGCACGCCACTTCGGTGCTGATGGCCGAGCTGCTGGAGCGGCGCGACACCAGCCGTTTCGAGGTGACGCTGTACTCGCACAGCGCCCACGACAACAGCGAGATCGGCCAGCGCGTGCGCGCCGCCTGCGACCACTTCGTCGACGTCAACCTGTGTTCCAACGCCGAAGTCGCCCGCCGCATGCGCGCCGACGACATCGACATCGCGATCGACCTGAAAGGCCACACCCGGGGCAGCCGCTTCGAACTGCTGGCTTTCCGGCCGGCGCGCGTGAGCGCCGCTTTCCTCGGCTACCCGGCCACCACCGGCGCCGACTTCATCGACTACATGATCGGCGACCCGGTGGTGATGCCGCTGGCCCACGCCGGCCAGTACAGCGAGCGCATCGCGCAGCTGCCCCACAGCTATCAGCCGAACGACCGGCAGCGCGCGCTGCCGCCAGCGCCCACCCGGGCGCAACTCGGCCTGCCGGAAGACGCCGTCGTCTTCTGCTGCTTCAACCAGACCTACAAGATCTCGCCGCACATGCTGGACCTTTGGTCGCGCATCCTCGCCGGCGCACCGAACGCGGTGCTGTGGATGCTGGCCTGGAACCCGCACGCCCAGGCCAACCTGGAGCGCGAGTTGGCCGCCCGCGGGGTGGGCCCCGGCCGAGTCTTCTGGGCACCCAAGCTGCAGCTTGCCAAGCACATCGCCCGCCTGCGCGCAGCCGACATGTTCCTCGACACCTGGCCCTGCAACGCCCACACCACCGCCAGCGAGGCCCTGTGGGCCGGCGTGCCGGTGCTCACCGTGCCCGGCCCGACCTTCGCCTCGCGCGTGGCCGCGAGCCTGGTCACCGCCTGCGGCCTGCCCGACCTCGCCGCAGCCGACGAGCAGGCCTATGTGGACCTGGCCGTTGCGCTGGCCCGGGAGCCGGCCACGCTGCAAGGGTTGAAGCTGCACCTGGAGTCACGGCGCATGAGCCTGCCGCTGTTCGACACCGACCGCTATGCACGCGACTACGAAGCCCTGCTGCAGCGCATGTTCGACCGCGCGGAGGCCGGGCTACCCCCCGACCACCTGCTCGCTGCCGGCAAGTGAGCGCTCCTTCGTTCCTGAAGACGGCGCCGGCACAATCGCGGGCTCGGCAACACACCCGCGCAGGTCGGGCATGGAAGGGAAGAACGCATGAAGATCCTGCTGCTCGGCAAGGACGGCCAGGTCGGCTGGGAGCTGCAGCGCGCCCTCGCCCCGCTGGGCGAGCTGGTCGCACTCGACCATGACAGCACCGAGCTGCACGGCGATTTCTCCCGCCCCGAGGCCCTGGCCGCCACGGTGCGCGCCGTCCGACCGCAGGTGATCGTCAATGCCGCCGCGCACACGGCGGTCGACAAGGCCGAGAGCGAACCCGACTTCGCCCATGCGCTGAACGCCACCGCGCCGGGCGTGCTGGCACGCGAGGCCGCGGCCATCGGCGCCACGCTCGTGCACTACAGCACCGACTATGTCTTCGACGGCTCGGGCAGCGCTGCGCGCACCGAGGCCGCCCCGACCGGCCCGCTGTCCGTCTACGGCCGCACCAAGCTCGAAGGCGAGCAGGCGGTGCAGGCGGCGGGCGGGCGGCACCTGATCCTGCGCACCAGCTGGGTCTACGCCGCGCGCGGCGGCAACTTTGCCAAGACCATGCTGCGCCTGGCGGCCGAGCGCGAGCAGCTCAAGGTGATCGACGACCAGGTCGGCGCGCCCACCGGCGCCGAGCTGCTGGCCGATGCCACCGCCCATGCGCTGCGCGCGATGGGGGCAAACCCGTCGCTTGGCGGCCTCTACCACCTGGCCGCCGAAGGCGAGACCAGCTGGCACGGCTATGCCCGCTTCGTGATCGAGTGGGCGCGCGAACGCGGCCATGCCATCCGGGTGGCACCCGGCCAGGTGCTGCCGATCCCGACCCGCGACTACCCGACCCCGGCCACCCGCCCCTTGAATTCGCGCCTGGACACGGCGAAGTTCCGGCACGCCTTCGGCCTGCACCTGCCGCCCTGGCAGGCCGGGGTGCAGCGCATGCTGCGCGAAGTGCTCGATCGCTGACCGCCTGGGCCGTCAGGGCCGGATCGGGGCGCGCTGGTAGAAGCGCGCTTTCGCCTCGACATTGGCCTTGACGCTCGCGGGCTGCACGTGCACCTTGGCACGCGTGTCAGCCTGCTCGAAGGCCGGCAGCGACTCGGCCGCGAATCGCGCCCGCTCGGCCGGGCCGAACTCGCAGGCATAGCCCAGGTGCTGCATCTCCAGCCCGCACAGGCTCTCGACCGCGCAGATCTCGTCGGCGCTCAGGCCTTCGCGGTACTTCTGCTGGTTGTCGGCCATCACCGCCTTGCCGAGGTTGGCCCAGGCGTGCTGCTGGCCGGCGTTGGCCCGCGTCAGCTCGGATTCATGGAAGCCGAGCATGCCCGGCTCCCAGGCCAGGCCCATCATGGCCAGCGGGCCGGCCAGCGCCGCTTCCGGGTCGGCGATCAAGGCTTCGTAGCGCACCAGCTGAGCTCGCCCCAGGCGGTGCAGCTCGCTGTAGAGCTTCAGGCTGTTCTGCTGGTCGGCTTGCCACTGGCGCGCAGCGCGGCACACCCCGCCCGGGTGGCCGGGGTTGCGCTTCCACGACAGCGCCATGTCCCGCGGGTCGCGCACCTGGTAGACGTAGTTCGCCTGGGGGAAGTGCAGCAGCAGGAAGGCGATGAACTCGTGGACGTGGTTTTCCTTGACGAAGACCTGGCGCTTGCCGTGGGCAGCCGCCTCGGCCTCGAAGATGCGGCGCAGCAGGCCCGGCAGGTCGCCCGGCGGCGCCAGCGCGGCCAAGTCGGCCTGCGTGAAGCAGCGTCGCCAGTGCGAGAAATCAGCATTCAGCAGCGCCTCGATGTCTTGCAGCAGCGCATGCCAGTTGGCGGGCCGCTCCAGCGGCTCGTAGCGAAACGCATTGCGCGCGACCGGGTTCAGCAGGTGCTTGGTGGCAGGCCCGCAGACCTGCGAGTGCGCGTCCAGCATCCTGGTGATCAGGTTGCTGCCACTGCGCTCGGAACAGATCAGGAAGCTGAATTGCACGCCCGGCACGATAAGCCAAGGGCGGGCGGGCGGGGGGCGGATCTGGCGCGGAACCGCCCCGTTTATCCAGCGAACGCCAGACAGGGCGCTCCCTACAGTGTGATGACATGCTCACCACCCCCTTCGCCGCCGCGCTTCCTGCTGTCGACGCCGACCTGCCCGGCCTGCTGCGGCAGCTGCATGCGCAGCTGGCGGCCGGCGAGGACGCGGGCGCGACCCTGGCCGCGATCGGCGCCGAGCGGGCCACCGCGCCGGTGACCCTGGTGGGGGCGCTGTGCCTGGGTGGCGCCGCCTTCGCCTGCCGGCTGGTCGCAAGCCAGCAGGCAGGCCTGAGCGATGACGACTGCACCGGCACCGTGCTGGAAGCCTTTGGCGCCGTCACCGAGGCGCCCCCCGGTGCCGCGCCTGACCATGAGCACCAACTCGCCCGCTGGCTCATCGACGGCTTCGGCCTGCCCGACCGCCCCGAAGCGCTGCTCGACACGGTGCGGGCCGAGTTCCTGATCACCTTCGGCCCGCTGCAGGAGCTGCCCCAGGCCGTGGGCAGCACGATGCGCCACCGGCAGTGGGCGCTGTCGCTGCGTGGCCTCACCCGCATCCGCGACGAACTGAAGGGCAGTACGCCGCGCCAGACCCACGGCCTGGCCGCCACCTGCCTGCACCAACTGGGCCGCTACGAGGAAGCCGACCGTTGGCTGCACGACGCGCTCGGCGACGACGACCGCCGGAAGCTGCAGGTCCCGCCGGTGTTCAGCGAGAAGGAGCTGCTGCGCCGCTGGGGCCGACAGGCCGGCACGCCGGTGGTCAGCATCGTCTGCACCACCTACAACCACGAGCGCTACATCGAGAGCGCGATCCGTGGCTTCCTGAGCCAGGACTGCGCGTTCCCGTTCGAGATCCTGATCCACGACGACGCGTCGACCGACGGCACGCAGGCGGTGATCCGCCAATGGCAGCAGCGCTACCCGCAGATCATCAAGCCGCTGCTGCAGACCGAGAACCAGAAGTCGAAGGGCGTGCGGCCCTTCGAGCTGCTGCTGGCCCGCGCTCGCGGCCAGTTCGTGGCCACCTGCGAAGGCGACGACTACTGGATCGAGCGCAGCAAGCTGCAGAAGCAGGTGAGCTTCCTCGTCGCGCACCCGGACGTTTCTTGCTCGGCCCACAACTACCAGCACTTCATCGAAAGCTCGGTCACGGTGCGCCGCTGGAGCCGCATCGGCCGCGACATCTTCCTGTCGCCGCGCCAGCTGATGTCGTCGCAGTTCCTGCTCTGGCTGCCGACGCTGGTGTTCCGCAAGACCTTCGGCAGCCTGCCGCCCGAGCGGGCGCTGGCCGCCTTCGGCGACCAGTTCCTGGTCTCCTACCTCGGCACCCTCGGCCGCTGCGCCTACTTCGACACCTTCGTCGGCGCAGTGCGGCGCGAGAACGAGTTCAGCTCGTGGAGCCCGCTGCCCGAGAGCGAGAAGGAGCGGCGGCGCGTCAAGACCTGGGTCGCGATGCTGCGCATGCACGAGCGCCTGGGCAACGCCCAGGCCGTCGACGACCTGACCACCAAGATCCAAGCGTCCGTGCTGGACGCGAACACCAAGGCGGCCCTGCTGGCCGCCTCGGCCGAATCCCCCACCTCCACCCTCGCGGCAGCCTAGAGATGAAACCGATCTTCGTCACCCAACCCTACCTGCCTCCGCTGGAGGAGTTCGTGCCCTACCTGGAGCAGATCTGGGACAGCAAGGTGCTGACCAACCGCGGCCCGATGCACCAGCGCCTGGAGCAGGAGCTGTGCGATCACCTCGGCGTGGAGCACATCTCGCTGTTCGCCAACGGCACGCTGGCCCTGGTGACCGCGCTGCAGGCACTGCGCGTCACCGGCGAGGTGATCACCACGCCGTACTCGTTCGTCGCCACCGCGCACTCGCTGCTGTGGAACGGCATCACGCCGGTCTTCGCCGACATCGACCCCGTCACGCTGAACCTCGACCCGAGGAAGATCGAGGCCGCCATCACGCCGCAGACCACCGCCATCGTGCCGGTGCACTGCTACGGCACGCCCTGCGACATCGACGGCATCCAGAAGATCGCCGACAACTACAACCTGAAGGTGATCTACGACGCGGCCCACGCCTTCGGCGTGAAGCGCCATGGCGAGAGCATCCTCAAGGCCGGTGACCTGTCGATCCTCAGCTTCCACGCGACCAAGGTCTTCAACACCTTCGAAGGTGGCGCGATCATCTCGCCGGATGCGAAGACCAAGCAGCGCATCGACCACCTGAAGAACTTTGGCTTCGTCGACGAGGTGACCGTGGTCGCCCCCGGCATCAACGGCAAGATGAGCGAGGTCAACGCCGCCTTCGGCCTGCTGCAGTTGAAGCACATCGACCGCGCCATCGCCCGCCGCGCCGAGATCGACGCGATGTACCGCGCGCGGCTGACGGGCGTTCCAGGCGTGCGCATGCTCGAACAGCCGATGCCCGGCAACACGAGCAACCACTCGTACTTCCCCATCCTCGTCGGCCCGAACTTCTCGATGACGCGCGACGAGCTGTACCACCTGATGAAGGAACAGGGCATCCACGGCCGGCGCTACTTCTACCCGCTGATCAGCGAGTTCCCGATGTACCGCCACCTGCCCTCGGCCCAACCAGGCCTGATGCCGGTGGCCCACGAGGTTTCTCGCCAGGTGCTGTGCCTGCCGATCTACCCGGCGCTGACCGACGAGGAAGTCGACCGCATCGCCGACACCGTCTGCTTCGCGGCGAGCGTGCAGCGCCAGGCTGCGGCGTAAGCTGCTGGCCATGGCCCCACCGCTGCAGGTCGCGATCTTCGGCTGCCCGCGCAGCGGCACGAGCTGGCTCGGCCAGCTCTTCAACGCCCACGAGGCGGTGGCCTACCGCTACCAGCCGCTGTTCGCCTACGAGTTCAAGGACTGGTTCGGCGAGCGTGGCGTGAGCGAAGCCTCGCTGGACGCCTTCGGCGAAGCCCTGCTCGGCGCGCAATCCGATTTCGTGCTGCAGGACCTGCGGCCACCCAAGGTGCAGCCGCTCACCCACCTGGTGTGGAAGGAAGTGCGCTACCACGCGCTGATGCCCGCGCTCGCCGCCCTGCCCGCCCTGCACAAGCTCATCTACCTCCATCGGCCTGCGCTGCAGGTGATCAACAGCTGGTACCAGGCCCCCAAGGAGTTCCGCGCCGGCCAGGACATCCACGCCGAGTACCTGCACGCGCCCTCGAAGAACACCGACCCCTGCGAGTACAACGGCTTCAACAAGTGGAAGGAGTCGCTGGCACTGGCGCTGGCCGTGAAGGCCACGCACCCCGACAAGGTGGTGTTCGTGGCCTACGACCGGCTGCGCGCCGACCCACGGGGGCAACTGGCCTCGCTGTTCGCTGAAGTCGGCTTGAACTTGACCGACCAGGTGCGCGACTTCGTCGCCGCCAGCACCTCGCAGCACGATGAAGACGCCTACAGCGTGTTCCGCAACCGCGAGGCCGAGATCACGCTGCCGGAAGGCATCGTGCGGCATCTGCGTGCCGACGCGGAAGCGGCCGAGCTGTCGGCAAGGGCCGAGGCGTCGTCGATCGGGCCCGCCAAAGTCGGCTGAGGGCCGCCAACGTTCACCTTGACGCAGTGCAAGGACGACCCAGGCCAACAGCGCCACAGTGGGGCCTCGCAACGAAGGAGCCATGGCATGCAAGCGCTCAAGGATCTCTTCACCACCGATGTCGGGCTCATGAGCATCTCCGGCATTGCCTTCATGCTGGGCATGGGGGTGTTCTTCGTGCGGTACTTTCTCCGCCACATTCGGGAAGATGCCGCCGCCGCCGCGGCGGCCGCGAAACACTGAAGCGGCAGGAATGATGTGCCGGGCGGTCTCGATCAACCGTCCGGGTTCCGGTCGATATCCCGCAGCTTGCGGTAGAGCGATCTCTCGCTGATGCCGAGCTTGCGCGCCAGCTCGGCGCGGCTGCCTTGGTGCGCCTTCAGCTGGGCCAGCAGGGCCATGCGCTCCACGCTGCGCAGCGAAGGCCCCGGCAGCGGCGCGCCGGCGGGCCCGGTCACCAGAGGCAGGCCGTCGCACTCGAGCGCCTGCTCCACATGGGCCGGCTCGATGCGCTGGCCATCGGCGAGCAAAGCCGCCCGCTCCAGCACGTTGCGCAGCTCGCGGACGTTGCCAGGAAACGGATGGGCCTGCAGCCGCGCGATCGCTCCCGCCGAGAGCGCCAGGCGCCGCAGCGGCGCCACCCTCGCCAGCAGCGCCGCAACCAGCAGCGGTATGTCATCGACTCGGGCGCGCAGCGGCGGCAACGTGATCGGGAACGTGCTCAGTCGGTAGTACAGGTCCTCACGGAATCGCCCTTCGGCGATCATTGCCCTGAGGTTGCGGTGCGTGGCGGCCACGACACGCACATCGGTGCGGCGCAACTCGGTGCTGCCGACCCGGCGGTACGTGCCGCTTTCCAGCAGGCGCAGGAGCTTGACCTGCATCGGCAGTGGGATGTCGCCTGCTTCGTCGAGGAACAGCGTTCCGCCGCTGGCCACCTCGACGAGGCCTGGCTTGGCGGTGTTGGCGCCGGTGAAGGCGCCTCGCTCGTGGCCGAAGAGCTCGCTCTCGAACAGCGTTTCCGGCAGGCTGGCGCAGTCCACCACCACCAGGGGGTTGGGCGCCCGCGGGCTGGCCTCATGAACGGCCTGCGCCACCAGCTCCTTGCCGGTGCCAGACTCCCCCAGCAGCAATACGCTGGCCGAGGAGGGCCCGACCCGGGAGACGAGTTCCAGCATGCGCTGGAACGCGGCCGACCGCCCGATCAGCCCCTGGGCGGCGGGCTGCCCCTGCGCCACGCGCAACGGCTCCATCTTCTCGATGAAGCAGGCCAGCTCGCCGCTGGCGTCGCGCAACGGCACCAGCTCGATGTTGACGTAGGCCTCTCCGTGGGCCGTGTGATGCAGGTGCAGCACACGCTCTCGCTGGCCCGACTCGAGTGATCGCGCCAGCGGGCAGCTTTCTCCCGCTTGGTCGCATGGCCGGCTGAAGCGGTGGGACACCTCGTGGCAGGTGCGCCCGATCACCGAAACGTGCGGGCTGAACTGGCGCCGGTAGGCGGCGTTGGCCGCGAGGATCCGGTACTGGCGGTCGAAGAGGATGTGCGGCTCGGGCAGGCCCTCCAGGTAGGACACCAACTCGGGCGACGTGGGGGCCATCAGGTCTCCCGCCGGGTTGGCCGGCCGATCATGCGTTGCCTTTGGCCACGCCCTGGCAATGACTCGGAACGATGCGCATGCGGAAGTCCATCAGGCCCTGTCTCGGTTGCAGGTGGAGGGCAATCTGCCTGCCTTCATCAGCGATATTACATATAAGCACATGCGGATGCTTGACGACCATCAGGCTCCGGCAGCGCCGAGGGCCGCCGCCCTGTCAGCTGCCACATCGGCAGATTGCTGCCATCTTGGCAGGCAGCAGCCTCGGTTGGCTGGCAGCCCACCCCGGCACCGTGAGGCAAGCCATTGATGTGGAAGTGATTTTCACTTTCCGCGCCGGTGGCACGCGTCTTGATATCCAACGCTCAGCCACCGCCCTTGACCGGAGTACACACCATGGCCCCCAAGCTTGCCTGCGCCTGCCCTTCGATCGACGCCACGCCGCAGGACCTGGACAAGCGGCGCTGGCTGATCCTGACCGGTGCCAGCGGCAGCGTCGCCGCCCTTGTCGCCGCAGCGCCCTTCGTGTCGACCTTCGCCCCGAGCGAGCGGGCCAAGGCCGCAGGGGGCCCGGTGGAGGTGGACATCTCCGACATCCCGCCTGGCGGCGCCAAGACGGTGGAGTGGCGCGGCAAGCCCGTGTGGGTGGTGCGACGCACCCCCGAGATGGTGGCGGCGCTGCAAGGCCACGAAGACAAGCTGGAGGACCCGACGTCCGCCGGGGACCAGCAACCCGACTACGCCAGGAACCCGGCCCGGGCGATCCGGCCGGAGGTCTTCGTCGCCATCGGGATCTGCACGCACCTGGGCTGCTCGCCCAGCAGCGCGCCGAAGGGCGGCGGCAACCCCAGCCTCCCGGCGGACTGGCCCGGCGGCTTCTTCTGCCCTTGCCATGGTTCGACCTTCGACGGGGCCGGCCGCGTGTTCAAGAACAAGCCGGCACCGACCAACCTGGAGATCCCTCCACACCGCTATGCCGGCGACACGCGGCTCCTCGTTGGCGACGACGTCGAGCGCTCGGCCGCCTGAAAGCGCTGATCATGGCCTGATGAACGGCCTCTCGCGCGGCGCAAGCAGACTCGCGCGCGCACCGGCGGAAACAGCGCCTGGCAAGCTCACCCGAGGGGGCCTCCCCCACAGCGGCGCGATCGTCAGCCGATGGCCGGGTAGCCCCCCGTGCCCTCGGGCCAGGGCGTCAGCAGCTCGAAGCCATCGTCGGTCACGGCCACCATGTGCTCCCACTGGGCTGAGAGCGAGCGGTCGGCGGTCACCACCGTCCAGCCGTCGGCGAGCTCGCGCACATGCCTGCCGCCGGCGTTCAGCATGGGCTCGATGGTGAAGACCATGCCCGGCTCGAGAACGAGGCCCTGCCCGCGTTGGCCGTAGTTCAGCACGTCCGGTGCGTCGTGGTAGGTGGTGCCGATGCCGTGACCGGCGTACTCGCGTACCACGTTGAAACGGGCGGAATGCGCGGTGTTCTGGATCGCGAAGCCGACGTCGCCCAGCGTGGCCCCAGGCCGCACCTGCAGGATGCCGGCGCGCATGGCCTGGTAGGCGGTGTCGACCAGGCGGCGCGCCTTGGCGCTGACCTCGCCGACGCAGTACATGCGGCTGGTGTCGCCGTGCCAGCCCTGGTGCAGCGCCGCCACGTCGAGGTTGACGATGTCGCCGTCCTTCAGCACCGTCTTCGCCGACGGGATCCCGTGGCACACCACGTGGTTGACCGAGGTGCACAGCGTCTTCTGGTAGCCGTGGTAGCCCACGTTGGCGGGCACGCATTTCAGCTCGTGCACGATGAAGTCGTGGCAGCGCTGGTCCAGCTCTTCGGTGCTGACGCCTGCCCGGACATGCGGCGCAATCATCTGCAGCACGGCCGCCGCGCGGCGGCCGGCTTCGCGCGCGCAGGCGATCTCGCTCGCGGTGCGCAGCGTAACGCGCCGGTTCATTGCACCCGTCGCACGCTCTTGGCGGGCGGCGCCGCGGGTGGTGCCGCGAGCCGCGCCAGATCGAGCCCGCCTTCCAGCTCGGCACGGATCAGCAGCTGGCAGATCTGCTCGTGCGGCAGGTGCGGGTGCAGCTCGGCGAGCATGCCGATGCGCATCCAGTGCTCGGCCTGTGCATTGATGGAACGAGAGAGCGCGGCGCTGGCGACACGCAGGTTCTCGTGCATCTGGTCGGAGAGTTTGACGATGCCCATGGGCTGATGATATACGAAACGTATTTGTTTCGTATATCACCCTTCGGCGACGGCCGCGCGCGGCCCTTGCGGCCGCCCTGATCTTTGTATATTCTGTGTATACACATTATGCACAGTGGCCTTCTGATCTCCCAAGCCGATGCGCGGCCCATGTATCTGCAGATCGTGGAGCAGATCCGGCAGCGCGTGGCCGCGGGCGACTGGCCGCCTGGCAAGGAGCTGCCTTCCATCCGCGCGCTGGCGGTGGACCTGCGCATCAGCGTGATCACGGTCAAGCGGGCCTACCTGGAGCTGGAGGCCGAGGGCGTCATCGTGACCCAGCAAGGCCGTGGCTCCTTCGTGGCCGATGCGCGCGACCGCGCCCTGGCCACGCACCGCGCGGAGCTGGACGCCCACCTGGCCGCGGCCGGCCGCATCGCCCGCACGCTGGGCATGGGCGAGCAGGCACTGACCGAGCGCCTGCGCATGGCGCTGCAACCCCGGGAAACCGAAGAATGAGCACCAAGGCATTCGAGATGAAGGGCGTCGGCAAGGCCTTTCCCTTCTTCACGCTGAGCGACCTGTCGCTCGACCTGGAGCCCGGCCAGATCATGGGCCTGGTCGGCCCCAACGGCGCGGGCAAGAGCACCACCATCCGGCTGCTGATGGGCCTGCTGGCGGCGGATGCGGGCGAGATCCACCTGCTGGGCCACGAGATGCCGCACGCGCAAGCCGCCGCCAAGGCCGAGGTGGGTTTCGTCAGCGACGACATGCGCCTGTTCCAGCACGCCACGCTGGGCTGGCACATGGGCTTCGTGGCGTCGATCTACCCTGGCTGGGATGCGGCCTATGCTGCCGTGCTGCTGAAGCGCTTCGGGCTGCACGCCGAGCAGCCGGTGAAGAGCCTTTCCACCGGCGAGCAGGCCAAGGCCTTGCTGCTGCTGGCGCTGGCGCGCCGCCCGCGCCTGCTGGTGCTGGACGAGCCCACGTCGGGCCTGGACCCGGTGGCCCGCCACGAGCTGCTGGCCGAACTCATGGACGTGCTGCGCGACGACCGCCGCGCCATCGTGCTCTCTTCGCACCACACCCAGGACGTGGAGCGCATCGCCGACCGCATCTGCTTCATCGACCGCGGCCGCGTCGTCGCCGCCAGTGACAAGGAGGCGTTCCTTGAACGCTGGCGCCGCGTGCAGCTGCGGCTGCCACCGGGCCAGCCGGCCACCTGGCACCTGCCCGAGATCGTCCACTGCGAGCGCGACGGCAACCTCGCCACGCTCACCTTGAATGGCTTCAGCGACGCGCTGCTGGCCGGCCTGGGCGCGCCCGTGCAGGCCGTGCAGCGCATGAGCCTGGAGGAGATCTTCGTCGCCACCGTCATGCACAGCCGCGAGGTGCGCAGCCAATGAACACCATCACCCGGCAACTCGTCGCCGCGGATCTGCGCCAGCACCGCGCGCTCATGGCCGGCGCCACCGCCGCAGGGCTGCTGGCCCTGCCCGTCGCCGCCACCAGCGAGACGGGTTTCAACATCGGCTTCCTCGTCTGGCTCACCGCCCTCATCGCGCTGGGCGTGCTGCTCGCGATGTTCGGCGTGGCCAGCGAGCGCAAGGACCGCGCCCAGCTCTTCGTGCTCAGCCTGCCGCTTGCACCCGCCGGCTATGTGCGCGCCAAGCTGCTGGGCCTGCTGGCCTGCTTCCTGCTGCCCTGGGCCTTGCTCAGCGCCGGCGCCCTCGGCCTGGTGGCCGCCTCGCCCGGCATCCCGGACGGCCTGCTGCCCTTTGGCGTGCTGCTGTGCGCCTACCTGCTGCTGAACTACGCCGTGGTGCTAAGCGCGGTGCTGCACATCCGCTCCGAGGCCGGCATGGGCGGCGTGATCATCCTGACCAACATGAGCGTGACGCTCTTCATGATGGGCGTCGGCCGCGTGCCCGGGCTGGGGCCGCACATGCTCGGGCCGGAGCCCGTCTGGAACGGCAGCTTCTGGCTCGCCCTGGCGCTGGAGCTGGGCGCCACGGTGCTGGCCCTGGTGCTGCCCCTGTTCGTGGCGGCGCGCCGCCGCGACTTCGTCTGACACACCCCACCCGGAGGCTGCCATGCGCACCCACCCCGAGCGCATGCATGCGCTGGACGCCGTGCGCGCCTTCGCGCTGCTGCTGGGCGTGGCCTTCCACGCCACGCTGTCCTTCATTCCCGGCATGCCGCCCGGCCTGTGGGCGATGAACGACACGTCGCCCAGCCCCTTCCTGGCGGACGCGGGCTTCGTGGCGCACAGCTTCCGCATGACGCTGTTCTTCTTCATCGCAGGCTTCTTCGCACGCCCCCTGCACCAGCGCCTGGGCACACGGGGCTTCTGGGTGCAGCGCGGCCAGCGCATCGGCATCCCGATGCTGGTGGGCTGGATGCTGAGCTTCCCGGCCATCATCTTCGTCTGGCACCTGGGGGCGATGAAGCGCTTCGGCGATGCACCGCCGACCCCGCCCCCGATGCCCGAAGCCTTCGGTGCGCTGCCGCTGCTGCACCTGTGGTTCCTCTACCAGCTGTTGTGGCTGTACGCGGGCACGCTGCTGGCACGCGCCGCCATCATCCGCCTCGACCGCGGCCAGCGGCTGCGGGGCCTGGTGGACCGCATCGTGCCTGCCGCGCTGCGCTGGCCCGCCGGTGCCCTTCTGTTGGGCCTGCCGCTGGCGGCCTGCCTGATGGCCTTGCCGGCGTGGCTGCCGTGGTCGGGCATCCCCACGCCCGACCAGTCGCTGGTCCCGCAGGGGCCGGCCACCGTGGCCTTCGGCACGGCCTTCGTGGCCGGCTGGCTGGTGCACCGCGCACCCGCCGCGCTGGCGGCGCTGCGGGCGAGCTGGTGGCTGCACCTGGCGCTCGCCGCCGCAGCGTCGGCCGTCTGCCTCTACATCCTGAAGAGCCAGCCGCTGGCCGGCATGGCCGCTCAACCCAAGCTGATCTTCACGCTGGCCTTCGTGGCCTCGGCCTGGGCCTGGAGCTTTGCCGTCACCGGCGGCGCCCTGCGCTTCCTCGGCGGCCACCACCCGGTGGTCCGCTACGTGGCCGATGCCTCCTACTGGATCTACCTCGCGCACCTGCCGCTGGTGGCGGCGTTGCAGGTCTGGGTGGGCGACTGGCCGCTGCACTGGGGCCTGAAGTACCCCTTCATCGTCGCCCTCAGCCTGGTGCTGCTCTTCCTGAGCTACCACTTTCTCGTGCGCTCCACCCCCATCGGCCAGGTGCTCAACGGCAGGGCCTACCCGCGCCGCGCGCAGGCCACAGCACCGGCGGAGCCGCCAATGCCGGAGGCGCGGGAAGACGACGCGGCCGTCGTCGCGCAGTTGTGCGGCGTCACCAAGCGCTACGACGCGCTGGAAGCGCTGAGCAGCGTGGACCTGAGCCTCCAGCGCGGCGAGCTGCTGGCCCTGCTGGGGCCCAACGGCGCCGGCAAGTCCACGGCGATCGCCCTCTGGCTGGGGCTGGCGCAAGCCGACGCCGGCACCGTGCGCCTGCTGGGCGGCGCGCCGCAAGACATCGGCCGCCGGCTCGGCCTGGGCGTCATGATGCAGAACGTCGAGCTGCCCAAGGAGCTCAAGGTGCACGAGCTGGTGGCGCTGTCGGCCAGCTACTACCCGCAGCCGCTGAGTGTGCGCGAGGCGCTGGAGCGCGCCGGCGTCGCCGGGCTGGCCGACCGCCCCTACGGCCAGCTCTCCGGTGGCCAGAAGCGGCAGGTGCAGTTCGCCATCGCCATCTGCGGCCAGCCCCAGGTGCTGTTCCTCGACGAGCCCACCGTCGGCCTCGACATCCAGGCCCGCGAGGCGATGTGGGCCCAGATCCGCGCGCTGCTGGGCCAGGGTTGCTCCATCCTGCTGACGACGCACTACCTGGAAGAGGCCGAGGCGCTGGCGACCCGCGTGGCGGTGCTGGGCAAGGGCCGCGTCATCGCCGAGGGCAGCGTGGGTGAGATGTGCGCGCTGGTGTCGCGCCGCCACATCCGTTGCGCGAGCACGCTCCCCGCGGCCGAGGTCGGCCGCTGGCCGGGCGTCGTGGACGCGTCGGGCGAGCCCCGCCAGCTCTGCATCGTCGCCACCGACGCCGAGGGCGTCGTCCGCCGCCTGCTGGCGGCCGACCCGCACCTGTCGCGGCTGGAAGTCCGCCAGGCCGGGCTCAACGAGGCCTTCAACGAGCTGACCCGGGAGGCCGCATGAGCGCGCTGGTCGTGAACGCCCTGATCCAACCCGCGCCCGGCCTGCCTGCCCGGCGCGTGCTGGCGGTCTACGGCCTGGAGACCCGGCTGGAACTGCTGCGCCTGCTTCGCACGCCGGCCTTCGCGTTGCCGATGTTCCTGCTGCCGGTCGCGACCTACCTGCTGTTTGCCTTCGCGGTGGGCGGCGAGATGGTCGCCAAGGACCCTGACGCCGGCCGCTTCATGTTCGGCGGCTTCTCGGTGATGGCGGTGACGATGGCGGCGCTGTTCGCCACCTGCCCCCATCTGGCGATGGAACGCGAGCAAGGCCTGCTGACGCTCAAGCGGGCCCAGCCCGCGCCGCCAGGTGCCTGGCTCGCCGCCAAGATCGTGGCCGGTGTGGTGTGTGGTGCATTGGCCTACCTGCCCATCCTGGTGCTGGCGGGCCTCACGGGGCAGGCGCACCTGACCGGCTCGCAGCTGGCCGCCGCCAGCGCCGTGCTGGTGGCCGGCACCATCCCCTTCTGCGCGCTGGGGGTGATGCTGGGCACGCTCACCAGCGGCTCGGCCGCGCCGGCCTACGCCAACCTGGTCTACCTGCCGGGGCTCTACCTGTCGGGGGTGTTCTTCCCGCTGCCGAAGGCGATGCACTTCCAGGTCGGGTTCTGGCCGCAGTTCCACCTGGACCAGCTGGTCTTCGCCGCCGCCGAGGTGGGCAAGTTCCGCTGGATTGCGCCACAGATGGCCTTCGGCGTGTTGCTGGGCTTCACGGTGCTGTGCAGCGGCGTGGCGCTCTGGCGGCTGCGCCGAAAGGGGTAGCCCTCAGGCCACCAGATCGCAGTCGTCGAGCAGCGCGATCACCTGCTCTCGCGGGCAGTGCATCAGCACGTCCAGCATCGAGAGAAAGGGCACGAAGGCGGGCGAGGCCTGCGGGTACTGCACCGGCCGCATCGCACAGAAGCGCAAGGCCATGCCGTCGCGCTCGAAGTCGGCGGGCTCGTAGAGCGCCCGGCCGCCGGTCGGGTTGATGTAGGTGGTGGCGCCTTCGGCCCGGCACACCGCGCGCACGCGGGCCGAAGCCCGCAGCTCGGGCGGCAGCGCGTGGGCCGACGAGAAGCCGTGCTCGAAGGGCAGGCCGAGGTAGTCGAACACCGCCGCCATGCTGCGCGCGTTCTTGCGGGCCACGTTCTCGTCCGCATCCAGCAGCACACGCTGCACGAACTCGAACACCGGATCGAATTGCGGCGCCTTCGCGTAAGCGCGTTGCAGCAGCGCCAGCAGCGGCTGCCACTCGCCCACGTAGTCGTGCTCGGCGATCGTGCGGTTCTGGCTGGCGTTCTTCACCGGCGCGGTGAAGGCGTGGGCCTGGCCGTTCAGCAGCACGGCGTTGCGGTGGATATAGCCCTTCTTGATGAAGGCCACGTCGTCGAAGCAGACGAAGCGGTCGACCTGGCGCGCCAGCTGGAAGGTGCCGAGGTAGGGGAACAGGTACGGCTGCAGCACCGCGACGCGGCGCTGGCCCGGCGTGCTCATGCCTTTGCGCGCACGGTGGCGACGACGTCGGCCTTCAGCTCGGTGCTGGAGACGCCCTCGGTGCGCGGCAGGTAGACCACGTCGCACAGCGTCTTCAGCTCGTCGAAGCGGCCGGTCCAGTCGCTGCCCATCACCACGGCGTCCACCCCGTGCACCAGCACGTCGGTCTCTTTCTGGCCCCAGTCGCTCTCGGGGATCACCTCGTCGACATAGCGGCAGGCGCGCACCATGGCCACGCGGTCGGCATAGGGCACCACGGCCTTCTTGCCCTTGATGGCGTTGAACTCGTCGGTGGACACCGCCACGATGAGCCGGCTGTAGCGCTGCTTGATGCGCTCGAACAGGCGCACGTGGCCGATGTGGAAGAGGTCGTAGGTGCCGTAGGTGAGCGCAATGCTCGGCTCGGTGCCGGTGCCGGCCAGGCCGTGGTCAGGCTGCGCCGCCTGGGGCTCGCGGCTCGTCGTGGCAAGGGGGCTCAGGATCATGTCGGGCTCTCTTCGGTGTCACGCCGGCATCGGCAGCGGGTGGGCCGCGGCGCGCAGCTCGCGGCGGGCGGTCTCGAGCTGGCCGAACTTGCGCGCGTAGGCGCGGGTGAAGGCGGCCAGCGTGTCGGCCACCGGGTCGCTGGCCGTGGTGTCGGGCGCAGGGGGGCGCACCGGGTTCGTCGCGCGCTCGGTCGGGATGGCCAGCAGGATCGCCTCCCAGCCGTCCTTCAGCTGCACCCACTTGAAGGTGAAGCTGTAGTCGACTCCAGTGGCGTGGATGGCGCGGGGCAGCGTGAACGCGTCGTCCCACTTGTGGTACAGGCAGATCGCCAGCTTGGGCTTGAAGTGGCGGATGGTCTCGCGCGCACCGGTCAGCGCCTGAAGCTCGGCGCCTTCGATGTCCATCTTGATGAAGTCGACCTTCTCCAGGCCGAGGCTCATCACGTAGTCGTCGAGCGTGATGGTCTGCACGCGGCTGCCGCGCTCGCTCTTGCCGAAGATCGAGGTCGAGCCCTGGGTCGCGCCGTCGGCGATGGTGATCTCTTCCCCGGTCTTGTCGGCCAGCGCGAGCTTGTTGATGACGACATCGACGCCCGGCCGCACGCCGTTGCGCTCGAAGTTGTGCACCAGCAGCGCGAGGTTCTCGTCCAGCAGCTCGAAGCTGTGGATCTTGCAGTTGCCGCCGAGCTTGTGGTGGAAGTAGACGCCGGTGTCGCCGATGAAGGCGCCCGCATCGATGATCACGTCGCCCGGCGCGAGCTGGATGTCGCCCTGCTCGTACTGGCCGTAGCGGATGTCGTGCGCGCCCAGCCACCAGTCGTAGCCCAGCATCTTGAAGTCGTAGCCCTGCGAGGTCATGTCGCGCAGCCGGTAGGGCACGCCGTTCAGCTCCTCCACCGGCCGCTCCTCGGTGCGCAGCGCCTCGATCGTGGTCTCGTAGAGCTGCCGTTCGATCGGGTTGACCAGGTCGATCCTGGCCCAGCGCTTGAGGAACCAGACCAGGAAACGCGACTGGTCGGCCGCGCTCAGCCGGTCGTACACGCCGCTGGCGATGTCGGCCAGGTGCGGCGCGTACTTCTCGTAGAAGGCGCAGAACTTGTACAGCTCGTCGTCGCGCATGCGCGGCAGCAGCGCGGCCAGGTCGTTGCGCAGTTTCATGCGTCGGCTCCCTTGCGGCCAGCCATGGCCAGCCCCATCTCTTCCAGCAACAGACCGGCCAGGCGCTCGCCGGCGCGGCCGTCGGTGTGGTCGTGCAGGCGGTCTCGCAACTCGCGGCGGTGCCGGCCATGGGCGGCGGATTCGGCGCTGCGGTTGCGCAACGCGGCGAGCAGCTCGTTCACGCTGGTCACGGTGGGGCCGGGCTTCACGTCCAGCTTGTCGTCGTACAAGGTGCGCGAGCGCGCCTGGTAGTCGGCGTGGTCGGGGCGGAACAGCAGGATGGGCCGGTCCAGCAGCAGGTAGTCGAACATCACCGAGGAGTAGTCGGTGACCAGCTCGGTGGTGTGCGGCAGCAGGGGGTAGATGTCGGTGCGCGGCGCCACGAAGCGGGCAGACGGGATCGCCTCGGCCAGCTGCGGGATCATGGGCTGCTCGACCGGGTGCAGGTTGACGATCAGCAGGTCGCCGCGCTCGGCCAGGGCCTTGGCCAGGCGCTCCAGCCCGGCCTCGACGGCCCAGACGCCGCGCTTGGCGTCACGGAAGGTGGGCGCGTAAAGCACGACGCGCTGGCCGGCCTCGCGCGCGGCGCGGGCGGCTTCCAGCATCGCGGTGTCCACGTTCAGCAGGTCGCCCTCGGTCGGCTCGCGCAGCAGCACGTCGTTGCGCGGGTAGCCGATCGGCGCATAGCCGTCGAAGGCGAACCAGCGGCGCCATTCGGCCTCGGCCGAGGCCGCCGTGCCCACCAGGCGCTGGTAGGGGCCGGTGGTGGCCAGCACGCGGGCATAGCGCGGCGTCATATTGCGCAGCGGTGCCAGGTTGCGCAGGCCGATCTCCTTGATCGAGATGCCGTGCCACAGCTGCACGTGGCGCGCGCCGGCCAGCAGCGCCGGGGCGTAGGGGTTCGGGTTCAGGAAGTGGTCGCAGGTGACCACCACCGCCGCGGACAGCGCGGCATGCACATGCTCGGCCGACCAGTCGGCATGGCGCAGGGGAAAGCAGGGCTCGCCCAGGTCCTTCACCATGCGGGCCTGCTCGGCGTTCTGCGGCAGGAACCAGGCGGTGATGCCCTCGGCCCGGGCGCGCTCGCGGAAGGCCAGCCAGGCGTACTTGACGTTGCAGCCCAGGTAGGTGGTGGCCACGAAGACGACCGAGCGCTCCTTGGGGTGCATGCGCGAGACACTCTCGAGATCGCGGCAGCTGCGCTCCAGCGCGGCCTGCTGCTCCAGCTCGGCCAGGCGGCCGTTGAGCGCTCCGATGGCGGCCAGCGCGGCCTCGGCGCCGCCGGCCAGCTGCGGCGCCGGCGTGGCGGGTTGCTGCTGCAGCTCGACCACCGCGTCCACCAACTGCTGAACCGCCTGGCCCAGCTGGGCGCCAAAGGCCTCGACGGCTTCGAGGCGGCTGTCCCAGCCCAGCGGCAGGGGCAGCTCTTCGCCCGCCAGGTGCAGCGGGGCGGATTGGGCAAAGTCGGCAGCTTCCATCATGAGGGCGACTGTAGGCAGCGCCCCCGGCCTCAGAACGGCGGATATGAGGGCATCGGCCCGGCCAGTTCCGGGCTACCGCGGCCCGTCGGGATCCCCCTGATGGCAGGAGCGGGATCGCCCCGTGGCGCCGGCGGCCGCCTTACCCTTTGAACCACATGACAAAGACACTTTGGGGAGCTTCACCCACTGTAGGCAGCGGGCCGGCGCAGCTTTTGCCCGAACAGGGCCGTCGTCACCGGCTAATCCCGCTTCGCAGGCCCCCTTGTAGGAATTTGCCTGACACGGCCGACAGAAAAAGCCGGACTCAAGTGCTGGAAGTGAACCGATGTTTCAGCTTTGTTTCGGTCCTTACAGTTCAACCCATCGCGAGACACAAAGTCTCTTCCCCCTGAAACAGCAGACAAGCGAAGGAACGAAACGATGGACACCAACCAGATCCTGGCCGAGATCCGCGAAGCCAACCTGTCGTACCTGATGCTGGCGCAAAGCCTGATCCGCGCCGACCGCGAACAGGCCCTGTTCCGCCTGGGCGTGTCGGAAGAGACGGCGAACCTGATCGCCACCCTGACCCCGGCCCAGATGATGAAGATCGCCACCGGCAACACCCTGCTGTGCCGCTTCCGCATGGACGACGACCTGGTCTGGGGCCTGTTGACCAGCCACGGCAAGTCGGCCGCCAACGACAGCGTCAGCCGCCTGCATGCTTCCATCCTGATGGCCGGCCGCCACCAGGAAGCAGCCTGATCGAGTCAGTAGACGGCTTTTCCGCACCAAACTGAACACGAAGTCGCATCCGGAGGACACACCATGGCCCGCACCAAAAGCATCCTGACCGAAGCCAAGCAGATCGAGCGCGCCGTCGTGCTGATCAACCTCGGCGCCCGCCTGCAGGTGCTGGAGTCGGAGACCGACCTGTCCTACGAGCGCCTGCTGCGCCTGTACAAAGAGGTGTCGGGCAAGTCGCCCAGCAAGGGCCAGCTGCCCTTCTCGACCGACTGGTTCATGACCTGGCAGCCGAACATCCACGCCAGCCTGTTCCTGAACATCCACGAGTACCTGAACAAGACCTCGGAACTCGAAGAGATCGACACCGTCATCAAGGCCTACCAGCTCTACCTGGAGCAGACCTCGGCTCAGGGCCTGGAGCCGATGCTCTCGGTGACCCGCGCCTGGCGCCTGGTGAAGTTCGTCGACAACGGCATGCTGACGATGACCAAGTGCACCAAGTGCGGCGGCCACTACGTGAGCCACCCGCACGAGATCGCCAAGCACTTCGTCTGCGGCCTGTGCAACCCGCCCGCCCGCGCCGGCAAGGGCCGTGCGGCCGGCGCCCTGCAGTTGCCCAGCGCAGCGGGCAAGATGCTGGCCACCGCCGAACACTGAGCACCACCGCGCCGCGTGCTGCGCACTGTTACCGGTAATTACACCCTTTCGATGCTGATGAACTTGATCTCGCCCACGACGCGCCGATCTTCACCAGTGTCAGTCATGAGTTTGTTCATGCTTGTCTCCTCCTAGCACAACCCCTTGTGCTTTCAGGCGGGCCTCCACGGAGCCCCGCCTTTTTCTTTTCTGCGGTGCAGCAATGGGGGTGGTTTGACGGCCATTTCCGCCCTTTCGCCGCCTCAAGACCAGCGAGGATGCGACCGATATCAGCGCGAAGGCTCGCCGCCCAGTGCGGGGCCATGAGCGAACGAAACCCGGAACCCCTCCACCATGTTTGTCATCGTCGGCTGGCTGGTCGCCATCGGATGCATCTTCGGCGTGTACATCGTGCACGGCGGGAACATCGGTGTGATCCTCAAGGCGCTGCCCTTCGAGATGATCACCATCTTCGGCGGTGCGCTGGGGGCCTTCGTGGCCAACAACCAGCCCAAGGTGCTGAAGGCCACGGCCAAGGGCCTGGCAGCCTGCTTCAAGGGCTCGAAGTATTCCAAGGCCCGCGCCATGGAGCTGCTGGCCCTGCTCTACGAGATCCTGCAGAAGGCGCGCAAGGAAGGCCTGATGTCCATCGAGAAGGACGTCGAGGACCCGCACAACTCGCCGCTGTTCCAGAAATTCCCGGTCGTCGGCCATGACCACCACGTGGTCGAGTTCATCACCGACTACCTGCGCATGATGGTCTCGGGCAACCTCAACGCCCACGAGATCGAGTCGCTGATGGACAGCGAGGTCGAGACCCACCACGCCGAGGCCCACGCGGCCTCCGCCGCGATCGCCCGGCTGGCCGGTGCCCTGCCCGCCTTCGGCATCGTCGCCGCGGTGCTGGGCGTGGTGAACACCATGGGCTCGGTCGGCCAGCCCCCGGCGGTGCTGGGCGGCATGATCGGCTCGGCGCTGGTCGGCACCTTCCTCGGCATCCTGCTGGCCTACGGCTTTGCCGAGCCCCTGGCGGGCCTGCTGGAGCAGAAGATCGACGAGGACGGCAAGGAGCTGCAGTGCATCAAGACCACGCTGCTGGCTTCGATGCAGGGTTACGCGCCCCAGGTGGCGATCGAGTTCGGCCGCAAGGTGCTGTACTCGACCGAGCGCCCGACCTTCGTCGAGCTCGAGTCCCACGTGAAGAAGAAGTGAACATGACCTCCTGCGCCCGTTCGGGAGACCACCATGGCCGGTGACGCCAAGAAGCTCCAACCGATCATCGTCAAGAAGATCAAGAAGGGCGGCCATGGTGCGCATGGTGGCGCCTGGAAGATCGCCTATGCCGACTTCGTGACGGCGATGATGGCGTTCTTCCTGCTGATGTGGCTGCTCGGCTCCACCACCGAAGGCGACAAGAAAGGCATCGCCGACTACTTCGCCTCGCCGCTGAAGGTGGCACTGGCCGGCGGCGCCGGCTCGGGCGACGCCTCGCACGTGGTCAAGGGCGGCGGTGAAGACCTCACCCGCTCCAACGGCCAGATCAAGCGCGGCGATGTCGACGCGCCCAAGAAGACGATCAACCTGGCCGCCCTGAAGGCCGAGCAGCGCCGCGCCGAGATCGCCCGGCTGCAGGAAATCAAGCAGACCATCGAGCAGAAGATCGCGGCGAGCGAGCGGCTCAAGGCCATGGCCGGCCAGCTGCGGCTCGACATGACGCGAGACGGCCTGCGGATCCAGATCGTCGACGAGCAGAACCGACCCATGTTCGCTTCCGGCAGCTCGGCGGTGCAGCCCTACATGCGCGAGCTGCTGCAGGCCATCGGCGCCATCCTCACCGAGGTGCCCAACCTGCTCACCCTCGAAGGCCACACCGACGCCACGCCGTTCTCGGGCGGTGAGCGCGGCTACAGCAACTGGGAGCTTTCGGCCGACCGGGCCAATGCCTCGCGTCGCGAGCTGATGGCCGGCGGGCTGGCGGAAAACCGCGTGCTGCGGGTGCAGGGCCTGGCCTTCAGCCAGCCCTTCGACCGGCAGGACCCGCAGAGCCCCGCCAACCGCCGCATCAGCATCATCGTGATGAACCGCGATGCCGAAGACCGCGTGTTCCGCACCGAGCTCGACCCCGCAGAGGCCGACGGTGACAGTGCCGCCGCGCCCGCCGCGCCGATTGCAATCGCCCCTCAAGTCGTGCCCACCGCGGGCCGATAACACCTCGAACCTCGCTGACACCGACCGCACAAGCCGAAGGACCGACCGCCATGAACCAGAGTGACCTGAAATTCCTCGTTGTTGACGATTTCTCGACCATGCGCCGCATCGTGCGCGGCCTGCTCAAGGAGATGGGCTGCAACAACTGCGAAGAGGCCGAAGACGGCCAGGTTGCCCTCGGGATGCTCAAGGCGGCCAAGTTCGACTTCGTGGTCAGCGACATCAACATGCCCAACATGAACGGCTTCGACCTGCTCAAGGCCATCAAGGCCGACGACAGCCTGAAGCACCTGCCGGTGCTGATGGTGACGGCCGAGGCGCGCAAGGAAGACATCGTGTTGGCAGCGCAGAGCGGCGCGGCGGGTTACATCGTCAAGCCCTTCACCAAAGCCACGCTGGAAGAAAAAGTCCAGAAGATCATGCAAAAGCTGGCCGCCACGGCCTGACAGCAGAGGGAGCCCTCCAATGAAGATGGAAGACATCGCCAAGCTGGCGCCGGCCGAACCCCTGATGGTCTCGCCCGAGGTGTTCCAGCAACTCGGCAACATCACCCGCGTGCTGCACGACACGATGCAGCAACTGGGCGTGATGCCCAAGCTGCAGGTGGCCACCGACGGCCTGCCCGACGCCCGCAGCCGCCTGACCTACATCGCCAACAAGACCGCCGACGCCGCGAACAAGGTGCTCAACTCGGTCGACCAGGCCAAGAGCGAACACGCCCACATCAGCGACGCCACCCGCGCGCTGGCCGCGGCGATCGTGGCCGACCCGGTGCGCACCGTGGCCAGCGGCGCGGTGATGAACTTCGTGCAGGACGTCGAGCAGCGCACCGCCCGCATCGACAGCCACCTGACCGACATCATGATGGCCCAGGACTTCCACGACCTCACCGGCCAGGTGGTGGCCAAGGTGGTGACCCTGGCCAACGACCTGGAAGACAGCCTCGTGAAGCTGCTGGTGCAGGTGGTGCCGCCTGACCAGCGCGAGAAGGTCGACCCGAGCGTGCTGCAAGGCCCGGTGGTCAACCCCGAAGGCCGCACCGACGTGGTGGCCGACCAGGGCGAGGTCGACGACCTGCTGGCCAGCCTGGGGTTCTGACGCCCCTGCCCGCGGCCCCTTCGCACACAAAACGCGCCTTCGGGCGCGTTTTTGCTTTGCGGCAAGCGTTTGGCGCGGCAGCCGCGTTACGCTCGCGGCCATCAGCTTGAGTGCGAATGAGAATGAATCCGATCCAAATGAGCGCGATGACGCTGGACACCGTGCCCCTGCACCAGCCCCTGTGGGTGCTGGCCGTGCAGCCGCCGCCGGGCGCCCCGGAATGGCTGGCCCGGCTGGAGGAAATCGGCTTCCTCCCCGGCGAGCAGGTGAGCGTGCAGGCGCGCGGCCTGCCCGGCCACGACCCGCTGGTGGTGCGCGTGGGTGACTCGACCTTCGCGCTGCGGCGCGCCGAAGCCGCCTGCATCAGCGTGCAGCCCGCCTCGGCGCGGGCCGGGGGCGGCACCGATGCATGAGGCCGTCATCCACGTCCACCCCGGCGGCCCGCTGCTGGCCCTGGTGGGCAACCCCAACTGCGGCAAGACCGCCCTCTTCAACCGGCTCACCGGCAGCCACCAGAAAGTCGGCAACTACGCCGGCGTCACCGTCGAGCGCAAGGAAGGCCGGCTCACCAGCCTCGCCGGCCGCGCCCTGCGCCTGCTCGACCTGCCCGGCGTCTACAGCCTCAACCCGCGCTCGCCCGACGAGGCCGTGACGGTCGAGGTGCTGCGCGGCAACGCGCGCGGCGAGAAACGGCCCGACCTCGTCGTCTGCGTGGTCGACGCCACCAACCTGCGCCGCAACCTGCGCCTCGTGCTGGCCGTGAAGCGCCTGGGCCTGCCCTGCATGGTGGCCCTGAACATGGCCGACCTGGCCGAGCGGCAGGGCCTGCGCATCGACACCGAGGCCATGGCGCGCGAGCTGGGCGTGCCAGTCGTGCGCACGGTGGCCGTGCACGGCGACGGCGCCGACGCCCTGCGCGGCGTGCTGGACGAGCCCAGCGCCTGGCAACACCACGCGGGCGCGGCGCCCGCACCCGCACCCGCACCCGCACCCGCACCCACACCCGCACCCGAGCACGACGCCCGCGGCGACCATGAGGCCGTGCGCGGCATCCTCGACCGCCTGGGCCTGGCGGCGGCCGTGCCCAACACCACCAGCGACCGCATCGACCGCGTGGTGCTGCACCCGGTGCTCGGCCCGCTGATGCTGGCCGTGCTGCTCTTCCTGGTGTTCCAGGCCGTGTTCGCCTGGGCCGAGGCGCCCATGGGCTGGATCGAGGCCGCCACCGCCTGGGCGGGCGAGCAGGCGGCACCGCTGCTGCCCGAAGGCTGGCTGCGCAGCCTGGTGGTGGACGGCGTGATCGCCGGGGCCGGCGGGGTGGTGGTGTTCCTGCCGCAGGTCGTCATCTTGTTCTTCTTCATCCTCGTGCTGGAAGAGTCGGGCTACCTGCCGCGCGCCGCCTTCCTGCTCGACCGGCTGATGGGCGGCGTGGGCCTCTCGGGCCGCTCGTTCATCCCGCTGCTGTCCAGCTTCGCCTGCGCCATCCCCGGCATCCTGGCGGCGCGCACCGTGGCCAACCCGCGCGACCGGCTGGTGACCATCCTCATCGCGCCGCTCATGACCTGCTCGGCGCGATTGCCGGTGTATGCGCTGCTGATCGGCGCCTTCGTGCCCCAGCGGCAGGTGTGGGGCGGGCTGGAACTGCAGGGGCTGGTGCTCTTCGGGCTCTACCTCGCCGGCATCCTGGGCGCGCTGGCCGTGGCCTGGGTGCTCAAGCTGCTCACGGCCGGCCACCAGACGCGCACCCTGATGATGGAGCTGCCGCGCTACCACTGGCCCACGGTGCGCAACGTGGCCATCGGGCTGTGGCAGCGCGTCAAGATCTTCCTGCGGCGCGTGGGCGGCATCATCCTCGCGCTGACCGTGCTGCTGTGGTTCCTGGCCAGCTTCCCCGCGCCGCCGGCCGGCGCCACCGGCCCGGCCATCGAATACAGCCTGGCCGGCACCCTGGGCCGCGCGCTGGCCGTGGTCTTCGAGCCCATCGGCTTCAACTGGCAGATCAGCATCGCCCTGGTGCCCGGCCTGGCCGCGCGCGAGGTGGCGGTGAGCGCGCTGGGCACCGTCTACGCCCTCTCGGCCACCGCCGACGACACCGCCGGCGCCCTCACCCCGCTGATCGCCCACAGCTGGAGCCTGGCCACCGCCTTCTCGCTGCTGGCCTGGTACGTCTTCGCGCCGATGTGCCTCGCGACGCTTGCCACCATCCGCCGCGAGGCCGGGGCCCGCTGGGCCGCGGTGGCGGCGGGCTACCTCTTCGCGCTGGCGTATGTGGCGGCGTTCGTGACCTATCGGGTTACGTTGTGGGCTATGGGCGGACACTAGCTTGGCTCCGCTCGTAACCGAATGCGACAATGGCCATAGCTAGACACCGCTAACAGCCAAAAGCATCCAGCAGGCTCCAGCGCCTAGTGCCAGACACCTGGGCTGATGTCTAAATCAGGTTAGGCCCCCTTGGAGTTTCCGTTCCACATGGAAGCATTCCTATCAATCGTTGGTTCCATAGCTTCGATCTTTGGCGCCATCTGGGCGCTGATGGAGGCGAAAAAGGCGGCTCGCTCTGCGGGCGCTGCTGAACTCGCTCGCCAAGATGTGGTCGATCGGCGCAATCTTGCTGAGGTTGCTCAGGTTCACGCTGAGATCAAGCGCATCCTCAATCTCGTTGCTCGGGTTGGCCCCACGTCGACGGCCCAACTCATGAAGGGTGTCAGCTGTGCTGACATCGCCAGAGACGTCGAAGCGTTTGTTGCGATGCTGCTTGAACGGCGTAGCCACTTCTCCGATATATACGGTGATCGCGCCGCCGAGCTGCGCAACGACCTGAGATCGGATATCGAAGGCCTCGCCGAGGCTAAGACCTTCGATGACAAGAAGCGCTTCGGAAAGAGCATTTACTACAAGATTGAAAATTTCACTCCGGTAGTCAAAGAGCTATCGGACGCGAAGCAAGGGCAAGCACGCAAGGCATAGGAACACAATCATGAAGCTCACAGATGGCGAGAAGCTCATCATCCTCATGCTCACTGAGATGTATGAGAAGCTGCAGATTGAAGGCGAGACAGAGCCAGACTTTCTTCGATCTGCAATCTTCAATGATCAGCTATGGGGAATTCGCTGGAAGTACAGTGGCATACCGTTCGAGCAGGCTGAAGATCCGCCAATTGTTCGCGAGGTTGTAGACATACTCGACATGTGGAGTCTCATCGAGTACGCGTATGCCAACTTGAACGAGCAGGAACGGCAGGAGCTCGCGTTGGCTGCCGAACCGTTTGGCAAGAATCCCCGGTTCAGTGGCTTTGATGGCAACAACGAGAGCGAGCATATGTCTGTTGCCATGTTCTTGGTGAACCAGCTTGAACGGTTTCAAGAGTTCAAGGGTCGAAGCTTCAATTGCCATCATCCATCCTTGGATGGACACCGGAGAATGCTCGCAGCTTTCGAACCACTTCGCGCGTCCCTTTCTGATTCATCGCTGTCCGTAGATCAGCTTGCGAAGATTCTCAAGGAGCGAGTTCATCCCATCCGGCGGGATGCCTAACCCCTCTACAGGGACTTCCCGTTGAGTCAACGGTGATCAGGGTTGTTCTTCCAAAGCCGTATTCCTTGGGCTGATGACCGGGACGTGGTGATCGAATTCACCACCGTTGAAGGACAGACTG
>JBMOQN010000007.1:0-32605 GCA_049322835.1 Pseudomonadota bacterium | reverse complement strand
TACCCGCGCGATCAGCGCCCGTGTAATCTCCGCCATGGGCTTCCCCTTTCCAATCAGATTGAACTTCCACACCTCAATCTTGGTACCTCGATACCGTCTCAGGACTGGGGAAGTCCCTTCGTATTCAATCAAGGGGACAAATTGCGGCAAGTCGCAATTTGTCCCATACCTCGAACGTTAGAAGTCGAGAGATGCAAGAGAACCCGCACCCGGCGATTCTGGATCGACAGGGCCCTCAGGAAGTGCTGGCGGAGCACTTTTCTCGACAGGGAGTGTTCCTTCGCGACTTAGCCAATTACGGGTCGAACTTGGTCATCCGATCATTCGAGTCTGGCTCAAGGCGGATGGCAGATGTTGTCTTATGCGGCGTGCTTCTCAAGCAGATCGTCGCAATGATCGACGCGGCCGAGGTTCTCTTGTCCGCGGGTTGCGGCCACGCGGCGTTCTTGCCAGCGCGAACTGCCTTCGAAGCTTCGCTGTACGCCGACTGGATTCTGAAGGCGGATAGCGAGCGGAGGGCTACACGGTTCATCGTTGGCAACTACAGGGATGAGCGCCTATGGGCAAAGCGCGCAATCCCCGGGACAGTCGAAGAACAAGCGATGAGTCAAGTCACTGCGATGCTGGGATTCAATGTACACACCGGCAGGCCCTCGCTAGCCACCGACGCTGCCACACTTCTTGCGGAGGTGAACCGGATCCTGGCTCAACCTGCGCTTGCATCTGTCGATGCGGAGTTCACTGCAGCACGTGGGAAGAAGAAGCGCGATCCGGAGTGGTACGAGCTCGATAGCTTACGTTCGATTCGCGACGTCGCAGTAGCCGTCGGTCGCTTGCCGGAGTACGAGTTCTTCTACTCAAAGGGGTCACAGATATCTCATACGGGTTCCTACAAAGACCATATTAAGTTCACGTCTGGTCAAGTTAGGTTCCTTCCTATCCGCCATCTAAAGGACGTGAGCATGCTGTTGAACTTCATCGGGTCGATTGCCATCGGCACGTTCAAGAAGTATTTGGAGAAATATCGCCCAGGTGAACTTCCGGCTTTCGGGAAGAAGTATCTAGAAGACTGGCGGGATCCTTTCCAGAACGTGACGCAAGTGAAGTACGACTTCTAACCCCTCCATCGAGCGGACGTCTTCAAGCTGCGCTTGAATCCGCCGCTCATGTCGAACATTGCCGTCAGGTATGCAGCACTCCGACAAGCCGCACGAGGAACTCCAGCGAGCCGAGCAAGCGCTTGAGGCAATGAGATCCGCTGCCAATCTCGACGAGTTCGAAGAACACTGGAAAGAGTTCCTCCGCCGGGTCGAGCGCGTCTGGAGCAAGATGATCTCGCACTTCGGGAAGAGCCCGAAGTGGTCCGGATGGAGCAGCCCATTCGAGCACTCGCGACGAACAGACCCACTCCTCTCGTACCTCGTCAATGCCCGAGGTGCCGAAGAGCACACCGTTAACGATATCGTTGCTCGCGACCCTGGTGGCATCGGAATCAATCCAGCGTTCGGTGACACCTTGCACATCAAGCGACTTGAACAACGGGATGGACAAATCTCTGTGGAGTCAGCACAGCCCCTGAAGATCGATTTCATTCCTGCCAAGACCCGTCTTCTGCCGGTGGTGAATCGCGGCCGCACATATGCGGTCCCTTCGCATCACCTCGACAAAGTTGTCGACTCAAGCAACGTTCTAGCAGTTGCAGAGGCCGCGCTCGCTTTCTACCGTGGAGCTCTGAAGAGTGGCGAGGCGTTCTTTGTGAAGTAGCCAGACAGCCAACCTCAGTCATGGGGACGTCTTGCGGCAAGCCGCAAGCCGCAGGCCGCAAGCCGCCCCTTACCTCGAACGCTAGACGTCAGAGGCCAGTCCAACTACTACTTCACGGGAGGAACTTCAGATGCAAGAGGAAGACGCGCAGAGCCTGGCTAAGAGCACAGTTTCGGGGTTCAAGTCGAAGGCTGATCACAACAAGACAGAGTCACTTTTCTGCCTCTTAGTCGTTGTCTCATGTCAAACGTCAGGCCTCAGATGGGGACACCCGCGCGGCCGGCAAGCGGCCGTGTGCGTGGCGGGTTAGGCCCGCGCCACGGCGCACCCCTCGCGACGAGGGGCGCGGCCTCGCTTCAGGGCCAGACCCGCGCCAGCCGGTGCACCCGGCCGGCCACCAACCTCGCCCCTGGCCCCTCGCCGAAGAGCGTGGCCCGGGTGAAGTCTTCGGTGGGGAAGAAGGTCTCGGTCATCTGCAGCGCGCCGTCGTCGGCAAACAGCTCGGCGGAACCCGCGTCGAAGAAGATGCGCAGCCGCAGCGGGCCGGTGGCGCCGGCCGGGCGGCTGGCGGTGTGGGCGGTGGCCGCGAATGCGTTCGAGAAGCCCAGGTCGCCCGAGCGGGTGCGGTCGCTGAAGTAGAGCCTCTGCGTCGCGTCGTAGCCGATGCGGTAGCGCTCGCCGCGCGCGTTGGAAAGCTCGACGCCGCAGCGGCCCACGCCGCCGGGGTCGAGCGTGAGCTCGAGCTCCATCGCGCGGGGCTCGATGGCCACGCCGTTGAGCTGGCCGATGTCGAGGGCGGCGCTGCCGCGCAATGGGCCGGGCGGCAGCACCACCGTCTGCTGGCGCAGTGATTCGAGCGCGGCGATGGGGCGGGTCACCAGGCGCAGGCTGCCGCGGCCGGCCACTCGGCGCAGGCCCAGGGTGATGGGCAGCGTCATCGCGCCGCGCCAGGTGCTGGCGGGCACCTGCTGGGCGTAGTCCCAGTTGCTCATCCAGCCGATGAGCACGCGCTGGTCGCCCGGGGCGTTGGCCCAGGTGACGCCGGCGTAGTGGTCGCGGCCTTCGTCGAGCCAGACACCGCGGCCGGCCTGCACGTCGCGCTCGAAGCCGGACTCTTCGTCGAGCACGAAGCGCTCACCATCGAAATGGCCGACGAAGTATTGCGTGCCCGAGCCGCCGTTGGGCGCGCCCGAGCCCACGCTGACGAGCAGCACCCATTGGCGCTCGCCGGTGCTGCTGTTTTCCACCGGCAGGGGGAAGAGGTCGGGGCACTCCCACGCGCCGCCGTGGCTGCCCAGGCCCTGGCCGAATTCGCTGAGCTTGGCCCAGCGCTTCAGGTCGGGCGCAGCCCAGAGCTCGACGTGGTCGCCCGCCGCCAGCACGGCCACCCAGCGCTTGGTGGCCTCGTGCCAGAAGACCTTGGGGTCGCGGAAGTCTTTCGCCGCGCCGGGGTTGGGGATGACCGGCTTGTTCTCGTTGTCGAAGGGCGCCCAGGTGAGGCCGCCGTCTTCGCTGTAGGCCAGGTGCTGGCTCTGGTGGTTGCGCTGGCCGGCTTGCTCGGCCGCGGTGTCGTGGCGGGTGTACAGGGCCACCAGGCTGCCGGCGCCGAAGCCGGCGGTGTTGGCCGTGTCGACCACCACCGAGCCGGAGAACATGAACTGCGGCCCCTCGGGCTGCAATGCGATGGGGTGGTGTTGCCAGTGGAGCAGGTCCGCGCTGCTGGCATGGCCCCAGTGCATCGGGCCCCAGGTGGTGCTGGCGGGGTGGTACTGGTAGAAGAGGTGCCAGCGGCCGGCATGGAAGACGAGGCCGTTGGGGTCGTTCATCCAACCCGCGGGTGGCGAGAAGTGGAACTGCGGGCGGCGCGGCTCGCGGTAGCTGCTGGCCGGCAACGGCGGTGGCGGCTTGCGCGGGGTGCCGCAGGCGGCGAGCCAGGGGGCGATGGCCAGCGGGGCGAGGCTGGCGAGCAGGTGTCGGCGGTCGGGTCGTCGGGTCATCGGGCGTCAGGCTACCGCATCCCCGGGCGTGCCCGATGCCACGATGCGCTCGCACACCACCGGGCCAGGCTCCACCGGCTGCGCCTCTTGCGGCGGCACCACGCGCACCAGGCCCGCCAGGCGGGCCAGCGCCGCGTCGGCATCGGCCTCGCTGGCGGCGTGCACCCACAGCAGCGGCTGGCCGCGGTGCACACCCTGCCCGGGCGGCAGCACCTCGGCCAGGCCCACGCGCGGGTCGATGGCGTCTTCGGCGCGTCGGCGGCCACCGCCGAGTTCGAGCACCACCAGGCCCAGCGCGCGGGTGTCAACCGTGTCGAGGTGTCCGTCGGTGGGCGTGGGCAGCGGGCGCTTCACCGGCGCCTCGGGCAGGGCGTGGTGCGTGAACACATCCGCCGGCCCGCCCAGGCCGGCCACCATGCGGGCGAAGGCCTCGGCCGCGCGGCCGCTGGCGAGCGCTTCGCGTGCGCGGGCCTCGCCGGCCGGTGGCGTGGGCGCCAGGCCGCCCTGGTGCAGCATCTCGCCCGCGAGCGCGAGCGTCAGCGCCAGCAGGCGTGGCTCGCGTGCGCGCCCAGCCAGGAAGTCGATCGCCTCGTGGACTTCGAGCGCGTTGCCGGCATGGCGGCCGAGCACCTGGTTCATGTCGGTGACGAGCGCACGCGTGGGCAGGCCGGCGCCCTGGGCCACGCGCACCAGCGCCTCGGCCAGCGGGCGCGCGGCGGCCATGTCGGGGCAGAAGGCGCCGTTGCCCACCTTCACGTCCATCACCAGGCCCTGCAGGCCGGCAGCCAGCTTCTTCGAGACGATGCTGGCCACGATGAGGGGCAGCGATTCGACGGTGGCCGTCACGTCGCGGATGGCATAGAGCCGCTTGTCGGCCGGGGCCAGCCGGGCGCTGGCGCCGACGATGGCGCAGCCGGCTGCGCGCAGCACGCGGCGCATCAAGGTGTCATCAGGCGCCAGCGCATAGCCGGGCCAGCTGGCGAGCTTGTCCAGCGTGCCGCCGGTGTGGCCCAGGCCGCGGCCGGAGATCATGGGCACGAAGCCGCCGCAGGCCGCCACGATGGGCGCCAGCACCAGGCTCACCTTGTCGCCCACGCCGCCGGTGGAGTGCTTGTCGAGCACCGGGCCGGGCAGCCGCTCATCGCGCCAGTCGAGGCGCTCGCCGCTGTCGGCGAAGGCCTGGGTCAAGGCCACCGTCTCGGCTTCGGTCATGCCGCGCCACAGCGTGGCCATGGCCAAGGCGGCGGCCTGCGCGTCGCTCCAGCTGCCGTCGGCCAGGCCGCCAGCGAAGGCCCGCAGCTCGGCGGGCGAGAGCACCCTGCCGTCGCGCTTGGCGCGGATGATTTCCTGGGCCAAGAGGGTCATGGCGATGCGGTGCGCGTGATGCGCGGCGCGTCCACCGGCGCCGGGCCGGTGTTCACGTAGCGTGCCAGGGCCTCCACGTCGAGCGCGCCCACCAGCCGCTCACGGCCTTCGGTGAAGGCGCGGTGGCCGTCGCCGCCACCGGCGAGGTAGCTGTTGACGGTGACGCGCAGCGCGTCGGTGGGTGCGATGGTGCGGCCGTTCAGCTTCAGGCTGCCCGGCAGCACGCGGTCGCCGCGCGGGCGGCGCGGGTCGAAGGTGTAGCCGAAACCACGCGAGACCTGCAGCAGGCGAGGATGTTCGGGCACCTGCTCGCCGAACTGGCGCTCGAGCAGCGCCTTGAGCTCTTCGCCCGTCAGGGTCATCGTCACCAGCTCATTGGAAAACGGCTGACTGGCGAACACGTCTTCGTAGCGCACCGTTCCACCCGGCCCGGGCAGCAGTGGCGCGCGCAGCCCGCCGGGGTTGGTGAAGGCGATCTGCGCGCCGCCCTTGTCCTTCGGCGCGGTGGCGGCCAGCTGGGCATCGGCGACCAGGCGGCCGAGCCTCGACTCGCCGGCCTCGTTGCCCGCGGCGGTGTAGGCCTGGGTGAGGCGGCCCACCACCCGCTGGGCCAGCGGCGCCGCCAGCGCCTCGTAGCGGGCGATCAGGGCGGTCTGCGCGGCGTCCTTGCCGTGGCGGTCGTGCCGCACGATGTGGTTGGTGGCCCGAGAGGCAAGCAGCGCGCCGCTGCGGCCGTCGAGGGTCAGGTCGATCTCGGTCAGCAGCGTCCCGTAGCGGTGGGCGCTGGTCACCAGCTTGCCGGCGATGCGGCAGTTGTAGGCCTGGTGGGTATGGCCGCTGACGACCACGCCCACCGCCGGGTCGAGCTTGTTCACGATGTCGACGATGGGGCCGGAGATGCCGGGGCACTCGTCATGGCCGCCCTCGGCCTCGCCGCCTTCGTGGATCAGCACGACGATGGTCGCCACGCCCTGGCGCTTGAGCTCGGGCACCAGCGCGTTCACCGTCTCGGCTTCGTCCTTGAACTGCAGGCCCGCGACGCCGGCCGGCGCCACGATGCGCGGCGTGGCCTTCAGCGTGAGGCCGATGAAGCCCACCGGCACGCCGCCATAGCGCTTGACGGCATAGGCCGGCAGCAGCGGCTGGCCGGTGGCGGTGTCGATCGTGCTCGCGGCCAGGTACTGGAAGCGCGCGCCGGTGAAGGGCGCGGGGCCCTTGCAGCCGTCCTGCGGGTGGCAGCCGCCGCGCTGCAGGCGCAGCAGCTCGGCCGCGCCTTCGTCGAACTCGTGGTTGCCCACCGCGGCCAGGTCCAGCCCCATCAAGCCCAGCGACTCGATGGTGGGCTCGTCGTGGAACAGCGCGGACAGGAGTGGGCTCGCGCCCACCAGGTCGCCAGCGGCCACCATCACCACGTTGGGCGCCTGGGCCTTCAAGGCCTTCACCGCCGTGGCGATGTGCTCGGTGCCGCCGGCTGGCATGGCGATGCCGGCACCGGGCACGCGCGGGTCGTTCACGCGGAAGCCGCCCGGCGGCGGCTTCAGGTGGCCGTGCAGGTCGTTGAGGGCGAGGATCTTCAGCTCGACCACCGGCGCGGCGGCGGGCGGCGGCGCGGCGCTGCAGGCGGCGAGGGCGAAGAAGGCGGCGGTGAAACCCGCCACGCGAGGCCAGGCCATGCTCAGTAGCCCCCGGCCGGTGCGCCGGGCGGGGCCTGGCCCGAAAGCACCGCCTCGATGTCGTCCAGCAGGCCGCTGGCGCCGATGCGAAAGCGTGCTGGCACGCAGGCGGATTCGCCCAGCGCCTCGGCGGTGAGCTGCAGATAGAGCGCAGCGTCGGCCACGCTTCGCACGCCGCCCGAGGCCTTGAAGCCCACGCGCCCAGCCGCGGCAGGCTCGGCCGCGATGGCCGCGAGCAGCACGCGTGCCGCTTCCGGTGTGGCGCCGCCCGGCACCTTGCCAGTGCTGGTCTTGAGGAAGTCGGCCCCTTCGGCCAGCGCCAGGCGGCTGGCCTGTGCGATGGCTTCGACCCCGCCCAGCATGCTGGTCTCGAGGATGACCTTGAGTGTCAGCCCGGCACTGGCGCGGCGGGCGGCCGCCAGCACGGCGGTGGCAGCGGCGGCGTCACCCGCCAGCAGCGCTTGCCAGGGCAGCACCACGTCCACCTCCTGCGCGCCGGCGTCGGCGATCTGGCCCACGTCGCGCAGGGTGCGCTGCACGTCGGTGCTGCCCTCGGGGAAGTTGGCCACCGCGGCCACGCCGATGGTGGCCGGCAGGCACTGTCGAGCCTGCGCGGCGAAGCGTGGCCAGACGCACACCGCCGCGACCGGCCCGAAGCGGCTTTGCGCGCGCTCGCACAGCCGCTCGATGTCAGCCTCGGTGTCGCCGTCGTTCAGGCGGGTCAGGTCCAGGCAGGCCAGCGCCTGCGCGGCTGCATGTTTCAGATCGGTGGGGTCAGGGGAAGTCATGTGTCGATGGTGGCCACGATGGCGCACAGCAGCTCGACCGCGGCCGTGCCGGCGGCCGCTGCCACTTGCAGCGTGTGGCCATGGCTCAGGCTCTCGGCGGCGAGGCCACAGCCCATGTTGGTGATGAGGGACAGGGCCAGCACCTTCAGGCCGGCGTGGCGCGCGAGGATGGTCTCGGCCACGGTGCTCATGCCGACCGCGTCGGCGCCCAGGCGCTGCAGCATGCGGATCTCGGCCGGCGTCTCGAACTGCGGGCCGAGCATCCAGGCGTAGACGCCCTCGCGCAGCGGCCGGCCCAGGCCTTCGGCGGCGCGGCGGGCCTGCTCGCGCAGGCTGGGGTCGTAGGCGTCGGCCATGTCGACGAAGCGCCCGTTGCCCGGCTCGCCCACCAGTGGCGAGCGCTGCACGAGGTTGAGGTGGTCGGCCAGCAGCATCACCTGGCCCGGCAGCAGCGCCGCGTGCAGGCTGCCGGCCGCATTCGTCTGCACCAGTGTGCGCACGCCGCAGGCAGCCAGCGTGCGGATCACGCCTTTCATCGCCGTGGGCTCGCCGGTCTCGTAGGCGTGCTTGCGGCCGGCGAGCACCAGCACGGGCGTGGGCCCGATGCGGCCCATGGTCAACCGGCCGGCGTGCCCACCCACCGACAACGCGGGGAAGGCCGGCAGTTCGGCGTAGTCGAGCGTGGTGGGCGACTCGACCCGCTCGGCCAGGCCGCCCCAGCCCGAGCCGAGCAGCACGGCCGTGGGCGGCACGCCGCTGGCGCCGGCCGCCGCGCGCAGGGTGCGCACGCTGCGCAAGACTTCGTCGTCTTCCTGTCTCATGGGCTCGAACTCCCCAGATGTGTTGGCCCGAAGCTGGCCGGCAGCAGCGCGCCCAGCGTGTGTTCGCCGCGCCAGCCCTGCGCATCGGCCGAGCGGACGGGCAGCGTGCCGTCGGCGAACTCGCGCAGCTTCTGGCGGCAGCCGCCGCAGGGGGTGATGGCTTCGGCGCCCTCGCCCACCACCACCGCCGCGACGATGCGCCGGCCGCCGGCCAGCACCATGTGCGCGATCGCGCCGGCCTCGGCGCAGGTGCCCTCGGGGTAGGCGGCGTTCTCGACATTGCAGCCGGCGTGCACCCGCCCCGCGTCGTCGAGCAGCGCCGCGCCCACGCGGTAACGCGAGTACGGCGCGTAGGCCTGCTCGCGCGCGGCGCGGGCCGCGGCCAGCAGTTCACTCCACTGGGCCTCGGTGGTCATCAGCGTTCCTTCACGTAGGGCTGGCCCAGCGCCCGCGGCGCCCGAGCGCGGCCGATGAAGCCGGCCAGCAGCACCACGGTCAGAAGATACGGCACCGCCTGGATGGCCTGCACCGGCACGTCGCCCAACCCCGGCAGCGGCGTGCCTTGCAGGCGGATGGCGACGGCATCGAGGAAGCCGAAGAGCAGGCAGGCACCGAACGCGCCCAGCGGCCGCCAGTGGCCGAAGATCATGGCTGCCATCGCCATGTAGCCGCGGCCCGCGGTCATGCCGGGCACGAACTGCGGGCTCTGCGCCAGCACCAGGTAGGCGCCGGCCAGCGCGCACAGCACGCCGTTGAGCGCCAGGGCCTGGTAGCGCAGGCCCACGACCGACACGCCCGCCGCGTCGACCATGGCCGGGTTCTCGCCGGTGGCCTGCAGGCGCAGCCCGAAGCGGGTGTGGTCGAGCAGCCAGGCCACCCCGGCGACCAGTGCCAGCGCGAGGTAGACGATGGCGTTGTGGCCGCCCAGGCCGAAGAACGGCGTGCTGCCGCCCTCGCCGCCGAACCAGCGCGACAGGCGCGCCGTGTCGGGCAGCGCGGGCGTCTGCCCGCCCTGCTGAAACCAGGCCACACCCAGCACCACCGTGAGGCCGGCGCAGGTCATGGTGATGGCCATGCCGGCCACCACCTGGTCGCCGCGGTGGCTGACACAGGCGTAGCCGTGCACCATCGACAAGGCGATGCCGACCACGACGGCCACCAGCAGCGCCGCAGGCACCGAGCCGCTCACCGCGGCCATGCTGCCGGCCGCGAAGGCGGTGGCGAGCATCTTGCCTTCGAGGCCGAGGTCGATCACCCCGGCGCGCTCGCTCAGCGTGGCGGCCAGCGCGCAGAGGATGAGCGGCGTCGCCACCCGCAGGGTCGAGGCGACCAGCGTGCCGATGAAGACTTCATCCACGGCGGGGCCTCACCTTCGACCAGAGCCAGGCCAGCCGCGGTGCCGCGACCTGGCCGAGCGCGCCGCAGAACAGCACGATCAAGCCCTGCAGGGTGAACACCACGTCGCGCGTGACACCGGGCATCTCGAAAGTCAGCTCAGCCCCACCCTGGTAGAGCGCACCGAAGAGCAGCGCCGCCAAGGCCACGCCCACCGGGTGGTTGCGGCCGATCAGCGACACGGCGATGCCGGCGAAGCCGGCGCCGACCACATAGTCCAGCAGCAGCCGGCCATGCACCCCGGCCACCTCGTTGATGCCCACCAGCCCGGCCAGCGCGCCCGACCAGGCCATGGCGGCGATGACCTGCCCGGACGGCCGGATGCCGGCGTACTGCGCCGCGCCGAACGAGAAGCCGACCGCCCGCACCGCATAGCCGCTGCTGCTGCGCCAGAGCCAGAGGTACACGCCGACTGAAGCCGCCACCGCCAGCAGCACGCTCAGGTTCAGCGGCGAGCGTGGCCACTCGATGCCGACGGCGGCCAGCGCCTCGTGCACGCCCGGCACCAGCGCCGCGGCGCCGAAGGAGCGGCTCTCGACGGTCATGTTGGCTGGGTCTTTCAGCACCTCGACCAGCAGCCAGGAGAGGAAGGCCGAGGCGAGGAAGTTGAACATGATGGTGGTGATGACCACATGGCTGCCGCGCCAGGCCTGCAGCGCGCCAGGGATGGCGCCCCACAGCATGCCGCAGGCCATGGCGGCGAGCACCATCAACGGCAGCACCAGCCACGCGGGCTGCGTGTCACCCAGCCACAGCGCCATCAACGCGGTGCCGATGCCGCCGAGCATGGCCTGGCCTTCGCCACCGATGTTGAACAGGCCCGCGTGGTAGGCCACGGCCACGGCGAGGCCGGTGAAGACGAAGGTGGTGGCGTAGTACAGCGTGTAGCTGAAGCCGATGGCGCTGCCGAAGGCCCCCTTGACCATGAGGCCCAGGGCCTGCCAAGGGTCCTGCCCGGTGAGGGCGACGACGGCGCCGCAGACCAGCAGGGCGAGCAGGAGGTTCAGCGCGGGCAGCAGCGCCAGATCCATCCAGCGCGGCAGTTCGTAGGCTTGGGAGGAACTCATCACGCCACGGTCGGTGCGTCGCGGCGGGGGGTGTCCGCCGGGGGCTCAGTTATCCGCGCCCTCGGCTGCGCCGAGGGTGCCCTGCGGTGCGCATTGCGCGGGGCGGCTGCGGTGGCTTCGCAGCCGGCCGCCTTCGCGCCCGGCTGCATAAATCCTCCTCGCTCGGTCCATGGCTGCGCCATGGACTGCCCCCGCTCCATTGCGCTCCTCGGCGCTCCCACATCGCCCCCCGCGGACACCCCCCACCGCGAGTTCGATGCGGTGTAGCCGGGCGACCGGGAAATACGAGCGACGGCGGTCACTGCGCACGCGAAGCGCCAATGGTGGCCCTTGCGATGGGGTGTACCTGCTGGGGGCGATCTGTGCAGCGGCGAGCAGCGCAGGGCCAGGGGCGGCGCGCGTAGCGCGCTTCGTAGACTGACTCGCGCAGCTGTTCGAGCGAAGTGAGCGACAGCGAACGAAGCGAGTTCTGCGCGCGCCCCTGGCCCGAGCAGCGCAGCGAAGTCGCCGCACAGCGGCGACCGCGGAACCGTGAGCCACCAGCAGGTGCGCCCCATCGCAACGCACCGACACCTGCATGCGAAAGGCATCACCCCGCCACCCCCGCCATCAACCGCCCCAGCGCCGCCTCGCTGCACTCCGCAATCGGCAACTCACCCGCAATCCGCCCACCCGCCATCACCAGCACCCGGTCGGCCAGCGCCAGGATCTCGTCGAGTTCAGACGACACCACCAGCACCGCGCCGCCCGCATCGCGCATCGCCCGCAGCCGGCCGTGGATGAACTCGATGGCGCCGATGTCGACGCCGCGCGTCGGCTGGCCCACCAGCAGCACGCGGGGCTGGTGGTAGGCCTCGCGGGCCAGCACCAGCTTCTGCTGGTTGCCGCCCGAGAACTTGGCGCTGCGCAGCCCCGGCACGCGTGGGCGCACGTCGTAGTCGGCCATCAGGTGCGCGGTGTCGCCCTGCATCGTGCGCCGCTGCGCCCAGCCGCGCCGCGCATAACGCTTCAGGCGGTGGTAGCCGAGCACGGCCGACTCCCAGGCCGCGAAAGGCAACACCAGGCCGCGGCGATGCCGGTCCTCCGGCACATGGGCCAGCTTCAGCCGCCGCGCGCGGGCCGGTGTGAGCCAGCGCCCTGGCTCGAAGGGCTGCCCGCCCACCGACAGGCGGCCCGCCTCGGGCGCCGCCAGCCCCGAGAGCAGCTCCAGCAGCTCGCTCTGCCCATTGCCCGAGACGCCGGCGATGCCCACGATCTCGCCCGGCCGCAACACCAGCGACACCCCGTCGACCCGCGCCACGCCATGCGCATCGCGCCAGCGCAGCCCGCTCGCCGCCAGCAGCGGCGCCACGTCGGCCGCCACCGCAGATGCCGCGGTGTCCGCCCGGCCCAGCTGCACCCGCCGGCCGACCATGGCCTCGGCCAGCGCATCGACGCTGGTGTCGCCCACGGCCGTGTCCAGCACCACGCGGCCCGCGCGCATCACCGTGACGCGGTCGCACAAGGTGGTGATCTCCTTCAGCTTGTGCGAGATCAGCAGCACCGTGGTGCCGCGCGCGCGCAGCTGGCGCAGCGTGGCAAAGAGCGTGTCGGTCTCGGCCGGCGTCAGCACCGCGGTCGGCTCGTCGAGGATGAGGATGCGTGCGCCGCGGTACAGCGCCTTCAGGATCTCCAGCCGCTGGCGCTCGCCCACGGGCAGCGCCTCGACCTTTTCCTCCAGTCGCACCTGCAGCCCGGTGTCGTGCATCAGCGCTTCCAGCTCCTCGCGCACCTTGCGGCGCGCGGGCTTGAGCCGCCAGCCCGGCTCGGCACCGAGCAGCACGTTGTCCAGCGCGGTGAAGGTCTCGACCAGCATGAAGTGCTGGTGGACCATGCCGATCCCCAGCGCGATCGCGTCATGGGAATTCCGGATGCGGGCCGCGTGCCCCTCGACCACGATCTCGCCGCTGTCGGCCTGGTAGAAGCCGTAGAGGATCGACATCAGCGTGCTCTTGCCGGCGCCGTTCTCGCCGACGATGCCGTGGATGTGGCCGCGCGCGACGTGCAGGTCGACACGGTCGTTGGCCTGCAGCTCGCCGAAGCGCTTGCAGATGCCGGCCAGAGCGACCGCGGGCGCGTCGCTGGCCACGGCCGCGTCGTGGGGGCTCAAGGCTGCTTGCAGGCGTTGGGGTCGGCCATGTAGTCGGCCACCTTGATCTTGCCGGCGATGATGTCGGCCCGAGCCGCGTCGACCTTGGCCTTCATCGCCGCGGTCACGAGCTTGGCGTTGTGCTCGTCCAGCGCCACGTCGACGCCGCCTTCCTTCAGGCCCAGCACCGTCAGGCCCGGCGTGGTCTTCTTCGCGGCGTTGTAGACCGCCACGTCGACCCGCTTGACCATCGAGGTGAGGATGGTGCCCGGGTGCAGGTGGTTCTGGTTGCTGTCCACCCCGATGGCGAGTTTGCTACCGTCCTTGGCGGCCTGGAACACGCCGACACTGGAGCCACCGGCCGCCGCGAAGACCACGTCCACCCCCTTGGCGAACTGGGCCTTGGCCAGCTCGCCGGCGCGCGAGGGGTCGCTCCACGCGGCCGGCGTGGTGCCGGTCATGGCGCCGCTCAGCTCGATCTTCGGGTTGGCGTAGCGCGCGCCCTGCTCGTAGCCGCACTGGAACTTGCGGATCAGCGGGATGTCCATGCCGCCGACGAAACCGATCTTGCCGGTCTTGCTGGCCATCGCGGCCATGATGCCGGCGAGGAAGCTGCCCTCGTGCTCCTTGAAGACGATGGACTCCACGTTGGGCAGCTTGACCACCGAGTCGATCAGCACGAACTGCTGCTTCGGAAATGCCTTGGCCACTTTCTCGATGCTCGATGCCTGCGAGAAGCCGATGCCCATCACCGGGCTGGCGCCGCGCTCGGCCATGCGGCGCATCGCCTGCTCGCGCTGGGCTTCGTTGGCGATCTCGAAATCGAGGTAGCCCTTGCCGGTTTCCTTCTTCCAGCGCTCGGCGCCGCGCCAGGCCGCCTCGTTGAAGGACTTGTCGAACTTGCCGCCCATGTCGTAGACGATGGCCGGATCGGCCAGGGCTGCGGTGGACAGCAAGGTGGCAGCCAGGGCGGCGATCAGCGTGCGATGCATTTGGTGACAGCCTCGGTGGCTGCGGGCGGGCAAGGGTGCCGGCGAGGATAGCAACTTCCAGGCCCTGGCCGGGGCTTTGTCGGTACCGGTTTCGCCGCATAGGATCGAGCATGCACTCCCCTCAAGACGATGACCTGCAGCGCCTGCCCAAGGTGCTGCTGCACGAGCACCTCGACGGCGGCCTGCGCCACCCCACCCTGCTGGCGCTGCTGCGCTC
This sequence comes from Pseudomonadota bacterium, assembly GCA_049322835.1. Lineage (GTDB taxonomy): Bacteria > Pseudomonadota > Gammaproteobacteria > Burkholderiales > Burkholderiaceae_C > Ideonella. The sequence continues at coordinate 18,398 of JBMOQN010000007.1, read as the reverse complement.
GCGCGGCATCGCGCCGCCGGCCGACGACCTGGCCGGCCTGGCGGCCTGGTTCGACGCGCGGGCGCACGCCGGCAGCCTGGTCGAATACCTCAAGGGTTTTGGCCTCACGGTGGCGGCCATGGGCACGCCCGAGGCGATGGAGCAGGTGGCCTTCGAGGCGGCCGAAGACGCCTTGGCCCAGGGCTGCGTGCTGGCCGAGTTCCGCATGGCGCCGCTGCTGCTGGAGACGGGGGATCGTCCGGCCGAGGCGGTGGTGGAAGCCCTGCTGGCCGGCCTGGCCCGCAGCGCGCTGCCCTGCGGGCTGATCCTGTGCGCGATGCGGCACGAGCCGGCCGAGCGCAGCGAGCGCGTGGCCGCGCTGGCGCTGCGCTACCGTGGCCTCGGCGACGGCGCCCACCCGGGGGTGGTGGGCTTCGACCTCGCCGGCCCCGAGGCCGGCTTCCCGCCCGGCGGGCACGCGAGCGCGCTGGCCCGCGTGCGCGATGCCGGGCTGCCCATCACGCTGCATGCCGGCGAGGCGGACGTGCCCGAGCGCGTGCTCGAAGCAGCCGCCCTGGGCGCCGCGCGCATCGGCCACGGCGTGCGTCTGGGCGACTGGCTCGCGAGCGCCGAGCCGCACGACCGCGAACGCCTGGCCGAGGTGCGGGAACGCCGTTTGCACCTGGAGCTGTGCCCCAGCAGCAACGTGCACACCGGCGCGGTCGCCTCGCTGGCTGCCCACCCGATCGCCGCGCTCTGGCGCGAAGGCCTGAGCCTCTCGTACCACACCGACAACCCGCTGATGAGCTGCACCACGATGACCGCCGAGGCCCGGCTGCTGCTGACCCACCAGCCGCTCACCCGTGCCGACCTGCTGGGCATGGCCGAGCAGGCGGCGCTGCACTCCTTCCTGCCGGCGCCGCAGCGCGACGCGGCGCTGGCCACCATCCGCGCCGCCGCCGCTGCCTGAATGGACCTCGTCGTCCAGCGGCCCGAGGGTCTGTACTGCCCACCCGGCGACTTCTACATCGACCCCTGGCGGCCGGTGGGCCGGGCCGTGATCACCCACGCCCACGCTGACCATGCGCGGCCAGGGCACACCCACTACCTCGCCGCCGCCAAGGCCGAAGGCGTGCTGCGGGCCCGGCTGGGCGAGATCACGCTGCAGACCCTGGCCTATGGCGCGGCGATCGAGCACCACGGCGTGCGCGTGAGCCTGCACCCGGCCGGCCACGTGCTGGGCTCGGCCCAGGTGCGGCTGGAGCACGGCGGGCAGGTCTGGGTCGCCTCGGGCGACTACTTCGTCTCCGGCGCAGGCGATGGCAACCTCACCTGCGAGCCTTTCGAGCCGCTGCGCTGCCATTGCTTCATCACCGAGTCGACCTTCGGCCTGCCCATCTACCGCTGGCAGCCGCAGCGCGAGGTCTACAGCGGCATCGACGCCTGGTGGCGCGCCAATGCCGAGGCCGGCCGCGCGAGCCTGCTGATGGGCTATTCGTTCGGCAAGGCGCAGCGCATCCTGGCGGGGGTGGACGCGTCCATCGGGCCGATCGTCGTGCACGGTGCGGTGGAGCCGCTGAACCAGGCCTACCGCGCTGCGGGCGTGGCGCTGCCGCCGACCCACCACGTGGGCGAGCTCGACAAGGCCGCGCTGTCTCGCGCGCTGGTGGTGGCGCCGCCCTCGGTGCAAGGCTCGGCCTGGACGAAACGCTTCGGCGACTACAGCGATGCTTTCGCCAGCGGCTGGATGCAGCTGCGCGGCGCGCGCCGCCGCCGCGCGGTCGACCGCGGCTTCGTGCTGAGCGACCACGCCGACTGGCCCGGGCTGCAAGCCGCCATCCGCGCCACCGGCGCCGCACGCGTGATCGTGACCCACGGCTACGAAGCGGTGATGGTGCGCTGGCTGCAGGAACAGGGCCTGGAGGCCGGCGCCTTCGAGACCGAGTACGACGACGAGCGCGCCGATGCGCAGAAGCCCGCCGGTGACGTCGAGAGCAACGAGTGAGGCGGCGATGAAACGCTTCAGCCGCCTTTTCAACGAGCTCGACGCGAGCACCGCCACCAATGCCAAGGTCGATGCGCTGAAACGCTACTTCGACGAGGCGCCCGAGGCCGACGCCGCCTGGGCGGTCTACTTCCTCTCCGGTGGCAAGCCGCGCCAGGTGGTGCCGACCGGCACGCTGGTGTCGCTGGCCCAGTCGGTGGCGCGCATCCCGGCCTGGCTGTTCGACGAGTGCTACCAGGCGGTGGGCGACCTGGCCGAGACCATCGCCCACGTGCTGCCCGTGGCCGCCGCCACCAGCGACGTGGGCCTGGCCGACTGGGTGGAGCGGCGCCTGCTGCCGCTGCGCACGCTGCCGCCCGAGGCCCAGGCCGAGCGCATCGTGGCCTGGTGGAACGAGCTCGACGCCACCGGCCGCTTCCTGCTCAGCAAGCTGATCGGCGGCGGCTTTCGTGTCGGCGTGAGCAAGCTGCTGGTCCAGCGCGCGCTGGCCGCCCACGCGGGCATCGACGCCAAGCTGGTGGCCCACCGCATGATGGGCTACACCGACAAGACCGCCCAGCCCGACGCCGGCGCCTACCGCGCGCTGCTGGCGCCGGCCGACGCGCCGCTGGCCGCAGGCGCCGATTCCGGCCAGCCCTACCCCTTCTTTCTGGCCCACGCGCTGGACGGCGAGCCCGCCAGCTTCGAGCCTCGCCTCGGCCCATCCAGCGACTGGCTGGTGGAATGGAAGTACGACGGCATCCGCGCGCAGGTGGTGCGCCGCGGCGGGCAGATCTGGGTCTGGTCGCGCGGCGAGGAGCTGGTGACCGAGCGCTTCCCCGAGGTGGTGAAGCTCGCCGGCCAGTGGCCCGACGGCACCGTCGTCGACGGCGAGATCCTGGTCTGGACGAACGACAGACCGGCCCCCTTCAACCTGCTGCAGCAGCGCATCGGCCGCAAGACGCTGACCAAGAAGGTGCTGGCCGACGCGCCGGTCAGCCTGGTGGCCTACGACCTGCTGGAGTGGCAGGGGCAGGATTTGCGCGCCCGGCCGCAGCACGAGCGGCGCGCCCTGCTCGACGCCTTGGCCGCGCAGGTCAAGGGCGATGCGCTGCGGGTGTCGCCGCTGGTCGAGCGCAGCAGCTGGGCCGAGCTGGCGGCGTTGCGCGAGGAGTCACGCGAGCGCTGCGTGGAGGGCTTCATGCTGAAGCACCGGGCCTCGCTCTACGGCAGCGGGCGAACGAAGGCCGAAGGCACCTGGTGGAAGTGGAAGATCGCGCCGCTCTCGGTCGACGCGGTGCTGATCTACGCCCAGGCCGGCCACGGCCGGCGGGCCAGCGTCTACACCGACTACACCTTCGCGGTGTGGAGCCGCCCGCCGGCCGACGCGGCCGAGGCACAAGCGGTGGTCGATGCCATCGAGCGCCGCGAGCCCGCCGTCGAAGGCGCGCTTCAGCTGGTGCCCTTCGCCAAGGCCTACTCCGGCCTGTCGGACGAGGAGTTCCGCGAGGTCGACCGCATCATCCGCGCCACCACGCTGGAGAAGTTCGGCCCGGTGCGCAGCGTGAAGCCCAGCCTGGTCTTCGAGCTGGGCTTCGAGGGCATCAACGCCAGCACGCGCCACAAGAGCGGCATTGCGGTGCGCTTCCCGCGCATGCTGCGCTGGCGGCAGGACAAGCCCCTGCACGAGGCCGACACGCTGGTCACGCTGCAGGCGCTGATGGGCGCGCGCTGAGCGCGCGCCCATCCGCTCAGAAGTTCGCCCGGAACTGCACGCCCCAGGTGCGCGGCTCGTTGATGAAGCCCGTCAGGTTGTCGAAGTCGATGCCCCCGACGACGCGGATCTGGTTGGTGATGTTGCGGCCGAAGAGCGCCACCTCGTACTTGTCGTCGGCCCACAGGTAGCCCAGGCGCACGCCGCCTTCGGTCAGCGGCTTGCCGGTGAACTCCTTCGACTCGTAGATGAAGAAGTTGATCTTGCTGCGGTGGACCCAGTCGGTCATGAAGTAGAGCTCGCCATCCGCCAGCGGCTGGCTGTACTTCAGCGACAGGTTGATGGTGGTCTTGGGCGCCTGCGGCAACGGGTTGCCATTGACCAGGGCCTTGCCGTTCTCGTCGACCGGGTCGGTGACCACGCAGTTGGGCCGCGGCGCACCGGGCTGGCCGAACACGTACTGCGTGGTGTTGCAGGGCGAGACGGCCAGGTTCGGGTCCTTGATCTCGGTGTCGTTGTAGCCCACGCCCAGCGTCAGCAGCAGCTGCTTCGTCAGGAAGGCCTGGAGGTCGAGCTCGAAGCCCTGGCCGACCACCTTCTCGGCATTGAGCAGGATGTTGGCGTTGCCCGCGCCGCCCACGGCGGTGAGCTGCAGGTCCTTCACGGTGTAGTGGAAGACGCCGAAGTTCACCCGTGCCCGGCGGTCGAACAGCTCGGCCTTGATGCCGGCCTCCATCGAGGTGGCGACCTCGGGACCGGCGATCGACTGGTCGTTGAACGCGCCGGCCCCCTGGATGCTGGAGCCGCGGAAGCCCGTGGCCACGCGGCCGTAGAGGTTGGTCGACTTGTCCAGCTTCCAGGTGCCGCTCAGGTCCCAGTCGAGCCGGCTGTCGCTGGTCGACGCGCTGATCGGCCCGAAGGAGGCAAGCTGCTCAAGCGTGTTGCGCGGCCCCGGCGGGTTGGTGGTGGTGCTGCAGTTGAAGGTGTCGCAGGTGTAGGCCTCGACGTTCAGGTCCTTGTTGTCCCGCGTGTAGCGCAAACCGCCGCGCAGCTCGAACGACGGCGTGATGTCGTAGCTGAGCGCGCCGAACACCGCCCAGGCGTTGTTCTTCTGGCGCACGCGCTGGTAGGCGTCCTGCGCATTGCCGTTTTCCGAGTTGTAGCTGAAGCTCTCGATCTTGTAGTCCTCGTGGAAGAGGTAGACGCCGGCCTGCCAGCCCAGCGCGCCGGGCGCACTCGATTCGAGGCGGAATTCCTGCGTCAGCTGGCGGTGCTTGGGCATGCCGTCCGCGGTTTCCGACAGGAAGGGGATCGAGCCCTCGCCACCGCTGAAGACATACGGCGGCGCGCCGCCGTCGATGTCGCCCCGGCTGAAAGCCTCGACCTGCTCGAAGCCGGTGATGAAGTGCAGCGCGAGATCGCTGCTGAGGTTCCATCGCAGGCGGGCATTGGCGCCCAGGTTCTGCAGCTCCGACTGGTTGATGCCGTCGTAGGCGACCTTGTCGGGGTCGAAGCCGTCGACCAGGTCGTTGGTGCCGGGCTTGATGATGTTGGCGCGGAAGACGCGCGACGAGCCCTCGAAGTCGCGCGCATGCAGGTTGAGCAAGGCACTGAAGTCGCTGCTGGGCTGGGTCAGCCACTGCACCCGCACGGCGCTGTCGCGGTAGCCTTCCAGGTCTTGGGTAGGCCCGGCTTCGTAGGTGTTCTCGACCCAGTCGTCGCGCGTCTGGTTCAGCAGCGACACCCGAAGCGCCGAGCTGGCGCTGGTCGGCACGTTGACCGCGCCTTCGAGGTTGACCGAGTTGAAGGTGCCGTACGAGAGGCTGCCGTAGCCTTCGAGCTTGCGCGTCGGCCGGGCCGACTCGAACTTCACCGCGCCGGCCGGCGTGTTGCGGCCGAACAGCGAGCCCTGGGGGCCGCGCAGCACCTCGATGCGGTCGAGGTCGAAGACCGGGAAGCCCTTGAGGATCGGGTTCTCCTGCACCACCTCGTCGTAGATCAGCGAGACGGGCTGCGAGGCGTTGAGGCGGAAGTCGGTGTTGCCGTAGCCGCGCAGGTAGATGCGCGGGAAGGCGCGGCCGAAGGACGACTCGACGTTCAGGCTGGGTACGCGGCCGGCGAGCTGGCGCAGGTCCTGGCCACCGGTGGCCAGCACGTCCAGCATCTCGGGGCTGATGGTGCTGATCGAGCTGGGCACGTTGAGGATGTTCTCGCTGCGCCGCTCGGCGGTGACGGTCACCGTCTGGAGCTGGCCGGCGTCGGCCGGCACGGCGGCGGGCGGCGGCGTCTGCGCGTGCAGCCCGGTGGCCAGCCCGGCCAGCGCCAGGGCAACGATCAGGGGCCGGCGCGTCGGCGCGGGGGTGCGGGCGTGGTGCATGGACTCTCCTCGGGGGCCGGCGGAGGCGGCCTGTGGGGCGGGCGGCGAGCAAGGGCCGTGCCGGGGCGTCGAAACTGCTCGGCGATGCTAGCCACCGAAGCACTCGGCATCTACCGTGTTCTGGTCGACTGTTGCGCGGATCACTCATCGGCCCTCGCCGCTAGCATTCGGGGTCATGACACTGACCTGGCCCCTGCCCGCCCTCGCCACCTGGGCGGCGGCCTGGGCGCTGTTCGCGGGGTTGCCCCGCGCGGGGCTGCCGGCCCTGCCGGCCTTCGGGCTCGCGCTCGGGCTGGTGGCGGTGGTCGCGTGGCGCATGAACGCGACGATGTGGCGGCGGATCTTCGTCGTCGCCGGCTTCCCGCTGTCGCTGGTGGCGTCGGGATGGGCGAGCGGCGCGCTGCCCGCGTGGGCCTGGCTGCTGCCGCTGGCGCTGCTGCTGGCGGTCTACCCGGTGCAGGCCTGGCGCGATGCGCCGGTCTTCCCGACGCCGGCCGAGGCACTGCAGGGCCTGGCCCGCGCGGCGCCGCTGCCGGCCGGCGCACGGGTGCTGGACGCGGGCTGCGGGCTGGGCGCCGGCCTGCGCGCGCTGCGCGCCGAGTACCCGCAGGCCCAGCTGGAAGGGTTGGAGTGGAGCTGGCCGCTGGCGCTGGCCTGCCGGCTGCGCTGCGGCCGCTTCGCCGGCGTGCGGCGCGGCGACATCTGGGCCGCCGACTGGTCGGGCTACGACCTCGTCTACCTGTTCCAGCGGCCCGAGAGCATGGCCCGGGCGATGGACAAGGCGGCCCGCGAGCTGAATCCCGGCGCCTGGCTCGCCAGCCTGGAGTTCGAGGCCACCGGCTGGCAGCCGCAGGCCCGGGTGGAAACGGTGGAAGGCAAGCCGGTCTGGCTGTACCGCGCGCCGTTCACGCGCGGGTGAGCCCGCCGCGGGTCAGGCGCTGACGAAACCGCGAAAGCCCCGCGCGGCGTCGTTCATGGCAGGCACCTCTCGGGTGGTGGACGGGACGGCACAGGTCGTCAGCTCGCCAGGCTGAAGGTGGCCGCAGCCGAGGCAGCCGCAGCGGCCAAGGTGCGCACATGGTTCCACAGCAGCCACTCGCGTTGGTAGGCGGGCCAGTAAGCCGCGGCCTCGGCGGAATCGGGGTCGAGCCGCGACAGGCGCTCGTTGCGCGGCACGTTGAATGCGGCCGTCACGCCGAAGCAGCCAACCCCATACAGCACCGCAGCGCTCAGCAGCAGCACCGAACGCACCGAGCCCCACGCCAGCACCGCACCGGCGCCGCACAACCCGGCCACTGCGGCCGTGCCGACGAACACGGCCAGGAACGCCGGGTTGAGCACCACCGCGTTGATGCGCTGCATCGCCGCGACGCCCTGCTCGGCGGGCAACTGGCCCAACGCCTTCATCACGAAGTTCGAGAAGGCGAAGAAGACGCCGGCCACGAGCCCCGCGCCGAGCGCCAGCAGGGCGGGCACGAAAACCGTCATCGGCGTGGCGGGCGCTGCAGGTTCCATGGCGATGATCGGGCGGCGGGTCTAGAAGGCCGGGATTGTGCCGCTGGCGGCCGCGCCGATCAGTTGGACGAGGAAGAGGCCGGCAGCCCGACCTTCCCGGCCGCCCGCTCCACCGCCCGGCCGGTGGCCTGGGCACCGCGTTCGACCGCGCTGGCGGCCTTCTGGACGCCGCGCCGGGTCGCTGAGGCTGCCCGTTGCACGCCGGTGGCTGCGGCCGAGGCGCCGCGCTGGACGCCGGTGGCTGCGGCCGAGGCGCCGCGCTGGACGCCGGTGGCCGCGGCCGAAGCGCCCCGCTGGACGCCGGTGGCCGCGGCCGAGGCGCCGCGCTGCACGCCGCTCGCCGCGGCCTGGGCGCCTCGCTTGACGGCGCCCTCCGCCCGGTCGACCGCCGAGGGCTCGCTGGCCGCGTTGTCCTGGCCGGCGGCCGGCAACGCCAACCCGGCGGCCAGGGAGGCCGCTGCCAACATGATCACGATACGGTTCATCGATACTGCTCCTGATTCGCCCGCGGGCCGTTTCACACGGGGCGGGCGCTCGGCCGCGGGGCAAGCGGCAAGCCCGGCCGCCGCGGTGGCCGCCGGCGCTACTCGCCCACCAGCCCGTTTCGGATGGCGTAGACGGTCATCTCGCTGTTGTTGGTCAGGCCCAGCTTCTCCAGCACCCGGGCTCGGTAGACACTGACCGTCTTGGGCGAGAGATTCAGCTCGCCGGCGATGTCGGCCAGGCGCTTGCCGGAGGCGATCATGACCAGCGTCTGCAGCTCGCGGTCGGAGAGTTTCTCGTGCGCGTTGGCCACTTCGGGCGTGGTCAGGCTTTCGACCAGCATCTGCGCGATCTCGGGCGTGACGTACTTGCGCCCCTGCGCCACCTGGCGCACCGCCTGCACCAGCAGGTGCGGGTCACCACCCTTGTTCACGTAGCCGAAGGCACCGGCGCGCAGGGCGCGGATGGCGTACTGGTCTTCGGGGTACATGCTGACCACCAGCACCTTCACCGTCGAGCCCTCGTCCTTCAGCACATGCAGCACGTCCAGGCCGCTGCGGCCGGGCATGTTGATGTCGAGCACCAGCACGTCGCAGCTGTGGCTGCGCATCAGCGTGCGCAGCTCGCCATAGTCGCCCGCCTCGCCCACCACCTCGATGTCCGGCGCATCGGACAAGGTGTCACGGATGCCGCGCCGGATCAGCGCGTGGTCGTCGCAGATGATCACTTTGGTCATGTGGGTACCGCTCATGAGTCAACGAAGGGCCACTCCCGAGTTGACTCGACCCCCTCGGGGGGCGGCGGCGGGCCTTTGCCGCCGCCTGGGGGCGGGGATCTCACAGCGCGCCCCAGCGGGACGGGTCGTGGTCGTCGTCGTCCTCCTCCAGCATCAGCCCGGCCCCATCGTCCATGGACGGCTGGGAGCCGGTCGGACCGAGCGGGATGGAGAGTATCAGGGTCGTGCCTGCGGCGCTGCTGGAGAGATCGACCCAGCCGCCGACGGTGGAGGCCCGCTCGTGCAGGCCGCGGATGCCGAAGCTGCGCGCCTTGGCCAGGTCGGTGCCGGACAGGCCGCGGCCGTTGTCGCTGATTTCCAGCGACAACACCCCCTGCGCCAGCGACAGGTCAATGCTGACCCGGGTGGCCTGGGCATGCTTGCTGATGTTGGTGAGCGCTTCCTGCGCGGTGCGGTAGGCCACGAGCGGCACGCCGGGCGGCAGCTGCGGGTTGTCGTGGCTGGTGCGGAAGCTGCAGACCACGCCGGTGCGGCGCTCGAAGCGGTTGGCCATCCATTGCAGGGCGGCGACCAGGCCCTGCTCCAGGATGGCCGGGCGCAGGTTGTGCATGATGCGCTGGCTGGCCTCGAGCGCGTGGGTGACGGTTTCCATCGCGCTGTCGAGCCGGGCCTTCAGCTCCGGCGTGGTGGCGTGGCGGGCCATCCAGGCCAGGTCGAACTTCAGCGCCGAGAGCGAGCCGCCCACGTCGTCGTGGATCTCTCGGGCAATCGCCGCCCGCTCCATCTCGACGCTGGTCTGCAGGTGTTGGGCCAGTTCGGACAGGCGCTGACGCGAGGCGGCCAGCTCGCGGTCGGCGGCCTGGCGCGCCCGCAGCGTCTCGAAGGCGTCGATCGCGTGTTCGGTGGCGGGCCCCAGGCGCGCCAGGTTGGCCTTGAGCAGGTAGTCGGCGGCGCCGTTCCGCATGGCGGAAACCGCCACGTCCTCGCCGATTTCGCCCGAGACCAGGATGAAGGGCACCTGGACCCCGCTTTCGCGCAGGATCTCCAGCGCGTGCAGGCCGGAGAAGCCTGGGATGTTGAAGTCCGACAGGATCACGTCCCACCGCTCGCCGAGAGCGGCGCGAAAGGCCGGTTCGCTGTCGACCCGATGGGCCTCGATCTCGGCCCCACCACGGCGCAAGTGAGCCATCGCCAACTCGTGATCGAGTTCCGAATCCTCGATATGCAGCACGCGCAGGCTACGGCTGCGGGCATTGGTGCCGATATCGCCCTTCATGGGTCGAGTATCGCCCAGGCCCCGCCGCCCGGAAAACGGCGGCACGGCCAGGCGGCTGCGACCTTGAGCACGAAATAAGGCCGGTTTCGACCCCGTGATCGGGTCAACGACCGGACGGGTGCTGCCGAAAAATCCCTGACAACTTCGGAGCAGGCCATTGCCGGCCGCAAAGAACCACGAGCACCGCGGAGCCACGATGCTGAACCCAGAAAGCCCCGTACCGGAGACCAGCGCGCCCCTGCCCCTGCTGGCAGCGGCCGACCTGCAGGACCACCTGATGGTGGCCAGCAACGACCTGGAGCGCCTGCAGCGCCTGCTGGACGACGCCAGCGAGACGCTGTCCGGGCACTTCTACGGGGCTTCCAGCCAGATTACCGATTTCCTGCGAGCCGCGGCCAGCCAGCCGAGCGTCGACCAGGGGGCGGTCCACGGTGCGATGGAAAACCTTGCCGGCGCGATCACCGCGCTTCAGTTTCACGACATGGCGATCCAGCTGATCGCCCACACGCAGAAGCGCTTGCGCTCCTGTGCCGACCGAATCGCCCGGGATGCGATGGGCGAAGACGATGAGGATGGTTCCGCCATCGTCGAGGACGGCCCTGGCCGACCCAACCCGGTCACCCAGGACGAGATGGACGCCGGATCCATCGAGCTGTTCTGACCCCTTCCCCTCTCTAGCCCCCAATCCCCTTCCCAGATTTTTCGGAGAAAAGCGATGCACTCGATTCTTGCCGTGGACGATTCGCCCTCGATGCGCCAGATGGTGGCCTTCACCCTCAAGAACGCCGGCTTCAACGTCGTCGAGGCGGTGGATGGCCAGGACGCCTGGGAGAAGGCCGGCACGCGCGACTTCAACCTGGTGCTGACCGACCAGAACATGCCCCGCATGGACGGCATCAGCCTGACCAAGAAGCTGCGCGAGAACCCGAAGTTCAAGTCGACCCCGATCCTGATCCTGACGACCGAGTCGAGCGACCAGATGAAGCAGGCCGGCCGCGCCGCCGGCGCCACCGGCTGGCTGGTGAAGCCTTTCGACCCCGCCAAGCTGATCGAGGTGATCGGCAAGGTCATCCGCTGAACGGCGGCTGACCCCGGAAGGGACCCAAGGGCGAAACGAGAGACGACGAACGAGCGAGCGAGGAGCCAGACATGGCCGACATGACGAGTGACAACAGCAGCCTGGGCGATGGCATCGACCTGAGCCAGTTCTACCAGGTCTTCTTCGAGGAGGCCGGCGAGAACCTCGAGAACATGGAGCAGAAGCTCCTGGAACTGGACGTCGAGGCTGCCGACGACGAGGAAATGAACGCGATCTTCCGCTGCGCGCACTCCGTCAAGGGTGGCGCGGCGACGTTCGGCTTTTCCGACGTGGCCGAACTGACGCACCACATGGAGACGCTGCTGGACAAGCTGCGCCGCCACGAACTGCAACCGAATTCGCAGATGGTCGACGTGCTGCTCGCCTCGGGCGACGCGCTGAAGGCCCTGCTGGCCCGCCACCAGGGCACCGGCGGCGACGCCGTCGACACCCGCGAACTGGTGGCCCACATCCGCGCGCTGGCCGAAGGCGGCAACGTGCCGGCCCCCGCGCCCGCACCGGCCGCCGCTGCGGCCCCTGCGCCCAGCCCGCTGCCCAAGGGCGGCGTGGTCGCCCGCGCGCTCGCGCTGACGGTGGGCCCGCTGGAGAACCCGGCCGTCGCCGACGGCCTGTTCGACCTGTTCAAGGAAATCACCAACCTCGGCACGATCGAGTCGCTGTCCAACGGCCAGAGCGCCGACGGCATGCGCCGCTTCAAGGTCGTGACGACCAGCAGCGACAACGACCTGCTGGACCTGTTCACCTTCCACATCGCCCGCGAGCTGATGCGGATCGACCCGATGGACGCCGGCTACGGCTTCTTCCACGAGCGCCCGGAAGCGCCGAAGGAAGAGAACCCGCCCGACCCGGGCTACGGCTTCTTCGACGACGCCCCGGGCTCACCCACCGCCGCCGCGGACACCCCGGCCGAAGCACCGGCCCCCGCCGCCGCGCCGGCCGCCGCGCCCGCCCCGGCTGCCAAGCCCGCCGGCCGCGCCGAAGCCCGCGCTGCCGCCGCCGGCACCGACACCACGCTGCGCGTCTCGGTCGAGAAGGTCGACCAGCTGATCAACCTGGTCGGCGAGCTCGTCATCACCCAGGCCATGCTGGCGCAGAACAGCAAGGGCGTGGACGCGGCGCTGAACCAGCAGCTGCTGTCGGGCCTGACCGATCTGGAGCGCAACACCCGCGACCTGCAGGAAGCGGTGATGTCGATCCGGATGATTCCGATGTCGATGGTCTTCAACCGCTTCCCGCGCATGCTGCGCGACCTGGCCGCCAAGCTCGGCAAGAAGGTCGAGCTGGTCACGCAGGGCGAAGCCACCGAGCTGGACAAGGGCCTGGTCGAGAAGATCACCGACCCGCTGACCCACCTGGTGCGCAACAGCTGCGACCACGGCATCGAGCTGCCGGCCGACCGCGCCGCCAAGGGCAAGCCCGAACACGGCACGATCACGCTGGTCGCCTCTCACCAGGGTGGCTCCATCGTCATCGAGGTGCGCGACGACGGCCGCGGCCTGAACCGCCAGAAGCTCATCAACAAGGCCCGCGAGCGCGGCATCGACGCGCCCGATTCGATGACCGACAGCGAGGTCTACAACCTGATCTTCGCCCCGGGCTTCTCGACCGCCGAGCAGGTGACCGATGTGTCCGGCCGCGGCGTCGGCATGGACGTGGTGAAGAAGAACATCACCCAGCTGGGCGGCACGGTCGAGATCGACTCCGCCGAAGGCTACGGCATGAGCGTCAAGGTGCGCCTGCCGCTGACCCTGGCCATCATGGACGGCATGTCCATCGGCGTGGGCGACGAGTGCTACATCCTGCCGCTGTCGTCGGTGGTCGAGTCCTTCCAGGTCGAAGCCTCGATGATCAAGACCATCGGCGGCTCGGGCCGCGTGGTCGAGGTGCGTGACGAGTTCATGCCCGTGATCGACCTCGAGAAGGTCTTCGACGTGCCGCGCTTCGACTTCGAGAACGTGTCGAACATCATGGTCGTCGTCGAGGCCGAAGGCGGCCGAGTGGCCCTGCTGGTCGACGAGCTGCTGGGCCAGCAGCAGGTCGTGGTGAAGAACCTCGAAGCCAACTACCGCAAGGTGCAGGACGTGTCCGGCGCCACCATCATGGGCGACGGCCGCGTGGCGCTGATCCTGGATGTGGGTGCCCTGGTGCGGCACAGCCGCCACTGACCTGCACCCCGACACCGCAGCCGAATCTCACTCCCGGATTTCCTCATGCTCGACACCCTCTCTTTCAAGCGCAAGATCGGCGCCCTCGTGGCCGTCTCGATCGGCGGCCTGGCCATCGTGGCCAGCTTCTCCGTCTGGAAAAGCCAGCAGCAGATCGCCGACGCGCGCCGCGGTGAACTGGTGACGGCCGTGCAATCGGCGACCAACATCGTCGCGGCCTACCAGGCCAAGGCCGCGGCCGGCACCATGCCGGTCGAAGAGGCCCAGAAGGCCGCCAAGGAAGCGGTCAAGCTGGCCCGCTACGGCGGCCCCGACGGCAAGGCCGACTACTTCTACATCTGGTCACTCGACGGCGCCGGCGTGATGCACCCGATCAAGCCCGAGTGGGACGGCCAGCCCATGGTGGGCAAGGTCAAGGACGGCAGCGGCGTCGACATCATCCAGGCGCTGCTCGATGGCATCAAGAACAGCAAGGACGGCCGCGCCTTCGTGCCGACCATGTTCCCGCGGCCGGGCCAGAAGGAGCCGGTGCCCAAGCTGCAGTACGTGGTCAAGGTCGACGGCTGGAACTGGATGGTCGGCTCCGGCCTGTACATGGACGACGTGGCCGCGCAGGCCCGCGCCGCCCTGTTCGCCAGCCTGGGCCTGGTGGTCTGCGTGCTCGGCGCGATCGGCGGCATCGGCTGGCTGGTCGCCCGCAGCGTGCTGCGCCAGATCGGCGGCGAGCCCGCCCACGCGATGGCGGTGATGAAGGAAGTCGCCGCCGGCAACCTGGCCGTCGACCTGCACGAGGCGCCCCAAGGCAGCCTGCTGCACGGCTTGGCCGGCATGGTCGACTCGCTGCGCCGCACCGTCGGCCAGGTGCGCCTGGCGACCGACTCGATCGCGCTGGCTTCGGGCGAGATCGCCCAGGGCAACCATGACCTGTCGAGCCGCACCGAGCAGACCGCCAGCAGCCTGCAGCAGACCGCTTCTTCGATGGAGCAGCTGACCGGCACTGTCAAGCAGACCGCCGATTCGGCCCACACCGCCAACCAGCTCGTCAGCTCGGCCGCCCAGGTGGCCCAGCGCGGCGGCGAGGTCGTCGGACAGGTCGTCTCGACGATGGAAGAGATCAACACCAGCTCGAAGAAGATCGCCGACATCATCGGCGTGATCGACGGCATCGCCTTCCAGACCAACATCCTCGCCCTGAACGCCGCGGTGGAAGCCGCCCGTGCCGGCGAGCAAGGCCGCGGCTTCGCGGTGGTGGCGGGCGAAGTGCGCTCGCTGGCCCAGCGCAGCGCCGAGGCCGCCAAGGAGATCAAGAGCCTGATCGGCACCAGCGTCGACAAGGTCGAGACCGGCTCGAAGCTGGTGCAGGACGCCGGCCAGACGATGAACGAGATCGTCGCCAGCGTGAAGCGCGTGACCGACATCATCGGCGAGATCACCGCCGCCTCCAGCGAGCAGAGCCAGGGCATCGGCCAGATCAACACCGCCGTCGTGCACCTGGACCAGATGACGCAGCAGAACGCTGCGCTGGTCGAGGAGAGCGCTGCCGCCGCCCAGAGCATGAAGGACCAGGCCCAGACCCTGGCCCAGGTGGTGAGCGTGTTCCGCACCGGCACCGATGCACCCGCCGCCCGCGTGGCCGCCCCGGCGGCGCCGAAGCCGGCCCCGGCCGCCGCACCCAAGGCAGCAGCCAAGCCGGCCGCAGCGCCGAAGCCCGCCGCACCGGTGCCTGCCCGGCCGCCCGCGCCGGTCGCAGCCCATGCCAGCCCCGCCGCCGCCCCGAAGGACGACGGCGATTGGGAAACCTTCTGACGGCCTGAGACCACCCCAAGCACCGGCAGGACGACGCAGACGCAGGAGCCGCGAATGAACTGGATGAGGAACTTTTCGATCCGCCTGCGCATGCGGGGGGCCATCGCGATGGTGCTGGGGCTGTTCGCCCTCGTCGGCATCACCGCCATGCTCGGCGGCCGACACCTGGCCACGCTGAACGACGAGGTCATGGACGGCGTGCAGCGCGTGCACACCGTGGGCGAGATCCGCAGTGCGCTGGGCGACGTGCGCCAGCACGAGAAGAACATGGTCATCGACTACGAGGACGGCGTGGCGGTGCTCAAGCACCGCGAGCTGTGGTTGAAGGCGATCGACAAGACCAGGACCGCGCTGGCCGCGCTGATGCAAGGCGACGAAGACGCCGACAACCCGCTGGCCCGCAAGGCCACCGAGGAGATCGCCGCCTACGCGACGGCCAGCCAGCGCGTGCTGGACCAGATCCAGAACGGCGCCTACGACAACGCCCGCACCGCCGACAAGATGCTCGGCAAGGCCAAGGAGCACATGGGCAACGTCGAGCAGAACGTCGCCGGCATCCAGAAGGTCATCGACGACGAGACCGAGCAGACCCGGGCGGCCTTCGAGGCGTCGATGCAGAAGACCTTCATCGCCTTCGTCGGCGTGCTGGGCCTGGTGCTGGTGGTGGTCGTTCCGGCCACGCTGCTGAATTCCAAGTCGATCACCGACCCGGTCGGCCACGCCCGCGAGGTGGCGCTGGCCATCGCCGAAGGCGACCTGACCCACCGCATCGACACCACCGGCAAGGACGAGCTGGCCGAGCTGCTGCGGGCCCTGGCCCACATGCAGCAGTCGCTGTCCGGCCTGGTCGGCCAGGTGCGCCAGGCGTCCGACAGCATCCACACCGCGTCGAACGAAGTGGCCTCGGGCAACGCCGACCTGTCGTCGCGTACCGAGCAGGCCGCGAGCAGCCTGCAGCAGACCGCCAGCTCGATGGAACAGCTGACGGGCAGCGTGCGCCAGAGCGCCGACTCGGCCACGCACGCCAGCCAGATGGCCGACTCCGCCTCGTCCGTGGCCCGCCGCGGCGGCGAGGCGGTGAACCAGGTCGTCTCGACGATGGACGACATCCACGCCAGCTCGAAGAAGATCGGCGACATCATCGGCGTGATCGATGGCATCGCCTTCCAGACCAACATCCTCGCCCTGAACGCCGCGGTGGAAGCCGCCCGCGCCGGCGAGCAGGGCCGCGGCTTCGCGGTGGTGGCCGGTGAAGTGCGCTCGCTGGCCGGCCGCTCGGCAGAGGCCGCCCGCGAGATCAAGGCGCTGATCAGCGCTTCGGTCGAGAAGGTCGAATCCGGCAGCCGCCAGGTGCAGGACGCCGGCGCCACGATGGGCGAGATCGTCGCCAGCGTGCAGCGGGTGAACGACATCATTCGCGAGATCACCACCGCCTCGGTCGAGCAGAGCGAGGGGATCGGCCAGATCAACGGCTCGGTCAGCTCGCTCGACCAGATGACGCAGCAGAACGCGGCGCTCGTCGAACAGTCGGCCGCAGCAGCCGAGAGCCTGAAGGACCAGGCCAACTCTCTGCACGACCTGGTGGCGCGCTTCCGTCTCGAAGCGGCAACCGGCAGCCACTGACGCCAAGACACCACCCACACCACCGATTCATGCCACAGGAGGGCACCGTGGAAGCCTATTTGCGCAGTATCTCGATCCGCCACCGCCTGCTGGGCGGCATGCTGATCGTCAGCGTCCTCATCATGGCGCTGGGCATCTGGGCCAGCCTGAGCTACACCAAGCTGCAGACACAGACCGACGAGCTGCTCGACGCGCAAGCAAGCGTCAGCCGCGACACCGGCGCCGTGCTGGCAGCGCTGGAGCGCATCCAGCGCCACGAGCAGTCGGTGCTGCTGAACAGCAACAACGCGGTCGAGGCCGCCGAGTTCAAGACACGCTGGGACAAGGAGGTCGCCGCGACCACCGCGCTGCTGACGGCCAAGACCGACGACGCCAACCGCGCCCAGCACCTGGCCGAGGGCGCCACCGGCCTGGCGAACTACGCCAAGGAGGTGGGGCCGGTCCTGCAGCAGGTGGTCGAGGCCAAGCTCGACAACACCGCCGGCTACGCCTATGCGCAGCGCGCCCTGCCCGAGCTGGAGAAGGCCCGCACGACCTTCACCGCCATGGTCAAGGAGACCGAGGAGCGCATCGCCGCCGAGCGCGCCGAAGCCAAGCAGGTCGGCACGATGCAGTCGAACTTCCGCCTGGGTGGCGCCCTCGTGGTGCTGGGCGTGTTCTTCGCGCTGATGCTCACCGTCTCGCGCTCGATCGCCCGCCCGCTCAACGCCGCCACCGCCTGCGCCCAGCGCATCGCCCGCGGCGACCTGTCCGAGAACATCGTCGACGACGGGAAGGACGAGGTCTCCGCCTTCGTTCGCTCGCTGGCCGACATGCAGCAGTCGCTGCGCGACATCGTGGGCCAGGTGCGCGCCAGCGCTGACAGCATCTCCACCGCCAGCGCCGAGGTCGCCACCGGCAACCTCGACCTGAGCCAGCGCACCGAGCATGCTGCGAGCAACCTGCAGCAGACTGCTGCGTCGCTGCAGGAGCTGACCGGCAATGTTCGCCACAGCGCCGACTCGGCCTCGCAGGCGACGCAGCTGGCTTCGTCGGCCAGCCAGGTCGCCGAGCGTGGTGGCCAGGTGGTGGCACAGGTGGTGCGCACGATGGACGAGATCAACGCCAGCTCGCGCAAGATCGCCGACATCACCGGCGTGATCGACGGCATCGCCTTCCAGACCAACATCCTCGCGCTGAACGCCGCGGTGGAAGCCGCCCGGGCCGGCGAACAGGGCCGCGGCTTCGCGGTGGTGGCCGGCGAGGTTCGCACGCTGGCCCAGCGCTCGGCCGAAGCCGCGAAGGAGATCAAGAGCCTGATCGGCTCGTCGGTCGACCGGGTGGAGAACGGTGCCCGCCAGGTGCAGGACGCCGGCACCACGATGACCGAGATCGTGGGCTCGGTGCGCCGGGTCAACGACATCATCGGCGAAATCACCGCCGCCGCCAGCGAGCAGAGCCAGGGCATCGGCCAGGTCAACACCGCCGTCAACCAGCTCGACCAGATGACGCAGCAGAACGCCGCGCTGGTGGAGGAGTCGGCCGCCGCCGCCGAGAGCCTGAAAGACCAGGCCCAGCGCCTGATGAAGGTGGTGGCCACCTTCCGTCTGGACGGCCACGGCTCCATCGCACCCGCCCAGGCGGCACCCGCACCCGCGCCCG
>JBMOQN010000006.1:0-189014 GCA_049322835.1 Pseudomonadota bacterium | reverse complement strand
GAGCCCGAGGCCTCGCTCACCGGCAGGCCGGCGCCGATGGCCGCGGCCATCGGCTCCTCGATCAGGTAGACCTCGGAAGCGCCGGCGCCCAACGCCGACTCGCGGATCGCGCGCCGCTCGACCTGGGTCGAGCCGCAGGGCACGCAGATGATGATCCGCGGGCTGGGCTTGAGCAGCGAGGCCGGATGGACCATCTTGATGAATTGCTTGAGCATCTGCTCGGTGACGGTGAAGTCGGCGATCACGCCGTCCTTCATCGGGCGGATGGCCTCGATGTTGCCGGGCACCTTGCCGAGCATCGCCTTGGCCTCGTGGCCGACGGCCTGGATGGTCTTCTTGCCGCTCGGGCCGCCCTCGTGGCGAATCGAGACGACCGAGGGCTCGTCGAGCACGATGCCCTTGCCGCGCACGTAGATGAGGGTGTTGGCGGTGCCGAGGTCGATGGCCAGATCGGTCGAGAAGTAGCGACGCAGGGAAGCGAACATGGGTGGTCAGGCGTGGGGTGCTGGCAGGGCCGAGGCGAGCGCGCCACGGGCGCCGCGAAGGCGCGCGATCGGGCTCGAAACCTGGGTCTGCATGAAATGGGGCGCGGGCTGAAGCGCGGGATGGCGGTGGTGCAGTGGCGGCTGGCGGCAGGTTAAGGCCCGACCCCCACTGGCCAAGGAATCCAAACGTGACATTCGTGAGCCACGACACCGCGCGTTTCAGGCCGCCCCGCTGCCGTCTTTCCGGTCCGGCAACAGGGCCGCTTTGTCAATGAACCGGCGGCTTGTGGATAACCGGAGATAATACCCCAAGCCCCTGTGGCCACCGAGGTGAACCGCCCCTAAATTTGCGGTTCCAGGCGCCTCGAAAACCTTTCGCGCGGCAACTGCGCATAACCCGATTCCACCCATGGCACTCACCCCCGAGGACGTGAGCCGCATCGCCCATCTGGCGCGGCTGGACCTCTCGCCCACCGAAAGCCAGGCGATGCTGGACCAGCTGAATGGCTTCTTCCGCATCGTCGAGCAGATGAGCGCGGTCGACACCGCCGGCGTCGAGCCGCTGTACACGCCGCTGTCCGCGGTGCAGGCGGTCGAGCTGCGCATGCGCGACGACATCGTGACCGAGCCGAACAACCGCGAAGCCAACCAGGCCAGCGCCCCGGCGCTGGAAAACGGCCTCTTCCTCGTGCCGAAGGTGATCGAATGAGTGGCCAGCTTACCGCTCTGCACGACCTGGGCGTGGCCCAGCTGAGCCGCGCGCTGGCCGCGAAGGAGGTGTCCAGCACGGAGCTGGTCGACCACCTGCTGGGCCGCGTGAACGACCGGCGCGAGCTGGGCGCCTTCCTGCACGTCGATGCCGACGGCGCCCGCGCCGCCGCGAAGGCCGCCGATGGCGCCCGCGCCGCCGGCCAGGCCGGTGCGCTGACCGGTGTGCCGCTGGCCCACAAGGACATCTTCGTCACCCACGGCCAGCCGTCGACGGCCGGCTCGAAGATGCTCGAGGGTTATGCCAGCCCCTTCGACGCCACGGTCGTGGCGCGCCTGAAGGCGGCCGGTACGGTAAGCCTGGGCAAGCTGAACTGCGACGAGTTCGCGATGGGCTCGGCCAACGAGAACTCGGCCTACGGCCCGGTGTGCAACCCCTGGGACACGACCCGCGTGCCGGGCGGCTCCTCGGGTGGCTCGGCCGCCGCCGTGGCGGCGCGCCTGGTGCCGGCCGCCACCGGCACCGACACCGGCGGCTCGATCCGCCAGCCGGCCAGCTTCACCGGCATCACGGGCATCAAGCCGACCTACGGCGTCTGCTCGCGCTACGGGATGATCGCCTTCGCCTCCAGCCTGGACCAGGCCGGCCCGATGGCCCGCTCGGCCGAAGACTGCGCGCTGCTGCTGTCGGTGATGAGCGGCTTCGACGAGCGCGACGCGACCAGCCTGCAGCGCCCGCCGCAGGACTTCCACGCCGCGATGCTGAAGCCGCGTGACGGGGCGACTGCCGCGAGGCCGCTGCAGGGCCTGCGCATCGGCCTGCCGAAGGAGTTCTTCCCCGCCGCGCTGGCGGCCGACGTGAACGGCGCCCTGCGGGCCGCACTGGCCGAGTTCGAGCGGCTCGGCGCGACGCTGGTCGACGTGAGCCTGCCGCGCACCGAGCTGTCGATTCCCGTGTACTACATCATTGCCCCGGCCGAGGCGAGCTCGAACCTGAGCCGCTTCGACGGCGTGCGCTACGGCCACCGCGCGCCGCAGTACGGCGACCTGCTCGACATGTACAAGAAGACGCGCTCGGAAGCTTTCGGCCCCGAGGTCAAGCGCCGCATCATGATCGGCACTTACGTGCTCAGCCATGGCTACTACGACGCCTACTACCTGCAGGCGCAGAAGCTGCGCCGCATGATCGCCGACGACTTCCAGGCCTGTTTCGCGCAGTGCGACCTGATCGCCGGCCCGGTGGCGCCCACGGTGGCCTGGAAGCTCGGCCAGCAGGACGACCCGGTCAAGAGCTACCTGGCCGACATCTTCACCCTGCCCGGCTCGCTGGCCGGCCTGCCGGGCATGAGCATCCCGGCCGGCTTCGGCGAGGGCGGCCTGCCGGTGGGGATGCAATTGCTGGGCAACTACTTCGCCGAGGGCACGCTGCTGCACGCGGCGCATGCCTTCCAGCAGGCCACCGACTTCCACACCCGGCAACCGTCATGAGCACCGCCCCCCAACTCGTGCGTGGCTACGAGGTCGTGATCGGCCTCGAAACCCACGCGCAACTCAGCACCGCGTCGAAGATCTTCTCGGGCGCCTCGACCCGCTTCGGCGCCGAGCCCAACACCCAGGCCTGCCCGGTCGACCTGGCGCTGCCCGGCACGCTGCCGGTGATCAACCGCGGCGCGGTCGAGCGGGCCATCCGCTTCGGCCTGGCGGTGGGTGCCAAGGTGGCGCCGCTGTCGATCTTCGCCCGCAAGAACTACTTCTACCCCGACCTGCCCAAGGGCTACCAGATCAGCCAGTACGAGATCCCGGTCGTGCAAGGCGGCACGGTGCACTTCTTCGTCGGCGACCAGGCCAAGACGGTGCACCTGACCCGCGCGCACCTCGAGGAAGACGCCGGCAAGTCGATGCACGAGGGCCTGGAGACGCCCGGCTGCTCCGGCATCGACCTGAACCGCGCCGGCACGCCGCTGCTGGAGATCGTGACCGAGCCCGACATGCGTTCCGCCGCCGAGGCCGTGGCCTATGCCAAGACGCTGCACGGCCTGGTGGTGTGGCTGGGCATCTGCGACGGCAACATGCAGGAAGGCTCGTTCCGCTGCGACGCCAACGTGTCGGTGCGCAAGCCCGGGCAACCCTACGGCACGCGGCGCGAGATCAAGAACCTCAACAGCTTCCGCTTCCTGCAGATGGCGATCGAGGCCGAGGTGCAGTGGCAGATCGACGAGATCGAGGACGGCCGCGAGATCGTGCAGGCCACGGTGCTGTTCGACCCCAACGCCAATGGCGGCCGCGGCGCCACGCGCATGATGCGCACCAAGGAAGACGCACACGACTACCGCTACTTCCCCGACCCCGACCTGCCGCCGCTGGTGATCGCACCGGCCTGGGTCGACGAGGTGCGTGCCGCGATGCCCGAGCTGCCCGGCGCGATGGCCGAGCGCTTCGTCACCGCGGACGGCCTGCCCGAGTACGACGCGTCGATGATGACGCAGAGCCTGGCCTTTGCTTCGTACTATGAAGCGGCGCGCGATGCGTCGAAGGCGCCGAAGCTGGTGGCCAACTGGCTGATGGGCGAGGTGAGCAAGCGCCTGAACACCGAGGACCGCGACATCGCCGGGGCGCCGGTGAAGCCGGCGACGCTGGCGGCGCTGATCGGCCGCGTGCAGGACGGCACCGTGTCGAACAACGCCGCCAGGCAGGTCTTCGAGGCGTTGTGGAGCGGTGAAGGCTCGGATGTCGACGCCATCATCGAGGCCAAGGGCCTCAAGCAGATGAACGACACCGGCGCGCTGGAGAAGATCGTCGACGAGGTGATCGCGGCCAACGCGAAGTCGGTCGAGGAGTACAAGGCCGGCAAGGACAAGGCCTTCAACGCCCTCGTCGGCCAGGTGATGAAGGCCAGCAAGGGCAAGGCCAACCCGGCCCAGGCCGGCGAGCTGCTGAAGGCCCGGCTGAGCTGACCCTGCTACCGCGCGCGGGCACGCTCGGCCAGGTGGTCGAGGTGATCTCGCACCTGCGCCCAGCTCACGCTGCCGTGGCCGGCGCGGTCGATCTGCTCGAAGTCGCGCACCACGTAGCCCAGCCCGGCGGCCTCGGCCTGCGCACGGCTGAGGTGGCCGGTGCGCTGGCGGTCGGCGGCCATGAAGCGCGCCCGCAACTTGGCCTCGACCTGGGCCTGCAGGGCCGCGCCGCGCGTGGCCGGGGCCGGCTGGGTGTGGCGCAGCGCCTCGGGCAGCATGGGGTCGCGCAGCACCGGCGTGGCGGCCTGCGCGCCCAACGAAGCGGCCGCCACCAGCAGCCAGAGCAGCCGTCGAACGAGTCGGCGAAAGAGGTTCATCGTGAAGCTCCTTGCGCTGCTGCCTTGGCGCGCGCGGCCGCCTGCGCCGCCACGCTGTCGCGGTAGAAGGTCACCAGGTCGGCCTTCTGCGCCACGCGCGAGGCGTCGTCGAGGTAGGTCATGTGGCCGCCCACATAGTTGCGCACCACCAGGCGGTCGGCGAACTGCGGCAGGCGCTGCAGGTCGAGCTCGGTCTGGCGGAAGGGGGTGGCGAGGTCGTCCACGCCCGAGGCCGACAGCACCTGCAAGGTGGGGTTCAGCGTCATCGCCACGGCGAGGTCGGGGATGCCATCCGGCACGTCCAGCCCATCATGCGAGAAGTCCCAGTAGTAGATCGCGTCGCTGAAGGTGGTGTAGCGGCTGCGCGTGCCGTAGCCCAGCACCTGGGGCAGGTAGTCCTGGATCGCGTCGTAGAACTCCTGGCTGATCACGGTCGACGAGGGATCGCCCTCGGCGGCCAGCGGGCTGCCGTTGGGCACGGCCAGGCGGGCGTCGTAGCGACCGGTCAGCTGGCCGGGGATCAGGTTGCGCTGGAAGCGGTCGGGGGTCAGGCTGAACTCGAAACGCCACTGCCCCTCAGCCAGGCCGGTATGGGCCACCAGCGGGTCGAAGAAGGCGTCGGCAGGGAGCGTGCCGGTATCGAGCCAGGTCTCGACCGCGGGCTGGTAGGTGTCGTCGGCAAAGCTGCGCATCTCGTCGACGAAGGGCCAGAAATCGGGCCGCACCGGCGTGGTCAGGCCGAACCAGTGGCCGACCGCCGAGTAGGTGGGGAAGAAGCCGGTGCAGTCGGCCTGGCCCGGCGCGAAGACCGCGCAGTTGCTGTTGTAGTTGAGGATGGACGACTGCATCACGATGCCGGCCAGCGGCACGCCGGCCGACTCCAGCCGCTCGGCCAGCACCTCGCTGCGCAGCGTGCCGTAGCTTTCGCCGAACAGGAACAGTGGCGAGGCGGCGCGGCCGTGCAGCGCCAGCCAGCGCCGGATGCTGTCGCGGAAGAGGTCGGCGTCGGCGTCGACACCCCAGAAGCTGCGGTTGGTGTTCGGCGCGATCGCCTGGGACAGGCCGCTGCCGACCGCGTCGATGAAGACGAGGTCGGACTCGTCGAGCAGCGACTCGGCGTTGTCCACCAGCGCGAAGGGCTTGGCCGGGGAGGTGCTGGGCGTGCCGGTCACCAGCCGCTTCGGGCCGAAGGAGCCCAGGTGCAGCCAGACACTGGCCGAGCCCGGCCCGCCGTTGTAGAAGAAGGTGACCGGCCGGGTCGCCGGGTCGGCGCCGTCCAGCGTGTAGGCGATGTAGAACATGCTGGCCAGCGGGGCGTCGCCGGCCAGCGCCCGGGCGGTCAGGTGGCCGGCCGTGGCGGTGTAGTTCAGCGTTTGGCCACCGAGCACCAGGGTGTGGCGGGTCACCGCGGCCGCTTCGGTGGCGCTGGGCAGCGAGGCGTTGGGTGTGCTGCTGTAGACCACCGGGTCGTCGTAGGCCAGCGGCGCGTCGCTGCCCCCGCCCCCACCCCCGCCGCCGCAGGCTGCCAGCACCAGGCCGGTGGTGACGAGGGCGGCGCCCAGGCGCGCACGCAGCCGAAGCCGGGAGAGCAGGTTCTGCATGGACGCAGCTTACGCCCGGCGGGGCCCGAGTCAGGATCGGGTTGTGACGGATCCGCCTGGCGGCGGAGTCAACGCGGCGCTGGCGTGCCCGAACCCGCCGGTGCGATGCCCAGCGCCTCGGGCCGCAGCGCCTGCACCACCAGTTTGCAGGCCAGCGGCGGCTGCCCCTTGCGCGCCAGCGTGGCCTGGTTGCCCCGCACCTTGACCGAAACACCGGCGGCGCCGGAGACGTAGTGCGCTTCGCGCGACCCGCGCACCCGCTGCAGCGACCATTGCTGGCCCTCGTGGCGCAACTGCGCCGCGCGCGGCGAGAAGTCGGCACGCAACGTGCTGCCGCCCTCGCAGGTGTAGTCGGCAGGCGCGGCCTGCGCGGCCGCGGCCAGCACCAGCAGCGCACCGAGGGCGGCGCGGCGGATCGTCGGGCGGGTCGTCTTCGGCATGCGTCGGGCGGGTCGGGCCGTGTTCAAGGGGTGGAGGGGGGGCGCGCGGGCGGGGCCGGCGGGGCTGGCAGGGGGCCCATCCGGCCGGGGGTGGCGCCGGCCCAGAGTGCACGCAGCCGGGTCAGCTCGGCATCGAACTGCAGGCCCAGGCGCTCACGCTCGGCCTCCTGGTCACGCAGGATGGTCTGCTGGGCCTCGACTGCGCCCTCGTTGGCGGCGATGCGGGCGCGCAGCGCGGCCGGCACGGCCTTGGTCGGCAAGGATTCGCGCTCGCGTGCCAGGTTCTGCCCCTCGTTTTCGAGCTCCTGCAGGCGGCGGCGGGCGTTCTCGGCCTGGCGCAATGCCGGCTCCAGCGCCTTGGCGCGGGCCTCGTCGTGGGTCTGCTGGTCCGGGTAGCGGGCCAGCAGCGCGCGGTCTCGTCGGGCCTCGGCCTCGCGTGCCAGGCGCAGTTGTTCGGCCTGGCGCCTGGCGGAGTCGGTGCGCGCCTTCTCCTCGGGGCTCTGCAGGGGCGGCACGACCGCCTTGGTTGTGCCGTCGCGGTTCAGCAGGCGCTGGTCCTTGCCGGCGCATTCGGGGATCGGGCGGTCAGAACTGAGGCGGTTGCCTTGCGCGTCTACGCAGGTGTAGATCTGCCCGGCGGGCTCGCCACCTTTGCCCTTTGGCGGCGGTGCCGCCGCGGCCGGTGTGCCCAGCGTGCAGAGGCTGCCGGCCAGCAGCCATGTGGTCAACGGCTTGGGGCGGCGCATGGTCGGCAGGGGGTCAGACGCCGTAGCGCTGACGGTAGGCCGCCACCCGCTCGATGTTGGCCTTCAGTTCGGGGTCGTCGGCGGCGGCGAGGAACTGCATCAGGTCGGCCAACGTCGCGATGGCCACGACCTTCAGCCCGAGCGTCTGTTCGACGTACTGCACGCCGGAGCGGCGGTCCTCGCCCTCGTCACGCGCGCGCTCCTGGCGGTCCATCGTGATGGCCACACCCACCGGCTCGGCGCCGGCGGCGCGGATCATTTCGGCCGCCTCGCGCTTGGAGCCGCCGTCGGTGATCACGTCATCGATGATCAGCACCCGGCCCTTGACCGGTGCGCCGACCAGCGTGCCGCCTTCGCCGTGGTCCTTGGCTTCCTTGCGGTTGTAGGCGTAGGGCACGTTGCGGCCCTCGCGGGCCAGCCCGATGGCCACGGCCGCGGCCAGCGTGATGCCCTTGTAGGCCGGGCCGAAGAGCATGTCGAACTCCAGGCCCGAGGCGATCAGGCGGCGTGCATAGAATTCGCCCAGCTTCGCGAGCTTCGCACCGTCGTCGAACAGGCCGGTGTTGAAGAAGTACGGCGACAGGCGGCCCGCCTTGGTCTTGAACTCGCCGAAGCGCAACACCCCTGCCTCCACCGAGAAACTCACGAATTCCTGCGCCAGCGGGTCGGTGGGGTGGGTTGCGTTCATGCTCGATATCGAAGGACAGCCAGGATGGGTTTTCGTCTGGTCACACTGAATCTGAACGGCATCCGCTCGGCGGCCACCAAGGGCTTCGTCGAATGGGCCGAGAAAACCCAGGCTGATTGTATGGGGGTGCAGGAGGTCAAGGCCCAGGGCCCCGACGTGGCCGGTCGCTTCGAACGGGTGGCGGGCATGAGCGGGCATTTCCACTTCGCGCAGAAGAAGGGCTACTCGGGCGTCGGCCTGTACACCCGACACGAGCCGAGCGACGTGGTCGCCGGCCTGGGCGAGCGCGAGTTCGACGACGAGGGCCGGTATGTGGAGTTGCGCTTCGACAAGCCCGGCCGCCGGTTCAGCATCATCAGCTGCTATTTCCCGAGTGGCTCGTCGGGCGAGGAGCGCCAGGCGGCAAAGTACCGCTTCCTCGACGTGATCTACCCGCACCTGATGTCGATGAAGGGCCAGCGCGAGTTCATCCTGGTCGGAGACGTCAACATCGCCCACAAGGAAATCGACCTGAAGAACTGGAAGGGCAACCAGAAGAACTCCGGCTTCCTGCCCGAGGAGCGCGCCTGGATGACCCGGCTGCTGGATGAGGCCGGGCTGGTCGATGTGTTCCGGCGCCTGAACACCGCGGCCGAGCAATACACCTGGTGGAGCAACCGTGGCCAGGCCCGGGCCAAGAACGTGGGCTGGCGGCTGGACTACCACCTGGCGACGCCGGCCACTGCCGCCCTCGCCCACCGCGAGCACATCTACCTGGAGCAGCGCTTCTCGGACCACGCGCCGCTGCTGATCGACTACGACATGTCGCTTTGAGGGGCTGCCCGGTCGCGCTCGTGGGTGCGCAGCAGCCCCGGCAGCTGCGCCACCAGGATGCAGGCCAGGATCAGCGCGCAGCCGCCCCAGCCGGCGGGTGTGAGGCGGTCGCCCGCCAGCAGCGCGCCGAACACCGCGGCGAACACGGTTTCGCTGGAGAGCACCAAGGCTGCGTCCGATGGTGGCGTGTGGCGCTGCGCCACCACCTGCGCGGTGTAGCCGATGCCCACGGAGATCAGGCCGGTGTAGGCGATGGCGCCGGCAGCGGCCCGGACCGACGCCCAGTCGAGCGCCGGCTCGAACCACGCGGCGGTGGCGAACCCGAGGGCGCTGCAGACCACGAACTGCGCGCAGGCCACCGTGTAGGGCGCCCCCAGCCGGCCGGCGGCCCAGCCCACCAGCACCACATGCAGCGCCCAGGGCAGGCTGCTGGCGATCACCCACCAGTCGCCGGCCACCATGTGCACCGTCTCGCCGCCGGTCAGCAGCCAGGTGCCCACCACGCAACCCGCTGCCGCCGGCCACGCCAGCCAGTGCGGCCGGCGCCGGAACAGCCCCCAGGCCAGCAAAGGCACCAGCGGGACGTAGAGCGCCGTGAGGAAGCTCGCGTTGGTGACCGTGGTCGTCACCAGGCCGACCTGTTGCAGCGCCGCGCCCAGGAAGATCAGTGTGCCCAGCCCGACGAGCAGCACGCTGCGGGGCGGGCCGCCTGCGGGGGTGGGGCGGGCGGCGGCGCGCTGCTCGCGCCAGGCCAGCGGGGCCACCACCAGCGCGCCGAGCGCAAAACGCAGCCCGGTGA
The DNA here is from genome assembly GCA_049322835.1 of Pseudomonadota bacterium. Lineage (GTDB taxonomy): Bacteria > Pseudomonadota > Gammaproteobacteria > Burkholderiales > Burkholderiaceae_C > Ideonella. The sequence goes on along the minus strand of JBMOQN010000006.1, from coordinate 179,403 downwards.
AGGCCATCGGCCCGAGGTTTTCCATGCCCCAGGACTGGGGCACGAAGGCCAGGCCCCAGATGGCGGCCACCAGCAGCAGCAGGGCGTCGGCTTGCCAGCGTTTCATGATGGGAGTTGCACCAAAAAAGCCCACGAGCATAGCCGCTGACTGTGGGGGTGGGCGCAGGTTGCAGGGGCGGGCGCTCCGGCGTAAAAACCGGCTGTCCCGGTGTCACCCCAGCCCAGGCCATGGAAACCTCCGCCCCTGAAGCATCGGCTGTCCAAGAGCGGCGCCGCGCCCCGCGCCACGACCTGCACGTCACCGCCATCGTGCGTGTGCCGGGGCAGGCCACGCTGCATGCCCGCATGACCGACCTGAGCCTGCACGGCCTGGGGCTGGCCACGCGCCGCGAGCTGCCGCCCGAGACCCGCTGCGAGGTCGAACTGGCGCTGTCGGTCGATCGCCAGATCCGGCAGCTGCGCCTGCAGGCCGATGCCGTGCGCAGCGAGGACGACGCCGCCGGCCACCACCGTGTGGGCCTGAAGCTGGTCGACCTGCCGCCGGAATCGCTGGACCTGCTGGAGCGCTACCTCGGCGTGTTGCGGTAGCGCCCCGCCCTCGGCGCTGGGCATGCTGCTTGCTGCAGGACGGGCAACACCGCCCGGAGGTTTCCATGTCAGGCTCCGCCACCCTCGACCCCCTGCTCGCGGCCACCTCGCGTGAGCAGCGCTCGGAGCCGCGCAAAGCGCTGAGCGTTGCCGCGACCGTGCAGCCGCTGGGCGGCGTGCCGCTGCTGGCCACCACCGTCAACCTCAGTGCCCACGGCATCGACCTGTTGTGCGACACCCCCTTGCGCCCGGCCACGCGCTGCGAGATGAGCTTCGGCCTGCCGGTCGACGGCGAGCAGCGGCCCGTGACGCTGCAAGCCTGCGTCGTGCGCAGCCAGCCGGCTGAGGACGGCGGCCACGACCTCGGGCTGGTCTTTCTCGGGACGCCGCAGCGCCTGCAGTCGCTGATCGAGTTCTACGTGTGCTGCTGACCGCGGCGCGGCGGCGCGGCTTCAGGCGACGCGGTAGACATCGAGCAACACCCGGTGCGCCTCGCGCTGCGCCACGGCCACCGCCAGCACCGTGTTGAGGTGCTGCCAGGCTGCCGCGCCGGTGGTGAAGCGCAGCGCGGTGCGGAAGTAGTAGGTCCGCGGGTCCACCGGCTCGCCTCTGGCCAGCCGGTCCATCACCTCGGGCGGTCCGTGGCGCAGGCCGCTGCTGAGCACTTCCACCAGCCCGCCGTCGGGGGCGCGAAGCACATACTGCGCGCGGATGTCGAGGGCGCCGTCGGCCCGCCGCCACTGCCAGTCCACGCCCCCGGGCAGCACCGTGCCGCTGAACTCCGGCCCTTCCACCGTGCCCGCGCCCAGCGGTACGAACCGCCGCTCGCCCAGCGGGGCGTTGCCGAGCGTGACCAGCGCCTCCACCTCGCAGGTGATCCGGCACATCGGGACGAGTACGGGGGCGGGGGGCGGTGGCAGGGGCATACAGTGGCGCCAGGCTGGCGGCGACGAGGTGACGGCCCGAGGCTATCGCCCGCGGCCCGCGACGCCGGTCGGCCAAGAGGATGACGACATGCAGTTCTGGGATCTTCGCCCCGCGGCCGGCGCCGCGCCGGCCCGAAGCGATGCCGCTCTCGCCGGTCTCATCGCCCAGTTGGCCCGGCCGGCCTTCGCCCAGCGCGCGCTGCACAGCCTGCAGCAAGCACTCCCCGCCGGTTCCTGGTCGGTCTATCAGGTGTGGCCCGCCCGCCCGCCGCAGCTGCACCTGTCGGCCAGCCGCATGGCGGTCGACAGCACCGGCGACTGCTTCCGCACCTACCGCGATGCCGGGCTCTACCAGCGCGACCTGAGCCTGGAGCCGGTGCGCCGAGCCGCCGGGCCGCACGGGCCGGTGATGCTGCGCATGGGCGCCGACGACGTGCCCAGCGCTCACCACCGCGAGGCCATCTACCGCCGGCACGGACTGGTCGAACGCCTGTCGGTCGCCTGCCGCGAGGACGACGGCTCGGTGCTCGCCGTCAACCTCTATCGGCACCAGGGGCAGGGCGCGTTCGACGCGGCCGACCTGGCGGCGTTCGGCGGGCTGGCGCCCTTGTTGCTGCCCTGTGTCCGGCGCCAGCTCGAATGGCAGGGCGAGGCCGCGGCGGCCGAAGGCCCGCGCCAGCGCCTGCGGCAGCGCTGTCCGGCGCTCACCGGCCGCGAGCTGGACGTGCTGGAGCGCCTGCTGCGAGGCATGACCTACGAGGGCATCGCTGCCGACATGGGCCTGGGTGTCGGGACCGTCAAGACCTACCGCGCGCGGGCCTTCGCGCGGTTGGGCATCCACTTTCGCAGCGAGCTGTTCGCCGGCCTGTTGCCGAGCTGAACCAGTGCTTCTGCGGGTTCGCCTGTCGGCCTTTCGGTCGACCGTGGGCGCCGGCAGGCCGCCGCACACTGGTTGTGCCGTTTCCAGCCGAGTACCCGCATGCAACGCCGTTCCCTTCTTGCTGCCCTGCCCGCCGTCGTCCTGCCGGCCGCGTGGCCCCTGCCCGCTGCGGCCCAGGCCTGGCCCGCCGGCCCGCTCAAGCTGGTGGTCGGGTTCCCGCCCGGCACCGGGCCCGACATCGTGGCCCGTGCGCTGGGCCAGAAGCTGGCCGAGCTGACGAAGCAGCCGGTGGTGATCGACAACCGGGCCGGCGCCGGCGGGCAGATCGCGGCCCAGGCGGTGGCCAAGTCGGCGCCCGACGGCAGCACCCTGCTGCTGGGCGAGGTGGGCTCCATCAGCATCGCGCCGGCCGCCTACTCCAAGCTCCCCTATGACCCGCTGCGCGAGCTGCTGCCGGTCTCCGAGGTGGTGCGCTCTGATTTCGTGCTGGTGGTGCCGGCGAACTCGCCCGCACGCGACCTGAAGGGCTTCATCGCCCAGGCCAAGGCCCAGCCCGACCGCATCAATTTCGCCACCTTCGGCGCCGGCACGCCTGGCCACTTCGGCGGCGAGCTGCTGGCCGAGCAGGCCGGCTTCAAGATCGAGCCGGTGCACTACCGCGCCACCGGCGACGCCATCACCGCGCTGGTGGCGGGCGACGTCGCCGGCGCCCTGGCCAGCACGGCGCTGGCCACGCCGCAGGTCAAGGGCGGCAAGCTGCGCGCGCTGGCCACCACCGCGGCAGCGCGCTCGCCGCAGCTGCCGGACGTGCCCACCTTTGCGGAAAGCGGCCTGCCGGGGGTCGACGTGTCGGCCTGGTTTGCGGTCTTCCTGCCTGGGGGCACGCCGCCGGCGATGGCGGACGCCGCCTCGCGCGCGGTGCAGACGGCCACTCAGGCGCCGGAGCTTCGGCGGCAGCTGCAGGAGGCGGGCTTCAACGTGCTCGGTGGCTCGCGCGCCGATGCCGAACGCCTGGTTCGCGACGAGGCCCCCCGCTGGGCCCGGCTGGTGAAGCAATCCGGGTTCAAGCCGGAGTGAAGCCGCGCGCAGCCGCGGCCTATACTGGATGAATGTCCAGCGGCGATGAACCTCGCGACGTGGTCCGTGTCGGCCGCGACCCGGCCGCGGCGCCCGCCGCGCCGCGCGCCAGCGTGGCCATCGGCTTCGGCTCGCCCTCGCAGGACAGCGGCGTCACCCGGCTCGACCTGAACGAGGTGCTGATCCGCCACCCGCAGGCCAGTTTCCTGATGCGGGCGGCGGGCGATGCGATGCGCGGCGCCGGCATCGAGCCCGGCAGCCTGCTGCTGGTCGACCGCGCGATCACGCCGGCCCATGGCCATGTCGTCATCGCGGCGGTCGGTGGCGAGTTCGTCTGCCGGCGCCTGGTCCGGCAGGGCCCCCGGCTGTGCCTGCAGGCCGCCGAGCCGGGCGTGCCGGACATCGTTCCCGAAGAAGGCAGCGAGTGGCAGGTCTGGGGCGTGGTGACCCACGCCATCCAGGCCATGCCGGTCTGAGAGCGGTCCCGGGGCGCTGCTGTGTTCGCGCTGGTCGACGTCAACAACATGTACGTCAGCTGCGAGCGGGTGTTCCGCCCCTCGCTCGTGGGCCGGCCGGTGGTGGTGCTGTCGAACAACGACGGCTGCGCCATCGCCCGCTCGAACGAGGCGAAGGACCTGGGCATCCAGATGGCCCAGCCGTGGTTCCAGATCCGCCACCTGCAGCGCGAGAAAGGGCTGATGGCGTTGTCGGCCAACTTCGAGCTCTACGGCGACATGTCGGCCCGCATGATGAGCCTGGTCGGGGCGTACGCACCCCGGCAGGAGATCTACTCGATCGACGAGTGCTTCCTCGACTTCACCGGCGTGCCGGGTGAGCTGCACGCCACCGGCCATGCGCTGCGCGCGCAGGTGCTGCAGTGGACGGGCCTGCCCACCAGCGTGGGCTTCGGCCCGACCAAGACGCTGGCCAAGCTGGCCAACCACATCGCCAAGACGGAAGACCGCAAGCCCGGCACCTACGGCCCGGGTTTGGGTGGCGTGTGCCACCTGGGCGCGCTGGGGCCGGCCGAACGCGAGCGGTTGATGGCCTGCACCGACGTCGGCGCCGTGTGGGGCGTGGGCCGCAGGAGCAGCGAGCGCCTGAAGGCCCAGGGCATCGCCACCGTGCGAGACCTGCTGCACGCCGACATCGCCACCTTGCGCCGCCAGTTCGGCGTGGTGATGGAGAAGACGCTGCTCGAGCTGCGCGGCACCGCCTGCCTGGCGGTGGACGACGCGCCGGCGCCGGCGCAGCAGATCATGTGCTCGCGCTCCTTCGGTTCCCCGGTGACCAGCCTGGCCGAGCTGGGCGAGGTGCTGAGCGAGTTCACTGCCCGCGTCGCCGAGAAGGCGCGCGGGCAGCGGCTCGTGGCTGGCGCGTTGCACGTCTTCATCTCCACCAGCCCCTACCGCGCGAACGACCGGCAGCACAGCCCCAGCGTCACCTTGCCGCTGGGCCGCGCCACGGCCGACACACGCACGCTGGTGGGGGCCGCGCTGCAGGCGCTGCGCGGTTTCTACCGGCCTGGTTTCAACTATGTGAAGGCCGGCGCGATGCTGGTCGAGTTGCAGCCCGAGGGCCAGGGCCAGGCCGAGCTGGACCTCTTCGCTCCGACGCCCACCGCGCCGCCGCGCGACGCCACCCGGCTGATGGGGGCGCTGGACGCGCTCAACCACCGCTACGGCCGCGGCTCGGTGTCGGTGGCCAGCACGCTGCGTGCGCCACCCGCGGCCGGCCAGGTGCCCGCCGCCACGTCGCGCCAGGCCTGGCGCTCGCCACGCTGCACCACGCGGCTCGACGAGATCCCCATTGCGCGCGCGTGAGGGCGGGCGCTGCCACTGAAACCCGGTGCGGGTTGCGCCTTCGACACCGGCGCTCGAAGTGACCCGTTCGCCGCTCTGGACAGCGGCGCCATCACTGCGGCGCCGGCCGGCGGAACGGCCACCAGCGCCGCCAGCTGGCAGGCCGGGCCGGTTGGAGCACTGCCCCGAGTGCGCGCAGTCGCGCCTCGACCGTCGGCAGGGCCGACGCGCGCGCCGCCTCTATCGGCGTCATGCCGTCGATCTCGGACCGAAGCGTCGGGTTCGCGCCACGTTCGAGCAGCAGCAGCGCTGTCTGCACCTGCCCGGCGCGGATGGCGCCGACCAGGGCGGTGGAAAAGAACTCGGGGTGGGCGTAGTCGAGGTCGATCCCCTCGTCGACATGGTGGGCCACCAAGGCCAGGTCGCCTTCGCAGGCGGCCTTGTAGAAGTCCTTCCAGTCACCGGCAGACATGGGCGGCGCGGGTCAGGTGGCAGGCGCGGCAGCCCAGAGCAGCGCGGCGATGACCAGGAAGACCACCCAGGACAGGTGCCGGCCGCCGGTGAAGTACAACGGCAGGCTGGCCGAGATGGCCGCCACGGCACTGAAGACCTGCAGCACGGTGCGTGCATCGAGCGCCTGCTGTGCGGCCAGCACGACCAGCGCGGCGATGCCCCACCAGACGACGCTGAGGAGATGCCATACGAAGCGCAGCGTGCCGGTGGTGAAGGCGGTGCCGCCGAACAGCTCGGGCAGGTTGTCGCGCCGGAACAGCCGGGTGAGGATGTAGCGCTCGCCCAGGACGGAATGGGCCAAGCCGGTCAGGGCCATCAGGGCGGCGGCGGCGTACAGCAGCATGGCGGTGATTCTCGCCGGACCGAGCGGGCGTCGTGCCCGGGGTTCTGCGGTGGGGTGGAACGAAAAATCCCCGCGGAACCCGACATCCCGCCGAGGTGAATAAGTCACAAGCCCGCTGCTGAAAACTTCCGTTACACGGGCAAACAACGTTCCTACACTGCCTCCGACGCTGGCACCACGGCCCGAATTCCAAGGGCGCGCTCCGGCGCACAAGGAGGCTTCCCATGTTGGAACTCTGCACTCCCCCGGCCGGCGCGGCACCCGCGCCCGCCGCCCGCGCCCTGGGCCAGGCCCTGGGCTACCGTGGGCCCGAGCGGCGCGGTGGCGCCGCGCTGCTGGCCCGGCTGATGGCCCAGATGCTGGACGAGATCGACTACGGCCTGCTGCTGCTGGGTGATGGGCACCATGTGCTGCATGCCAACCATGCCGCACGCGCCAGCCTGAATGCGCAGCACCCGCTGCAGCTGCTGGGCCAGGAGCTGCGCGCCCGCCTGGCCAAAGACGTGGCGCCGCTGCACCTGGCCCTGCATGGGGCGCGCCGCGGCTTGCGCAAGTTGCTGACGGTGGGTGAAGGTGGTCAGCGCGCCGGCATCGCGGTCGTGCCGCTGCCGGGCCTGGGCAGCGACGCTGCCGCGCCTGGCGGCCCTGCCACGCTGCTGGTGCTGGGCCGGCGCGAGGTGGCCGGTGGCCTGTCGGTGCAGGGCTTTGCCCGCGAGCACCGGCTCTCGCCCAGCGAGGCGCTGGTGTTGCAGGCGCTGTGCGAAGGCTGCTGCCCGAACGAGATTGCCGATCGCCACGGCGTGAAGATCGCGACGGTGCGCACCCAGATCGCCAACATCCGCGCCAAGACCGGGGCCGAGAGCATCCGCGACCTGGTGCAGCAGGTGGCCGTGTTGCCGCCGATGGTGGGCACGCTGCGCTGCCAGGCCGAAGCCGCGCCGTCGATCGCGCTGCGCGACCTGGGCTTCGCCGTGGCCTGAGCACCACGCGCCCCGCGCGGCGTGCGTCTGGCGCGCGCGGGGGGCGCCCTGTCTGCAGGGGGCTGGCGCTAGCATGCGGCCATGGTGCCGCCCGCCGCCCCTCCCGCCGAGCCCGAGGCGCCTGGCCCCTGGCCGGGCCTCTCGCCCTCGGTGGCCGCGCTGGCGGCACGCGGCGAGGTGCGGCGCTACCGCAAGGGCACCCTGCTGATCCAGGAGGGTGACCTCGGCGACACCTTGTACGTGGTGCTCGGCGGCCGGCTGCGCGCCTTCACCGACGGCGAGAACGGCCGCTCCTTCACCCACGGCACCTACGGTGTCGGCGAATTCGTCGGCGAGATGAGCCTGGACGGCGGCGTACGTTCAGCCAGCGTCGAGGCGCTGGAGGTCTGCACCTGCGCCGTGATCACCCGGCAGACGCTGCTGCAGCACATCGCCGACCAGCCCGATTTCGCGCTGGAGCTGATCGCCAAGGTGATCCGGCGCGCCCGTGCGGCCACGCTGAACGCCAAGCAGCTCGCGCTGAACGATGTCTACGGCCGCCTCAAGCTGCTGCTCGAAGCGTTGGGCGAGCCGCAGCCCGACGGCGGCTTGTGGATCGCCGAGCGCCCGACCCACCAGGAGATGGCAGACCAGGTGGGCTGCACACGCGAGATGGTCAGCCGGGTCTTGAAGGACCTGGTCGCCGGTGGCTACGTGACGCTCGACGGCAAGGGCCTGCGCCTGCGTGGCCGCCTGCCGCCGCGATGGTGACGAGCTGGAGCCCGCGCCGCTCAGCCGGGCAGCGGCGCGGGCGGGCCGTAGACCCTGGGGGGCTTGGCGGCGGCCTCGTAGAGCGGCCGCACCTTGGGCAGCACGCCCTCGATCTCGCGCACGCGCGTGGGGCCGGCCGGGTGGGTGGAGATGAACTCGGGCGGCGCGCCTTCGGCGGCCTTCATCATCTTCTGCCACAGCGTCACGCCGGCCTGCGGGTCGTAGCCGGCGCGGGCGGCGATGTCCAGGCCGACCAGGTCGGCCTCGGATTCGTCCTCGCGGCTGAACTTGAGCGTCAGCAAGTTGGCGCCCACGTTCAGCGCCGCGTCGCCCAGGCTGCCCAGGCCGAGCAGCGAGCTCAGCAGCCCGGCGCCCAGGCGCGTGGCGGCCGTCTTGCCCATGCGCTCGCGGGCGTGCTCGCGCAGCGCGTGGGCCATCTCGTGGCCCATGATCATCCCGACCTCGTCGTCGCTGAGTTGCAGCTTGGCGAGGATGCCGGTGAAGAAGGCGATCTTGCCGCCGGGCATGCAGAAGGCGTTCAGGTCCTTCTTCTGGATGAGGATCACTTCCCAGCGCCACTGTGCCGCACGCCGGTTCCAGCCGTTGGCCAGCGGGATCAGGCGGTCCGCGATGGCCCGCAGGCGGATCACCTGGGCATGGTTGTCGGCGCCCAGCAGCCCCTTGGCGGCGGCCTCGCGCTTGAGCTGGCCGAACTGGGTGGTGGCGGCGCGCTCGATCTCCTCGGCGCTGACCAGGTTGGTGAAACGTGATTCGCGGCCCACGTCGGCCCGCACGCCGTCCTGGGCGTGCACCGCACCGGGCAGCAGCAGCGCGCCGGTCGCCCAGGCGCCCGCGCGGCGGCGGCCGTGCAGCGGGCAACGGCAGGTGCCGGCATGGGCCAGGGGGGGCAGGTTCAGCGGGGTGTCGTCGTCGGCCATGGTGAGCAAGCGCTGTTCGGCCGATTGTGGGGTCAATCGTCGGCCGCGGCCTGCGGAGAAATCTCGACGTCGAGCGCCTTCACGCTGCCGCGCATCACCCACAGCATCGCCAGCCCCGGCAGCGCGAAGGCGGTGGAGACGACGAAGAAGGCCGGCCAACCGATCGACTCGGCGAGCACCCCGGCCAGCGGCCCGACCCAGACCCGCCCGATCGAGGCGAAGGCCGACAGCAGCGCGTACTGGGTGGCCGAGAAGCGCTGGCTCGTCAGGCTCATCAGCAGGGCCACGAAAGCCGCCGTGCCCATGCCGCCGGAGAGGTTCTCGGCGGCGACCACCATCATCAGCCCGCCGTCCACCGTTGTGGCCTGCGCCAGCTTCACGAAGCCCCAATCGAAGGCCGGGATGGTGAGCCCCGGCAGCGCGCCCTGGCCATGCACGGAGAGCCACCAGAACCCCAGGTTGCTCAGCAGCTGCAGCACGCCGAAGGCCATCAGCGCCCGCCACAGGCCCAGCTTCAGCATCAGCGCACCGCCCAGCAGCGCGCCCAGGATCGTCAGCCACAGGCCCAGCACCTTGTTGACCACGCCCACCTCGGCCGGCGAGAAGGCCATGCTCTGCAGCAGGAAGGGCGTCATCAGCGCGCCGGCGAAGGCATCGCCGAGCTTGTAGAGCACGATCAGCAACAGCATCGCTGCCGCCCCAGGCTGGGTGAAGTAGTTCGACAGGCCCGACAGCAGGGTCTCGAAGCGGGCCTTGCGCGCCGCCCATGCGGCCAGCGGCAGGGTGAAGGCGAGGCCGAGGAGCAGCAGCCCCAGATCGAGCCAGCCGCGGCGCCCGGGGTGGGCGGTCAGCCCCTCGGCGAAGGCCGCATGCGCCCAGGTGAAGAGCTGCCGCGTCAGCAGGTAGCCCACGGCGACCGCGGCGGCCACGGCGAGGAAGCCGAGCAGGTCGCGCCGCATCGGCGGGCGGGGGCCTTCGGGCAGGGGCAGGCGCGGCAGTGCGAGCGCGCTCAGCACCGCGGCGCCGACCATCAGGCCGGCCATCAGGCGGTAGACCTCGGGCCAGCTCCAGCCGCTGCCCTGCACCGGGTCGGTCCAGATCAGCGCCACGCCCCCGGAGAGGATCATCGCCAGCCGGTAGCCCATGGTGTTGAGCGAGGCGCCCATGCCGCGCTCGCGCGGCGGCAGCAGGTCGCTGCGGTAGGCGTCGTAGACGGCGTCCTGCGAGGCCGACAGGAAGGCCACCCCCACCGCCAGCAGGCCGAACAGCGCCAGCTCCGCCTTCGGCGAGACGCCTGCCATGGCCCACAGGCCACCGGCCAGCGCGAGCTGCGTCAGCACCAGCCAGCCGCGCCGCCGGCCGAGGCCCGGCAGGTCGAAGCGGTCCATCAGTGGGGCCCAGAGGAACTTGAAGGTGTAGGGCAGGCCGACCAGGCTGAGGAAGCCGATGGTCTTGATGTCCAGCCCGTCGAGCGCGAGCCAGGCCTGCATGGCTTGGCCGGTCAGCGCCAGCGGCAAGCCGGAGGCGAAGCCCAGCAGGGTGACGACGACGAGGCGGTGCAGCGCGGCCAGCGGGCCCCCGTGCCGGGCGGCCGTGTCGGCGCTCGGCAGGGGCGAGGCGGGCATGGGCGGCGATTCTAGGAGTTGCCCCCGCCAGCGCCCCGTGCATCCGCGCCACGGGGCGGCGGCCGCGGGATGACAACGCTTCCTCATTGGCCTCACAATCGGTTGGGTCAGCATCCAGCGCAGGATGGCGCCGGCGTTGGGCGAGGGAATACAGATGAACGACATGGCGGGATGGATCTGGCCCCTGGTGGCCGTGGCAGTCGGGCTGGCGCTCGGCATCGTGCTGGGCGCCGTGCGCCAGCGTGGGCGGCGCCGGGCCGGTGCGCGCGACGCGCAAAGCCCGAGTTCATCCCTCCCAGGCGAGGGCCCGGGCGCCGGCAACGGCAACGGCGGCGGCGCATCCACCCCGCAGCAGCGCCTGCTGGAGCGGCTGCGCGCCGCCAACCTGCAGCTCAGCAGCCAGATGAAGTCGCTCGCCGAGGCCAACTCGCGCCAGGCCCAGGAGCGCGAGCAGGAGCGCCAGGCCGAGCGCCTGCGCCACGAGCGCGAGCTGGAAGAGCTGCGCCAGGCCCATGCGGGCGAGCTGTCGCACCTGATGAACACGCTCGTCGAGCAGGTCGATGGCCTGAACAAGCAGCACAACGAGCAGATCAAGCAGATCGAGACCGAGCTGGAGCGCGCACGCCAGGACAGCCGTCGCCAGACCACCTCCAGCCCCGGCTCGCTCGGCGGCGGCTCGACCCGCCCGGCGCCGATGGCCGTCACTCCGCCGCCCGCCAAGCCGGGCCCTGCTTCCGGCGCCGTGCCGGATGGCCCGCCCAGCGACTACTCGGTCACGCTGCCGATGGAGTCGTTCAAGGAGCGCTGAACCGGGCGCTCGTGCGGGTGGGGGCCAGGCCCTCCGGCCGCCTCGCAGCGGTTCGGCGCTGGCGGTGTCAGCCACCCCCTTCCTGCCGCGCGATGGCTTCGGCCAGCGCCAGCAGGCGCTCGCGTGGCAGTGGGCCGACCAGCGCGTAGCCCGCCGGGCCCTCGACCCAGTAGAACAGGCCCAGCCCGCTCAGGGCTTCGTAGCGGAAGCTGGCCGGCGCGTCGATGCCCTTGCGGCGCAGGTAGACGGTGACCCGCAAGCCGGTCGCGTCCTCGTACATCAGCTGTGCGCAGGGGCCGTGGGCCTGGGGCAGCAGCCGCCCGCCGACCAGCCGGAAGCCCTGCGCCTGCAGATCGAACAGCTTGACCGGCACGTCGAGCCGGCGCGTCAGCCAGCGGGCGAGGTGCTCTTCCTGCGCCTTCTGCGCCGCCGCGTCGCCTTCCACCGCCACCTCCACCGGGTGGCGCTTCTCGGGCACGTAGACGGCGTGGGCCGTGGCGGCAAAGCGCGGCCAGCCGTCGGCCCGTGCGGCCGAGGCCAGCAGGGTGGGCGACTGCTGCTCCCGTTGCCACCAGGCGCCCACCCCGCCGCCGCCCAGGCCGCTGGCCATGACCATCGTGGCCGCCAGCGCCCACCAGCCGCCGCCGGGCCGGGCGGGAAGGCGATCGACGGCGGGCGGGTCGCCACCGGGCGCCGCCACCCAGCCGGCCCAGTGCGCCGGCAGCAGGGTGTCGAGCTCGGCATCCAGCCGCGCGCGCAGCGCGTCGCGGTCGGCCGCCCAAAGCCTCACCCGGCCCGCGTCCTGCGGGTGCTGTGCCAGCCACGCGCCCACCTCGGCCTGGCGGCCGGCATCCAGCTCGTGGTCGAGCCAGGCGCCCAGCAGTTCGTCCGAGGGAGGATCTGGCGTGTCGCGGCGCATCAGACCACCCGCCTCAGGCCGGGCTGCGCGTCCGGTCGGGGCGCCGGGCCGCCGAGCGCCGCGCGCATCGCCACCCGGGCGCGCGACAGGCGCGACATCACCGTCCCGGGCGGCACGCCCAGCACCTCGGCGCACTCAGCGTAGCTCAGCTGCTCCACACCCACCAGCAGCAGCACCTCGCGGTGCTCGGGCGTCAGCCGCGCCAGCGCGGCCAGCAGGTCGATGCGCAGCGCGGCGTGTACGCCCGGGTCGGCCGCGGTGCCGGCGTCGCTGCGTTCGGCCAGTTGCTCGGGCTCGAGGATGACCAGCCGACGCTCGCGGCGCAGGCGGTCCAGGTGGGCGTTGTGGGCGATGGAGAGCAGCCAGACGCGGATGTCGCGCCGCTGGTCGAACTGGTGCCAGTGGGTCAGCGCCCGCTCGACGGTGGACTGCACCAGGTCGTCGGTCGCGCTGTCGTCGAAGGTGAGCGAGCGCGCGTAGCGCCGGACCCGCGGCAAAGCCTCCAGCAGCTGTTGGCGAAAGGGTTCCGGGGCGCTCACCGCGGGTGTACGCATGGGCGGGGCGGATTATTCCGCCGCCGGAAGCGGGGTGCGCGCGAGGGGCGCGGTCAGCGCGTCAGCAGCGCGAGCCGCATGCGCGCGAGCCAGCCCGGGCGCTCGGCGGGGCGGCTGGGCGCCTCGGCCTGGGCACCGCGGCGCGGGGCGCGCCGGCCGGCGTCGAGCAGGCGCAGCGGCGGCCGGGCGGTTTCGCCGGGCCAGGCGTCGAGGCTGTCGAGGGTGGGGGTGGAGCGGGTCATGGGCTTCTCCGGGTGAACCCGGTGTCGAAGAATGTAGAGCGCAGCAGAAATGCCCGCAACGCCCGCATCCGCATTTCCAATCTGCAATCTTGCAAAGATTGCCTCCGTGCGGCGACACTCGGGCCCATGCCTGATCTGGACTGGAGCGACCTGCGTTACGCCTTGGCCATCGGCCAGGGTGGCTCCCTGGCGGCGGCGGCCCGCCAGCTGGGCGTGAACCACACCACCGTGCTGCGCCGGCTGGACGCGCTGGAGTCGCGGCTCGGTGCCCGCCTGTTCGAGCGCCAGCGCCAGGGTTACCACCCGACCGAATCCGGTGCGCTGGTGCTGGAGCAGGCCCGCCGGATGGCCGACCAGGTCGGCGAGATCGAGCGCCGGGTGCTCGGCCGTGACCGCGAGCTGACCGGCGAGCTGCGCCTGACCACCGCCTTCGTGGTGATGGCGCACCTGCTGCCGGGCCCGCTGGCCAGCTTCGCCCGTGCCTACCCCGGCATCGAGGTCGAGGTGATGGAGAACGCGTTCCTGGTGGACCTGGCGCGCCGTGCGCCGGAATCCAGCACCAGCTGGTCGCAGCGCCAGGCCGACGTGGCGCTGCGCATCTCCAGCACCGTCGCCGAGCACCTGGTCGGCCGGCCGCTGGGCAACGCGCCGTGCAAGGTCTATGCGCTGCGCGGCGCGCGCGATCTGCCGCAGACCGTGCAGCCGCTGGCGGCGCTGCTCAAGGACGCGCCCTGGGTGGCCTTCGAGCGCGACGCGGCCAGCCGCGTCTACGACCGCTGGATGCGCCAGCACCTGGCGCAGGCCCGCGTGCGGGTGCGGGTGGACATCTTCAACGCCGCGGCGGCGATGCTGCGCACCGGCATCGGCGTCGGCGTGCTGCCCTGCTTCATGGAGCCCAACCACCCGGAGCTGGTGGCGGTGTCGGACGTGATCCCCGAGATGACGGTGCCGGTGTGGATGCTGACCCACCCCGACCTGCGCGACACGGCGCGGGTGCGCGTCTTCATGCAGCATGTGGGTGACGCCATCGCGGACACCTTGCGCCAGTACGACACCACCGGTTGACCGGCCCGCTTGATTTCCGCCGTGCCGCACCCAGCTGGCAGGGATGAGCACCTCGCCTGCCACCACCCATGTCCCCTGCCCCGCCTGCGGCGCCACCAACCGCGTACCCAGCAACCGGCTCGGTGACGACCCGGCCTGCGGCCGCTGCGGCGCCGGGTTGCTCGGTGGCCAGCCTGTCGAGCTGACCGACGCCAATTTCGACAAGGTCGTCGGTGGCAGCGAGCTGCCGGTGGTGGTCGACTTCTGGGCGCCCTGGTGCGGCCCCTGCCGCACGATGGCGCCCCAGTTCTCGCAGGCCGCCGCGCAGCTGAAGGGGAAGGCGCTGTTCGTCAAGGTCAACAGCGACGACAACCCGCGCACTGCCGCACGCTACGGCATCCGCAGCATCCCCACGCTGGTCAAGCTGCAGGGCGGCCGCGAGGTCGACCGCCTCAGCGGGGCGATGCCGGCGGCGCAGGTGGCGGCGTGGGCGCAGCAGCGCTGAACAGGCGCAGCGCGATCAGCAGGTCGCCCCACCACAGCCCCATGCTGCGGACGAAGACCGGCACGGCCTGCCCGTGGCGCACCGGGTGGTCGGGCCGCACGGCGGCCCAGCCGCGGTGCTCGACGCTCACTTGCGTGCCGCCCGATGCGGTCGGCGCGAACCGCACTTCCACCTCCGTCACCTCGCCCGGCGCGAAGTTGACCGCGCGCCAGCTGAAGACCAGCCGCTGCGGTGGTTCCCACGCCGTCACGCGACCGATCTCGTGCACATGCTCGCGGCCGTCGTCCCCGACCCAGCTCTCGAACACCCGCCCCCCCACGCCGCCCTCCATCGCCACCAGGCCGCGGTCACCCGGCGCCACGCGGTAGCGCCGGCCGCGCCGCCACCACAGGCCCATCTGCTCGGTGAAGAGGCGAAAGGCCGCCTCGGGGGCGATGGCCACGCCGACCGTCGCGCGTGCGCGGTCGCCCGCCGGGGCTTCGCTCATCACCGGGCCCTCCGGCGCGGGCTGCGCTTCTTCGCCGGGGGCACCGCCACGCGCGCCTCGGCATGCGCCTTGAAGGCCAGCAGCTGGTCGTCCCAGAAGGCTTCCAGCTCTTGTAGCCAGCCGCGCAGCGGTGTGAAGCCGGCCGGCGCCAGGCGGTAGAGCCGCACGCGGGCATCGTCTTCCGGTTCGTCGTCGGCGATCAGGCCCGAGCGGCGCAGCACGCGCAGGTGGCGGCTCAGGTTCGGCGGCGTCATGTCGAGCGCTGCCGCCAGCTCGCCGGCGCGCCGGGGGCCTTCGCGCAGCAGCTCGACGACGGCGCGGCGCGTCGGGTCGGCCAGCGCGGCCAGGGCTGCGTTCAGCGCCGTGTTCGGGTCGGGCTTCACGCCTGCCCGGGCGAGCGCAGGCGCTGGGTGATCCACCACAGGTGGCCCTCGGGGTCGAGCGCGCCGTAGCTGCGGTCGGCCCAGTAGTCGTCGCCGTAGTCGTGCACCGAAGGCTCGCTGACGATGCGGGCACCGGCCCGGCGGGCACGCTCGCAGTGCGCGTCCACGTCGTCGACGTAGATCATCAGCGACTGCGTCACGCCGCCGGCGCTGAGCGGGCTCAGCATCGCGGTGCCGAACCGTGCGACCGCGTCTTCCCTGCGCTCGCTGCCGACCATGACCACCCCCTCGCCATAGCTGAGCTCGCTGTGCTCGATGGTGCCGCCCTCGCCCTCGACCTTGAGCCGCAGCTCGAAGCCGAAGGCCTCGCAGAGCCAGTCGATCGCCTGGGCGGCGTCGCGGTAGCTCAGGGCCGAGGAAATGCGCGGCCAGTCGGTGGGGGTCGGCTTCATGCGGTCTCCGGTCGGGTGGGCGCCGTCGCGTTCGCGGGCGGGTCGGTTCGACAATGAGTCAACTTTGTCAATATTTGACGAATACGTCAATCAATTCCATGGGCGCTGTGCGGTGACCTCGCATGCACACCTGGTGCCCCTGGCCGGCGGGGGCCGGCGCCTCAGACCTTCAACGAGAAAGGCGTGAAGTTGGTCTCCCGGTCGTAGTGGTCCACGCCTTCGACCCGCTTGAGGAAGCCCACCGCGCGGTAGGTGAGCGGCGTCATCAGCGCTTCCCAGATCGTCTTGAAGAGGTACTGGGTGAGCATCACCGCGATGAGCTGTTCCTGCGGCCAGATGCCCCAGAAGGCGATGATGAAGAACAGGCTGGTGTCCACCGCCTGGCCGATGATGGTCGAGCCGATGGTGCGGGCCCAGAGGTGGCGGCCCTGCATCCAGATCTTCAGCTTGGCCAGCACGAAGCTGTTGGCGAAACTGCCGCAGCAGAAGGCGATCATCGAGCCCGCCACGATGCGCCAGGTGTTGCCGAACACGGCCTCCACGTGCTTCTGGTATTCGGCCATGAAGTCGTTCTGCGCCGGCGGCAGGTGCACGATCACGAAGGCCATGAAGGCCGCAAAGGCCAGCGCGCCGAAGCCGGCCCACACCACCCGCCGGTCGCGGCCGTAGCCGTACACCTCGGTCAGGATGTCACCGAAGATGTACGACAGCGGGAAGAACATCAGGTCGGCACCGAAGGTCACCGTGCCCAGCAGCGGCAGCTGCAGCTGCGCCGCCTTGGCCGGCCCGATCAGGTTCGAGCACAGCAGCACGCAGACGAAGGCCGCCATGATCAGGTCGTAGTAGCGGTAGGCTCGGGGTGCCGGCAAGGTGTTCATGGGCGGTGGGGGTGGCCAGGGCGCGGCGGAGTGTAGGTGGCCCGGCATGTTTCAACCACCGCAACTTCCACGCCATGCGCATCGACGGGCCGATCGCCGACGGGCCGATCGCCGATGGGCCCGGCGTGGGCGCGGTCGGTCGGCTTCGGTTCCGAACCCGGGCCGGGCGGCCCCTCAGGGCGCCGGGCCGGGGCCTTCGAGGGTGACCTGGTGTGCCCTGAGCCACTGCCGGACGGCTTCGCGCTCCTGCTGGCGCTGGGCCGGCAGCTGGGCCTCGCGGCCGAGCCACTGGTAGGCCTGGAAGGTCTTGCCGAACGAGTCCTGCGCCAGCGGGTCGGCGCCGGCCTGCAGCAGCTGCAGGCTATAGCCGGCCCGCTTGGTGCTGGCGGCCACGTGCAGCGCGGTGCTGCCCTCGCTGTCGCGCGCGTTCGGGTCGGCGCCGGCCTTCAGCAGCAGCGCCAGGTTCTCGTCGCGGTGCGAGAGCATCGCGTCCATCAGCGGGCGGGCCTGGGTGCGGGCGTTCGGCACGTTCGGGTCGGCCCGGTGCGCGAGCAGGGTCTGCAGCCACCAGGGCGACTCGTTCATCGCCGCCCAATGCACCGCGCTCTGGCCGCCGGCGTCGGGGCGGCCGGCGTCGGCGCCTTCGCGCAGCAGCAGCTCGAAGCTGGCCCGGCTGCCCGACGCAATGGCCACCACCAGCAGCGGGTGCCCCTGCTCGGCCACCGCGTTCGGGTCGGCCCCGGCGCGCAGTGCGGCCTGCAGCGCGGCAGTGTCGTCGGCCTGCACTGCGGCCACCGCCTTCGAAGAACCCAGCCCCGTGTCAATGGTCATGCTCGACTCCACGCCCCGGCCACACGCCATCACGCAAAGGGCGAGCGCGCCCGCGGACACCAGCGTTCGCCACATGGCGGCCGATGATAGCCAGAAGCTTCGCCGCATCAGGGTGGCCCACTGGCGCGCTCCATTGGCGCCGCGGTCATCAGAACGACCACTTGAACGGGTTCAGTTTCGACGCGACCTCGCCCGCCTTCTCCACCGCGGTGGAGACCACTTCCCGGCCGCTGCTCACCACCTGGCGTGCCACGTCCATCGCCCCGGTGGCCATGGCCGAGACGACGGCCCGGGCCTCGCTGGCCACGACGCCCAGGTGACGCACCGCTTCGCGCGCCGCGGTGCCGAACAGCTTGGCGGGCGTTTCGAGGGCCGAGCGCACCGCCTGCCCCACGTCGCCCTGGCGCAGCGCCTGGGCGCCCTCGCGGGCCTGCGCCACTGCCGTCGAGGCCACGCGGCCGGCCCCGGTGGCGGCGCTGCGGGCGGTGTCGACGACCGCATCGGCACCGGTGGCCGCGACCGTGCGGCCGTTGTCCAGCGCCGTGCGGCCCACGTCACGCGCGCCCGCCCAGGCCACCGAGGCCAGCTCGGCCCCACCCGCCGCCGCGGCGACGGCCGCGTCCTTCGCCCGGTCCGGCACCTGGCTCACCAGGTCGCCCGCCCGCCCGGCCACGGTGCGTGCGCCATCGCCCACGCTGTCGAGCGCACCGCGGATGACCTCGCCGCTCGATTCGATGCGGGTCGCCAGGCCGTCCAGGCGGCCGTCCCAGCGCGTGCCGCGCACCAGCTCCCGCGCGGCCTGCCCGGCGGCCTCGGTCAACACCGTGGCTTCGCGGCCCAGGCCGTCGAGCGCCCGGTCGGCCACCGCGCCGGCGGCCTGCAGGCCACCGTCGGCCAGCTCGGCCACCACGCGCGAGGGCGTGAACACATCGGGCTGGCGCACCGCGCCTACCAGGTCGCGCACCGTGTCGGCGCCGATCTGCCGCGCGTCGCCAAAAAGGCCGGCGCCGAAGTCCACCACCGTGCCCAGCGTGTTGAGGGCGGCCTGGCGGCGTTGCTCGTTCATCCGGTCGGCGAGCGACGCCTCGGGCGTCGGCCGGGCGAGGCCGGGTTGGCGCAGCCCTTCCACGTAGAGCTGGTTGTCGCCGCCGCCGCCATGCACCGTGATCGGGTTGCGGCTGCCGGTCACGTTGGGCATCTGCAGCTCGGTGCCGACCGGGTGCGGGACGCCGGCGTGGCCCACGATCGTCAACGGGTCCCCAGCGACCGAATAGCTGCGCAAGGCGCCGTTGCGGGCGTAGTCGTCGCGCAGGCTGTTGGGGCTGCCGTACTCGCGCAGCGTCTCGTTGCTCAGGCCGGCGGCGTTGAAGGTGACGCCCTGCGCGCCGCTGGCGAGCGTGGCGGTGGCGGCCAGGCCGCCGCCGAGCGAATGCCCGGTGAAGGCCACGTTGTCGGTGCCGAAGATGCCCGCCATCTTCACGCCCAGCCGGGCGGCCATCTCGTACTGCCGGGTCGACAGGCCCAGGCCCTGGCCGGCATCGGTGACCAGGTCGGGGGGCGATTTCGGGTCGGTGCCGGCGAAGGCCACCACCACCTCGCCGCGGCCGTTCTGGTAGACGGCGGCCTCGAAGCCGCTGGAGGGGTCGTTCAGCTGGGCCGGGTCCAGCTGCACCGCGCGGCCGTCGGCGGTGCGCAGCACCTCGCCCGGCTGCACCCGGTGCCAGCCGGCCTGCGCCAGCTCGGCTTCGGACTGGGTGTTCGTCCGGCCGCTGGCGTCCGGCGCGCTGTAGACGTCGTTGGCCATCTGCGCCATCGCCAGGTCGATCGGGCGCTGCGTCGTGCCGCGCACCTGCTCGCCCAGGCTGGCACCGCCGGCAGGCTGCACCGGCCCCGGCTCGCGCGCCGGCACGGCGCCGAGCTGCGGCCCGTGGCGCGCCATCTCGGCCAGCGTCTGGCCCGGGGCCGGCGCTGGCTCTGGCGCGGCGGCGGGTTGGCCGGCGCCTTTTGCCGCGGCGTCGGCGGCCTGCTGTTCCGCGGGATCCCGCGGAGCGACCGCCCCTGATGAACCTGCACCGTCGACGCGCATGCTGCCCCCTTCACGCTGGTGATGGCATGGCACCGGCGGTGCACGGCGCGTGCGCTGTGCCGACCGGCCCACTGAAGCCGCCCATTGAAAGGTCGGCCGCGGTGCAAGTCCACCGCGGCGAGGGAACGCCCCGGCTGGGGTCATCCCGAGCTGGGGGCGACCGCAATCGGCGCGGCGAGGCATCCTCGACCCGGATCACCCGGGTGGATTCCACGCCTGCCAGGCGTCGAGCGCGTGCAGCTCACGCTCCAGGGCGGCCATCAGTTCGGCCTCGTCCTCCGCCGTCATGAGCGCGGGCGAAGAAGCCCTCATCTGCTCGGCCACCCGGTTGCGGCGGCGCAGGAACTCGAACAAGACGCGGTTCTCGGCCGGCGAGGCCAGCTGCAGCGACGACCCCTGCACGATGGGACGCAGCGGCGCCGCGCAGCCCTTGGCCAGCGCCTGCTCCACCGCTTCGGCCAGACGCTGCTCGGCGTGGTCGATGTCGAGCCCCACGTGGAACGGCACCTCGCCGGCCTTGAGCTCGAGCAGGAACCGCGGCGTGCTGCCTGCAGGCCGGTCCACCTTCAGCCCCGTGGCCAGCTGCAGCCGCTTGCGCAGGTCTTCGTCCTTGTACAGCTGGGTCATGAAGCGGCTGCGCCAGGGGTCGAAGAGTTCGCCCCGCAGGAATTCGCCCGCATGCAGATCGGGGTCGGCGCGGCGCGCTTCCTGCAGCCTGCTCCACGCCGCTTGCAAGGTTTCCTCCAGCGTCTTGCCGGGCGGCAATGCCCTGTCCCACACCGTGCGAAGGCCCTCCGACAAGGCCTGCGCCACGGTCTGCGAGCCAGCGCGCGCCCCCCCATGGAACGGTGCACCCCAGAGGTGGCCCAGCAGGGCGCCGAGGGTGTCGGCTTGCTCCTCGGCCAGGCCCAGGTTCCACACCTTGGGGTCGGCGGCCATCTTGCGGATGCCCAGCAGGCGCGCCTCTTGGGCCATCTTGGCGTGCTCCGACTGCAGGCGCGCGCGGCTGGCCCGGAGCAGCTCTCGCATGTCGTCGGCGAACCGGCTCATGGGGTGCTGCAGGACGACGCTTTCGGCCGGCCGTGCGGCGGCCGCCAGCGCCGCCTTCGTGCCCCCGGCGGCCAGCCGCGACGACGGCGGGTGTGTGCGCGGCAGCTTCAGCGCGATCAACACCTCGCCGGCCTGGGCGCGCAGCTTCTTCGCGCGCCCGCCACGCGTGAAGTTGCGCAAGCCCAGGCCGAACAGCGCCCGGCCCAGCTGCTCACGCGCGGCCATGCCACCTCCCTGGGGGTCGGTGCGAGTTCATGCCTCCACCTTGGCGCCGCCCTCGATCCAGCGGTTGACGGCGGCCGCGCCATGGCTGAGCGTCAGCACGGTCTGCACCGCATCGAGCGCCGCACCGGCCCGGCCCCCCACCACCAGGCCGCTGCCGATGTCGAACCCGCCTTCGAGCAGCGTGGCCGCCAGCTGCACGGTGGACGGCGGCTTCCACATGCAGTCTTCGACGGTGGAGAACGACAGGCCGGCCAACGCCGACGCCGCGAAGTAGGACTGGATCTGAACGCCCATCTCCTGCGCACGCACGGCCGCGTGGACCGCTCCGGCGAGGATGGCGCTCCAGCCGCCGGTGAAGAAGGCGGCGGGCAGCGCGACGGCGTCCATCACCATCAGCACGCGGCGTTTCTGCTGCTCGGCCGCTTCGCGCTCGTCGCTCACGCCTTCTTCCACCTCCGCCAGGGCGGCATGGTGCAGCCGGCCGTGCTGGAAGTAGGGTGCCAGGGCGGCTTCGGGCGGTGCGCACAGGCCGGCCTCCTGATGCAGGCCGGTCGCCCGCGCTCGCAGGCGCAAGCGCACCGGCCGCTGCAGCCATGCCGACTTGAGCGCCACCTGGGCGTTCTGCAGGTGGCCCACCACCACCCGCGAGGCCGGCAACACCAGGCCCGCCGCCTCGCCGCGGCTGTCCAGGCCGCTGCCCACCCCGGTGAACACCCCGGCCTGGGGCTGGCGCCGCACCACGGCGCCGTCCTTGAACACGCGCAGGCGCTCGGCCTCGGCGATGACCTCGGGCGCCTGTTCCAGCGTGTCGAGCATGGCCTGGATCACCCAGGTCTCGATGGTGCGGTCGCGTTCGGCATCGGGAACACGCGCGTCCCAGTTCCAGCGGTCCTTGAGCTCGCCGTAGACCTGCAGCGCCATCGGGTATTCACGGCCCAGGCGTTCGCGCAGTTCCTCGAAGCGGGTCCAGCTGCGGGCCGCGGCATCCTGCGCGTCGGCCAGCGTCTTCCACACGTCTTTGGTGGGGGCGTTGCGGCGGGTGTACCCGGTGTCGGCCGCCTGGCGCGCGCCTCCGAGGTAGGCCGCGTACTCGGTGGCCGCACGCTTGAGCTGGAAGATGGCCGCCAGCAGGCCATCGCGGTGCCCGGCGAGCCGCAGTTTGTCGGCGCCGCATCGGCGTGCGGCCGCCTCGTCCAGCGGCTGCGTGGCCTGGGCCGCGGGGTCGCAGGGGGCGTGGCGCGCCCATTGCTGGCGCACCACGGCCTGGGCCTTGCGGGCCAGCGAGATGAACTCATCGAGCGCCATGCGCTCGTACTGCGCAAGCGCCTCTTCCTCGGCCTCGGCCACGGTGGCCCAGCTTCGGCGCATGAGCACCGCCAGCGCCTCGGCCTCCTTGAGCTGCTCGCGCTGATCGCTCTGGCGCCGGCTGCCGCTCGCCTGCGCGCCCGCCCAGTCGGCCAGTGCGGCGTGGCCCCGGCCTGCGACGAACTCGGCCGCGCCCTTGTCGACGAGCGACTGTGACAACTTCAGGCTGTAGCGCAGCGCCCGGATGCGGGCCTGCACCTGTTCCACCAGCGCCACCACGACCGCGTAGCCGCCGACCAGGTAGGCGCAGGCCACCACGCGCTGCACCTCGGCGGGCTCCGGCGCGAGCCTGATCGCCTCGTCGCCGATGCGCAGCTCGAGCGGCATGCGAGCGCTCAGGCTGCCGTGGTGGCGCTCGCGCCGGTGCTGCCCTGGCTCACCACCTCCAGCCCGATCCGCGTGGGCTGGGCGGGGTCGCGGTCGAGCAGCGCGGGGCGCGCCTCCAGCCGGGCGCGCAGCCGCGCGGCTTCCAGCGACTGCAGTTCGTTGTCGATGTCGCGCCGCTGCACCTCGAGGCGGTGCCGCTCCAGCGCCTCGGGCTCGGCCGCATTGCACCGGCCCACGATCGCCTCGCTGTACAGCGCGGCCGTGGGCAGGATGTGCTCGCGCTCGTCCGCCGTCACCCATTGGGCCAGCGCATCGCGGATGGCGTGGAACGTGGTCTCGAAGCGCGAGCCTGCGGGCAGGCGCACCGGCACGGCGAACCGGTCGCCCAGGCTGCCCACCGGCAGGGCCTCCAGCACACCGGCGGCCACCAGCCGGAGCGCGTCTTCGCTGGCGGCGAAGAGGTTCTTGCGCTCGCTGGCGATGGCAAAGCGGTAGTGATCGAGGTTGGCATCGTCGTTGAGGTGGCTCAGCAGCGCATCCAGCCGCTCCTGCTTGTCGACGATCTCGCGCAGGCCGAAGGCCGCGAGCACCCGGGCGGCGCGCTCCTTGCGATCGGTGAGCACCTGCTCGGCGGCCGCCTGCCTGGCGGCATCGTCGGCCGCGAGTTCCTTCACCCAATCGGGGTAGACCTTGGCGAACAGCTTGAGCAGGGGTGTGAGCCCCAGCAGGTCGTAGTCGGCGAAGTCGTCGACCGCGCCCATCACCCGGTCGGCCAGCAGCTTGGCCACCACGGCCGGCACCAGCGTGAAGGGGTCCAGCGGAGAATGCGCAGGCGCAACGCTGAGGAAGGCTGACTCGATGGTGCCGTGCACGGTCGCGGCCACCACCGGATCGCTCGACAGGGCCTGCAAGTCCGCCGGCGCCAGGCCGCTCAGCGCCAGCCCCAGGGCATCGGCCTGGGCCTCCGACAGGGGGTGCGCCGGGTCACCCAGCGCGGTGCGCATCGCGTCCTTCAGGTCACCCCCATGGGTGCGCAATGCCAGGCGGAAGAGATAGCTCTTGATGTAGGCCCTGGCCTGCCCGTCGCTGCTGTAGCGGCCCTGGATCAGCTTCGCCTGCAGGTCGCCCTTCATCGCGCTGGACACGCGGTCCACGAAGCCGTCGTGGTCGGGGTGGGGCGGCGTCAGCTGGTCGACGATGTCGTGCACCTCGTCCAGCGCCAGCCAGGCTGCCGCGGCGTTCAGTTCGTCGGCGCTCATCTCTTTCCAGTCCGTCCCGCCTTGCCAGGCCAGCGCCAGCTCCTTGCCGCAGTTGAGCAGCCGGCGCCAGTTGGGGGGTTGCCAGCTCGGGTCATCGGGGCAGGCGCAGGAATTGCACAGCACGGGGCCGCTGCGGTCGTAGGCGTCGAGGATGCGGGCCGCGTCGAAGCCGGGCTCGAGCTCGCGGTCCAGCAGGGCCAGGCGCAAGGCGCGCTCGTGCTGGCGCACGCTGCTGCGGCTGAAGCGGCGGTCCTGCGGCTGCGCCCCGGCCTGCAGAGGGTCGGGCATCAGCGCCACCAGCTTCACCTCGCTGGCGCGCATGGCGGTGGTGACGCGGTAGTTGGCCAGGATCTCGAAGAACGGCACGTTCAGCGTGTGGTACGCGTTGGTGTTGCGCAGCTTGCGCGTCACGCGCTCCTCGCTGCCGAACTCGCGCGACTCCGTCACCTTCACCGTGCGGCTGCTGCGCACCTTGCCGCTGGCGCGCGTGGTGGCCTCGGCGATCGAGTGGCTGGCGGTGGTGGCATGGTCGTTGGCGTTGGTGGTGGCGTTGACGTTCTGGTTCATGTCCACGTTCACCACCTGGGCCACGCTGAACCCCACCTTGCCGCCGGTGGACATCTGGAAGCCCGTCTGGCGGGCCACGTCCTGGCTCACGTCGAGCGCATCGCGACGCGTGCCGGTGGCCTCGGTGGTCTGCTCCGCCTCGGCCGTGCTGGTCGATTCGAGCGCCGACTTCTGCCGGTCCCAGGTGTAGATCTCCACCGTCTGCTCTTCGCCCGGCGCGAGCGAGAACGACTTGACCATGCGGCCGCGCGTGTAGCCCAGCAAGGCCCAGGATTGCTCGAAAGGCAGGTACAGGCCCAGCTGGCAACCGGAAAACGCCTGCCACGCCGCGGAGCTGATCTCGGGCCAGGCAGCGCCCCACTGCGCCTTCAGCTCGGCCAGCGTGTTGCGGGTGGCGATGATCTGCTCGTACTGCACCGCTTCCACCACGTCGCCCGCGGGCAGGTCGATCTGGCACGCGTCGATGAAGCGGCCTGGTTTCTTCTCGGTCACCACCGGCACCCGGGGCGTCATGACGAGGTCGATCTTCTCGTCGGGCCCCGGCGGGCAGATCTCGCCCGAGGCGCTGGTGTCGCGCAGCTGGGCATCCACGGCGCGCACCATCAGCGCGTCGAGTGCGGCGTCGGCCGCCTCGTGGCCGTGGCGTGGCGCATAGCCGATCTCGTAGCGGCCGGTGCTGTCGGTGGTGGCCTCGCCGAGCAGCGCCTCCTGCGCGAGCGCCCGCCCGTAGGCCCGCACGGTGGCCCCGGCGACGGGGCAACCGTCCAGCCGGCTCAGCAGGCCGTGCACGCGGTGCTGCGGGGCGAGGCTCGACGCCGGGGCTTCGACCACGATCTCGACGTCGTAGATGGCCGGCCCCGGCAGCTCGATGGGCCCCGCCCCGGCCGCGCTGCCCATGGTGCCCACGCGGCGCAGCAGAGGCTCGGTCTGCAGCAGCAGCGTCTGGCCGTCGAACACACGGAAGAACAGGTCGGGGCATCGCTCGCCGAACAGGCCGCGGAAGTGACGCTCGTCGAACCGGATGGAGAAGTGGCCGTCGGGGCCAGTGGCCTCGGCCTTGCCGACGAAGTCATCGACCAGCAGGTCCATGTCCCAGGCCTCGACCCTCAGGCCATGGGCCCCCCGGCGCGACCCGGCATCGATCACGCGACCCCTGATGACGAATGGCCTGCTCTGGCTCGGCTGGCGGGTGTCTGTCACTTGTGCGCTCCCCTTGCGGTCGCGCGCTGTACGCAACCGGATGGATCGATTTGAAGCGCCGGTTGGGGCGCCCACATTGATTTCGCGCAAGCGTCGCAAGGTCGTGCCGGCGCCGGCAGAACCCGGTCGGCCCCGCTGCGGGAGCCGCCGATCAGGAGGATGGGCGGCTGGTGGCGGCGCCGAAGGCGTGCAACACGTGGTAGCCGCCGGCGGACTCGGCAAGCACGTAGCCGGTGTCGGCACGCCACGCCAATGGCGCCACCGGCGCCGTCAGCATGGCGCCGGCGGCATGGCGCGCGAGGGTGACATGCGGCCGGAAGGGCCGCTCGTCGACCGGCAAGGCGAGCGAGCGCAGGGCCACGGCCAGGCCGGCATGCAGCGCGGCGAGCTCAGGTGGGGCCTGTGCGGGCAGCAGCACGGCGAGGCCACCGCGCCAGAGCGCAAGCTCGGCCAGCTGCAGCGTGAACGGCGTGAAAGGCCGGCCCAGCCCCGCCTGCAACGCCGGTAGCCGCGCCCGTGGCACCGCGCCCATGAAGTGCAGCGTCAGGTGCAGGTGCGCCGGCGCGGTGGGGCGGGCATCGGCCGGCCAGGCGATCGCGCCCTGCCAGGCCTGCAGGGCTTGGCGGGTGGCGGCGTCGGGCCAGAGAGCCAGGAAGAGGCGAGCCGGGTCGGGGGCCATGCCTCGATTGGAACGCCCCGCCCCCGGGCCTGGCGAGCCCCTGGAATCCCCCGGCCCGGCGGGGCTGCCCGAGCGGAGACAATCCGCGCCGGCCCAGACCAGGGCCGGCCACACGCATCCCACACCATGGCACTGCAGCAACTCACCGAAGAACAGATCCGCACCTGGACCCGCCGCGAGAAAGACGAGTGGTGGTTCAAGAACGTCTACCGCGGCGACATGGCGCAGCTCACGCTGCGCTCGGCCCTCACCGGTTTCATCCTCGGCGGCATCCTGGCCGCCACTGGCCTGTACATCGCCGCCAAGACCGGCATCTCGATCGGGGTGGGCCTGACCTCGGTGATCCTCGCCTTCGCGATCTACCGCATCCTGCACAGCGCGGGCATGGCGCAGGACTTCACCATCCTCGAGAACAACTGCACCCAGTCGATCGCCACCGCGGCCGGCTATGTGGTGACGCCGCTCACGTCGAGCCTGGCGGCCTACATGCTGATCACCGGCATCATCATCCCGTGGTGGCAGATGATGATCTGGATGGTGGTCATCTCCATCATCGGCGTGCTGCTGGCCTTCCCGATGAAGCGCCGCTTCATCAACGACGAGCAGATGCCCTTCCCGGAGGGCCGCGCCAGTGGCGTGGTGCTGGATTCGCTGTACCACGGCGCCGCCGGCGCCGGCATGTTCAAGGCGCGGCTGCTGGGCATCACCGCCGCCGGCACCGCGCTCTACCAGGCCCTGGTCAGCGACGGCTGGATGAAGCTGATCCAGTTCAAGATCCTGCGCATGGACCAATGGGCGGGCATGAAGGAGCCGTGGACCTTCCATGAGCGGCTCGACACCTACTACTACCAGGCCGGTGGCGCCGCGCTGAAGATCCTGGGCACCGACTTCCGCGCGCTGGGCCTGCGCCTGACGCTGGACGCGGCCATGCTGGGCGTGGGCGGCCTGATGGGCATCGTGGTGGCGACCAGCTGCCTGCTGGGTGCGTTCATCAACTTTGCCGTGCTCGCGCCCATCATGATCGAGCGCGGCGACATCGTGCAGCGCGTGCTCGACAACGGCACGGTCGTGCCCATCTCGCGCGCCGAGATCGTCAACCAGTGGTCGATGTGGTGGGGCGTGACGATGATGGTCGCCGGCTCGCTGGTCGGCCTGCTGGCCAAGCCCGACATCTTCACCTCGGCCTTCAAGGGCCTGAAAAAGGGCGGCAAGGCCGAGGCAGACCAGGGCCCGGATCCGCTCCGGCACATCGAGCTGCCGCTGTGGATGAGCTGGGTCGGCGTGCCGGTGTTCAGCCTGCTGGGCGCGTGGATCACCCACGTCTTCTTCGGCGTGCCGATGCTGCTGGCGCTGGCCTCGCTGCCGCTGATCTTCGTGCTGACGGTGATCTGCACCAACTCGATGGCGCTGACCTCGTGGACACCCACCGGCTCGCTGTCGAAGATCACCCAGTTCACGATGGGCGCGATCGACCGCACCAACCCGGCCAGCAACCTGCTGCCCGCCGGCATGACCGGCGAGATCGCCGCCAACGCCGCCAACCTGCTGAGCGACATCAAGCCCGGCTACATGCTGGGCGGCAAGCCGCGCCACCAGGCGGTGGGCCACGTGATCGGCCTGTTCGCCGGCGTGATGGCCTGCGTGCCGCTGTACTTCCTGCTTTTCCTGCCGGCCGATGCCGGCGGCGTGCGCAGCACCGCCAACATGGTCAGCGAGCAGTTCGCCTTCCCGAGCGCCATCCAGTGGAAGGGTGTGGCCGAGATCATCGCCAAGGGTTTCGGTGGCCTGCCGACCTCGGCCCTCGTCGCGATGGGCGTGGCGGCCCTGGCGGCGGTGCTGATCGAGGTGGCCCGCATGCTCACGAAGAACCGCTTCCCGCTCAGCTCGGTGTCGATCGGCCTGGGCGTGGTGCTGCCGCCGGAGGCGACCTTCGCGATGTTCCTCGGCGCGCTGCTGTTCTGGGTCATGGGCCTGCGCCACAAGGACAAGGCCACGCGTGGCCACGCCATCTGGGTCGAAGGCTGCGAGCCGATCTGCGCCGGCCTGATCTCGGGTGCCGCGCTGATGGGCATCGGCAACGCGATCGTCAATGTGCTGATGGGATGACGATCCGGTCAGCCCAAACGAACGAAGGGGCCCGCGGCCCCTTCTTCCTTTGGTGCGTCTCGTTCAGGGCTTGGGTGGCGCGGGTGGGATGTCCAGCCCGCGTTGCACGGCGGGCCGCGCCACGAAGGCGTCGAGCACACGCTGCACGTTCTTGAATTCGCTGAAGCCCACCAGCTCGCCGGCGCCGTAGAAGCCCACCAGGTTGCGCACCCAGGGCCAGGTGGCGATGTCGGCGATGGTGTAGTCATCGCCCATGATCCATTGGCGGCCTTCGAGCCGCTGCTCTAGCACCGCGAGCAGGCGCTTGGTCTCGGCCACGTAGCGGTCGCGCGGGCGCTTGTCTTCGTAGTCCTTGCCGGCGAACTTGTGGAAGAAGCCCACCTGGCCGAACATCGGGCCCACGCCGCCCATCTGGAACATCAGCCACTGCAGCGTCTCGTAGCGCCGGGCCGGGTCGGCCGGCAACAGCTGGCCGGTCTTCTCGGCCAGGTACCAGAGGATGGCGCCCGACTCGAACAGCGGCAGCGGCCTCCCGCCCGGCCCATTCGGGTCGATGATGGCCGGGATCTTGTTGTTCGGGTTGAGTGACAGGAAGGCCGGCGTGAGCTGGTCGTTGGTCTCGAAGCCGACGCGGTGCACCTCGTAGGGCAGGCCGGTCTCTTCCAGCAGGATGGACACCTTCACGCCGTTGGGCGTGGGCAGCGAATACAGCTGCAGGCGCTCGGGGTGGCGCGCGGGCCACTTCTGGGTGATCGGAAAGTCGGCGAGGAAGATGGTGGACGTGGTCATGCGTGTGCGGGGCGGTGGCAGGGTTGGCGGAAGCGGCCGATTCTGTGGGCCGACGTGTCGAGCCGCAGGAGCCCGAGTCAACAACCGGTCCTTGCCTGGGGGCTTGGCGCAAGCTCGGGGCCCTGGCATCCTCCATCGGGTCGATGACGCGAGCGCGCGCCGCTGGTAGCGTGCGCGCCCTCACCAACCCTCGTCCTGGAGGGGCCTGCCATGTCGCTATCTGCTGCCGTCGCCACCTTCCTTCGTGCCTGCACTGCGGCCCTGGTGGCCGCTGTGCTGCCCGGGCACGCCGAGCCGCCCGTTGCCGATGCCCCTTTGTGGACCGGCCTGCCGGCTGCAGCCGCCAACATCGATGTGGACCGGGCGCTCCCTGGCATCGAGTTGCTGTCGCTCGCCGGCGCCTGCAGCGCGGCGCCCCCCGACGGTGCGGGGTTCATCACCGTGACCAGGGCCCACAAGATCCGCATCTTCAGCGCAGATGGCAGCCAGATCGTTGTTGCACCGGGCAAGCCGGTGCAACTGACCAGCGGCCCCTTCCCGGACCCACGGCAAGCGCGCTTCCAGTGTGGCGGGTCGGACGTCACCCACTACACCAGCCGCTTTCCGGTCACCGATGCCAGCAACCTCGTCACGGGCTATGGAATCCCGGTCGGGCCTGGCGGCTTCCGCGACGCTTGCGCGCCGCACACCTTCGAGGCGCAGTACGCGATTTGCGACGAGCTGCCGGACCACACACTCGGGTTGACCGTTGCCAAGTCGGGCTCGCAGCGCGTGCTGCTGCTCGGCAGCGCGATGAACCTGAACTGGCACAACAACATCACCGATGTGAACGCAGACGCTTCGGCCTACATCGTGAACGCCTATTCGATGATCGGCTCGTTGCTGTGGAGCCGCGCCTTCACCCCGTTGGACGACGACGGCTACCAACTGATCGGCCACCTCGCGCGGGTGGGCGACTTCCTCGGTGGCGACGGCAACGACGAGATCCGCCTGATGTCCGAGGGCGAGGGCGGCGTGCGCTACACCTATGTCGACCCGCTGAATGGCCTCAACATCCGGGTGGTGACCGTCAAGCCGCCCAAGCCGCCGGTGCTGCCCTGACGGGTGGGCTCGGCGGGGCGGTTCGTCAGGCTTCTCCGCGCCGCTGCTGCGCAAGGTTGATGAACCACTCGACGCTGGCCGCGTTGGCCATCGCGTCGCGGTTCATCACCTTGGCCGCGTCGGCGCCCATCAGCAGCTTCTTCACCGGCAGCTCCATCTTCTTGCCGCTGAGCGTGCGCGGGATGGCCGGCACCGCGAAGATCTCGCTCGGCACGTGGCGCGGCGAGAGCGCCTGGCGGATCTCGGCCACCAGGCGCTTCTTCAGCAGGTCGTCGAGCGTGATGCCCTCGCGCAGCACCACGAACAGCGGCATCCAGCTCTCGCGGCCCAGGTACTCCAGGTCCACCACCAGGCTGTCCAGCACCTCGGGCAGGGCCTCGACCGCACGGTAGAGCTCGGCGGTGCCCATGCGCACGCCGTGGCGGTTGATGGTGGCGTCGGAGCGGCCGTAGATCACCGCGCCGGTGGCCTGCTCGTGCGGCACCAGGCGGATCCAGTCGCCGTGACGCCAGACGCCGGGGTAGACGTCGAAATAGCTGTCCATCAGGCGCTGGCCGTCGGGGTCGTTCCACAGGCGCAGCGGCATCGACGGCATCGGCGCGGTGCAGACCAGCTCGCCGACCTCGTTCATCAGCGGGTGGCCGTCCTCGCTCCAGGCCTCGACCGCGGCGCCCAGGCAGCGGCACTGCATTTCGCCGGCCACCACCGGCAGCGTGGGCAGGCCGGCCACGAAGGCGCCGGCGAAGTCGGTGCCGCCGGAGATGCAGGCGATCCAGATGTCGCGGCCGTCGACCTTCGGCATTTGCCGCCAGATCCAGCGGTAGCCCTCGTCGGCCAGCGGCGAGCCGGTGGAGCCGACGGCGCGCAGCGCGGACAAGTCGCCCAGCGCCTGTGGCTCGACGCCGGACTTGAGGCAACTGGCGTAGAACGCCGCGCCGGCGCCGAAGAAGGTGCAGCGGGTGAGCGCGGCGAAGCGCCACAGCGGCGACCAGTCGGCTGGGCCGTCGCCCAGCTTCTCGCACTGCGCGGGCGAGCCGTCGTAGAGGCAGATCGTCGTCCCGCCCAGCAGCCCGCTGACCTGGCAGTTCCACATGATCCAGCCGGTCGAGCTGTACCAGAAGAAGCGGTCGCCGGTCTCTACCGTGGGGCCCAGGTTGTTGTGCAGGCCGCCCTTGAGCCCCTCCAGCACGATGCCGCCGTGGCCGTGCACGATGGCCTTCGGCAGGCCGGTGGTGCCGCTGGAGTAGACGATCCACAGCGGGTGGTCGAAGGGCAGCCACTCGGGCTCGGCGTGCTCAGGCCCCGCGCACAGCGCGGCGAAGTCGTGGCGGGTCACGCCCTCGCGGGGCGCCTCGGCGGGCACGCCCAGCACCGGCACGTCGACGCGGTGGCGCAGCGAGGGCAGGCCGTCGACCAGCTGCGCCACCAGGGCGCGCCGGTCGTGCACCTGGCCGCCGAAGCGGTAGCCGTCGGCGGCGAAGAGCAGCACCGGCTCGATCTGGCGGAAGCGGTCGAGCACCGCCACCGGCCCCATGTCGGGCGAGCAGACAGACCACACCGCGCCGATGCTCGCGGTGGCGAGGAAGGCGACCACCGTCTCGGGCCGGTTGGGCAGCAGGCCCACGACCCGGTCGCCCCGCTGCACGCCCAGGCGCTTCAGGGCTGCAGCCAGCGCGCCCGCCTGTGCCGCGAGCGCGGGCCAGCTCAGCCCGTGCAGCGTGCCGGCGGCCAGCGCCGGCTCGTCGGCCCAGACGATGGCCGGGTGGCCGGCCGCGTGCGCCGTCGCCCCGTGGCGCAGGGCCTGGCGGGCGTAGTTGACCTGGGTGCCGGGGAACCAGCGGGCGCCGGGCATGCGTGCTTCCGCCAGCGTCGCCGTGGGCGGGGTCGGCGATTCGACCTGGAAGTAGTCCCACACCGAGCGCCAGAAGGCGCCCAAGTCGCGCACCGACCAGTGCCAGAGATCTTCGTAGCGATCGAAGCGGAGGCCTTCGTGGTCGGCCAGCCAGCGCTGATAGGCGGTGATGCGCGGTTCGGGCAAGCGGCTCATCGTCACCTCGGGCAGGGGAAGCTCAGGGGCCCGATTCTGGCGTGGGCTCGGGCCGGGGCGGTGCCGGCTCGGCCACCGGTCGTGCCCGCCGCGGCAGGCGCTCGATGAGCACCACGGTGTGGGCGGCCTTGTCCTGCAGCGCCTGGCGGTTCGGGTCCCACAGCAGCTGCAGGAAGCCCAGGCCGCCGGTGGCCATGCTGGCCAGGTAGCCGCCGAAGCGCCTGAAGCTCAGCAGCGGCGTCATCGGCTTGCCGGTCAGCTCGACCATGCGCAGGCCCAGCAGGCGCTTGCCCACTGTCTGGCCGCGCCACCACACCGGCAGCATCGTGAAGTACACCAGGGCCCAGCCGTAGCCGATGCCGAACTCCAGCCCGAGCCGGCGCAGCCGCTCGCGCCAGTGCTCGGCCGCGGCGGCCTCTTCGGCGGCGTCGCGCTCGCGGGCGAGCTGGCGCTTGAGCCGGCGCACCTCGGCCTGCAGCGAGGTGATGGTGGCCGCGGCGTCGACAGGGGCGGGTGCGGGCGTGCTGGCTGACGCCGATGCGGCCATGGGCGCAGAGGCGGCGAGCGTGGGGGCGAGCGCGGGTGCGGACGCGACGGCCGAGGCCGCGAGGGCCAGCGCAGGCGCCGCCTCGGCCAGCGCGTCGGCGACGATCTCGCGCGCCTCGCTGTCCTCGTCGTCGCCCTCTTGCACCACGCGGGCTGGCGACGGCCGGCCCAGCTCGTCGACCAGGTCCCACAGGCCGGCCAGCGCCATCAGCAGCACCAGCCCCCCGGCGGCAACCAGGCGCCACGGCGGTGGCGCGCGGCGCTGCGCCCGCGAGTGCTCGTAGATGCCCAGCGCGCAGGCCGCGAGCAGCCAGAAGTTGGACAGTGACGAAACGATGCCGATCGTCGCCAGGTCGACGCCCATGGCGAGCAACCGGCGCCAGGGCCGCGCCAGCTGCTGGCCCAGCAGGGCCGGTGCGACGTTCAACTCCTCCGGCGTGACCCACCGGGTGGCCGGCAACAGCAGCCACGCGCCGCGCCGCGCCGGCACCGTCACGGCTTCTTCACGATGTCGACGTACTGCCACCAGTCCTGCCAGAACAGCGGCCGGCGGTAGCCGATCACCTCGGCGTGGGCCATGTCGGTGATGAAGGTGTGGTATCGGATGCGGTAGGGCATCCACGTCACGGCGATGCGCTTGGCCTCGTTGAACAGGGCCTCGCGCTCCGGGCCGTCGGGCAGCTCGGAGAGCTTCTTGTAGATCGCGTCGAACTCGGGCCGCTTGAAGCGTGCCATGTTCTGGCCGCCGATCTGCGTGCCGTCGTAGCGTTGCAGTGCACCCTGGCTGTCGGGCGAGGCGCTCATGCCGCCCACGTGCCAGACCTGGAAGCTGCCGGAGCGGGCCGCTTTCAGCAGCTCGGGCCACTTGCCGGGCTTGAAGTTGACCTTGATGCCCAGCGCCTTGAGGCTGCGGTGGTACTGCTCGGACATCTTGCGCCCGCGGCCATCGCTCTCGATCGACCACACCAGCTCCAGCGGCGAGCCGTCGGGCTGCTCGCGCCAGCCGTCGCCGTCCTTGTCGAGGTAGCCGTAGAGATCCAGCAGCGCATTGGCGCGTGCCGGGTCGTAGTCGCTCATCTCGCTCTTGAACGCAGGGTCGTAGCTCAGGGTGTGCGGCGCCACCGGCGCCTGGGCCGGAAAGGCCTGCCCATAGTGCACCAGCCGGATCTCGCGCTCGACGTCGAAGCCCAGCGACAGCGCGCGCCGCAGCGCCACCTTCTCGGGCGTGTAGCCGCCCACCACCGGGTCGTCCATGTTGAAGAAGGTGGCGGCGAGGTCGGCGCGCACCTGGCGCCAGCCCTGGGTGCCCTGCTTGGCCAGGTTGGGGGCGACCTTGCCGTTGGGCATGCCCTGGCTCACGAACTCGGCCGGCACCTGCTCGATCAGGTTGTGCTGGCCGTTCAGGAAGGCCAGCCAGCGCGGCTGGTTCTCCTCGACGATCGAGACCTCGACCCGGTCGATCATCGGGATGCGCCGGCCCTTGAAGCGCGCCAGCAGGGCCTGGCCTTCCTTGTCGTCGGCCGCGGGCTCGGCGTCGTAGAAGCGCTCGCGGTACCCGGGGTTGCGCTCCAGCGCGATGAAGCTGGCGCGCCGCCACTGCACCAGCTTGAAGGGGCCC
The DNA here is from genome assembly GCA_049322835.1 of Pseudomonadota bacterium. Classification (GTDB taxonomy): domain Bacteria; phylum Pseudomonadota; class Gammaproteobacteria; order Burkholderiales; family Burkholderiaceae_C; genus Ideonella. Next base: position 144,913 of record JBMOQN010000006.1, on the reverse strand, counting down.
GTGCCCACCGGGTGCTCGGCGATCTTGTCGCCGTAGTGCTCGACCACCTCGCGCGCGACGGCGCCGAACAGGTCGCTCGCCGCGAGGAACTCGATGAAGCGCGGACGCGGCTCGCCCAGCTTGATCTGCAGCGTGTAGCGGTCGAGTGCGCGCAGGCCCTCGATCGGCGTGTCGTAGTCGAAGGGCTTCTTCGCGGTCAGGCCCTTCTGGCGCAGCTCGGCCATGCCCTGGAACTTGAAGCCGTCGAGGTAGGTCCAGACCGGGCTCTTGTTGGCCGGGTCGGCGAAACGCTTGATGGCGTAGACGTAGTCCTCGGCCACCAGCTCGCGCTTCTTGCCGCCGAAGGCGGGGTCGTCCGCGAAGTAGATGCCGGGGCGCACCTTCATGGTCCAGGTGCGGTAGTTGTCGCTCGCCTCGGGCATCGCCTCGGCCGTGAGCGGTTTGAACTTCACCGGCCGCGCGAGGTGGTCGTAGGTGTAGAGCGCCTCGAAGATGTTCGAGGTCAGGGTGCGCGAGTAGATGTCGTTCGCGCCGGCCGGGTCGAGCGTGGTCTCGGCCACGCGGAAGGCATAGCGCAGCACTTTCTGGGGCTGCTGCGCGGTGCCCGACGCCGCACTGCCCGGTTGGGCCAGCGCAACCGGGGCCAGGAGCGGCAGCGCCAGCGCGAGCGTGGCGGCCAACGAAGGGAGGAAGGTCAGGCGTTTCATGGCGTGGCAGGGGCGCTTTTGGCGCGTGCTTCAGGGTCGATGTCGACGTATTGCCACCAGCCCCTCAGGAAAGGATGCCGGCGGTAGCCGACCACCCAGGGGTGGAGCAGGTCGTTGAGGATACGGTGCCCGGTGATTTTCTGCGGCATGTAGGCCACCCCGAGGCGCTTGGCTTCGTGGATCAGGGCGTTGCGCTCGGGCCCGTCGGGCAGCTGGGCCTGGCGCGTGAACAGGTCGTTGAAGGCCGGCAGGTCGAAGCGGGCGTGGTTCGACTGGCCCTTGTTCGGCCCGAAGTTCAGCCCCAGCAGGTCGCTGGGGTCGGGCTCGGTCGCGCTCCAGGCCAGGCCCCACATCATCAGCGAGCCTGCGCGGGAGGACTTCAGCTGCTCGGGCCACTTGGCGATCTTGAACTCGATCTTCACGTCGATCGAGGCCATGGCCTTGTGCCACAGGTCCTGCAGGATGCGCGAGGCCTGGTCAGGCTGCGACGAGTACTCCAGCACCAGCGGCGCCCCGCCGGGCAGGTCGCGCCAGCCGTCGCCGTTCACGTCGATGTAGCCGTAGAGATCGAGCAGCGCGCGGGCCCGGCCCACGTCATGGTCGCTCATCTCGGTCTTGAAGGCCGGGTCGTAGCCCGCGATCTGCGGCGGGACGATGGATTGCGCCGGCACCGCCTGGCCCTTGCGGGCCTGGGTGATCTCGGCCTGCACGTCGTAGGCCAGCGCGATGGCGCGGCGCAGCGCCACCTTGTCGGGCGTGTAGCCGCCGACCACCGGGTGCTCCATGCCGAAGTAGCTGTAGCTCACGTCCACCGCCGGCACGCGCTCGAGCTGGATGCCCTTCTTGGCCAGGTGCGGCGCGAGCTTGCCGTGGGGGATGTAGGGCGGCGACAGCTCGGGCGGCAGGCGCTCGATCCAGTCGTGCTGGGCGTTCAGGAAGGCCAGCAGCCGGGGCTGCGATTCCTCGACGATCTGCACCTCGACCTGGTCGACCAGGGGCAGCCGCTTGCCGCGGAACCTCGCGGCGATGGCCTGCGACTGCGCATCGCCGGCCGGCGCCTCGGCGGCGTAGAGCACCTCGCGGTAGTTCGGGTTGCGCACCAGCAGCATGCGGGACGAGCGGCGCCGCTCCGCCAGGCGAAACGGCCCGGTGCCCACCGGGTGGGCCATCGGGTCTTCGGCCGCCTCGATCACCTCGCGTGCGACCGCGCCCGCCACGGCCGCATCGGCGAACTTCAGCGGCAGCCGCGGCGAAGGCTCGGCCACCTTGACGACGAAGGTGTAGCGGTCGATGGCCTTCAGGCCTTCGGCCGGCGTGTCGTAGTCGAAGGGCGCCTTGTCCTTGATCGCCTTGGCGCGCAGCTCCGACAGGCCGAGGATCTTCGCGTTCTCGAAGTTGTAGAGGTTGGGGCTCTTCCAGCGCGGGTCGTAGTGGCGCTTGATCGAGTAGACGTAGTCCGCCGCCACCAGCTCGCGCTTCTTGCCGCCGAAGGCCGGGTCGTCGGCGAAGTGGATGCCGGGCTTGAGGCGGAAGGTGAAGGTCTTGTAGTCGGCCGAGACCTCGGGCAGCGCCACGGCGGTGGCCGGGATCAGCTTCGCCGGACGGGCCAGGTAGTCGTAGCTGAGCGGCGCCTCGAAGATGTTGCCGGCGATGACGCGCGAGTACAGGTCGGAGATCTGCGCCGGGTCGAAGCCGGTCTCGGCGATGGGGAAGGCGTAGCGGAGTGTTTTCAGCGGCTGCGCCGCAGCCGCGGGCCACAGGGCGCCGGCCGCCAGCGCCGCGCCAAGGACGAGTCGGATGATCTTCATGGGGGCGCCGGGGCGGCCAGGTCGACGTAGGAGTGGAAAGAGCGCATGAACGGGTGTGGCAGGTAGCCCACCACCCAGGGCCAGTGCATGGTGACGCTCACCCGGTGCACATGGCCCTTCATCGGCAGGTAGGCCAGCAGCAGCCGGTTGGCCTGCGCGATCGCTTCCAGCCGCTCTGGGCTGTCGGGCAGCGCGGCCTGACGTTGATACAGCGCGTCGAAGGCGGGCAGCCTGAACCTCGCCACATTGTCGCCCCCGGCAGCCGGGCCGTAGCCCAGGCGCAGGAATTCGTCGGCATCGGGCGTGCCGGCGTTCCAGGCCAGGCCCCAGATCATCAGCTTGCCGGCCCGCGCGGCCTTGCGCTGCTCGGTCCACAGCCCGGAGGGGAACTCGATGCGCAGGCCGATGGCGTCCATGCGGCGCTTCCACAGCTCGTTGTAGGGGCGCAGGGTCTTGTCGCTGTGGAACTGCAGCACCAGCGGCGAGCCGTCGGGCCGCTCGCGCCAGCCGTCGCCGTCGCGGTCGACGAAGCCGTAGAGGTCGAGCAGCGCGTTGGCGCGGGCCGGGTCGTACAGGCTCATCTCGCTCTTGAGCGCCGGTTCGTGGCCATAGGTCTCGGGCGGGACCACCGACTGCGCCGGCAGCCCCATCCCGCGGCGGATGGCGCGCACCTCTTCGGCGTTGTCGTAGCCCAGGCCGATGGCGCGCCGCAGCGCCACCTGCGCCGGCGCGTAGCCGCCGACCACCGGGTCGTCCATGTTGAACACGGTGTAGACCAGGTCGGGCCGCGCCAGCCGGTGCGCCACCACGCCCTGGCGCGCCAGGTTGGGCGCGAGCTGGCCGCCCGGGTAGGCCACCGGTGCGAAGGTGCCCGGCAGCGCGCCGAGGTCCAGCTCGCGCTGCAGGAAGGCCAGCCAGCGCGGCTGGTCTTCGTCGATGATGGCGATCTCGACCCGGTCGACCAGCGGCATGCGCCGGCCTTTCAGGCGCGCGGCGATGGCTTCCGCCGCGGTGTCGCCCGGCGTGGCCTGCTCGTCGTACAGCACCTGCCGGTAGCCGGGGTTGCGCTCCAGCACGATCTGCGAGCCGCGCCGCCAGGCCGCCAGCTTGAACGGCCCGCTGCCCACCGGGTGCTCACCGATCGTGTCGCCGTAGCGCTCGACCACCTCGCGCGCCATCGGCCCGGCGGCGGACACGTTGGCCAGCGCGAAGGCCAGGCGTGGGTTGGGCGCGTCGAGCCGGATGCGCAGCGTGTGGCGGTCCAGCGCCTTCAGCCCCTCGACCGGCGCGGTGTAGTCGAAGGGCTGGCGGCTGTCGATCGCCTTCTGGCGCGCCGCCTCGAGCCCGCTCAGCTTGTAGCTGGCGAAGGTGGGGTACTGCGCGCTCTTCCAGCGCGGGTCGAAGATGCGCTTGATGGCGTAGACCACGTCCTCGGCGACCACCTCGCGCGGCTTGCCGCCGAAGGCAGGGTCGTCGGCGTAGTAGACGCCCGGGCGCAGCCTGATGGTGTGCTCGCGCCAGTCGGCGCTGCTCTCGGGCAGCGCGGCGGCGAGTTGCGGCCGCAGCTGCACCGGCCGCGCGAGGTAGTCGTAGCGGAACAGCGGCTCGATGATGCTGCCCACCACCTCGGCGCTGTAGATGTCGGTGTAGGCCACCGGGTCCAGCGAGGTCGCGTCGCTGACCAACGCGTAGCGCAGCACCTTGGGCTGCTGCGCGGCGGGTGTGGCCGCGCCCGCCAGCCCGGGGGCCAGCAGCGACAGGAAAGCGATCCACACGAAGGAAGAGGCAAGCCCCACGGCCGATGTACGCACGGCGCGAAAGATAGTGCAAGCCGGGCGCTGCCGCCGCGGGGCAAATGCCGAGGAAAAGCGAGCGCTCGCGCCCCTACACTCGCGCATCCTCACATTCGCCCGGCACAACCGGGCCCGCTCGCCATGGCCGCCTATCTGGTCCGGCGCCTGTTGCAGATGATCCCGACGCTGCTGGGCGTCGTGCTCTTCGTCTTCGCGCTGTTCAAGTTCGTCGGGGGCGACCCCGCGGAAATCCTGGCCGGGCTGAACGCCACGCCCGAGCAGGTCGACGCCATCCGCCAGCAGCTGGGGCTGAACGACCCCTGGTACCAGCAGCTGTGGATCTTCCTGCAGCAGATCGCCACCTTCGACTGGGGCAAGAGCTGGGCGACGCAGGAGTCGGTCGCTCATATCTTCGCCACGCGCCTGCCGGCGACGCTGACGGTGATGATCCCCATCCTGATCCTCGACGTGCTGCTGGCGATCCCCATCGCGATGCGCGTGGCCTATGTGCGCGGCTCGCTGACCGACCGCACGCTGATGACCGTGACGACGGTGGCGCTCTCGATCTCGTTCCTGGTCTACGTGATCGTCGGCCAGTATGTGTTCGGCTTCCAGCTCGGCTGGTTCCCGGTGCAGGGCTGGAGCGATTCCACCTGGACCAACCTCACCACCTACGTGCCGCTGCCGGTGCTGCTGGCGGTGATGGTCGGCGTGGCGCCGCAGATGCGGCTGTACCGCAGCTTCTTCCTCGACGAGCTGGGGCAGGACTACGTGCGCACCGCGCGCGCCAAGGGCCTGGCCGAGCGCCCGGTGCTGTTCAAGCACGTGCTGCGCAACGCGCTGATCCCCATCCTCACCAACGTGGGCCTGCTGCTGCCCGGCATCTTCGTCGGCTCGTTCCTGATCGAGGTGTTCTTTTCCATCCCGGGCCTGGGCCGCGAGGTGCTGCTGGCGGTCAACCGCAGCGACTACCCCGTCATCCAGGCCGCCACCGTCTACCTGGCGATGCTGACGATGCTGATCAACCTGGCCACCGACCTGCTCTACAAGGTCGTGGATCCTCGCGTGGTGCTGAAATGAGCGCGGTCCTGCCCACCTCGCCGGCCGCCGCGCCGGTGGAGCACTCCGAAGGCGTCTGGCATGCCGCGTGGCGCCGCTTCAAGTCGGACCGCGTCGGCCTGTTCTCGATGTTCATCGTGCTGGCCTTCCTGCTGCTGATCCTGCTGTCGGGTGTCGGCCTCGTCGCCAAGAACTGGCAGGACGAGATCGGCGTGCCCAACGCGCCGCCCACCTTCCTCGGCCCCGCCCCGCCCGAAGCCACCGGCAGCATCGAGCAGCCCAAGGGCCCCAACGTCGACATCAGCGACATCGACCCGCTGGCGCCCAGGTACCAGGAATGGGCCGAGAAGGCCAAGCAGTACGAGACCACCGCCACCCACAAGGCCGAGACGCTGCCCTTCGGCGGCGACCGCCTGGGCCGCGACGTGCTCGACAAGGCCATCAAGGGCGCCCAGGTGTCGGTGGCCGTGGGCGTGATGGCCGCGCTGATGGCCACGCTGCTGGGCACCCTGCTCGGTGCGCTGTCGGGCTTCTTCGGCGGCAAGGTGGGCGACTTCCTGGAGTGGCTCTACACCGTCTTCACCGCCATCCCCGACATCCTGCTGATCTTCGCGCTCGCAGCGGTGCTGAACCGCGCCGACGCGATCATCCCGCGCGGCATCTGGACGGTGGTCATCATCCTCGGCCTGGTTGGCTGGACGGGCCTGTACCGCCAGGTGCGCGCCGAGTTCATGAAGCACCGCTCGCGCGAGTACGTGCGCGCCGCCGAGGCCATCGGCGCCTCCACCGGCGCCCGCATGTTCAAGCACATCCTGCCCAACGTGAGCCACGTGGTGCTGGTGCGCATGAGCCTGCTGGTGGTGGGCTTCATCAAGAGCGAGGTGATCCTGTCGTACCTGGGCCTGGGTGTGCCGGTCGACCAGGTGAGCTGGGGCACGATGCTGTCCGAGGCGCAGGGCGAGCTGATCCTGGGCCACTGGTGGCAGCTGGCCGCGGCCACCGTGTTCATGGCGGTCTTCGTCACCGCGTTTTCGTTGATGGCCGATGCGTGGCGCGATGCGCTGGATCCGAAGCTGCGGGGGTTGGAGTGATGGTGTCGCCGTTGTTGTCGATTCAAGACCTGAAGGTCGCCTTCCGCATGGGGCTGAAGGACGGCGTGCCGCAGGTCGCCGAGGCCGTGGGCCGCGGCGCCCAGGGCGTGAGCTTCGACGTCGCCGAGAACCAGACCGTGGCGCTGGTCGGCGAGTCGGGCTCGGGCAAGAGCGTGACGGCGATGTCCATCGTCAACCTGCTGCCCGACAACGCGGTCCGCTCGGGCCGCATCCTCTGGCGCGGGGAAGAAGCGAAGGGCCGCTCCCGAGCTTCTTCGTCCCCCTCGGGGGGCGGGCTGCCCTCGGGCAGACCTGGGGGCGCCATTGATTTGCTGCAGACCAGCCAGCCCGAGCTGAGGCGCTTGCGCGGCAGGGAAATCGCCTGCGTCTTCCAGGACCCGATGTCCTCGCTCAACCCGGTGTTCAGTGTCGGCCAGCAGCTGATCGAGCCGTTGGTGACGCACCTGGGCCTTGGTCCCAAGGCCGCGCTGGCGCGGGCCGAGGCGCTGCTGCAAGAGGTCGGCATCCCCGACCCGGCACGACGCTTGAAGAGCTACCCGCACGAGCTGTCGGGCGGCCAGCAGCAGCGCGTGATGATCGCGATGGCCCTGGCCTGCGAGCCCAAGCTGCTGATCGCCGACGAGCCGACCACCGCGCTGGACGTGACCATCCAGCGCCAGATCGTCGAGCTGCTGGCCAAGCTGCAGGCCAGCCATGGCCTGTCCGTGCTGTTCATCAGCCACGATTTGGCGCTGGTGGGCGAGATCGCCGACAAGGTGGTGGTGATGCGCCAGGGCACCATCCGCGAGCAGGGCTCGGTCGAGCAGATCTTCAGCGACCCGCAGGACGCCTACACCAAGGCCCTGCTGGCCTGCCGCCCCACGCTGGGCGAAGACAACCCGCCCCGGCTGATGGTGATCGACGACCACATCGCCGGCCGCGGCGCGCAGGGCCAGGGCAAGGCCAAGGACCCGGACGCGCCCGTGGTGCTGGAGGTGAAGTCGCTCGCCAAGAGCTTCTGGCTGCGCCAGGGCGTGTTCGGCCGCAAGGAGTTCCACGCCGTGAAGGACGTGAACTTCAAGCTGCGGCGCGGCCACACCCTGGGCGTGGTGGGCGAGTCGGGCTCGGGCAAGACCACCATGGGCCTGACCCTGCTGCGCCTGCACGACCCGCACTCGGGCCCGATGAGCGGCGAGGTCATGTTCGACGGCCACAACCTGCTGACCATCCGCGATGCGGAGCGCCAGCAGATGCGCCGCCGCATCCAGATCGTCTTCCAGAACCCGTACGCCTCGTTGAACCCGCGTTTCACCATCGGCCAGGCGCTGATCGAGCCGATGGCCATCCACGGCATCGGCGCCAACACCGAGGAACGCGAGCAGCGCGCCCGCGCGCTGCTGGGCAAAGTGGGCCTGGACGACCGCGCCTTCGGCAAGTACCCGCACGAGTTCTCGGGTGGCCAGCGCCAGCGCGTGGCGATCGCCCGCTGCCTGACGCTGAACCCCGAGGTGCTGGTGCTCGACGAGTCGGTCAGCGCGCTCGACGTGTCGGTGCAGGCCCAGGTGCTGAACCTGCTGAAGGACCTGCAGGACGAACTCGGCCTCGCCTACATCTTCATCAGCCACGACCTCGCGGTGGTGCGCTTCATCAGCGACGAGGTGCTGGTGATGAAGGACGGCGCAGTGGTGGAGCAGGCCAGCGCGGAGCAGATCCTGAAGGCGCCGCAGCAGGAATACACCCGTCGCCTGATCGGCGCGGTGCCCAAGGGCTGGCAGCCGGCGGTGGTGTGAGGCGGCCCGCGAGGGCGGTGGGCCCGGCGTCCGCCGCGCTGCTGTGGCTGGCCTGCCTGGGCGGTGTGCAGGCCCAGGCGCCCGCGAGCGCACCCGTGAGCACACCGGCCAGTGCCCCCGACGCCGCGCCCGCCGCCAGCGCGCCGGTGTCGCCCGGCATGCGGGCCATGCTGGAGCGCGCCCGCAAGGTCCGCGAGATCGTCGCGGCGCAGCCGGCGGCCAGCGCCCCCGACCGGAGGACGCTGGTCGAGCGCATCGCGCCGCCGGACCGGGCGCGCAGTGGGGCGGAGGTCAACGCGGTGCTGCAATTGCACCGCTTTGACGATCTGGTGGGGCGCACCCTTCGGGCCGCCCAACCGCCGGTGGAGGAGCTGCGCCTCACCGTGGACATCGATGCCGAGGGGCAGGGCCACCGCTGCGTCCAGGTCGCCGGCACGCCACCGGCGCCGCAGGACGTGCTGCAGCGCCTGTGCGGCGAGCTGGAGCGGATCTACTTCGGCCGCAAGACCGTGGGGCCACCGATGGCCCGCCTGCCGCTGGCGCTGCGTCTTGAATGACGGCGGCGCCGCGGCCGCTCAGCGCGTGCGCTTCTTCTGCTTTTGCGCGCCTGCCTGCGCACACGGGTTCCCACCCGGCGTGACCACGCCGTTGGCGATGCTGTAGAGCCCCGTGCCCAGGCTGTAGTTGCGGCCGCCGTTGTTGTCCCAGGTGCCGGCGTTGTTGTTGAAGGTGGTCTGCCAGCCGATCGCGCTGCCCAGGTTCACCGTCTTCACCCACCAGCCGCTGCACTCGGCCGGCGCCATCGGCATGCCGGGCGGCGTGGTCCAGGCGCCGCCGTTGGGCGCGTAGTGGATGTTGACCGTGGGCCAGCCCTGCGGGGGCTTGTAGAACACGGTCGAGGCGTTCCAGTTCGGCGTGGTCACCGGGGTGGCCCCGGACGCAGGCGACACGTTGCCGGCCGCGTCCTCGGCCTTCACGGTGTAGCTGTAGGTGGTCGCGGGTTGCAGGCCGTAGTCGACCAGGCTCAGGCCGGTGCTGGTGCTGCCCACCGCGCTGCCGTTGCGCAGCAGGGTGTAGCGGGCCACGCCGTAGTTGTCGCTCGCCGCCGTCCAGCTCAACTTCGCCGAATGGCCGCTCAGCTCGGACGCGGCCGGCGCGCCGGGCGCGGTGGGCGCCTGGGTGTCGGCCTCGCGGGTGGTGACGCTGCGCAGGCCGCTCTTCACCGAGCGGTTGCCCGCCGCATCGAAGGCCTGCACCTGGTAGGCGTAGGTGGTGAGCGGTGCGAGGCCGGTGTCGGTGAAGGTGGCGGTGGTGCTGCTGCCGGCCCGCGCGCCATCGCGCAGGATGTCGTAGCCTGCGACGCCCACGTCGTCCGTCGAGGCGGCCCAGTTCAGCGCGACGCTGCGGTCGGTCACCTGCCCGGCGGTGGGCCGGCCCGGCCTGGTGGGTGGTGCGCCGTCGACGCGCAGGAAGGGGTAGACGCCGGCGATGGGGCCGTTCACGTCTTCGGTGTAGCCCGAGTTGCCGCCCGCGCGGTAGGTGCCGGCGCCCACGTAGACCTGCTGAATCTCCGAGCGCGTCACGTTGCCCGCGGTGTCGGTCATCTTCACGTAGTAGTCGAGCAGCTGGTCGCGGTACTGCGACAGGTAGGCGTAGTAGAGGTGGCCGGTCTCCTGGCCGGGCAGCACCTGCAGCGTGTCCTGGGTGGTCTTGACCCAGTCGACGCCGTTCATCACCGGCGTCAGGTCGCGCAGCTTCATCGGGTGCGACTGCCACGAGCCGACGCGCGAGGGTGTGATGTTCAGCCCCGGCTTGCCGACCATCTGCTTCGGGTTGTAGACCTTGTAGGTGTCGTCGCTGTTGTCGATGGTCTTCTGGTTGTGCGGCCGCACCATGACCTGCGCCGAGGCGATGCCCGACACGTCGAAGCCGTAGGTGTAGATGGCGAAGTCGTGGCTGTAGTGCTGGATCGTCCAGCCTTCGGCCTTGCTGCCGTTCACCGAGCCGGGGTTGTAGGGGTAGCGCTGCGGCCACCAGACCGAGGGGCCGGTGCGGTCCTGTGCCAGGCGGGCCTGCACATAGGGCTTGGAGAAGGCGAGCGAGTTGTTGAACGCGAGCACCGGCTTGACCACGTCGTCCTTGTTCTCGTCGTAGTAGCCGAAGCCCGAGTCCATCGCCGGCAGCAGGAAGTACCAGGCCAGCTCGGCCGGGTTGGCGCCGCCGGCCCAGTCGCGCGCGGCGTCGCCCTTGACCGGGAACGACATCATCCAGGGGTTGAGCTGGTTGCCGGTGTGGGTGATCTCCCGGTCGAGCGCGGTGGAGGGCTGCCAGTGCGTGGGGTGCGCGTCGAGCCAGATCTGCTCGGCCGTCTTCGCATAGTTCAGCGCCGGCTGCAGCAGCGCGAAGTTGCGCTCCAGGTAGTGCCAGCCGTGCTCCAGGCTCACGGTGGCGCCCTCGTTCTGGCCCGCCAGGTTCTTCTTCGGCGCCAGGTTCTGGCCGGTGACGCGGTTGAAGTCGGCGAACTGGCCTTGCCAGATCAGCGGCGGCAGGTGCCAGTGGTACCAGGTCGGGTCGCTGGAGCTGTCGCGCGTGTCGACCCAGGAGCCGTCCTGCACGTGCTGCACGTCGCTGTCGGGGATGGGGTGCTTGCGCAGGTACTCGTCGACACCCAGGCAGTGGCCGTTGCCGGCGCAGGTGACGCGGTAGCCGTTCTGCCAGGTGTCGAGCGAGCCGGCGCGGCCGCTGGCGTTGTCGCCGTCGTGGGCGATCACGTAGAACTGGCGCGGCTCCAGCGCGGTGTAGGGCATCAGCTCGTCGACGGTGGTCGAGCCGTCCCAGCCCTCGGCCCACGAGCCGTTCTGGCTCACGGGGATGCCGGCGATGCGGCTGATGGCGCCAGTGGCCGGGTCGACCGCGCGCACCCAGTGCGGCGTCGACGCGAAGGGGAACTTGTTGACGATGACCTGCTTCTCGTGCGCCATGCCGTTGGCGACCCACGCGCCGATGTTGGAAGTGTTGCGCAGGTCGGCTCGGTTGGGCGGCGAGATCAGCGTGTCGCCGGTGGCGTCGAAGGTGGCGTAGGGGTAGTCCTTCAGCGTGCGCGAGAAATGGTTGTTGCCGATCACCGACCACTGGATGCCCAGCTTGGCCAGCGTGGGCACGAGCCGGGTCGAGAAGCCCAGCTCGGTGGGGAAGAAGCCGCGCGACGATTTGTAGCTGCCGCCCAGGAAGTAGGGCTGCGCCAGCGTGGCGCCGTGGGCGATCAGGTCTTTCAGGAAGTAGTCCGGCCCCACCAGCGGGCCCATGGTGTGGTGGGCGGTGAAGTGCACCATGTCGAGAGAGCGGTGGCCGTTCTGCGTCGGCAGGTTGTTGTAGGCCGAGGTCCACGAGGCGCCCCAGTTCGGGTCGCTGTAGCCCGGCACGTTCTGCAGGTTCTCCAGGCTGTTCACGTTGTTGACCACCGCGCCGGACATGGTCACGTGGATCTGCCCCGTGCCGCCGGACCAGGACTTCACCTCGCCGGCCACCTGCTGCGGCCACCACTGGTAGGCGCCGGTCTTGGCATGGTGCGCGTAGTACGACACCAGGTCGTCGTGCGGCATGATCCCGCCGCCCTGCGAGGCCGGCAGGAAGTAGCTGTAGCCCGGCGGTGGCGCCTTCTTCAGCTCGATTACCTGGCCGTCGTAGGTGTAGCGGATGGGCGCGCCCACCGCGGTGGCGTCGTAGGTCGCCAGCGGGTCCACCCCGTAGAACGGCCAGAAGTTCGGCATGTGGTTGTGGTAGACGTGGGCCGAGGGGATGCTGGCGGCCTGAAGCAGGCCGGGCTGGCAAGCCAGTGCAGCGGCGAGGGCCGCGGCCACCGCGGTGGGCTTCAGGGCGAAACGGGGTCGCAGGTGCGGGCGCATGGGGTCTCCTTCCCGGCTCCCCTCAGCGGGGATCGGGCGATCGGACAAGAGGTGGGCCGCCAGCCTGGACAACGGCCGGCAGCGTGCGGCGGCCGCCGCGGCGGCGCCGGCGGCGGTTGGGGGCGACGAGCGTGCGTGGCGCCGTCCGGCCTGTCCCAGGCCGCCGGGGCGAGGCCGCGTCGCGTGCGGGCCACGGCGTCACGGCGGCGACTGTAGGCGGAACAGAATTACATGAAAAACGCGTAAACCCTGAGACGACGAACACCCTGGCGTTTGGATGTTTTCTCCAGTGTTTTTGCGGTGTGGTTGATGCGGTGGTGTAGTTTCAATGTAGTCAAGTTACATTGAATTCATCGCTGACCGAGCAGCCTTCGGCTGCCGTTTGCTGGCGAAAGCCCGCGCTCGGTGGTGCAGTCGAGAGGCCTACACTGCCCCGGCGGTGGCATGGCACGACCCCTGCTCATGCCGCCTAAGACAAAGCCCCACGAGGAGAAAACCCATGAGCCTGATCCCCACCTGGCGCGAGGTGCCGGCGCGCGCCGGCGCCGTCGTCGCCCCCGACGAGCGCCTGCCCTGGCCGCAGACCGCGGCGCTGGGCGTGCAGCATGTGATCGCGATGTTCGGCGCCACCGTGCTGGCGCCGATCCTGATGGGCTTCGACCCCAACGTGGCGATCCTGATGTCGGGCATCGGCACGCTGATCTTCTTCGTCGTGGTGGGCGGCCAGGTGCCGAGCTACCTCGGCTCCAGCTTCGCCTTCATCGGCGTGGTGATCGCGGCCACCGGTTATGCGGGTGGCGGGCCGAACGCCAACATCGGCGTGGCCCTCGGCGGCATCCTCGTCTGCGGCCTGGTCTATGCGCTGATCGGCCTGGGCGTGATGGCGGTGGGCACGAAGTGGATCGAGTCGCTGATGCCGCCGGTGGTGACTGGCGCGGTGGTGGCGGTGATCGGCCTGAACCTGGCCGGCATCCCGATCAAGAACATGGCGCCGACCGACTTCGACAAGTGGATGCAGGCGGTGACCTTCGTCTGCGTGGGCCTGGTGGCGGTGCGCACCAGCGGCATGCTGCAGCGCCTGCTGATCCTGGTCGGCCTGATCCTGGCCACGGTCGTCTACGGCGTGCTGGCCAACGGCCTGGGGCTCGGCAAGCCGCTCGATGGCTCGGGCATCGCCGCCGCGGCCTGGTTCGGCCTGCCGAACTTCGCCGCGCCGGTGTTCGACGGCAAGGCCATCCTGCTCATCGCGCCGGTGGCCATCATCCTGGTGGCCGAGAACCTGGGCCACGTGAAGGCGGTGGGCGCGATGACCGGCCGCCAGCTCGACCCGTACATCGGCCGCGCCTTCCTCGGCGACGGCATCGCGACCATGGTCTCGGGCAGCGCCGGCGGCACCGGCGTCACCACCTACGCCGAGAACATCGGCGTGATGGCCGCGACCAAGATCTACTCGACCGCGATGTTCGTCCTGGCCGCGCTGATCGCGGTGCTGCTCGGCTTCAGCCCCAAATTCGGCGCGCTGATCCAGGCCATCCCGCTGCCGGTGATGGGCGGCGTGTCGATCGTGGTGTTCGGCCTGATCGCCATCGCCGGCGCCAAGATCTGGGTCGACAACCGGGTCGACTTCAGCAACAACACCAACCTGATCGTCGCCGCTGTCACGCTGGTGCTGGGCACCGGTGACTACACCCTCAAGTTCGGCGACTTCGCCCTCGGCGGCATCGGCACCGCCACCTTCGGCGCCATCTTGCTGCATGCGCTGCTGAAGAAGCGGCGCTGAAGCCACCTGCGCCCGCGGCCTCAGCCGCGGGCAGGCGCCCCGCCACCGCCGCGGGTGAGCGCCACGATCACCGGGCCGAGGGCCTGCAGCACCTCGGCCGGTGTGTCGTCGCCGCCGGCCTGCAGCGTGGTGGCGAGCCGGCCCGCGGTGTCGGCCAGCCCGCGGGCGGCGATGCTTTCGGCCACCACCGCCAGGTCGCGCGCGAGCGCCTGCATGCGCTCGCGGTGGCCGCCGCTGCGGGCCAGCTCGAAGTCCTGTGCCCACTGCGCGGCGAACACCGCCGCATGGGCATGCACGCGCTCGAACAGCTCGCGGTTGCCACCCAGGCGGGCCAGCGCCGCCGCGGGGTCGAGCGCTGGCAGCGCCGCACCGGGCGACGGCGCTGCGGCCGGGGCCTCGGGGCGCGCCTGGACTGCCCAGCGGGTGACGAGCGCCATCAGCTGCTGCCGGGTGTAGGGCTTGCTCAGGTGAGCGTCGCAGCCCGCCGCCACGCTGGCCTGCACGTCGCTCGCATAGGCGTTGGCGGTGAGGGCCACCACCGGTGAGCGGCGGCGGCCCTGCGCCGCCTCGAAGTCGCGCAGCCGCCGGGTCACGGTGAGCCCGTCCATGCCCGGCATCTGCACATCCATGAAGATGAGGTCGTAGCGCCGGGCCTCGGCCATCTCCAGCGCGGTCGGCCCGTTGGGTGCGGTGTCGATCAGGGCGCCGCTGCCCTGCAGCATGGCCTCGAAGAGGTAGACGTTGACCTCGTTGTCCTCGGCCAGCAGCAGGCGCGGGCCGGCCGCGGCGCTGGCCAGCGGGGCCACCGGCTGGGCGTCGGCTTCGGCCATCGATCCGTCGGCCGCCTGCAGCGGCACCACCACGACGAAGCGGCTGCCCTCGCCCGGCGTGCTGTCGACCTCGATCCGGCCGCCCATCAGCCGCACCACGCTGCGCGTGATGGCCAGGCCCAGGCCAGTGCCGCCGTAGTGCCGGGTGATGCTGCTGTCGGCCTGCGTGAAGGGCTCGAAGATCGCCTCCAGCTTGCTGGGCACGATGCCGATGCCGGTGTCGCGCACCTCGAAGCGCAGCCCGGCCGGCGTGCCGCCGGTGGCGGGCTCGACACCGGCCGACAGCGTGATGCTGCCCACCGCGGTGAACTTCAGCGCATTGCCCAGCAGGTTCAGCAGCACCTGCTCCAGGCGCTTGCGGTCGCCCACCACCCGCGTTGGCAGCTCGGGGCTGCACACCAGCAGCAGCCGCACGCCCTTCTGCTCGGTGCGCGGCCGCATCAGCGCCACCAGTTGGTCCAGCATCGGCGCCAGCGCGAAGGGCGCGTGGTCCAGCTCGAAGCGGCCGGCCTCGATCTTCGAAATGTCCAGCAGGTCGTTGATCAGGTCGTGCAGGGCCTGGCCCGACTGGCGGAAGACCTCGACGTGGCGGCGCTGGGCGGGGGTCAGCTCCGTCTCGGCCAGCAGCTCGGCCACGCCCAGCAGCGCGTTCATCGGCGTGCGGATCTCGTGGCTCACATTGGCCAGGAACTCGGTCTTGGCCTGGCTCGCGGCGGCGGTCACGGCGTTCTCGTACTCCAGCTGCCGCTCGCGCTCGGCCAGCCGGCGCAGGTGGGCCGCCGCGCCGAGGGCCAGGCCCGCGAGCAGCGCCGTCAACGCCGGCAGCCCGTTGGTCGGCATGCGCGCGCCCCACAGGGCCCACGCCATCAGGGCCAGGATCACTGCGGCCGCTGCGCCGGCCGCGGCGGCATCGCGCGCCGGCACGGCACGGCCGCGCCAGGCGAGCCACATCGCAGGCAGCAGGCCGATCGCCAGCAGCCCGGCGGCCGACCCTGGCGGCGGCGAGCGCAGCGTGCTTTGGTCGCGCAAGGCGGCATACGCCATCGCCAGGACCGCAGTGCCACTGGCCTGACCACCGCTGGTCATCACGGTGTCGGCCAGCAGCGCGCTGCTGCCGATGAAGATGACCCGGCCCCGCACGGCGGCCTGCAGCGCGTCGGGCCCGGCCCGCATGACCTGCGCCAGCGGCAGCACCGGCGGTGCGCCGTCGGGCCCCGCGAGCGCCAGCCAGACCCGGCCGTCGCGCGTCAGCGGCCAGTCGCCTTGCGGGGCGCCGCTGGTGGCGCCGTCCACCACCTGCCACACGGCCAGCGGCATGGCAGGCCAGCGGCGGCCCTGCGCCTCGTGCCACAGCGGCAAGGTGCGCAGCTGCCCATCGTCGTCGAGCGGGGTGGTGATCACCCCCAGGGGCGGCGGTGTGTCCGGGGCAGGCCAGACACTGCGGGCCGGCAGCGCCAGCGTCGGCCAGGGCTGGGCCGGCCAGCCGCCGTCGGCCGTGGCCGGCAACGGTGCCGGGAGGGCGTCGTCGCCGCCGTGGCGCAGGCCGGCGGCGCCCAGCACCACCGGCGCACCGGGCCGGGCCAGCGCGCGCGCCAGGGCCGCATCGCCTTCGTGCGCGTCGGCCAGCAGCAGGTCGATCGCAATGGCCCGCGCCCCGGCCTCACGCATCTGCTCGACGAGCAGCGCATAGACCCCCCGCCGGTACGGCCACGGGCCCAGCGTGTCGCGCAGCGCGGCCAGCGAGGCGTCGTCGATGTCGACCACCGCCACGCCCGGCGGCGGATGGGCGGGCGCGGCGGCGCGCTGCTGCATGTCCAGCAGCGGCCGGGACAGCGGCTGCAGCGGGGGCAACAGCAGCAGCGCCCCGGCCAGCAGTGCGCCAGCGGGCACCCACCACAGCGCGCCACGCCGCGGGCCACCAGGGGTCACTAGGGCCCCCTGGGTGCTACGCGCCGTCCCCCGAGGGGGAGTGAGCGCCTTCGGAACGGCCGGGCGCCGCTCACGGCAACAGCACCAGCGGCAGCAGGATCAGCCACCACAGCGAGCGCGCCACCTCCACCTCTTGCGGCGCGCCGAAGGGGCCGGCGAAGCCCTCGGGGTCGATGGCCCGCACCCGCACCCGGTAGACACCCGGCTCGGGCTGCGGCAGCAGCCAGGCCGGCGTGTCGACCTGCTCGTCGTGCAGCGGCTGGGCGAAGTCGGCGCTGCGGCTGACCTGCAGCTGGTAGCGCGTGCCCGGCTTGCCGGCGGCCCAGCGCAGCCGCAGGCCGTCGGCGGTGGTCTCGGGCGGCTCGGGCGCGGGCGGGGGCGGCTGCTCGACCCGCGTCACCCGCTGTGCGTCGCCCCAGGGGCCCTGGTCGTTGCCGGCGCGGATGCTGGCCAGCCGCCAATGGTGGGTGCCGACCGGCAGGGCCAGCGTGGCGTTGGTGGCCGTGAGGTCGTCGCGGTCGACGCGCGGCGCGGCGAAGCCCGCGTCGTCGGCCACCTGCAGGCGGTAGCGCGCTGCCTGCGGGTGGCGGGCCCAGGCGAAATCGATCGTGTCGGTTCCGACGCGGGCGTCCACCGCCGGCGCGCTCACCAGCGGTGGCTCGGGCCGTGCCTTGAGCGTGAACGGCATGCGGGCATCGCGCCCTTCCAGCCCGCTCGCGGCCACGGCCCGCACGCGCAGTTCGTAGGCACCGTCGGGCAGGTCGTCGGCCCAGCGGGCCGCGGGCTGGGCGAACAGGCCGTCCAGCCTCAGGCGCTCACCTTCGCCGGCGTCGAAGACCTGCGCGCGGTACTGCGCCGCCGCCGACGACCCGCGCCAGGCCAGGGCCAGCGGCAGCCGCTCGACGCGCGCCGGCGCGCCGGCCAGATCGGGCGCCGGCAGCAGGGCTTCGGGCGGCGTGGTGGCCTGGGGCGAGGCTGCGGCGCCGAAGCCTGCCGCGACCGGCCGTTCGGCCCCCCGCTTCGCCGCGCCGTGGCGCAGGCCGACGGTGCCTTCCAGTACCTCCAGCCGGGTCTGCCGACCGTCGGTGTGGGTGCGGAACTCGGTGCCGCGCACGCCCAGGTTGGCCACCGGCGTGCGGATGCGGAAGTGCGGCGCACGGGCCGGCGGGGCCACCGGCGGCACCTGCGTGTCAGCCGCGCCGCTGTCCAGCCCCAGCTCGCTGTGCACCGGGCCGCCCGGGCCCAGGCGCACGGTCTTGTCGATCACCAGCACCGTGTCGGGCCGCAGCAGCAAGCGTGCGCCGTCGGCGAAACGCAGCGTGGCCGACGACTGCGCGCCGCTGCGCAGCCGGTCGCCCCGGCGCAGGCGCTCGCCGCCGCTCAGCACGGTCGGGGCCTCGCCGCTGCGCTCCAGCGTGATGCTGCCGTGGGCGTGCAGCACCTCGGCCAGCTCGGCGGTCTCCTGCAACAGGTGGGCGGGGATGCGCAGCGTGCCGCCCGGCGGCAGCCGCAGCGGCTGCATGCGCGGGTTGGCGCGCTGGAGGTGGTGCCAGGTGGTGCCCGGCCGGAGCAGGCGGGCAGTGATGCCGATGAAGGTGTCGCCGGGCTCGATGCGGTAGTCCAGCGCGTCGGCCGCGGGTGGGGCGGCCAGCAGGGGCGCCTGCGCCAGCAGCAGCGAGGCGATCACGATCCAGCGGTGCAGCACGACGTTGTCCTCCCCGGGGCACCGGCCGGGCCGGGTGCCGCTTCAGTATAGGGTTGGGGCCCCGCCGGCCGCAAAGGCACGGCGCGCTAAGCCACCCATCGTGACAGCACGCGCACCAGCTCGTCGGGCTGGACCGGCTTGCCGACGAAGTCGTCCATGCCCGCGGCCCGGGCCGCGCCGCGCTCGTGGTCCAGCGCGGCGGCGCTGAAGGCCACGACCGGGAGGTGGCGGGTGGCAGGGTCGGCGCGCAGCACCCGCACGGCCGCGAGGCCGTCCAGCACGGGCATGTGCAGGTCCATCAGCACCGCGTCGTAGGCCTCGGGGTGGGCGCGGCAGGCCTGCACCGCCTGGGCGCCGTCGTGCACCGGCGTGACGGTGGCGCCCAGCCGGCCCAGCAGCTCGGTGGCGATCAGCATGTTGACCGGGTTGTCCTCGGCCACCAGCACCCGCAGGCCGGCGAGTGCGTCGCCCAGCCCCCCGGGGCGGGTGGCGGAGAAGCCGTCGCCCGGGTCGGACCGCGGCAGCGGCAGCTCCAGCCAGAACTGCGCGCCTTCGCCCGGCACGCTGCTGGCCCCGACCTCGCCGCCCATCAGCTGGGCCAGCTCGCGGGTGATCGACAGGCCCAGCCCGGTGCCGCCATAGCGCCGGGTGGTCGAGTGGTCGGCCTGGGCGAAGGGCTGGAACAGCCCGGCCAGCACGGTGGCGGTGATGCCGATGCCGGTGTCGTCGACCTCGAAGCGCAGCACGCCGCGCGCCACCGCCGAGACCCGCAGGCTCACCTCGCCCTGGCCGGTGAACTTGATCGCGTTGGCGATGAAGTTGGACAGGATCTGGCGCAGCCGCAGCGGGTCGCCGCGCACCCGGCGCGGCACGCCGGCGGCGATGGTCTGGCGCAGGGTCAGGCCCTTGGCTTCGGCCAGCACCACATGGGCGCCGTGCACCTTGTCGATCAGGTCGTGCAGGTCGAAGTCGATCTGCTCGATCTGCAGCTTGCCGGCCTCCATCTTCGACAGGTCGAGCACGTTGGAGACGATGCCGTTCAGGCTTTCGGCGGCGTCGATCAGGTAGCGCAGGTAGTTCTGCCGCCGGGCGTCCGGCTGGCCGGGCTCTGCCATCAGCCGCGCCAGCCCCAGCACCCCGTTGAGCGGCGTGCGGATCTCGTGGCTCACGTGGGCCAGGAAGGCGCTCTTGGCGTCGCTGGCGGCCTCGGCCACGGCCTTGGCGTCGGCCAGCGCCTGCTCGGCGCGGCGTTGCTCGGTGATGTCCTCCATCACCCAGATCGCCCCGGCCTCTTCCGGGTGCCCGGGGTCGACCAGCTGCGAGCGCAGCAGCGCGAGGAAACGCTGGCCGTCCGGTCGCTGGAACTCGTGTTCCACCGCGACCGGCCCGCCGGCGGCGATCTGCCGTTGCAGCTCGGTGAGGAAGGTCTGGTAGGCCGCTTCGCTGCCGAAGAACTCGACCACCGGCCGGCCCGCCATGCTGCCGGGCGGGCGGCCCAGCAGGCGCTCCAGCTGGGGGTTGACGCGCTCCAGCCGACGCTCGCGCACCAGCGCCACGCCGACCGCCGCGTGGTTCAGGATCGCATCGCCCTGCAGCCGGGCGCGCTCCACGTCGGTGATGTCGCGCAGCATCATCACCGCCACCGGCTCGCCGCTCCAGCCGAAGCGGGCGGCGGTGATCAGCAGGTCGCGCCGCGAGCCGTCCTTGCGCCAGCCGGTGGTGCGCAGGTCGCGCACGGTGCTGGCTGCCTGCAGCGCGTCGGCCAGGCGCTGCGGCTCGGCGGGGTCGCGCCACAGGCCCAGCTCCAGCGCGCTGCGGCCCTTGACCTCGTCGACCCGGCTGAAGCCGGCCATGGCCAGGAAGCCGGGGTTGGCCAGCATGATGCGGCCGTCTCGCAGGCTGGCCACGATGATGGCGTCGGGCGACAGCCGCACCAGCCGGTCGAGCAGCACGCGCGAACGCTCGTGCTCGCGCGCGGCCAGCACCTCGCCGGTGACGTTCTGGCTGATGCCCCACCAGCCCGTGACCCGGCCGGCCGCGTCGGTGACCGGCTCGCCGGTGCCGCGCACGCACAGCAGCTGCCCGTCCGGACACTCGAAGGTGATCACCCGTGCGCGGTAAGGCCGCCGCGCACGCAGGTCATCGATCAGGGCGGCCCATTCGCTGTCGTGCACCATGTGCGGCCCGCCGGGCTCGTCGATCTGCATGAACTCGGCCACCGGTCGCCCCGTGTGGCGCTCGAAGCTGGGCGAGATGTAGGTCAGGCGCCCCTTGCGGTCGGCCTCCCAGGTCCAGTCGCTGCCCAGGCGCAGCATCTCGGCCATCCGGTGTTCCTTGAGCCAGGCCTGCTGCAGGCTGCTGGCGATCTGGCGGCCCAGGATCACGGCCACCGTCAGTGCGCCGCCGTTGAGCAGCAGGTGCGAAATCAGACGCGAGGTGCCCTCCGGCGGCGGCAGGTCGGGCGCGCCGACGACGATCCAGCCCCGGGTTTCCCCCGCCTGCAACAGCAGCAGCAGCAGCGTGTGCACGCCGGCCAGCAGCCAGGCCAGGCGCGGGCGGGCGAGCATGCCCGAGATCGCGATCAGCACCGCCGAGCCGGTCAGCAACACCGACATCAACCCCCGGCCGGTGACGGCGGCGTAGACACCGAAGCACACCTGCAGGCTGACCAGCAGCAGCGCCGAGGCGCTGCGTGCTGCACCCCGCTGGACCGACAGCCAGGCCAGGCCCGCCACCGCCAGCAGGAAGGCGCCCACCGCCAGCCGGGGGCCTGTCTGGTGGGGTGCCAACCCGAGGGCCATCTGCAGCGGCACCGATGCACACACCAGTAGCGCCACCGAAGCGGCGATGCGCACCAGCGTCCAGGCGGTCACCCGGTCGCGTTCAGCCAGGGCCTGTTGGACGCTCTGGGCAAAAGGCAGGTCGGCACCCGTGTCAGGGGGCGGGGCGGGCACTTCGGTCTCCCTCCGATTCTCAGTACCGCATAGGGCGTAGGGTACCGCGCCCGCGCTGCCGCGGTGGGGGTGGCGCGGGTGCGCTGCCTACAATCGGCCACATGTGCCAACTGCTGGGCATGAATGCCAACACGCCGACCGACGTGATGTTCAGCTTCACCGGCCTGGCCACGCGCGCCGACGAGCACAAGGACGGCTTCGGCATCGGCTTCTTCGAAGACAAGGGCGTGCGGGTTTTCATCGACCACGCCAGCGCCCGCGCCTCGGCCATCGCCGAGCTGGTCAAGACCTACCCGATCCACAGCGGCAACGTCATCGCCCACATCCGCAAGGCCACGCAGGGGCGGGTGGCGCTGGAGAACACCCACCCCTTCGTGCGCGAGCTCTGGGGCCGCTACTGGGTGTTCGCCCACAACGGCGACCTGAAGGGCTTCCAGCCCCGGTTGCACGCCGCCTTCAAGCCGGTGGGCGACACCGACAGCGAGCGCGCCTTCTGCTGGCTGATGCAGGAGCTGTCCAAGGCCCACGCCGGCGTGCCCGACGTGGCCGAGCTGACCTGCACGCTGCGTGAACTGCTGCCCGAGCTGCACCGCCACGGCACCTTCAACATGCTGCTGTCCAACGGCCAGGCCTTGTGGGCCCATGCCTCGACCCACCTGCACTGGCTGGTGCGCCAGCACCCCTTCCAGGTCGCCAGCCTGAAGGACGAGGATGTGGGGGTCGACTTTGCCCAGGCCACCACGCCGGGCGACCGGGTGGCGGTGATCGCCACCGAGCCGCTGACCGCCGACGAGGCCTGGACCGCCTTCACCTGCGGCGAGCTGCGGGTCTTCGTCGATGGTGCGCCGGTGGGCTGATCGGCCCACCGTTCAGGCGTCGCCGGCGGCCGTTCGCCACAGGCTTCGGGCCGTTCGCCGCCGCGTGTCGGTGGTGGCGGGCGGCGCTGCCTACACTGCCGCGCATGCACCCCACGGCCCCGCCTCCACCGCCCGCTCTGCCCCGCCACAACGCCTTCCAGCGCCGCTACTTTGCCTGGGCGCAGCCTTACTACGACCGCATGGAGCCCGCGCTGCGGGCCGAGGCGATGCGCATCGACCAGTTCCTCTACAGCGCGCGCGGCCTGGGCTTCTGGGTCGGGCTGGCGGGGGCGGTGGCGGGCAGTGCCGCGGGGCTGAAGGCGACGGGCTTTCCCTGGGGCCTGGCGCTGCTGTGCAGCGTGGCGGTGTGGGTGGCGCTGCTGTTCGCTGGCGCCAGCGCCTGGCTGAAGCCGCAGCAGTTCCACTGGCGCCGGTTGCTGCGAGACGGGCTGCTGACCGTGGGGCTGGCCTACGGCGGCGCGCTGACGGGCTTCCTCGTCGCCCGGATGACGCGCGACGGCAGCCTGGAGGCCGAGCGCCTGGGCCCGGCGCTGTGGGCGGCCACCCAGCGCGCCGCGCCGGTGCTGGCGTTGGGCGCACTGGCACTGGTGGCGATGATGGCGCTGATGGCCCAGCTGCGCCGCCAGCAGCTCGGCCGCGAGCTGGAACGCCTGCGCCTGGTGCAGGAGCGCGACGCCGCCGCCCGCCAGGCGGCCGAGGCGCGGCTGGCGCTGCTGCAGGCGCAGATCCAGCCGCACTTCATCTTCAACACCCTGGCCGCGCTGCAGCACTGGGTCGACGAGGGCGATGCCCGCGCGGCACCGCTGCTGCGCTCGCTGACCGGCTTCCTGCGCGGCTCGACCGAGCTGCTGTCGCAGGACGCCGCGCGCCTGGGCGACGAGCTGCCGCTGGTGCGGCACTACCTGGCCGTGATGCAGGCCCGCCTGGGCGAGCGCCTGCACGCCACGGTGGAGGAAGACCTGGCCTGCGCCGCCGTGGCCTTGCCGCCGGGGCTGCTGCTGACGCTGGTCGAGAACGCGGTCGAGCACGGCGCCGGCGCCCGGCTGCTGGGCGGCGAGGTGCGGGTGCGCACGAAGCTGGACGATGCGGGCCGCTGCCGCATCGAGGTGAGCGACAACGGCCCGGGCCTGGCCCCTGGCTGGCGCGAGGGCGTGGGCCTGGCCAACGCCCGCGAGCGCCTGGCCCATCGCTTCGGCCCTCGCGCGCGCCTGCGGCTGGAGCCCCTCTCGCCCGGCGTGGGCGCGGTGATCGAGATCGACCCCGAGGAGGCCTGCGATGCACGCTGAACCGGCCCGCAGCCTCGCCGCGCGCGTGTGGCAGCGTTGGCGCTGTGCCTTCGCGCCCGCGGGCGCCGAGCGCATCGACTGGAGCCAGCTCTGGTACCCCGGCCCGACCCGGGTCTTCACGCCGGCCGAGCTGGCGCGGGCCGGCGGCGACCTGCCCAGCAGAACCTTCCTCGTCATGCTCGCCATCACCGCCGCGATCCTCTCGCAGGCAGTGCTGCAGGAGGCCCCCGGCGCAGAGCTCGCGCGGCTGACGGCGATGCTGATCGCGATGTGCATCGGCGGCTACCGCGGTGGCGTCTGGTTGTGGCGCGAACCCACGCGCAAGCGGCTGTTCCGCCTGTCGATGGTGGTGGGGCTGCTGTACACCGCCTTCGCGTTCGGCCTGGTCTGGCGCATGCCGCCGGGCAGCGCACGAAGCTGGGTGTTCGGCACGCTGACCGCCGGCTTCTGGCTCTGCACCGTCGGCTTCTGGTTCGTGGCGGTCTACCGCGCCCACCAGATCGAGGCGCGGCTGCGCGAGCTGGACGAGCGCGACCGGGCGATCGATCTGGCGCGTCAGCTGGCGACCGCGCAGATCCAGCCGCACTTCCTGTTCAACTCGCTGGCCTCGCTGCAGCACTGGGTCGACACGCGCGACGATCGCGCCGGCCCGATGCTGGCCTCGCTCACCGGCTACCTGCGCGCCACGCTGCCGCTGTTCGAGCGCCGCAGCCTCACGCTCGGCGAGGAGCTGGAGGCAGCTCGCCGCTACCTGGAGGTGATGCAGGCCCGTCTCGGCGAGCGGCTGCGCTTTTCGATCGAGGTGGACGAGCCGGTGCTGCTGCAGGCGGCGCTGCCGCCGGGTGTGCTGCTCACGCTGGTCGAGAATGCAGTGGAGCATGGCGTGGCGCCGCGCCTGTCCGGCGGCGTGGTTCAGCTGCGGCTGCACCGGGCGGGCCCGGGCGTGCAGGTCGAGGTGGCCGACGACGGCCCGGGCCTGGCCCAGGGCTCCATCGAGCCGGCGCCCGGCCACGTCGGCCTGGCCAACACCCGCGCCCGGCTGGCCCAGGCCTTCGGCGAGCGTGCCCGGCTGGTGCTGGCCAACGCGCCCGAGGGCGGCTGCGTCGCCCGGCTCGAGCTGCCGATGGCGAACCCGGGTTCCACCACCTGACCTTTCAATTGCACTGACCAACGTGAACACCGAGAACCAGACCGACCGCATCACCGTGCTTGTCGCCGACGACGAGGAGGCCCCGCGCCAGCAGCTGATCGGCGCGCTGCGCCAGGCCTGGCCGGGCGCCCGCATCGTGGCCGAGGCCACCAACGGCGTCGACGCCTGGGACGCCTTCCTCGAACACGAGCCGCAGGTCTGCTTCCTCGACATCCGCATGCCGGGCCTGTCCGGCATCGAGGTGGCGCAGCGCATCGATGGCCGCGTGCCGGTGGTCTTCGTCACCGCCTATGGCGACCACGCGTTGGCGGCCTTCGACGCCGGTGCGGTCGACTACGTGATGAAGCCGGTCGACGCCGGCCGCCTGGCGCAGGCGCTGCAGCGGGTGCGCACGCGGCTGGACAAGCCCGCCACGCCGGAGCTGCCGGCCCTGCTGGCGCAGCTGGCCGGGCAGCTGCGCAGGCCCGCGGCGGCGCCCGTCATCCAGGCCAGTGTCGGCAAGGAGGTGCGGCTGATCCGCGCCGAGCAGGTGGTGTATTTTGAGTCCGACGCCCGCTACACGCGGGTGGTCTACGACGACGAGGCCGGCCCCGGCGAGGCGCTGATCCGTACCCCGCTGAAGGAGCTGCTGGCCCAGCTGGACGCCGAGCGCTTCTGGCAGGTGCACCGCTCGGTCATCGTCAACCACCACCACATCGCCAGCGCGGTGCGGGTCGACGAAGGCACGATGGTGCTCACGCTGCGGGGCCGCAGCGAAAAGCTGCCGGTGTCGCGCCACTTCCAGGGCCGCTTCAAGGGCCAGTAGAGGCGGGCCCCCGACCTGCCGGGTACGGCAGGCCACCCCCGAGGGGGTGGCCGCGTGATGGCGCCCCGGTGGCGCAGGTCCGGTGCGACACTCGGCGACCGCCCGCCACCGCCATGTCACGAGCATGCCTGCCACCTTGCCCCCCCTGCCGACCCCGGCCTTCGATCGCTTCTACCGCCACGACGAGCTGACCCGGCTGCTGCGGGACTATGCCGAGGCCCGGCCCGGCCTGGTCGAGCTGCGCGCCATCGGCCAGAGCCACGAGGGGCGCGACATCTGGCTGCTGGTGCTGACCAACCGCGCCACCGGCTCCGACGCCGACAAGCCGGCGTTCTGGGTCGACGGCAACATCCACGCCGCCGAGTTGACGGCCAGCACCGCCTGCCTGTATTGGCTGCACCAGCTGCTGCTGGGCCACGGCAGCGACCCCCGCGTCACCGAGCTGCTCGACAGCCGCGTGGTCTACCTCTGCCCGCGCCTGAACCCCGACGGTGCCGAGCTCGCGCTGGCCGACCGGCCCCGCCACATCCGTTCGTCGACGCGGCCCTACCCCTTCGATGAGGAGCCGGTCGACGGCATGACGGTGCAGGACGTCGACGGCGACGGCCGCATCCTGCAGATGCGCCTGAAGGACCCGAACGGCGGCTGGAAGCCCCACCCCGACGAGCCGCGCCTGCTGATCCCGCGCGAGCCCGGCGAATTCGGCGGCACCTACTACCGCGTGATGCCTGAAGGGCTGTTCGAGCACGGCTTCGACGGCACCACCATCCGCGTCAACAAGGACCGCGAGGGCCTCGACCTCAACCGCAACTTCCCGGCCTACTGGCGGCAGGAGTTCGAGCAGGTGGGCGCGGGGCCCTACCCCACCAGCGAGCCCGAGGTGCGGGCGATGGTCGACTTCATCTGCAGGCACCCCAACATCGGCGCGGCGGTGAGCTTCCACACCCATTCGGGCGTGATCCTGCGGCCGATGGGCACCCAGAGCGACGACGACATGACGCCCGAGGACCTGTGGGTCTACAAGCGCCTGTCCGACATCGGCGCCAAGCTCACCGGCTACCCGGCGATCAGCATCTGGCACGACTTCAAGTACCACCCGAAGGAGATCATCACCGGCACGCAGGACTGGGTCTACGAGCACCTGGGCGCTCTGTTCTGGACGGTCGAGCTCTGGGCGCCGAACAAGGAGGCCGGGATCACCGACTACGACTGGATCCACTGGTACCGCGACCACCCGCCGGAAGACGACCTGAAGCTGCTCAAGTGGAGCGACGAGCACTGCGAAGGCCAAGCCCACAACGACTGGCGCCCTTTTACGCACCCGCAGCTGGGCGCGGTGGAGATCGGCGGCTGGGACCGCATGAACCATTGGCGCAACCCGCCGCCGAAGTACCGCGAGCGCGAGGCTGCGCGCTTCCCGGCCTGGCTGACGCAGATTGGCCTGTCGCTGCCGAAGCTGGAGCTGCTGTCGACCGGCGTCGAGTCGCTGGGCCCCGGCACGTGGCGCGTCAAGCTGGTGGTGGCCAATGCCGGCTACCTGCCGAGCTACGTGACCAAGCGCGCGCTGGAGCGCAAGACCGCGCGCGCCTGCGTGTTCGAGATCGAGCTGCCCCAGGGCGCCTCGCTGGTGCACGGCAAGCGCCGCATCGAAGGCCCGCAGCTCGAAGGCCATGCACCGAAGAACTCGCTGCAGGCCTTCCTGCCCGAGCGTGAAGTCTCTGCCGACCGTGCGATGGCCGAGTGGGTGGTGCGCGCGCCGGTGGGCAGCACACTCACGCTCAAGGCGCGTGCGGGGCGCGCGGGCGCGGTCCAGGCGATGGTGGTGCTGGGGTGAGTGCCTGCCGGTCTGGCGGCGCGGGCGTCAGCGGGCGCCGCGCCGGCCTCAATCGAAGAGATCGCTGAGCCACGACTTGCGGCGGTGGCCGCCGTGGTGGCGGCCGAAGTCGGAGTCGTCGAAATCGCGGCGGCCGGTGCCGGGCGGCGGCATGCGGGTGGGCGCGACGGGCTGCTGCCGGGCGGCGTCCTGCTCGCCCAGCGCGATCAGCTTGTCCAGTTCGCCCCGGTCGAGCCAGACGCCGCGGCAGCGCGGGCAGTAGTCGATCTCGACACCCTGCCGGTGGGTCATGAGCAGCGTGGTTTCGGGGCACACCGGGCATTGCATGGGGATCTCCTGTCGGTTCGGGGCCGCGCCGGGCGACCGGGAAAAGGGCCCTGTCCGACCCATCTCGCGGGGCGGAGTTCCGCGGCCGGCCGCGGCGCCGCTTTCGTCACACCCGGTCACCGGCGCGACGCGGCGGGGGCCCGGGTGTCTGCCAAACTGCCCCTCCCCGCCAGCCCTCAGGCGGCGGTGCAGGAGTTCCGGGCCCATGGAGTTGACGATCAACGGCCGCCAGCTGGCGGTGAACGATGCGGCCATCGCGCCGGACATGCCCTTGCTGTGGGTGCTGCGGGATGTGCTGGACCTGACCGGCACCAAGTTCGGCTGCGGCGTGGCGGCCTGCGGCGCCTGCACGGTGCAGGTCGACGGCCACGCGGTCCGCTCGTGCGTGATGCCGGTGGCGGCTGTGGCGGGCAAGGCCGTGCGCACCATCGAGGGCCTGGGCACGACCGAGGCGCCGCATGCGCTGCAGCAGGCCTGGGCGCAGCACCAGGTGCCGCAATGCGGCTACTGCCAGAGCGGCATGCTGATGGCCGCTGCCGCGCTGCTGCACAAGAACCCGAAGCCCAGTGACTCCGACATCGACACCGCCATGACCAACCTGTGCCGCTGCGGCACCTACCCGCGGGTACGCGCCGCGATCCACACCGCGGCGGCCGCGATGCGTGCCCCCAAGGCCGGTCTACCGCCCGGCCCGCGCCCGCTGGGGGCCAAGGCGTGAGGCTGAACCGCCGCCTGCTGCTGCTCTCCGGTGCAGCCGCCGCTGGCGCGCTGGTGGTCGGCTGGGCCGGGCTGCCGCCGCGCAGCCGCCTGGGCCGGGCCGAGCTCTGGCCACTGGCCGAAGGGGGCGAGGTCGCGCTCAACGGCTGGATCAAGGTCACGCGCGACGGGGGGGTGCTGTTCGCCACCCCCTTTTCCGAGATGGGCCAGGGTGTGCACACCGCGCTGGCGCTGATGGTGGCCGAGGAGCTGGACCTGCCGCTGGCGCGCGTGCACCCTGTGCAGGCGCCGCACGATGCGGTCTACGGCAACGTGGCGATGTTCGTCGCCAGCCTGCCGCTGCACCCTGAAAGCACCGAGCCTGGCCACGAGACGACCACCGCGCGCCTGGGGCACTGGATGGTCAGGAAGCTGGCGCGAGAGCTGGGCATCACGGTGACCGGTGGCTCATCGACCGTGGCCGACGCCTGGGAGCCGCTGCGCCTGGCCGCGGCCACCGCGCGCGCGCAGCTGCTGGGCGCGGCGTCGCTGCGCTGGAAGCTGCCGGTGGCCGAGTTCAGCATCGAGCAGGGCGTGATCGGCCACGGCCCCGGCGAGGAAAGCGCGCACTACGGCGAGCTCGCCGAGGCCGCGGCGAACACCCGGCCCGGCGAGGTGCGCTTCAAGCCGCGTGCCCAGTGGCGGCAGCTCGGCAAGCCGCGGCCCCGCGTCGACACGGTGGCCAAGAGCAACGGGCAGGCGCGCTACGGGCTCGACACGCGGCTGCCCGGCCTGCTCTACGCGGTGGTGCGGCACGCCCCGGCGATCGGCGGCACACCCGGCCGCATCGACCCGCGCGCCGCGATGGCGCGCCCCGGCGTCGAGCGCATCGTGCGCCTGCCGCCACTGGCCGGCTCGACCGACGCGGTGGCGGTGGTGGCGCGCACCACCTGGCATGCCCGCCAGGGCGCGCAGGCGCTGGAAGCCGAATGGCGGCCACCCGCCGGGCCGACGCTGGACTCGGCCGTGCTCCTCGACCAGCTGGAGATGCGCGCCCGCGCGGCCGCCCAGGCCGACGAGGGCCTGGCCTTCCATGCACGGGGCGACGTCGAGGCCGCGCTGGGCGGTGCCGCCCACCGGCTCGAAGCGGTCTACCGCGCGCCTTACCTGGCCCATGCCACGCTGGAGCCGATGAATTGCACTGCGCGGGTGGCGCCGGACGGCACCTCGGTCGAGGTCTGGGCGCCGACGCAGGTGCCCGGCCCGGCGCGCGAGGCGGCGGCGCGCATCGCCGGCGTGCCGGTCGAGCGGGTCACGCTGCATGTGACGCTGCTGGGCGGCGGCTTCGGGCGGCGGCTGGAAGTCGACGTGGTCTGCCAGGCGGTCCGCGTGGCGCTGGAGACCGGCGGACGGCCGGTGATGCTGGTCTGGCCGCGCGAGGAAGACTTCGGCCACGACTTCTACCGCCCGGCCGGCGCCGCGCTCCTGCGCGGCGGGCTCGATGACCGTGGCCGGCTCCAGGCCCTGTCCATCCACAGCGCCGGCGACGCCATCACGCCGCGCTGGATGGAGCGGGTGCTGCCTGCCCTGGCCGGCCCGATGGACCTGCCCGACAAGACCACCGCCGAAGGCCTGTTCGACCTGGCCTACGGCGTGCCTCACCAGCGCATGGCCCATGTGGCCACGCACAGCGGCGTGCCGGTGGGCTTCTGGCGTTCGGTGGGTCATTCGCACAATGCCTTCTTCAGCGAGGGCTTCGTCGACGAACTGGCGCATGCGGCCAAGGCCGACCCGGTGGCTTTCCGCCTCGGGCTGCTGGGCGACATGCCGCGCCATGCGGCGGTGCTGAAGCTGGCGGCCGAGCGGGCCGGATGGGGCCAGCCGTTGCCGGGGGCCCAGGCGCGTGGCGTGGCGCTGCACGAGAGCTTCGGCAGCATCGTCGCGATGGTGATGGAGGTGTCGCTCGATGTGGCTGGGGGCCAGAAGCGGCCGCGCGTGCACCGCGTGGTGTGCGCGGTCGACTGCGGCACCGTCGTCAACCCCGATGGCGTGGCGCAGCAGGTCGAGGGCAGTGTGGTGTTCGGCCTTACCGCGGCGCTGATGGGTCGCATCGACATCGTGGGCAGTGTGGTGCAGCCGCGCAACTTCCCCGACCAGCCGCTGCTGATGCTGCGTGACGCGCCGCGCGTCGAAACCCACCTCGTGGCGAGCACCCGGGCGCCCACCGGCATGGGCGAGCCGGCGGTGCCGCCGGTGGCCCCGGCGCTGGCCAACGCCCTGTTCGCCCTGACCGGCCAGCGCCTGCGCAGCCTGCCGCTGGCGCTCACCTGACCATTCCCACCACCCGAAGAAGGAGGCTCCGATGTACACGCTCTACGGCTCGCGCGGCAGCGGCTCGGTGATCGCCGAGGCCGCGCTGGAACGCTGCGGCCTGCCCTACCGGCAGGTGCGCGCCTCGCAATGGGAAGAGGACTCGGCGATCGACGAACTGCGCCGCATCAACCCCCTGGGCCAGATCCCGACGCTGGTGCTGCCCGATGGCAGCGTGATGACCGAGAGCGCGGCGATCCTCGTCCACCTGGGCCTGCTGCATCCGGCCAGCGGCCTGCTGCCGGCCGACGAGAGCACCCGGGCGCAGACGCTGCGCGGCGTGGTCTACATCGCCGCCAACTGCTACAGCGCGATCACCGCCAGCGACTACCCCGAGCGCTTCACCATCGACGACGGCGACGATGCACGCGAGGCCGTCCGCGCCGCGGCCCGGCGCAACCTGCACCGCCACTGGGAGATCTTCGCCGACAGCTTTCCGGCCTCGCCCTTCCTGGGCGGTGGCGAGGCGCCCGGCGCGCTGGACATCATGGCCGCCGTGGTGTCCAAGTGGTCCGGGTCACGTGCGCACCTGGCCCGGCACCGCCCCGAGTTCAGCGCCTTGCTGAAACGCATCGAGGGGCACCCGGCGCTGCAGCCGGTGCTGGCCCGCCACTTCGACGCTTCTTGAGACCCTGATGCCGTGAGGCCCTGAGGCCTCAGGCCCGACGGGCTCGTCGGGCTCGTCGGGCGAGCTTGCGGTGGCCCTGTCGCGAGGCTGCGGTTCGGGCTGATCGTTCGCTCTGAATAATGTCATAGATATGTGTTGCATATCCAATGGATCGGTCGCAGAATGGAAATCAAGCAGTCAGGCGCGCCCATTCCGGGTGGTGAGCGCCTGAACCCGCCGGCCCGTCCCATGGGTCGTGCGAGTCCCTGCCGTCGTCGCCCGCACCCGCTCATCGGCGGATCTCTTTCAACCCAGGAGTACCTCGTGTCCCGTACCCTTGCAGATGCTGTCCTTGGCCGCTTGAAGCGCCACGTCTCCGTTCCGGTGGTTGCGCTGTGCCTGATGGGCGCGGCCCAGGTGCAGCCGGCCCTGGCGGCCGATGCCAGGCTGAAGACGATCTATTCGTTCCAGGCCGGCACGGACGGCAGCTTCCCGCGCGGCGGCGTCATCACCGACGGCCGCGGCAACTTCTACGGCACCACCAGCAGTGGCGGCACCGGCCGCAGCGGCGTGGTCTACCAGCTCACCAAGGCCGATGACGGCCGCTGGAGCCAGTCCACGCTGTACGCCTTCACCGGCGGCGCCGACGGCGGCAACGCGCAAGCCGGTCTGCTGATGGATGGCCAGGGCAACCTGTACGGCACCACCTATTCGGGCGGCTCCACCGGCAACGGCGTGGTCTTCAAGCTGAGCCCGCCGAAAAAGGGGCAGACCGCGTGGAAGCACCAGGTGCTGTGGTCCTTCGGGGGCGACGCCGACGGCTCGCAGCCGACCTGCACGCTGACCATGGACGCCGCCGGCAACCTCTACGGCACCACCCAGTGGGGCGGCAACGGCGTGGTCGGCACGGTGTTCAAGCTCACCCCGCCGGCCGACGGCGACAAGAAGTGGATCAAGACCATCCTCTACCACTTCACCGGCAACCAGGATGGCGGCCAGCCCAGCGGCCGCATGCTGATCGGCAGCGACGGCAACCTCTACGGCACGACTGCAGGCTACGGTGAGTTCAACTACGGCAACGTGTTCAAGCTCAGCGCGGTTGGCGGTGGCAACTGGGCCTTCTCGGTGCTGCACGCGTTCGCTGGCGGCTCGGACGGCGAGGTGCCGCGCGACGGCCTGATCCAGGGTCCGGACGGCCGCCTCTACGGCGCCACGGCCGGCTTCTTCAACAGCTTCGGCAACGTCTTCGCGCTCGACACCGATGGCGCCAACTACCAGGTGCTGTGGGAAGTGCCTGGGCTGGCCGGCTTCGAGCACAACGGGCCATGGCAGTCGCTGTCGATGGACGAGCGTGGCAACCTCTACGGTGCCACCTACGCCAATGGCGAAAGTGACGCGGGCCAGGTCTTCCAGCTCACGCCGCCCGCCCCGGGCAAGACGGCCTGGACCTCGAAGGTGCTGCACGCCTTCCAGATGGGTGATGCGAACGGCGTGTACCCCTACACCACCGTCCTGGTGAGCAAGGGCAAGCTCTACGGCACGACCTACGGCACGGCCGGCCAGCACGGCTTCTGGCCCGGTACCGTCTGGCAGATCAAGCCCTGAGCGGGCGGCAGGCGGCAGCAGGCGGGCGGCACCTACAATGCCGGCCCGCGCGCTGCCGCCCCGCGCCACTCCTGGCAGACACCCCGGACCCTGCCTTCTGCATGAGCTTTCGCGACGTTCGCCCCCCCAGTGATGCCGACCAGGCTCTGCGCCGGCGAACCGAGGCCATCGGGGCCGAGCTGCAGGCCGCGCTGCTGGCCCTGCTGGCGACGATCGAGCGTGCCGGCAGCCGCGACCAGAAGGCCTACCAATCCTTCCTCCAGATCGGCCAATCGGCCGTCAGCCGGTTGCTGTCGGCCGTCCGTGCGGGCGACCCCCTCACCACGCTGGTGGCCATCCCGGGCAAGGTCGTGCTGGGCCAGGTGCTGCAGGGCGCTGCCCGCTCGGGCGTCGACGCCGCCTGCCTGGCGCGGGCCGCGCAGGCCGTCCAGGCCTTCGAGGCCTTCGTCGACCTGGAATTCGGCGACCGCGCCGCGCTCGACGTGGTGTTGAGCGAGTGGGTGCTCGAGTCGCAGGCCGGATTCGACCTGCGCCACCGCACGATCGCCTTCAAGTCGGCCGCCGCGCTGCGCGGCGTGCAGGCCGACCTGGTGCTGTCGGTCGGCATGGTCTACCCCTCCGAGACCACGCCGGACCGGCACGACGGGGTCGGCATCGACGCGCTGTTGGGCTGCCGCCGGCTGAAGCCCTCGGGCCTGCTGCGGCTGAACTTCTCGTCGATGGCCAAGGACCCGACGCGCTACTCGCCGCAAAGCCTGTCCGGGCGCGACATCACCGACCTGCAGGACCTGCTGGTGCCCGAGTTCTCCACCGTGCAGGCTTCGCAGATCAGCGCGGTGCGCCAGGGCCAGCTGATCCAGACCTCGGTAGCCGACCTGCCCCTGGGCCGGACCCAGGGCCGTGGCCACGACATGGTCCACGCCCACTTCTACCAGGGCATGCACCGTGCGCGCCGCGGCGAGGGCCGCCCGACCAGCGGCATGGCCGCCCACGCCGAACCACCCACCGAGTGCTGCGTCATCGATGCGCTGCTGCACGACGACGTCTGGCCCGGCATCCAGCCGGAGGTGCGCATCTTCGACACCGTGATCCGGGGCCTCGCGCACCCCGACGATCCCACGCGCGTCGGTGACCGCCTGGACACCGTCGAGACCGTGCAGCACCTGGGGCGCGGGCCGGACGCCTTCCGCCTGCCCGAATTCGCGGCCTACCCCGACCTGATCCGCCACGTCTGCCAGGCCCGCGGCTGGGACGCCAGCAAGTTGCGGGGCTACCGGGTCAAGGTGCGCTACCCGACCTATGGGTCACAGATCGGGCTGGCCTTCCAGTTGCCCGACTGAGGCCGACCGAGGCAACGAAAAAGGGGGCCGTGGCCCCCTTCGTCTTCAGCGTCGCAGCGCCTTACTTGGCGATCACGCGCACCATCTCGAGCACCTTGTTCGAGTAGCCCCACTCGTTGTCGTACCAGGCCACGACCTTGACGAAGGTCTTGTCCAGCGCGATGCCGGCTTCGGCGTCGAAGACCGAGGTCATGGCCTCGCCGCGGAAGTCGGTGGAGACCACCTTGTCCTCGGTGTAGCCCAGCACGCCCTTCATCGGGCCGGCCGCGGCCGCCTTCATGGCGTTGCAGATGTCGTCGTAGCTGGCGTCCTTCAGCAGCTCGACCGTCAGGTCGATCACCGACACGTCCGAGGTCGGCACGCGGAACGACATGCCGGTCAGCTTCTTGTTCAGCTCGGGGATCACCACGCCCACGGCCTTGGCGGCGCCGGTGCTCGACGGGATGATGTTTTCGAGGATGCCGCGGCCGCCGCGCCAGTCCTTGTTCGACGGGCCGTCGACGGTCTTCTGTGTGGCGGTGGTGGCGTGCACCGTGGTCATCAGGCCGCGCTTGATGCCGAAGGCGTCGTTCAGCACCTTGGCCACCGGGGCCAGGCAGTTGGTGGTGCACGAGGCGTTCGAGATGATGGCCTGGCCGGCGTAGCTCGCGTCGTTCACGCCGTAGACGAACATCGGCGTGTCGTCCTTGGAGGGGGCCGACATGACCACCTTCTTCGCGCCGGCGGCGATGTGCTTCTCGGCGGTTTCCTTGGTCAGGAACAGGCCGGTCGACTCGACGACGATGTCGGCGCCGACATCGCCCCACTTCAGCTCGGCCGGGTCCTTCACCGCGGTCAGGCGGATCTTCTTGCCGTTGACGATCAGCGTGTTGCCGTCGACAGCGACCTCGCCCTTGAAGCGGCCGTGCACGCTGTCGTACTTCAGCATGTAGGCCAGGTAGTCCGGCTCCAGCAGGTCGTTGATGCCGACGACCTCGATGTCGTTGGCGAAGTTCTGCACCGCGGCGCGGAACACCATGCGGCCGATGCGGCCGAAACCATTGATACCGATCTTGATCGTCATGTCTTCTCCTAGGGGGTGAGGTTGATCCGGGTGCAGGGGATGGTCAGCGTGATCTCGTCGGCATACACGGCCTGCAGCATTCGCTCGGGCACGTTGAGTTCCGCCGTTCTGAGCCAGTCGATGAAGGGTTGTCGTGACGGCTCGTAGCTGACGAGCTGATGCACATTGTTGCGGCGGTGAGGCTGTAGATAGGTCAGGCGCACGTCGAACGGGCACGCCATCTGGTTGAAGTCGAAGTCCAGTCGCTGGTCTCGGATGCCCTTGACCGCCCCCAGGAACTGCATGAGACCGAGCGGCTTGAAGCCGTAGCCGCTCCCGCCATCGATGAGGTACGTGTACTTCACCGACATCTTGGCCGAGCCGGGGCCTGCGAAGCAGGGCAGACGATATCCGGGTACCCAGTCCTCGAGCGCCTCGTGAAGCGGACCGGCGCCCGTGGCGGAGTACACCTTGTAGGACGGCGGCTTGTCGGCCGCATCGAACTGCATGTCGATCAAGATGCGGCCCTGGAGATCCCTCCGCAGTGCCGCCGGGGGATAGTCCGGAGCCTTCCGGCCCGAGGTGTGTACGAGGCAGGCCACTTGCTTGCGTCGGGCCTCATGGTCCGGGTCTTTCGGGTCGGCGGCCGCGATCTTTCGGTCGTCGGGCTTGAAGACATACTCGAAGACCAACCGTGCCTGCTCGAGATCTTTGTCGATGCATGGCAGGCGGAATTGCCGCACATGGGCACGCACTGCTTCGACAAAGCTGTCATCGCCCTCGTTGGCGAGCACCTTCACCGAGGGCGAACGGTCGGCGGAACGGAACGACAGTTCCACCTCGACGCGGCCACCCAGCCCTCGCTTCCAGGCGTCGAACGGGTACTCGGGCTCGCCGCGAAGTTCAGGCGCAGGCTTCAGGCACGCTCGCGCGATGGACGGTTCAACAGTCGGCGACTGTGCAGCCACCGCCATCGGCGCCCCGAGCAGCACCGCTGCGAGACGCCGAAGAAGCTTCACTTGGCCAGCACCTTGCGCACGGTCAAGGCGAGGTTCTCCGCCGTGAAGCCGAAGTGCTTGAACAGCACGCCGGCCGGGGCGGACTCGCCGAATCGGTCGATGCCGACGACTGCGGCGCAGCCGTACTTCCACCAGAAGTCGGTCACGCCGGCCTCGATGGCGATGCGCGGCAGCTTGGCCGGCAGCACCTCGGTCTTGTAGTCGGCGCCCTGGCGGTCGAACACGGTGGTCGACGGCATCGAGACCACTCGGACGGCGATCTTGCGCTGCGCGAGCAGCTGCTGCGCATGCAGCGCCAGCTGCACTTCCGAGCCGGTGGCGATGATGACGGCCTGGGCCTTCTTCTTCAGGCCCACCTCACTCGGCTCGGCCAGCACATAGGCGCCGCGGGTGATCACGTCGGCGTCGGTCTTGGGCGCGTAGGGCAGGTTCTGGCGGCTCAGCAGCAGCGCGCTCGGGCGGTGCTTGTTGGCCAGCGCCATGGTCCAGGCCACGGCGGTCTCGGTGGTGTCGGCCGGGCGCCAGACGTCGAGGTTGGGGATCAGGCGCAGGCTGGCGGCGTGCTCGACCGACTGGTGGGTCGGGCCGTCCTCGCCCAGGCCGATGGAGTCGTGCGTGAAGACGTGGATCACGCGGCGCTTCATCAGCGCGGCCATGCGGATGGCGTTGCGGCTGTAGTCGCTGAAGGTCAGGAAGGTGCCGCCGTAGGGGATGTAGCCGCCGTGCAGCGCCACGCCGTTCATGATGGCGGCCATGCCGAACTCGCGCACGCCGTAGTTGATGTGGCGGCCGATCTGGCCGGCCTCGTTCTTCACCACGGCGCCGCTGGCGTCGAAGCGCAGCGCGGGCGTCGATTTGGTGTTGGTGAGGTTCGAGCCGGTCAGGTCGGCCGAGCCGCCCAGCAGCTCGGGCAGGCGGGCGGTGAAGTGCTCCAGCGCGATCTGGCTGGCCTTGCGGCTGGCCACGGTCTCGGCCTTGTCGTGCGCGCTGCCCACCGCCTCGACGGCGATCTCGGCGAAATCCTTGGGCAGCTCGCCGGCCATGCGGCGGGTGAACTCGGCGGCCAGTTCGGGGAAAGCCGCGGCGTAGGCCGCGAAGCGCGTGTTCCAGTCGCTTTCGGCCTTCTCGCCTTCGGCGTGCGCGTCCCAGGCGGCGCGGATGTCTTCGGGGATCACGAAGGGCTCGTGCTCCCAGGCGATCGCCTCGCGCGTCAGCTTGATCTCTTCGCCGCCCAGCGGCTCGCCGTGGGCCTTGGCGGTGCCGGCGCGGTTGGGCGAGCCCTTGCCGATGGCCGTCTTGCAGACGATGAAGCTGGGCTTGTCGGTGCTCTTCTTCGCCTGGGCGATCGCGGCGTCGATGGCGTCGGCGTCGTGGCCGTCGACCGGGCCGATCACGTTCCAGCCATAGGCCTTGAAGCGCGCGGCCGAGTCGTCGATGAACCAGGGGGTGACCTGACCGTCGATCGAGATGCCGTTGTCGTCGTACAGCGCGATCAGCTTGTTCAGCTTCCAGGCGCCGGCCAGCGCGCAGGCTTCGTGGCTGATGCCTTCCATCAGGCAGCCGTCGCCCAGGAAGGCGTAGGTGTGGTGGTCGACGATCTGGTGCCCGTCGCGGTTGAACTCGGCCGCCAGCAGCTTTTCCGCCAGCGCCAGGCCGACCGCGTTGCTGATGCCCTGGCCCAGCGGGCCGGTGGTGGTCTCGACGCCCGGGGTGATGTCGACTTCAGGGTGGCCGGGGGTCAGGCTGTGCAGCTGGCGGAAGGCCTTGAGCTCGTCCGACGACAGCGCGTAGCCGGTCAGGTGCAGCACCGCGTACAGCAGCATCGAGGCGTGGCCGTTGCTCAGCACGAAGCGGTCGCGGTCGGCCCAGTGCGGGTTGCCGGGGTGGTGCTTCAGGTGGCGGCCCCACAAGGCCTGGGCCATCTCGGCCATGCCCATCGGCGCGCCGGGGTGGCCGGAGTTGGCCTGCTGCACGGCGTCCATCGCCAGCGCGCGGATGGCGTCGGCCATCTGGCGGTGCTCGGTGGCGGGGGTGGGGGCGAGGGAAGGAGCGGTGTCAGAGGCCATGGGCGGTCCGGGGCCCGGCAAGGGGCCTGGTGGCTGGTAAGGGCGGGAGAACCCGCTATTTTAGTCGGCCGCCTGTCGGCCCTGGAAACCCGCGGCCCCCGGGCACATCGCTTGCCTGACGCCGGGCGTGCGGGCTGCCGTGTCTGATATGGTGCGCCCGCCGTCTTCCACCCACCCGGCCACCGTGGCTGGCCACCGTTGGAACCCTCCCGATGACGACATCCCTCGCCGCCGCGCGCGTTCGCCGGCTTCTTCTGGTCTGCGGGCTGCTTGCCGGCACTGGCGCAACACAAGCCGCCGAGGTGGCGCTCGACTTCGATTTCGCGCAAGCCCACGACTTCCTCGGCTTCGGCACCCAGGTCTGGGTCAAGGGCGACCGGGGCGGTGGCGATGCGGCCGGCGCCAAGCTCGGCCCCAAGGCCCGTGCGCGCTTGGCCGAGCAGGCCGCCGAGGCCGACACCGATGAGGTCGGCACCCAGCTGCTGAAGGAGCTGAACGCCCGCTTCGTGCGCGTCTCGATGATCCCCAAGCTGCCCTTCAACCAACTGCGCCCAGGCATGAGCGTGGAGCAGGTGCTGGAGCTGCTGGAGCGCAACGACAGCCCGGCGCAGCGCCAGCGCATCGGCGCCTTCAACAAGCGGCTTCAGGCGCTGAACATCCAGCCGGTGCTGATCTTCTGGCGCATGCCCGACCCGTGGGTCGAGCGTGCCAACCGCCGCGCCGGCAGCAAGCAGCAGGCCACCTTCGCCAAGACCGAGCACCTGGGCGACCTGGCCAACCTGCTGACGGCGCAGATGCTGTGGCTGCAGCGCCAGGGCGTGCGCGCCGCGGCGGTGGAGCTGACCAACGAGCCGCACGGCGCCTGGGACACGCTCTACAAGCGCGAGCAGTACGCCCAGCTGCTGCTGAAGACCCGCGCCGCGATGGACAAGGCCGGCTTGCAGGCCTGGCCGATCGCCGGGCCGGGCACCGGCATCCCCAACTTCGACCACTACATCGGCGCCATCGTCGACGCCGGCGCCACCAAGGCGATGGGTTATGCCAGCGTGCACGTCTACCTGAAGCCCGAGGTGCTGGCCGATGCCAGGAGCCCGGGCATGGCCAGCTTCGTGGGCCGCGGCAAGTTCGGCCCGGTGCTGGTGACCGAGTTCGGCGTCAAGCAGCATGTCGAGGACGACCCGCGCTCGGACGACAACCTCGAGACCGGCTCGCCCGAGTTCGCCGTGCAGGCCGCCTCGACCGCGGTGATGCTGCTGGGCCACGGCGCGGGCGGCCTCATCTACTGGCAGCTGCAGGACTTCGGCTGGCAGAAGAAGCAGCACGGCCTGATGGCCGAGAACGGCGAGCGGCGGCCGGTGGCCTGGGCGATGAAGGCCTTGTTCGGCGGCGTGCCGGCCGGCGCCAAGGCGGTGGGCGCTCGCAGCCTGCGCGCCGACCTGCCGGCGGTGGCGCTGCAGGCCGGCGGCAAGCCCTACCTGATGCTGGTCAACCGCAGCGCCCAGGCGCAGGCGGTGACCGCCCGGCTGGCCGGTGCCCAGGCCTGCAGCGGCATCGCCCGCATCGACGCCTGGAGCCCCGGCAGCGTCGACCCCAAGGTGGTGGTGCGCGGCGCCAGCGCCCAGGCCACGGCCGGCACCTGCACCGTGAAGGCCGAGCTTCAGCCGGGCGCTGTGGCAGTGGTGGCGGTGCAATGATGGGTACGGCGCCGCGGGCGATCGTGCTCAGCGCCGGCCGCGGCGAGCGGATGCGGCCGCTGACCGACCACACGCCCAAGCCGCTGCTGGTGGTGCAGGGCAAGCCGTTGATCGAGTGGCACCTGGAGGCGCTGGCCCGTGGCGGCGTGCGCGAGGTGGTGGTCAATACCGCCTGGCTGGAAGAGCAGTTCCCCGCCATGCTGGGCGACGGCACTCGCTTCGGCCTGCAGCTGCACTACTCGTTCGAGGGGCGCGACCACGGCGGTGCGCTGGAAACCGCCGGCGGCATCGCCAAGGCGCTGCCCTGGCTCGCGCCCGAGGGCGACGCCACGCCGTTCTGGGTCGTGTCGGGTGATGTCTTCGTGCCCGGCTTCGAGTTCGCGCCGGCCGCGGTTGGCGAGATGCAGGCCCACCCCGAGCGCCTGGCCGAGCTGTGGCTGGTGCCCAATGCGCCGCACCACCCGCGCGGCGACTTCGGCATCGGCGCCGACGGCCTGGCGCTGGCCCAGGCCGAGCAGCGCTACACCTGGGCCAGCGTGGGCCTGTTCCGCGCCGCGATGTTCAGCGACATCGCCCCCGGCACCCGCATGCCGCTGCGCCCGCGGCTGGACGCGGCCATCGCCGCGCGCCGCCTGGGCGCGCGGCTGTGGAGCGGGGCGTGGACCGACGTGGGCACGCCCGAGCGGCTCGCGGCGCTCAACGCGCCGGCTTGAGCAGCAGCACGGTGGAGTTCAGGTCACCGGCCTTGTGGGCGTCGACCAGGATCCAGCCCTTGTCGTTGATCGCGGACGCCCCGGCGATCGTCCACACTGCCTGGTCGACGGGGCGCAGCAAGTCCTGGATGCGGTGCACCGTGCCGCCGTCGAACAGGAAGGCGTGGCCCTGCCCGGCCAGCGTGTAGCTGCCGACCACCTGGCCCTGCCGGTTGATCGACCAGGCGCTGGCGCTGGCGCCTTCGGGCGTGGGCAGCGCGCGCATCTGGCGCTTCTCATACAGGAAGGCGCGCTGGGTGCCGTCTGCGGTCTCCGCCGTGCCCGCGATCTGGCCGCGGTCGTTGATGGCGCGGGCCCACGAGTTGGCGCCGCCGAGCGTGCCCAGGTCGTGCAGCAGCCCACCCCGGAACGCGAAAGCGTGCACGCTGCCGTCCGCGAGATCGGCCTGGCCCACCGCGACGCCTTGGTCGCTGACGTCGACGGCGGTGCTGGTGGCGCCGCCGAAGGTGCCGATCTCCTGCATCGTGCCCAGGCGCCAGACGTAAGCGCGCTGGCGGCCATCGAGTGCGCCGACCGCCTGGCCGACCACGTGGCCGGCGTCGCTCAGGCCGTAGGCGTAGGCATCGGAAAAGTAGCCGCCGAAGTCCCCCTCGGGGAAGCCATGGACCGTGGCGTCGAAGCCCTGGTCCTTCTGCACGTGGCCGACCCAGTAGTAGCCTTCCAGCTCGTGCCCGGCCACGTCGCCATGGTTGTTGATGGCCTGGATCAGGTTGCTGCCGTAGCGCGACATGCCGCCGACGTGCCGCAGGTACTGGCCGTGCTTGTCATAGACGGCGTAGCCGAGGCCGAATGCACCGTACTGGTAGGTGGTCAGCAGCGATTGGCCCTGGTTGTTCAGGCCCATGGCGGTGTACCAGAAGTACTCGACGCCGCCGAGCCGGTAGGGCGCTGCGACGACATGGGCGCGGTAGACGGGCGCTGCCGCCGCGCCAACGGCGGCGGCCATCAGCAGCAGCGGCATCAACCGGCGCGCGAGGGACTGCAGGAGCTTGTGCATGTGGGTCTCCCTGAGTTGAAGAGGGCCACGTCCGCCGGGGGAAAGAGGGGCTGCCCGCACTGGACGCGGCGCCACACATGCTTGGGTGCCTGGCCCGTAGGCGACATCCCTAACTCACATCATGGGCGGCATTGCGTGTGAATTCCTGCACGGTTTGATGCCGCGGTGTCGCGGCGCTCACCGCTCAGCCCCGCCCGGCGGCCACCGCCTGCAAGTGCGCGTCGGGCCGCAGGATCTCCATCATGC
This sequence comes from Pseudomonadota bacterium, assembly GCA_049322835.1. Taxonomy (GTDB): domain Bacteria; phylum Pseudomonadota; class Gammaproteobacteria; order Burkholderiales; family Burkholderiaceae_C; genus Ideonella. The sequence continues at coordinate 102,827 of JBMOQN010000006.1, read as the reverse complement.
GGGAAGGGTTGGCGAGCGGCCCGAAGCCGAACTGCGCATACAGGCCGTGCGCGTCGCGCGTGCCGAGCAGGAAGCGGCGCAGGGTCTGCAGCTCGGGGTGGGCGGTGATGAACTGCATCAGCCACTTCGACAGCCCCTGGCCGCGGTGCGCTTCCAGCACGTACACGTCGGCCAGGTAGCCGAAGCTGGCGCGGTCGGTGACGACGCGGGCATAGCCCACCTGTTCCGAGGCTTCGGCGGCGAGGTGATAGAGCCCGAAGCACAGCGAGTTCGCCGCCGCCCGCTCCACCAGCGTGCGCGAGATGCCGGGCGACCAGTAGCTGCGGGTGAGGTAGGCGTGCACCGCAGCGAAATCCAGCCGCGCGGGTTCGGTGGACAGCAGGTAGGCGCCGTGCCGGTCCTCGACCACGCCGCCGCCCGGCGCGCCGCTCATGCCGCCAGCGGCGAGGTGATCGCCTCGATGCGGGCCATGATCTCGGGCGTCAGCTTGTCGGCCAGCGCCAGCGCGCCCAGGTTGCTCTGCAGCTGCTCGACGCGCGAGGCGCCGGTGATCACGCTGGAGACACGCGGGTTCTTCGTGATCCAGGCGATCGCCAGCTGGGCCAGGGTGCCGTCCAGATCGCGCGCGATCGGCGTCAGCTGGGCCACGGCGGCGTTCCTGGCAGCGTCGGTCAGGCCCTCGCGCAGGAAGGCCACGCTCTCCATCGCGCCGCGCGAGCCGGGCGGGATGCCGCCGTGGTACTTGCCGGTCAGCAGGCCCGAGGCGAGCGGGCTCCAGGTCGTCAGGCCGAGGCCGATGTCGTCGTAGAGGTGCGCGTACTCCTGCTCCACGCGCTGGCGGTGGAACAGGTGGTACTGCGGCTGCTCGACCACCGGCTTGTGCAGGTGGTGGCGTTCGGCGATCTCCCAGGCCGCGCGGATGTCGGCCGCCGACCACTCGCTGGTGCCCCAGTACAGCGCCTTGCCCGCGGTGATCATGTCGCTCATGGCCTGCACGGTCTCCTCGACCGGTGTCTCCGGGTCCGGCCGGTGGCAGTAGACGAGGTCGATGTGCTCCAGGCCGAAGCGCTTCAGCGAGCCGTCGATCGCCTGCATCAGGTACTTGCGGTTCAGCGTGTTGCGGCGGTTCACCGTCACCTTGGGGTCGGGCAGGCCCCAGAAGAACTTGGTCGACACCACGTAGTTCAGCCGCGGCCAGGCGAGCCGCTTCAGCGCCTGGCCCATCACCTCTTCGCTGCGCCCGCCGGCGTAGGCCTCGGCGTTGTCGAAGAAGTTGACACCGCCATCGAAGGCCGCGGCCATCATCTCGACCGCGGCGTCGACGTCGACCTGGTTGTGGTAGGTGATCCACGAGCCGAGGGACAGCTCGCTGACCTTCAGGCCGGCACGGCCGAGGCGGCGGTAGCGCATGGGCGATCTCCTTGAAGGCGCGCAGCTTACCGCGGCGCTCCGCAGGGGCCGCCGCCATTCAAGTGGCATGCGCGGATCCGGCTTGGCCGGTCCGCTGCGCGGGCCCCCTGGGGGCAGCCCGCCAGGAGGGGGCGTGGGGGTCCCCTCTACACCGCGTCGGCCCACGGCGCCGAGAGCTGCATCGCGCCGTTGATGATGCCGACCATCGAATACGTCTGCGGGAAGTTGCCCCACAGCTCGCCGCCGTCCTTCGGGTCGAGATCTTCCGACAGCAGGCCGACGTGGTTGCGTCGCGCCAGCAGTGCCTCGAAGGCCTCGCGTGCCTCGGCGCGGCGGCCGATGCGCGCCAGCGCGTCGACCCGCCAGAAGGCGCAGACATTGAACGCCGTCTCGGGCCGGCCGAAGTCGTCCGGGGCCTCGTAGCGGCGCATGAAGTGGCCGTCGCACAGCGTGCGTTCCATCGCGTCCACGGTGCTGATGAAACGCGGGTCCGATGCGGGCAGGAAGCCGACCTCGGCCATCAGCAGCACGCTCGCATCCAGGTCGCGGCCGCCGAAGCTTTCGACGAAGGCCTGGCGCTGCTCGTTCCAGGCCGCTTCGAGGATGCGCGTGCGGATCAGGTCTGCCCGCTCGCGCCAGTAGGCGGCCCGGGCGGGCTGCTGCAACGCCCGGGCGATCTTGGCGAGCCGGTCGCAGGCGGCCCAGCACATCAGCGACGACGAGGTGTGCACCCGGGCCCGGGTGCGCAGCTCCCACATGCCGGCGTCGGGCTGGTCGTGCAGCGCGAAGGCGCGCTCGCCCACCGCTTCCAGGCGCTCGAAGTCGCTCGTGTCGGCGCGGCGGAAGAGGCGGTGGTCGTGGAAGGCCTGCGAGGCGCCCAGCACGATGTTGCCGTACACGTCGTGCTGGAAGTGCTCGTAGGCCTGGTTGCCCACCCGCACCGGCCCCATGCCGCGGTAGCCCGGCAGCTGCGGTTCGATGCGCTCGACGAGCTCGCGCTCCAGGCTGATGCCGTACAGCGGCTGCACGTGGCCGCCGCTCTCGCTGCGCACCACGTCGTGCAGCCAGCGCAGGTAGTCTTCCATCGTGCCGACTTCGGACAGGCTGTTGAGCGCCCGCACGACGAAGAAGGCGTCGCGCAGCCAGCAGTAGCGGTAGTCCCAGTTGCGGCCGCTGCCCGGGGCCTCGGGCAGGCTCGTCGTCATCGCGGCCACGATGGCGCCCGTCTCCTCGAACTGGCACAGCTTGAGCGTGATGGCCGCGCGGATCACCGCGTCCTGCCACTCCAGCGGCAGCGCCAGGCGACGCGTCCATGCGCGCCAGTGCAACGAGGTTTGTTCCTCGAAGTCGCGCGCGGTCTGCTCGATCGCGCCTTCGAAGGTCTCGTCCGGGCCGAGGATCAGGCTCACGGCGTTGTGGAGCGAGAACCAGCGCTCCTCGGCGATGTAGGTGGGTGGGGCGTTGGTGTTCAGCCGCAGCGTCGCCCCCGGCAGAACATAACGAAGATGATTGCTGCCACGGGTGATCTCCGGCGCGAGCGCGCCCCAGCCGCCACGGGGCCGCACGACGAAGCGCACGCGCGGGTGACCCTGCAGGGGCCGCACCCGGCGCACCAGCTGGGCCGGGCGGAACATGCGGCCGTGGTGATGGAAGCGCGGTGCGAAATCGGTGATCTCGATGGCCTGGCCCTGGGCGTCGAACAGCCGCGTGCGCACGATGGCCGTGCCATGGTCGTAGCTCTGTTCGGAGCGCACCGCGCCTTCGAGCTCGACGGAGAGCCGCCCGTCCTGCGCCAGGCCGCTGGGGGCGCCGAGCAGGGCATGGAAGACGGGCTCGCCGTCGAAGCGCGGCATGCAGCACCAGACGATGTCGCCATCGCGGTCGAGCAGCGCGCTGAGGGTGCAATTGCCGATCAGGGCCAGGTCAAGCGACGGCTGGCGGGGCATGGGACGAGGCGAATCATTTGTCATCGATACAAATCCAATCGACTGTGACCAGCCAGACGGCCTAGGCTGCCCCTTAGCAAAACCGGGGCCCAGGGGCAGGCACGCCGTTTGCCGCTGGCTCCATCAACATGAAAACCCTCAGACTCCAACTCCGCTTCCTGGTGCCGCTGCTGCTGACGCTGATGGTTGCTGCCGTCGTGGCCCTGCCGTTGCTGGACAGCCTGACGCTACGCTGGTTTGCGCGTGATCTCAACACCCGCGGGTCGCTGGTGGCCAACACGCTGTCCGACGCGATCACCGAAGCCCAGACTGACGGCAAATCGTGGCGCATCCAGCAGTTGTTCGAGCGCTCGGTGCGCGACGAACGCCTGGTCGCGCTGGCGTTGTGCGTGCCGGGCGACGAGATGGAGCGGCGCACCGAGGGCTTCCCCCGTTCGCTCGGCTGCGCCGAGGCGCGCACCCTGGCCCACCGCGCCGACCCGCGGCTGGAGCTGGACGGTGGCGCGGTGCATGTGGGCGTGCACCCGCTGAACCCCGACGATGCGGCCGCCGGCGAGCTGGTGCTGTTGCACGACCTGAGCTTCATGGACCGCCGCAGTGCGGACACCCGCCGCTACCTGCTGATCTTCATCGTCGGCCTCGGGCTGGCGATCGCCACCATCACCGTGGTGGTGGCGCAGCTCAGCTGGCGCGGCTGGGTGCGCGGCATGCAAGGCATCGTGCGCGGCGAAGGCCTGCTGCGGCCGTTGCTGGGCGAGCAGCCGCCCGAGCTGCAGCCCTTTGCCAACGAGGTGCGCGCCCGCCTGCGCGACCTGGAGGACGAATACCGCCGCAGCCTGGAGCTCGTCTCCACCTGGAACGCCGATCGCTTGCGCTCACTGCTCCACACGCAGCTGCGCGGCGACCAGGTGATCGTGGTCTCCAACCGCGAGCCCTACATCCACCATCGCGGCGACGACGGCCAGGTGCGCGTGATGCGCCCGGCCAGCGGCCTGGTGACGGCGGTCGAGCCGGTGATGCGCGCCTGCTCCGGCACCTGGATCGCGCACGGCAGCGGCAGCGCCGACCGCGACGTGGTCGATGCCCATGACCGTGTGGCCGTGCCGCCGGGGGCGAACGACTACCTGCTGCGCCGCGTCTGGCTCACGCCGGAAGAGGAGGCGGGCTACTACAACGGCTTCGCCAACGAAGGCCTGTGGCCGCTGTGTCACGTCGCTCATGTCCGGCCGGTCTTCCGCGAGTCCGACTGGCAGGCCTACCGCATGGTCAACGAGCGCTTCGCCGACGCGGTGGCGGCCGAGGCGCGCAGCGAAGACCCGGTGGTGCTGGTGCAGGACTACCACTTCGCGCTGCTGCCCGCGATGATCCGAAAGCGCCTGCCGCGCGCGACCATCCTCACCTTCTGGCACATCCCGTGGCCCAACCCCGAGTCGTTCGGCATCTGCCCGTGGCGGCGCGAGATCCTGCAGGGCATGCTGGGCAGCACCATCCTCGGCTTCCACACCCGCTTCCACTGCAAGAACTTCATCGAGACGGTCGACCGCTACCTCGAAGCGCGCATCGAGCACGAGCACTCGACCATCTCCTACCAGGACGAGCCTACCTTCGTCGAGAACTACCCGATCTCGATCGAGTGGCCCGAGTCGTCGCCACCGGTGCCGGTGGAGCTGTGCCGCCAGCGCGTCTTCGAACGCCTGGGGCTGCACCCGATGACCTGCCTCGCGGTGGGCGTGGACCGCTTCGACTACACCAAGGGCATCCTCGAGCGGCTGCACGCGGTGGAGCGGCTGCTCGACAAGCGGCCCGAGTGGGTCGGCCGCTTCGTGTTCGTGCAGATCGCCGCCCCCACCCGCAGCGCGCTGGAGGAGTACAACGCCTTCCAGCAGCGCATCCACACGGTGGCCGACCGCATCAACCAGCGCTTCGGCCAGGGCGAGTACCAGCCGGTGCGGCTGCTGGCACAGCATCACGAGCACGATGCGGTCAACGAGCTGTTCCGCGCCGCCGACATCTGCGTGGTCACCAGCCTGCACGACGGCATGAACCTGGTCTGCAAGGAGTTCATTGCCGCGCGCGACGACGAGCAGGGCGTGCTGGTGCTCAGCCGCTTCGCCGGCGCAGCACGCGAGCTGCCCGAGGCGCTGATCGTGAACCCCTACCACGTGGAGGAAACCGCCGATGCGCTGCACCGCGCCGCCACCATGCCGCCGGCCGAGCAGCGCGAGCGAATGGCCAGCCTGCGCATGACGGTGAAGGAGAACAACGTCTTCCGATGGGCTGGCCGCATGCTGGCCGATGCCGGCCGCTTCCGCCTGCGCGAGCGCATCGCCGCGCGTGTGCAGCGCCACACCAATGCACTGGCCGGCAACGGCGGCAGCGGTGACGAATGGGCCGCTTCCAGCACCTTCCCCCCGAGTGAGTTTGGCGATCGCGACCGGCCGGTGGCCACGATGAAAGACCGATGAGACGACTGTTCACCCCCGAAGGCGAGGCCGCCCTGGCCCAGACCATGCGCCGGCACCCGCTGCTGGCTTTCGACTTCGACGGCACGCTGGCGCCCATCGTGGCGCGGCCCGACGACGCGCGGGTGCCGGCCGGCGTGGCACACCGCCTGCAGCGGCTCGCGCAGCGGCTGCCGGTGGCGGTGATCTCCGGGCGTCGGGTGCACGACCTGCGCCCGCGCCTGCTCTTCGTGCCCTGGCGCGTGGTCGGCAACCACGGTGCCGAGGACGAGTCGCCTCTGCAGGCCGAGCGAGACGCCAGTGCATTGGAACCCGCCCGGGCCTGCCTGGCCGCGGCGGCGGGCGCTCTGCACGACGCCGGCGTGGCCGTCGAGGACAAGGGGCTGTCGATCGCGCTGCACTATCGCCTGGCGAGCGACCGAACCGCGGCGCAGCAGGCCATCGACGCACTGACGGCGCAGCTGCCGGCCGGCCTCAAGGTCTTCGGCGGCAAGATGGTGGTCAACATCGTCGCCGCCTGGGCCCGGGACAAGGCCGACGCCGTGGCCGAGCTGGTGCAGGCGAGCGGCGCCGAGGCGGCCGTCTTCATCGGCGACGACGTCAACGACGAACCGGTGTTCGCCCGTGGCGAGCCGGGCTGGCTCACGGTGCGCGTGGGCCACGACGACCCGGCCTCGGCCGCGGACTGGTTTCTCGACAGCTCGGCCGACCTGCCTCGCCTGCTCGACCAGATGCTGCAGTCGCTGCCGGCGGGCGAGCGGCTGCCGGGCGCGGGGTGACGCGGCGAGGGTGGCCGGGCCGTCACGTCACTCAGATCTGAGCAGGCCGGCGCCAGGGGCTGCCACGGACCGTGCCGCGTCCACCACGGGCGCTGCGGCGCCTGTCACGGATCGGTGGCGCGTAGCCCGCCCGCGGGTGCCCGAAACCCAGCACCGATGCTATGGTTTACCCGATGTGTCCTCGCCGTCACCTTCCGCCACACCGCGCCACCCTGGTGGCCGCCGTGATCGCCCTCGGCCCGGTCGCCGGCGCGGAGGCGGCCGACTGCCTGGGCATGCGCGGGGGTGAGCTGGTGCTCAGCGCCTCCGACCGCTGCCTGGGCCAGATGCGACGCGACCCGGCCCTGCGCCGGCAGGTGGTGCAAGTGATCGGCGTGGGCACCGCGGCCGGCACCGCCCCGGCCGCCGCCGCAACGGCCGGCCGCAGCAACGCCGGCTCCCGCGCCAATCTGGCGCACCCCCTCGCGAGGTTCTCTCACCTCAACGCCCAGAGCCGCTACCTCTGGTCGCTCGGCAACCCGGCACCCACCTACTACGGGCAGACGCAGGCGCCCTGAGCGCGTCCGGCCCGTCTCACCAGCTGCCCACGTTGGGCATCGAGGTCCACGGCTCCGCCGGGGGGAGCGCTTCGCCGGCCTGCAGCAGCTCGATCGAGATCTGGTCGGGTGAGCGCACGAAGGCCATGCGCCCGTCGCGCGGCGGCCGGCTGATCGTGACGCCGTGCTCCATCAGCCGGCGGCAGGCGGCGTAGATGTCTGGCACCGCATAGGCCAAGTGGCCGAAGTTGCGGCCGCCGGTGTAGACCTCGGCGTCCCAGTTGTGGGTCAACTCGACCTGGGCCTTCGTGTCGCCCGGCGCCGCCAGGAACACGAGCGTGTAGCGCCCGGCCGGCACCTCCTTGCGCGAGACCACTTCCAGCCCCAGGGCATCGACATAGAAACGCAAGGAGGCGTCGAGGTCCGTCACACGGACCATGGTGTGCAGGTAGTTCATCCGGGGAGTCTCGCAAAGCGCGCCGAGGCCTGCAATCGAAGGGCTGTCGGCGGCTCACTCCAGCGCATACACCCGGCCATCGGCGCTGCCGACGTAGACCGTGCGGCCCACCACCAGCGGCGCGCCGAAGAAGGCCCCGACGCTGAACTGGGCCCTGGCGCCGATGGCCATGGTGTCGTGCCAGCCGTTGGGAAAGAGCAGCGGCGCATTGAAGCCGCGGGTCGCTGTCAGCACCCAGCCGTGGTTGCGCCGCGAGGCCTCGGTCTGGAACTCCCACAGCAGATCGCCGGTGGCGCGGTCGCGCGCCTGCAGGCTGCCATTGAGCACGCCCTGCAGCACGATCCCTCCGGCCAGCGCCGGCGGCGCGAACATGTACGCCGGCCCCTGCTGCTGCCAGATCGGCTGGCCGGTGACCGCGTCCACCGCGTGCAGCAGCGCGGTGTCGGAGGTGGCGAAGTGCACCCGGCCGTCCTGCACCGCCGGCGTGCTGTTGACCCAGCTGGTGCCGGTTGGGAATTCCCACTTCATCGCACCGGTGGCGGCGTCGAAAGCGTAGACATGGGCGTCGCGGCAGCCGGTGTAGACGACACCGCCGGCCACCACCGGCGACGACTGGAAGCCCTGCTGGTTGTGCATCAGCGGGTCGACGCCGGCCTGGTGCTGCCACAGCACGCGGCCGGTGGCCGCGTCGAGCGCGTGGAAGCGGCCGTCGAAGCCGCCGATGAACAGGCGGCCGTCGGCGATGGCCGGCGTGGCGTGCAGCACGTCGTCGCTCACACGCTGCTGCCAGCGCAGTGCGCCGCTGGCGGTGTCGAGCGCGTAGACGTGGCCGTCGCTGCTGCCGAAGTAGACCGTGCCGCCTTCGACCACCGGGCTGGAGAGGTAGATGTCGAAAGGGTCGGCGAAGGTCTGCGTGCGAGGCTGCATGCCGTTCAGGCCCTTGCCCTCGAAGCGCCGCTCGCCCTTCGTGGCGAACTTCCACAGCAGCTCGCCGCTGCCGGCGTGCAGCGCGTGGAGCTTGCCGTCGTAGCTGAGCACGAACACGCGGCCGGCGGCCACCGCGGGGCTCGACGACACCGGCCCGCTGGTTCGGTGCATCCACCGCTGGCGGCCGGTGGCGGCGTCGATGGCGTAGAGCTGGCCGTCGTCGCTGCCTACATAGAGCACACCATCGGCCCAGGCGGGGGACGAGACCACGCGGTCGCCGGTGGGGAACTGCCACTTCACCGTCGGCAGGCGGCGCGAGACCTCGCCTGCCGGCTGGCCGGCGCGTGCCGCGTCACCGCGGAAGCTGGCGCTCTGCGCGGCGGCCGGGCCGGCGGCGGCGATGAGCGTGGCGGCGAGCGCTGCCAGCAGCGCGATGCCGATCACCGCGCCCGGCCGAGCGAGGCGTTGCGAGGTGGCCTGCTTCACGAGCCTGCTCCGCCGTCGCGCTGCAGTTGCAGCGGCGCCTCGAACGGGCCCTGGATGAACTGGCCCTCGAAGCGGCCGCTGCGGCCGTCCCACCGGCCTTCGAGCCGGATGCCGGCGTTGGCTTCGAGCGTGACGAAGCTGCCGCCAGCGCGCACCTTGTCGATCGCCAGCTGCGTGCGGCGCTTGCCGACGATCAGCAGCTCGCCCGGGGCGGCAGGCGGCGCCGCCAGCGTGAGCGTGACCTCGCGCGGGTACCCGCCCAGCTCGTAGCGGCCGCGCCAGGTGCCGGCCAGTGCCGGCGGCAGCGGCGTGCTGGGGGGCGGCCGGTCGACCTGGGCCTCGCCGCTGCGCCGCAGCTGCAGCCGGCCGGCGTGACCGCCCTGGCGCAGCTCGCCTTCGAGCCGGCCGTCGGGAAGCATGCGCAGCGCGAGCGCCGGCTGGGTTTCGTCCGGCGCGCCGTTGAAGGCCGAGCCCAGCCCGGCCTGCACCCGGCCGTCGGCGTCCACGGTCAAGCCGTCCAGCGGGGCGCCTTTGACGCCGCGGCCGGGCAGGGTGACCGAGCCGGCCCACGCGCCTGCGCCGCCTGGCGCCATGTCCAGCACCAGCGGCAGCGGCGCGGCGCCGGGCAGGGCAGCTTCGCCCTCCCAGCGGCCCTCCGGGCTGGCGGCCTGCAGCAGGGGGCTCGCCAGCAGCCAGGCTGGCAAGGCGAAGGCGATGGGCAGGAGGCGGGGTGGTCGCATGGCGGGCTCCGAGGCGGAACGGGTGCCAGCCTACGGGGCGTTGGCCGTGCCGTGCGCGGGTATGCGACGAAGCCGAACCGACGCGGTGCGAAAGCGCCCGGACGCGGATCGGTCGAGGGCCGTCGCAACAGGGAGCGACGCCTCCTGCCTACAGGGCGCGCCGCATCAACCACTGGTGCATCGGCTGGCGCACGAAGCCGGCGGCTGCCAGGGCGTCGCCGCCGATGTCGGCCCGCTGCAGCGCAGGCATGCGCAGCAGGCGGCCGGGGAAGGCGGCGGCCAGTGCGTTGGCCAGCGCGTGTGCTCCGGCCTGGGCCGGGTCCCGGTCGACCAGCCCGTGCAGTTGCACCGGCTCGCCCGGGCGCTCGGCGAAGACGAGCTGGGCCTCGCCGGCCCGCCAGGCGTGCAACGTGCCGGGTGCCGCGGCGGCCGCGACCGCCAGCACGCCGGAGGTCACCTGCAGCGGCAGGTCTGGCAGGCGGCGCTCGGCTTCGTCGAGCCAGGCCCAGGCGTCGTCGAGCGCCAGCGCCTGTGGGGCTGGGACATCGGCCGCGCCGGGGGCGGCGGTTGCCGCGGCTGCTCGCTCGTATCCGTACAGCCCGTGCACGATCTGGAAGCCGCGGCCTTGGTAGAGGCGCACCGCCCGCTCGTTGGCGGCGAACACCTCCAGCTCGACGAAGGCCGCGCCGTGTGCGGCGGCGCGGCTGAGAAAGTCGTCCAGCAGGCGGGGCGCCAGGCCGGCACCGCGCGCTTCGGGGACGGCGCCCATGGTGCCCAGCCGCCAGCGCGGCGGGTGAAGACCGGGCCGCGGGGCCGCCAGTGCGAAGGCGAGCAGCTGGCCCCCGACCACCGCGGCACGGCTCAGGCCCAGGTCCACCCCCTGCCGCGCCAGGAAGCCCGGCCACTGCGCCAGCGTCAGCCGGAACGGACCGATCAGGTAGTCTGAAAAAGCCGCGGTGAACGCCGCATGCCAGTCGGCTTCCGGCAGCTCGGTGCCGGGGACCAGGGTCAGGGAAGCGCGAGGGTCAGGCATCGGCCAGCAGGGGTTGGTAGAGCGCCAGGTCGGCGGCAGAGAAGCAGCAGAAGACGACCTCGGCCAGCGCGTCGTGCGCCGGCTCCGCGAGGGCAGCGCGCACCGTGGCCACCGCCAGGCGCGCGGCAGGCTCGGCCGGGTAGCCATAGACGCCGGTGCTGATGCACGGGAAGGCGATGCTGCGCGCGCCCTGCGCCGCGGCCAGCGCCAGCGAGCGCCGGTAGCACGAGGCCAGCAGGGCCGGCTCGCCCTGCGCGCCGCCGCGCCACACCGGGCCCACCGTGTGCACCACCCAACGCGCCGGCAGCCGGAAGCCCGGCGTGAGCTTGGCCTCGCCGGTGCGGCAACCGCGCAGCAGCCGGCAGGCGGCCAGCAGCTCGGGGCCGGCGGCTCGGTGAATGGCCCCGTCGACGCCGCCACCGCCGAGCAGCGAGCTGTTGGCGGCGTTGACGATCGCATCGACCGTGAGTGTGGTGATGTCGGCCTGCAGGGCCTGGAGCATGGCGACCATGCGCCGAGTATCCCGCTGGGGCCGCGCCCCTTCCTGCGTCAGGCCCGGCGCCGGGCCTGACGCACCATGGCCGTGCGGAGCGCCGTGCCGGTCTCCACGCCTTCGAGCTCGACCAGCGTCTGGCGCATGCGCTCGGCCGCGAGGGCGATGCAGCCCGCGGCGGCCTCCCCGCGCTTGCCTACTTCAGCTTCCACAGGCGATAGCCGGTGATTTCGGTGCCGGGGTCCTCCAGGCCGTAGAGGTGGCCCGCGTCGGCGGCCAACGACACGAACGGTGCTCCATTGACCAGCGTGCTCAGCCGGCGCGGAAAGGCAAAGCTGGTTTCCCCGTGGACGATGTCGGAGATGGACAGTGGCGAGGTGGTCAGGTCGGCCGGTTGCCCGGTGACCCACAGGTTCGTCCCGTCGGAAGCGCACACCGGGCTGGGGTACATGTAACCGTACCAGGGCCAGGTCGTTTCTGGTGCCCAGAAGAACGTGTCCTCGGGCAACACGGCCAAGTGCCAGCTGGAGCCCCACCCGACCGCATACCAGTCGTCGTTCAATCGGCCCGTGCAGAGGGCCAGGTTGCCGAAGGCGTCGGGAGAGAGGCCGCCGGATGCGCTGCGTGAAGTCCAGTGGAGGCCCTCGTCGCTGGAGGTCCAGATGATGGTGCCGGTCGGCCCGCCCCAGCTGACGGCGAGCGAACCATCGCTCAAGGCCTGCAGTTTTGTGCCGTAGGGCGCGGTGAAGGGCAACGCGTCGTTTTGAACCGCCCAGGAGGTGCCGTCGAAGCGGTACAGCACGTTGCCGATCGGCTGCATGTCCCGGCTGGCCCCGGCTTCCATCACGTAGGCCCGTGCACCCGACGCAGCGACCAGGAAGGCGCCCAGGGTGTCGCCGCGTGCAGTGATGAGCTGATCTGCATCGTCGACCACCCAGTTCCGCCCGTCATCGTCGCTGCGGAAGAGCTCGAAGTGCCCGGCGCCGGTGTTGATGTAGCCGCCCAGCCAGATGCGCATGCTGCCCGCGTGGCTGGTGACGGCCAGGTCAACTCCGGAGCGCCGGCTGAAGCCGGAGGGCGTGTCAAGCAGCACAGGGGACATCTCGGCCGTTTGGCGGCCCACGGGTTGAACCGTCAGCGTGAGCGTGGTCCCGACGTCGCTCGAAGCGACATCGGGCTGCACCGTCAGGGCATAGACGCCGCCCGCCGTCGGTGTTCCCGCGATTTGCCCGGTCTGCTTGTTGAAGCTCAAGCCGGGCGGCAAGGTGCCGGTCAACCGGTGCTGGGGGGAGCAGTTCCCGCTGGCCACGTGCGCATCCAGGGTCAGGCTCATGGGCTGGCCGACCTCGCCGTCTCGCGCGCCGGAATAGCCGTAGCTGTCGTATGTGATCGTGCCGCTGCACCCGCTGCCACCGCCGCCGCAGGCCGCCAGCGCGAAAAGGCAGAGTGCCAGCATGGCCGGCCCGAAAATCGATGTCATGCGCGCGGCACAGAGCGGAAGCGTCAAGGTCATAGTGGTTTCTCCCTGGGTGTCTTGCGGACGCGTTGGTCAACGGCGTCCAGCCGCGATTGTCTCGCCCGTCGGGCGGCCCTCGCCCCTGTGCCGGGGGCCTGTCGCACAACGCGGCGCCAGGCCCCAGCCCGACAGGCTCCTAGAAACCACGTCTTGGCATCCGGCCGGGCGCGGGTTACCTTGGCGGGATGGTAGAGCGGCTCGGCCACCATGCCCCGGCGCAGCCGCACCGGGTTTCGCTGCAGGGGGTGGCTCGCGCCGCCATGCTGTGGCCGTGGTGGGCGCTGGCGCTGCTCAGCAGCGACAAATCCTTCGCCGACAACCCGCTCATCGGCTCGCGGCGGCTCAACGCCTGGGGCCTGCACCGCTGGCGTGTGCAGAAGGCGCACACCCTGGTCACGCAGCGGCGCGAGCGCCTGCTGCACTGGCTGGACGGCGTCGACGCCGGCACCTTCGCCCGCAACGGTTTCGTGGTCAAGCGCCACCTGCTGCCCGAAGACCAGTTCGACGCCCTGCGGCGCCAGGTGCTGGGCCACCGCGCGCCGGCGCGCGAGATGCTGCAGGGCGACACGGTGACGCGGCACATCGCCGTCAATGCGCTGCTGCGGCAGGCGGTGCCGGCGCTGGCACCGCTGTTGGAAAACCGCGCCTGGAACGGCCTGACGCGCTACGTGGCGGGCCACGACGAAGCGCCGATGACGTATGTGCAGGCCGTGCTGAGCCACACCCGGGTGGGGGCGGCCGACCCGCAGACGCACCTGCACGCCGACACCTTCCACCCGACGATGAAGGCCTGGTTCTTCCTCGGCGATGTCGGCGACGACGAATCGCCCTTCTGCTATGTGCCCGGCTCGCACCGCCTGACACCGGCGCGCCTGCAGTGGGAGCACGAGCGCAGCCTGAAGGGCGCCGCCCAGGCCGACCGCTACTCGGCGCGCGGCTCGGCGCGGGTCGACAAGGCCGAGCTGGCCGCGATGGGCCTGGGCTTGCCGGTGCGGCTGGCGGTGCCGGCCAACACCCTGATCGTGGCCGACACCTTCGGCTTCCACAAGCGCGCCCGGGCGCGGCGCCCGTCGACCCGGCTCGAGATCTGGGGCAACGACCGGCGCAATCCCTTCCTGCCCGCCAGCACCGACGGCCTGGTCAACCTGCTGGCCGGTGCCGACCGCCGCATCGACCTGTACTGGGCGGCCCGCGACCTCGCCGAGCGGCTGGGCGGCCGGCGCAACCCGTGGCGTGGTTGCGGCCTGCAGGCGCCCGGCGAGGCGCCGCGGCTCGGTGGCCACGCCGACGACGTGGCCCACGAGACCCGGCACGGCCAGCTCTGACCCGGTCCGCTGATCGGGCCAATAATCCGTCGTCCGGCTTTGTTCCTCCATGCGCGGAGGCCGCTTCATGACGAACCCATCTTCCACTGCGACGCCACCGCCGCCCACGGCCGCTCCGCTGCGCCTGGCGGTGGTCGGCGCCGGCCCGGTCGGGCTGGCGCTGGCGCTGTTCGCCGCGCGGCTCTGGCGTGAGGCCGAGGTCACCGTGTTCGACGCCCGCCCGGCCGGGCAGGACGTGTCGGCCGACCCGCGCACACTGGCGCTCAGCCTGGGCAGCGTCCAGCTGCTGCAGCGGCTGGACCTGTGGCCGGCCGAGGTGTCGCAACCCATCGTGCAGGTACATGTGTCGCAGGCGCCGCCCACGCTCAGCGGCGTGCCGGTGCGGCCCGAGCTGCTGCTGAAGGCCGAGGACGAGGCCGTGCCGCAGCTCGGTGCCGTGCTGCGCTACGGGCAGCTGGTGGCGCCGCTGCAGCGCGCCTGGCAGGCCGAGTGCGCGTCGGCGCCCGAGCGCTGCCGCTTCCGCCTGGGGCAGCCGGTGGCGGCCGTGAAGCCGGTGCCCGGCGGTGTCGACCTGGATGCCGGCATCGTCGAGCGCTTCGATCTGGCGGTGATCGCCGAGGGCGGCGTGTTCGCCGAGCAGGCGCGCAAGGCCTGGAGCCACGACTACCGGCAGACCGCCTGGGTCGGCAACCTGCTGCTGGAGTCCGACGACCGGCCCGGCACCGCCTACGAGCGCTTCACCCGCCACGGCCCGGTGGCGCTGCTGCCGCTGCGGCCCGAGCCGGGCGACGGCCCGCGCCAGCGCCGCGCCGCGCTCGTCTGGTGCGTGCCGCGCGAGGACGACCCGGTCGCCCCGCTGGACGAGCGCCAGCGCCTGGCCGTGCTGGCCACGCTGCTGCCGGAAGCCGCCGGCCGGCCGGTGGCCATCGCCCCGTTGAAGGCCTTCGCGCTCGGCCTCAACGCCGAGCGCACCCTGGTCGACGGGCGGCAGGTGCGCATCGGCAATGCCGCCCAGACGCTGCACCCCGTGGCCGGCCAGGGCCTGAACCTGGGCCTGCGCGATGCCTTCACGCTGGTCGACACCCTGCGCCATGCGCGCACAGCCGCGCTTGGCCACGCGCCCGACGTGGACGCCGCGTTGCGCCGCGTCGAGTGGGCGCGCGGCCCCGACCGCTGGAGCACCATCGCCGCGACCGATTTCCTCGCCCGCAGCTTCACCTGGCAGCTGCCCGGCCTGGGCGCGCTGCGCGGCCTGGGCATCGCCGCGCTGCAGGCGCTGCCGCCGGTCAAGTCGGCGCTGGCGCGGCAGATGATGTTCGGGCGGCGCTGAGGCGGGCCAGGGCGCTCAGCCCGCGGCCACCTTCAGGAACAGGTCGCGGTCAGGCGCGAAGTTGGCGTACAGCGGCAGCAGCGCGCCGCCGATGGCGCGGGCGTCCGGGCCGATGGTGCCGGGCATCAGCGTCGGTCGCACGACGCCTTCCCAGTCGTAATGCGAGAGGGCCGCGTCGATCTCGCGCTGCAGTGCGGCCAGCAGCGTGCGCGGCAGGTTGCCGTCGAGGATCACGCCGTCCAGGTCGAGCAG
This sequence comes from Pseudomonadota bacterium, assembly GCA_049322835.1. Lineage (GTDB taxonomy): Bacteria > Pseudomonadota > Gammaproteobacteria > Burkholderiales > Burkholderiaceae_C > Ideonella. The sequence continues at coordinate 87,135 of JBMOQN010000006.1, read as the reverse complement.
GCAGGCGGCGCTGTGGGCCGCCAGCGCGATGGCGTCGCCCGCCTGCTGCAGCCAGGCTTCGGTGTGGGGCGCCCAGGGGGTTTGCAGGGCGCGTTCGTCGCCGACGGCGGCGCTGTCGAGGCCCGCTTGGCGGTAGCGTGCTTCCAGCGCCAGCAGCGAGGCCACGCTCAGCAGTTGCGGCGGCGGGCTTCCGCTGCCGGCCGCGGCGCGGCCCAGCGGCAGCGAGCCGATGGCGCCGGCGTTGCCATGCAGGCCGGCGCGCAGGTGACTGTCGATCACCAGGCCGCCGCCGATGAAGGTGTCGACGAAGACGTAGAGGAAGGAGGGGACGCTGCGCCCGCGGCCGGCCACCAGCTCGGCCACGCAGGCGGCGGCGGTGTCCTTCAGCAGCTCGGTCGGCAGGCCGGTCTGGCGCTCGATCTCGCCGCGCAGGTCGGTGCGGGCCCATTCGTCGGCCAGCGCGGGCGGGAAGTGCAGCAGCTCGCGCCAGCCGCCCATCGACAGGGGCGCGGCCACGCCGATGCCCTGCAGCCGTTCGCGCCGCGCGTCGCCCAGGCGCCGCATGATGCCCTGCACCCGCAGCACGATCTCGGCCAGCACCAGCGCCGGGTCGGGGAAGGCGTAGTCGCGCGTCGAGCGCTCGCGCACCCGGCCCTCGAAATCGACCAGCAGCACATCGAGGCTGCGGCGGCCCACCTTGACCCCGATCGACCAGGCGCCGTCCGGGTTCAGCGCCAGTGGCACCGAGGGCTGGCCGACCTTGCCACGTTGCGGTGCGCCCTTCTGCAGTAGGCCGTCGTCGATCAGGCGCTTGGTGATCAGCGAGACGGTCTGCGCGGTCAGGTGCGTCAACCGCGCCAGCTCGGCGCTGGGCAGCGCACCGTGCAGGCGCACGGCCTGCAGGATCACCCGCTCGTTGTACTGGCGCAGGCCGCCCTGGCTGGAGCCGCGCGGGCGCAGCCGGGCCGATTCGGGCGGGGCGGTGGGGTCGGTGGGCACGCAGGGTTCGCGAGAAAGGATCAGGCCAGGCACTCGGCCGGGATGCGCTCGGGCGGCATGGCACCGGTCATCACGGCCACGGTGTCGCTCATGCTGATTCTCTTCGGGTCCAGCACGGCGGCGCGGCGGCCGAGCCGGGCCACGTGGATGCGGTCGGCGATCTCGAACACATGCGGCATGTTGTGCGAGATCAGGATCACCGGCAGGCCCTTGTCGCGCACCCGGCGGATCAGCTCCAGCACCATGTTGCCCTCCTTCACGCCGAGCGCCGCGGTGGGCTCGTCGAGGATCACCACATGCTCGGCGAAGGCCGCCGCGCGCGCCACCGCCACGCACTGGCGCTGCCCGCCGGAGAGCGTCTCCACCGCCTGCGTCATCGAGCGGATGCCCACCTTCAGGTCGGCCATGCGCTGCACCGCGATTTCCAGCATGCGCTTCTTGTCGATCATGCGCAGCGTCGCGCCGAGGAAGCCTGCGCGGCGGATCTCGCGGCCGAGGAAGAGGTTCTCGGCGATGGTCATCGCCGGGGCCACTGCCAGGTCCTGGTAGCAGCATTCGATGCCGGCGCGGCGCGCGTCCATCGGCGTCCGGAACTGCACCGGCCGGCCGTCGAGCAGGATCTCGCCTTCGTCGGGCACGGTGGCGCCCGAGAGGGCCTTGATGAGCGAGGACTTGCCGGCGCCGTTGTCGCCGATCACCGCGAGGATCTCGCCGGCGCGCAGCTCGAAGTCGGCGCCATCCAGCGCGGTGACCTGGCCGTAGCGCTTGACCAGGCCGCGGGCCTGCAGCACGGGTGTGGACATGTCAACGGCCCCCCTTGCGAGACAGCTGGTCGATGGCCACCGCGAGGATCACCAGGATGCCGGTCACCAGCACCTGGTAGACCGAGGACACGCCCATCAGCGTCAGCCCGTTGCGCAGCACGCCCACCACCACCGCGCCGGCCAGCGAGCCGAGGATGATGCCGCGCCCGCCGAACAGGCTGGTGCCGCCCAGCACCACCGCGGTGATGGCGTCGAGGTTCTCGGTCTGGCCGGCGTTCGGGTCGCCCACGCCGGTGCGGGCCACGGCCAGCAGCGAGGCGATGCCGTAGAACACGCCGGCCAGCACGTACACGCCCAGCAGCACCCGCTCGGTCGGGATGCCCACCAGCCGCGTCGCCTCGGGGTTGTTGCCGACGGCATAGACATGGCGGCCAGCCGCGGTCTCGCGCAGCCACCACCACACGCCCCCGTACAGCGCCAGCATCAACAGCACGCCGTACGAGACGCTGGCGCTGCCCAGCGCGAAGGTGTTGCCGAGCCAGGTCATCGATTCCGGCAGGTCGGTCACCGTCTGCGCGCCGGAGTAAAGCTGCGTGACCGCGAAGGCGATGTTGAAGGTGCCCAGCGTGACGATGAAGGGTGGCAGCTTGATGCGCGTGACGAGCAGCCCGTTGGCCAGGCCGAAGGCCGCGGTGACCGCGATACCGGCGAGGACCGCCAGCGGCACCGGCACCCCCATCTCGGCCACCAGCTTGGTCATCACGATGCTGCCCAGCGCCATCACCATGCCGCAGGACAGGTCGATGCCGGCGGTGAGGATGATCAGCGTCTGGCCGATCGCGATCACGCCCACCACCATCACCTGCTGCAGCACCAGCGACAGGTTGTCGCCGCTGAAGAAGCGGTCGGTGGTGGCGGCGAAGAAGGCGCAGGCCAGGCCCAGCGCGATGAAGGGTCCGAGCTGGCCGAGGGGCGGCAGCCGGGCCGTGGTGTTTCCGGAGGTGGCGACGGCGCTCATGGTGGCCCCGTTCACTTCTTGCCCCAGCACAGCTCGGTGCCGGTCTTCACGTCCTTGCTTTCCACGCCGGCCACGGGCGTGGCGGCGATCAGCGTGACGCCGGTGTCGGTGTAGCCGCTGGCCTTCTTGCCGGTCTTGGCATAGGCCACACCCGCCTCGACGCCCATCGCGGCCATCTTCAGCGGGTACTGCTGCGAGGTGGCGGCGATCACGCCCTTGCCCACGTTGGCCACGCCTTCGCAGCCGCCGTCGACCGAGACGATGATGACCCCCTTCTCCTTGCCGGCCTTCTTCAGCGCGTTGTAGGCACCGGCCGCCGCGGGCTCGTTGATCGTGTAGACCACGTTCACCTCCGGCGCCTTCTGCAGGCAGTTCTCCATCGCTGTCTGGCCCTTGGCGCGGTCGCCATGGCTGTCGGCCATGCAGACGATGGCGGCGTCCTTGCCGAGCTCGTTGCTCTTGGCGTCGGGCGCGGGCAGGCCGAAGCCCTTGAGGAAGCCGTTGTGCCGCTGCGCGCCCACCGGGTGGCCGGGGTGCAGGTCCAGCATCACCACCTTGGCCGGCTTGCCGCCGAGCGCGGCGCGGGCGTACTGGCCGATCAGCACGCCGGCCTGGTAGTTGTCGGTGGCGAAGAGCGCGTCGGTGCCGTCGGCCGGGTCGGTCGGGCTGTCGAGCGCGATCACCATCACGCCCTTGGCCCGGGCCTTCTTGATGGCGGGCAGGATGGCCTTGGCGTCGCTGGGCGTGATCAGGATGGTCTTGGCGCCACCCGCGATCATGTTCTCCATCGTGGTGACCTGGCCGGCGTTGTCGCCGTCGGTCTTGCCGGCGCCGCTCAGCAGCTTCGCGCCCTGGGCCTGCGCGGCCGCCGCGGCGCCTTCCTTCATCTTCACGAAGAAGGGGTTGGTCTCGGTCTTGGTGATCAGGCCGATCACCGGCGCGTCGGCGGCCAGGGTCGCCGGGGCGGAAAGGGCCGTGGCGAGCAGGGCGAGGGTCGAGGGCGCGAGGAGCGCGAAGTGGCGCATGGGTTGTCTCCTGGGTCGATCGTTCGGGCGAGGTCGACGAAGAAGGGAGAAGGCACCTCGGCTGCTTCGTCGGTCAGCACGGTCGCATCGTAGTTAATAAATCAAGTGGATTGATTAATGGAAAACCCCAAACTTCCGGACTGGGTCGATCCGGCATGCTCGTGCCCGCGGAGCGGTGGATGAGCCGCGCCCGGCGGCTGGCTGCCCGGCCGCTGTTTCAAGAACCATAGAAGGAAGCACTCACATGTTCGTTGTCTGTGGCGAAGCCTTGTTCGACGTGTTCGCCGCTGGCGACACCCCGGCCGGCATGGCGCTCGATGCGCGCATCGGCGGCTCGCCATTCAACGTGGCGCTGGGCCTGGCGCGGCTGGCCCAGCCGGTGGCCTTCTTCGGCGGCGTGTCGCGTGGCTTCCTGGGCGCGCGGCTGCTGCGGGCGCTGCAGGACGAAGGCATCGCCACCACCTGCGTGCAGCTGCTGGACGCGCCGACCACGCTCAGCCTGGTCGGGGTGGACGGGCGCGGCGTGCCCTCGTACAGCTTCTACGGCCAGGGCGGCGCCGACCGCGCGCTGCCGCTGGCCGCGGCCGACAGCGTGCCGGACACGGTGCGGGCCATCCACTTCGGCTCCTACGCGATGGTGGTGGAGCCGGTGGCCTCGGCCCAGCGCGCCCTGGCGGACAGGCTGCACCACCGCTGCCTGGTCGCCTACGACCCGAACGTGCGGGCCAACGTGGAGCCGGCGCTCGACCGCTGGCGCGACACGATCGAATGGATGAGCCAGCGCACCCATCTGCTGAAGGTGAGCGACGAAGACCTGGGCCTGCTCTACCCCGGCGTGCCGCACGCCGAGCTGGCGGCGCGCTGGCGCACGGCCGGCGTGGCCGTGGTGGTGGTCACCCACGGCGGCGAAGGCGCCCGCGCCTACCTGGGCGATGGTGAACTCGCGGTGCCGCCGGTGCCGACCCAGGTGGTGGACACGGTGGGCGCCGGCGACACCTTCCAGGCCGCGATGCTGGCCGCGCTGGCCGAGCGCGAGGCGCTGGACCCGCAGGCGCTGCGCGTGCTGCCCGCCGCGTTCTGGGCCGAGGTGCTGGGCTTCGCGGCCCGCGCGGCGGCCATCACCTGTGGCCGCCGCGGGGCCGACCTGCCGCGGCGCGCCGAGCTGGGTTGAGCCGCCGGGCGCCTTTAGCCTGCGCGCCAGCCGGCCAGACGTGCCTCGCGCGCCTGGGTGCGGGGGTGGTTGGGGCCGAGTGCCTGGTTCGTCAACGCCACCACGCGCGCCATTGTGGTGAGCGCCTCGTGGCGCCGCCCGGCCGTCACCTGCGCCGACGCCAGCGACTCCATCTGGGTGACGGTGAACAGGTGGTCCTCGCCCAGCATGTCGCGCAGCACGCCCAGCGCCGCTGTGTGCAGCGCGAGCGCCTCGTCGTGCCTGCCCTGCGCGCTGCGCACTTCTGCCAGCACGGACTGCGCCAGCGCCTTGTGGGCAGCGTCGCGGTGCGGTCGGTCGGCGCCGATCACCCGCTCGACCAGAGGCCCGGCCTTTGCGGGTTCACCGGTGGCCGCCCACACACGGGCCTGCAGAAGGGCCCACTCGTCTGCCTCGAATGTGATCCCCCTGTTGGCCTGCCGTTCGGCGATCGGGCGGGCCGCTTCGAGTGTGCGCGCGGCATCGTCGTGCCGGCCCATGCCGATCTGGATACGCGCCAGGCTCAACTGGAGGGTGAGGACCTGGTCCAGGTTGGGTTCCCGACCCGCCCGGCTGGCCGCGATCGCGGCGTGCAAGGCCTGCTCCGCCTCCGCGTCGCGCCCGAGTTCTTCCAGGGCGACGACGCGGCTGGTTGTCAACAGGTCGTGCACGCCCTGCGTCATGGGTCGTACGTCCGACAGGCGCTGGCCGATGAAGCGCAGCATGTGCTCGAACTGCCGTGTCTGCTCGAGCGCGGTGATGTACTCGGCCAACGCCATGTTCGGCAGGAGGGGGTCCATCGGGTTGGCATCCGAGGCCGGCGGCCCCGCTTCGTCCAGCACTTCGTAGGCGCGCAATGCCGGCGCCAGCGCCTCGTCGTGCCGCCTCGCTTCGCCGTGCGCCTTGGCCACCAGGTAGTCGGCACGGGCAAGGGTTACCGCCCGCCAACGCTGCTCGACCAGGGTCTTGAGGCGCCGTGCTTCGGCGATGTGGCCCGTGCCCTGGAACACCGTGTCGAAACTGCCCATCACGTCGCGCCGAAACACGTCTTCCAGCACCACGGTGCGCGCCACCTGCAGGTAGTGTTGCTGTGCGGCTTGTGCATCACCCGCCAGCAACAGGCTGTGGCCCAGGTTCAACACGTCCTGCGACTGGCCGCCGCCCAACTCGACCGCCAGCGCACAGGCCGCCGACGGCTGGTGCTGCGCCAGCGCCGCGCGGCAGGTGCTGTTGGCCGAAGCGGCGCCGCCCGGGGCCGAGGCTGGTGCGGTCGCGGTCGCAGCGGCTTGCCGCCCCGCCTGGGCCAGCGCATCGGTGCCGTCGTCTCGCCAGGCCGCCAGCAGCGAAAGGCGTGCAGCCGTCACCGGGTGCGCAGGGCCCAGGTGCTGCTCGCTCAGCGCCACAGCCTGGGCCAGGGTCTGCACCGCATCGCCATGGCGGCCGGCGACGGCGAAGGCCACCGCATGGCGCACCATGTGCTCGATGACTTGGCTGTTCGACTCGGCGAGCTGGCTACGCATCAGGCCGGCTGCGCTGCGGTGGCCGTCCAGCGCCTCGTCGTGCCGCCCCTGCAGGGTGCGCACCTCCGCGAGGCGGGCCAGGACCTGTCCGCGCACGGCGTTGAAGGCACGGTTGTTCTCCGGCGCGTCGGCCAGCACACCTAGCAGCAGGGCCTCGGCGCGGGGCACCTGGTCCGCCAGCATCAGCACGCGCGCGCCCTCGACAAGGGCGTTGGCCTCGACCGACCAGCGGCGGGCGTCGGTGGCGGGTACCTCGTCGATCGCGGGTGCCAGGCGCTGGAGGGTGGCGCGCGCCGCGTCGAAGTCGTCGTGGTCCATCTGCAGGCGCGCCATTGCGGTCAGGTGGGTGGCGATCAGCGCGCGGTCAGGCGGGTGGCTTTTCTGCTGCTCGGCGATGGCCTTCTCGTAGGCCGCGAGCGCTTCGGCAGTGCGGCCCATCCAGGCCAGCGCGTCGGCCTGGCCCTGGAGGAAGCGGTTGCTCTCGGACTCGTACCACTCCTTCTTGGTGTCCAGCATCTCCCGCGACACGCGCAGCATCTCGTCGTAGCCGTTGGTCACCGCCAGCAGCCGGAAATAGCCGATCAAGGCGTCGTAGTTGAGGCGCCGGTGGTGGGCGTCGGGCGTGTCGCTGCTTGGCGTTCCGGCTGCGGTCAGCACCTCGAACGCGCTGCGGGCGGCCCGCAGCGCAACGCCCACCTCCTGCATGTGGCCGGGTACCCTCGCGGCCAGCACATCGGCGCGCGCCCGATCGAGCTTCTTCCACTCCTCGCGCAGCCACGCCTTGGTGGCGTCGGCCTCGGCCGCCTGGGGCGTACCGGCGAAGACCGTGTCGAAATCGGCCAGCACCTGCTGCTCGAACTCGGCCTGCTCCGCCACGCTGCGGGCCACCCGCAGGTAGGCGGGCCTGGCGTCGGCAGGGGCGTTGTCCATCAAGGCGCTGTGGGCCGCATTGAGGTAGTCCACGCGGCGCCATCGGGCCTTCGGGATCGCCTTGGAGCAGAACGGCCGTGCCCTGTCCTGCCTGAGCAGCAGGCGCACGCGGCAAGCGCCGGCCAGGGCCAGGCCGTCCTCCGCTTGCACCGCCAGCGCGGAGTCGTAGGCCGAGCGCGCGCCATCCAGCTGGCCCAGGCCCAGCAGCGCATCACCTTGAGCCCGCAGGGGCGCGGCCTGCCCGGGCCGCTGCGCCACCAGGGCCTCGGCCAGCCGCAATGCCTCGTCGTGGCGCCGGCCCTGCAGCGCCTGCTCGACGGCGTGGAGCCCGGGGTCCGGGGGCGGCGCGGCCGGTGTGCCGGTTTCGGCTGCCCATGTGGCAGTGGTCAACGCGAGGGCCAAGGTGACCGAGAACAGCCGATTGCGGGCCGCTGCGTGTTGGCGATTCATTCTTGATCTCTCCCTGTCCAACGGTGATGATGGCACGAGGCGCGTGGGCCGGGTCTTGGGTCGAGCCCGCCCAGCGGGTCGCGTCCGGGTGCAAGATCGCTGCCGACGAAAGGCGCGACGACGATGCCGAAGGTGCTGTGGGTGGCCCTGCCGCTGCTGCTGGCGCTGGTGTGGCTGGCCGGCCTGGCCTGGCGGCGCCGGTGGCCCTCGCGGCGGGCCGTGAACATCGTGTCCAGCGTGCTGCTGCTGGCCTACGTGGCGGCGACCGCCGGCCTGGGCATCTTCTGGGTCGCCAACCAGCAGCTGCCGGTGTTCGACTGGCACTACCTTTTCGGCTACGGCACGCTGCTGCTGCTGGTGCTCCACCTGGTGTTCAACCTGCCGGTGGTCTGGCGCTTCGTCGTGCGGCAGCGCCCGCAACCGGCCCCCATCTCGACCGCAGCGCCCTCGGGCCGGCGGCCGCTGCTGGTGGGGCTGGGTGGCGCGGCGCTCGCCTCGGCGGTGACCTTCGTGCTCGGCTGGCGCCTCGGGCGCGAGAACGGCAGCACGGTGACGACCGGGGCCGTCGATGCCGGCCTGGCCACCATCGAGCGCTTCCATGCCGCCACGGCGCACCACCGGGGCCGGCCGCTGCGCCCGGCCCCGGGTGTCGACTGGGGCAATGCGCCGGCGCCGTTCAAGCGCCTGGCCGGGGCCGCCCATCAGCCACTGCCCACGCCCGGCGGTGCGCTACCGGGCGAAACCGACCTGGCCGCGCTGGGCGACCTGCTGTGGCATGCCGCGGGGGTGACCGAGACCCGGGGCGGGCTGGTGCTGCGCGCGTCGCCCTCCTCCGGTGCCCTGTTCTCGACCGAGCTGTACCTCATCGTCGTCCATTGGCCCGGTCTCGCGGCGGGCGTGTGGCACCACCAGGCACAGGACCACCTGCTCGAACGGGTGGGCAGCTTCACGTCGCACCCGAGAGCCGGTGCCCGGCCATCGGCCACGCTCGTCGCGACGGCCGTCTTCGGCCGCACCGCCCGCAAGTACGGCGAACGCACCTACCGCTATCTGCTGGCCGACCTGGGCCACCTGCTCGAGAACCTGCGCGTGGTGGCGCAGGAGCTTCAACTGCCGCTGCGCTGGCAGGCCGGCTTCACGGACCACGGCTTCGAGGCGATGCTGCGTCTCGACCCGGCGGAAGAAGGCGTGCTGGCGGCGGCCACGCTCGGCCCGGGGGAGCCCGCCGTGCGGGTGGGCGGCGAGGCCGAAGCCGCGGGGCTGGCCGGCCCGCCGGGCCTGACCGGCGAGATCCATGCCGCCACCCGCCGCCTCGCGCCTGCCCCGGTCGAGCGGCCTGCGCCGGCGCCGGGCGCGGCCCCCCATGCCTCACCCACCCGCCCCTTGCCGCGACCGACGCTCCTGGCCCCCGCCTGGCGCCCGCTGATCGCGCGGCGCCGCTCGGTGCGCCGCTATGCCGACGAACCCGTGCCGCTGGCTGCCCTGGCCGCGCTGCTGCTGCGCATGGCGGCGCCGCCGCAGCTGTCCGCCGCGGTGCGCATCGACGTGGTGGCGCATGCGGTGGCGTCGCTGCCGCGAGGCCGCTACCGCTACGACGCCCTGCACCATGCGCTGCGCCTCCGCCGCACCGCGGCCACGCGCGCCGCGTCGCGGGCCGCGGCGTTGGAGCAGGACGTGATCGGCGACGCCGCCGCGGTATTCGTGCTGTCGGTCGACCGGGCGGGTTTCGCCGCCGACCCGCTCGGCCCTGGCCGGGGCTACCGGCACGCCTTCCTGGAGGCCGGCATGGTGGGCGAGCGGGCCTACCTCGAAGCGGCGGTGCAGGGCCTGGGCGTGTGTGCGGTGGGCGCCTTCCGCGACGACGAGGCCGCCGCGCTGGTGGGGCTGGACCCGGCGCGCGAGTGGCCGCTGCACTTCATCGCCCTGGGCGTGCCGGCCTGAGGCGGGGCCGAAACAGGTGTCCGATTCCGGCGCGCGCCGGAGCCGCCGGGCGGGTGAAATCGCGGTCATCGTTCCACCGACACGGAGTCCATCATGCAGAAGATCGTCGTGCGAGGCCTCGAGACCTCGCTGGTGCAGGCCTGGCGCGCGGGCGGCCCCGATGCCCACGGCCAAACACCGCTCGCCATGCCCGCCCAGGGCACCGGCAATCCCTGCCGTCACTGCCTCGATCTGATCGCCGAGGGGCAGGGCAAGCTGGTGCTGGCGCACCGGCCCTTCGGCCACGCCCAGCCCTACGCCGAAACCGGGCCCATCTTTGTCCACCAGGCCGGCTGCGAACGCTACGAGGCCGAAGCCCTGCCGGGGTGGATGGCCTTCCTGCAGCCGGCGCTCGTGCGGGGCTACGGCGAAGACGACTGGATCCGCTACGAGACGGGCCGCGTGCTGCCGGGTGCCGAGCTGGAGGCGGCGTGCCGCCAGATCCTGGCCGACCCGGCGGTGGCCTACGTGCACATCCGCTCGAAGTTCAACTGCTTCCAGTGCCGCGTCGAGCGGGCCGCATGAAGGCCCTGCCTACTTCGTCATCGGCAGCGCCACGCCCATCGCCACGAAGAGCCCGCCGCAGACGCGGTTGAAGCCGCGCCCGGCGCGCTCCAGCCCGTGGCGCACGCGCTGGGCCAGGAACGCCAGCCCGAACTCGACCACCACCTCGATGGCCACGAAGCTGACGGTCATCACCACGAACTGCGGCGCCAGCGGCCGGGCCGGGTCGATGAACTGCGGCACGAAGGCGCCATAGAACAGCAGCGCCTTCGGGTTGGACGCGGCGGTGAGCAGGCCTTGCCGGAACAGCACCCCCGCCCGGCCGTCCTCGGTGCGGCCGGCCTCGGCGCGCAGGCGGATCGGCGGTGATCGCCACAGCTGCACGCCCAGCCAGACCAGGTAGGCGCCGCCCAGCCACTTGAGCACGGTCAAGGCATGCGCCGAGGCCTGCAGCAGCGCGCCGATGCCCAGCATGGACAGGGCGATCAGCGCGGCGAAGCCGACCGCGCCGCCGGTGACGGTGAACAGCGTGCGGCGGTGGCCGTGCAGCGCGCCGTGCGTCAGCACCAGCAGGCTGTTGGGGCCGGGGGTCAACGACAGGCCGAGGGCAGCGGCCAGGTAGAGCAGCCAGGTGTCCAGCGCCATGGGGTCTCCTTCAGCGATGGGCCAGTGTGCCAGCCGGGCGGGCCAGAATGCGGCCGGTGAGAACCGACAGCCGACTTTCCCGCATGCTCCACGTGCTGCTGCACATGGCGCGCGAGCCCGACCGCACCATGACCTCGGAGCAGATCGCCGGCATGCTGGGCACCCACTCGGCCGTCGTGCGGCGCACGCTGGCCGGGCTGCGCCAGGCGGGCTTCGTCGCCTCCGAGAAGGGCCACCAGGGCGGCTGGCGGCTGGCGGCCGACCTGAAGCACGTCACCCTGCTGGACGTGCACCACGCGGTGGGCGGCCCGAAGGTCTTCGCCATCGGTGCCGACCGTGACAACCCGAGCTGCGCGGTGGAACGGGTGGTCAACCATGCCGTGGCCGATGCGCTGGCACAGGCCGAGGCCCTGCTGCTGCAGCGCCTGGGGGCGGTGACGCTGGCCGACCTGGCCGCCGAGTTCGACACGCTCTGCCAGGCCCACCCGCGCCGGGCCCGCGCCCACCACGGCGACTGACCGGCCCGGGGGCACCGAGCCACGACGTGTAGGGTCTTGGTCTATTACGTATCATTTGAAGATACGTGAAATGAAAGCGAGGTGCATCCATGGTCCATGACGTCATCATCGTCGGCGGCAGCTATGCCGGCCTCTCGGCCGGCTTGCCGCTGGCGCGGGCGCGCCGCTCGGTGCTGGTGCTCGATGCGGGGCGGCGGCGCAACCGCTTCGCCGCCGCCGCCCACGGCTTCCTGGCGCACGACGGCACGCCGCCCGGCGAGATCGTGGCCGAGGGTCGCGCGCAGCTGATGGAGTACCCCACGGTCGACTGGGTGGCCGGCGAGGTGGAACACGCCCGCCCGATCGAAGGCGGCTTCGGGCTGAGGCTCAAGCACGGCCCGGTGCACCGGGCGCGGCGGCTGATCCTGGCCGGCGGCGTGCGGGACGAACTGCCCGCGCTGCCGGGCCTGGCCGAGCGATGGGGTCGCTCGGTGTTCCACTGCCCCTACTGCCACGGCTACGAGCTGCAGCACGGGCCGGTGGGTGTGCTGGCCACCTCGGAGATGTCGGCCCACCAGGCCCTGATGCTGCCGGACTGGGGCCCCACCACCTACCTGCTCGACGGCCGGCCGCTGCCCGATGCCGAGACGCTCGCGCAGCTGCAGGCGCGCGGCGTTGCCCTGGAGCCCACGCCGGTCGAGCGGCTGGCGGGCGACGAGGCGCTGCAGGTGCAGCTGAAGGACGGCCGCACGCTCGCCCTGGCGGGCTTGTTCATCGCCACCCGCACGGACCCCGGCCCGCTGCCCGGGCAGCTCGGCTGCGCGATGGACGACGGCCCGATGGGCCGGTTCGTGCGCACCGATGCGATGAAGGCCACCACCGTGCCCGGCGTCTTCGCCTGCGGCGACCTGGCGCGCGGCGCCGGCTCGGTGCCGCTGGCGGTGGGCGACGGCGCGATCGCCGGCACGGCGGCCCACCGCTCTTTGATGTTCGGGCTGTAGAGCCGCCTGCTCAGCGTTGTCGCTGGATCCAGGCGTCGACCTGCTCGTCCAGGATCGCCAGCGGCAGCGCGCCGCCCTGCAGCACCACGTCGTGGAAGCCCTTGCGCGCCTCGTCGTTCCACTTCGGGCCCAGTGCCTTCTCGGCGCGCTGGCGGGCGGCCTGGATGCTCAGCATGCCGACCTTGTAGGCCAGGGCCTGGCCGGGGTCGACGATGTAGCGCTCGACCTCGGCCACCACCTCGCCCCGCGGGATGCCGGTCTTGCCGGCCATGTAGTCGATCGCCTGCTGGCGCGTCCAGCGCTGGGCGTGGATGCCGGTGTCCACCACCAGCCGCACGGCGCGGAACAGCTCGGCCTGCAGCCGGCCCAGGTCGCCGTACGGGTCGTCCTGGTAGAGACCCATCTCCTTGCCCAGCCACTCGGCATACAGCGCCCAGCCTTCGGAGTAGGCGGTGAAGGGCAGCACCTTGCGGAAGGTGGGGCCGCCTTCGCGCTCCTGCGCCAGCGCGATCTGGAAGTGGTGCCCCGGCACGCCCTCGTGGACGGCGAGCGTGCGCATGCCGAATTTCGGCAGCGCGCTCATGTCGCGCAGGTTGGCATAGAACACGCCGGGTCGCGTGCCGTCCAGCGAGGGGCTCTGGTAGTACGCCCCCGGCGCCGTCTTCTGCTTGAACTCGGGCACGCGCTGCACTTCGATCGCGGCCTTCGGGCTGAGGCCGATGACCGCGCGCGACTTCTCCAATTGCTCGGCAATCATCTGCCGGTAGCCAGCCAGCATGGCCTGACGGCCCTCTTCGTCGTCGGCGAAGAGGAAGCGCGGGTCCTTGGCCAGCCGGCCCATGGCCTGGGCCACGGTTTCGCCGGGCTGGAGCTGGCTCTGCGCCGCCAGGATGGCCTGCATCTCGGCCTCGATGCGCGCCACCTCGGCCACGCCCAGGTCGTGCACCTGCTGTGGCGTCATGGTGGAGGTGGTCTGGGCACGCACGCGCCAGGCGTAGAAGGCCGCGCCGTCGGGCAGCTTCCAGGCGCCGTCGTCGTCGGAGGCGCGGCCGAGCTGGCCCTCGAAGAAGTTGATGAGCTGCTGGTAGGCCGGGCGCACGACCTGGTCGATGCGCTCGCTGCAGCCGGCCTGGAGCGCGGGTTTGGCGGCGGCGTCCACGTCCTTCAGCGCCTCGACCTTGGCGCCGAAGTTCACGCACAGCGGGTTCTCGGCCGCGGGCTTGGCGGCGAAGGCCCGCATCTCCGCCAGCACCCGCTCGATCACGAACTTCGGCGGCACGATGCCCTTGCTTTCCCGCAGGGCCAGCCCTTCCTGCACCTGGGTGAACTTGCGGCCGACCTGGCCCATGCGGGCGAGGTAGTCGTCCGCCCCGCGCCGGTCGTCGATGCGGTGCTGGTTGATCAGGAAGTCGGGCGTGTTGCTTTGCACGCCGAACAGCTGGTTGACCGGGTAGTTGTGCAGGCGGAAGCGTTCACCTTCGAGCTGGCTGTCGATGAACCAGGTCAGCACGCGGGTCGACAGCTGCTGGTCGGGCGTCTGGCCGGCGGGGTCGTAGGCCTTCAGGTCGGCCAGATACGCGTGCCAGCGGGCAAAGTCGGCCTGCGCCTTGGCGTCCGATTCGTCGTTGAGCTGCCCGTTGTGGCGCCGGTAGCCGAACTGCTCGGCGACGCCCATCATCGTCAGCAACTCGGGGTTGTCGAGCAGGAAGCTGACGAAGATCTTCTCGTAGAACAGGTTCAGGCTGAAGGGCCTGAACCAGACCAGGTTGACGAGGAAGATGCTGGCGGCGATCAGCCCGGCCAGCAGCAGCCCGCCCACGGAACGAAGGATGGTCTTTCGCATGGGGGCGCAGCATAGCGGGGCGGCGCCGGCGCGCGCGTGGCTCCGGCGTTGCGCGGCCAGCGCACGGCCGCTCCGAAGCGGCCGCGGACCCTCTCGGAAGGTGGTGCCGGTACCCCGGCACCGGGTGCCTAAGGACTGCGCTGTCGCAGCGCCCGCACCAGCGTGTTGCGCAGGCGCGCGGCGTCGATCGGCTTGGTCAGGAAGTCGTTCATGCCGGCGGCGAGCGCCTGGTCGCGCTCGGAGACGAGCGCCGCGGCGGTCAGCGCAACGATGGGCAACTGGCCCGCCGGGTGGGTGCGGCGCATCAGGCGGGTGGCTTCGTGGCCGCTCATGCCGGGCATCTGCACGTCCATCAGCACCACGTCGAAGGGCCGGCCCGCGGCCTGGGCACGGTCGACCGCCTCCACTGCTTCCGGCCCGTCGCCCGCCTGCACCACCTCGACGCCCCACTGTTCGAGCAGGGCCACCGCGATCATCATGTTGACGGCGTTGTCCTCCACCAGCAGCACGCGGGTGCCGCTGATGGGGTCGGCACCGAAGCCGCTGGAGCCGGAGTCGAGCGCGTCCGCTTCGCCGGCCGGCAGCGGCAGCTCGGCCCAGAAGCAGCTGCCCTGGCCGGGCACGCTGACGACGCCGACCTCGCCACCCATCTGCTCGGCCAGCTGACGGCAGATCGACAGGCCGAGGCCGGTGCCGCCCACCCGCCGGGCGCGCGACACATCGGCCTGGGAGAAGGGGCGGAACAACAGCGCCTGCTGGGCCTCGTCGATGCCGGGCCCGGTGTCGGTGACCTCGAAGCGCACGCGCTGGCCGCGGCCGCGCTGCACCGTGAGGCGGATGCCGCCGATCTCGGTGAACTTGAGCGCGTTGTTGAGGTAGTTGCTGATGATCTGGCGCACCCGAACCGGGTCGCCCACCACCACGGGCGGCAGGTCGTCGTCGAACTCGACCGACATCTCCAGGCCCTTGGTGTCGGCCAGGCTGCCCCAGGCCTGGTGCACCGTGCGCAGCAGCCCGTGCAGGTCGAAGGGCTGCTGATCGAGGTGCATCTTGCCGGCCTCGATCTTCGACAGGTCGAGGATGTCCGAGAGGATGCCGGACAGCGTCTCGGCCGAGTCGCTGATCTGCTCGATGTACTGGCGCCGGCGCGATTCGTCCACCCCCGGCTGGCGGGCGAGCCGGGCCAGGCCCAGCAGTGCGTTCAGCGGGGTGCGGATCTCGTGGCTGGTGTTGGCCAGGAACGCGCTCTTGGCGCGGCTGGCGGCTTCGGCGTCGTCGCGCGCCTTGGCCAGCGCCTGCTCGACCTGGCGCTTCTCGGTCACGTCCTCGGCCAGCCAGAGGGTGCCGCCGCTGCCGGGCTGGTCGGCGCTGAGGGCCTTGGCCAGCAGCCGGCAGTAGAAGACGCTGCCGTCGCGCCGCATCATCGGCCGCTCGATGTCGATTTGCTCGCCGCGCGCCAGCGCCGGGCCGACCTCGCGCCCCACGGCCTGGTGGTCGGCCGGCGTGGGCCAGACGGCGCTGCCGTGCTGGCCGACCAGCATCCCCGGCGGCCAGCCGAACATCTGCTCGAAGCGGGGGTTGACCAGCACGAAGCGCTGGTCGCGGGTGTGGGCGATGCCCATCAACGCGTTGTCGAGGATGGCCTCGTGCTCGCGCTGGGCTTGCTGCTCGGCGGTCACGTCGCGCGCGCTGGCGACCAGGTAGTCGCGCCCGTCCATGGCGAACACCGCGGCCGACACCCGCATGTCGAGCACGCGGCCGTCGCGCATGCGCAGGTGGGCCGGCATGTTCTGCACCTGGCCCCGGGCCCTCAGCGCGCCCACCATTTCAGCCCGCTCCGCCGGCACGGCCCAGAGGCCGATGTCCATCGCGGTGCGGTCCATCACGTCGGCCGAAGCCCAGCCGCTGATGCGCTCGAATGCCGGGTTCACCATGGTGTAGCGGCCGGAGGACAGCTCGCTCAGCGTCAGCGGGTCGGGGCTGGTGTCGACCACGTGGGCGAGCAAGGCCTGCGAATGCGCCACCGCCCGTTCGGCCGCCCGGCGCTCGGTCTCGTCGGTGTAGATCGACAGCGTGGCACGGCCGCCGTCCACGTCCACCGGCGCGCTGGTGGCCTGCACGATCAGCGGCCGGCCATGCAGCGGCACCAGCCGGTACTCGCTGGCCGGCAGCGTCTGGCCGAGGGGCATGGCCTCGACCTGGCGCAGCCGCTGGCGGGCGCGTTCGCGGTCGTCGCCCTCGGGGTAGCAATCGAGCAGGCTGCAGCCCAGCATGGCATGGGTGTCGCTGTAGCCGAACAGGGCCACCGCGGCTGGGTTGGCGTCGAGCACCACGCCGTCGCGGTGCAGCACCAGCGGCAGCGGCATGCGGCGGAACAGGTCGTGCAGGCGGGTCTCGGTGGCCTTCAGCGCATGGCGCACGCTGGCCTCGGCGCCGCGGTCGCGCAACAGCACCCAGTGCCCGGCGAAGCGGCCCTCGGCGTCGAAGCGGGGCACGCCTGCCACACCGAGCGGGCGCCGGTCACCCTGGCCATCGTCCCAGCACAGCTCGATCTCGGCCCACGCCTGGCGCGCCTTGACAAGCTGGTGCAGGCGCTGGGCCTGCTCGGCGCTCAGCACGAGCGGTGGGAGGTCCCACAGGCGACGGCCAGCGGACGGCGGGGTGGCGCCGAACACGGCATGACCGGGCAGCGTGCCCGAGTCGACCACCAGGCCTCGGGCGTCGAGCGCGATGTGGCCGTGGGCGGTGGCATCGCGCCAGGCGGCCTGCTGCTCGACGGCGGCCTCGGCGGCCGCGCGCCCGGCCTGCAGCGCCCGCCGCAGTGGCCAACCCAGGGCCAGCAGGGCGGTCAGGGTGGCCCCGGCCGTGCCGACCACGACCGGCCAGCCGGCCGGCAGCGTGGCGGCCAGGGTGCCGACCATGGCGGCTGCCAGGGTGGCGGCCGCCACGCCCTGCCACCAAGGGAAACCGGCGGTTGGCGCTGGGCCCCGCGCGGGTTGACTGCCTGCCACTGCGAACGCCGCCTGACCGATCTTGGGAAAATCGGAGTGTCGCGCGGAATCCCGCCGTCACCCATCAGGGCGCGGCCTGAGGGCCGGCACAGGGCTCAGGCGCGTGCGTTTTCCAACGCCAGGCGTGTCGCCTCCGCCACGGCGCGGGCCCGGCTCGCGAAATCCTCGCCCTGGCCGGCGTAGAGCACCGCCCGGGAGGAGTTCACGATGATGGGGGCATCCGGCCGCCAGGCGGCCTTCACCGTCTGACCGGCATCGCCGCCCTGGGCGCCGACCCCCGGGATCAGCAGCGGCACCGTGGGGGCGAGCTCGCGCACCCGCGCCAGCTCGCGCGGGAAGGTGGCGCCTACGACCAGGCCGATCCGGCCATCCCGGTTCCACGGGCCGGCGGCCTGCCTGGCCAGGTGTTCGTAGAGCAGGTCGCCATTGGCCAGGGTTTGCGCCTGCAGGTCGCTGCCGCCGGGGTTGGAGGTGCGGCACAGCAGGATCAGGCCCTTGCCGTCGTACTTGAGGTACGGCTCGATCGAGTCGAAGCCCATGAAGGGCGACAGGGTCACCGCGTCGGCCTGGTAGCGCTCGAAGGCCTCGCGGGCGTACTGGGCGGCCGTCGGGCCGATGTCGCCGCGCTTCGCGTCAAGAATGACCGGCACGCCGGGGGCGACACGCCGGATCGTGGCCATCAGCCGCTCCAGCTGGTCCTCGGCGCGGTGGGCGGCGAAATAGGCGATCTGCGGTTTGAAGGCGCAGACCAGGTCCTTCGTGGCCTCGACGATGCGGGCGCAGAAGTCATGGATCTTGCCGGCGTCGCCCTTCCAGCCGGCGGGGAACTGCGCCGGGTCCGGGTCGAGCCCGACACACAGCAGCGAGCGGTGGCGTTGGCTGGCCTCGGCCAGCATCGTGGGGAAGTGCATGGCCGGCATTCTAGAAAGCCGTCGGGCGCCCGGGAAACGGACTCATTTTTGTAACGTTGCGCGGGTAGTGTCCGTTTTGGCGCCGCGTTTGCGTATTGATGAACGTGGCGACCTTGCACCCTGCTCCCATGCGACACCGCAGCCTGCCCAGGCTACGCTGGCCTCACTTCTTCGTCTGGCCGGCATGGCCGCCCCTGCTCGTGCTGGGGCTGTCGGTGATGGCCTCGGTCACGCTGATCGGCGCCTGCATGGCGATGCTCTCGCCCGAAGCCGAGGCGGGTGGGCGCTGGGCCACCCCCGAGCCGGGGGCGGCCACGCCGGCGGCCACTCAGTTGCCGCCGTCCGCCTCGCGGAACACGCGCGTGCGCTCGGCATCGGCCGGGTGACTGGCGACCGCGATCGGGATCTCGCCCAGGCCTTCGCGCCCGTTCTTGCGTTGCCACTCGGCCAGGCGCTCGAACAGCACCGCCATGCGGCCGGGCTGGAGGCCGTTGGCCCGCATCACCCGGATCGCCTCCTGGTCGGATTCGCGCTCGAAATCACGCGAGTAGGCGGCCCGGCCCAGCACCGCCGGCACGGTCGCCAGCACGCTGGAGAAATCGCCCACCACCACGCCGGCCGCCGCGGCCAGCAGGCTGGCCTGCACCACGATGCGCATGCCGTGGCGGTGCTTCACGTGGCCGAGCTCGTGGGCCAGCACGCCGGTGGTCACGTCCGGCGCGTCGGCGAGCAGCTCGGCCAGTTCGTCGGTCATCACCATTTGCCCACCCGGCAGGGCGAAGGCGTTCGGCCCGATCTTGAGCTTGCCGCTGTGGCGGAAGTGCAGCTGCCACGCGGGACGCTGCGCCGCCGGGTAGGCCTGCTCGACCGCTTTCGTGAAGGCCTGCCGGATCGCGGCCTGGCGCTCGGGCGGCAGCCGGCTCGGCGCCAGCCCCTGGCCGTCGAAGGACTGCATCGCCTGCTGGCCGATGGCCTCGTCGACCGAGGCCGGGATCACCGCCACCACCGCCCGCCCGGCCCAGGGAACGCCCCATTGCCAGGTGGCCCAGACGAGCAGCACGCAGGCTGCCAGCACCCACAACGCGCCGCGCCAGCTGCGCATTCCCCGCACGACCAGGGGGTCGCGCAGGCCCTGGATGCGCGCCCAGGCATCCCAGCCGGCGCTGTCGGCATGGCTGATCAGGCCGTGCTGCGGCAGGTACATCAGGCGCGGGCCTTCGCGCCTGCGCTCGGGCCAGCGCAACTGCTTTCGATGAACACGGCGGGAGACGCCCGCTCCTTCGATCAGCAGGTCGCCGCTGGCGGCGTCGATGCGCAGCGTGACCGGTTGCGCCGTGGCGCGCTGGCCGTCGAAGTACTCGCTGGCCAGGGTGGGCGACCTGTCGGCCGGCGCCATCCGGGCGTCAGCCGATGCGCCGCGCCAGCGTGGCGGCGAGGCCGGTGTAGTCGGCCGGTGTCATCGCCAGCAGGCGGGCCTTTTCATCGGCCGGCAGCTTCGCGCCCAGGTCGTTGACGAAGCCCTGCATCAGCTCGCGCGTCATCGGCTTGCCGCGGGTGAACGCCTTGAGCTGCTCGTAGGGCTGGGGCACGCCGTGGCGCCGCATCACGGTCTGGATGGCCTCGGCCAGCACCTCCCAGGCGCCGTCGAGGTCGGCCGCCAGCGCGGCGGTGTTCAGCTCCAGCTTGTCCAGCCCGCGGGCCAGGGCGTCGTAGCCCAGCACCGCATAGCCCAGCGCCACACCCATGTTGCGCAGCACGGTGGAGTCGGTCAGGTCGCGTTGCCAGCGGCTGATGGGCAGCTTCTGCGCCAGGTGGGTCAGCAGCGCGTTGGCCAGGCCGAAGTTGCCTTCCGCGTTCTCGAAGTCGATCGGGTTGACCTTGTGCGGCATCGCCGACGAGCCGACCTCGCCCTCCTTCAGGCGCTGCTTGAAGTAGCCCAGCGAGATGTAGCCCCACACATCCCGCGCGAAGTCGATCAGGATGGTGTTGGTGCGCGTCGTCGCGTCGAACAGCTCGGCCATGTAGTCGTGTGGCTCGATCTGGATCGTGTAGGGGTTGAAGCTCAGCCCCAGGCGCTGCTCGACGACCTGGCGCGAGAAGGCCTCCCAGTCGGTGCCGGGGTAGGCAATGAGGTGGGCGTTGTAGTTGCCCACGGCGCCGTTCATCTTGGCCAGCAGCTTCACGTCGGCGATGCGCTGGCGCGCCGCCTGCAGGCGGGCGACGACGTTGGCGATCTCCTTGCCCACGGTGGTGGGGCTGGCGGTCTGGCCGTGGGTGCGCGAGAGCATCGGCACCGCCGCGTGCGCCTTGGCCATCTCGGTCAGCTTGGCGATGATCTTGTCCAGGCCGGGCAGCACCACCTCGGTGCGGGCGGCCTTGAGCATCAGCGCGTGGCTGGTGTTGTTGATGTCTTCGCTGGTGCAGGCGAAGTGCACGAACTCGGCGGCGGCCTTCAGCTCGGGCTGGCTTTCCAGGCGGGACTTGAGCCAGTACTCCACCGCCTTCACATCGTGGTTGGTGGTCTTCTCGATGTCCTTGATGGCCTGGGCGTCGGCTTCGGAAAAGCGCACGATCAGGCCGCGCAGCAGGCCGCGGGCGGCCTCGGAAAATGGCGCGAAACCCTCCAGCCCGGCGTCCGACAGGGCAATGAACCACTCGACCTCGACCTGCACCCGGCGGTGCATCAGGCCGAACTCGGACAGCAGCGGCCGCAGCGGCGCCACCTTGGCGGCATAGCGCCCGTCGAGCGGAGAAAGGGCCATCAGGGGCGAAAGAGAGGTCTGCACGGCCGGCTCCAGCGGGATCGGGGGTGGGAAATGCGGGGCGCATGGTGATGCCAGACCCGGCGAAGGGCGGTATTTTAGGGGGGTGGGCGTCGCGCCAAGCCCACGTGGCCCGCAGGGTGCTTCGATAAACTCGGGGTCCAAGGGAAGACGCATGAAACTGATCGGCTCGTACACCAGCCCCTATGTGCGCAAGGTCCGCATCGTGTTGGCCGAGAAGCGGCTGGACTACCAGTTCACTCTCGAGGACGTGTGGGCCAGCGAGGCCATCCTGGCCGCCAACCCACTGGGCAAGGTGCCCTGCCTGGTGATGGAAGGTGGCGAGGCGATCTTCGACTCGCGCGTCATCGTCGAGTACGTCGACACCCTCTCGCCGGTGGGCAAGCTGATCCCCGCCTCCGGTCGCGAGCGCGTCGAGGCTCGCACCTGGGAGGCCCTGTCCGACGGCCTGCTCGACGCCAGCATCCTGGCTCGCATGGAAATGATCTGGCCGGGCCGCACCGAGGCCCAGCGTTCGCAGGCCTGGGTCGACCGCCAGATGGCGCGGGTCGACACCGCGCTGGTGGCCATGTCCCGGGGCCTCGGCGACAAGCCCCACTGCTGCGGCATCCACTTCACGCTGGCCGACATCGCGGTCGGCTGCGCGCTCGGCTACCTCGACTTCCGCTACCCGCAGATCGACTGGCGCGGCGCCCACCCCAACCTGCACCGCCTCTACGACAAGCTCGCCGCCCGGCAGAGCTTCATCGACACCGCGCCGCCCGCCGCCTGAGCCGCCGCTGCACAAAGCGTTGAGCCCCGGGGCCGCCACGCTGGCCCGTCATGGGCGGCCTGCGTAGACTGCCGCGCACCGGCCCGGCACCTTCGCTGGCCTCTCCGACGACATGGCGCTGCGCTCGAGCGTGAAGCGCGCCGCAAGGATTCTCCATGAGCCTGTTCCCGAACGGCCTCGCCTGGCGCGGCTGGCGTGACGACACCTCCGCGCGAGATCGCCGGCCGGTTGCCGACGTGGCCCGCGTGGCCCCTGCCGGCAACGGCGACGACTACCTGGTCGGCACCGAGGGCGACGACTGGCTCTTCGCCGGCAACGGCAACGACACCATCGACGGCCTGGGCGGCAACGACACCATCGAGGGCGCCGGGAGCCTGGGCAACGACACCTACCTGTTCGGGTACGGCAGCGACCACGACCTGGTGCAGCGCGGCCACCCGCTGGTCAGCGAAACCAACACCCTGCAGCTGAAAGCCGGTGTGGCCGCCGCCGACCTCGTGCTCACCCGCGGCTGGCGCAGCTATGTGGACGACAACGGGCAGTGGCAAGCCGGCTACGTGGACCTGACGGTCACGCTCGCCTCCACCGGCGAGTCGATCCTGTTCCAGGATTTCTCGCGCAACGACGACCCCTTCGCCAACGGCAACCCGCTGGCGGTGATGCGCCTCGACGACGGCACCACGTGGGACCTGGCGGCCATCTGCGCGAGGGCTGGCCAGGGCACGGCCGGGGCCGACACGCTCATCGGCTTCGGCTTCCTCGCCGAGACGCTGCGCGGCTACGCCGGCAACGACACGCTGGTCGGCAACGGCGGCGACACGCTGCTGGGCGGTGACGGCGACGACCAGCTCGGCGGCGACGCGGCGCGGCTCGAAGGCGGCGCCGGCCGCGACCAGTTGCAGGGCAGCGACGGCGCGGTGCTGCTGGGCGGCGCGGGCGACGACACGCTCACCGGCGGCGCGAGCCTCAGCGGCGGTGGCGGCAACGATGTCCTGAACGCCGACGCCGCCCTGATGGACGGCGGCGATGGCAACGACCTCCTCACCGGCACCGAGCGCTCGACGCTGGTGGGCGGCGCCGGCCACGACCAGCTCAACGCGCTCAGCGGCGGCAGCGCGGCGCAGCACGCACGCCTGCAAGGCGGCCTGGGCGACGACAGCCTGCAAGGGGCACTGCACACCGACGTGGTGTTCGCCGTCGGCGACGGCCGCGACCGCTACAGCGGTTGGGACAACGCCGATGGCTCCGCCACCGCGGCCGACCGCGCACAACTGCACCTGGGCCCGGGCTTCAGCGCCGGCGCCCTGGGCCTGGTGCTCGACGGCCACGACCTGCGGCTCGACTTCGGCACCGGCGACACGCTGACATTGGCCGACTACTTTGCCGACACCGGCGCCACCAAGCGCGGCGCCGATGCGCAGATTTCCATTGGCCAGATGCACTTCGCCGGCGACGGCAGCACCCACGACCTGCGCGAGTGGATCACCAGCGGCAGCAACGGCGCCGACACCCTCACGGGCAGCACCGGCAATGACCTGATCGCAGGCCACCTGGGCAACGACCGGCTCGACGGCGGCCAGGGCCACGACGGCCTGCACGGCGGCGTCGGCGACGACTCGCTCACGGGTGGCGAAGGCCACGACACCCTGGTCGGCGCCCTCGGCCGCGACACGCTGGCGGGCGGCCTCGGCGACGACGTGTACCACCTCGACGACAGCGACGCCGCCGCCAGCGAAGCCGCCAACGCCGGCACGGACACGGTGGTCTACAGCGCCATCCGCTACTCGCCCGTCACCGAGTACACGCTGCGCGACCACTTCGAGCACCTGACGCTCGCCGAAGGCACGGCCGCCACCACCGGCCACGGCAACGCGCTCGCCAACCGCCTGACCGGCAATACGCTGGACAACACGCTCAACGGCAACGCCGGGGCGGACAGCCTCATCGGCGGGCTCGGCCACGACAGCCTCGACGGCGGCACCGGCGCCGACAGCGCGCAGGGCGGCCAGGGCGACGATGTCTTCTTCACCGACGACGCGCTCGACCTGACGATCGAGCTGCTGGGCGAAGGCCTCGACACCGTCTGGGCCCGCGTCGACTGGCAACTCGGCGCGAACGTGGAAAACCTGCAGCTCGACGGTGCCGCCACCAAGGGCGCGGGCAATGCATTGAACAACCAGCTCACCGGCAACGACCTGGCCAACACCCTGCAGGGCCTGGACGGCGCCGACACGCTCGACGGCGGCCTGGGCAACGACAAGCTCGAAGGCGGCAAGGGCGCCGACACCTACCTCTTCGCGCCCGGCGGCGGCAAGGACACGGTGGTCGAGAAGGACACGACGCTGGACGTGCGCGACCTCGTCGACTTCGGCGCGCTCAACCGTGCCGAGGTGCGCTTCGTGCACGTGGGCAACAACCTCGAAGCCCGCATCATCGGCAGCAGCGACAAGCTGGTGATCAAGGACTGGTACCTTGGCGACCGCTACGAAGTCGAGGACTTCGTCTTCGCTGACGGCACCTGGGATGGCGACGATCTGGCGCCGGTGGCGCTGGAAGCCTCGCTCGATGCGGCGCTGACGGCGGTGCGTCGGCCCGACCTGCCGGGCGATGCCCAGCCGATGCTCTGACCCGCATGGCGATCGACTGGCGGGCGCGCCCCGACTGGCGCAACTGGCGCACCTGGGCCTGGATCTTCGGCGTGCCGCTGAGCGCGGCACTGGTGCTGCTGGCGTTGGCGGTGGCCCTGGTGTTGCCCGGCCTGCCTGCGCTGGACAAGGTCACCGACTACCGGCCGCGCCAGCCACTGACGGTGCTGACGCGCGACGGCGTCGAGATCGCCCAGTTCGGCGCCGAACGCCGCATTCACCTGCGGCTGGCCGAGATCCCCAAGCCGCTGCAGGAGGCGGTGCTGGCGATCGAAGACCGGCGGTTCTACGACCATGGCGGCATCGACCTGCGCGGTATCGCGCGCGCTTTGGCGGTCAAGCTCGGTGGCGGTCGCTGGCAGGGCGCGTCGACCATCACCCAGCAGGTGGCGCGCAACTTCTTCCTCTCGCACCGCCGCACGCCGGAGCGCAAGTTCAAGGAGGCGCTGCTGGCGCTGCGCATCGAGGGCGCGCTCGGCAAGGACCAGATCCTCGAGCTCTACCTGAACCAGATCTACCTCGGCCAGCGGGCCTATGGCTTCGGCGCTGCGGCGCAGATCTATTTCGGCAAACCGCTGGCCGAGCTGTCGCTGGCCGAGCATGCGCTGCTCGCCGGGCTGCCCAAGAACCCGAACTACGCCAACCCGGTCGTCAACCTGTCACGCGCCCAGCAGCGCCAGCGGCTGGTGCTGGCGGCGATGCTGGAGCAGGGCCGCATCACCCCCGCCGAGCACGACGCGGCGCGGTCCGCGCCCCTGCACATCCGCGAGGCGACCGAGGTCGATGTGCATGCCGAGCACGTGGCCGAGATGGCGCGCCGGCTGGTCGTCGAGCGTTTCGGCGAGCAGGCCTACACCGGCGGCTACAAGGTGCACACCTCGCTGGTCGCGGCCGAGCAGCAGGCCGCCTGGGCCGGCGTGCGGCGGGCCTTGCTGGCGCACGAGCGGCGCCAGCCCTGGCGCGGCCCGGAAGGCCAGGAAGACCTGCCGGCGGTGGGCGAGGCCAGCGACGATGACGACGACGGCGACGCCGGTGCCGACCCCGCCGAGCAGGAGCGGGCCGCGGCGGCCCGCGCATTGAAGGACCACCGCGACGACGACGACCTGCGGGTGGCGATCGTGCTGGCGGCCTCGCCCAAGGCGGTGGCGCTGCAGCTGGCCAGTGGCGAGCGTGTCGAGGTGACGGGGCCCGGTTTGCGCCTGGTCCAGCGCGGGCTGGCGCCCAAGGCGCCGGAGGCGCTGGCCGTGCGTCGCGGCGCCATCGTGCGGTTGCGGCAGGAGCCGGGCAAGGGCGGCAAGCCGGGCCAGTGGGCGCTGGCGCAATGGCCGGGTGCCGAGGGCGCCTACATCGCGCTCGAGCCGTCGACCGGCCGGGTGCGCGCGCTGGTCGGCGGCTACGACTTCAGTCGGCAGCCTTTCAACCACGTCACCCAGGCCTGGCGCCAACCCGGGTCGGCCTTCAAGCCCTTCCTGTATTCGGCGGCGCTGGAGCACGCCGTGACGCCGGCCACGCTGATCGCGGACGCGCCGCTGGCCTTGCCCGACGAGACCGGCCCGACAGGTTGGCAGCCGCAGAACGCCGATGGTGATTTCGACGGCCCGCTGACGCTGCGCCAGGCGCTGGCACGCTCGAAGAACACCGTCAGCATCCGCCTGCTGCAGCAGGTGGGCACGGGCGTGGTGCGCGAATGGGCCGGGCGCTTCGGGCTGGAGCCCGCACGCCAACCCGACAACCTCACCCTGGCGCTCGGGGCCGGCGCGACCACGCCGATGCAGCTGGCCGCGGCCTACGCGGTGTTCGCCAACGGTGGTTTCCCGGTCACGCCCACGCTGGTCGAGCGCATCACGGACGCCAGCGGCCGGGTCGTCTACGAGGCGCCGCCCCCGGCCACGCCGGCTGAGCGCGAGGCGCAGCGCGTGCTGCCGGCGCGCAATGCGTTCGTCATGCGCCGACTGCTGAACGAGGTCGTCACCAGCGGCACGGCGGCGCGTGCACGGGTGGCTATCCCGCGGGCCGACCTGTTCGGCAAGACAGGCACCACGAACGACGCGGTGGACGCCTGGTTCGCCGGTTTCCAGCCGGGCCTCGTCGGCGTGGCCTGGGTGGGTTACGACGAGCCACGGAGCCTGGGCAGCCGCGAATCGGGCGGTGGCCTGGCGCTGCCGATCTGGGTCGACGCGATGAAGGTCGCGCTGGCCAAGGTGCCGGTCGAGAAGGACCCGCCCACCGACGGCGTGGCCGAGATCGACGGCGAGTGGGTCTACAGCGAATGGGCCGGCGGCGGTGCCATCACCCAGATCGGGCTCGACGAGACCGGCGAGGGGTTGCCGTGGCTGGACGACGGGTTGCCCGCACCGGCTGCCCCTGGTGCACCGGGCGCGCCTCTGCCCGCCTCCGGCCCTCCGCCTTGAGCACGCGGGGGCGGCTTGACGCGCCGGCGCCCGCGCCCGATCCTCACGGCCCCACGGGCATCGCGCCCGGCCTATGCTTGCGTCCCATGCAACCACGCCTCACCCCCACCCTGCTGGCGCTCGCCGCCGCCACCGCGCTGCTCGGCGCCTGCAAACCCGCGTCGGAGCCGGCGGCCGCCTCGGCGCCCGCCGCCACCGCGGCACCCGCGCCCGCCACCGCAACCCCGGCGCCGGGGGCCTCGGCCGCCACCAGCGCCGCGGCGCCCGCGGCCGAGTCCAACGCCTACACCCTGGCCGCCGGTGGCCACGGCTTTGCCACCGGGCCGATGATGTCGGCCCACACCATCTACGTCTTCTTCGACACCACCTGCCCGCACTGCGCCCACCTGTGGCAGGCGGTGCAGGGCGCCGACCCCAAGCTCAAGGTCGTGTGGATGCCGATCGGCCTTCTGCGGCCGCAGTCCGCCCCCCAGGGCGCCACCATCCTGGCTGCGGCCGACCCGAAGGCGGCCATGGCCGCCAATGAGGCCAGCGTGCTGGCCAATG
Source organism: Pseudomonadota bacterium (assembly GCA_049322835.1). GTDB lineage: Bacteria > Pseudomonadota > Gammaproteobacteria > Burkholderiales > Burkholderiaceae_C > Ideonella. The sequence goes on along the minus strand of JBMOQN010000006.1, from coordinate 59,691 downwards.
GCAAGGGCATCGAGGTGCCGGGCTCGTTGGACGATGCGGTGCTGGACAAGGTCAAGGCCAACACCGAACTGTTCCGCAAGTTCAACGCCGACAGCGTGCCGCTGATCGTGTTCCGCAACGCCAAGACCGGCCAGGTCGGCCAGCATGCCGGCGCGGTGGACGCGGCCAGGCTCAGCGAGTTCGCCGGCCTGTGAACCCGATGGTCGGAATGGTCGTGCGCCGGCTGGTGCAGGCTCTGATGCGGTGGCTGATGCGCCGCCAGGGCGCCGCCGGCGCGGGCGGCCTCAGGCGGCCTGGCGGGAAGCCGGGGCGGCGGGGGCGAGGCTCGCGCCACTGATCACGCCGCCGCCCAGGCAGACCTCACCGTCGTAGAGCACGGCCGACTGGCCGGGCGTGACCGCCCACTGGGGCGCCTCGGGTGGAAACTCGAGCTGCAGGTGACCGCCGGCCACCTCGGCCAGCACGCAGGGCGCATCGGCCTGTCGATAGCGGGTCTTCGCGCCCAGGGACCCCGGCGCAGGGGGCTCGCCGGCCACCCAGCTGAGGTCTTCCGCCACCAGTGCGGCGTACTGCAGCCAGGGGTGCTCATGGCCCTGCACGACCACCAGCGTGTTGCGGGCCAGGTCCTTGCGCGCCACGTACCAGGGCGCATGCTCGCCGCCGCCACGCGCAGCCTTCTTGTCCTTCACACCACCGATGCCCAGGCCCTGCCGCTGGCCCAGCGTGTAGAAGCTCAGGCCCACATGCTGGCCGAGTGTGCGGCCGCGGTCGTCCACGATGGGGCCGGGCGCGTGGCTCAGGTAGCGGTTGAGGAATTCGCGGAACGGCCGCTCGCCGATGAAGCAGATGCCGGTCGAGTCCTTCTTCTTCGCGTTCGGCAGGCCGACCTCAGCGGCGAGGCGCCGCACCTCGGTCTTGGGCAGCTCACCGACCGGGAACAGCGTCTTCGACAACTGACTCTGGCTCAGCCGGTGCAGGAAGTAGCTCTGGTCCTTCAGCGGGTCCAGGCCCTTGAGCAGCTCGAAGCGGCCAGCGCGTTCACGCACCCGCGCATAGTGCCCGGTGGCAATCTTCTCGGCGCCCAGACGCATCGCGTGGTCGAGGAAGGCCTTGAACTTGATCTCGGCATTGCACAGCACGTCGGGGTTGGGCGTGCGGCCGGCCTGGTACTCACGCAGGAACTCGGCGAAGACGCGGTCCTTGTACTCGGCCGCGAAATTGACGTGCTCGATCTCGATGCCGATCACGTCGGCCACCGAGGCCGCGTCGAGGAAGTCCTGGCGCGACGAGCAGTACGCGTCATCGTCGTCGTCTTCCCAGTTCTTCATGAAGATGCCGACGACCTCGTGGCCCTGCTGTTTCAGCAGCCACGCGCTCACCGCGGAATCGACCCCGCCCGACAGACCGACCACCACCCGTTGCTTTGCCATGGGGCGATTGTCCCCGGGCGGGCGGCGGGGCGCTCCCGGCGGGTTTTCCGGCGCTCGGCCAGAGCTCAGTCGTAGATGCTGGCGTGGGCGTGAAGCAGGGCCAGTGGCGCGCGCTGGCCCGCCAGGTGGTCTTCGATGCAGCGCAGCAGCATCGGGCTGCGGTGGCGCTCCGGGCAGGCACGCAGTTCGGCAGGCGTCATCCACAGGGTGCGCTGCACCGGGGCATCGAGTGTGCGGCCGGGGACGACCTCGCCGACCGAGCCGCAGATCGCGAAGCGCAGGTAGGTGATGTCCTCGCCGCTGCGCGCCCGGTGAAAGCGCGCCAGGTAGCTGCCCACCAGGGCCTCGGGCGTGAAAGGCCGGGCGGTCTCCTCCAGCACCTCGCGCACCACCGCGTCGAGCAGCGATTCGCCGGGGTCCAGGTGGCCCGCCGGGTTGTTGAGCCGCAGGCCTTCGGCCGTCATCTCCTCGACGAGGAGGTAGCGGCCGTCGTGCTGGATCACGGCTGCGACGGTGACGTTCGGCTTCCAGCGGTCCGTCATTCGGCCCCTCGCCTCAGGGCGCCGGCCACGGTGGCCCGCAATTGCTGCAGGTCATAGGGTTTGGCGACGAAGTTGCTGAACCCCAGGGCCGCGGCGGCTGCGCGGTCGCTGGCAGTGCCGCGAGCCGACACCGCCACGCGGGCCACACCGGCCATGGCGGTGGCCGGTGGTGGCACCACACCGCTCTCATCGACCGCCGGCAGGCTCCAGAGCAGGAGCTGGGGGCGCACGCTCGGAAGCATCGCCGTCGCCTGGGCCATGTCTGCCGCGTGCAGCACTTCGATGCGGTCCAGCGCCAGCGTCTCGCGCACCAGCTTCACGCTGGCTTCATCGTCCTCGACGTAGAGCACGCGAGCCGATGCGGGCAAGGGAGCCGCTGCCGCCGTCGGCGCCGCCTGCGCCGGCAGTTCGATCCAGAAGGTCGAGCCCACACTGACTTCGCTGTGCAAGCCGATCCGGCCGCCCATGGCCTCGACCAGCTGGCGGGCGATGCTCATGCCGATGCCCGTGCCGGCGACCTTCGAATGGGCCTGATCGAGCCGGTTGAAGGGCTCGAACACATGCGCCTGCTGCTCGGCACGGATACCCAGCCCTGTGTCGCGCACCTCGATGCGCCATGCCCGGCCGGCATCGACGCGGGTGCATGTGATGTCGACCGAGCCACCCTCGCGGTTGTACTTGATGGCATTGCTCAACAGGTTGATCAGCACCTGTCGCAACCGCAGCGGGTCGGCCATCACGCCGGCCCCTGCGGATGGCGGCGCGACGGACACCCTGACGTGGCGACGCTCCGCTTCGGCCTGCAGCATCGAGCAGGCCACCTCGAGCGCAGAGGCGAGCGCCACGGGTTCCAGGCGGACCGAGGCCTTGCCGGCTTCGATGCGGGACAGGTCCAGCACGTCGTCGATCATGCCGAGCAGGTGCCAGCCGGCCTGCTGGATCTGGCCCAGCTGCTCCAGCTGGCGCTCGCGGCTGGCCTGGCCCAGGCTGGCCTGCATCAGCTGGGCGAAGCCGAGCACGGCGTTCAGCGGAGTGCGCAGCTCATGGCTCATGCGAGACAGGAGTTCGCTCTTGGCTCGGCTTTGCGCCTCGACGCGGGTCGCATGCTCGCGCAGCCGCTGCGCTTCCAGCTCCTCGGTGATGTCGCGCAGGGCGTAGACGGTGCCCGAGCCCATGGCCCCGGCGTTGACGGCAGAGCGGTACAGCTCGACCCGGAGCTGCCGCCCGTCCAGCGTGGTCAGCGTGGCCAGCCCAGGCTCCGCGGGCGATCCCGTCGTGAACAGCGCCGCCAACCGCCGCCCTACCAGGTCGGCAGGGGCCTGGGCGCCGAGCATGCGCGCGCCGGCCGCGTTCATGCGGACGATCCGGCCGGTCTGGTCGACCATGCACAGCAGGACGGGCGAAGCGTCCAGCATCGAGCGCAGCAGCGCTTCGCCTTCGCGAACCTGGGCCAGCTGGCGCCGCATGCCCTCGCGGATGGCGCCCACGAGCGTCGTCGGGACGACGGTGAGCAGCATGGGCACCACGGCCGGCGCGGCGTCTGCGGGCAGCCCCGCGCGCTGGATCGCGAAGAGCCCGAGCGCGTACATGGCGTTGAGCAACACCGAGGCCAGCAGCGCTGCCACGGCCGCCACCACGAAACCGCCGAACAGGGCGGCCGCCACCAGCGTCACGACGAGGTAGGCGAAAGGTTGGAGCTGGGTGGCCGGCGCGAGCCAAGCCACCAGCACGACGCCCAGCAGGCCCCAGGCCGCGAGCGGTGTCCGCAGAGCTTGCAGGTCCAGGCCGCGGGCCAGGATCCACAGACCCAGCGGCAGCAGCGTGGCCCCGCCGAAGAAGCTGCTGACCAGCCAGGACAGCCACAGGTGCCCTTCCGACGGCCCGAGCGGTGTGCCGGAGATCACCGGCACGGTCAGCGCGGCGAGCGTTGCGCCGGCTGCCGCCGGCAGCCCGCTGCCGAGCAGCAGCGCCTTCAGCAGGTGCACCGGGTCACGCACGGCCTGCGCCGGGCGCACGAAGCGCCCCAGCAACCAGGCCGCCAGCGCGATCTGCAGCAGGTTGGACGGCACGAAGGAACAGGCCGTCGCCCAGTCGTCGCCATGGCTGAAGTTGGCCAGCGGAATGACCCCGCCGATGGCGGCGAGCATGAACAGACGTTGCCTGCGCGCAAGCGCCAGCAGCCAGATGCTGGCGAACGCATCGGGCAGCCACATGGTTGAAATGCTCTGTGGCTGGCGTGAGAGATAGATGCAGGCGACCGCGAGCAGGTAGTAGGCGAGTGCGCCGCCGGCGAGCATCGCGGCGCAGGCGTTTCGCGACGAACCGTCAACGCCGCATGGCGAAGCCGGGTATCCCTCGCGGCGAGCCGGTTCGTAAACCATGCGCGCACTCTAATGGGGCCGATGCGGGTTGGCGAGCGATCGATCTCGGGTAAGCTTCCTGCGAGACCCCCGGTCCGAGGGGAACGCGAGGAGAAATCCATGCTGATTGGCGTACCGCTCGAGACGGCGGCGGGGGAAACCCGCGTGGCCGTGACGCCCGAGACGGCGAAGAAGTACGTGGCCCAGGGCCACACCGTGCGGGTGCAGTCGGGGGCGGGCGTCGCAGCCAGCGCCACCGACGCGGCCTACGAGGCCGTGGGGGCGCAGGTCGTCGATCGCTCGGCCGCCTTCGGTGCCGAGCTGGTGCTGAAGGTGCAGCGCCCCTCGGCCGACGAGCTGGCGCTGATGAAGGCCGGGACGGCGCTGGTCGGCATGCTCAACCCCTTCGACAAGGGCGGCCTGGCCGCGTTGGCGGCCGCCGGCCTGACCAGCTTCGCGCTCGAAGCCGCGCCGCGCACCACGCGGGCCCAGAGCATGGACGTGCTGTCCAGCCAGGCCAACATCGCCGGCTACAAGGCGGTCATGATGGCCGCCGACAAGTACCAGCGCTTCTTCCCGATGCTGATGACGGCGGCCGGCACGGTGAAGGCTGCACGGGTCGTCATCCTCGGCGTCGGCGTGGCCGGGCTGCAGGCCATCGCCACCGCCAAGCGCCTGGGTGCGGTGATTGAGGCGTCCGACGTGCGGCCCTCGGTGAAGGAGCAGGTCGAGTCGCTGGGCGCCAAGTTCATCGACGTGCCCTACGAGACCGCCGAAGAGAAGGAAGCCGCCGAAGGCGTGGGCGGCTACGCGCGGCCGATGCCGCCGAGCTGGCTCGATCGGCAGAAGGTCGAGGTGGCCAAGCGCGTGGCCGCGGCAGACGTGGTGATCTCCACCGCGCTGATCCCCGGCCGCGCGGCGCCGGTGCTGGTCACCGAGGAGATGGTCAAGGCGATGAAGCCGGGCTCGGTGATCGTCGACATCGCCGCCGGCAAGGGCCCGGGCGGCAGCGACGGCAACTGCCCGCTCACCGAGGCCGGCCGCACCGTCATCAAGCACGGCGTCACCATCGTCGGCGAGACCAACCTGCCGGCGCTGGTGGCCGCCGATGCGAGCGCCCTCTACGCCCGCAACGTGCTGGACTTCCTCAAGCTGGTCATCACCAAGGAGGGCACCTTCAACGTGCCGATGGACGACGACATCGTCGCCGCCTGCCTGATGACCCGGAACAACGAAGTCGTCAAGAAGTAAAGGGCCTGCAGACCATGGACGCCGTCTCCCCCACCATCATCAACCTGATCATCTTCGTCCTCGCGATCTACGTGGGCTACCACGTGGTCTGGACGGTGACCCCCGCGTTGCACACGCCGCTGATGGCGGTGACCAACGCCATCTCGGCCATCGTGATGGTCGGCGCCATGCTGGCTGCCGCGCTGACCGAAGGCTGGCTCGGCAAGTCCATGGGCGTGCTGGCGGTTGCGCTTGCAGCCGTGAACATCTTCGGTGGGTTCCTCGTGACCCGGCGGATGCTGGAAATGTTCAAGAAGAAGGCTCCCAAGGCCATCGAGGGGAAGTGACATGAGCATGAACCTGGTCACGCTGCTCTATCTGATTGCCAGCGTCTGCTTCATCCAGTCCCTCAAGGGTCTGTCGCACCCCACCACCTCGATCCGCGGCAATGTCTTCGGCATGACCGGCATGGCCATCGCCGTGCTCACCACCGCGGGCCTGATCGTCACGCTCGCGGGCTCGGTCGCGGGCCTCGCCTGGGTGCTGCTGGGCCTGGTGGTCGGCGGCGGCTACGGCGCCTGGCGCGCCAAGACGGTCGAGATGACCAAGATGCCCGAACTGGTGGCCTTCTTCCACAGCATGATCGGCCTGGCCGCGGTGTTCATCGCGGTCGCCGCGGTGGCCGAGCCCTGGGCCTTCGGCATCGTGGCGGACAAGGCTTCGCCCATTCCCGGCGGCAACCGCATCGAGCTGGCGCTGGGCGCCTTCATCGGCGCGGTCACCTTCTCGGGCTCGGTCATTGCCTTCGGCAAGCTGTCGGGCACCTACAAGTTCCGCCTGTTCCAGGGAAAACCGGTGGTGTTTGCCGGCCAGCACAAGCTGAATGCTGCACTCGGCCTGGCGGCGGCCTTCTTCTGCTTCGGCTTCTGGCACTCGCAAAGCCCGATGGACTTCGCCATCGTCACCGCGCTCGGCTTCGCGCTCGGCGTGCTGCTGATCATCCCGATCGGCGGCGCCGACATGCCGGTGGTGGTGTCGATGCTCAACAGCTACTCGGGCTGGGCGGCGGCCGGCATCGGCTTCTCGCTCAACAACTCGATGCTGATCATCGCAGGCTCTCTGGTGGGCTCCTCGGGCGCGATCCTGAGCTACATCATGTGCAAGGCGATGAACCGTTCGTTCTTCAACGTGATCCTCGGTGGTTTCGGTGGGGACGCGGCGGCGGCGGCAGGCGACCAGCAGCAGCGCAGCGTCAAGAGCGGCTCGGCCGACGACGCGGCCTTCATCCTCGGCAACGCCGAGACGGTGGTGATCGTGCCGGGCTACGGCCTGGCGGTGGCGCGCGCGCAGCATGCGGTGAAGGAGCTGGCCGAGAAGCTGACCCACAAGGGCATCACGGTGAAGTACGCCATCCACCCAGTGGCCGGCCGCATGCCCGGCCACATGAACGTGCTGCTGGCCGAGGCCGAGGTCCCCTACGACCAGGTGTTCGAGATGGAGGACATCAACGGCGAGTTCGGCCAGGCCGACGTCGCCATCATCCTCGGCGCCAACGACGTGGTGAACCCCGCCGCGCTGCAGAAGGGCTCGCCGATCTACGGCATGCCCATCCTCGAGGCCTACAAGGCCAAGACGGTGATCGTGAACAAGCGCTCGATGGCCGCAGGCTACGCCGGCCTGGACAACGAGCTGTTCTACATGGACAAGACCATGATGGTCTTCGGCGACGCCAAGAAGGTCGTCGAGGACATGGTCAAGGCCGTGGAGGAATAGGCCCCCACGGCCCTCCCGGGCCTGCCCACCGAGGGGGCTCGCGCAGCGGACCGGCGGAGCCGGAACGGCGCACGCCACTTGAGGTGCGGCGGGCCTTCGGCCGCCGCCCATGGTGCGTTGCCTAGGGGCGCGCCTCCAGCCGCCGCTATCGAATCCCCTGATGGGCATGGTGCAGGTGCCGGGGAGAATCGCGGGTCGACTTTGAAAGTGTTGGGAATGGAAAAGATCTGGCTGAAGCAGTACCCCGCCGGCGTGCCCGCCGAGGTGAAGACCGATGTCTACCCTTCGCTGGTGTCCCTGCTGGACGAGAGCTTTCGCAAGCACGCCAAGCTGCCGGCCTACCGTTTCATGGGCAAGTCGTTCAGCTTCGAGCAGATCGACGATCTCTCGCGCGCCTTTGCGGCCTACCTGCAGGGCCTGGGCCTGGCGCGCGGTGACCGCGTGGCGGTCATGCTGCCCAACGTGCCGCAGTACCCGGTGGCGGTGGCCGGCATCCTGCGCGCCGGCCTGGTGGTGGTCAATGTCAACCCGCTGTACACACCGCGCGAGCTGGAGCACCAGCTGAAGGATTCCGGCGCCAAGGCGATCGTGATCCTCGAGAACTTCGCCGCCACGCTGCAGCAGGTGGCCGAGGCCGTGCCGACCAAACACGTGGTGCTGGCCGCCATGGGCGACCTGATGGGTCTGCTCAAGGGCGCCATCATCAACCACGTGGTGCGCAAGGTGAAGAAGCTGGTGCCACCGTTCTCGCTGCCCGGCGCGGTGCGCTTCAACGAGGCCGTTTCGCGTGGCCGCGGCAAGCCTTTCACGGCGCCCAAGGTGGGCCCGGACGATATCGCGGTGCTGCAATACACCGGCGGCACCACCGGCGTCAGCAAGGGTGCGGTGCTGCTGCACCGCAACCTGGTGGCCAACGTGCTGCAGTCCGAGGCCTGGTACCAGCCGGCGCTCAAGAAGATCCCCGCCGGCGAGCAGGTGGTCACCATCTGCGCGCTGCCGATCTATCACATCTTCGGCTTCAACACGAACATGATGTTGGGCCTGCGCATCGGCGGCTGCAACATCCTGATCCCGAACCCGCGTGACCTCCCGGCGGTGCTGAAGGATCTGTCGCGCGAGCGCTTCCACAGCTTCCCCGCGGTCAACACGCTGTTCAACGCGCTGGCCAACCATCCGGATTTCGACTCGGTCGACTGGAGCCACCTGGTGATCTCGGTCGGCGGCGGCATGGCCGTGCAGCAGGCCACTGCGCGGCTGTGGCTCGAGAAGACTGGCTGCCCGATCTGCGAAGGCTATGGCCTGTCGGAGACCTCGCCGGTGGCCGCCTGCAACCCGGTCGATGCCACCGCCTACACCGGCACCATCGGCCTGCCGGTGCCCAACACCGACCTGGCGCTGCTGGACGACGACGGCCACGAGGTCGGCCCCGGCCAGCGCGGCGAAATCGCCATCCGCGGCCCGCAGGTGATGGCCGGCTACTGGCAGCGGCCCGACGAGACCGCCAAGGTGATGACGCCGGACGGTTTCTTCCGCACCGGTGACGTGGGCGAGGTCGACGAGCGCGGTTACTTCAAGATCGTGGACCGCAAGAAGGACATGATCCTGGTCTCCGGTTTCAATGTGTATCCGAACGAGGTCGAGGACGTCATCACTCAGATGCCGGGTGTGCTGGAATGCGCGGCCGTCGGCGTGCCCGACGACAAGGCCGGCGAGGCGGTGAAGGCGGTGATCGTGAAAAAGGACCCGTCGATCAGTGATGCTGACGTGCGCGCATGGTGCGAAGCGAACCTGACGGGTTACAAACGTCCCAAGATCATTGAGTTCCGGACGGAACTGCCGAAGACCCCGGTGGGGAAGGTGTTGCGCCGCGAGTTGCGCGACAAGAAATGAGCGCCTGACCGCCTCGAAAGGCGGCGGGCACCCGGGCCGCCACGCGGCGCCGGGCGGCCACTCCCGGCCCGTTCACGGGGGTGGCCTGCAAGGGTGGCCGCGTGCCGCCGCCGTGCCCGGGTCTGCCCGGCCGGTGTGGCGTCGTGGCCGAGTCTGGGACCCTTCATCGGGAACGAACGACCATGTCGTCTCGCTATATCAGGACCGCCGCGGGCCAGGCCGAAATCCAGGCCCGTGCGCTCAAGCTCAGCAGGCCGGTGCGCAACCTGCTGCTGGTCATCAACGATTCGCGCACGATCGATGACTGGCTGGTGCAGGTGCACGGCGTCACGCCGGAAGACGTGGCCCTGTTGCGCGCCGAAGGCCTGATCTCGGAGGCCGGCGGGGCCGCGCCCTCTGCTGCCAAGGCGGCCGCTCCGGCGGCCAGGCCGGCCGACCTGCGCGATGCCGGCGGCAAACCGGCGCCCGCTGCCGCGCCTGCGGCGGCACAGGACGCCGACTGGGTGCGCACCCAGGAAGTGATCCGCCATGCCGGCTACAACGCGCTCTATGACGCGCTGACGTCGATCGGCAAGGCCAAGCTCGGCCTGATGCGGGGCTACCGGTTCGTGCTCGAGGTCGAGAAGTGCAACGGGCCGGACGAGCTCCGTGCCCTCGCACTGAAGTTCGTCGACCAGTTGCGCACCGAACACGGCATGGGCGCCGTCGGCGAGTTCACCTACGCGGTCGGCGCCGTCAGGGCCTGATCCGAGGCGGAGGTGCCTCTACGCCGCCGCTGAGGCGGTGTCCAGAGCCGCCTGCCGCGCCAGGCGGCCTTGGTACCACTTGTCCAGTTCGGGGTCGTCGAACGCCTCGGCCAGTGCATCGGCCTGGGCCCTTTCCACCTCCGACTCCGCTCGCCGGCCCTGGCGGGCCAGGGCGTGCGCCAGCTCGGACAGCAGGAAGGCCTGGTCCACCGTTTCCTGCTTTCCGTGGTCGAAGCTGGTCAGCAACACCAGCCCGGCGCGGGCCTGCAATTCGGCCTGGGCGGGGTCGCCCAGCGCATTGGCCACCATCGCGCGCAGGTAGTGGGCTCGCTCGTGGTTCACCCACTGGCCGGCACGGTGCCAGAAGGCCTGTGACAGCTCCGCCGCCCGCAGCATCGCGGCGCGCAGCGGCGGCGACGACAGCTCGGCCACGGGGCGCTCCAGGAGGTCGGATGCCAGGTTGTTGGTCATCACCGCGGTTGCCCCGTCGAGCGGGCTGGGCCGTTGCCAGGCCTCGCCCGCCAGCGGCAGCAGCGCGGCCAGCGTGGCCTCGCCCGCCGCGTCGGCCGGCAGCATGGGCACCTGGAAGCTGGCCGCCGCAAGCGCGGTGAATTCCGTCGCCTGCGCCAATGGCACGCCGGCCGAGTCGGCCAGGCGCTGGTTCAGCCGGGCTTGCCCGAGGGTGTCGCCTGCCAACCGTGCCGCTGCCGCGCCGTGGCGCAGCAGTGGCAGCGAGGCCTGCGCCCCAGCCGCCGCCAGCAGGGCCTGCTGGAACTGCCAGGCCTCCCCGGGACGGCCCAGCTTTTCGGCCAGCAGGTGGTTGACGAGGAAGGCGTAGCGCGGCCGCTGCCCGGCATCGAGCAATGCCGGCACCACCTCACGCAGCAGGGCCGCGGCCCGCGGCGGGTCGTCGTCATGGCAGGCGTCGGCCTGCTGCAGCCGTTCGGCGGCGTGGGCGGTGAGGTCCATGGTCGAGTCTCCCGGTGTTCTCTCTCGTGGGGGTGTGGCCCAGGGCCCGATTGTGGATGCGGCACACTCGCGCCATGCCCCCTCGTTTGTATCTGGATGCCCCGTGGAGCGAGGGCGACGCGCTGGACCTGCCCCCCGAACAGGCGCGCCATGTGCAGGTGCTGCGCTTGCAGCCCGGCGACGCGCTGACGCTCTTCAACGGGCGAGGCGGCGAGTGGGCGGCCGAGGTCACGCAGATGGGCGGGCGGCAGCAGGTGGCGGTGCGCATCGGTGCCCATCTCGCGGTCGAGCGTGAGCTGCCTTGGGAGGTGACGCTTGCGGTCGGCATGCCGGCCAACGAGCGCATGGACGCCCTGGTCGAGAAGGCCACCGAGCTGGGCGTGGCGGCGATCCAGCCGCTGCAGTGCGCACGCTCGGTGCTCAAGCTGGCGGGCGAGCGCGCCGAGCGGCGCCAGGCGCACTGGCAGGCGGTGGCGGTGGCCGCAGCCGAACAGAGCGGCCGCACCCGGGTACCCCGCGTCCACCCGGTGTGCCCACCGGCCCAGTGGCTGGCGGCGCTGCCTGAGGCCACCGGCAGCAACCGCCGCCACCTGCTGTGCTTTGCGCCGGACGCCCGGCCCGCCACCGCCCTCGACGCCGCCGTGGCCGGTGCGACGTGGGTGATGAGCGGGCCCGAGGGCGGGCTGACGCCGGAAGAAGAGGCCTTGGCGCGCCGCCATGGCTTCCAGCCGCTGTCGCTCGGACCGCGGGTGCTGCGCGCCGACACCGCCCCGCTGGCGGTGCTGATCCTGCTGGGCCGCGGCACGTGAGCCCGGCCGCCCGGGCTTGACCTTGCCACGGGGGCAGGCCCGAGACTGACGCCGCCGCTCGTCGCCAACAAGAACCGCCGATGCCTTCCTCCACCGCCGCGCCCCGCGCCTTCAACCCGCCGCTGGCCTGGCTGACGCTCTGCCAGGGCCTGTTCCTGACCAACAACGTGGTCTTCATGGCAGTCAACGGCCTGGTCGGCCTGGCCCTGGCGCCCCAGGGCTGGATGGCCACGCTGCCGCTGACCGCCTATGTGCTGGGCGGCGCCCTGTGCACCGGCCTGGTGGCGCGGCACCAGCAGCGCTTCGGCCGCAAGCGGGCCTTCCAGCTCGGGCTGGTGGTGGCGATGGTGTCGGCCGCGCTGTGTGCGTGGTCGGCGCTGTCGGGCCAGTTCTGGCTGCTGATCGGCGCCACGGTGCTGGCGGGCTACTACAACGCCAATGCAGCGCTCTACCGCTTTGCCGCCGCCGAGCTGGTCGGCCCCGAGGGGCGCGAGAAGGCCATCTCCTGGGTGCTGGCCGGTGGCATCCTCGGCGGGGTGCTGGGGCCCGAGCTGGCACAGGCGACGCGCGACAGTCTGGCCGGCGCGCCGTTTGCAGGTGCCTATGCAGCGCTCGTGGGGGTGGCGCTGCTGTCGCTTGCCAGCCTGTCGCGCATCACCTTCCCGGCGCTGCCGCCGCCGCCCGCGGGGCCGGCCGGCGGCCTGCCGGCGGGGGTGGCCCGCCAGCCGGCCTTCATCGTGGCCATCGCGGCCTCGGCGCTGGGTTATGGCGTGATGAACCTGCTGATGGCGGCCACGCCGATCGCGATGCAGGTCTGCTCACACCCCTTCCAGGCCGTGGCCTGGGTGCTGGAGGTGCATGTGCTCGGCATGTACGTGCCCAGCTTCTTCACCGGGCCGCTGATCCGCCGCATCGGTGTTTTGCCGGTGCTGGCGGCCGGCGTGGTGCTGACGGCACTGTGCATCGTGGTGGCGCTGCACGGCGTCGACCTGATGCACTTCACCGTCGCGCTGCTGGCGCTCGGCGTGGGCTGGAACTTCCTCTACGTGGGCGGCACCACCCTTTACACCGAGTGCTACCCGGCCAGCCACCGCCTGGCCGCCCAGGCCCTGATGGACCGCTGGGTGCTGGGCACGATGACGGTCACCTCGTTCAGCTCCGGCGCGCTGGTCACCACCGGCGGCTGGCAGGCGATGAACCTGGGTGCGCTGGCGCCGTTGGTGCTGCTGGCCGGCATGCTCGCCTGGCTGCACGCCGCGCGGCGCCGCCAGCCGGCCTGAGCCCTCAGCGCCGCGGCGTGTAGGGCGGCAGGTCGGCCGTGCCGGCGCGCGCCCTGGCCAGGGCGGTGCCGAGTTCGCCGCGGCCCTCGGCTTCGGCCGGCAGTGCCTTGTCGCTTTGTTCCAGCAGCGCGAGGTAGGCCGCCTTCAGCGCGTCGGCCGCCGGCAGCGCCACCTCGGGCACCACGCCGACCTTCTCCCAGTCCTTCCCGGTCACCGGGTTGATCGGCCGGCCGGTGGGCACGAAGGCCGCCAGGCCCTGGCCCAGCGCGACCATGCCGCCCGGGTGCGCGCCGCCGCCGGTCGTCTCGCCGTAGAGCGTGGCCCGCTTCTGGGTCTGCAGGTCGTAGGCGCACTCTTCGCCGCCGGAAAAGGTGTTCTTCGAGGTCAGCACCGCGATCGGCTTCAGGTAGCGCGGCGCGCCGATCGGCATCGTGAAGTAGCTGCGCGTGCGGTTCGTCGGCCGGTCGTAGATGTCGTTCAGGTGGCGCTCGTCGTCTTCCGCGAAGAAGTGGCTCAGCAGGTATGAGACGCTCGACGGCGAGCCGCCGCCGTTGGCGCGCAGGTCCAGCACCAGCGCATCGGTCCCGGCCAGCAGCAGCATCGCGGCGTCATAGGCCGGTGCGACGAACTCGGTGGGGCCGAAGCCGCGCAGGTCGAGGTAGCCGATGTTGCCGGGCAGCCGCTGCACGCGCGTGACGCCGTAGCCCTGGCGGGCGGCTTCCGCGCGGGCCTCGGCCACCTCTTCGCGGGTGGCTCGGGGCGCCTCGCCGGGTGGCTCGGGCTGCACCTGGGGCATGAAGCGCACGCGCATGTGGCCGTCCTGGCCGACCTCGCGCAGGTCCTTGTCGAGCATCTCGCCCAGGGCGCCCACGGTGGCGGCGCTGTCGTAGGCGCCTCGGCGGGCGCGGTCCACCAGCTGGCGGGCCATCGGCTCGGCGCGTTCGGGGTAGACGTAGCGGGCCCGCAGCTCGCGGGCGAGGGTGTCGACCACGGCGTGGCGCTGGGCGCGGGTCAGCGTCGCATCGGCCTTTGGCGGTGGGGTCGCCTGGGCAGGGGCCGTGGTGCTGGCCACGAGCATCATCGTGACCAGCAGCAGGGCTCGGTGGGTGGCTGGGCGCAGAGGCATCTTCGGGTGTTTCTTCGGGTGGGGTGGGGAGGCAGGTTGCATCAGGGCACGAGGCCCAGGCGGCTGGCGAGGCCGGGCCGCAGGTCCAGCGTCTGCAGCTGCCACTGGCCGTCGACGAGGTGGCTCACGACGTGCACCCGGGCCTGGCCCTTGGGCCCGCTGGCCGAAAGCATCAGCGACGCGCTGTGATCGTCGATGCGGCAGGGGCCGCAGTCGTCGGCCAAGCGGATCGGCGAACCCAGCGCCGCCACAGCGCCGGCGTCCTGCTGCACCGCGGCCAGCACCGCCAGGAAAACCGGCGACTCGTTCAGCCGCGGCGGCTCGGGCGGTGGGCTGGGCAGGGTCGGCAGCGCGGGCGGCGCAGGCAGGTCGGCCGGGGCTGCGGGCGCCGCCGTTGGTGGCGGAGGCGGGGCAGGTGCCTGGCGATGCGCCTCGATCCACGCGCGCACGTCCGGCGTCAGCGGCGCGGGCTGGCCGTCGACACGGTAGCTCTCGTGGCGCTGGCCGTTCGCCCCGGTCCAGGCGTGGTAGTCGCGCACCTCGCCCTGGCGGTCGGTGATGCGGATGCGGATCGAGTCGCCGAATTCGGACCACCACGGGTCGGGCGCCGGTGCGGTGGCCGCAGCTGGGGCTGCATAGGGCGCGCTGCTGCTGGCAGCGGTGGCCTGTGCTGCCCAGACGCCGCCGGCGCACAGCAGCGCTGCGACGATCGCGGCGAGGCCCCAGCGCGGCGTGGCCGGCTGGCCGGCGGCCAGCAGGTGCGCCACCCGGCGCTGCAGCCCGCCGCCACCGGCGGCCAGCGCGAGTGTCGGCGGCGGGTCGGCCCGCAGGCCTTCCAGGGCGGCCAGCGCCTCGGCCACCCGCAGCGGGTCGCCGCAGGCGGCCGCGGCCAGGTCGTCGCAGGCCTGCTCGCGCGCCAGCCGAACGCGGCGGCCGAGCCACCAGATGCCCGGGTGGAAGAACAGCAGCGCCTCGATGGTGCACTGCAGCCCGTTCCACAGCCAGTCGAGGCGGCGGATGTGGGCCAGCTCATGGGCCAGCAGGGCCTCGACCTGCTCGGGTGCCAGCTTGGTCAGCAGCGCCAAGGGGAGCCAGACGATCGGCCGCCAGGCCCGCGCGGTGAAGGGTGAGGCGTGGCCTCGCGGCAGCAGCCGAAGTTGCACCGGCCGGGTGATGCCGAGCACCGCGCACAGGCGCTGCGCGCGCCGTTGCCAGGCGGCCGGAGCCGGCACCGCCGCTGCCGGCCGCTCCAGTGCGCGCAGCCACCACCAGCCGCCGCCCAGGCGCGCCAGCATCAGCAGCACACCGCCTGCCCAGGCCCAGGCCAGCCAGGGCGGCGCCTGCCAGCCGGCGGGCACCGCCGCAGCCCAGGGCAGCGCGGCGTCCACCCACCCGGCAGCGCTGGAAGCGGGCAGCGGGTGGGCCATTGGCGCGGCCTGGAGCGAATCCACCAGTTGCCAGCCGGGCACCGCCACCATGGCGACCATGAACAGCAGGCCCACCGCATGCTGCGCCGCCGCGCTTGCGCGCGCCAGGGCCGCCAGCACCAGCGCCGCGGCGGCGGTCAGCGCGGCCACCTGCCACAGCGCCGCGACCAGTGCCTGGGCCAGCGCCGCTTCGATCATCATCCACGAAGGGTTCATCGTCGTGCTCCGTGTTCCGTCGGTTCAGTCATCGGCCCCGCCGGGCCCGGGCCTCGGCGATCAGCTGAGCGATCGCGTCCAGCTCGGCCCGGCTGGGCCGGTCCACGTCCAGCGCGCGCTGCACCAGCTGCAGGGCGGAGCCGGCGAAGGCGCGCTGCATCAGGTCCTTGACCAGCACCGACTGCACCTCGGGTTCGGGGTGCAGCGCGAGGTAGCGGTGGCTGCGTTCACTCTCGTTGCGCTGCAGCAGGCCCTTGTCGGCCATGATGGTCATCATCTTCAGCACCGTGGTGTAGGCGGTCTCCTTGTGCTGCGAGAGCGCCGCGTGCACCTCGCGCACGGTGCAGGGCGCGCCACGGTCCCACAGCACCTGCAGGATCGCCAACTCGCCTTCGGTCGGGTGGGGGGTGGTCATGCCAGCTCCAAAGTACTAGTTAAATAGTACTAATTGATTAGTAGATTGGCAACACCCCGCCACTTCCCATGACCTAGGGGGGGCCGGCGTGTCCGGTTCGGTTCGGGGAAGGGCGTCTTTTCCGATGTCAGGCCTGACGCGCCGCCAGGTGCACCGGGCCCGATGGCCGGAGCCGCGTGCGGCTTCGCTGTTGCCCCCCTTTGTCGATGGAGATGACCATGGCCCACCTGCCCACCCGCCTGATGGCCGCGCTGGCCCCGTTCGCGCTGGCCGCCGCTTCGCTGTTTGCCCCGACCGCCGCGCTGGCGCAAGTCGGCGAGACCTTCTTCGTCGAGCGCAACTTCGGCAACGCCGTGCCGGGGGTGCACCCGGTCTGCCGAGGCAAGGTGAAGCAGGTGCAGGACCTGACCTTCGAGGGCGTGAAGACGACCGCCTGGAATTTCGCGATGGTCGGCGGCGGTGGCGAGGGCGGCCGCTTCGACCCCATCCCGGTGCTGAGCACCAAGGTCAACCTCACCCAGGGCTGCCTGAACGCGCACTTCAGCGCCATGGTCGGCAGCAAGCTCTACGGCGTGTCCAACATGACGCTGTTCCAGGTCACCCTGCGCCCGGCCGGCGGTGCCCCGCAGCACATGGCCGGTCACTACGAGACGCCTTACGGCGTGCCTGCCCCCGCAGTGGCACTGACCGCCGAGTACGACGTGGACATGCTCGGCTCGAATTTCTACCAAGGCATCGGCATCGGCAACGGCCTGATCCCGCCGGGCTCGTACCAGGTCGACGTGTGGTGGGCGGGCGGGCCGATCGGCGGCGGCGGCGCGATCGGCGCGGCCTTCACGCTGAAGCTCTACCACTACTAGGCGCGCAGCACCAGAATGCGGGCGCCGTCGACAGGAGGTGCCCGCCGTGCCCGCCCCGCTGCTGCGTGATCCCGATGACTTGACACCTGCGTGGCTCGCCCAGGCCCTGGGTGAGCCGGTCGCTCGCTTCGCCGTGTCCGACGGCCAGGGCAACTGGTCGCGCCAGGTGGCGCTGCGGGTCGAGCTCGCGGATGGGCGCACCCGCGACCTGCGCCTCAAGCTGTGCCTGGGCGATGTCTTCGGCCCCTCCGAGGTCGACTACTACACCCGCGACTACCTCGGCCTGGAAGGTGCGCCGCTGGTGCGCTGCTTCGCGGCCCACCACGAGCCCGGTGACGGCTACCACCTGCTGCTTGAAGACCTGTCCGCCAGCCACGAGAACCAGCGCGACATCGTGCCGACCCTCGCCTACGGGTTGGCCTTTGCCGAGGCCCTGGCGAAGCTGCACCGGTTCCACTGGCAATCGGGCCCGGCGCCGGAGCCGCCCACGCTGAGCCGCTACTTCGACGAGATCCGGCCCGGCGTGGCCGTGCTCGACGGCCTGGCCGGGCGGGCCTGGGCGCTGCAGCAGGCCGGCCATGAAGAGACCTTCCGTCGCCGCTGGGCGGACCCGCGCGGCATGTCGCTGCTGCACGGCGACCTCAACCCGACCAACGTGCTGGCACCGCGCGGGCGGGATGGCCCGCTGTACTTCCTCGACCGGCAGCCCTTCGACTGGTCGCTGACCTACGGCCTGGCGGTGTCGGACCTGGCGTACGCCATGGCGCCGTGGTGGCCCGAAGAGGCCTTCAAGGCCTGCGCCGGCGCGGTGCTGCGCCGCTGGCACGAATGCCTCGACCTGCCGGGGTACGGGTGGGAGCAGACCGAGGTGGACTGGCGCCTGTCGCTCCGCCAGTGCCTGGACGTGCCGTTCCAGTGGTGCGCCCACGAGGACACGGCGCAGGCCATGCGCTGGCTCTGGCAGGCCCAGCTGCAACGGGTCGAGGCCGCGATGGCGGCCTTCGGGTGAGGCCCTGCCCGCGACCTAGCCGGCCTCGGCGCGGTTCGTTCCCGCGACCATGTCGAAGCGGAACAGCCGGCACTCGATGGCCCCGTTCCACATCGGCACGCGGCGGCTTTCCTTCAGCCGCATGAGGCCGGGCAGCTTCATCTCCGGCGTGAGCACCTGGGCCGTCCAGCCCGCGTAGTGCTTCTTCCAGTGGGCGGCCAAGCGGGCGTAGAAGTCGGCCGCATCGGCGGCGCCCTCGAACTTTTCGCCACTCGCGGTGGGCGCGGCCTGGCCCTGCCCTTGGCCCTGGCCTTTGGGCGCGATGCGCTCGCCGTAGGGCGGGTTCATCACGATCACGCCGCGGTCGGCGGGCGCCGTGCGCTGCAGCGCGTCGGCGGTCTTGAACTCGATCGCGTGCAGCACGCCGGCGCGCTCGGCGTTGCGGGTGGCGAAGTCGGTCATGCGGAAGGACACGTCGCCGGCCCAGATCGGCACCTCCGGCGCATGCACGGCGGCCCGTGCGGCTTCGCGCAGGCGCGACCATGTGCTGAGGTGGGCACGGAAGGGCAGCAGCTTCTCGAAGGCGAAGCGCCGCGCCAGCCCGGGCGCGATGCCGCAGGCGATCTGCGCCGCTTCGATGGCGATGGTGCCGGCGCCGCAGCAGGGGTCGAGCAGGCCGCCGTCCTCCGGCCGACCCTGCCAGCCGCTGGCGGCCAGCATCGCCGCGGCCAGCGTCTCCTTCAGCGGCGCCTCGCCCTTCAGGCCCTGCGCGTCGCGCCAGCCGCGCTTGAACAGCGCCTCGCCGGAGAGATCGACCGACAGGCTCGCATGCTCGGGCCCCAGGTGCAGCACCAGCGACAGGTCGGGGTGCCGGGTGTCGACGCTGGGGCGCTCGCCGGTGGCGTCGCGCATCACGTCGCACACCGCGTCCTTGATGCGCAGCGCGGCGAAGTTCAGGCTCTTCAGCGGCGAGCGCCAGGCAGAGGCATCGACGCGCAGCGTCTGGCGTGGCGTGATCCAGTCGGCCCACGGCACCCGGCGCGCCAGCGCGTACAGGTCGTGCTCGTTCGTGTAGGGCCCGTCGACCAGCTGCCACAGCACGCGCTGCGCCAGTCGGCTGCCGAGGTTGAGCTTCATCGCGGCTTCGGCATCGCCGTCGACGTAGACGCCGCCCCGGCCCGGCTCGACGCGCGCGCCGTCGCCGAGCAGTCGAATGCACTCCTCTGCCAGGTAAGGCTCCACGCCGGCGGCGCAGGGCAGGAACAGCGTGCCGCGGCCCAGCGCCGCGCTGCGCGGGCCGGCGGCCTTGACCACGCGCCGGGGCGCGGGGGCTTCGTTCGTCATGTCAAAGCGCCTTGCGCAGGTTCGCGGGCGCGATCTTCAGCGCCTCGCGGTACTTCGCCACGGTGCGCCGCGCGACCTGGATGCCCTGCTCTTCCAGCATGTCGGCGATCTGGCTGTCCGACAGCGGCTTCTTGGTGTCTTCGGCGGCGACGAACTGCTTGATCAGCGCACGAACCGCGGTGCTGGAGGCGTTGCCGCCGGCGTCGGTGCTGAGCGACGAGCCGAAGAAGTACTTCAACTCGAAGGTGCCGAAGGGCGTGGCCATGTACTTGGCGGTGGTCACGCGGCTGATGGTCGACTCGTGCAGGCCCAGCTCGTCGGCGATCTCGCGCAGCACCAGCGGCTTCATCGCGATCTCGCCGTGGGTGAAGAAGGCCTTCTGGCGTTCGACGATGGCCTGGCTGACGCGCAGGATGGTGTCGAAGCGCTGTTGGATGTTGCGGATGAACCAGCGCGCCTCCTGCAGTCGAGCCGACAGGCCGGCATGGCCATTGGCGTTGCCGCCGCCGCGCTGGCCGCGCACGGCCTGGGCGTACACGTCGGACACGCGCAGCTTGGGCATCACTTCCGGGTTCAGCGTTGCCTTCCAGCCCTGGCGGCCGGACTTCACCACGATCACGTCGGGCACCACGATCAGGCTCTCGGCGCGGGCGAAGGGGCGGCCCGGCTTGGGCTCGCAGGCCACGATCAGCCCCTGCGCGGCCTTCACCGTGGCCTCGTCGGCGCCGGTGGCGGCGGCCAGCTTCTTCAAGTCGCGTCGGGCGAGCAGCTCCAGGTGGTCGCGGCAGATCGCCATCGCGCACTGGCGGGCAGGGCAGGCAGGCGTCTCGCGCAGCTGCAGCACCAGGCAGTCGCCCAGGTTGGCCGCGCCCACGCCGGCTGGCTCCATGCTCTGCAGCCACTTGAGGCCGCAGCGCAGCTGGTCCAGCAGCTCTTCGCGCGCTTCGGGGTCGGCCAGGCCCATGCCTTCGGCCAGGCGCTCGGCAATCTCTTCGAGCGGGCCGTCGAGGTAGCCGTCGTCGTTCAGCGACTCGATCAGCACCTGCACTGCCGCCGCGTCGGCCGGCGCCAAGCGCATGCCGGACAGCTGGCTGCGCAGGTGGTCCTGCAGGGTGGGGGCGTGGCTGTTGCGGTCCTGCGGGTCCGGCCCGTCCTCGTCACCGCTGCCGCTGCCGGGCGTGGCGGTGGGCAGCTCCCGGATGCCGTCGAAATCGTCGCGCTCGGTGCCGTTTTCCCAATCGTCGCGCTCGGTGGTGCCGAACTCGGCCGAGTCCATGCCGGCCGGCTCGTCTCCGCCCTCTCCCACGCTGCTGCCAGGGGCGTCGTGCTCTTCGCGCTGGGTGCTGGCACTGGCCTTGTCGGCGCCGGCGTTGTAGTCGAAGGGCGTGGCGTCTTCCTCGGGTTCGAGGAAAGGATTCTGTTCGAGCATCTGCTCGACTTCCTGGTGCAGCTCCAGCGTCGAGAGCTGCAGCAGCCGGATGGATTGCTGCAACTGCGGCGTCAGCGCCAGGTGCTGCGACAGGCGGACCTGTAGCGTGGGCTTCATGACTTCAAGCCCTACATCTTGAAATGCTCGCCGAGGTAGACCCGGCGCACGTCGGGGTTCTCGATGATGTGGTCGGGCGTGCCTTCAGCGAGCACGTTGCCCTCGCTGATGATGTAGGCGCGGTCGCAGATGCCGAGCGTCTCGCGCACGTTGTGGTCCGTGATGAGCACGCCGATGCCGCG
The DNA here is from genome assembly GCA_049322835.1 of Pseudomonadota bacterium. GTDB lineage: Bacteria > Pseudomonadota > Gammaproteobacteria > Burkholderiales > Burkholderiaceae_C > Ideonella. The sequence continues at coordinate 38,558 of JBMOQN010000006.1, read as the reverse complement.
CGCCTTGAGGAACCCGATGATGCGCTGGATCTCGATCACCGCGATCGGGTCGACACCGGCGAACGGTTCGTCGAGCAGGATGAAGCGCGGCTGGGTGGCCAGTGCACGCGCGATCTCGACCCGGCGACGCTCGCCGCCGGAGAGCGCAGGTGCCGGCGATTCGCGAAGCCCGGTAAGGCTCAGGTCGTGCAGCAGGCCGTCGAGCAGGCGTTCGATCTCGGCGCTCGCCAGCGGCTTGCCGCGGGCGTCGAGCTGCAGCTCGAGCACCGCGCGGATGTTCTCTTCCACCGTGAGCTTGCGGAAGATCGAGGCCTCCTGCGGCAGGTAGCTCAGGCCCAGGCGCGAGCGCTGGTGGATGGGCTTGTGCTCCACCGCCACCCCACCGATGTGGATCGAGCCGGCGTCGCAGCGCACGAGGCCGACCACCATGTAGAACGTGGTGGTCTTGCCGGCGCCGTTGGGCCCCAGCAGGCCGACGACTTCGCCGGCGCCGACCGCAAGGTGCACGTTCTTCACCACCGTGCGGGCGCCGTAGCTCTTGCGCAGCCCGCTGGCTTCGAGCCGGCTGGCGGCGGGGGCGCCATCTCCGGCGCGGGCACGCAGCGCCGTGGCGGAGGTGGCGTCGTTCACTTGCCGGGCTCCGAGGCGGCGCCCTCGGCGCTGCGCGGGATGAACACCAGCCGGGCGCGCCCCGGCGCACCGCCCGGCGCCGAGGCGGCGCCACCTTCGAACACGATGGTGTCGCTGCGCTGGTCGTAGCTGATGACGGCGGCGCTCGCTTCGTCCGGCGGGCCGCTGGTCCGGGTGACCCGAAGCCTGGCCTGGCCGATGAAGCGCACCCGCTCGGCCGCGCCGTCGTACTCGACGCGCAGGGCCTCGGCCTCGACGTACTCGTCGACCCGGTCGCGTTTCTGGCGGAACACCGCCGGCTGCTCGGCACTGCCGATCGCCGTGGCGTGGAAGCGGCCGGGCAACTCCTCGCGCACCTCGACCTTGTCGGCCCGGATGCGCAGCGTGCCCTGGCTGATGACGACGTTGCCGCTGATGGTGGTGAGCTTGTTCTTCAGATCGACCGAGGCGGCCTGCTTGCCGTCGCTCTCGATCTCCATCGGCTTGCCACGGTCTGCCCGCTCGGCCAGCGCCGGCCCGACCAGGCCGGGCAGCAGGGCGATCAGCGGAAGGAGGTGGCGCAGGGCCCGGGATGGCGGCATTTCAGAAGGCATGAAACTTGCAGGCCATTCTAGCCGCAGGCCGCAACACCCTGGGCGCGCAGACAGCGGGGGCCGTGGTTTTGTGGCACGAACGCGCCGGGCGCCCCCCGGCCCAGGGTCAGAGCGACTGCCGGGCCTGGGCCACCAGGAAGTCGACCACCTCGAAGGTGCGCTCGTTGCCACCCACCATCGACGGCGAGGTCAGGTAGCGGCCGTGCACCCCGATCGCGGGCACGCCCTCGATGCGGTAGCCGTCGGCGAGCGAGCGCGCCTGGCGGGCCTTGCCGATCACGCTGAACGACTTCAGCATGTCCTTGAACTTGGTCGCGTCCACCCCCAGGGTCGCGACGAAGGCGGCAACCTCGTCCTCGGTGCCCATCCTGCGCTTTTGCTGGTGGATGGCGTCGAAGAGCTTGCGGTGCACGGCATGCACCTGGCCCATCGCCTCCAGCGCGTAGAACACTTTCTGGTGGAACTCGTACTGCGGCGTGAAGGCGGCGGGAACACGCCGGAAGGCGACATCGGCCGGCAGCTTGGCCGCCCACTGCTCGACCATCGGCTCCAGCGCGTAGCAGTGCGGGCAGCCGTACCAGAAGAACTCGACCACCTCGACCTTGCCGTTGGCCGACACCGGCAGCGGCTGGGCCAGGCGCTTGTACTGGCGGCCCTCGGCCGGGGCGGCCTGAGCCAGCGCGGGGCCGCCCAGGGTCATGAGGCCAGCACCGGCGGTCAGCCCCGCGAGGCAGAGGGTGTTGAAGTCGCGGCGGGTCGGGAGGGTATGGTTCACGAGGGGCTCGGGCTCAGAGGGGGTTGCGGGGTGCCGTGCTGTGGCCGTCGATGGAGCGGAGCGCGGCGGGTTCAGTTCCGTTCTTGCCGAACCAGGGCGGCGTCGATGCCCAGGCCCTTGAGCCGGTCCTGCTGGGCGGCGGCCTCGGCCTGGGTGTCGAAGGGGCCCAGGCGCACGCGATGGATGGTGCGCCCGCCCTGCTCCCGCTCGGAGATCTTGGCGCCGAGGCCTTGCAGTGCCAGTCGGGCGCGTTGCTGCTCGGCGTCGGCGGCGCTCGAGAAGGCGCCCACCTGGACAAAGTAGAGGAAGGGGTCGCCGGCCGGGCGCGGGATCTTCGGCCCCGGGCCGGCGGGCACGGGCTCGCCAGCCAGGATTGCCGCGGCGTCGCGGGTCGACTTGGGCGCGGCCGCCGAAGCCGGCACATCGGCGGGCGGGCGCGCGGCCGTGGTGGCGGGTGGCGTGGCGGGTGCCGGGGCAGGCAAGGCCGGCGAAACCGACGGGCGAGAGGCGGCCTGAGGTTTGCCGGACAGGCCGGCGTTCGGATCCCAGTTCTTCAGCTTCTCGGCCTCGGCGGCTTCCTGCTCGGGCGTGCGGTGCGGCACCTTGTCGTGGAACGGCGAGGGCACCTTGGCGATGTACAGCGCCACGCCCAGCGCCAGCGCGAGGCCGATCAGCAGGCCGACGACCAGCCCCATTGCGAAACCGCCGCGCTGGGCGCGGCGGGTGGCCAGAACATTCATGCAGTCTCCGAAGTGTTGTCGCGGCCCATCGATTCCGGTGCGCTCACACCCAGCAGCGCGAGCGCATTGCGCAGCACCTGGCGGGTGGCGTCCAGCAGCGCCAGCCGCGCACGGGCCAGGCCCGCGTCATCGACCAGGAAGCGCTCGGCGGCATAGTAGCTGTGGTAGGCCGCCGCCAGGTCGCGCAAGTAGAAGGCGACGTCGTGCGGCGCCAGGTCGCGCGCGGCGTTGGCCAGCATGGCGGGGTAGTCGGCCAGCTTGAGCATCAGCGCGAGTTCGGTGGGCGCGGCCAGCAGCGCCAGGTCGGCCGAGGCGATGGTGCCGGTGTCGTGGCCAGCTTCGGCTGCCCTGGCGAGCACCGAGCAGATCCGGGCATGCGCGTACTGCACGTAGAACACCGGGTTCTCGTCGTTCTGCTTCAGCGCCAGGTCCACGTCGAAGGTGAACTCGGTGTCGGCCTTGCGGCTGATGAGGAAGAAGCGCACCGCGTCGCGGCTGGTCCAGTCGATCAGGTCGCGCAGCGTCACGTAGCTGCCCGAGCGCTTGGAGATCTTGACCTCCTCGCCGCCCCTCATCACCGTGACCATCTTGTGCAGCACGTAGTCGGGGTAGCCGCTCGGCACGCCCGCGCCGGCGGCCTGCACGCCGCCGCGCACCCGGGCGATGGTGCCGTGGTGGTCGGTGCCCTGCACGTTGATCACCTTCGCGAAGCCGCGCTCCCACTTGTTGAGGTGGTAGGCAACGTCGGGCAGGAAGTAGGTGTAGGTGCCGTCGGACTTGCGCATCACGCGGTCCTTGTCGTCACCGTAGTCGGTGGTGCGCAACCACAGCGCGCCGTCCTGCTCGAAGGTCTTGCCGGACTTCTCCAGGCGGGCGATCGTGTCGTCGACCCGGCCGCTCGAATAGAGGCTGGACTCGAGGAAGTAGTTGTCGAACTGGACACCGAAGGCCTGCAGGTCCAGGTCCTGCTCGTGGCGCAGGTAGGCCACGGCGAACTGCCGGATGCTGTCGAGGTCGTCCGGGTCGCCGGAGGCGGTGAATTCACGGTCGTCGGCCTTGACGGTCTTCTTCGCGAGGAAGTCGGCCGCGATGTCGGCGATGTAGTCGCCGTTGTAGGCGGCCTCAGGCCATTCGGCATCACCCGGCTTCAGGCCTTTGATGCGGCACTGCGTCGAGTGGGCCAGCGTCGCGATCTGCACGCCGGCGTCGTTGTAGTAGAACTCGCGGGTGACCGCCCAGCCCTGGGTTTCGAACAGGTGGCAGATCGAGTCGCCAAGCGCACCCTGGCGCCCATGGCCTACATGCAGCGGCCCGGTCGGGTTGGCCGAGACGAACTCGACCATCAGCTTCTGGCCGTTGGCCGGCTGGCGGCCGAACGCCTCGCCCGCGGCGCGCACTTCAGCCACCACCGCCTGCTTGGCGGCCGGCGCCAGGCGCAGGTTGATGAAGCCGGGGCCGGCGATCTCCAGTGCGCTGACCCAGCGCTGGACTTCCGGCTGGGCGTTGAGCGCGGCCACCAGCGACTCGGCGAGTGCGCGCGGGTTGCTCTTGAGCGGCTTGGCCAGCTGCATCGCCGCCGTGATGGCCAGGTCGCCATGAGCGGCCTGCTTGGGCGATTCGAAGACGGGTGTGAAGGGATGGTCGGGGGCCAGCTGCGCCACGGCGCGCGCCAGCGCGAGCTGCAGCTCTGCCTTGGCTTGGATCATGATGGGCCGATTCTAAGGTTCGCCCTCCGTCCACGGCGCCCGCCCCAGGACACCGTCGGTAGCGATTTGGCGGGCTGGGTGGTGCCTGTTCTCCCTTTTGTGCGGCTGCCAAATGGTTCACAGTGCAGGCTCCGGCCTGGGCGCGGGTGCCGGAACGCCCATGACATGCGCCCTTCAGGCCGGCTCACACTGCGAATGCGTTCCACCACCAGCTCCCCCACCACCGCCACGGCGTCCTCGTCGAGGTCGCGCCCGGCTGCGCGCTCGGGGTCGGGATCGAGCCGAGGCCTGTCGACCGTGGCCATGCCGCGGCTGGAGCCGGACGACCCGCCGCAGATCGGCAAGTACCGCGTGCTGCAGCGCCTGGGCGAGGGTGCGACGAGCGAGGTTTTCCTCGCCTACGATGACTTCAACAGCCGTGAGGTGGCCATCAAGCGTGTGCGCGCCAGCGCCGGCCGCTCGGAGGCCGACGTGCACTTCTCGACCCATTTCTTCGCCGCCGAGGCGGCGCTGGTGGGGCGGCTCAATCACCCGAACGTGGTGCAGATCCACGACGCGGTCGACGACGGCACCTCGCCGCCCTACCTGGTGATGGAGTACGTGCCGGGGGCGACGCTGCGCCACTTCTGCCAGCAGGACCGCCTGCTGCCGCTGGAGCAGGTCGTCGAGATCGGCTTCAAGTGCGCCATGGCACTGGGTTATGTCTACCGCCAGGGCCTGATCCACCGCGACGTGAAGCCGGCCAACATCCTGGCCATCACCGACGGCCCGGAAGTGCTGGACATCAAGCTGACCGACTTCGGCAGCGTGCTGAATCTGGGCGCCGACCGCACGCAGATCCACCGCGTGGGCTCGCTGGCCTACATGTCGCCCGAGCAGCTCGAGGGCTCGACGCTGGACTGCCGGGCCGACATCTACTCGCTGGCCGCGGTGCTCTACCACCTGATCGCCGGTCGACCGCCCTTCGATGCCGACAGCCACGCGGCGCTGCTGAACATGATCCTGCACGGCGAGGTGGAGCCGCTGACGTCGCTGCGCGAAGGCGTGAGCCCCGCGCTGGACCAGACCATCCGCGGCGCGCTGTCCAAGCACCCCGCCGACCGGCCGGAGGACTGGGACAGCTTCGCGCAGTCGCTGTCCACGCTCATCACCAACCACGAGGTGCCGCGCGGTCAGCTGCAGCGGGTGCTCGACTCCGAGCGCTTCAACCTGCTGCGGGCCCTGGAGTTCTTCGCCGATTTCGGCGACGTGGAGTTGTGGGAGGTGGTGCACCGGGCGAAGTGGCAGCGCTTCCCCTTCGGCCACCGCGTCTTCAAGCGCGGCCAGGAGGGCAAGCAGTTCTACTGCATCGCCCAGGGTGAGGTCGAGGTCTACCGCGAAGGCGAGCGCGTCGCGCGCCTGGGCGCCGGCACTTCGGTCGGCGAGATGGCCTACCTCGCACCCAGCCCCGACCTGCGCAAGCACGCCACCGACGTCATCGTGTCGGAGCCGTGCACCACGGTGTCGTTCAACCCCGAGAGCCTGTCGCAGCTCAGCCCCGACACGCGCCACCGCTTCGATGCGGCCTTCATCAAGGTGCTGGTGCGCCGCCTGCATGCGGCGCACGAGGCGCTGGCGCACCCGCGCAAGATCCTCTGACCGTTGGTCACCGGCGGCGGCCGCGGGGCGTGGTTCAATCCTCCCACCGCAGCTCCTGCGGCAAGGATGGACCGATGAAGCGACTGCTGAGCGCCTGTTCCCTCGCCCTGTCCGCCGGCTTGGCCCTGGCGCAGGCCCCCACGGCCCCGGCCACGCCCACCACGCCGCCGGTGGCCGCGCCGGCGACCCCCACCGCCACGCCGGCCAAGACCACGCAGCAGCAGAAGATGGCGCACTGCAATGATCAGGCGCCGGGCAAGTCCGGCGACGAGCGCCAGGCCTTCATGAAGCAGTGCCTGTCGGCCAAGAAGGCTTCGCAGACCGACAAGATGCGCTCGTGCAACGCGCAGGCCAAGGGCATGAAGGGCGAGGAGCGCAAGACCTTCATGAAGAGCTGCCTGAGCGCCTGACCGGCCACGCTGGGCAATTCGCGAACGGCGAATAAAGCCGGGGCGGATTGCCACAAAAGCTCTGTCGGCGCAATAATCGCCCGCATGGATTCCTTGCGAGCGATGCGGGTCTTTGCCCGCGTGGTCGACGAAGGCAGTTTCGCCGGGGCGGCCCGCGCGCTGGACCTGGCGCCAGCGGTGGTCACCCGCCTGGTGGCCGAGCTGGAGGAGCACCTGGGCGCGCGGCTGATGAACCGCACCACGCGCCGCATCGCGCTGACCGAGGTCGGCGAGAACTATCTGGAGCGGGTGCGCCGCATCCTGGCCGATGTCGACGAGGCCGAGGCGCTGGCCCAGGCCTCGGTCGCCGAGCCGCGCGGCCCGCTGCGGCTGCTGATGCCGCCGGCGGTGGCGGTGCACCAGCTTGCCAAGCACCTGCCGCGCTTCCACGCCCGCTACCCGCTGGTGACGCTGGAGATCGTGGCCAACGGCCCCGTCGAGACGGTCGATGACAGCTTCGACCTGACGATCCTGAACACGCGCAAGCCGCTGGACGGCAACTTCATCGCGCGCCGCCTGGCCCGCGCCGAGGTCATCACCTGCGCCTCGCCCGAGTACCTGGACCGGCGTGGCCGCCCCAAGCACCCGCGCGAGCTGGAGCAGCACGACGCGCTGATCCCGCCGATCTCCGACCTGCAGCGTGGCATCACCTTCTACCGCGGTGCGGTGGGTGACGGCGAGGGCACGCGCGCCGAGGAGACCTTCCACGCGGTGCCGCACCGCGGCGTGCTGAGCACACTCAACGTCGACACCAACTACGCGGCCGCGCTGGCCGGGCTCGGCATCGCCGGCCTGCCGTCCTTCGTGGTCGAGGACGCGCTGATGGAGCATGCGCTGGAGCGGGTGCTGCCAGCCTGGCGCCTGTTCAGCTGGACGCTGTGGGCCGGCATGCCGACACGCCAGCACCTGCCTGCCCGAACCCGGGTGATGCTGGAGTTCCTGCTGCAGATCTTCGGCGGCGAGGACCGCGACCCCTGGCTGGCCGCAGCGGGCTGCGAGACCGCCGGCCCCGAGGCGGCCTGCCCCCAGGACACCGCGCGCGAAGCCGCCAGGGCGGTGGCCGCGGAGGGCGCCCCGGAGGCGTAGTCAGAAGGTGTAGCCGCTGGCGAGCTTCTGCTCGTGCATCGGCTCCAGCAGCGCCAGCAGGGGTGCGAGCGGCTGGTAGCGCATCGCCACCTTGGTGGCATAGGCGAAGAAGCGCGGCAGGTCGTCGCGGTAGTGCGGCTTGCCGTCGCGGTGCTTGAGGCGGCAGAAGATGCCCATCACCTTCAGGTGCCGCTGCAGGCCCATCCACTCGATCTGGCGCCAGAACTCACCGAAGTCTTCGTCCACCGGCAGCGCGGCCTTGCGCGCGGCGCTCCAGTAACGCACCGCCCAGTCGATCTCGCGCTCCTCGTCCCAGCTGATGAAGGCGTCGCGCAGCAGCGAGGCGATGTCGTAGGCGATGGGGCCGGCCAGCGCATCCTGGAAGTCGAGGATGCCCGGGTTGGGGTCGGCCACCATCAGGTTGCGCGGCATGTAGTCGCGGTGCACCGCCACCACCGGCTGGGCCAGGGCGCTGCGCACCAGCACGTCGCACACCTTTTGCCAGCGGGCCTGCTGGGTCTCATTCCAGCTGATGCCGAATTCGCGTTGCACGCACCACTCGGGGAACAGCGCCAGCTCGCGCCGCAGGAAGGCCTCGTCGTAGGGCGGCAATGCGCCGGCGTCGACCTCGCACTGCCACTGCACCAGGGCGCGCACCGCGTCGCGCATCAGTGCGTCGGCCTGGGCGCCGTCGGCCTCGCGCAAGGCGTCCAGGTAGGGCCGCTGGCCCAGGTCGGTCAACAGCAGGAAGCCTTGGTCGAAATCCGCCGCCAGCACCTGCGGCGCGTGCAGGCCGGCCGCGGCAATGCGCTCGGCCATCGCCACGAAAGGGCGGCTGTCGATCTGCGCCGGCGGCGCGTCCATCACGATCGCGCTGCGGCCGCCGGGGCCGTCCAGCCGCAGGTAGCGTCGTGCGCTGGCGTCGGCCGAGGCCGGGCGCAGGCTGCCGGGCAGCCAGCCCTGGGCTGCGGCCAGCGGCGCGAGCCAGCGGTCGAAGGCGGCCTGGCGCGTGGTGTCGGGCCAGATGACGAAGGCAGGAGAGGGAGTCACGAAGGTGCCTGCGGGCGGTAGATAATCCCGGCCGATTCTAGAGACGCCTTCGCCGGCGCTCTGGTTCTTCGCCTGCTCGCGCGTGACCGCACAAGGTGCTGCGTCGAAGCGCCTTCTCCGCCGTTCCCGCGTGCTGCGCCTGCCCCACCTTCCACTGCCACGATCGGCCCCCTGGTCTGCTGCCCCCTCGGCGCTGGCCCTGGCGTGCGCGCTGGCCTGCCAGCCCGGGTCGGCGGCCACCCTGCCGCCGCTGCCGGTGGCGCTGGAGGCCGACGAGGTGAGCAGCACGCTGGACGCGGAGACCCTCGCCAAGGGCGACGTGCTGCTGAGCCAGGGCCAGCTGACCCTGACCGCCGACCTGCTGCGCTATCACGCCCAGACCCAGTGGGCCCGCGCCAGCGGGCGGGTGATGCTGCGCCGGGACGGCGACCGCTTCGGCGGCACCGAGGCCGAGATCAACCTGGGCACCCAGGAGGGCTTCGTGTTGAAGCCCGAGTACCATTTCGAGCGCACGGGCGCCGGTGGCCGCGCGCGCCGCATCGACTTCGTCGGCGACAAGCGCCTGAGCGCCCGCCGCGCCGACTACACCAGCTGCACCCGCGATGGCAGCGGCACGCCCGACTGGCTGCTCTCGGCCGACCGGCTCGACCTCAACTTCGAGGAAAACGAGGGTGTGGCCCACGGGGCGGTGCTGCGTTTCCTGGGCGTGCCCATCCTTGCCGCGCCGGTGCTGAGCTTCCCGGCCACCAACGAGCGCAAGTCCGGCTGGCTGCCGCCGGCGATCGACATCGACAGCCGCGCCGGCGTCACGCTCGCGGTGCCCTACTACTGGAACCTGGCGCCCAACTACGACCTGACGACAACGCCTTCGGCGGCGCTGCGGCGCGGGCCCGGCCTCGAGGCCGAGCTGCGCTACCTGCAGCCAGCCGACGACGGGCGGCTGGAGCTGCACTGGGTGCCTGACGACCGCGTGGCCGAGCGTGAGCGACACGCCTACGAATGGTTCCACCAGGGCCAGGTGGCCGAGCACTGGCGCTACGACATCGGCCTGATGCGGGCGTCGGACGACGACTACTGGAAGGACTTCGCCAACCGCCTGCCCAGCCTCACCCGCCGGCTGCTGCCGCAGGCGGCCCAGATCGAGCGCCGATTCGAGCCTTCGCGCGACTGGAGCGTCGACGTCTACTCGCGCGTGCAAGGCTGGCAGGTGCTGCAGGACCGGGAGACCGACGAGGCCATCCTGCCGCCCTACCAGCGCGTGCCGCAGATCGGCGCGCGTGGCCAGGGGCGCTTCGGCATCGGGCTGGCGCCGGGCTTGTTCGGCGACGGCGTGCAGTGGGAGCTGGAGTTGGAGGCCAACCGCTTCGAGCTGACCGATCGACCGCCCGAGGACCAGCGGCCCGACGGCTCGCGGGCCCACCTGCTCGGGGCGCTGTCGCTGCCGTGGGACGACGGTTGGGGCTGGTTCATGCCACGGGTCTCGGTCAACGCGGCGACCTACCGCACCGACGTGCCGATGAACGACGGCCGAACGCAGGCCAGCCGGGCCATCCCGACGCTCAGCGCCGATGCCGGCCTGCGCTTCGATCGCGACACCGCACTTTTCGGCCACCCGCTGCGCCAGACGCTCGAGCCGCGGCTGCACTACGTCAACACGCCCTGGCGAGAGCAGACGGCGCTGCCGCTGTTCGACACGGCGACCAGCGACTTCAACGCGGTGTCGATCTACGCCGACAACCCCTTTTCGGGCGTCGACCGGGTCGCCGATGCGCACCAGGTGACCGTCGGGGCGACGACCCGCTGGCAGGAGCCGGCCACCGGCATCGAGCGCCTGCGCCTTGGCGCTGCGCAGCGCTTCCTCTTCCGCGACCAGCGCCTGACGCCCGAGGACGCTCCGGGCGACAAGCGGGTGTCCGACATCATCCTGTTCGGCTCCGGCTCGCTGTGGCAGAACTGGGTCTTCGATGCCACGGTGCAGTACGGCGCGGAGATCGACAAGCCGGTACGCTCCATCGTGGCCGTGCGCTACCAGCCGGCCCCGTTCCACACCCTTGCGGGAACTTATCGCTACGCCCGCGACCTGAACGAGCAGTTCGAGCTGGGTTGGCAGTGGCCGCTGTACCGCGGCGAGCCTCAGGCCGGCGGCGGCGCCTGCCAGGGCACGTTGTATGGTGTGGGGCAGGTCAACTACAGCATGCGGGACAGCCGCGTGACCGATGCGCTGGCCGGCGTGGAGTACGACGCCGGGTGCTGGATCGCGCGCCTGGTCTACCAGCGGGTGTCCACCGGCCTGTCAGAGTCGACCACGCGTTGGATGCTGCAGCTGGAGCTGATCGGCCTGTCCCGCCTGGGCAGCAACCCCTTGAAGGCCCTGAAGGACAATATCCCCGGTTACCGGCTGCTGCGCGACGACGACGCGGCCTCCTCGTCCCCGTCCACGCCATGATGCTATCGACCCGAATCCGCGCCGCCCTGGCCGTTGCCGCCGCCCTCGCCGGCCTGGCTTCTGCCCCAAGCCATGGCCAGGCTCCCGCCCGCACCCCCGCCCGCTCGGCCGATTACATCGTGGCCGTCGTCAACAACGAACTGGTGACCCAGGTCGAGGTCGACCAGCGCACGGCCCGCGTGCGAGCCGATGCACAGCGCAACAACGCCCGCCTGCCGTCGGACGACGAGGTGCGCCGGCAGGTGATCAACGCGCTGATCGAAGAGCGGGTGATCGTCACCTACGCCCGCGACGGCGGGATACGGGTCGACGAGCCCGAGCTCGACCGGGCGGTGGCCAACGTGGCCTCCGCCAACAAGCTCACCGTGGCGCAACTGCAGGAGCGGCTGCGCTCCGAGGGCATGGACTACACGCGCTTTCGCGCCAACCTGCGCGACCAGATGCTGGCCGAGCGGGTGCGCGAGCGCGAGGTGGTCAACCGCATCAAGGTGACCGACGCCGAGATCGACAACCTGCTGGCAGGCCGGCAGACGCGCACGGCCGCCGCCTCCGAGTTGAACATCGCGCAGATCCTGGTCACGGTGCCCGAGAACGCAGCCCCCGACGTGGTGGCGCAGCGGCGCGAGCGCGTCATGGCCGCGCTCGCGCGCGTCCGGGGCGGCGAGCCGTTCGAGCTGGTGGCCAAGGCGGTCTCCGAAGACGCCAACAAGGACAAGGGCGGCGAGATCGGGGCCAAGCCGGCCGATCGCTTGCCCGACCTGTTCGTCGAGGCTGTCAAGCCGCTGGCGGTGGGCGCGGTCACCGCCGAGCCGCTGCGCAGCGGCGCCGGCTTCCACATCCTCAAGCTGCTGTCGCGCGCCGACACTGCACAGGCCTCGGTGACGCAGACGCGGGCCCGCCACATCCTGCTGCGGCCTTCAGCGGCGCTCACACCCGAAGCAGCCCAGCGCCGCCTGGCCGAGTTCCGCGACCAGATCCTGTCCGGCCAGCGCAAGTTCGAGGATCTGGCGCGCCAGTATTCCGAAGACGGCAGCGCGTCCAGTGGCGGCGACCTGGGCTGGGCCTCGCCCGGCAACTTCGTCCCCGAGTTCGAGGAAACGATGAACAAGCTGCCACCGGGTGGCATCTCCACCCCCGTCGCCTCGCGTTTCGGGGTGCACCTGATCCAGGTGGTGGAGCGGCGCCAGGTCGCGGTCGACCCGAAGGAGCTGCGCGAGCAGGCCCGCAACATCCTGCGCGAGCAGAAGTTCGAGCCGGCTTACCTCGAGTGGGTGGCCGAGCTGCGCGCCCGCGCCTACGTCGAGATGCGCGAGCCGCCGCAGCAATGAGACATCGCTGGCGGGCCGAGCGCCGGGCCGCTCCCAAGCCGGCCGCTCGCTGTCGAGAATCGTCCACTCGGCGATTCACGCCCGCGCTCGCGCCCGCGGGGGATCGTTCGCGGTACTCCGCGAGCGAGGGGTCGACATGAAGCACCAGGCGCGCAAGCGCTTCGGCCAGCACTTCCTGACCGACAGCGCGGTCATCGACGCGATCGTGCGGGCCATCGACCCGCGCCCGGGCGAGGCACTGGTCGAGATCGGGCCGGGGCTGGCCGCGATGACCCAGCCGCTGCTGGAGCGCTGCGGGCGCCTCACGGTGGTCGAGCTGGACCGCGACCTTGCAGCCCGCCTGCGCCAGCGACCCGGCCTGGACGTGGTCGAGTCCGACGTGCTGAAGGTCGACTTCGGCGCCCTGGCCGATCGTCTGGCCGGCCCCGAAGGCCGGCTCAAGGTGGCTGGCAACCTGCCCTACAACATCTCCACGCCCATCCTCTTCCACCTGCTGCCCTGGGCCCACCGCGTGAGCGAGCAGGTCTTCATGCTGCAGAAGGAAGTGGTGGACCGCATGGCGGCCAGGCCGGGCACCAAGGCTTATGGCCGGCTGTCGGTGATGCTGCAGTGGCGCTATGACATCGAGTCGGTGCTCGGTGTGCCGCCCGAGGCCTTCGACCCGCCGCCGCAGGTGGATTCGGCCGTGGTTCGCATGACACCGCGGCCGGATTTCGTCGCCCTGAGCCTCGCGCGCTTCGAGGCCATGGTGGCCGCCGCCTTTTCCCAGCGGCGCAAGTTGCTGCGCCATTCGCTCGGCCGCTGGCTGGAGCAGCAGGGTGCCAGCCACACCGGCTTCGATCTGCAGCGCCGGGCCGAAGAGGTGCCGGTGGCCGAGTTCGTCGCGCTCGCGCAAACCTTGCCGCCGGCGCAGGAATGAAAAAGCCCGCCGGGTGGCGGGCTTCTTCATGGTGAACGCCTGCTTCAGGCGGCGCTCAACCACATCGCCGTATCGAAGGCGCTGCACATCATCGGCATGTTCATCCCGAAGTTCGGATTGACGCCGCTTTTTGCGCTGACCTTCGCGGCCGGCTTGGTTTCGCTGGGGGCCGTTTCCACCGCCCGCTCCCATGACCCGTTTTCTTGGGAGCGGGCTACTGAAAAGAATAAAAACACCTGAAGGGTATTTTTCGTTCCGCCCAGAAGTCGGCCGCATCGCGGAAGACGTCGAGCAGTTGCTCGCGCGACTCGCGGTCGAAGCGCGAGTTGTCGGGGATCTGCTCCAGCACGACCACGAAGCCGGGCTGCGAGCCTGCCTTGTGGACCAGATCCGTCATGCAGTCGAACAGCGCGTCCAGGTTCTTGCCGAAGTGCTGCGGGAACAGGAACGAGGTGGCGATGCCCTCCAGCACCTCCTGCTTGGACTGCGCGTCGGACAGATTGGCGTACAAAAAGTGCTGGCCCGTCTCCTGGGCCTCGCTCATCAGGTCATCGACCCGATAGGCGCGTATCGCCTGCACGATGTTGGGACGGACGGTCTGCAAGAGCATGGTCGCGTTCCTCCTTGGTCAACAAAAATCCGGTCGTCTCCGCACCCTGCCCGTCAGGGCGTGATGCGCTTGAAGCTGGCGTAATGGTCTTCGGTGTAAAAACAGGCGTCTGGTTCCCGCGGTTGACGGCCGCCGCACACGATGCGGCGGGCGCCACGGTCGCGAGAACCAGGGGTGCGCACGGTGTACTCGCGGTAGTAGCCCCTGGCCTGAAGCGGCAGCAAGCGTTCGCGGTTGCCGAACACGAGGCCGTCCTTCGGATAGGGAAAGGGGCCACCGGCTCGGATCAGACGCTCGGTTTGCTGAGCTTCCGCCGGCAGGGCCGCAAGCGACACCGTGCCGGTTGCCGGCGCCGCACCCTGGGCCGTGAGGCGGTTGGGTACGTTTGCCGTGGCGTGGGGGTTGACCGCTGCGACACCCGCCAGGACTGCCAGGAGGACCGCGGAACCGGTGTGGAGCCCCCACTTGCGCAAGTGCATTCCGACCGACAGCGAACCCCACAGTGGACCTGAGCGTGCCACGGGTTTACCCTGAAAACTCAAGCGACGATGGTACCCGAAGGGCCCAAAAACCACAAGGCCGCTGCCCCAAAAAGAGGCAGCGGCCTTGTGCTTAAGTGTCCGCTAACTTCTTGAAAAGTATTGCAAAGTCAACGGCTTGCAGAGCCTGGCAGGCCTTGTCATCGACTGGCGTTGGCGTCGGCCACGGTCAGCGCCGTCATGTTGACGATGCGGCGCACGGTGGTCGAGGGCGTCAGGATGTGCACCGGCTTGGCCGCGCCCAGCAGCACCGGGCCGATGGCGATACCGCCGCCGGAAGCCGTCTTCAGCAGGTTGTAGCTGATGTTCGCAGCGTCGATGTTGGGCGACACCAGCAGGTTGGCTTCGCCCTTGAGGGTGCTGCGCGGCATCAGCTCGGCGCGGTAGGCGGCGTCCAGTGCGGCGTCGCCGTGCATCTCGCCATCCACCTCCAGCCAGGGGGCGGCCTCGCGGACCAGCGCCAGCGTCTCGCGCATCTTCACCGCCGAGGGGTGGTTGCTGGAGCCGAAGTTGGAATGCGACAGCAGCGCAGCCTTGGGCTGAATGCCGAAGCGGCGCATCTCCTCGGCCGCCAGCACCGTGATCTCGCACAACTGCTCGGCGCTCGGGTCGTAGTTGACGTGGGTGTCGACCAGGAAGACCTGGCGGCCGGGCAGCAGCAGCCCGTTCATGCAGGCGAAGGTCTTCACGCCCGGGCGCTTGCCGATCACCGAGCCGATGTGGTTCAGGTGCAGCTCGGTCGAGCCCCAGGTGCCGCAGATCAGGCCGTCGACCTCGCCCTTGTGCAGCAGCATGCTGGAGATCAGCGTCAGCCGGCGGCGCATCTCGATCTTGGCCAGCTGCTCGGTGACGCCGCGCCGCTCCATCATCTGGTGGTAGGTCTGCCAGTACTCGCGGTAGCGGTGGTCGTCGTCGATGTTGACCATCTCGAAGTCGCGACCTTCCTTCAGGCGCAGGCCCATCTTCTCGATGCGCGCGACGATCACGCTGCGGCGCCCGACCAGCCAGGGCTTGGCCAGGCCTTCGTCGACCACCACCTGCACCGCCGACAGCACGCGCCGGTCCTCGCCCTCGGCATAGGCGACCTTCTTGTGCTGGGCCTTCTTGGCCACCGTGAAGATCGGCTTCATCAGGTTGCCGGAGGCGTAGACAAAGGTCTGCAGCTTCTCGCGGTAGGCCGCCAGGTCGGTGATGGGGCGCTGGGCCACGCCGGAGGCGCGCGCTGCATCGGCCACGGCCGGCGCGATCTGCATCATCAGCCGCGGGTCGAAGGGCTTGGGGATCAGGTACTCGGGGCCGAACGACAGCGTGGCGCCGGCATAGGCCGTGGCCACCACGTCGCTCTGCTCGGCCTGGGCCAGCTCGGCGATCGCGCGCACCGCGGCGATCTCCATCTCGTCGTTGATCGTCTTCGCGTTGCAGTCGAGCGCACCGCGGAAGATGTACGGGAAGCACAGGACGTTGTTGACCTGGTTCGGGTAGTCGGTGCGGCCGGTGGCCATGATGGCGTCGTCGCGCACCGCCTTGACCTCTTCCGGCATGATCTCCGGCGTCGGGTTGGCGAGCGCGAAGATGATGGGTTTCGGTCCCATCGACGCGACCATCTCGGGCTTCAACACCCCGCCGGCCGACAGGCCGAGGAACACATCCGCCCCGGCGATCACCTCGGCCAGCTTGCGCTGCTCCGTCTCCTGGGCGAACTCGGCCTTGTCCGGGTCCATCAGCTCGGTGCGGCCTTTGTAGACGACCCCGGCCAGGTCGGTGACCCAGATGTTCTCGCGCGGCAGGCCCAGCTTGACCAGCAGGTTCAGGCAGGCCAGCGCCGCGGCGCCCGCACCCGAGGCCACCAGCTTGACCTCCTTGATCGACTTGCCGACGACCTTCAGGCCGTTGGTGAGCGCCGCGCCGACCACGATCGCGGTGCCGTGCTGGTCATCGTGGAAGACGGGGATCTTCAGCCGGTCACGCAGCTTGCGCTCGACGTAGAAGCAGTCGGGCGCCTTGATGTCTTCGAGGTTGATGCCGCCGAAGGTGGGCTCGAGCGCGGCAATCACCTCGACCAGCTTGTCCGGGTCCTTCTCGTTGATCTCGATGTCGAACACGTCGATGCCGGCAAACTTCTTGAACAGCACGCCCTTGCCTTCCATCACCGGCTTGGAAGCCAGCGGGCCGATGTCGCCCAGGCCCAGCACGGCGGTGCCGTTGGTGACCACCGCCACCAGGTTGCCGCGGGCCGTGTAGCGGAAGGCGTTGGCCGGGTCCTCGACGATCTCCTCGCAGGCCGCGGCCACGCCTGGCGAGTAGGCCAGCGCCAGGTCTCGCTGGTTGGTCAACTGCTTCGTCGCGGCGATCGCCACCTTGCCCGGGGTCGGGAACTCGTGGTACTCCAGCGCGGCGCGGCGCAGTTCGGCTCTCTTTTCTTCGAAGGTCGGCATGACGGTCCTCGCGCGGCAGTGGGGGGCAGATTCTAGGAGGCGAGCCGCGACAGGTTCGACAGCTGCGCCGCGCAGTGTCGTCAAGCGGCCGGCCCGGGGCATGCGCGAAACTGCTTACGGCCCATGGCTTCACGCCGCCCATACTGAAGACGCGGCGGCCAGGACGGCCACCGCTGCCAGCCGATGCAACCACCTGCCCCCGCCACGCCGCCGCCGGAACTGCCGCGCCCCCGCCGCGGCATGCGCTGGCTGCTGTGGGGGGCGCTGCTGCTGCTGCTGCTGGTGGCCCAGTCGTTGCTGGTCGGGCTGACGCTGAGCTACGAGGACGCCCGCGCACAGGACCGGGCCGATGCGGTGGCCGCGGCCTCGGCGGGCGAGATGCGACGGCTGGTGCAGCGAAGCCTGCAGAGTGCGCAGTCGCTCACCTGGGGCGACCCGCCGCCGACCCAGTGGCACTACGACGCGAAGGAGATGCTGCGCCAACGGCACGAGTTCCTGCGCATGGAAATGCGCGACGCCGAGCTCCGGCTGACGGACGGGGTCGACTCGCCGTTCCGCGCGCCGCTGTTCGGCGTGATGCCGCGCAGTGAGCTGACGATCGAACTGCAGGCCGCCTGCGCCACGGCGCGGCGGGTGGCCTCGCCGCAGTTCTCGCGCTCGTACTTCGTTCCGCAGGCGGGTGGGCTGGGGCTGGAGGTGGTGGACCTGTGTCTGCCGCTGGATCGTGGCGGCCGGCCCAGTGGCTACATGGTGGCCACGCTGACGCTGGCCCAGCTGCTCGAGGACGCGGCCACCGCCGCGGGCGCCGGCGACCACGAGCTTTCGCTGGTCGAGGCCGACGGCACCCGCCTGGTGCGGGCCGGCTTGCACCGCGGCGCCGGCATCTACCACGCCACCCGCGTGGTCGACCTGCCCGGCCAGTCGCTGCAGGTGCGAGCCGACGCCGCCCAGGGCCGCCCGGGGCTGATTCCGAACCTCACGATCGCGCTGGTGGTCGGCCTGTCGCTGCTGCTGCTGGGGCTGGTGGTGGTGCTGGCGCGCGACGTGCGCCGGCGCGCACTGGCCGAGACGGCGCTCGCCGAGGCGCTGGCCTTTCGCCGGGCCATGGAGGATTCGCTCGTCACCGGCCTGCGCGCGCGCGACGTGCACGGCCGCATCACCTACGTCAACCCGGCGTTCTGCGCGATGGTCGGTTTCGAGGCGCAGGAACTGGTCGACAGCGACCCGCCGCCCTACTGGCCGCCGGAGCGGATCGCCGAGTACCGCGAGCGCCAGGCCGAGCGCCTGAAGCAGGCCCGCGACCCGGTGGTGCAGCGCGAGGGTTTCGAGACGCTGTTCATGCGCAAGAGCGGCGAGCGCTTCCCGGTCATGATCTACGAGGCGCCGCTGTTGGACCGGGTGGGTCACCACGCCGGTTGGATGAGTGCGGTGCTCGACGTGAGCGCGCAGCGCCGCATCGAGGAGCTTTCGCGCCAGCAGCAGGAGCGGCTCCAGGCCACGGCCCGCCTGGCCACCGTGGGCGAGATGGCCTCGCTGCTGAGCCACGAGCTGAACCAGCCGCTCGCGGCGATCGCGAGCTATGCTTCCGGCACCTTGAACCTTCTGGGCGAGCCCGCACCGGCCACCGCCGGCGACGCGGAACCGGGCCCACTCCCACCAGACCCCGAGACCTGGCTGATGATGCGCCAGGCCATCGAACGCATCGCCGAGCAGGCCGAGCGGGCCGGCCGGGTGATCAAGAGCGTGCATGGCTTCGTGCGGCGACGCGAGCGCGCGCGCGAGGCGATCCCGGCGGACGTGCTGATCGAGGCCGTGCTGCCGCTGGTGCGGCTGCAGGCCCGCAAGAGCGGTACGCGCATCGAGGTCGAATGCCCTGCCCCGGCGCCGCGGGTGTGGGCGGACCGCACGATGATCGAGCAGGTGCTGCTGAACCTGACGCGCAACGGCATCCAGTCGATGGAAGGCGAGGCCACGCCGCTGGCCGAGCGGGTGCTGACGCTCCAGGTCGTGCAGACCCACCCGCGCTGGGTGCAGTTCGTGGTCACTGACCGCGGGCCCGGCATCCCGGCCGACGTGGCGGCGCGGCTGTTCACGCCCTTCTTCACGACCCGTGAAGAGGGCATGGGCCTGGGCCTGTCGCTCTGCCGTACGGTGATCGAGCAGCATGGCGGCGCGCTCGATTTCGGCCCGGGCCCGGGGCAGGGCACGGCGTTCCGGTTTACCCTTGCGGTTCCCGAGCCCGCTCGCCCCCCTGCGGCGAGCCCCCCGCTGCATGACCAGCCCTAATTCCCGCTTCGGCCTGCCGATGGTCTACCTCGTCGACGACGAGGACGTGGTGCGCGATGCGCTGGCGTGGCTGCTGCGCACGCGTCGTCTGCTGTCCGAGGGGCATGCGAGCGGCGATGCGTTTGCCGCCTTCCTGCAGGGCAAGACACCGGCCGACTGGCCCAACGCGCCCTCCTGCCTGCTGCTGGACGTGCGCATGCCGGGCCTGTCGGGCCTGGCGTTGTTCGACCAACTGGTCGAGCGGGGTTTCACCGAGCTGCTGCCGGTGATCTTCCTGACCGGCCATGGCGACGTGCCCACCGCGGTGGCGGCGGTCAAGCAGGGCGCCTTCGACTTCGTCGAGAAACCCTTCTCCGACAACGCGCTGGTCGACCGCGTCGAGCAGGCGCTGGCGCGCAGCGATGCGGCGCTGGCCCGCCGTGCCGACAAACGCCAGGTCGAGCGCGCGCTGGCCGAGCTGACCGAGCGCGAGCGCGAGGTGATGACCCTGGTGGTCGAGGGCAGGCCGAACAAGCTGATCGCCGACGCGCTGGACATCAGCGTGCGCACCGTCGAGGTCCACCGCGCCCGGGTGTTCGAGAAGATGAACGTCAAGTCCGCTGTCGAGCTGGCGAACATGCTGCGCCCGGGGGCTTGAGTCCGACCACCCCGGGGGCCTCGGGCCGCCCGACAATCCGCGCCATGGCCCTCGGTGAATTCGACCTGATCGAAAAGTACTTCCGCCCGCCGGTGCATCGCGCCGCATTGGGCGGGGGCGACGACTGCGCCCTGTTGCAGCCCACGCCGGGCATGCAGCTGGCGGTCTCGACAGACCTGCTGGTCGAGGGCCGGCACTTCCTTTCCACCGTGGCGCCCGAGCGCCTGGGGCACAAGGCGCTTGCGGTCAACCTGAGCGACCTGGCCGCCTGCGGCGCCGAGCCGCTCGCCTTCACGCTGGCGCTGTGCCTGCCCCGCGCCGACGAGGCCTTCCTGGCGCCCTTCGCCCAGGGCCTGCTGGCGCTGGCCGACCAGCATGAGATCGAACTGGTCGGTGGCGACACCACCGCCGGCCCGCTGACCATCGGCATCACCGTCTTCGGTGAGGTGCCCCCGGCCCAAGCCCTGCTGCGCAGCGGCGCGCAGCCGGGCGACGAGCTGTGGGTCAGCGGCTGCCTGGGTGACGCGCGGCTCGCGCTGGAGGTCTTCCGAGGCACCGTCGACCTGCCGGGCGATGCGTTCGGCGCGGTTCGCGAGGCGATGGAGCGGCCGCAGCCGCGCGTGGCGCTGGGCCAGGCGCTGCGGGGCGTGGCCAGCGCGGCGATCGACCTCTCCGATGGCCTGCTGGGCGACCTGCGCCATGTGCTCAAGCGCTCCGAGGTGGGCGCCACGCTGTGGCTCGATGCGATCCCGCGCAGCGCTGCGCTCGCTGCCCAGCCGGAAGGCTTGCAGCGCCAGTGCCTGCTGAACGGCGGCGACGACTACGAGCTGCTGTTCTGTGCGCCGGCAGGCCTGGCCGAGCAGGTGCGCGCCGCCGGCCTGGCCAGCGGCACACCGGTCACCCGCATCGGCCGCATCGGGCCGGCGGCCGAGGGCCTCAAGGTCTATGCGGCGGCGCACGGCCGGGAGCCGCTCGACCTGGCGGGCTGGACCGGCTTCGACCATTTCAGGGCATGAGCGCCATGAGCGAGCCGCCGGTCGAAGACGCGCGCATCCGCGCCGAGATCCGGCGCCCCGGTGCGCCGCCTGCCCCACCGCGCCGGGCCACCGCCCGGCTGATGTGGTCGCACCCGGCCCACCTGGTCTCGCTGGGTTTCGGCAGTGGCCTGTCTCCCTGGGCGCCCGGCACGGCCGGCACGCTCTGGGCCTGGCTGTCGTTCCACGTGCTGAGTCTGTGGCTCACGCCCGCCGGCTGGGGCTTGCTGCTCGCCGGCGGCGCCCTGGTGGGCTGGTGGGCCTGCACCCGCACTGCCCAGGCGCTGGGCACGGCCGACCCGGGCTCGGTGGTGTGGGACGAGGTGCTCGCATTCTGGGCGGTGCTGTGGCTGGTGATGCCGGCCGGCTTCTGGCACCAGCTCGCGGCCTTCACGTTGTTCCGCCTGTTCGATGCCGCCAAACCCGGCCCGGTGGCCTGGGCCGACCGGCTGTTCAAGGCAGCCCCGGCGGCCCCGCCGGGCTGGCGCCAGGGCTTGGGCATCCTGCTCGACGACGCGGTGGCCGCGCTGTGCACGCTGCTGGTGCTGGCGCTGTGGCACGTCGGCAGCGCCTACTGAATGGAGCATTGGCGATGCAGCTGCTGCTGGACGACGAGGCCCTGATCGTGCGCGTCGGCACCCTGGGCAGTGCCTTGCGCGCCCGCGGGCTGCGGCTCGCCTGCGCCGAAAGCTGCACCGGTGGCCTGATCGCCGCGCTGTGCACCAGCGTGGCCGGCTCCAGCGACTGGTTCGAGCGCGGCGTGGTGAGCTACAGCAACGCCGCCAAGACCGAGCTGCTCGGGGTCGACGCCGGGCTCATCGACGCCCACGGGGCGGTGAGCGAGCCGGTGGCGTTGGCGATGGCGCGCGGCATGCTCGTCCACAGCGCGGCCGACCTGGCGCTGGCCGTGACCGGCATCGCCGGCCCCGGCGGCGCCACCCCGACCAAGCCGGTCGGCCTGGTCTGGTTGGGCCTGGGCTGGCGCGGGCCGTCCGGCGAGCTTCTGGCCGAGGCCGAGCAGCGGGTCTGGTCGGGCGACCGGACGGCGGTGCGGTCGGCCACGGTTCAGTGGGGTCTGGCGCGGCTGGAGGGCTGGCTCACCGGTGGCCAGGCCCGGCGCTGATCGACCGCGCGCGGGTCGGACGGCGTGGCCCACGCTGGGGCATCGCTGGCGGGCACCGGCGGGGCGAAGAGAAACCCTTGCTGCCAGTGGCAGCCGAGCTCGGCCAGCACGTCGCGCTGGGCTTCGTTTTCCACCCCCAACGCTGCCACCGCCAC
The DNA here is from genome assembly GCA_049322835.1 of Pseudomonadota bacterium. Taxonomy (GTDB): domain Bacteria; phylum Pseudomonadota; class Gammaproteobacteria; order Burkholderiales; family Burkholderiaceae_C; genus Ideonella. The sequence continues at coordinate 16,379 of JBMOQN010000006.1, read as the reverse complement.
CCCCAGGCTGCGCGCCAGCTGCACGAGCGCGTTGACGGTGGCGTAGGCCTCGTTGTCGCCCGGCAGCCGGGCCACGAGCGACGCGTCGATCTTGAGCTTGGCCGGGTGCAACTGGCCCAACCGCACCAGCGAGACCATCGACGAACCCACGTCTTCCAGCACCAGCGCCGCGCCCAGCGCACGCAGCTCGTCGGCCCGGGCCTGGGCGAACTCGGGATCGGCCATCACCGTGTGGCTGGAGAGCTCCAGCGCCAGCTCACCCGGCTCGAGCTGATACGCCTTCAGCAACTGGCCGACCAGCTTGGGCAATTGCTCGTGCCGGAACTCGCCGGTGCTGAGGTTCACCGCCATGCCGCCATCGAGCACGCCGCTGGCCTTCCACACGGCGAGCTGCTCGCAGGCGCCTTCGAGCGCCCGCTGGCACAGCGCATGGGCCTGACCGCAGGCCTCGGCGCGGTGGATGAAGCGCGCCGGCGGCAGCAAGCCTTGCTGCGGGTGCTGCCAGCGCAGCAGGGCCTCCACACCCACTGCGCGGCCGTTGCGGGTGTCGATGACCGGCTGGAAGTAGAGCTTGAACTCCCGCCGCGCCAGCGCCTGGGCCAGCTCTGCGCTGCTGCCGGCTTCGGTGGGGGCGCGTGACTCGGGCCGGCCGGCTTCGCGGCTGAGGATGTAGCGGCCTCGTCCTTCGGCCTTGGCGCGGTACATGGCCTGGTCGGCCTGCGCCAGCAGTTCGTCGAAGGCCTGGCCATCGCCGGGGTACATCGCCACCCCCACGCTGGCCGAGACCTGCATCACCACCGCCTGGCCGGCCAGCGGTACTGGCGTCTCGACCGCGTGGATCACGCGCAGCGCGGTCTGCGCCACCGACTCCGGGCCCCGCACCTCGGGCAGCAGGGCGACGAATTCGTCGCCGGAGAGCCGGCCCACGATGTCCGAGCCTCGCACCACGCTGCGCAGGCGCTGGGCGATCGTGCGCAGCAGTTCGTCGCCGGCCGGGTGGCCCAGGGTGTCGTTGATGTGCTTGAAGCGGTCGAGGTCGATGAACAGCAACGCCATCGTGTGCTGCGAGCGCCGCGCCACTTGCAGCGCGTGCTCGAACAGCTCGCGGAACAGGCGCCGGTTCGGCAACCCGGTGAGCGGGTCCACCATCGCCATCCGGCGCAGCTCGATGTTGCGGCTCTCGACCTCGGCCAACAGCCCTTCGATCCGCTCGTGGGCGAGGTTCAGGTGCTGGCCGAGCTGGCCGAGCTCGTCGTGTCGCTGCCAGTCCTGCGCGGGCGCATGCCGGCTGCTGGGGCGGGCCAGTGCGCCGGCCTGGCGCTTGAGCCGGTTGATCGGTCGCAGCAGGCGCCAGTTCAGCACCCAGGCCAGCACCAGCCCGCCCAGCAGCGCCGTCACCAGCGCCAGCTGGGTCAGCGCGGCCTGGCGGTCGCTCAGCAACTGGGCCTGCACGCGGTTGTCGAAGCCCAGCCGGAGGGTGCCGGCGAGCCGGCCCTCGGCCACCACCGATTGCTCGCGCCAGGTGGCCCCTTCGGTGGCGGCGCAGCGGCCGATCGGGCCCGGCAAGGTGGCGCCGTTGGACCCATTGGGCCGCAGCTCGACGCCGCACACCAGCGGGTCGCGCAGCAGCATGGCCTCGATGGTGGCCAGCTCCGCGGTTCGGGCATGAAGGAGGGGCTCCGCGACGGTCACGGCGGTGAAGGCGAGCACCCGCTCGCGGCGCTGCTCGATGAGGGGGTCGATCTGGCTGCGGGCGATCTGCGCGTCGACCCAGAGCATGCCCAGGCTGGGCAACAGCACACCGGCGGCGATGGCAGCGAGCACGGCCTGGCGGATGCTGAGCTCCGGCCAGCGCCAGCGCGGGGCCGGGCCGGGCGCCGGAGGGCTGCCCTCGGTGGGGGGCGTCTCACCGCTTGGCCAGTGCAGAGCCTGGGGCGGATGCTCCACCCGGTCCGCCGCCGTGTGCCTGATCGCTGCCACGCGCCACCCCCCGCTGGGCTGTTGCGTGGGCAGGTGCGCGGCCCCACGCCGCCGATCTATCGGATTATGCGCCGCCGCGTCGGGGCCATGTCCCCCTTGTCGAGGGGACGGGCTGCCCCTCGAACGAGGGTAGGCTGCGGCCATGAGCGTTTACCTGTGCGGCGACCTGGAGCCGTCTGAACTCGACGGCTGGCTGGGGCACCTGCGCGAGGCCCTGCCGGAAGAAACCATCGATCACGACCTGGCGCGCCTGGGGCCGGCGCTGGTCGACGTGGCCGTGGTCGCGAACCCGGCGCCGGGCCGGTTGCGCGACCTCGGCAACCTGCAGCTGATCCAGTCGCTCTGGGCCGGGGTGGACCGCCTGCTGGGCGACACCACGCTCCCGCTGGACGTGCCGCTGGCACGCATGGTCGACCCGGCGATGGCCGACGCGATGGCCGAGACGGCGCTGTGGGCCACGCTGTCGCTGCAGCGCGGGTTCTTCGCCTACCAGCGCCAGCAGCAAGCCGGCCTGTGGCAGGTGTTGCCGCAGCGGCGTGCCGACGAGACCCAGGTCGCCGTGCTGGGCCTGGGCGAGTTGGGTGGCCGGGTCGCGCAGCGGCTGTCAGGCCAGGGTTACCGGGTCCTGGGCTGGCGCCGCAGCAGCGGCCCGCTGGAGCCCGTGCTGGCCGCGGCCGATGTGGTGGTGAACCTGCTGCCGCTGACCGGCCAGACGCGAGGCCTGTTCGATGCAAGGCGCTTCGGTGCGATGAAGCGCGGCGCCGGTTTCGTCAACCTGGCGCGTGGCGCCCAGGTGGTGGAAGCCGACCTGCTGGCCGCGTTGGCCACCCGCCAGGTCGGCCATGCCGTGCTCGATGTCTTCCAGGCCGAGCCGCTGCCTCCGGGCCACGCCTTCTGGTCGCACCCGTGCGTCACCGTGCTCCCGCACGCCGCCGCGCTGACCGACCCTCGCAGCGCCGCGGCGGTGGTGGCGGCCAACGTGCGGGCCTTGCGCGAGGGCCGGCCTCTCGCGCACCTGGTCGAGCGCGGCCGGGGGTATTGAGGCCCCCAAGCCCCCGCCCAGGGCGCCTCATGGCGCCGGCCGGAGGGCCAGAGCGGGCGGCGGCATCGATCGGCCTTTGCGGCCCGCAGCGCGCGCGGCGGTGACGAGGTCCAGCGTCATCAGTACCAAGCGGCGCAGGCCGTCCCAGGCGTCGTCCGGCCAGGCGGGGTGGCGCAGGCCCTTGATGAGGCCGTCGCAGGTGCTGGCGGCTTCGAGCAGCGTGGCCAGTGCCGCGCCATCGAGGCCGGGCAGCACCGCCTCGAACGCGCGTTCCTTGTCGCGCCAGACCTGCGCCTCGCGCAGCGCCATCGGCAGCGGCTTGCCATCGTCCATCGCATCGCGGGCACGCTTGAGCTTGCGGATGTCTTCGGCCAGCAGCCAGTGCACCGGCACCGCCGACTCGCCCTCGGCCTTCAGGTTGTCGAGCATGCGCAGCGCGCGGCCGGCCTGCCCTGCGAGCACGGCCGCGGTGAGTTGGGCAGTGTCGAAGCGCGCCACGTCCAGCACCGACGCCTCGATCTGCTCGAAGCCCAGCTCGCCCGCAGGGTGCAGCAAGGCGAGTTTCTGGATTTCCTGGTGGGCCGCGAGCAGGTTGCCTTCCACCCGGTCGGCGAAGAACTGCAGCGCCTGCTCACCGGCCTCGCCCGGCGCCACGCGCTGGCCTTGCTGTGCCAGGCGCTGGGCGATCCAGGCGGGCAGGGCGGCGCGCTCGATGCTGCCCACCTGCACCACCACGCCGGCGCGGTCCAGCGCCGCCACCCAGGCGGACTTGGCCGCCTGCCAGTCGAGCTTGGGCAGGTGCACGAGCGTCAGCACGTCCTCGTTCAGCTGTTCGCAGTAGGCCTGCAGCGCGGCCGAGCCTTCCTTGCCGGGCTTGCCGCTGGCAATGCGGATCTCCAGGATCTTCTTGTCGGCGAACAGGCCCATCGACTGCGCCGCGCCGAGGACGCCGCTCCAGTCAAAGTGCGCCCCACTGACCGTGAAGACCTGGCGCTCGCTGTAGCCGGCGGCCCGTGCAGCGGCGCGCAAGGCATCGGCGGCTTCCTGGGCCAGCAGCGGTTCGTCGCCCTGGATGGTGTAGAGCGGCTTCAAGCCGCCACGCTGGAGCGAAGCGGCGAGCTGGTCGGCGCGGATCTGCATGGCGCGATCAGCCGCGGGCGGGGTCGCTCGGTCGCCCGGTGGCTTCGAGCATCAGCAGCAGTTGCTGGGCGAGGTCCATGCGCATCTCGCGCACCAGCACGGCCTCCTCGGTCTGCTTGGCCAACGCGGCGGTCTCGCTGTAGCTCATGTCACGCGTGAGCTCCAGCCTCTGCTCGGGCAGCTGCGGCGTGCCGTCCGGGTGGTCGAGGCGGAAACGCAACGTCACCCGCAGGCGGAATTCGCGCACCTGGCCGGCGGCGGTGGAAGCGGCGACGGTCTTGTCGAAGCGGTCTTCGAGGGCCACCAGCACCACGTCGGCCTCGCGCGGCTGCTCGACCACGGTGACGCTGCGCGGCAGCGCCTGGCGCAACGCCTGGGCCATCGGCGACTGGGGCGCGAAGCCGGCGATGACGATGCGGCTGAAGGGCAACTCGGCAGGGCGGCGCAGCGCGAAGCCGCAGCCGGCGACCGCGGCCACACCCATGCCACCGAGCGCTGCGCGCAGCGCGCCACGCCGAGAGATCGCCACCGTCACACCACCACGTTGACCAGGCGGCCGGGCACGATCACCACCTTCTTGGGGGGCTTGCCCTCGGAGAACTTGGCGAGATCGGGGGTGGCCAGCGCCGCCAGCGCAGAGGCTTCGATGGCCGCCTTGTCGGCTGCCGCCGGCACCTTGATCGCGCCACGCAGCTTGCCGTTGACCTGCAGCATCAGCTCGATCTCATCTTGCACCAGCGCGGCCTCGTCGACCGCCGGCCACGGCGCGTCCAGCAGGTCGCCCAGCTTGGCGGCATAGCCCAGCTCGGCCCACAGCGCGTGGGTGATGTGCGGGCAGGCCGGGTACAGGCCGCGCAGCAGCACCGAGAAACCCTCGCGCAGCACGGCCGCGTCGCCTGTGTCACCGGCGCGCGGCGTGAAGCCTTCGAGCGCGTTCAGCAACTTCATCGCACCCGAGACGACGGTGTTGTACTGCATGCGCTCGTAGTCGTACGAGACCTGCTTGAGCACCAGGTGCACTTCACGGCGCAGCGTCTTGGCCTCGGCCGACAGCGCGCTGGCATCGCCCGCGCCCTTCAGCAAGTCCGCATGCTTCGCGCCGAAGCCCCACACACGCCGGAGGAAGCGGTGCGCGCCCTCGACGCCGGCGTCGTTCCACTCCAGCGTCTGCTCGGGCGGCGAGGCGAACATCACGAACAGGCGCGCCGTGTCGGCGCCGTAGCGGTCGATCAGCTCCTGCGGGTCGACGCCGTTGTTCTTCGACTTCGACATCGTGCCCACGCCTTCGTAGGCCACGGCCGAGCCGTCGCTCTTGAGCTTGGCGCCGGTGATCTTGCCGCCCTCGTCGAACACGTTCTCGACCTCGTGCGGCCAGAAGTACTCGATACCGCCCTTGTCGGTGCGGCGGCTGTAGATGTGGTTGAGCACCATGCCTTGCGTCAGCAGGCGGGTGAACGGCTCGTTGACGCTCACCAGGCCGATGTCGCGCATCACCTTGGTCCAGAAGCGCGCGTACAGCAGGTGCAGGATCGCGTGCTCGATGCCGCCGATGTACTGGTCCATCGGCATCCAGTACTTCGTGCCTTCGGCCACCATCTGCTCGTCGTTGGTCGGGTCGCAGTAGCGCATGAAGTACCACGACGAATCGACGAAGGTGTCCATCGTGTCGGTCTCGCGCCGGGCCGGCTTCCCGCAGCAGGGGCAATCGACCTTCAGGAAGGCCTCGCACTTGTTCAGCGGGTTGCCCGAGCCGTCGGGGATCAGGTCTTCCGGCAGCACGACCGGCAGGTCCTTCTCGGGCACGGGCACAGCGCCGCAGGCCTCGCAGTGGATGATCGGGATGGGTGTGCCCCAGTAGCGCTGGCGGCTCACGCCCCAGTCGCGCAGGCGCCAGGTCGTCTTCTTCTCGCCCAGCCCCTTGGCAGCCAGCAACTCGGCCACCTTGTCGACCGCCGGCTTGTAGGCCAGGCCGTCGAGCACGCCGGAGTGGACACAGCGGCCACGCTGCTTGTCGCCGTACCACTCTTCCCAGGCAGCGGTCGAGTAGGCGTGGCCTTCGACCGCCACCACCTGGTGGATCGGCAGGCCGTACTTCTTCGCGAACTCGAAGTCGCGCTCGTCGTGCGCCGGCACACCCATCACCGCGCCGTCGCCGTAGCTCATCAGCACGTAGTTGCCGACCCAGACCTCGACCTGCTCACCGGTCAGCGGGTGCGTGACCTTCAGGCCGGTCGGCACGCCCTTCTTTTCCTGCGTGGCCAGCTCGGCCTCGGTCGTGCCGCCTTGTGCGCACTCGGCGATGAACGCGGCCACGGCCGGGTTCGAGGCGGCGGCATGCGCGGCCAGCGGGTGCTCTGGCGCGACGGCGCAGAAGGTGACGCCCATGATCGTGTCGGCCCGCGTCGTGAAGACGTAGAGCCTGCCGTCCTGGATCAGCGCGCCGTCAGCGCCGTGGATCTGGTGCGGGAAGGCGAAGCGCACGCCCTCGCTCTTGCCGATCCAGTTCTCCTGCATCAGGCGCACACGCTCGGGCCAGCCGGCGAGGTAGTTCCCATCCTCGGGGTTGGCGACCGCCGACAGCAGTTCGTCGGCGTACTGCACGATGTTCAGGTAGTAGCCCGGGATCTCGCGCTTTTCGACCAGCGCGCCCGAGCGCCAGCCTCGGCCGTCGATCACCTGCTCGTTGGCCAGCACGGTCTGGTCGACCGGGTCCCAGTTGACGACCTGGGTGCGGCGCACCGCGATGCCCTTCTCCAGCATCTTCAGGAACAGCCACTGGTTCCACTTGTAGTACGAGGGCGAGCAGGTGGCGACCTCGCGCGACCAGTCGATCGCCAGTCCCATCGCCTGCATCTGGCCCTTCATGTGGGCGATGTTCGAGTAGGTCCACGCGGCCGGCGGCACCTTGTTCTTCATCGCTGCGTTCTCGGCCGGCAGGCCGAAGGCGTCCCAGCCCATCGGCATCAGCACGTTCATGCCCTTCATCCGAAGCTGGCGGGTGAGCATGTCGTTGATGGTGTAGTTGCGCACATGGCCCATGTGCAGCTTGCCCGAGGGGTAGGGCAGCATTGAGCAGGCGTAGAACTTCGGCTTGAGCTGGCCCTGGCTGTCGCGTGCGTCTTCGGTGACGCGGTAGGCGTCACGCGCATTCCAGTGCGCCTGGGCGGCGCTTTCGACCTCGGCGGGGACGTATTTCTCGTTCATCCGCCGATTGTAGGAGGCTGCCTTCCGGCGGGCCGGGCTACTTCGGGGCGCTCGCCGCTGCCGCCGGCCCGGCGGTGATGAAGCCGATGCGCGACAGCCCGGCCTGCTGCAACAGGCCGATCAGCTCGGCCACGCGGCCATACGGCACGGCCTGGTCGGCACGCAGTTGGACTTCGGTGGCCGGGTCGCGGCCGGCCGCGCGCTCGGCCTGCTCGCGCAGCTCGGGCAGCGTGATGGCCTGGTCGGCGAGGAACAGCCGGCCCTCGGCGTCGAGCGAGACGGCGATGAAGACCGGCGTTTCGCTGGACCGCGCGCCGTCGGCCTTGGGCAGGTCGAGCCGAAGGGCCGAGCTCATCAGCGGCGCGGTGATGATGAAGATCACCAGCAGCACCAGCATCACGTCGATCAGCGGCGTCATGTTGATGTCGCTCATCGGGCTGGGGGCCCGGGTGCGTTCGAGGCGGCCGAATGCCATCCGGGCGGCCTTCAGTCGCGGTGCAGGGCGATCTCGCGCAGGTCGTGCGCGAAGCCCTCGAGCTCGGCCTCGCAGGCGCCCAGCCACTTGCCGAACACGTTGTAGGCCAGCACGGCGGGGATGGCCACGGCCAGGCCGGCGGCAGTCATCACCAGGGCCTCACCGACCGGGCCTGCGACCTTCTCGATCGTGATGCCACCCGAGGTGGCGATGCCCAGCAGCGCGTGGTAGATGCCCCAGACGGTGCCGAACAAGCCCACGAAGGGTGCGGTGGCGCCGACCGAGGCGAGGAAGACCTGCCCCATCTGCAGGTGGCCCAAGGCCACGTGCAGCGCGTCGCGCAGGCGCCGGGTCAGCTGGGACTCGACGGCGCCGTGGGTCTGCAGCGTGCCAGCGCCGGGCTGGGTGAAGGCGGCGTCGGCCAGCGGCACGATCACGCCCTCGCGGTCCAGCGCGGCCAGGCGCTCGCGCGCGGTCGCGCGGTCGGGGGCGTTCCAGAAGGCGTCGATGCCGCGCTGCAGGTCGACCCGCGCCCGGTGCAGCACCCAACCCTTCCAGAAGATCAGCACCCAGGCGCCGATCGACATCACCAGCAGCAGCAGCGCGACGACCCGACCGATCGCGTCGCTCTGGAACCAGAAGCCCTGCAGCCCTTCCATCCGGCGGTGCCTTTCCGCGTGATCTAGAGGCCGAGCACGTCGGCCATCGAATACAGGCCCGGCCCGCCGCGCCCGGCCAGGAACCGCGCTGCCCGCAGGCTGCCCTGGGCGTAGCCGACACGGCTGGACGCCTTGTGGCTGATCTCGATGCGTTCGCCGGTGCCGCAGAACATCACGGTGTGGTCGCCGACGATGTCGCCACCGCGCACGGTGGCGAAGCCGATGGTCGACGGGTCGCGCTCGCCGGTCACGCCCTCGCGGCCATAGACCGCGCAGGCCTTCAGGTCGCGGCCCAGCGCGCCGGCCACGGCCTCGCCCATCGCCAGCGCGGTGCCGCTGGGCGCGTCGACCTTGTGGCGGTGGTGGGCCTCGACGATCTCGATGTCGTAGCCCTCGCTCAGGGCACGCGCAGCCTGCTGGAGCAGGCGCAGCACCACGTTCACGCCCACGCTCATGTTGGGCGCCATCACGATGCCGATGTCCTGCGCGGCGGCGGCGATCTCGTCCTTCTGGGCCGGGCTGAAGCCGGTGGTGCCGATGACCATCGCCACGCCGCGCGCGCGACAGGCCGCCAGGTGGGCCAGCGTGCCTTCCGGGCGGGTGAAGTCGATCAGCACCTGGGCTTCGGCGACGCCGGCGTCGAGTGCGTCGGTGACGGCCACGCCGCTGGCCTGGCCCAGCCAGGCGGTGGCGTCCTGGCCGATGGTGGCACTGCCGGGGCGGTCCAGCGCGCCCGCCAGCCGGCAATCAGGTGCGTTCTGCACCGCCTCGATCAGCATCCGGCCCATGCGACCGCTGGCGCCGGCAATCGCGATACGGTGCATGCTCATCACTCCAGCGGAGGGTAGCTGCGCACAGCGCCCAGCGGCGCGGTGCTGGCGGTGGTCGCCTCGGGTTTGGGCATCACCGGCAGGGCCTTGCGCTCCTCGTCGCTCAGCTCCAGCTTGGGCACCTCGGTGTTGCGGCGCGGCCGGCTGATCGAGGCGACGAACTCCAGCTCGCTTGGCAAGTCCGGCGCCTCAACCGACTTGACCAGGTCGTTCTCGAACAGCACCACCACCGAGCGTTGCTGCGGCTCGGTGCCGGGGCGGCGGATCACGAAGACGTAATCCCAGCGCTGGGCGTGAAAGGGGTCGGCCAGCAGCGGTGAGCCGAGGGTGTCGCGCACCCGTGCGCGCGTCATGCCCGGCTTGATGGCGGCCAGTTGCTCGCGGGTGATCACGTTGCCCTGCACCACCTCGACGCGGTAGGGCGTGATCAGGCTGGCCAGACCATCGCTCGCCTTGGTCGAGAGGTAGGTGCAGCCGCTGAGCGAGGCCAGCGCGAGTGCCGCGAGCGACAGGCCGGCGGTGGCGCGGAAGGAAGTGGGCAAGGGCATGGGCAGGCGGGCGGTGCGGGCGCGGTGGGGGCAGCGGCGAAGGGCCCGGCGGGGCCCGGTGGCGGCGCAGGCGCTGCGCGGTTGCGCGGGCGAGGGCCGGGCTGGCTATGATGCGACGATTCTAGCGGCCTGCCCCGGCCGCGCCGGACCGCGAGAGCCGCCCCATGCCCACCCACGTCGACGAACTCAAGAGCAGCGGCCTGAAGGCCACCCTGCCCCGCCTTCGCATCCTCGAGATCTTCCAGAAGACGGCGGTGCGGCACATGACTGCCGAAGACGTGTTCAAGGCCCTGCTGAACGAGGGCTCGGACATCGGCCTGGCCACGGTCTACCGGGTGCTGATGCAGTTCGAGCAGGCCGGCATCCTGGTGCGCAGCCATTTCGAGTCGGGCAAGTCGGTCTTCGAGCTGAACGAGGGCCAGCACCATGACCACCTGGTATGCCTCACGTGCGGCCGGGTGGAGGAGTTCTTCGACCCCGAGATCGAGACGCGCCAGCGTGCCGTGGCCCAGTCGCGCGGCTTCGAGCTGCACGACCACACGTTGGCGCTCTATGCCGTGTGCACCAAAGCCGATTGCGAGCACCGCCCGGCAGGGGGCAATGCCATCAACCGTCCTTCAGGGCATCCATGGCCGCCTGGTGGCGAGCGATGAACTCCTGGTAGGTGTCGATCCCGCGCAGCTGCAGGATGGTGTTGCGCACCGCGGCCTCCACCAGCACCGCCAGGTTGCGGCCGGCGTCCACGGCGATCACCACCTTGCGCACGGGGATCTCGAGGATCTCCTCGTACAGCGGCTCGTAAGGCAGGCGCTCGAACTCGCGTTCCATCGTCTCCTTGCGCACGAGGTGCACGATGAGCTTCAGGCGCATCTTGCGGCGCACGGCGGTCTCGCCAAAGATGGCCTTGATGTCCAGCAGGCCGATGCCGCGCACCTCCAGCAGGTTCATCAGCAGGTCCGGGCAGCGGCCTTCCAGCGTGCTCTGCGAGACGCGGAAGAGGTCGACCGCATCATCCGCGACCAGGCCGTGGCCACGTGAAATGAGTTCCAGGCCCAGTTCGCTCTTGCCGAGACCGGACTCGCCGGTCAGCAGCACGCCCAGGCCCAGGATGTCCATGAAGACGCCGTGGCGGGTGGTGCGCTCGGCGAACAATTGGCTCAGGTAGGAGCGCACCACGTCGATCACGTGGCCGGCCGAGGCCGAGGTGATGAACAGCGGGATCTCGGCCCGGTCGCACATGGCCACCAGGCGGTCCGGTGCGCGCTGGTCGTCGGCCACGATGATCACCGGTGGCTCCAGCGTCACGATGCGCTGGATGCGGCGCTCCAGCACTTCGGCGGGGGCGTTGGCCAGGTAGGCAACCTCGCGCCGGCCGACCAGTTGCACCCGGTAGGGGTGGATGTAGTTCAGGTAGCCGACCAGGTCGGCGGCCGAGCGCGCATCGCGCACGGCGGCTTCGTCGAAGCGCCGCTCAGGGTGGGCGTGGCCGGCGATCCATTCCCAGCGCAGGGAGGGCTGGTGCTCTTCGAACAGCGCTTCGGCGCTGATGGAAATCGGCTTCACGCGCCGGAGTCTAGTGTCAGGCGACGGACTTGAGCGGTTCCCAGTCGGCGATCAGTCGGTGCACGGTGGCGGCGTCGGCCGCGGACTTGAGCTTCTCGCGCAGTTCGCGGTCGGACAGCAGTTCGGCGATCTCGGAAAGGATTTCCAGGTGGCGCTGGGTGGCGGCTTCGGGCACCAGCAGGAAGATCAGCAGGCTGACGGCCTCGTCGTCGGGGGCGTCGAACGGGATGGCGTCCTGGACGCGCAGCACGGCGGCCAGCGGGTTCTTCAGGCCCTTGACGCGGCCGTGCGGCACCGCCACGCCATGGCCCAGACCGGTGGATCCCAGGCGTTCCCGCGCGAACAGGTTGTCGGTCACGGTGGCGCGGGCGATGGCGTGCTGATTCTCGAACAGCAGGCCGGCATGCTCGAAGGCGCGCTTCTTGCTGGTGGCATCAACGCCCACCAGCACGTTGTCCACGGGCAGGATGGCGGCAAGGCGGTTCATGAACGGCTCTTTCGACAACAACGTGACGTTGGCGTTTGTCTTCGGCCGGTGATCCCTCCGGCTTTAAGGGTGCGGATTATAGAAATCGGTTGCATCCCGCAGTATGAACGGCGGGGTGCAGCGGCGCGTTGACCCGCGGATGCTGCGTTGCAACAACAGTCTAGCGAGTCCGCCCGCCCGGTGGGGTGATTTCTTCCTCAAGAAATGACAAGGCGGCCCGCAGGCCGCCCTCTCGTGGACAAATCGTGCAGAAGTCGGGTCAGGGCGCGCTGGCGCTCTGGCGCTTGACCGAATCGTGGTGGTGGTCCTGCAGCCTGTCCTTGTGGCGCATGACCTGCCGGTCCAGCTTGTCCATCAGCTGGTCGATGGCGGCGTAGAGGTCCTCGTGGGCCTGCTCGACGAAGATGTCCTTGCCCTTCACATGCAAGGTCACCTCGGCCTTTTGCCGGCGTTCCTTTTCCTTCAGCTTTTCAACCGTCAGCAGCACGTTCACATCCACCACCTGGTCGAAATGGCGCGTGACGCGCTCCAGCTTGGTGAGCACATACTCACGCAGAGCAGGTGTCACTTCCAGGTGGTGTCCGCTGATCGTCAAGTTCATCGAGGCCTCCTTTGCAAAGGGAAGTTGCGCACCGCTGGCCTAGGCCGGGCCAGTTTTCATGACGCCCAGATGACGCCACCGGTCCGATCCAGTGTGCCCCCGCCCCCCCAGTTTGACAAGGACGAAACCCGGCCCGTCGGGCGGGTAGACTGCATCGTTTGACGCAGGTCCAAGCCGGGCCTGCGGCACCGCCCGGCCGGGCGATAATCGCCAGATTCACCACTTGTTGACAGCTCACCGTGGACAGTTCCCACCCTCGGTGACCGCCTGCTCCAGCGATCCATGACATCGCCAGGGTGGGCGGTTGCACCGGACACCCTTTGTAGATGAGACCTTGGCGGCCGGCCTGCCCGGCTGCCTTCGCTGGAAGCCCTGATGCTCAACGTCTTCACGCTGGACAAAGGCCGCCTGTCGGGCCGGCTGCTGCAGGAAGAAATCGATTCCGCGGCCGAGCTGGCCGAGGTGCAGCCGGTCTGGGTCGACCTGGAAGCGCCCACCGCCGAGGAAATCGGCTGGATCCACGGCCGCTTCGGCCTGCGCATCCCGGACAACATCGTCGACGACGACCTGGAGGAATCGGCCCGCTTCTACGAGGAAGACAACGGCGAGCTGCACATCCGCTCCGACTTCCTGATCGACGACGACATCACTCCGCGCAACGTGCGGGTCGCTTTCATTCTTTACAACAATGTGCTGTTCTCGGTGCATGCCGAGGACCTGCCGGTGTTCCGGCTGCTGCGCCTGCGGGCGCGCCGCATCCCCGCGCTGATCGAAGACGCCAAGGACGTGCTGCTCAAGCTCTACGACGCCGACGCCGAGTACTCGGCCGACGCGCTCGAGGGCATCTACGACAGCCTGGAGCAGGTCAGCGCCGGCGTGCTCAAGCAGGACGTGGACGACCGCGCCGCGGGCGAGGCGCTGGCCGCCATCGCCAAGGAAGAAGACCTGAACGGCCGCATCCGCCGCAACGTGATGGACACCCGCCGCGCGGTCAGCTTCATGATGCGCAGCCGCATGCTCAACGCCGAGCAGTTCGAGGAGGCGCGCCAGATCCTGCGCGACATCGATTCGCTCGACTCGCACACCGCGTTCCTGTTCGACAAGATCAACTTCCTGATGGACGCCACCGTCGGCTTCATCAACATCAACCAGAACAAGATCATCAAGATCTTCTCGGTGGCCTCCGTGGCGCTGCTGCCGCCGACGCTCATCGCCAGCGTCTATGGCATGAACTTCCAGCGCATGCCCGAGTTGAACTGGACCTACGGTTACTACTTCGCGATCGGGCTGATGGTGGCCTCGGTGGCGGCGCCGCTGATCTACTTCCGCCGCAAGGGCTGGATGCGGTGATCCGCGCCATCACGCTCGACCTGGACGACACGCTCTGGCCGATCGAGCCGGTCATCGCGCGCGCCGAGGCGGCGCTGCACGCCTGGCTCGCCCGGCATGCGCCGGCGGTGGCCGAGCGCTACGACACCCAAGCGCTGCGCCTGCTGCGTGACGACGTCGCCCGCGACCACCCCGACTGGGCGCACGACTTCACCCGCATCCGCCACGTCAGCATCGGCCTGGCGCTGCAGCGCAGCGGGCACGACCCGGCCCTGGCGGACGCGGCCTTCGCCGCCTTCTTCGATGCCCGCAACACGCTCGAGCCTTACCCCGGCGTGCCCGCCGCGCTGGCCCGGCTCGCCGCCCGCTGGCCGCTCTTCGCGCTCTCCAACGGCAACGCCGACCTGACGCGCCAGCCCTTCGGCCACCTCTTCCAGGGCATGTTGTCGGCGCGCGAGTTCGGTGTCGGCAAACCCGACACCCGCATCTTCCAGGAGGCGCTTCGCCGCCTCGGTCGGGCGCCGCACGAGGTGCTGCACGTCGGCGACGACTGGCTGCTCGACGTGCGCGGGGCCCGGGCCGCCGGCCTGCACACCGCCTGGATCCGCCACCCCCACGCCGCCGAGCCGGCCGAGGGCATCGGGGCGACATGGGTGGTCGACGGTCTGCCCGCCCTGGCCGACCGGCTGGGCGCCTGATCCGCCAATAAGTCACTGTCGACGCATCCGGTTGCGTGCGGGCGCGGGTTTGCCCACCTCAACGAGGTCGGGCCGGCGTCGAAGAGCCGGCCATGAACACCCTCCTCGCTGCCGGTTTTCTCGCCGTGTGTGCGGCGGCCAGCTCCCCGGCGCTGGCGCAGTTCAACAGCGTGCCGACGCCCTTGCCGCCCACGGCGGCGGTGGAGTCGCTGGCGCAGAGTGAACAGGAGTACCGACGGGATGCCGCCCGGCGTGTCTACGAGTCGTTCCCGACCCACATCCACCGCGGCAAGTTGCCGCCGCTGATGTACGCGATCGCCATCACCGAGACCGATGTCGATGAGACCGGCCGCGTGACCGACGTGCGGCTGACGCGCGAGCCGGCCGCGGCCAAGGAGGTCGGCCCCTGGGTGGTGGCGATGCTGCGCAAGATCGGCCAGTTCCCGGCGCCCGCGCGCCTGGCGAAGACGACCTACAAGGAAATCTGGCTGGTCGACAAGACAGGCAAGTTCCAGGTCGACACGCTCACCGAGGGCCAGCGCAGCGGCTCCGAGCCACCGCCGGTGGCCCGCGCCGTGGCCACCGCCACTCGCCGCTGACGGCGCGCACCGCGCCCGCAGCCGTCGTCGCCGGCGCGTAACCCCGGCGGGGCTCGTCGCGCGTATCAGCCGCTGGGCCCTGTGGCAGACTGGCCCGCCTGCTGTGAACGACGACACCTCCGATTTCGACACCCAGCTGCTGCGCGCCTTCGCCGAGGGCGACGCGCAGGCCTTCGACACGCTCTACGCGCGCCACGAGCAGCCGCTGTACCGCTTCGTGCGTCGCCTGCTGGGGCGAGACCTGGCCGCCCAGGCCGACGAGGTCTTCCAGGACACCTGGCTGCGGGTGATCCAGTCGGCCGCGCAATGGTCGCCCCAGGGCGCGCGCTTTCGTACCTGGCTCTTCACCGTGGCTCACCATCGGGCGGTCGACCAGCTGCGCCGCAGCGGGCGTGAGCTGTCCTGGTCCGGTGATGGCGACGAGGGCGGTGTCGAGCCGCCCTTCCAGCCCGCCGGCGAGCCCTGGCTGGACTGGCCGGCCCCGGCGCCTGTGGCACCGGAAGACCGGGCCTTCTGGCAGCGGGCCGGGCAGCGCCTGCTGCAGTGCCTGGACGAGCTGCCGCTGGCCCAGCGCTCGGCTTTCCTGCTGCACCATGAGGACGAGCTGAGTGTGCAGGAGTTGGCCAACGCCCTGGGGGTGGGCTTCGAGACTGCCAAGAGCCGGCTGCGCTACGGCCTGGCCAAGCTGCGCACCTGCATGGGCGCCTACCTGCCCGCCGCCGCGCTCGAAGGAGGCACGGCATGAGCGGCGCCAACGGCCTGACCCCGGCGAGGGGCGGTGACGAGCCGGGCCGGGACGCCCGCCTGCGCGCCGCGCTCGACCATGCCCCGGATGGCGAGCTGCGCCCGCCGCCGGCCGTGCGCGCGGCGGTGCTCCAGGCCGCCCACGGTGCCCGACGGCCGGCCGAACCGGCGAAGGCGCCGGTGCGTGGCTGGCGGCGCTGGTGGGCCGCCGCGATGGCGCCGCGCACGCTCGCCACGGCGGCCAGCGTGGCCTGTGTCGGCATCGCGCTGAAGCTGGCCTGGCCCGAGCCCGAGTGGAGAAGCGAGGTGGCCGAGGTGCGCCCGGCCGCCGTGGAGCCCGTGGCACGGCGCGAGGGCGCGGCCATGGCCCCACCGGCGTCGACACAGCAGACGGCCCCGGCCGGCCACGCGGCGCCGAGATCGGCCGACGCGCCCGCTGAGGCCGCGGCGCCCCAGGTCATGCCGCCGGGCGAGCGGGCG
>JBMOQN010000005.1:0-190811 GCA_049322835.1 Pseudomonadota bacterium | reverse complement strand
TTGGCTCCCCGACCTGGGCTCGAACCAGGGACCTACGGATTAACAGTCCGGCGCTCTACCGACTGAGCTATCGGGGAAGTGAAGCCTCAGATTATAGACAGATTTTTTTGCTTCTCACAAGCCCCATGCAAATCGCTTCAGAAAGTGGCCTGCATGGACGCGCGGAAGGTGCGGGGCTCCAGCGGGTACAGGTACACGTGGTCGAACTGGTAGGGGCTTTCCTTCCAGGCGCGGCGGTCGAAGAGGTTGTCGATGCCTGCTCGCAGCACCCAGTCGCGGCCTAACTTGCGAGTGGTGTGGCGAGCGCCCAGGCCGATGGTCGTCCAGCCGGGAATGCGGGCACTGTTGTCGGGCAGTGCGTAGCGCGGTCCCTCATGGCTCAGGCTGGCCTGGGCGCTCAGGCCGGGCAGGCTGGCGACTTGCCAGTTTGCCAGCAGGCGCAGGCTGCGCTGCGCCACGTTGGTGGGCACGAGGCCGTTCAGGCTGGCGTCGGACGCGCCTTCGCGGCGCGCGCGCAGCCACATGGCGCTGCCCTGCAGACCGAGCGCGCCCCAGCGCAGCTCGCCGCTTGCCTCCAGCCCGAGGTGGTGAGCGGTGCCGTCGATGCGGCGCTCGCACAGGCCGGTGTCGTCGTCGCAGTTGTCTTCGGCGCGCGGGCGTCGGATGTCGAAAACGTTGAGCGATGCGTTCCAGTCGCGCTGGTCGAGCTTCAGGCCGAGCTCGGTCTGGCGGCTCTTGAGCGCGGGCAGCGGCTGGCCCGCGTCCACATAGTCTTCGCGGTTGGGCACAGTCTCGGTCTCCACGCCCTGGCCCCAGCTCGCGTACACCAGCGCGTGCGGGCCGAGCTGCTGGGTCACGGCCAGCCAGGGAGTGGTGAAGGTCTGGCGGTAGGGCAGGCCGTCGTCGGCGGCGCGGTCGAGCCGGCTGTGGCGCAGGCCGAGCCACAGCTGTGTGGCGGCGCTGAGCTCGATGCGGTCGCGCAGATGCAGCTCGGTGCTGCGCTCGCGCCGGCCGGCGGTGGGGTAGGGCTCGTCGGTGCTCGGGCCGACCGGCGGGCTGCCGTCGATGGCGCCTTCGCCGGCGTAGCCGTAGACCTGCTCGCCCGCATGCAGGCGGAACTCGCTCGAGCTCAGGCCGGTGGACAGCTCGTGCGCCATGCCGGCCAGGGTGCTGCGGCCTTGCAGCGTGAGGGCGGCGGAAAGTTGGTCGCGCCGCTCGCCTTCGCTGCGGTAGTCGTAGAGGTCGAAACTGCCATCGCTGCAATAGCGGTCGTAGTGGCCCTCCCTCTCGCAGCCATAGGGGAAGGCGATGCGGTCGTCGGTGCGCAGCTGTTGGCCCATCGCGTGGGCGACGAGGCGCCAGTCGCCCCCGGCCAGCGGCTGGGTCCAGCGCAGGCTGGCGGTGGAGCCCTCGAACACGACAGGCGCGCTCCAGGCCTGGTTGTTGAGGTTCAGACGCGGGTCGACGTCACCCGCATCGGGGACCTGGTCTCCCAGCATGCTGAAGCCTGGCATGCTGGGCTGCGACTGGCGGCTCCACTCCACTTCGGCGTCGAGCAGGCTGTCGCCCAGGCGCGCGCGCGCCGCGGCGGCGAGCAACTGGCGCTCGCCCTTGGCGTCGTGCAGGTGCGGTTCCAGCGTCTCGAAAGCGGCGTTCACCCGCAGCCCCAGCGCGTCGCCGAGGCGCCGCTCCGCATCTGCTGCGGCCTTGAAGCTGGCCCGCTCGGTGTAGCCCAGGAAGACGGTGGCCTGGTCGCTGCCCCGCGGGCGCTTGACCACGAGGTTGGCCAGGCCGCCGGGCGCGCTGATGCCGGCCTGGGCGCCGGTGATGCCCTTGAGCAGCTCGATGCGCTCCTTGTTCTCCAGCCCGATCGCGGTCTCTGCGTTCATCGGCAGTCCGTCGCGCTGGTAGTTGGCCCGGTTGTCGAGCACGAAGCCGCGCACGGTGAGCGCGCTCCAGTAGCCCGGCGAGTTGTAGGCGTCGCTGACGCCGGCATCCAGCCGGGTGATGGCCGAGAGGGCATTGGCGCCGTGGTCGAGCAGCATGCCTTGGCTGAAGCTTTCGGCCTGCAGCGGCAGCTTGGCCAGCGGGACGTCGCCGAATCCGGCCGCGCTGGCGGGCGGGGGCTCCAGGCGGCCGGTGACGGTCACGCGTTCCACGGTCTGCGCGCCCAGCGGTGCGTGCAGGGCCGCGAGGGCGGCCATGGCGAGGGCGTGGGGAAGAAAGCGCCTGGCGCGCGGGCGGATGGAGGTGGAATGGATGTTGTGTGCCATCGATAAGACCCGGTGGTCGATGGCAGGTCGGCAAGTCGGGAGGGGCGTGTGCACGCGAACGCGTGCGGCCGTCTACAGCTGCTTCCCTGCGCGAGGATTACCTCAGTCAGGTTCAAAGGGACTTTCTCAGTCGGCCGCCTCTGGCGAGACGGCCAACACCCCTAGCGAACGCCGCGCGAACCATCGCACGGCGGCTGCGGATTATCGCCGAGCTTCAGCGCGTGGCTTTGTCCAGGGTCACCTCGACGAGGGGGAGCTCCTGGCTCAGGAAGCCGGTGTTCTTGACGTAGGTGATGTACTGGATCTGGCCGCCGTTGCGCGCATAGGCCGGGTGCACGCGGGCGGCGTAGCTGGTGTCGGTGCCCTGCTGGGCGGTGAAGAGCTTCACCGGTGCGGACCACGGGCCTTCGGGCCGGTAGGCGACCCGGGCGGACACGTCGTTGCTGAGGAAGGGCATGAAGACGGTGACGTAGACGCCCAGGTGCTCGCTCCAGAACAGCGTGTCGCCCGCGGCGCCGCCCTCGTAGACATGCCGGGAGTCGGCCGGGTTCTCGCTCCACACGCCGTTGCCGGCGTAGTAGCGCCAGGCGGACTTGTCCAGCGCCTGGGCCAGCGGCACGCGCGCCACGTGCACCAGTGTGCTCAGGAACTTGCCCTCGCCACCATAGTTGTAGAGCATGTCGCCTTCGAGCAGGTAGCCGCCGGTGTAGGAGCGCTCCCCCCGCTGCCACATGTAGGTGGGTTCGGCAGCGTTCGGGTCGGGGTGCTGGACCGGTCGCGTGACCTTCTTCAGGCCCAGCGACGCGACCGCGATGCCGGCGCCCACACCCTGGAAGCCGATGTCGCTGCCGCGGTAGACCGTGCCGAAGAAGATCAGGGCGCGGTTGCGCGCCGGGTCGGGCACCAGGTGGCCGGGCCAGATGGCCAGCTCGTTCGGCGCGTGGTCGGCATTGAAGGCGATTTCGCGCTCGGTGAAGGGCACGAAGCGGACCGGCACGCCCTGGCTGTCTTTCAGGTCGTTCTCAAGCGTGATGCCTGCCCGGGCGTCGAGCGTGTTGTCCCACGACAGCGTGTTGTCGATGAACTGGTCGCCCAGGTCGCCTCCCTTGCTGAGGCAGGTGTCGTTGAAGGTCCAGAACACGCGGCCCTTGATGAGCGCGCTGTAGGTGCCGTCGCGGCAGTTGACGAAGCGGTTCTGCTTGACCAGGCCCAGGTCGACGACCGAGCGAACGACCGGCAGGGGCGGGACATCCGCCGCTTGGGCGGCGGGCCAGCTGGCCAAGGCCGCGAGGCCGGCAAGGAAGACGCGGGTGAGTCGGGCTGCGGTCATCATCTGTGAGGGTGGCTTGGACGTGAAAAGGCCCGCTCGTGGCGGGCCTTGCGGAACAACGGGTGACGCACGCGGCGTGCCTGCTCAGCGGATCAGTTCCCCCAGCTTGCCGGTCCGGTCTTTCCACTCGTCGGCGTCGGGCAGGGCCGCCTTGCGCTTGGTGATGCTGGGCCAGCCCTTGGCCAGCTCGGCGTTGAGCGCGATGTACTTCTGCTGGTCGGCCGGCACGTCTTCTTCCGGCAGGATCGCGTTGACAGGGCACTCGGGGATGCAGACCGCGCAGTCGATGCATTCGTCGGGGTCGATGGCCAGGAAGTTCGGGCCTTCGCGGAAGCAGTCGACAGGACAGACGTCGACGCAGTCGGTGTACTTGCAACGGATGCAGGCTTCGGTGACGACGTGGGTCATGGGAGGCGGTCAGTGTGTTGGAAATGAAGCTCGGCGCTGCGGCGGCGAGCGCTGCTGCACGCCCCAGTCAGCAGGGTGTGCGCTGCAAAGCAGTGAATTTTAAGGCTTGGCGCCGGTTTCGGCGGCATGACCCTCGTCAACGGGGGCCGCCTCCGCCCGCGCGGCATAGCGGGCGGGGGGCTCCGCCACGACGGGGCTGGCACCCACGCCGACGGTGACCACCGCTGGCCGGCCGGCGTGCAGCAAGCAGGCGGCGGGCAGGCCGGCCACGTCGTGCTGGCTGGCGAGCTGGTCGGGCCAGCCGGCCCGCGAGACCACGCTGACCGGCGTTTCGGCCGGCCAGCCGGCTTCGACCAGGCGGCGCGAAAGCATCGCCAGCTGGCGGCCGGCCATGTAGAAGACCTCGGTGTCTGCGCGGCGGCCGGCTTCGAGCTCTCGCTCCTGCGTCATCGCGGTGGTGAGCGCCACACTGCGGCCATTGCCGCGGCGCGTCAGCGGCCGGTGCGAGGCTGCCGCGGCGGCCAGGGCCGAGGTGACACCGGGCACGATCTCGCTCGTGATGCCGGCTGTGGCCAAGGCCTGCAGCTCCTCTTCGAGGCGGCCGAAGACGCTGGGGTCGCCACCCTTGAGCCGGACCACGCGCGCACCGGTCAGGGCATGCTGCACCAGCAGAGCATTGATGCGCTCCTGGGCCGTGGCGGCCGAGAAACCGCGCTTGCCCACGTCCAGCCACAGTGCCTTGGGTGCGAACTGGCGCAGCGTCGGGTCGGTCAGCGCGTCGTACAGCACGACATCGGCCCGCGAGAGCGCGGCGGCGCCGCGCAGCGTGATCAGGTCTGCTGCGCCGGGGCCGGCCCCGATGAAGACGACGTGACCTGCGGGGGGCGAAGGCATGGCCATCACGCTGCTTCAGGCGGCGACGGCTTCGCCGCGGTCGCTCTTGCTGCTGCCCGACTGGCCGGCCTCGGCGTGCAGGCCGCACTCCTTGGCCTTCTCGTCTTCCCACCACCAGCGACCGGCGCGGAATTCCTCACCCACGGCGATTGCGCGGGTGCAGGGGGCGCAGCCGATGCTGGGCATGAACTGGTCGTGCAGCGTGTTGTAAGGCACGTCGTTCGAGGCGATGTAATGCCAGATGTCGGCCCAGGTCCAGTCGGCCAGTGGGTTGAACTTGACCCGGCCGTTGGCCTCGACTTCACGCAGCGGCACGCTGCCTCGGTTGGCGCTCTGCTCGCGGCGCAGGCCGGTGACCCACGCCGCGCGGCCTTCGAGCATGCGCGACAGCGGCTCCAGCTTGCGAACCTGACAGCAGCCCTTGCGCAGCTCGATGCTCTGGTACATCGCCTCTTGGCCGTGGCGGCGAACGAATTGCACGACCGATTCTTGCCGCGGGCTGTAGACCTCGACCTTCAGGCCGTACTTCGCCTCGATGGCGGGGATCAGCGCCACGGTCTCGTCGTGCAGCTTGCCGGTCTGCAGGGTGCCGATGGCTATCGGCAGGCCGAGTTTCGCGATCAGGTCGGTGAGCACCATGTCCTCGGCGCCCAGGCTGGTGGCCTGCACGATGCTGCCGGGGTGGTCGAGTGCGGCCTGGCGGAGCTGGGCGATGGTCGCCTCGACGCGCTCTTCATACCCTTTGGTGTGGCGGGCATAGAGCGCGATGGCGCCCGTGGCGGCGGCACCGGCCGAAGGAAGAAACGACAGGGATGATTGCTGACCACTCATGCCGGGACCCTCGAAAACAACGGGCGGGTTTCGATCACATCGCCCTGGTAGTGCGCGGTGACGATCTCGAGCTGGCGGCGGGCCGAGGTTTCGCTTTGGCCATCCTTCAGCTGCACGGCGGTGAAGCCGGTGCGCTGCAGCAGCGGCAGCATGTCGACCAGCACGTCGCCCGTGGCGCGCACTTCGCCGGCGTAACGCAGGCGGGCACGCAGCACATGGGCCTGGCTGTAGGCGCGGCCGTCGGTCCACTTGGGGAATTGCAGGGCCACCAGCGACAGGCGTGGCAGGTCGTCGGCGAGCGTTTCCACGTCTACCGTGTTGGCGAGCGTCACGCCGACCGCCAGGCCAGCCGGCCAGTCGCTGCGGATCGCCTGCCATTGCTCCAGCGTCAGCAGGCTGTGGGCGGCGACCGGGGGAATCGGCAACGGGCCGTACTCGCCGACGGAGGCGCGCCAGGGGTCTTGGGCTGCTTGAATGAATTTCATCGTGTCGCGGCTCACAGGGCTTCGGCCGGCTCGGCGGCTGCAGCCTTCTTGTCGGCAGGGGCGGCGGCGGTGTCGCGGCGAACGGCGTCGGCGGCAGCGCGGAACACCGGAACGCCCAGCCGGCGAGCGACGTCGACGAAGCGTTCGCCAGCCTGGCGCTCGCGCAGGTAGACGTCGATCAGCGCCTCGATCACGTCGGGCACCTCGTCGGCCGAGAACGACGGGCCGATCACCTTGCCCGGCACGGCGGCGCCGCTGAGGGTGGACCCATCGGAGCCGGCGACCGAGATCTGGTACCACTCGCTGCCGTCCTTGTCGACGCCGAGGATGCCGATGTGCCCGGTGTGGTGGTGGCCGCAGGAGTTCATGCAGCCGCTCATGTGCAGGTCGATGTCACCGATGTCGTACAGCGCGTCGAGGTCGTCGAAGCGCTCAGTGATGCTGGCGGCCACCGGGATCGAGCGGGCGTTGGCCAGGGCGCAGAAGTCGCCGCCGGGGCAGGCGATCATGTCGGTCAAGAGGCCGATGTTGGGCGTGGCGAAGCCGGCGTCCTTGGCGGCGAGCCAGACGGAGAGCAGGTCGGCCTCGCGCACCCAGGGCAGCACCAGGTTCTGGTCGTGCGACACGCGCAGCTCGCCCAGCGAGTAGCGGTCGGCCATCTGGGCGGCGGCGTCCATCTGGTCGGCGGTGGCATCGCCCGGTGCCTGGCCCGCGCGCTTGAGCGACAGCGTCACTGCGCGGTAGCCGGGCACGCGGTGGGCGTGCACGTTGCGCTCCAGCCAGCGAAGGAAGGCGGCCGGCGCCGGGCCGGTGCGGTTCGGGTCAAAGGCGTTGGTGGCGGGGCGAACGCCGGCCGGATCCTGGAAGTGGCGCGACACGCGCTCCAGCTCCGACATCGGGATGATGTGCTCGCGGCCGTCGACGTCGTGTTCCATGATCTTGGCGAACTCGCCATTGACGGCGTCGACGAACTTCTGGCCTTCGGCCTTCACCAGGATCTTGATGCGGGCCTTGTAGAGGTTGTCTCGGCGGCCGAAACGGTTGTAGACGCGGACGACGGCCTCGATGAAGACCAGGATCTCCTGCCAGGGCACGAAGGCGTTCACGACCGTGCCGATGACCGGGGTGCGGCCCATGCCGCCACCCACCAGCACCTTGAAGCCGACTTCACCTTGCTCGTTCTTCAGCAGTTGCAGGCCGATGTCGTGCCAGGCGATGGCGGCGCGATCTTCCAGCGTGCCGCTGACCGCGATCTTGAACTTGCGCGGCAGGAAGGCGAACTCGGGGTGCAGCGTGCTCCACTGGCGCAGGATCTCGCAGTAGGGGCGCGGATCGACGATCTCGTCGGGCGCGATGCCGGCGAAGGCGTCGCTGGTGATGTTGCGGATGCAGTTGCCCGAGGTCTGGATGCCGTGCATGTCTACCTCGGCCAGCTTCTCCATCACGTCGGCCGACTGCGGCAGCGGGATCCAGTTGTACTGGATGTTCTGGCGCGTAGTGAAATGGCCAAAGCCGCGATCGTGCTCGCGCGCGATGAGCGCCAGCTGTCGCAGCTGGCGCGACGACAATTCGCCGTAGGGCACCGCCACCCGCAACATCGGGGCGTGGCGCTGGATGTACCAGCCGTTCTGCAGCCGCAGCGGGCGGAAGTCGTCGTCTGCCAGCTCGCCGGCCAGGTTGCGCTCCAGCTGGTCGCGAAACTGTGCGGCCCGTTGGCGAACGAACTGACGGTCGAATGAGGTGTATTGATACATGGCTGGGATGAAGGGGGTGCCACCGGCTGAAGGCGGCTTGGAAGACACTCTACGGATTCGTTATATGCTTGAAAAGAACATAAAAGTCAGTTGAATATGTCATCAAGAAATATAGAACGGGATAGCGACACAGAGTTGGCCGGGTCCAATGACCGCCGGGCGTTCTGTGCCCACTGGGGAGTGGCGTTGTTCGCCGGGCTGCCACTGGCGGCCTGCCAGACTGCCCCGCCCGCTCCGGCGCCCGCGCCTGTGGTGCCGCCGCCCCCGCCCCCGCCCCCGCCACCGCCACCGCCACCCGCCGCGCCCCCTAGGCCGCCTCGCATCGGCCTGGCGTTGGGCGGCGGCGCGGCGCGCGGTTTCGCGCACATCGGGGTGATCCAGGTACTGGAAGAGCAGGGCATCCGGCCGGATCTGGTGGTCGGCACCTCCGCCGGCAGCCTGGTGGCGGCGATGTACGCCTCAGGCAAGAGCGGGGTCGAACTGGGCTCGCTGGCCGGCAGCATGGACGAATCCGGCCTGACCGACTGGTCGTTCCCTGGCCGCGGGCTGATCCGCGGCGAGGCGCTGGCGCGCTATGTGCGCGCGCAGACCAGCGGCCTGCAGATCGAGCAGATGAAAGTCCCGTTGGGCATCGTGGCCACCGACCTGGGCGATGGCCAGCCCATCCTTTTCCAGCGGGGCGACCCCGGCGTGGCGGTGCGGGCGTCCAGCGCGGTGCCGGCGGTGTTCCAGCCGGTCAAGATCGGCACTCGGGAGTATGTGGATGGCGGGCTGGTCTCACCCGTGCCGGTGCGCTTCGCCCGGCAAATGGGGGCCGAGCTGGTGATCGCGGTCGACATCTCGTCGCCGCCGGACGGGAACGCCACGGGCGACGCCTTCCGCCTGCTGCTGCAGACCTTCGCCATCATGGGCCGCAGCATCAACCGTTTCGAGCTGAAGGAGGCGGATGTGGTGCTGCGCCCTGGCTTGGCCGGGGTGGCCAGCGCCGACTTCACCGCCCGGCAAAAGGCGATCCAGTCGGGCCGGGAGGCCGCCCTGGCCATGCTTCAGCCACTGCGGCAGAAGATCGCGGCGATGACCCGCTGAAGGCGGCCCGGCAATAAAAGAACCCGGCCATCCGCGAGGACGGGCCGGGTTGGAAGGTACCTGGAAAGCCGGTCTTTCAAGAGGTACCGAGGAGACAACCTTCCATGAAGGCCGCGCCGCTCAGGCGCGACGCAGCCTTTGAGAGACAACCGGCACGCGACGGAAGTTCCGTCGGAGTTCGGTCGCGTGCTCCTCGGCGCTCCGAGGGCGGCTCGTCGGTCAGGCGGCCGTGGCGCGGCGCGCCTTCGGGGCAGCCTGCGTGGCCTTGACAGCGGTGCTGGTGACGGCCTGGAAGTTGGCTTCGGCCACTTCGGCAGCCTGCTTGGCGGCCTTGTGGGCGCTTTCGTAGGCGTTGTTGGCGGCGGAGATGGCCGACTTCACGAGGGCGACGGCGCTTTCGGTGCCGGCCGGGGCGTTCTTGACGGCGGTGTCCACGCTGGACATGAAGCTCTTCTGCACGTCGGCCAGCTGGGCTTCGGCGACCTTGGTCACTTCGGCGTTGGTCGAGGCGGCGATGTCGTACAGGTGGCGGCTGTAGGCGGCGGCCTTCTCGGCGGCCGGTTGCAGCAGGCCGGCTTGCAGCGACAGCAGCTCTTGCGCGTCCTTCACCGACAGGGTGGCCTTGGCGGTCTCGGCGACTTCGCCCAGCGAGGCCTTGGCGACCTGCAGGTTCAGCTCGACGAGCTTTTCCACGCCTTCGAAGGCCTTGTTGGTGAGGTCGAACAGGGTCTCGACGTTGGCTTTCTGGGCAGCGATCAGTTGTTCAGCGGTCAGCATGTGCATCTCCTGGATTGAGGGCAGGGGGAGGAAGGTCTGCAGCCTTGCCAAACTTATGGTGCGCTGCAACATGACTCGAAGTATAGGGGTCTACCCGGGGTTTGCAAGCACTTTTTGTTGCGGTGCAGCAAAGTAGGTAAAAAGCTCTAGCCCGTGCTGTTCTTTCATCCAGCAGACACGCGGCCCCGGCAGGATCCGGCCGGGGTGGACCGTCATTTCCGCTGCCTGTCGCCGGCGCGGCGGCGGTGCCTGGCGGCGTGTGGCACAGTGGCCGCGCACCATGCGGGCCTACACCTCCGATCATTTCGTGCTGCCGCTGCCGGAAGGGCATCGTTTCCCGATGCCGAAATACCGCCTGCTGCGCGACAAGGTCGCTGCCGAGCTGCCGCAGATCCGCCTGGAGGAAGCACCTGCCGCCACCGACGGCGAGCTGGCACTGGCCCACGAGCCCGTCTACGTGACGGCGGTGGCCGAGGGCCTGCTCAGCCCGGCTGCGCAGCGCGAGATCGGCTTTCCGTGGTCGCCGCGCATGGCCGAGCGCGCGCGCCGCTCGGTGGGTGCCACCATTGCCGCCGCGCGCACGGCCCTGGCCGAGGGCGTGTCGGCCAACCTGGCCGGCGGAACCCACCATGCCAGCGCCGACAAGGGATCGGGCTACTGCGTTTTCAACGACGTGGCCGTGGCCGCGCGGCTGATGCAGGCTGAATGGCACCGGCGCCACCGGGCCTTGCTGCGTGTGCTGGTTGTCGACCTCGACGTCCACCAGGGCAACGGCACCGCTGCGATCTTCGCCGACGACCCCACCGTGTTCACTTTTTCAATGCACGGCGCACGCAACTTCCCCTTTCGCAAGGTGGCCAGCGACCTCGACGTCGAGCTGCCCGATGGGTGTGGCGACGCCGAGTACCTGTCGGCACTCGACCTCGGGCTGGCCGAGGTCTGGCGCCGCCACGAGGGCCTCATGCCAGGGCTGGTCTTCTACCTCGCGGGTGCCGACCCGCACGAGAACGATCGCCTCGGTCGGCTCAAGCTGAGCGCCGCGGGCTTGGCGCAGCGCGACCAGGTCGTGCTCAGGGCCTTGCGCGCGCGCGGGGTGCCCGTGGCCTTGAGCATGGCCGGCGGCTACGGGCGGGACATTCACGAGACCGTGGCCCTGCAGGCCCGCACCCTGGCGCTGGCGGCCGAGAGCTGGCAGGCCTGGGCCTCCTCGATCAACACGCCGATGGAACAATCGACACGATGAGCAGCGACAGCCGCCCCCAGGCCGAGGCCCGCAGCGCCTACCGGCTCTTCCGCCCCATCACCACCCGCTGGATGGACAACGACGCCTATGGCCACATCAACAACGTCGTCTACTACAGCTTCTTCGACACGGCGGTGAACGCCTACCTGATCGAGGCCGGCGCGCTGCAGGTCGAGACCAGCCCAGTGATCGGCCTGGTGATCGAGACGCACTGCAACTACTTCGCGCCGCTGGCCTTCCCGCAGGCGGTGGACGCCGGCCTGCGCGTGGCGCACATCGGCCGCTCCAGCGTGCGCTACGAGGTAGGCCTGTTCGGCGCTGGCGAGCCGCAGACCGCGGCGGCTGGTCACTTCGTCCACGTCTATGTCGACCGGCACACCCGT
Source organism: Pseudomonadota bacterium (assembly GCA_049322835.1). Lineage (GTDB taxonomy): Bacteria > Pseudomonadota > Gammaproteobacteria > Burkholderiales > Burkholderiaceae_C > Ideonella. Next base: position 179,347 of record JBMOQN010000005.1, on the reverse strand, counting down.
CGGCCGGCGGAGCTGCCCGAGGCGCTTCTGCGCGCACTCGATTCCCTGAAGAAAGCCCCCACCCCATGAGCCCACGCGACTTTCCCGTCACGCCCGACAGCATCGCCGCGGTCGACGCCGCCATCATCTCTCGCCGCTCGATCCGCGCGTTCCTGCCCACACCCGTTGCGCGCGAAACGATCGAGGAGATCCTGGCCGTGGCGGCGCGCGCGCCTTCCGGTACCAACACGCAGCCCTGGCGGGTGCATGTGCTGACCGGCGAGGCGAAGACACGGCTCTCGGCCCGCATCCGGGCCGTCTACGACAACCCGGCCGAGCGCTCCCAGCACACCGAGGAGTACGCCTACTACCCCACCGAATGGCGCGCGCCGTACATCGACCGCCGCCGCAAAGTAGGCTGGGACCTTTACGGCCTGCTGGGCATCGGCAAGGCCGACAAGGAGCGCATGCACGCCCAGCACGGCCGCAACTACGAGTTCTTCGACGCGCCGGTCGGCCTGATCTTCACCATCGAGCGCGTGATGCAGCAGGGCAGCTGGCTCGACTACGGCATGTTCCTGCAGAACGTGATGGTCGCGGCCCGCGCCCGAGGGCTGGACACCTGCCCGCAGGCTGCCTTCACCCAGTTCCACCGCGTCATCGCCGAGGAACTGGCGCTCGGCTCGCAGGACATGGTGGTCTGCGGCATGTCGCTTGGCTACGCCGACCCCGAAGCGGTCGAGAACACCTTGGTTACCGAGCGCGAGCCGGTCGCGGGCTTCACCCGTTTCGTCGATTGACTGAAGGAGCCGTGCTCGTGGCCACCAGCCCCCGCCCGCGCGTGCTCGTGGCACGCCGAATCTTCCCTGAGGTGCTGCACCGACTGGGCGAGCATTTCGAGCTGATCGTGCACGAGGCGGACGAGCCGCTGACGCCAGCGGGTCTGCGCGATGCGCTGCAGGGCTGCCAGGGCGCCTTCATCACCGGCACCGAGCCGGTCGACGCCGCGCTGCTCGACGCCTGCCCCGGCCTGAAGGTGATCAGCACGATGGCGGTGGGCTACAACAACATCGATGTGCCGGCCTGCACCGCGCGCGGCGTGCAGGTCACGAACGCGCCGGGGGTGCTGACCGAGACCACGGCCGACTTCGGCTTCGCGCTGATGATGGCCACAGCGCGCCGCATCGCCGAGAGCGAGCATTGGCTGCGCGCAGGCCAATGGAAGACCTGGTCCTACGACCTCTTCGCCGGCAGCGATGTGCATGGTGCAACGCTCGGGATCCTCGGCATGGGTCGCATCGGGCAGGCGATCGCAAGGCGCGGGGCGCTGGGCTTCGGCATGCCGGTCGTCTATCACAACCGCAGCCGGCTGTCCGAGGCCGAAGAGGCTGCCGTCGGTGCGCGTTACCTGGGCCTGCGGGAACTGCTGCAGGCCGCCGACCACTTGGTCATCGTCGTGCCCTACACCCCCGCCACGCACCACCTGGTGGGTGCGCCCGAGCTGGCGCTGATGAAGCCCACCGCGACGCTGACCAACATCGCCCGCGGCGGCGTGGTCGACGATGCAGCGCTGGCCGAGGCGCTGGCCGGGCGCCGCATCGCTGCGGCCGGGTTGGATGTGTTCGAGGGCGAGCCTGCTGTCCACCCGGCCCTGCTCCAGGTGCCCAACGTGGTGCTGACCCCCCACATCGCCAGCGCCAGCCGGCCCACCCGCCTGGCCATGGCAAACCTGGCCGTGGACAACCTGATCGCCGTGCTCTCGGGGCAGCGACCGCTGACGCCGCTGAACCTCCAGGGGAACTAGATTTTCCGGAAGTAGAGCTGCGTCGTGGGCTGGCGCAGCGGCGCCAGCACCTGCTTGGCGAGGGTGCGGGCGAGGCGGCCCCACTCGGTGCTGACGTAGGCGGCCGGCGGGCGCAGGGGCCGGAAGCCCAGGCGGGCGGCGAAATCGGCCAGCGTCCTCGGCGTGAACGCGTTGATGTGCTCCAGCGGGTGGATCTTGTCGTAGTCGCTGCGGCTCTCGATGCCGCGCACGCCGCTGCAGTCGGGTGTCTCAAGCACCAGAATGCCGCCCGGCGCCAGCAGGGTGGCCAGGTGCTCCAGCAAGGGCCGCGGCTCGTCCAGGTGCTCCAGCACCTCGAACAAGGTCAGCGCATCGAAGGGGGCCAGGTGGGCCACCTCGTCGACCTCGGCGAAGACCTGGCCGTAGCGGTTGTTGCCACGCCGGGCGGCCGACCGGTCCACCCCATAGGCCTCGAAGCCGTAGAGCGCACACATGGCCAGGAAGCTGCCGTAGCCGCAGCCGAAATCCAGCACCCGGGGTGCGCGGTTGCCGCGCAGGTCGCGGGTCAGCCGCTCGATGCGCAGCACGTGGGCGGTGAAGGCGCTGCCCTTGCGCATTTCTCCCTCGGGTGTGCGGATGCGCTGCTCGTAGGCGTCGATGGCTTCCTGCGACATCCAGCGTGCGAAACGCCGCTCGTTCCACTCGGGGTCGAGGATGTGGCGGTGGAAGGCCAGGCCGCAGGCGCGGCAGCTCACGAATGACCAGGGCTTGCCGCGCAGGAAGGGGGCGGGGTGTTCACCCCACGGGTCGGCCTCGATGAAGCGCTGCACCGCGCCTTCGTCGAAGCCGCCGGCTGCCAGCTGGTCAAGCGTGGTGCCGCCGCAGCCGATGCAGGCCTGGCGCTCGGTGAATCGGGCACGTTCCGGTTCCGACATGGCTCCCCTCCTTGTGGCCCGCGCGCAAGCCACGTGCGCGGGCGGCATGGGCGGGGAGGATAGGCGGCTTCAGAACCTTTCGTCATCCCTCAGATAGCGCCACTGCCCTACCGGCAGCTTGCCCAGCACCACGCTGCCGATGCGCACACGCTTCAGGCCGACGACCTTCAGCCCCACCAGCTCGCACATGCGGCGGATCTGGCGCTTGCGGCCCTCGCGCAGCACGAAGCGCAACTGGTCTTCGTTGGCCCAGCTCACCTTGGCGGGCTTGAGCTGCTTGCCGTCCAGCTCCAGGCCATGCTGCAGGCGCCGGAGGTCGGCCTCCGGGAACACGCCCTGGGCTTGGGCCTGGCCCTGGTACTCCACCCGCACCAGGTACTCCTTCTCGACGTCGGAGTCCTCGCCGATCAGGTGCTTGGCGATGCGGCCGTCCTGCGTCAGCACCAGCAGGCCGGTGGAGTCGATGTCCAGTCGCCCGGCCGGCGCCAGGTGGCGGCCGTGGCCAGGGTGGAAGGGGCGACGCGCCAGGTCGTCCTTCCAGTGGTTGGCGGCGGTGACCAGCACGCTTGCGGGCTCGTAGCCGTCTTCGGCCTGGCCCGAGACATAGCCGATGGGCTTGTTCAGCAGGATGGTGACCCGCTTGGCCTGCTGCTGGTGGGCGGCGGGGTCGACCTCGATGCGGGCATCGGGCGTCACGCGCTGGCCCAGCACGGCAGGCCGGCCGTCGACCCTGACCCAGCCGGCGGCGATCCAGTCGTCAGCCTCGCGGCGCGATGCCAGGCCGCGGTCGGACAAGGCCTTGGACAGGCGGATGCCTTCCTCGGTCGAGGTGCGTGGCGTTGGCGGCCGCGGTGCGGGGCGTGTCTGAGGGGGCGGGGCCTCGTCGCGCGCCACGCGGCGCGGGCCGGGCGGGCGGGTGGTGCCCGGGGTCGGCGGGGCGGGGCGCGGCGGTGCCGCCGGCGGCCGGGCTGGCGTCAAGTTCGCCGGCCGGGTGCTGACGGGCACGCTCGACGCGGGTGACGCAGGCTGCGCCGGTGCGTTGGCGCGCGTGGGCCGCTTGGGTGTGCGCTGGATGTTGCGGTCGGATCTCATGTCAGTGGCGTTGCACGGTCAAGGGGGCGTCACCGACCCCGCAAGAAGAGCGCGTCCAGCTCCTTCATCGTGACCTGGCGCCAGGTGGGCCGGCCGTGGTTGCACTGGTCGGCGCGCTCGGTGGCTTCCATCTGGCGCAGCAGGCCGTTCATCTCCTCGATCGTCAGGCGGCGATGGGCGCGCACCGCACCGTGGCAGGCCATGGTGGCGAGGATCTCGTCCTGCGCCCGCTCGATCAGTCGGCCGGCATCGGCCTCGGCCAGCTCGGCCAGCTCGCGCAGCACCGAGCGGGCCAGCTCCACCGGCTCGGCCTCGGGCAGGGCGGCCGGCCGGGCGCGCACGGCCAGCGTGGTCGGGCCGAGGGGCGAGATGTCCAGGCCGAGTGCGGTGAGGTCCGCCGCGCGGCCCTCGGCGATGGCCACCTCTTCGCGCGTGGCGGCAAACGTGGCCGGGATCAGCATCGGCTGGGCCGCCAGCGGCTGCTCGCGGGCCGCGGCCTTCAGGCGCTCGTAGACGATGCGCTCGTGGGCGGCGTGCATGTCGACCACCACCAGGCCATGCGCGTTCTCGGCCAGCACGTAGACGCCGGCGACCTGGGCCAGTGCGCGGCCCAGGGGCCAGTCGGTGGCCGCGTCGGGCGCAGGCCGCTCGGCGGCGGGTGCCGAGGCGGTCACGCCAAGGGGCGACACCGTCCAAGGGGCAGGAGCCTCGCGTGCTTCTTGCCCGTGCAGCAGGCCCAGATCCGCCAGGCCGAGGCGTTGCTGCTGAGCGCCCCAGGGCAGCGCAGCGGCAGAGGGCGGGCTGGCGAAGTTCACGGACGATGGGCCGCTGGAGGGATAGGCCGGCGTGGCGGTGGCGGCGTGGGCCGCGGGCAGGTTGTCGATCGCACGCCCCATCGGGCTGCCACCGGTGGCAGCCAGCACGTGTTCGACCGCACGGCGCACCGCCTGGTAGACCTCGCCCGACTCACGGAAGCGCACCTCGATCTTGGTCGGGTGCACGTTCACGTCGACGCGGGTCGGCTCGATGTCGATGAAGAGCACGTAGGCCGGTTGGCGCTGGCCGTGCAGCACGTCTTCATAGGCGCTGCGCAGCGCATGGGCCACCAGCTTGTCGCGCACATAGCGGCCGTTGACGTAGGCGTACTGGTGGTCGGGCCGGGCGCGCGAGGCCTCGGGCAGGCCGGCGCGGCCTATCACCCGCATCGGGCCGGCCAGGTGCTCGACCATGCGACTCTCGGCCACGAACTCGGGCCCCAGCACGTCGGCCATGCGCTGCTCATGGGTGGCGCGGCGCCACTGCTCGATTAGCTTGCCGTCGTGCCAGATGGTGAAGCCGACGTCCGGCCGCGCCAGCGCATGGCGGCGCACGGCCTCGGTGGCGTGCGCCAGCTCCGTGGCCTCGCTCTTGAGGAACTTGCGGCGCGCCGGGGTGCTGAAGAACAGCTCGCGCACCTCGATGCTGGTGCCCACGGCGCGGGCGGCCGGCTGCAGCTCGCCGCTGCGTGCGTCCAGCCGATGGGCATGGGGAGCCTCGGCGGTGCGGCTGACGATGGCCAGCTCGCTGACCGATGCGATGGCGGCCAGCGCCTCGCCGCGGAAGCCCATGGTGGCCACGCCTTCCAGCTCGGCCAACGTGCGGATCTTGCTGGTGGCGTGGCGCTTGACGGCCAGCGGCAGCTCTTCGGCCGGAATGCCCGAGCCGTCGTCCTCCACCACGATGGCGCGCACGCCGCCGGCCTGCAGCTTCACCGTGACCTGGGTCGCACCGGCGTCGAGCGCGTTGTCGACCAGCTCGCGCACGACCGAAGCCGGCCGCTCGACCACCTCGCCGGCGGCGATCTGGCTCACCAGCTCGTCGGGCAGCTCGCGGATGGTGCGCCGCGTGGTGGTGGGGGTGTCGGTGGCCAGGGCTGTCATCGCGCGATTGTAGAAACTGGGGCGCTGGGATAATCCGCGCCATGGAATTGATTGCCTTTCTGGCCGACTTCATCCTGCACGTCGACGTGCATCTGGCCAACTTCGTCGCGCAGTACGGCACCTGGGTCTACGCGCTGCTGTTCGCCATCATCTTCGTCGAGACCGGGGTGGTGGTCATGCCCTTTCTGCCGGGGGACTCGTTGCTGTTCGTGGTCGGTGCACTCTGCGGCGCCGGCCTGATGGACCTGCCTCTGGCGATGGGGTTGATGTTCACGGCCGCCGTGGCCGGCAACCAGTGCAACTACACCATCGGGCGCTACGTTGGGCCGCGCGTGTTTCAGTGGGAGCACTCGCGCTGGTTCAACAAGCAGGCTTTCCTGAAGGCGCACGACTTCTACGAGCGCTATGGCGGGGTCACGCTGATCGTGGCGCGCTTCATGCCCTTCCTGCGCACGTTCGCACCCTTCGTGGCCGGCGTTGCCGCGATGACGCGCAGCCGCTTCACCTTCTTTGACATCACGGGCGGTGCGCTGTGGGTGGGCAGCATCACCCTGGCCGGCTATTTCTTCGGCAACGTGCCGTGGGTGCAGCAGAACCTCGACAAGATCATCTGGGCCATGATCCTGATTCCCGGTGTGCTGGTGCTTTTCGGCGCCTGGCGCGCCCGGCGCAAGCAAGGCGCGTTGCAGGCGCCGGTGGCGTGAGCGCGGCGGCCTGGGCGCTGCTCGACGACCTGGGCTCGGCGCAGGGCGAGGCGCCACGCAGCCGCAGCTACACCGGCTTCGTGCGCGAGCACCGGGCGGCCCTGCCCGGCATGCTGGAGTCCACCTGGCTCGCGGTGGATGCCGATCTGCGTGCCGGCCTGCATGCGGTGCTGCTGGCGGACTATGAATGGGGCGCTGGCCTGCACGGCATCGCCGGTGGTGACGCCGGCGCGGCGGCAGTGGGCGGGTTGCGGGTGCTGATGTTCCGTCACTTGCGCCGCTGCACGAGCCTGGAGGCCGATGCATGGCTGCAGTCCATGGACAACGGCCTCGCCGGGCCGGGCCCAGCGGGCGCCTGGGGCCTCGCGCCCTCGGACGACGACTCGGCCTTCGACACGGCGATCGCCCACATCCATGAGGCCATCCAGGCTGGCGAGACCTACCAGGTCAACCACACCTACCGGCTCCGTGGGCAGGCCTTCGGGTCGCCCGTGGCCCTGTACCGCCGGCTGAGGGCACGCCAGCCGGTGCGCTATGGCGCCCTCATCGCCTTGCCGGCAGTGCAAGGCGAAACACGCGCGCGGCATGTGCTGTCGCTGTCGCCCGAGCTCTTTCTGCGGCACGAGCGGGGGGTGCTGACCGCCCGGCCGATGAAGGGCACGGCCCCTCGCCGCGCCGACCCGGCCGATGACCAGGCCGAGGCCGACTGGCTGCGTGCCGACGAGAAGAACCGGGCCGAGAACCTGATGATCGTCGACCTGCTGCGCAACGACCTGGGCCGGGTCGCGCAGGCCGGCTCGGTCCGGGTGCCGGCGCTGTTCGACGTCGAGCCCTACGCGACGGTGTGGCAGATGACCTCGACGGTGCAGGCGCGGCCCAGGGCAGGGGTGGACATGCCGGCGCTGCTGCGCGCCACTTTCCCGTGCGGCTCGATCACCGGCGCGCCCAAGCACCACACCATGCAGCTGATCCGCGGGTTGGAGAGCACGCCGCGCGGCCTGTACTGCGGCGCAATCGGCTGGGTGGATGCCCCTGCCAGCGACGCTGCGCTGGGCGACTTCTGCCTCTCGGTGGCCATCCGCACGCTGGTGCTCGGCGAGGCCGTCGAGGGGCTGGCGCCACTGCAGCTGGGCCTGGGCGCCGGCATCGTGCTGGACAGCGTGGCCGCCGACGAGCGCGCCGAGTGCCGGCTCAAGGCGCGTTTCCTCACCAGCCTGGACCCTGGCTTCACGCTGATCGAGACCATGCGCCACCTGCCCGGCGAAGGCGTCGGGCTGTGGGCGGCGCACATGCAGCGCCTGGCCCACAGCGCGGCGCAACTGGGCTTCGTGTTCGACGAAATGGCGGCGCGGGCCGGGTATGAAACGTTGCTTTCGCAGCTTGCTGCCAGGGGGGCGTCGCGCGTGCGGCTGGCGCTGCACCACGACGGCCGCATGGATTGGCAGCACGCCTCGCTGCAACCCCTGCCGCCCGGCCCCGTGCGCCTGCGCTGGGCCGCTGAGCGCCTGCCGCGCCATGCGCCGCTGGCGGCTCACAAGACCAGTTGGCGGAACGTCTACGACCTCGGCATCCGCGAGGCCGAAGCCGAAGGGGCTTTCGACAGCCTCTTCCTGCGCGAGGACGGGGCACTGGTCGAAGGCGGCCGCACCAGCGTCTTCGTGAAGCGGGGCGGGTGCTGGTGGACGCCCCCCGTGGCCGATGGAGCGCTGCCGGGCGTGATGCGCGCCCAGTTGCTGGCCGACCCGGCGTGGGCCGCCGCCGAGCGCCGGCTCACGCGCGAAGACGTCGAGCGCGCCGAGGCGCTGGTGGTGTGCAACGCGCTGCGGGGGGCGCTGCCGGCCACCCTCTGAGCGTGGTCAGACCGTTCGCTTGCGCGCCAGCGGCGGGTTCTTCGCGAAGTAGCGCTCGATGCCGGTGAAGAGCGCCTCGACCAGGCGTTTCTGGTAGTCAGGGTCGCGCAGCTTGTCTTCTTCGTCGGGGTTGGAGATGAAGGCGGTCTCGACCAGGATGGAGGGGATGTCCGGTGCCTTCAGCACCGCGAACCCGGCCTGTTCGACGTGGCGCTTGTGCAGGCGACCGACCTTGCCGATGCGGCTCAGCACCTCGTTGCCGACGCGCAGGCTGTCCTTGATCTGCGCCGTGGTGCTCATGTCGAGCAGGGCGCGCAGCACCTGGGTGTCCTTGGTGGCGGCATTGACGCCGCCCACCACGTCGGCGGCGTTTTCCTTCTGTGCCATCCAGCGCGCCGCCGCGCTGGTGGCGCCGCCCTGGCTGAGCGCAAAGACGCTGGCGCCCCGGGCCTCGGGGTTGAGAAAGGCGTCGGCATGGATGGAGACGAAGAGGTCGGCCTGAACGCGCCGCGCCTTGGCCACGCGGTCCTTCAGCGGCACGAAGAAGTCGGCGTCGCGCGTCAGCATCGCGCGCATGCCGGGCCTGCTGTTGAGCTTGTCGCGCAACTGCAGGGCGACCTGCAGCACCACGTCCTTCTCCTTCAGCCCGCTCGGGCCGATGGCACCCGGGTCCTCACCGCCGTGTCCGGGGTCGATGGCCACCACCGTGAGGCGGTTGATGCGCTCTTTCTGTGCCGCGGTGGGCGCGGCAGGGCCGGGCTTGGGCGGTGCGGGTGAAGGGGCCGGCACCGGGGCGGCCGCCACGGGGCCGGTGGCGGCGCCGGGCTTGTCGACCTTCCCGATGAACTCGCCCAGCGCGTCCTGCACGGTCTGGGCGGCCTCGCGCTCGGCGCTGTCCTTGTCGCGGATCAGTGCCAGCAGCGGATCGGGCGCCTCGGTGGGATGCAGGTCGAAGACCAGCCGATGCTGGTAGGCCGCCACCGGGGTCAGCGCGAACTGCTGGGGCTTCACCGCCTGCTTCAGGTCGATCACCAGGCGCACCACGCGGGGCTGGTTCTGCCCGACGCGCACACCCTGAATGAAGGGATCGTCGGAGCGCACCTTGCCGACCAGCTCGCGCAAGGCCGGGCTCAGCTCGAGGTTGTCGATGTCGACGACGAGGCGCTGAGGGTTGTCGGCGACGAAATGGCGAGCGCTCAAGGTCTGGTCGGATTCGATCGTGACGCGGGTGTAGTCGGAGGCCGGCCAGACCCGCACCGCGACGATCGCAGCCCCCCAGGCCAGTTGCGCCGGGCCCAGGGTCAGCACCACGGTGCCCAGGCCGGACAGCCAGTCGCGCCGGCGCATCATGCCGCGGCCTCCGCGCCAGCCAGCAAGGCCCGGCCGGTGGGGCTGAAGGCCTCGGCCCGGACGACCCGGCTGTCGTCCGTCTGCGGCGCCAGCTTCAGGCGCAGGTCGGGCGCCGGCAGCGCGGGCGCGGCCTTCTCGGCCCACTCGGCCAGCTTCAGCCCCGGCGCAGCATAGATCTCGCGGAAGCCCGCGTCGCCCCACTCGCGCGGGTCGTCGAAACGATAGAAGTCGAAGTGGGACACGGCCAAGCGCTCGCCGCCGGGCAGCGGCAGCTCGTAGGGCTCGACCACCGCGTAGGTCGGGCTCTTGATGCGGCCGGTGGCGCCGAGCGCGCGCAGCAGGTGGCGCACGAAGGTCGTCTTGCCGGCGCCCAGCGGGCCGTCGAGCTCGAGGCGCGCGTCGCGCAGCGCGGGTTGGGTGATGATCGCGTGGGCCAGCGCAGAGGCGAAGCGTCCACAGGCCGCTTCATCGGGCCAGAGCAGGGATTGGGTTTCTAGAATCGGCGGATGAGTCAAGGTTCAGGAGTCGAGAAGGCCGTCGCACGGGTGGCGCATCAACTCGAGGGCTGGGCTCACACGCTGGGATTCTCCCAGATCGGGGTGGCCGATGTCGATCTCTCGCAGGCCGAGCAGGGGCTGCTCGACTGGCTTGCCGCCGGCTTCCACGGCGAGATGGGCTACATGCAGGCCCACGGCCTCAAGCGCGCACGGCCAGCCGAGCTGGTGCCGGGCACGGTGCGTGTGATCACGGCGCGCATGGATTACCTGCCCCGCGGCGCCGGCCCTGGCTGGGTCGAGCGCGAGTGGCAACGGCTGGCGCAACCGGGCGAGGCGGTGGTCTCGCTCTATGCCCGGGGCCGGGACTATCACAAGGTGTTGCGCAACCGCCTGCAGCAACTCGCCGAGCGCATCGCTGCCGAAATCGGGCCTTTCGGGCACCGCGCCTTTACCGACTCCGCCCCTGTGCTGGAAGCCGAGCTCGCCACCCGCAGCGGCCTGGGTTGGCGCGGCAAGCACACCCTCGCGCTGTCGCGCGAAGGCGGGTCGATGTTCTTCCTGGGCGAGATCTACGTCGACCTGCCGTTGCCCTTGACCGGAGCCGCCAGCGCCCACTGCGGCAACTGCCGAGCCTGCCTCGATGCCTGCCCGACCGGCGCGATCTTGGCACCTTACCGGCTGGATGCACGGCGCTGCATCTCCTACCTCACCATCGAGCATCCCGGCGAGATCGACGAGGCGCTGCGGCCCCTGATGGGCAACCGCATCTACGGCTGCGACGACTGCCAGCTTGCGTGCCCCTGGAACAAGTACGCTCGCCGCAGCCCGCTGCCCGATTTCGACGAGCGCGAGCCGCTGGGAAGCGCGCAGCTGCTGGACCTGTGGCAATGGGGCGAGGGCGAGTTCCTGCGCCGCACCGAAGGCAACCCGATCCGCCGCATCGGCCACGAGCGTTGGCGACGCAACCTGGCGGTGGCGATGGGCAACGCCATCGCGGCAGGCGATGCCGCTGCCCCCGCGATGCGCGAAGCGCTGCGCACGGGCCGCGAGGCCTGCACGCCGCTGGTCCGGCATCATGTCGACTGGGCCCTGTCACGGTCGGCCGCAGGCACCAGATGACAACGACCCCGGCGCGGCCTGCGACGGCTCCGAAAGTACCCGGCGCCGAGCCCCTCATCGATGCCTTCGTGGCAGCGTTGTGGGTGGAAGACGGCCTGTCGGCCAACACGCTCGCCGCGTATCGCCGCGACCTCGCGCTGCTGTCGCAGTGGCTTGCGGCCACCGATGGCATCGGCCTCGTTGCTGCCCGCGAGGAACACCTGCGCCGTTATGCGCTGGCCCGCCATGCCGCGAGCCGCGCCACCACGGCGAACCGTCGTCTCGCGGTGTTCCGCCGTTTCTACCGCTGGGCCCTGCGCGAGCGCCACCTTCAGGAAGACCCGACGCTGCGCCTGGGCAGCGCACGGCAGCCGCTCAGGGTGCCGAAGACCTTGAGTGAAGCGCAGGTCGAACGCTTGCTAAGTACACCCGACACCGGTACGTCGCTGGGCATCCGCGACCGCTGTATGCTGGAGCTGATGTACGCCAGCGGGCTGCGGGTGAGCGAGCTGGTGGAACTGCCCAGCGTGCGTCTGAGCCTGGCGGACGGCGTGCTGCGCGTCAGCGGCAAGGGCGCGAAGGAGCGATTGGTGCCCTTCGGCGAGGAGGCTGCGGCCTGGGTGGAGCGCTATCTGCGTGAGGCGAGGGCGGCCATCCTGTCGGGCCAGCAGAGCGAGGCGCTCTTTGTCACTGCGCGCGGCGGGCCGATGACACGCCAGATGTTCTGGACGCTGGTGAAGAAATACGCCACACGGGCCGGCATCACGGCGCCGCTCTCACCCCACACGCTGCGCCACGCCTTCGCCACCCACCTGCTGAACCACGGTGCCGACCTGCGCGCGGTGCAGATGCTGCTGGGCCATTCCGACATCTCCACGACGACGATCTACACCCATGTCGCGCGGGAGCGGTTGAAGGCACTGCACGCCCGCCACCACCCGCGCGGCTGACAAAGAAAAGCCGGCACAGGGGCCGGCTTGGCGAAGCGCGCGAGGCGTGCTCAGAAGTTGTGACGGACGCCGACGGCCAATGCGTCGAAGTCGCCACCGTAGACCTTCAGCACGTCGTCACGGTCGACGCGGGTGTAGTACGCGTAGGCCTTGGTGCGCTTGCTGAGGTTGTAGTTGTAGCCGAGCGTGAACTGCACGGCGTCGCTCTGGTCGATGTTGCTGTATTCGCCGGCGCGGCCCACGTTCAGGTGCAGCTCCGAAGCGCCGAAAGCCCACATGCCCGACACGCGTGCGTGCAGCGCATCGCCACGGGTGGGGTGATCGACCCGCTGCAGGTAGGCGCCGAGCGTGAAGGAGCCCAGCTCGACCAGGCCCCGGACGGCGAACTGGTTGAAGTCCCCCTGCTTCTCGTAGCCGGCGCCGAAGTGCCAGTTGCCCAAGTCGTAGTTGGCGGCGACGTCGTAGGTGCGCTCGACCGAGGCGGAGCCTTCGGAGACCGAGGCATGAACCTGGAGACCGCCGAAATTCGGTGAGGCGTAGCCCACCTTGTTCTGGGTCGTGAACCGGGTCGTGTAGAACAAGTCCGCCGAGTCGCCGGTGTCGTGGTTGTGCATGCTGATGTAGTCAGCGGTGGCGTAGTACGACTCGGGCGTGAAGGTGCCCAAGCGCACGGTGCCGAAGGCGCTGCTCAGGTTCACCTCGGCCTGCCGGCCCCAAAAGGGAGCGAGGGAGCCGTCGTCGTTCAGGTTCTGCTGGCCGGTGCTCGGATCGAAGCCGTGCTCGATCTGGAAGCCGGCCTTGAGGCCGCCGCCGAGGTCTTCGACGCCCTTGAAGCCGATGCGAGACGAGTTGTTGCGCACCTCGGCGCGCCGGTCGTCTTCACCCTGTTTCACGCTCTCGACAGTCACGTTCAGTCGGCCATAGATGGCGACGCTGCTTTGGGCAAAGGCGGGGGTGGCCGCTGCGATCGCAGCAGCCAGGACCAACTTCCTCATGGGGTCTCCTGTAAATGAAGGTGTGTCGAACTTTCTGTAACGATTCTAGAAATCCAGTTGCACCCAAGCGTTGCGCCCACGCCGCACCTCGCTCCACAAAACCTTGAGGTCGTCGGATGGCGGGGTGGTCGAAAGTCGCGTTTCCGGCGGGTGGATGGCCGGCGGCACAATCGCCCGCCATGGACCACACCTTCGTCTCCGCCTTCGTCCTGCTGCTGCTGGTGCTCGACCCCTTCGGCAGCCTGCCGATCTTCATTTCGGTGCTGCGCGGGGTGGCGCCCGAGCGGCGGGCGCTGGTGGCTGTGCGCGAGGTGTCGATCGCGTTCGCGGTGCTGCTGGCCTTCATGTTCGCCGGGCAGGGTTTTCTCAACCTGATGCACCTGTCGGAGCGCTCGCTGGAGGTGGCCGGCGGCGTGATCCTGCTGATCATCGCGATCCGGATGATCTTTGCCTCGGGCGGCGAGATCTATGCCAGCGACGGCAAGCGTGAGCCGCTGATCTTCCCGCTGGCGGTGCCGTTGCTGGCCGGCCCTTCCGCCATGGCCACGGTGCTGCTGCTGGCCTCGCGCCAGCCCGACCGCATCGCGCACTGGATCGGCGCGCTGACGCTGGCCATGGCGATCAGCGGCGTGGTGCTGCTGGCTGCGGAACGCATCCGCAAGCTGCTGGGAACCCCGATGGTCTCGGCGCTGGAAAAGTTGATGGGCCTGGTGCTGACCGCGATCGCGGTCGAGATGATCCTGGCTGGCCTGAAACGCTACTTCTTCGGCGATTGAGCCGGGGTCACCTCAGCCGCTCGATCTCTTCGGCCGCGAAGCCGGCCGCGCGCCTCGCCTCCAGGTTGAACGGGCCTTTCATCCGGGGCGCGCCGTGCCGCTCGGCGAAAGCCGCATAGGCGGCCAGAGGATCCAGCCCATTGCGCTCGCAAAGCCAGCGGTACCAGTGGTTGCCGATGGCCACATGGCCGATCTCGTCGCGCAGGATCACGTCGAGGATCTCGACCGCCCGCAGGTCACCCGCTTTGCGCAGTTTGGCCTGCATCGGCGGCGTCGCGTCGAGCCCGCGAGCCTCCAGCGTGCGGGGCACCAGCGCCATGCGCGCGGTGATGTCGTCGCGTGTCTTCTCGGCCATGGTCCAGAGGCCGTCGTGGGCTTCGAAGTCGCCGTAGTCGTGCCCCAGCGTCTTCAGGTGCTCGCGCAGCAGCGTGAAGTGCAAGGCCTCTTCGCCAGCCACCTGCAGCCAATCGAGGTAGAAGCGCTCGGGCATGCCGGAGAAACGCCATGCCGCATCGAGCGCAAGGTTGATGGCATTGAACTCGATGTGGCAGACGGCGTGCAGCAGCGCGGCGCGGCCTTCCGGCGTGAACGGTGTGCGTCGCGGCACCTGCTCGGGCGCCACGAGTCGAGGCCGGTCGGGCCTGCCGGGCACGGCGGCATCGGGCACGAGCACCGCTTCGGTGTCGAGGGCGACGCGGCCCTCGCGCACGGCCTGCAGCAGGGCCCGGGCCTCGTGGGCCTTGACTGCGGGCTCGGCCATGCACAAGACCTTCAGCGCTTGAATTCGCAGCTCCATCCTTAAAATTATCCCCTTGACCTGCCGACGCGAAGGACTGCCATGGCCATCTACCAATTCGACGACGATGCGCCACGCATCCACACCAGCGCCTGGGTGGCCGACTCGGCGGAAGTGATCGGACGCGTCGAGTTGCAGGCGGACGCGAGCGTCTGGTACGGCGCGGTGCTGCGCGGTGACAACGAGTGGATCACCATCGGCGAGCGCAGCAACATCCAGGATGGCTGCGTCATGCACACCGATGCGGGCACGCCGCTGGTGGTGGGGTCCGACGTCACCGTCGGGCACCAGGTAGTGCTGCACGGGTGCAGCGTGGGCGAAGGCTCGCTGATCGGCATCCAGTCGGTGATCCTCAACGGCGCACGCATCGGCCGCCACTGCATCGTCGGTGCCGGCTCGCTCGTGACCGAAGGCAAGGAGTTCCCCGACGGCGTGCTGATCGTCGGCAGTCCGGCCAAGGTGGTGCGCGAACTGACCCCGGATCAGATCGCCCGCGTCAAGCTCAGCGCTGCCCACTATGTCAACAATGCCCGTCGCCATGCCCGCGGCGTGAAGAAGCTTTGATTCGGTTGCAATCCATGGATGAGATCCACAAGTTCCTGTTCGAAGGCCTGCCGGTGCGAGGCATGCTGGTGCGCCTGACCGGTGGGTGGCGCGAAGTGCTGGCCCGGCGGGAGGCGACCGGGGCCTTTCCGGCACCGGTGCGGGCACTGCTCGGCGAGATGGCGGCAGCGGCCACGCTGATGCAGGCCAACATCAAGTTCAACGGCTCGCTGATCCTGCAGATCTTCGGCGACGGCCCGGTCAAGTTGGCGGTGGCCGAGGCTCGCTCTGACCTGAGCTTTCGCACCACCGCCAAGGTGGTGGGCGAGGTCTCCGATACCGCGCGCCTGGAAGCGATGCTGAACCTGCACGGCAAGGGCCGCTGCGCCATCACGCTCGACCCGCAGGATCGCCTGCCGGGCCAGCAGCCCTACCAGGGCGTGGTGCCGCTGCACGGCGACCAGCGCGAGCCTCTGCAGCAGCTGTCGCAGGTGCTGGAGCACTACATGCTGCAGTCCGAGCAACTCGACACGCGCCTGGTGCTGGCCGCCAACGACGAAGTGGCTGCGGGGCTGCTGATCCAGCGCCTGCCGGTGCAAGGCGAGAAGAACCTCTCGGGCGTCAACATCGCGAACGAAGATGCGATCGGCCAGTCGGAGGACTTCAACCGCATCGCCCACCTGGCCGCGACGCTGACGCAGCAGGAACTGCTGACGCTGGACGCCGAGACGATCCTGCGCCGCCTGTTCTGGGAGGAGCCCGTGCTGCGTTTCGAGCCGCAGGCGCCGAAGTTCGCCTGTTCGTGCTCTCGCGATCGCGTGCGCTCGATGCTGGGCGGGCTGGGCCGCGAGGAGGCCGATTCGATCCTCGCCGAGCGTGGCGACATCGAGATCGGCTGCGACTTCTGCGGCCAGCAATACCGTTTCGATGCGGTCGACGTGGGCGAGCTCTTCACGCCGGGCCGCGACCAGCCGCCCAGCTCGGTGGTGCTGCAGTAGCTGCGCTCTCAACCGCCCTGGCGGCGCAGGCGCAGGGTCGCGTGCTCGCAGTCGGGCACGTCGCAGGTCTCGCACATCCAGAGCCAGGCCCGTTGGGCCGCGTCGCGCTCGGCCAGCCGGCTGAAGAGCCCGGGTCGTGGCGCGTCTGCGCGGCGCAGCACGGGGGCCACCGCGTCCAGAGCGGCTTCGAGCCGGGCGGTGCCCTGGCCGCCGATGACGACGAAAGGCAGCCCGGCGCTGACCAGCATGCCACGCAGGCGGGCGTCCACGGGCTCCCGCACATGCGCGCCGTCGCGGATGAAGTCGTCTTCGACCCACGGCAGGTCGAGCGCGGTCAGCAGCGTCAGGTCGCAACGGCGTTGCCAGGCCAGGGTGGTCTCGTCCATGTCCTGCAGACCGAAGACCTGGTGGTGGTAGACGGCGGTCATCAACGGCGTGGTGTCGCAGACCACGACGTCGTGGCAGGCGCCGGCCACCTCGATCCTGCGGGCTTGTTCGGCGGCGATGGCAGCCTGCTCTTCGGCCCGCGGTGTGCGCCCGCGCTGTTTGCACCATTCGCGCAGGTACTCGGGCACCCAGGTGCAGCGCCAGCCGGTTTGCTCGGTCAGGCGGCGCGCCAGGGCTTCGGCCAGCGTGCTCTTGCCGGTACTCTCGGCGCCGACGATGGCGAGCAGGCGGGCCGGCGACGGCGACGCGGGCTCAGTGGCGTGCATCGACATGGCCTTCGAGCCGCGCCCAGGCTCGCCAGCCGGCCACCGACAAGGCGGCGAAGATGGCATAGAGCAGCACCGTGAGCCACAGGCCCTTGACGGCGAACAGCCCGACACTGACCAGGTTCACCGCCAGCCAGACCGGCCAGTTCTCGATCAGCTTGCGGCCCAGCAGGAGCTGGCCTGTGATGCTTGCCACGGTAGGCAGCGCGTCGAGCCAGGGCACGTCGGAATCGGTGAAACGGGCCAAGCCGAGCGCCAGCAGCGGCCAGGCGGCAACCGTTGCCCCAGCGACGGCCAGCTGCCGCCGGGGCGCCAGGCGGTGCACGGTGAGAGCGGCGCCATCGCTGCCTCGGCCGCGCAGCCACTGCCACCAGCCCCAGCCGGCGACGGCCACGAAGAACAGTTGCAGGCTGGCCTCGCCGTAGAGCCGGCTGTGGGCGAACAGCAGCGCGTAGAGCAGCGAGCTGGCGATGGCGAGCGGCCAGCCCAGGGGGTTGACGCGCATGTTGCACGACACCATCCACAAGGCCAGCAAGAAGCCTGCGACTTCCAGCCATGTGGTGGGGCTGCCCCAGAGCGTGAAGGCTTCGGCAAGCAGCGGCGCGGTGGCCTGCAGCAGGCTGTCCATCATGCGGAGAGGAACGCGCCGGAGGGCCTGGTCAGCGCGCTGGGGCGCTGACGACGACGAGGATTTCGTCCGAGCGCAGCATGCCCAGCTCGCGCCGGGCCTTCTCCTCGACCATCTCGGTGCCCTCGCGCAGGTCGGCGACCTCGGCTGCGAGTTGCTCGTTTCGGGCGCGCGCCTGCGCGTTCTCGGCCCGCTGCGCCCGCAACTCGGCCTGCAGCGACATGCGATGCGGCACGCCGCCCTTGCCGAACCACAGCTCGGCGTGGACGAGCAGCAGCAGGGCGGCGAGGGCGAGCGGCAGCAGGCGCATGTGGCCTTACTTGAGGTTGTAGAAGGCGCCGCGACCGGGGTAGAAGGCGACGTCGCCCAGGTCTTCCTCGATGCGCAGCAACTGGTTGTACTTGGCCATGCGGTCCGAGCGGCTCAAGCTACCGGTCTTGATCTGCCCGGCGTTGGTGCCCACGGCGATGTCGGCGATGGTCGAGTCTTCGGTCTCGCCCGAGCGGTGGCTGATCACGGCGGTGTAGCCGGCGCGCTTGGCCATCTCGATGGCGGCGAAGGTCTCGGTCAGCGTGCCGATCTGGTTGATCTTGATGAGGATCGAGTTGGCGATGCCCTTGTCGATGCCTTCCTTCAGGATCTTGGTGTTGGTGACGAACAGGTCGTCGCCCACCAGCTGCACCTTCTTGCCCAGGCGTTCGGTCAGGTGCTTCCAGCCGTCCCAGTCGCCCTCGTGCATGCCGTCCTCGATCGAGACGATGGGGTACTTGTCGCACCAGGTGGCGAGGATGTCGGTCCACTCGGGCGCCGACAGGGTCAGGCCTTCGCCCTCGAGGTGGTACTTGCCGTCCTTGTAGAACTCGCTGGCGGCGCAGTCCAGGCCGATGGCGATCTGGCGGCCGGCCTCGTAGCCGGCCTTGTCGATGGCTTCCAGGATCAGCTGGATCGCCGCCTCGTGGCTGGGCAGGCTGGGCGCGAAGCCGCCTTCGTCGCCAACGGTGGTGCTCATGCCCTTGGCGTCGATGATCTTCTTCAGCGCATGGAACACCTCTGCGCCATAGCGCAGCGACTCGCGGAAGCTCGGCGCGCCCACCGGGATGATCATGAACTCCTGCAGGTCGAGGCTGTTGTTGGCGTGGGCGCCACCGTTGATGACGTTCATCATCGGCACCGGCAGCTGAACGCCGTTCATGCCGCCGAAGTAGCGGTACAGCGGCAGGCCGGATTCCTCGGCCGCGGCCTTGGCGACGGCCATCGAGACGGCCAGCATCGCGTTGGCGCCCAGGCGGCTTTTGTTGTCGGTGCCGTCGAGGTCGATCAGCGTCTTGTCGAGGAAGGCCTGTTCGGACGCATCCAGGCCCAGCACGGCCTCGCTGATGTCGTTGTTGATGTTCTGCACGGCCTTGAGCACGCCTTTGCCCAGGTAGCGGGCCTTGTCGCCGTCGCGCAGCTCGATGGCTTCGCGCGAGCCGGTCGACGCGCCCGAGGGCACGGCCGCGCGGCCGAGGGTGCCGCTTTCCAGCAGCACGTCGCATTCCACGGTGGGGTTCCCGCGGCTGTCGAGGATCTCGCGGCCGACGATGTCAACGATGGCACTCATTCATCTCACTCCGTTATTGCAATCAGGCGGCGCGCAGGATGCCGGAAATCCGTTACCTGCGCGCATCAATCTCGAGAGGCTTTCAGGCGGCGGCTTTCTGGCCAGCCTGGCGTGCGGCCTGGTGGGCCAGGGCGGCCTTGATGTAGCTGATGAACAGCGGGTGGCCGCCCCAGGGCGTTGACTTGAACTCGGGGTGGAACTGCACGCCGACGAACCAGGGGTGCCTGTCGCGCGGCAGCTCGACCATCTCGGTCAGCTTCTCGCGCTGGGTGATGGCCGAGATCACCAGGCCGGCCTGCTGCAGGCGGTCGAGGTAGTGCTCGTTGGCCTCGTAGCGGTGGCGATGGCGCTCGGTCACAACCGGGCCGTAGATCTCGTGCGCCAGCGTGCCGGGCTTCACGTCGGAGCTCTGCGCGCCCAGGCGCATGGTGCCGCCGAGGTCGGAATTGGCATCGCGCTTCTGGATCGAGCCATCGCGGTCCTGCCACTCGTCGATCAGGGCGATCACCGGGTGCGGTGTGGTCGGGTCGAACTCCGTGGAGTTGGCGCCTTCGAGCCCGGCCAGGTGGCGCGCGTACTCGATGGTGGCCACCTGCATGCCCAGGCAGATGCCGAGGTAGGGCACGCCGTGCTCGCGGGCGTACTGCGCCGCGTGGATCTTGCCTTCCACGCCGCGCTTGCCGAAGCCGCCCGGCACCAGCACGGCATCGACCTTCGACAGGATCTGGTCGGCCTGGCCGTCGGTCAGCGTCTCGGCATCGACGTATTCGATCTTGACGCGCACATGGTTGTGCAGGCCGGCGTGGCGCAGCGCCTCGTTGAGCGACTTGTACGAGTCCGACAGGTCGGTGTACTTGCCGCACATGCCGATGGTGACTTCGCCGCGCGGGTGCTCGACCTCGTGCACCAGGGTGTCCCAGCGCTTCAGGTCGGCCGGGCGGGTCAGCAACTGCAGCTTCATGCAGATCAGCTCGTCGAGCCCCTGCTCATGCAGCATGCGCGGCACCTTGTAGATGGTGTCGGCGTCCCACATCGAGATCACGCCGTGGTGGGGCACGTTGGTGAAGAGCGAGATCTTCTCGCGCTCGTCGTCGGGGATCTTGCGGTCGGCCCGGCACAGCAAGGCGTCGGGTTGGATGCCGATCTCGCGCAGCTTCTGCACCGTGTGTTGCGTGGGTTTGGTCTTCAGTTCGCCGGCGGTGGCGATCCACGGCACGTAGGTCAGGTGCACGAAGGCGGTGTTGTTGGGGCCGAGCCGCAGGCTCAGCTGACGCACCGCTTCGAGGAAGGGCAGCGACTCGATGTCGCCTACCGTGCCGCCGATCTCGACGATGGCCACGTCCACCGCGTCGGACATGCCGAAGTTGGCGCCGCGTTTGACGTATTCCTGGATCTCGTTGGTCACGTGCGGGATCACCTGCACGGTCTTGCCGAGGTAGTCGCCGCGGCGCTCCTTCTCCAGTACCGACTTGTAGATCTGGCCGGTGGTGAAGTTGTTGCTGCGCTTCATCCGGGTGGTGATGAAGCGCTCGTAATGGCCGAGGTCGAGGTCGGTCTCCGCGCCGTCGTCGGTCACGAACACCTCTCCATGCTGGAAGGGGGACATCGTGCCCGGATCCACGTTGAGGTACGGGTCGAGCTTGATGAGGGTGACTTTGAGGCCGCGCGATTCGAGAATCGCGGCGAGAGACGCTGACGCGATGCCCTTGCCGAGGGAGGACACCACACCGCCGGTGACGAAGACGAACTTGGTCATGTCAAAAAGCACTCCAGCAGGCCCAGGGCGGGCCAGGCTCAGGAGTGCCATGGTGGTAAAGCGTGATTATACGGGCGTGGGTGCTGGCACCGCCGGCGCTGGCCCTGGCGGTGGCATCTGCAGCTCGAAGACGCGGCGTCTGCTGGCTGCGATCTCGTCCAGGCTGAGCTGGAAGCTCGGTATGCCGCGAAAGAGCTTGTCGAAACTGCCGTCGGCCAGAGCCGCCGTCAAGCCCCGCTCGATGCGCGCGGCGAGCGCGGTGTCGTCGCGGCTGACGAAGAAGTAGAACGGGACAGGGTAGTGGAGGAAGGTGCCCGGCTCGATGGCCAGCCGGTGCGCGGCCTGGCTGCGTTGCTCGGCCCACACTTCGTGCACGCCACGGGGCAGATAGTCGAAGCGGCCCGCCCGCAGCATCGGGAACAGAGAGCCGTAGCTCGCCGTGGTCACGACGGGCAGGCCGTTGTGGCGAAGTACATCGACCGAGGGCCAGTTTTCGCCCGCGCCGGCCTGCAGGCGACGCAGGTCGTCGAGGCCGCGCAGACGGCTGAAGCGGGCCTGTTCTTCCTCGCGGATCAGGAACACCCGGTAGTCATTCAGCTCCCGCAGCAGCGGGATCCGCACCGGCAGCAACTCGGCTTCCCGCTGGGGGCTGGTGCCGTCCCACATCACGTTGATCGCGCCGCGTCGACGCAACTCCGCCATCTGACGCAGGCTCGACATGGGCTCCGGAAAGTGCCTGATCTCGAACGGCCCGTCGTCGCTGGTCCGGGCGAGCGCCAGGCGCAGCAGTTGCGGAAAGTACAACGTGTGCTCCAGCGCACCGAGCGGCAGTGCCGGCAGGGTGATGCGCAGCGGGGCATTGGCCGCGCTGGCCGCGGCAGGGGCCACCAGCGCGGCTGCCGCCAGCGAGGCCAGCGCACCCCGGCGTGTGGGCTGGCCGCGAAGATTCAGTCCAGGCACGACAGCACCGCTTGGGCGGTCTGTACCGGCCGCTCCATGGGGAACAGGTGGCTCCCCTCGATCCAGTGGAAGCGATGCCGGGCCAGCGCCTTGGCACCGGCCGCGCCGCCTTGGCGCAGTTCGTTCGACTGGGTGCCGGCCAGGAAGGCCACCGGGCACTGTGTCGGATGGCGCTTGAGCATGCTGCCCAGGTGATGGGGCAAGGTGTTGTAGATGCGTGTCTCCACCTCGCGGTGGAAGCCCAGCTCGACCTGGCCGTCGCGCTCGTCGAAGCCGGCGTTCACGTAGTCTTGCAGCACCCGCGGGTCCCACCGGGCGAAAGCCGGCTTGGCCTGGAAGTGCATCAGCACGCTGGCACGGTCTGGCCAGTGGTGGCGCCGCTGCTGTGATACCTTGCCCGGCGAGATGCGGGCCATCAGGCCGGTGTGCTTGGCCAGGCGCAGGCTGTGCGCGCGCCAGCCGGTGACGACCGGAGAGTCGATCATCACCAGACGGGCCGCGAGGTCGGGCCGCTTGCAGGCGGCCAGCAGGCTCAGCAGGCCTCCCAGCGAGTGGCCGACCAGCACGGCCGGGCCACCCACGTCGCTTTCGATGAAGTGGATCAGCTGGTCGCGCAGCCCGCGCCAGTTGCTGGCCACCGGGAAACGCGGGTCATGGCCGAAGCGCTCGACGGCGTGGACTTCGAAGCCGGCCGCACGCCAGTGCTCGAACAGCAGACGGTAGGTGCCCGCCGGAAAGCCGTTGGCGTGGGAGAAGACGATCCGACGGGGCAGGGCCTGGTCCGCCATCAGACGATCTTCTCCCCGGGGTGGGTGATCTTCTTCATCGGCTCATAGCGGTCCGAGGGGGCCAGCAAGGGGTGGGTGGAGGCACCACCGGCCCAGTGGGGGTCGTCGATGGCCTCGAAGACCTCGCGCAGGCGTTGCCCCCAGGTGCTCCGGATCATGCGGAAGTAGGGGTTCTCTTCGTCGATCACCGCAATGTTGTCGCTGCGCAGTTGGCCGTTCTCGTAGACCAGCAGGTCCAGCGGCAGGCCGACCGAGAGGTTGGACTTGAGCGTCGAATCCATCGACACCAGCGCACATTTCGCGGCTTCTTCCAACGGGGTGGTGGGCGTGAGCACACGGTCGAGGATGGGCTTGCCGTACTTGCTCTCGCCGACCTGGAAGAAGCAGGTCTCGCGGGTTGCCTCGATGAAGTTGCCGGCCGAGTAGACGTGGAACAGGCGCATCGCCTCGCCCTTGATCTGGCCGCCGAAGATCATGTTGGCATTGAAGTCGACGCCGGCATGGTGCAGCGCTTCGCCATCGTGCCGGTGCACGCGTCGCACCGCGCTGCCCAGCACGCGGGCGGCGTCGAACATGCTCTTCGCGTTCCAGATGGTGATCGGCTCCTCGTCGCCGTTGGGCAGGCGCTCCACCTGCAGGATCTCGCGCACCGATTGCGAGATGCTCAGGTTCCCCGCCGACAGCAGGACCATGAAGCGGTCGCCTGGCCGCTCGTAGACGATCATCTTGCGAAAGGTGCTGATCGCGTCCAGGCCGGCATTGGTGCGTGAATCCGAGACGAACACCATGCCGGCGTTCAGGCGAATGCCGATGCAGTAGGTCATGGCTCTTGGGCTTTCTGGTTCTGCTGGATCTGCTTCAGACGGTACAGCGCCTCCAAAGCCTCCCGCGGTGTCAGGGTGTCCGGGTCGACCTGCGCCAGGGCCTCGTCGACCGCCGAAGGCACCGGCAAACTGGGTGCCGCCGGGGCCGCGAAGAGGTCGACCTGTGCGTCGCGTTCGCGCGATTGCGCCTCCAGGGCCTCGAGTGCAGCCCGGGCCTGGCGGATCACCGCCGGCGGCATGCCGGCCAGGCGCGCCACCTGTACGCCGTAACTCCGGCTCGCGGGCCCGGGCTCGATCGCATGCAGGAACACGATGTCGTCGCCGCTCTCCGTGGCGCTGACATGCAGGTTGAGCGCCCGATCGTGCCGCCGCGGGAACTCGGTCAGCTCGAAGTAGTGCGTCGCGAACAGCGTGAAGGCCTTGTTGCGGTCGTGGAGTTGGCTGGCAATGGCCGAGGCCAGCGCCAGGCCATCGAAGGTGGAGGTGCCGCGGCCGATCTCGTCCATCAGCACCAGCGACTGCTCGGTGGCGCCATGCACGATGGCGGCGGCTTCGGTCATCTCCATCATGAAGGTCGACTGGGCGTTGGCGAGGTCGTCGGCCGCGCCGATGCGGGTGTGGATGGCGTCGATCGGGCCCAGGCGGCAGGCGCGCGCCGGCACGTAGGAGCCCATCGCCGCGAGCAGCACGATCAGTGCCACCTGGCGCATGAAGGTGCTCTTGCCGCCCATGTTGGGGCCGGTGATCACCAGCAGCCGGGTGCGTGCATCGAGCCGGCAGTCGTTGGGAATGAACTCGGAACCGCCCGTCTCGGCGAGCCGGGCCTGCACCACCGGGTGGCGGCCGGCCTGGATGTCGATGCACGGGTGGTTGACGAATTCGGGCTGGCACCATTCCAGCGTGGCGGCGCGCTCCGCGAGCGCAGCCAGCGCATCCAGCCCAGCCAGCGCATGGCCCAGCGCCACCAGCGGCACGAGCCAGCTCTGCAACTGCTCCAGCAGCTGCTCGTAGAGCCACTTCTCGCGGGCCAGGGCGCGGTCCTGCGCCGACAGGGCCTTGTCCTCGAAGGCCTTGAGCTCGGGCGTGATGAAGCGCTCGGCGTTCTTCATCGTCTGCCTGCGCTGGTAGTCGGCCGGCACTTTGTCCAGCCCGGAGCTGGTGACCTCGATGTAGAAGCCGTGCACCCGGTTGAACTGCACCCGCAGGTTGGCGATCCCGGTGCGGGCGCGCTCGCGGGTCTCCAGGTCGATCAGGAAAGCGTCGCAGTTCTGGCCGATGGCGCGCAGCTCGTCCAGCTCGGCATCGAAGCCGGTGGCGATGACACCGCCGTCGCGCAGCAGCACGGCAGGCTCTTCGGCGATCGCGCGTTGCAGCAGCGTGGCGACGGCTGGGTCGGGCGAAAGCGCCGTGTGCGCGGCGTCCAGCAGCGCCGTGCCGCGCGGCGCGGCGGCGCGCAGCAGTGGCAGGCCGGCGAGCGTGTTGCGCAGGCCGGCCAGCTCCCGCGGGCGCGCCTGGCGCAGCGCGATGCGCGAGACGATGCGCTCGACGTCGCTGACTGCCCGCAAGGCCTCGCGCAGGCCTTCGAAGCCACTGGCCAACATCTGGGCAATGGCGGCCTGGCGGGCGCTGGCGTCCCTGCGGTCGCGGGCCGGGTGGGTCATCCAGTGGCGCAGTGCGCGGCTGCCCATGCCCGTGCGGCAGGTGTCGATCAGGGACAGCAGGGTCGGTGCACGCTCGCCGCGCAGGGTTTCGGTGAGTTCGAGGTTGCGGTGGGTGGCGGGCGGCAGCTCCAGCAGGTCGCTCGACCGCTCGACGCGCAAGGTGGTGACATGCGCCAGCGCACGGCCCTGGGTGTGCTCGGCGTAGGCCAACAGTGCGGCGGCAGCGGCCTGTGCCTGGCCCAGGTCCTGCGCGTTGAAGCCGGCCAGCGACGCCACGCCGAGCTGCTCGCAGAGCTTGCGCAGGCCCAGGCCGGTGTCGAACTGCCAGGGGGGCCGGCCGGTGAGCGTGCCGCGGCCCTGGCGCAGCGCGAGCGGCATGGCCTTTTCCAGGGCGTCGCGGTCGACCAGGACCTCGGCCGGCGCCAGCCTGGCAAGCCAGCCCGGCAACTCACGTTCGCCGCACTCGGCCAGGCCCAGCTGACCGCTGGCCAGGCCCAGCCACGCCAGGCCATAGGTGCTGCGCTGGCGGTGGACGGCCAGCAGCAGGGTGTCGGCGCGGTCGTCCAAGAGCTCGCTGTCGGTCACGGTGCCGGGGGTGACGACGCGCACCACCTTGCGCTCGACCGGGCCCTTGGCGGTGGCCACGTCGCCCACCTGTTCGGCCACGGCGACCGACTCGCCCATCTTCAGCAACCGGGCGAGGTAGTTCTCGACCGAGTGCACGGGGACGCCCGCCATCACCACCGGTTCGCCGTTGCTTTGGCCGCGGGTGGTGAGGGTGATGTCGAGCAGCCGGTGGCCCTTGCGGGCGTCGTCGAAGAACAGCTCGTAGAAGTCGCCCATGCGGTAGAACACGAGCGTGTCGGGGTGCTGGTCCTTGATGCGCAGGTACTGCTGCATCATCGGCGTGTGGCCGCTGAAGTCCTCCATGGGCAGGGCTTCGCTTTTCATGGCGCGCGCTTCAGCCGGCGTCGTTCTGGTCGGCGTCCACCACCTTCTTGCGCAGGCGCACCGGCTTGCGCTCGGGCTTGGGCTCCGCGGTGGCGGCTCCGGGCGCCGGGGCAGCAGCGGGCTCGTCTTCCTTGATCACGCGGGTGAAGGGCGCCAGCAACTGCACGAGCTGGCCGTAGATCTTGGGCGAGCCGGCCACCACCTCGCGCTGGTGCAGGAAGTCGGCCTCGCCGGTGAAGTTGCCGATCAGGCCACCGGCCTCGGTGATGATGAGCGACCCGGCGGCCACGTCCCACGGGTTCAGGCCGGTCTCGAAGAAGCCGTCGTACCAGCCGGCCGCCACGTAGCACAGGTCGAGCGCGGCCGAGCCCGGGCGGCGCAGGCCGGCGCAGTGCGGTGCCACCGCCTCGAACATCTTCAGGTAGCGCTGGAAGTTGTCGCCCTTGCGGAAGGGGAAGCCGGTGCCGATCAGGGAGTCGCCCAGGCGGGTGCGCTTGGAGACGCGCAGGCGCTTGTCGTTCATGAACGCGCCGCGGCCCTTGGAGGCCATGAACAGGTCGTTGCGCGTCGGGTCGTAGACGACCGCCTGCTCCACCTTGCCGCGGAACGACAGCGCGATCGAGATGCAGTAGACCGGGAAGCCGTGGATGAAGTTGGTGGTGCCGTCCAGCGGGTCGATGATCCAGAGGAAGTCGCTGTGCTTGGCGCCGTGCGTGCGGCCCGACTCCTCGGCCAGGATCGCGTGGCCTGGGTAGGCGGTGAGGATGGTCTCGATGATCGCGGCCTCGGCCGCGTGGTCGACCTCGGTGACGAAGTCGTTCGCGCTCTTCGCGGTGACCTTGAGCAGGTCGACGTCGAGGGAGGCCCGGTTGATGATCGCCCCCGCGGTGCGGGCCGCCTTGATGGCGATGTTCAGCATGGGGTGGATGGCTTGCGACATGGGCGACCTGCGTGAAGCGGAAAAGGCGTGGGGAACCGGGCTGGCGGGGGAAAAGAGCAAGGCATGGGCGGCAGCGCCGACAATCCACGCGAAAGACTGTTGATTTTAGCCGCCCATGCCCGCCCCAACCGCCGCAACCAGCCCCGACCTGACCCGTTTCGTGCTGGTGAACACGAGCCACGCCGGGAATGTGGGCGCCGCAGCGCGGGCTATGAAGGTCATGGGCTTCTCTGACCTGGTGCTGGTGGCGCCGCGTTGGGGCGATGTGCTGGCTCGGGAGGAGGCCGTCTCGATGGCCAGCGGTGCAACCGATGTACTGGCCGGCGCACGCGTCGTCGGCAGCCTGGCCGAGGCCCTGGATGGCGTGACCTTTGCCTGCGCCACCGCGATGACGCCCCGCGATTTCGGCCCACCCACCTTCGCGCCGCGCGAGCGCTTCGCGACGCTGGCGGGCGAGGGGCACCGGGTGGCCTTCGTCTTCGGCGGCGAGCGCTTCGGCCTGGCCAACGAGGACGTGTACCGCTGCCACGCCTGCCTCAGCATCCCCACCGATCCGGCCTACGGATCGCTGAACCTGGCCCAGGCGGTGCAGGTGCTGGCCTACGACTGGCGCCAGGCGCTCGGCGGCTTCGGTGTCGAGCCGCGCACGCCGCCGGTGCAGTGGGCCGATGGTGCGGCCGTGCAGGGGTTGCTGGCGCACTGGCAGCAGGCGCTGGTCGAGGTGGGATTCCTCGACCCCGAAGCACCCAAGAAGCTGATGCCCCGACTCAACCAGCTGGCCAACCGCGCGGCGGTGACTGCGGAAGAGGTCCACATCCTGCGCGGCATCGCCACCGCGATGCAGCGCCAGGCCCGCCGCCTGGCCAAGGGCAATCCCCCGTCGCCGCCCCGGACCTGAGCCACGGCTACACTGGTCTGCCCCTTGCCTCACACCCGACAGGGACAGCCCCCATGTTCTTCTCCCGCCTGCGCGAAGACATTGCCTGCATCCTCGAGCGCGACCCCGCCGCTCGCTCGACCTGGGAGGTGCTGACCTGTTACCCCGGCCTGCATGCATTGGTGCTGCACCGCCGGGCCCACTGGTGCTGGACGCACGGGCTGAAGTGGCTGGGCCGCTTCATCTCGCACCTCGGCCGCTGGCTGACCGGCATCGAGATCCACCCCGGCGCCACCATCGGCCACCGCGTCTTCATCGACCACGGCATGGGCGTCGTCATCGGCGAGATGGCCGAGATCGGCGACGGCTGCACGATCTACCAGGGCGTCACGCTGGGTGGCACCTCGCTGGTCAAGGGCGCCAAGCGCCACCCGACACTGGGCGCCGGCGTGATCGTCGGCGCCAACGCGGCGGTGCTCGGTGGCTTCACCGTCGGTGATGGTGCCCGCGTCGGCTCGGGCGCGGTCGTCACCAAGCCGGTGCCGGCGGGCGCCACGGCCGTGGGCAACCCCGCGCGCATCATCGTGCAGGAGCAGGACGCCGCGCGCGAGGCCACGGCCGCGAAGATGGGCTTCTCGGCCTATGGCGTGACCAACGGCGACGACCCGGTCGCCCAGGCAATGAAGGGCCTGATCGACAACGCCGGCTCGCACGAACACCAGATCGCCTTGCTGTGGCAGGCGATCGAGAAGCTCTCGGCCCGCGCGCGCGAACTGCCCAGCGAGGAGTGCGTGCCGCAGGACGCGCAGACCACCGAGGCCTTCGACGCCGAGCGGCTGAACCGGCTGGTCAAGTAGCCGCGGGCGGGTACACGCGCCGCGCCGCCTTGGGCCGGAAGGCATCGCACACGGCGGGGTCGGTCTCGAGGTATGGCCCGCCAATGAGGTCGATGCAGTAGGGCACGGCGGCAAAGATGCCTGGTGCCGGCGGGTCCGCCGTGGGCAGCCCTTCGAGCGTTTCGGCGATCGACTTCGGCTGCCCAGGCAAGTTGATGATCAGCGCCTTGCCGCGGACCACCGCCACTTGTCGCGACAGGATGGCCGTCGGCACGAAGCGCAGGCTGATGGCGCGCATCTGCTCGCCGAAGCCTGGCATCACCTTCTCGGCCACGTCGAGCGTGGCCTCGGGGGTCACGTCGCGGGGGGCCGGCCCGGTGCCACCGGTGGTCAGCACCAGATCGCAGCCGGCCTGGTCGACCAGCTCGATCAGGGTGGCGGTGATCCCGGGCCGTTCGTCGGGGATCAGGCGGGTTTCCCAGGCGACCGGATTGCGCAGCGCGCGGCCGAGCCACGCCTGCAGTGCCGGAATGCCCTTGTCTTCGTAGACACCGCTGGAAGCCCGGTCGCTGATCGACACCAGGCCGATGCGTACCGGCTCGAACACCATGGCCGCGTCACTCATCTTCACCGTCCTCATCCTCGTCCGCTGCCGGCGGCGCCGTTGCCGCCAGGGCGGCCTTGATGATCTGGAACAGCTCGCGGTAGCTGCGGCCGTGGCGCTGGTCGGCGGCTTCCGCCTTCGCGTCCTTGCGCGCCGCGCGCACCAGGCTGCGCAATTGCTGGGCGTCGGTCTCGGGAAACCGGCTCAGCCACCGGGTGATGGCGTCGTCGCCGGCCAGCAGCTCTTCTCGCCAGCGCTCTGCCTCGTGCAGGGCCAGGGTCTCGGTGGCGCTGCCAAGCTTGAAGGCAGCCACCGCCTCGCGAATAGGGGCCTCGTCCGTCTGGCGCATCAGCTTGCCGATGAATTGCAGCTGGCGACGCCGGCCTTCGTGGGAGCGGGTGCGGCGGTACTCGGCCAGCGCATCGCGCAAAGGCTCGGGCAGCGCCAGCTTGGCCACGCGCGATGCGGGCAGCTCGCTCAGGGCCAGGCCCAGGGCCTGCAGGTCGTGCATCTGGCGCTTCAGGGCCGACTTGCTGGGGCGCTCTGCGGCCTCGTCTTCAGTGCCGAAAGTGGAATCGGGGGCGGGGGGCGCTCGGCGCATGGAAGCAGGTGGGCAAAGCCGGTGTCGGCGGTGGGAAGGCTCGCTATGATTGTCCCGCAATTCCACGCACCGCCCGCCTGGGGTGCCCTGCGCGACGGGGCCGAACCGGCGGGTTTCGCTCTTCTTTCGCCTCGACGAGAACAAGATGACCATCACCACCCGCAACGACAACGCCCGCTCCGGCTTTGCCTACGAGCGTGAGCAGTTCCAGCAGATCGTCGAAGACGTGCTGGGCATGGCGCGGGAGTTCGGCGCCAGCGACGCGGGGGTCGAGGTCAGTGAAGGCAGCGGCATCAGCGTGTCGGTGCGCAAGGGCGAGGTCGAGCATGTCGAGCGCAACCGCGACAAGTCGGTCGGCGTCTCTGTCTACCTCGGCCAGCGGCGCGGCAACGCCAGCACCTCCGACTTCTCGGCCTCGGCCCTGGCGCAGACGGTGCGCGCCGCCTACGACATCGCCCGCTTCACCGCTGAGGACCCGGCCGCCGGCCTCCCGGAAGCCGACGACCTGGCCAGCGCCGCCGAGGTGGCGCTGGACCTCGACCTCTTCCACCCATGGGCGCTCGACGCCGAGACCGCGGCCGACTTGGCCAAGCGCGCGGAAGATGCGGCCCTGGCGACCGACAGGCGCATCACCAACTCCGAGGGAGGCTCGGTGTCGGCCCAGCAGTCTCACTTCTGGGCCGGCAACAGCCGGGGCTTCCGCGGCGGCTACGCCAGCTCTCGCCACTCGATCTCGGTCTCGCCCATCGCCGGCAAGGGGGCCCACATGCAGCGCGACTATTGGTACAGCTCGATGCGTGACGCGCTCGAGCTGGCATCGCCCGAGTCGATAGGGCGCTATGCCGCAGAGCGCGCGCTGTCGCGGCTGAAGTCGCGCAAGGTCAAGACCTGCGAGGTGCCGGTGCTGTTCGAGTCGACGGTCGCGGCCGGTCTGCTGGGGGCCTTTGTGCAGGGCACCAGTGGTGGCGCGCTCTACCGCAAAGCCAGCTTCCTGCAGGACAGCCTGGGGCAGCTCGTCTGGCCGGAGCATGTCGATGTCACCGAAGATCCGCACCAGCGCCGCGGCAAGGGCAGTGCGCCGTTCGACGACGAGGGCGTGCGCACGCGGGCGCGGCAGGTGGTCAGGGCAGGTGTCGTGCAAGGCTATTTCCTGTCCAGCTACTCGGCCCGCAAGCTCGGCCTGAAGACCACGGGCCACGCCGGTGGCTCGCAGAACCTGCGACTGACCAGCCGGCTGACGCAGCCTGGCGACCACCTGGAACAGATGCTGCGCAAGCTGCACCGCGGGCTCTTCGTCACCGAGCTGATGGGGCAGGGTGTCAACTATGTGACCGGCGACTACTCCCGTGGTGCCGCCGGTTACTGGGTCGAGGACGGTCGCATCGCCTTCCCGGTGCACGAGATCACCATCGCCGGCAACCTGCGCGACATGCTCCGGGGCGTGGTGGCCGTGGGCGCCGACGCCTACACCCTGGGCGCCAAGACCATCGGCTCGGTGTTGATCGAACGCATGAAGCTGGCGGGGAGCTGAGGCCTCGGGACATTCCCGAAGTTCAGGCGCTTGCAAGGTTGCGCGGCCGATCATCCGCCGCGGATCGTGGCCACCGGGCCATCGGTCACGCTCGCGCGGGTATACCCCGCTCGGGCGGCCGAAGGCCCATTCCTAGAATTTGCCGCGTCTGGTTGTTTCGTTCCCCTCGCAACAGGAGACTCTTGATATGGAACGTCGTTCCTTTGTTCGTGGCGCCGGTCTGGCCGGCGTGCTGGCCGCGGGCACCGCGCCGGCCATCGTGCACGCCCAGGCCAACATCCGCTGGCGCCTGGCCTCCAGCTTCCCGAAGTCGCTCGACACCATCTTCGGCGCGGCAGACGTTTTCTCGAAGAAGGTGAAGGAACTGTCTGGCGGCAAGTTCGAGATCTCGGTGCATGCCGGCGGTGAACTGATGCCCCCGTTCGGCGTGGTCGACGGCGTGCAGAACGGCACCGTGGAGGTGGCACACACCGCGCCTTACTACTTCTTCGGCAAGGACGAGACCTTCGCCCTGGGCTGCGCCATCCCCTTCGGCCTGAACAGCCGTCAGATGACCGCCTGGATGCTGCAGGGCAATGGCCTGAAGCTGATGCGCGAGTTCTATCGCAACTACAACATCATCAACTTCTGCGGCGGCAACACCGGCGCGCAGATGGGTGGCTGGTTCCGCAAGGAAGTGAAGACGCTGGCCGACGCCAAGGGCCTGAAGTTCCGCATGGGCGGCTTCGGCGGCAAGATCTGGGAGCGCATCGGCGGCGTGCCGCAGAACATTCCCGGCGGCGAGATCTACTCGGCGCTGGAAAAGGGCACGATCGACGCAGCCGAGTGGGTCGGTCCGTACGATGACCAGAAGCTGGGCTTCAACAAGGTTGCAGGCTTCTACAACTACCCCGGCTGGTGGGAAGGCGGCCCGCAGCTCGACTTCTTCATCAACACCAAGGCTTACGACGGGTTGTCGGCCGAGTACAAGGCGATCATCGAGTGCGCCGCCGCCGTGGCGCACAGCGACATGCAGGCCGACTACGACGTCAAGAACCCGGCGGCGCTGAAGCAGCTGGTGGGCTCGGGTACCAAGCTCGTGCGCTTCCCGAAGGACTTGATGGACGCTGCCTTCAAGGAGTCGATGGCGCTGTACAGCGAGCTCTCCGGCAAGAACCCGAACTGGAAGAAGGTGTACGAAGACTACGCCAACTTCCGCCGCGACCAGAACCTGTGGTTCCGCTTCGCCGAAGCCGGCTTCGACGACTTCATGCAACAGCAGAAGCTCTGATCGGGCGGGATCGCTTCATAGGGGCCGCCCGTAGAGGGCAGGCCCCTTTTTCCTTCCCGCACGGCCTTTGAGAACCCCGTACGCATGACTTCGCCCACCACCATCCAGCTGCTCGGTGCCATCCTTTTCGGGATCGCGCTGGTCCACACCTTCTCGACGAAGTTCTTCGAGCACCTCGCGCATACCCGGCCGAAGCATGCCGGCTTGTGGCACCTGCTGGGCGAGGTCGAAGTGGTATTCGGCTTCTGGGCCATGGTGCTGATGGTGTTCATGTTCGCCATGGCCGGCAAGCAGGAGGCCACCAGCTACCTTGACACGCGCAACTTCACCGAACCCATGTTCGTTTTCGCGATCATGGTGATCGCCGGAACGCGCCCCATTCTCCTGTTCGCCGGCTCGCTGGTGCGCATGATCGCCAGCTTCATTCCAATGCCTCGCGGGATGGCGATGTATTTCGTGGTGCTGGCCGTGGTGCCGCTGCTCGGGTCGTTCATCACCGAGCCAGCCGCGATGACGCTGGCCGCCCTGATGCTGCGCGACAGCCTGTTCGCCCAGCCGGTGTCGCGCCAGCTGCGCTATGCGACCGTGGGCGTGCTGTTCGTCAACATCTCCATTGGCGGCACGCTTACTCCGTTCGCTGCCCCGCCGGTACTGATGGTGGCCGGGACATGGAACTGGGACATCTGGTACATGCTGGCCCACTTCGGCTGGAAGTCGGCCCTGGCGGTGAGTTTCAATGCAGCCTCGGCGGCTGTGCTGTTCAGGAACCAGCTCGGGCACATGGCCAAGCGCCCCGACGGCGATGGCCCCCGGGTGCCCGCGGCGGTGATCGTGGTTCACCTGCTGTTCCTGCTGGGGGTCGTGGTGTTCGCCCACCATCCACCAGTCTTCATGGGCCTGTTGCTGTTCTTCCTGGGTTTCGCCACGGCCTACAGCGCCTACCAGGATCGGCTGATCCTGCGGGAGGCGCTGCTGGTCGCGTTCTTCCTCGGCGGGCTGGTGGTGTTGGGTGGGCAGCAGCAGTGGTGGTTGCAGCCGGTATTGGTATCGATGGACGCCGATGCGGTCTACTTCGGTGCCACGGCGCTCACCGCGATCACCGACAACGCGGCGTTGACCTACCTCGGGTCGCTCGTTCCCGGCCTGTCCGAGGAGTTCAAGATCGCCTTGGTGGCGGGTGCGGTCACGGGCGGAGGCCTGACGGTCATCGCCAATGCGCCCAACCCGGCTGGCGTGGCCATCCTGCGCGGCAGTTTCGAGGAGCAGAGCATCAACCCGCTCGGCCTGTTCGTGGCGGCCATGCCACCCACGCTGGTGGCCGTGCTGGCGTTCCGGGTGTTGTAGGGCCGCGAGGGGCGCCTGCCGGCCCTATCGGCCGTGCCGGTACTGGATGAGCGCGTTGACCAGGTACAGCCCGACCAGCGAGATGCTGACCCAGTTCATCGTGCGGAGGACGCGGGTCGCAGGCCGATAGACCAGCGCGACGACAACGGCACCGCTCATCACCGAGGCCACCAGCGCGGAGATGGCGTGGGTCGATCCCACCGCCGCGAAGATGGGCCCGGGCAGGTAGGCGATGTCGTCGATGGCGACGATGAGCAGGTCGAAGAGGTTGCTGCCGAGCAGGTTGCCGAATGCGAGGTCGACAGCACCTATGCGCAACGCCGCCAGGGTCGTGGCGAGTTCGGGCGCCGACGTGGCGAACGCGACGAGCAAGGTGCCGACGAACGAGTTCGACCAGCCCATCGCCGTGGCCAGCTGCACCCCCACCATCGGCAGCCACACGCCGGCGGCCATGATGGCGGCGCCTGTGAAGGCGTAGCCGGCCAATGCCTGTCGCAGGGTCATTCCGGCGTGGGCTTCGGGCCGGGCGACCGGTAGTGACCGCTGCTCCTGGCGGAAGATCGTGCGCATGGCGACCAGGTAGAGCCCGAGCAGCACGATGCTGCCGGCCCCGACGTGCCCGGCGGCGGGCACCAGGAAGGACGCCGGCATCAGGATGGCGAGCCCGGCCACTCCAAGCAGCACGACGCCGAACGCGGCCGAGAGCACGTGGCCGTGGCTGGCCTGCGAATAGATGGAGCCCTGCCGGTGCAACAGGTCGGCAATTGACAGGGTCACCAGATTGAAGACGCAACTGCCCAACGCGTCACCGATGGCGATGTCCGGGGCTGCTGCGACCGTTACCGCGCTAAACCCGGTGACCAGCTCAGGCAGCGAGGTGACGGTGGCCACCAGCACGAGCCCGACCCAGTTGCGCGACAGGCCAGTAAGCGCACCCAGGGCGTCGCCATAGTGCACGAGCCTCGCTCCTGCGACGGCGATGACTACCAGGCAGACGAAGAATTGCGACCACGCCTGGATGGCGGCGCTCATCCGGCTCGCGCTCCTGGCCCGCCTGCGGCCATCTGGCGCGGGCCGACGCCGGGGTGCTGCATGGTCCTCTCGTGGCCTATTTCTTCACATCGTCGGTCAGGCCTTGCATCGGGTCGAAGGCGTCCTCGGTCGCTGCGTCGCTCGCAGCAGGGCCTGGGTCGAGATCCTGCTGCATCATCTGCTCGAGCGCCTTGTCGGCATCGATCTTCTTGGTTTCGCCGATGCCACCGACCACCATGGCGGGCATGGTGATGATGGCCGCAACCATGATCAGCTGCAGGAAGATGAAGGCGATCGAGCCCTTGTAGATCTGCGGTGTGGTGACGGCCGGGATGGTCTCGCCGGTGATGCGGTCCTTGTAGTCCTTCTTCGCGGCGACGCTGCGCAGGTAGAACAGCGCGAAGCCGAACGGTGGCGTGAGGAACGAGGTCTGCAGGTTCATCGCGATGATGACGCCGAACCAGATCATCACTGCATCGGGTGGCACGCCCGGCAGCATCGCGGGCAGCAGCTTCTCGGCCACGGGCACCAGCATCGGGATCACGATGAAGGCGATCTCGAAGAAGTCGATGAAGCAACCCAGTACGAAGATCAGCAGGTTGACCACGATCAGGAAGCCGAGCGCGCCGCCGGGCAGCTGGGCGAAAAGGTGCTCGACCCAGAAGTGGCCGTCGGCTGCGTTGAAGGTGAAGCTGAAGACGGTCGAGCCGATCAGGATGAACAGCACGAAGGTGGCCAGGCGCGCGGTGTTGTCCAACGCCTGGGTCAACAGCTTGAGGTTGAGCTGGCGGCGGCTGATGGCCATCAGCAGCGCCCCGAGTGCGCCCATGGCGCCGCCTTCGGTGGGCGTGGCGATGCCCAGGAAGATGGTGCCCAGCACCAGGAAAATCAGCACCAGCGGCGGGATCAGCACGAAGGTCACCCGTTCGGCCAGCCGCGACAGCAGCCCCAGCTTCAGGGCACGGTTGACGAGCGCCAGCAGCAGCGCCAGCAGCGATGACACTGTCATCGACATGATGAGGATCTCGTCGCCCGGTGCGGCGGTCTGCCGGTCCAGCCAGGAGTTCATCAGCTGGCTGTGCACGCCGGACCAGGCCCAGCCTGCGGCGCCGCACAGCGCCAGCAACGCGAGCAGCGAGAGATGCCCGCTGGCGCCATTGGGCTCGCGGTAGATGCGCGCTTCCTGCGGCAGCGCGGGTACCCAGCCGGGCTTGACGATGGCGATGACCGCGATGAAGGCGATGTACAGGCCCACCAGCAGCAGGCCAGGAATCAGGGCGCCGGCATACATGTCGCCAACTGAGCGGCCCATCTGGTCGGCCAGCACGATCAGCACCAGCGAGGGCGGGATGGCCTGCGCCAGGGTGCCCGAGGCGGTGATGGTGCCGGTGGCGATGGTGCGGTTGTAGCCGTAGCGCAGCATGATGGGCAGCGAGATCAGGCCCATCGAGATCACGGCAGCCGCCACCACGCCGGTCGTGGCCGCGAGCAGCGCACCGACCAGGATCACGGCCACCGCCAGCCCGCCGCGCACCGGGCCGAAGACCTGGCCGACGGTTTCGAGCAGGTCTTCGGCCATCCCGGATCGCTCCAGGATGATGCCCATGAAGGTGAAGAAGGGGATGGCGAGCAGGGTGTCGTTCTGCATGATGCCGAACACCCGCAGCGGCAGGGCCTGGAACAGGTTCGACCCGAACAGGCCGACCTCCATGCCGATGAAGCCGAACAGCAGGCCGGTGGCGGCCAGGCCGAAGGCGACGGGAATGCCGGTGAGCAGGAACACCAGCAGACCGCTGAACATCAGCGGCACGAAGTTCTCGGCGATGAACTGGCTCATCAGCGGGCCCCCTCATGGTTCTTGTCGGTCGAGGCGGCCGCGGCGGCCAGTTCCTCGGCGAGCTCTTCCTCGGCCGACTTGCTGCGCACGTCGGTGAACGGCTGGTCGCGGTGACCCGTCAGGTAGGCCACGCGTTTGATCAGCTCCGACAGCGACTGCGCCAGCAGGATCGCAAAGCCCAGCGGGATGAGCAGCAGCACCGGCCAGCGAATCAGTCCGCCGGCGTTCTGGCTCATCTCACCTGATACCCAGGCGTTGTGGAACAGCGGCCAGCCGAGCCCGACCATGATGATCGCCAGCGGGATGGTGAACACGACCATCCCGACGGCGTCGATGATGGCGTTGGTCCGCGCACTCAGGCGGGCCGAAATGAAGTCGATCCGCACATGGGCGTTGTGCAGGAAGACGTAGCCTACGCCCAGCATGAAGACGCCGGCGAAGAGATACCACTGGATCTCCAGGAAAGCGTTCGAGCTGTAGTTGAACAGCTTGCGGACGATCGCGTTGCCGGCGCTGATGAGCACGGCGCCGAGCACCAGCCAGCGGATGAATTTGCCGGTAGCCTCGCTGAACGAGTCTATCCAGGCCGAGAGGCGCAGCAGTGGGGCCAAGGGTGTCTCCAGAGGTGTCGCGTGCGGTGGGCCGATTCTGCGGGAGCAGTGACATGCGACGGGCGCGGTCTAACCCGCAACCCTCGCAGGACGGCCGAAGCGACTGTAGGAGCGAGGCCCTGAAAGAAGGCTGAATCGCCGGGGCGGGTCTTCCCGACCCGCCGCTCGTTCAGGCCTGGGTGGCCGAGGCGAACAGCCTCGTCGAGCGCGCACCCGAGCGGCAGAACGCCAGCAGCGGGCGCGGCAGCTCTTCGAGCATCTTTGCGAAGGCGGCGATTTCCTCCGGCGATTGGTAGGCGCCGTTGACCGGCAGGAAGCGGTATTCCAGGCCGGCCGCACGCGCGGCTTGCTCGATCGCTTCGCTGGTGGGCTGGTCGGGGCCGTGCTCGAAATCGGGCCGGTTGTTCACCACGCTGCGAAAGCCGAGCCGGGCCAACTCGGCCATGGCTTCCGGCGTGAGCTGCGGCGCAACGCAGACATCGTCGGCCACTTGGCGCAGGGGAAGGGACGTTTCCATCGGCGGATCTCCTGGGGGTTACTTCGACAGGGCTTGCTTGACCGCAGCCGAGACCTGGCCCATGTCGGCCTTGCCGGCCAGACGGGCTTTGGCGGCTCCCATGACCTTGCCCATGTCACCCGGCCCGGAAGCGCCCAGCTCGGCCACGATGGCAGTGACCTCGGCCAGGATCTCATCGGCGGACAGGCGCTGCGGCAGGTAGGCGTTCAGCACGGCGACCTCGGCACTTTCCTTGTCGACCAGGTCGGTTCGCCCGGCCTGCTGGAACGCGGCGATGGAGTCCTTGCGCTGCTTGATGAGCTTGTCGACGATGCCGATCACGGCGGTGTCGTCGAGTTCGACGCGCTCGTCGACTTCCTTCTGCTTGCAGGCAGCCAGCAGCATGCGGATCGTCGACAGGCGATCGCTTTCCTTGGCCCGCATCGCGGCTTTCATGTCCTCGGTGATGCGCTCTTTCAGGGTCATCTTGGCCTCTTGTCTTGTCTGGCAGGACGGCAGAAAACAAAAAGCCCGCTACGGCGTCCCGCGCGGGCTTCTCGGCAACGAGCGTAGCAGGTTCAGTACAGCTTCTTGGGCAGCTGCATGCTGCGCACGCGCTTGTAGTGGCGCTTGACGGCCGCGGCCTTCTTGCGCTTGCGCTCGGCAGTGGGCTTCTCGTAGAACTCGCGAGCGCGCAGTTCGGTCAGCAGGCCCAGCTTCTCGATGGTGCGCTTGAAACGGCGCAGCGCCACGTCGAACGGCTCGTTTTCCTTGACACGGATGGTCGTCATGGGGGTCTTGGATCCTTCGGGATGAATGCGCTCGGTGTCATGCGCCGGCTTTTTCGGGCAACTGGGTCAGTGGCCCGGGCCGAACTCGAGTTTGCGCAAGATCGACACGCGGTTTGCTAGCAAAGACATTGATTCTAGCCCGAAATGCGGGAGATCACCAAATCTTGGCTTCTGGCGGGCTTCTCAGGCTCACGGAAGTTGCGTTCCGAGCGACTCGGCGCAGGCAAACGCGCTGGACCACGCCCACTGGAAGTTGTAACCGCCGAGCCAGCCGGTCACGTCCACCACCTCGCCGATGAAATAGAGCCCGGGTTGCAGCCGGCTCTCCATGCTCTGCGAGCTGAGGTCTCGGGTGTCGACGCCGCCGGCCATCACCTCTGCTTTGCGCCAACCTTCGGTGCCGGTGGCCTGCAGGGACCAGTGATGCAACCCATCGGCCAGTTGGCGCAGGGCCGCATCGGGCACCTGCGGCATCGGCAGGGTTGGGTCCGGGCCGTGGACGGCCAGCCAGGTGTCGGCCAGGCGCTGGGGCAGGGTGGCGGCGAGCTCGTTGCCGAGCTGGCGCCGCGAGCCGGCCTTGGCGTCGAGCAACTGGGCCGCCAGATCCGCGCCCGGCGCCAGGTCCAGCTCGATGGCCTGGCCCGGGCGCCAGAAGCTGGAGATCTGCAGCACCGCCGGGCCGGAGAGGCCACGGTGCGTGAACAGCAGGTCTTCGAGGAACTCGGTGCGTTGCATGCCACGCCGCGCCGGCGACTCGGTGGCGATGCGCACCGGCAGGGCGATGCCGGCCATCGGCACGAAGGGCGCCCAGGCGACCTCGTCGAAGGTGAGTGGCACCAGTGCAGGTCGGGGCTCGACGAGGCAGTGGCCGAAACGCTGGGCGAGCCGCAGGCCGAAGTCGGTGGCGCCGATCTTGGGCACCGGCAAGCCGCCGGTGGCCACCACGACGGCGCTCGCCGGGACCTCTCCCCGCTCGGTGGCCACCGACCAGCCGGTGGCTTCGCGGCGCACGTCGTGCACCTTGCATGGCTGCCAGCGTGTCACGCCACCGGCTTCGCACTCGCGCAGCAGCATGGCGATGACCTGCTCGGCCGAATCGTCGCAGAAGAGCTGGCCCTTGTGTTTCTCGTGGAAGGCGATCCCGTGGCGCCGGACCAGCGCGATGAAGTCGGCGGCGGTGTAGCGGGCCAGTGCCGAGCGGCAGAAGTGAGGGTTCTCGGAGAGGAACTGCGCCGGCGAGGCTTCGCGGTTGGTGAAGTTGCAGCGGCCGCCACCCGAGATGCGGATCTTCTCCGCCAGCTTCGGGGCGTGGTCGACCAGCAGCACCCTCAGCCCTCGTTGCCCGGCTTGCGCGGCGCAGAACAGCCCGGCGGCGCCGGCGCCGATGACGACGGCGTCAAAGGGCGGGCTCATCTCAGGCGAACGCCTTGTAGAGCATGTACAGCGCCAGGCAGTACAGCAGCGCGGCGAAGGCGCGGCGCAACTGGGCCACGTTCATCGCATGGGCCGCCCGGGCGCCCAAGGGGGCCATCAGCACGCTGGCGAGTGCGATCACCCCGAGGGCGGGCAGGTAGAGGTAGCCGAAAGCGCCTGGCAAGGCGGGCTGCAGGCCCCACCCGCCGACCACGTAACCGGCGGTGCTGGCAAGGGCCACCGGTACACCCAGCGCTGCGCTGGTGGCCACCGCGTTGTGGATCGGCACGTTGCACCAGGTCATGAAGGGAACGCTGACGAAGCCCCCGCCGGCGCCGACCAGGCCCGACAGGAACCCAACGGCGCCGCCGGCCGCGGCCTGGCCCG
Source organism: Pseudomonadota bacterium (assembly GCA_049322835.1). Classification (GTDB taxonomy): domain Bacteria; phylum Pseudomonadota; class Gammaproteobacteria; order Burkholderiales; family Burkholderiaceae_C; genus Ideonella. The sequence goes on along the minus strand of JBMOQN010000005.1, from coordinate 138,631 downwards.
CGAGGCCGGGCATCTGGCGGTGCGCGGCGGGCTTCTTGCCCCTGAGCATCTGGGTGGCCGAGAAGGCGACGAATACGCCGAACACCAGTGCCAGTGCCTGCCCCTTCAGCAGCGCGAAGACCCCTGCACCGGCCAGCAGCCCTCCGGCGACGATGCCGGGCGCCATGCCCCGCACCAGCGGCCAGCGCACCGCGCCGCGCTTGTGATGTGCCCGCACGCTGGACAGCGAGGTGAACATGATGGTGGCCATGGAGGTGGCGATCGCCATCTTCACGGCCATGCTGGCGTCGACCCCGCGGTGGCTGAGGATCAGCGTCAGGAAGGGCACCATCAGCATGCCGCCGCCGATGCCGAACAGGCCGGCGAGGAAGCCGGCGGCCAGGCCCAGCGCCAGCAACTCGGCGATGAGCAAAGGGGGCAGCCAGTCCATCAGCCGAGGCGGGCTAGCACGGCACGCCACTCGGCCGGCGTGACCGGCGTGATCGACAACCGGTTGCCGGGTTTCAGCACGACCATGCTTTCGAGCTCGGGTGCCTCGCGCATTTCCTTCAGCGGCAGCAGGCGGGTCTTCTTCACCAGCTTCACGTCGACATGCTGCCAGCGGGGCTCCTCACGAGTCGATTTGGCGTCGAAGTAGGGGCTCGCCGGATCGAACTGGGTCGCATCCGGGTAGGCCGTGCTGGCCACCTCAGCCAGGCCGGCCACGCCGGGCTCGGGGCAGGACGAATGGTAGAAGAGCACACCGTCACCGATGCGCATCTGGTCGCGCATGAAATTGCGGGCCTGGTAGTTGCGTACGCCAGTCCACGGCAGCGCCTGCCCGGGCGCCTGGGCGAGGTGATCGATCGAAGCCTCGTCGGGCTCGCTCTTCATCAGCCAATAGTTGGGCATCGAGGGGGCGCGAGGCTGCTCGGGGAAGAAAGGTGTCCACCGCAAACCGTGGGCCGCATTCCTGAACCCAGGGATTCAGGTGGGCGAGGTCAGCGCGGCGTCGGGTTCATCTGACGCGAGACGATCACACCAGCCGGGCAATGTTCCAAGCCCCGGCTCGCGAGAGCATCGGTTCAAGGAAATATAAAACCCACGCGGATGCGGTGGACGACTTGATTCTAGGCGCACGAGCCTGCCCCGGCGGGCAGGATGGTCACAGAAGTTGACCGTCGTCTCCGAGCGTGGCGTCGAGCCGATCGATGAGGCTGTCGATCAGCGTGTCGGCCTCGGTGCTGCTCAGCGGCGTGTCGTCGCTGGCTGGCCGGGGGGGGGGCGCCGGGGGGCGTTCGGCCAGCCGGTAGGCCAGGTTCAGCGCAGCCAGGACGGCCATGCGTTCGCGCGCCTTGACCTTGCCGGCGTCGCGAATGGCGCTCATCTCGTGGTCGACGGCGGTCACGGCGGCCTGCAGCAGGCTCTCCCCGCCCTCCGGGCAGGCGAGCAGGTAACTCTGGCCGAGGATGGTGACTTCCAGCTGCTTCATTCGGCAGCCCCCGTGGCGCTGCGCTCGGTGGGCAGGCGGTCGAGCAGCGCGTCGACGCGCGCGCGCGCAGCGGCCAGGCGGGACTTGAGGCTGTCGCGTTCAGCGGTCATGGCCTGCAATTGCTCGGTGAGCAACTGGTTGGTGCGTGCAAGTTCCTCGTGGCGCAGCACGAGGCGGTCGATGCGCTCGGCAAGATCCGGCAGGCGTGACATGGGCCTTCGCGTCAGGCTGGGGGAGGGTCGATTGTAGGGACAATGCGCCGCTCGCCCGCCTCATGAAAACCGCAAGCTCGACCACTTTTGCACCCTGGCGCTGGGGCCTGGCCTGCAGCCTGGCCGCTGCGGTGGCCGCAGCTGCACTGGCGGCTGGCAGCGGCGGCTGGGACTGGGACCTGATCGTTGCCCTTCGCGCGCCGCGCGTGCTGGCCGCGGCCGGCGTCGGCGCGCTGCTGGCGTTGGCCGGGCTGGTGATGCAGGTCCTGCTGCGCAACCCGCTGGCCGACCCTTACGTCCTGGGCACCTCGGGCGGCGCTTCGGTGGGTGCGCTGCTGGCGTTGCTGGCCGGGGCGGCGCTCTGGGTCGGTGCCGGTCTGGGGGCACTGGCGGCCGGGGCGTTGCTGTTGCTGCTGGCCCGCTCGGCGCTGGCGGCCACCGACGATGCGTCTCCCCGCCTGATCCTTGTCGGGGCGATGCTTGCGGCGCTGTTCGGCGCGTTGTCCACCCTGCTGCTGATGCTGACGCCGGACGAACGCCTGCGCGGCGCGATCTTCTGGCTGGTGGGCGACCTGTCTGGCGCGGGGGACCAGGGCGCCTGCGCCGTTGCGGCGGTGCTGTTGTTGGCGATGCTGTCCTGGCGTGGCCGTTCTATCGACCGGTTGATGCTGGGCGCCGAGGCAGCAGGCCTGCTGGGCGAGCCGGTGCGCAGGCTGCGGCTGGAGCTGCTCGCGGCAGCGTCCGGGGCCGTCGGCTTGGCGGTGGCCACAGCGGGCGCAGTGGGCTTCGTCGGCCTGGTCGTGCCTCAGGCGTGGCGGCTGGCGGGGGTGCAGCACACGCGCGAGCTCGCCGGGCTGTCCGCCCTCGGTGGCGCGACCTTGCTGGTCGGTGCCGACCTGGTGGCGCGCGTCGCCGCCGCGCCGATGGAATTGCCCGTCGGGGCGGTGATGGCGCTGCTCGGCGCGCCGTGCTTCATTGCGCTGTTGATGCGGGGCGGGCGATGAGGGCGGCCGATCTGCCGTTGCTGGAGGTTCACGGGCTCGGGCTGTGGGCGGGCGGGCAGGTGCTGGTCCAGGGGCTCGACTGGCGGGTGAACCCCGGCGAGCGCTGGTGTCTGATCGGCCGCAATGCCGTGGGCAAGAGCAGCCTGTTGCGGGCGCTGGCCGGCTTGGCGGTGGCTGGTCGCGAGGGCCGCGTGAGATGGCGCGGGCGCCCGCAGGAGGACTGGGCCGCCGGGGAGGCGGCCTGCCTGCGGGCTTGGATGCCCCAGCAGCCGGTCGATCGGTTCGCGTTGTCGGTGCGGCGGCTGCTGGCCTTGTCGACCGTGACCGGCGGCGGCGCCACCGAGGCGGGCCTCGCCGCGCTCGACATCGCGCACTTGGCCGAGCGGCCTGTCACGCGCCTGTCGGGTGGTGAGCGCCAACGGGTGGCGCTGGCCCAGGCGGCCGTCCAGGGTGCGCCCCTGCTGCTGCTGGACGAACCCATCGCGTTCCAGGATCCGGCGCACCAGGGCCTGGTCGCGCGTTGGGGGGCGGCCTGGGTGGCGCAGCAGCCGGGCCGCGCCCTCGTGATGAGCGGCCACGACATGCATTGGGTGGCTCGGGCCTCGACCCACGTGCTGGCGCTGCTTGGCGATGGTCGCTGGCGGGCTGGGCCCGTGGGCGAACTCGTGCAAGCCGGTCCGTTGCGCGAGATCTTCGGCTGCGAGTGGCGGGAAGCCGGCGGCACCTGGCTGCCCGCCTGAGCGCCGTCGTCAGGGGGCCGATGCGGCCGTGGTGGCCGGGGCCGCCGGAGGCTCGGCCGGCGGCCGCATCTGCCGCATCGCCCGCGCCAGCTCGATCACGGCCATCGCATAGTAGCTGGACCAGTTGTAGCGGGTGACGACCCAGAAGTTTCGCGTGCCTGCGACGTAGCTCGGGGCCGCATCGCCGTTGTACAGCTCGACCAGGGCCAGTTGCCCGTCGTGCGCGCGGCCGGCTTCGTCAAGCCGCGCGCCACGCTCGGCCATTTGTGCGGCGGTGAAGCTGGGCACGATGTCCGGCGCCAGCAGCACGGCCCGGTCCACCCGCTCGGTGGGCGGGGTGACGGCGAAGTGCGTCGGCATGCCGCGCTGCCACCCGAATTGGGCGAAGTAGTGGGCGACGCTGCCGACCACGTCGGCGTTGTTGGTGGCCAGGTCGATGCGGCCGTCCTGATCGAAGTCGATCGCATGCTTCAGGATCGTGCTGGGCATGAACTGCGGCAACCCCATCGCGCCCGCGTAGGAGCCCTTGACGGCCTGCGGGTCGCGCCCCTCGTTGGCACACCAGCGCAGGAAAGCTTCGAGCTCGGCGCGGTAGAAGCCGCTGCGATCGGAGCGGCCGGTCGGGAAGTCGAAGGCCAGCGTCGCCAGCGCGTCGAGGACCTTGAAGTTGCCCATGATGCGGCCATAAAAGGTCTCGACGCCGATGATGGCGACCACCATGTCCGGTGGCACGCCCCAGCGCGCCTCGGCGTGGTTGAGCCAGCTCTCGTTGGCCTGCCACCAGCGCAGCCCTTCGCGGATGCGTTGGGGTTCGACGAAGCGTTGGCGGTACGCCTCCCAGTTCTTGGCTGTGCCAGTGGGCGGCGGCATCACCAGTTTGGCGACGCTCGGCTGGTAGCGAGCCTGGGCCAGTTGCTCGATCGCCCAGTCGACGTCCAGGCCCTGGCGCTCCGCGGCCAGGCGGGCGAAGGCGACGACGTCGTCGCGCCGGCCATAGAGCACGACGTCCGGGGCGTTGTCGGGCTGCACCACGGCGGGCTTCTTGGCGGGCTTGGCTGTGGCTGTGCTGGGCCCGAGGGTGGCGAGTGCCAACGCGAGCGCGGCCAGCCGGCGGCCCGAAAGGTCGAATTGCATCGGACGGATTATCCGGCGGCCCGTGGGCGCACCCTCACCATGGCGCGGCGAAAGGCCGGCCACCAGCCAGGCGGCACTTCCGGGGCGGAGGCACCGGCAGCGGGCCGGCCGTAGCGCGAGCGCTCCAGCGCCTGCAGCGCCTGCACCGCTTCGTCTGCCGCCGGGCCGCCCGCCGAACGCAGGCGCTGCGCCAGCGTGGCCAGCGTGTCGCTCGGGCGGGCGGGCACGCCGCGGCGACCGAGCTCGCGCTCGATGCGCTGGCGCAGCCGCTGCCAGGGCCCCTGGCGGCGGGCGTCCAGCCACGCCCAGAGGGTGCCAGCCAGCCCGACCACGATCACCAGGCCCACCAGCGCCCGAAGCAGCGAGAGCAGGTCGGGCGATTCCACGCCCAGTTTGCCCATCAGGTCGAACTGCTGGCGCTTGCCGTAGCCGAGGATCCACTGGTTCCAACGGTTGTCCATCAGCTCGGCCCAGCGGCGCAGCGTCAGGTGAAGACCGGGGTTGACCGCTTCGAGCGCGCCGGCCATCAGCCCTGGCGGCGCTTCGAGGGCTTCGCTGCTCAGGATGCGCCCAGGTGCCACGGCCGCGGTGGGGTCGGCTCGCACCCAGCCCTGCTCGGGGTGCCAGAACTCGGCCCAGGCATGGGCATGGCTCTGGCGCACGGCGTAGTAACCGTCGACCGCCAGCAGATCGGTGCCCTGGTAGCCGGTGACGATGCGGGCCGGCACGCCGAGCGCGCGCATCACCACGGTGAAGGCGGCGGCGTAGTGCTCGCAGAAGCCCTGGCGCCGGTCCAGCCAGAATTCATCGACCGCATCGTCCCCATAAGCGCCCGGTGACAGGGTGTAGACATAAGGCTGCCGGCGGATGTGATTCAGCACCGCCTGGGCCAGCGCGTCGGGCCCCGCCTCGCGCAGCTCGGGTCGCTGGCGAAGCGATGCCGCCCAGGCGCGGGTGCGGGGGTGGCGGCCAGGCGGCAGGTGGACGAGGCCGAACTGCTCCCAGCGGCGCAGTCGGGTGGCCGGCGGGCCGCCGAAGTCGGTCTCGGCCTTCAGCAGCACCCGCTCGTTGAGCGGCCGCGGCAGGCGCCATTGGCCGGCTGCATCGCGCTGCGCCGGCAGGCCTGCGATGACGGGGTTGCTGAGGGGCGGCTGGCGCGTACCTTCCAGCAGCGGCAGCCAGGGCACCCGAATGGGCTCGAGCGTCAGCTCGTAACGGTAGACCGTGCGGGCTTCGACCGCGGGCTCGACCCACTCGCCCGGCGGCGCCGGCATCGGGGCGGCGGCGCGCCAACGTTGGCCGTCGTAGTCGCTGAGGACCGGCCCGCGGAAGTACAAGGCTTCGGCGGCCGGCGGCGTGCCTTCGAAGCGCAGCCGGAAGGCGATGCTCTCGTCGTTCGCCAGCTCGGCCACATCGCCAAGCTGCAGGTTGTCCGACAGGCCGGTCTTGCCGCCCGCACCTGGCATGTGCCACAGCGGGCCGACGCGCGGGAAGAGCAGGAACAGCGTGACCATGATGGGGGTGCCGATCAGCGCGGCACGGCCGGCCAGCGTGGCGGCCTCCCAGAGCTTCGGCCGGCCGGCCGGCATGTGGGCCAGCGTCAGGGCCGTCAGCCAGCCCCAGACGGACAGCCCCATGGCCACGGCCGTCCACAACGACTGCGAGTACAGGAACTGGGTGAGCACCAGGAAGAAACCGAGGAAGAAGACCACCAGCGCGTCGCGTCGTGCCCTCAACTCCAGCGTCTTCAGCGCCATCAGCACGATGAGCAGCGTGACGCCGGCGTCCTTGCCGACGAGCGTGCGCTCGGTCCACCAGGTCAGCCCCGCCGCCAGCAGCAGCACGGCGATCAACCACCAGCGGCTCGGCAGCGGTGCCTGTCGCCAGGCAATCCAGCTGCGCCACGACAGCACCGCGAGGCACAGCAGCCCGACCCAGGGCGCCAGCCGCAACAACTGCGGAGCGATCGTCCACGCGATCACCAGCAGCATGAACAGCGTGTCGCGCGCTTCACGGCTGGCGGGGCGGAAGCGGGTCATCCACGAAGGCAGGCGGCGGTCCAGCATCGTTCAGCGCCAAGTGGCCAGCGCGAGCAGTGCCGCGTGGCGGTGGGCTGCGCCGTCGGAAGGGGGCAGCTCGCGGCCGGGCAGGCGCAGCCCGTAGGCCAGGCCCTGCTGCTCGGCCAGCAGCACCCAGGCGGTCAGGCGCGAGAGGCGCGATTCGGTGTCGGGCTGGCGCGTCTGCGCCCAGTCCAGCCAGAGCTCACGCCGCGCGGCCTCGCGCCCCTCGCGGCTGACCAGCTCGCCGGTGCGCGCGACCTTCTTCCAGGCGACCTGGCGCAGGCTGTCACCCCGGCGCCAGGGGCGCAGGCCGTCGAATTCGCCGCCTTGCACCGCCGATCGCGCCGGAACGGGGCCGCCCGCGACCGGCCCGGCCGCGGGCAGCGCAGCGGGCGGGGCTTCCGGGCGGGGGTAGACGCAGAGCTGGCCGGCCGGTCGCCACAGTGACCAGGCGCGGAACAGTCCGAAGGGAAAGCGGCTTTCGACGCGCAGCAACGGGAGCGGTTGCAGGCCCCGCTTTCCCGTCTTCAGGCCGACCGTGACCGGTGATTGCCCGGCCGCCGCGATCTCGGCGAACGCCAACTGCAGCGGCTCGCCGCCGGCGTGCGCGCCGAAGCCCAGGCCATGGCGTGCCGCCCCGGCGTTGGTGACGACGAGCTCCAGCGTGGCCCGCTCGCCAGCGAATACCGCCACCGGCGGCTTGGCGTGCAACGTCAGCCCGCGCAGGCTGTTGTGCGTCATGTGCATCGACGCCAGTGCGCTGCCGGCCAGCAGGAAGGTGAGCGCGTAGCCCAGGTTGAGCTGGTAGTTGATCGAGGCGATCAGCAGCACGACCAGCGTGAAGCCGAAGAACAGGCCGGCGCGGGTGGGCACGATGTAGATGTTGCGCTGGCTCAGCACCCACTGCTCGGCCGGCCGGTGGCGGCCTTGCCACCAGGTGTCGATGCGACGGCGCAGACCGGCAAACATCGGCCGGATCTTCAGCTGACCGGCACTGCTTCGATCATCGCGCGCACCTGCTCGCGCCGTCCGCGGCCAGCGCCGGGCACCGGAACCAGGCGGTGGGCGATGGCCTGGGGCAGCAGGGCCTGCAGGTCGTCCGGCGTGACATGGTCGCGGCCGGCGATCAGCGCCCTTGCCCGCGCCACCCGCAGCACCGCCAGGCCGGCACGGGGCGACATGCCCTCCATGAACCATTGGCCGGACCGTGTGGCGGCGATCAGCGCCTGGAGGTAGTCGAGCAATGCATCGGAGGCATGGACGCCGGGCACGGCAGCCATCAGGGTCTGCAACTCGTCCAGCGTCATCACCGGTTGCAGTCGAGCGATGGCGTCGCGCCGGTCCTCGCCCGCCAGCAGCGCGCGCTCGGCACGACGGTCGGGGTAGCCGAGCGTGATGCACATCAGGAAGCGGTCGAGCTGGCTCTCGGGCAGGGGGTAGGTACCAAGCTGGTCGGTCGGGTTCTGGGTGGCGATGACGAAGAACGGCAGGGGCAGGGCACGTGTCTGGCCGTCGACCGTGACCTGGTGCTCTTCCATGGCTTCCAGCAAGGCACTCTGCGTCTTGGGGCCGGCGCGGTTGATCTCGTCGGCCAGCAGCACCTGGGCGAACACCGGGCCAGGGTGGAAGACGAACTCTTCCTTGGCGCGCTCGTAGATGCTCACGCCGATCAGGTCGCTGGGCATGAGGTCGGCCGTGAACTGCACGCGCGAGAACTGCAACCCGAGCGACACCGCCAGCGCGTGCGCCAGCGTGGTCTTGCCGACTCCGGGCACGTCTTCCACCAGCAGGTGGCCGCCGGCCAGCAGGCAGGCGATGCTGTCGTCGATCTGGCCGGACTTGCCGACGATGATCGTGCTAATCTGGTCTTTCAGCTGGCGCAGGCGCGCTTGCAGGGTGGCGCTCATCATCGTGAGCGGCACGATAGCGCAGAACGGCTGGCGGGATCACTTGCCCATGACGACTGCCTATTACTCCCACCCCGATTGCCGGGCCCACGACATGGGCCGCGGCCACCCCGAATGCCCAGCGCGGCTGGACGCGATCGAAGACCACCTGCTGGCCACCGGGCTGGACGTGGCGCTCACTCGCTTCGAGGCCCCCCTGGCCCGCCGTGAAGACCTGGCGCTGGCCCACACCAGCGGCTACGTGAGCGAGCTGAGCGACCTGCTGCAGCGCGTGGCCACGAGTGGCGAGCGCTGCGCCATCGACCCCGACACCTGCGCCAGCCCCGCCACCTTCACGGCCGCCTTGCGGGCCGCGGGCGCTGCGGTCGCCGCCACCGATGCGGTGATCGACGGTACCGCCGAGAACGCCTTCTGCGCCATCCGCCCGCCTGGCCACCACGCCACGCGCGAGCAGGCCATGGGCTTCTGCTTCTTCAACAACGTGGCGATCGCGGCCCGTCATGCGCTCGACGTGCGTGGCCTGCAGCGCGTGGCCATCGTCGATTTCGACGTGCACCACGGCAACGGCACCGAGGACATCATCGCCAACGATGACCGGGTGCTGATGGCCAGCTTCTTCCAGGACCAGCTCTACCCGTACAGCGGCGGCGTGCCCAAAGGCACCAACATGGTCAACCTGCCGGTGCCGGCCTACACCCGGGGCGGCGAGATCCGCGAGCTGATCGAAGCCAACTGGATGCCCCGACTGGAGGCCTTCCGGCCGCAGATGGTGTTCATCTCGGCTGGCTTCGACGCGCATCGCGAGGACGAACTCGGCCAGCTCGGCCTGGTCGAGGCCGACTACGAGTGGATCACCCGCCGGCTGGTCGACCTGGCGGCGCGGCACGCGCAAGGGCGCATCGTCTCTTGCCTCGAAGGCGGTTACGCGCTGAGCGCGCTGGCACGCAGCGTGGCGGCACACCTGCGAGCGCTGGCCGGCCTCTGAAGCGTCGGCCTGTCTCAGAGGCCCGGGCCGCTTCGCCCCTGAGACAATTCCACGCATGACGACCTCCCTCCTGCCGGCGGTGACGCTGGATGAACTGGTTTCCGCCCTGAACCACGCCAGCGCCTGGGTCGAGGCCGCTGTCGTGCTGGGTTGCCTCGCGCTGGCCTGGGGCGTGATCCGGCTGCTGCGCGGGCCGCAGGCGCCGGCCGGCTCGCTCTGGTTTGGGCAGCGCATCGTGGACGGCGTGCTCTTTCCCGCCCTGGCCTTGGCCCTGGCCTTCGGTGCCCGGCGGTTGCTGCCGTCGCTGGGCGTGCCGCCGGCGCTGTTCAAGATCGTGATCCCGGTGCTGTTGTCGTTCGCGGTGATCAGGTTGTCGGTGCGCGTGCTCTCCACCGCGTTCCCTCACTCGAAGGTCATGCGCGCCATCGAGCGCACCATTTCCTGGCTGGCCTGGCTGGCCGTGGTGGGCTGGATCACGGGCGTGTTGCCGGTGCTGCTGGACGAGTTGGATGCGATCCAGTGGAAGCTGGGCGGCACCAAGGTCTCGGTGCGCAACCTCATCGAGGGGGCGCTGTTGGCGGGCTTCGTGCTGGTGCTGGCGTTGTGGGTCTCGGCCGCGATCGAGGCGCGGCTGCTGAAGGGGGCCTACGGCGAGCAACTGTCGCTGCGCAAGGCGGCGGCCAACGGCGTGCGAGCGCTGCTCACCTTCGTCGGCCTGCTGCTGGCGCTTACCGCGGTGGGCATCGACCTGACCGCGCTGTCGGTGGTGGGCGGGGCGATCGGCGTGGGCCTCGGCTTCGGCCTGCAGAAGCTGGCGGCCAACTATGTGAGTGGCTTCGTCATCCTGGCCGAGCGATCGCTGCGTATCGGCGACATGGTCAAGGTCGATGGCTTCGAGGGCCGCATCACCGACATCGCGACCCGCTACACGGTGATCCGCGCGTTGAACGGCCGCGAGGCCATCGTGCCCAACGAGATGCTCATCACCCAACGGGTGGAAAACTCGTCGCTGGCCGATGCGAAGGTGGCGCTCAACACCACCGTGCAGGTGGCGTACGGCACCGACCTGGAGCGGTTGCGGCCGCTGCTCGAAGCGGCCGTGGCCGGGGTCGAGCGCGTCATGCAGGAGCCCGGCCCCTCGATGCAGCTCAGTGCGTTCGCCTCCGACGGCCTCGAGCTGACCATCGGCTTCTGGATCGTAGACCCCGAGAACGGCGCCGGCGGTGTGCGCTCCGAGGTCAACCTGGCGATTCTTAAGTGCCTGGAGCGGGAAGGGGTGGAGATTCCCTTCCCGCAGAGGGTGGTGCGGTCCGCCTGAGGCGTCAGTCGACGCGTCCGACCACGGAGTCGGCCTCGGTGCTCGGCGCCTGCTGCGTGCGCTGCGGCTGCAACGGCTTGAACTGCAGGCCCGTGAGGCTATTGGTCTGCACGTTGTCGAAGTCCGCCATGCCCGTCGCCGCCGTCCGGCTGGCCGTGCAGTGGGCGATCTGGTTGGCAATCTCCAGGCGCTTCACCGGGAACGAGGCGGGCTCGAGGTCGGACACGGTGTAGGCGAGGTTGATCGGCGTCTGGGCGTCGCGCTGGAAGACGAAGCGGTTGTTCGCCGGCTCCCACGCCACCTGGAGCGGCACCGGCGTGCCGACCGTGGTGGTCCCCATGTCCTGGGTGGCGAGGATGGTCGACCCGATGCAGCTGTCGTCGGTGCATTGGCCGATGAACGCGCTGACGCGCATCACGTTCGCCCCGTCGGTGCTGTTCGAGGCCCGGTAGAGCTGGATGCCCGCGAAGACATCGTTGTAGTTGCTGCCCGCGATGGGGGAGCCGGCATTGAAGAAGAACCCGAACAGGCGCGCGCGCATCATCGTGGGCGTGGTGTTGGCTGCGCAGGTGCTCGTGGCAACGGTTCTCGCTGTCACGGTGGCGCCCAGGGCCGTCACCGCGGACGACTTCTGCAGGATCATCGAGTTTCGGACCGAGCTCGAGCCGGTGTTGCTGTAGTTGTCCGCCCAGCCCTTGGCCTGGATCCTGAGTTGCCCGCCGACGATGACGCGTTGCGCCTCGGTCCGGATCCCGCCGTACTGCTTGCCTTCCTCGGCGTACCAGCGCACGGGGTTGATGTACGAAGAGGTGAAGTCGTCGTAGTTGACCAGGGTGGCGGAGGCCGCCGGCGTGGAGCCGAGGAGCGCCATCACCGCGACCGGGGCCGTGAAGAAGGGGTTGCAGCGACGCGCCGCGCGCACGAATCTGGACATGTTCAGCTCCCGGAAGGCGCGTAGGCATGCGCCCCGGGGCACTGCGCACCCGGGCGTCACGGTGACCCGGCGAGCCCTCCGCACCGCCGAACCCGACTGGATTCTAGGAAGCGGGCCGGTCGCCGTGCCCTCGTGGCGTTCCCTGAGAATCCACCGGAATGATGATCCAGTGGCCGGTCGGGCCGGCGCTCAGGCCACGGCGACTGGGATCTTGCCGATCTTCGCCTGCCAGGTCTTCGGGCCCTCGATGTGGGCGCTGGTGCCGCCGGCATCGACCGCCACGGTGACAGGCATGTCGACCACGTCGAACTCGTAGATGGCCTCCATGCCGAGGTCGGCAAAGCCGACGACCTTCGCCGCCTTGATGGCCTTCGAGACAAGGTAGGCTGCGCCGCCAACCGCCATCAGGTAGGCGCTCTGGTTGTCCTTGATGGCCTCGATCGCAACCGGGCCGCGCTCGGACTTGCCGATCATCGCGATGAGGCCGGTCTTCTCCAGCATCGTGCGGGTGAACTTGTCCATCCGCGTGGCGGTGGTCGGGCCGGCCGGGCCCACCACTTCGTCGCGCACCGGGTCGACCGGACCGACGTAGTAGATGACGCGATTGGTGAAGTCGACCGGCAGCTTCTCGCCCTTGGCCAGCATGTCCGCGATGCGTTTGTGGGCAGCGTCGCGGCCGGTGAGCATCTTGCCGTTCAGCAGCAGCGTGTCGCCCGGCTTCCAGCTGGCCACCTCTGCCTTGGTGAGGGAGTTCAGGTCGACGCGGCGACTCTTGTTGTAGTCGGGTGCCCAATGCACGTCGGGCCAGAGGTCGAGGCTGGGCGGGTCGAGGTGGGCAGGGCCTGAGCCGTCGAGCACGAAGTGGGCGTGGCGGGTGGCCGCGCAGTTGGGGATCATCGCCACCGGCAGCGAGGCCGCGTGGGTGGGGTAGGTCTTGATCTTGATGTCGAGCACGGTGGTCAGGCCGCCCAGGCCCTGCGCGCCGATGCCGAGCGCGTTGACCTTCTCATAGAGCTCGATGCGCAGCTCTTCCAGCTTGTTCTTCGGGCCGCGTTCGAGCAGCTCGTACATGTCGATGTCGTCCATCAACGATTCCTTGGCCAGCAGCACGGCTTTTTCCGCCGTGCCGCCGATGCCGATGCCCAGCATGCCCGGCGGGCACCAGCCGGCGCCCATGGTCGGCACCGTCTTGAGCACCCAGTCGACCAGGCTGTCGCTGGGGTTGAGCATGGCCATCTTGCTCTTGTTCTCGCTGCCACCGCCCTTGGCTGCCACCGTCACGTCGACCGTGTTGCCGGGCACCACCTCCATGTGGATCACCGCCGGGGTGTTGTCCTTGGTGTTCTTGCGCTCGAAGATCGGATCGGCCAGCACTGAGGCGCGCAGCACGTTGTCGGGGTTGAGGTAGCCCTGACGAACGCCTTCGTTGACGGCGTCTGCGATCGAACCGGTAAAACCTTCCCAGGTCACGTCCATGCCGATCTTCAGGAACACGTTGACGATGCCGGTGTCCTGGCAGATCGGCCGGCGGCCCTCGGCGCTCATGCGCGAGTTGGTCAGAATCTGCGCAATCGCATCCTTCGCCGCCGGGCTTTCCTCGCGCTCGTAGGCGCGAGCGAGGTGGGCGATGAAGTCTGTCGGGTGGTAATAGCTGATGTACTGGAGCGCGCTCGCGACGGATTCGACGAGATCGGCCTGGCGGATGGTGGTCATGGGCGGTGGCGGTGGCGGATGGAATGCCCAAAGTTTACTCAGCTGGCGCCGGTGACCCTATGTCTAGGGGGCGGGCGCGGCCCACACGGGGTGTCCCGTCGACTAGCATGGAAAGTTCGTGCCCTCAGCCGGGGGATACCAATATCGTGAAGGAGCGGATCATGTTGAATCGTCGTCTTCTGGCCTCCGTGGCCATGGCGGTGCCATTTATCGTCGTCGGCAGTGGTGCTCTTGCCGCTGGTCCGAAGGGAATGCTTCCTGGTTTCCTGAATCCGAAGACGGGTGTCTTCAGCACGCCTGCTGTGCCGAGCGAGGGTGATTTCGACACGGCTGCAGCTCAGATCTACAGTGGCCTGCTGAGCCTGAAGTTCACCGTCACACTGAAATCGGCGGTGCCGGCCGATTGGCCCATCCACTGCACTCAGTCGGCGAGCGTCGTGGATCCCAGTGGGCTGTACTACACCGACAGCAAGACAGTTCTGGCGGTGCGCAATGGCAACACCGCCACATGCAACGTCAATATCAACTACGCGTGGAACCTGACCAGTCCCGCCGTGAAGGTGTCCGCGATCTACTCGGTCGGGGCCATGAGCCTTTCCAACGCACTGAGCCATCTCGAAACCACCGGCACTTTGCCCCAGATCACCATTCCGGCGAATGGCGGGTCTTCTGTCCGCAACGTACCTGTGACTCTTTGACCCATCAGCACCCGCGCCGGCGAGCGGGCGGGCAGGCTGCCCGGTGACGGGCAGCGTAGTTCAGTGCTTGCCGTTGCTGGCGTGCGGCATCACCCGGTCCGCCAAGGCAATGGCCAGCGCCGACAGCAAGAAGGCGACGTGGATCAGCGTCTGCCACAGCAGCACCTTCTCGGTGTAGTTGTCGGCGTTGATGAAGGTCTTGAGCAGGTGGATCGAGCTGATGCCGATGATGGCGGTGGCCAGCTTGACCTTCAGCACCGAGGCGTTCACGTGGCTCAACCACTCGGGCTGGTCGGGGTGGCCGTCCAGGTCCATGCGCGAGACGAAGGTCTCGTAGCCGCCCACGATGACCATGATCAGCAGGTTCGAGATCATGACCACGTCGATCAGGCCCAGCACCACCAGCATCAGCACGGTTTCGTTGAGCTTGGCGATCGGCTCGTAGCCGATGACGGCGCCGGCCGCGTCCTTGATCGGTGCGGCCTTGTAGCCGATGCTCTTGACCAGCATGGCCAGCGCGTCCTGGCTGCCGAATGCCGCCTCGATCAGGTGGACCAGTTCCGTCCAGAACTGGAACACGTAGATCGCCTGCGCCAGGATCAGCCCCAGGTACAGCGGCAACTGCAGCCAGCGGCTTGCGAAGATCAGCCGCGGGAGCGGGCGAAGGCGGGTAGGCGAAGGGGTTGACGAGGGTTCGTGCATGGAGGGGCTCGATGAGGTGTTGTGCGACAGTGTTGGCGCCTGGCGGTGGATTCTAGGGTTCGCCCCAGGGCGCACGGTTGACAGCCTGGTGAGGCGGGAGTAAGCCGTTCGTCAGACGCTCCGACGACAGTTGCATGGCTGCCGGGGCGGCCTCGCCTCGCCTTGTTCGAAGCCTTCTGGAGACACCGCGATGACCGAAGAACTGAAAACCTATGCACCGCCCGCCGAACTGGCCGCTGCTGCCCATGTGTCGGGCTTTGCGGCTTACGAGGCGCTGTGCAAGGAGGCCGAGGCCGACTACGAGGGTTACTGGGGCCGCCTCGCGCGCGAGCTGCTGAGCTGGAAGAAGCCTTTCACCAAGGTGCTCAACGACAGCGAGGCGCCGTTCTTCAAGTGGTTCGAGGACGGCACGCTCAATGCCTCCTACAACTGCCTGGACCGCAATGTCGAACGCGGCCTGGGGGACAAGACGGCGTTGATTTTCGAGGCCGATGGCGGCGAAGTCACCAAGGTCAGCTACGCCGAGCTGCTGGCGAAGACCTGCCAGATGGCCAACGGCCTGAAGTCGCTGGGCATCGCCAAGGGCGACCGGGTCATCATCTACATTTCGATGTCGATCGACGGCGTGGCGGCGATGCAAGCCTGCGCGCGCATCGGCGCCACCCACTCGGTGGTGTTCGGGGGCTTCTCGGCACAGTCGCTGCGCGACCGCATCGAGGACACCGGCGCCAAGGCGGTCATCACCGCCGACCACCAGGTGCGCGGTGGCAAGCAATTGCCGCTCAAGGCCATCGTGGACGAGGCCCTGAGCCTTGGTGGCTGCGACTCGGTGAAGGATGTGCTGGTCGTCAAGCGATCCGGCGCCGAAGTCGCCATGACCTCCGGCCGCGACCGCTGGATGGCCGACGTGCTGGCCGGCCAGGCCACCCATTGCGAGCCGGAATGGGTCGAAGCCGAGCACCCGCTGTTCCTGCTCTACACCTCGGGCTCCACCGGCAAGCCCAAGGGCGTGCAGCACTCCACCGGCGGTTACCTGCTGCACGCGGCGCTCACCACCAAGTGGACGTTCGACCTCAAGGCAGACGACGTCTTCTGGTGCACCGCCGACATCGGCTGGGTCACCGGCCACACCTACATCACCTACGGCCCGCTCGCACTCGGCGGTACCGAGATCGTCTTCGAAGGCGTGCCGACCTATCCGGATGCCGGCCGCTTCTGGCAGATGATCGAGAAGCACAAGGTCAGCATCTTCTACACCGCACCCACGGCGATCCGATCGCTCATCAAGGCGGCCGAGACCAATGCGGCCGTGCACCCGAAGAACTCGGACCTGTCCAGCCTGCGCATCCTGGGCTCGGTGGGCGAGCCGATCAACCCCGCAGCGTGGGAGTGGTACCACCAGCACGTGGGCGGCGGCCGCTGCCCCATCGTCGACACCTTCTGGCAGACCGAGACCGGAGGGCACATGATCACGCCGCTGCCGGGTGCGACCACGCTGGTGCCCGGCTCCTGCACGCTGCCGTTCCCGGGCATCCAGGCCGCGATCGTCGACGAGACCGGCAAGGACGTGCCGAACGGGCAGGGTGGCATCCTCGTCGTCAAGAAGCCGTGGCCGAGCATGATCCGCACCATCTGGGGCGACCCCGAGCGTTTCAAGAAGAGCTACTACCCGCAGGACTTCCAGGGCAAGTACTACCTGGCAGGTGATGGCGCCATCCGCGACGCGAAGACCGGCTACTTCACCATCACCGGCCGCATCGACGACGTGCTGAACGTCTCCGGCCACCGCATGGGCACGATGGAGATCGAGTCGGCGCTGGTGAGCTGCACCGAGCTGGTGGCCGAGGCCGCCGTGGTGGGCCGGCCGGACGACACCACCGGCGAGGCGATCTGCGCCTTCGTGGTCCTCAAGCGCCCGCGCCCCACCGGCGAGGAGGCCAAGGCGATCGCCAAGCAGCTGCGTGACCACGTCGGCAAGGAGATCGGCCCGATCGCCAAGCCCAAGGACATTCGCTTCGGCGACAACCTGCCCAAGACGCGTTCGGGCAAGATCATGCGCCGCCTGCTGCGCTCGATCGCCAAGGGCGAGGCGATCACGCAGGACACGAGCACGCTGGAGAACCCGGCCATCCTGGATCAGTTGTCCGAAAACAACTGAGTTGCACAAGCAACTCGGTTGTTTGGGGTTCGCTCATATCGCGCAGCGATGTGTGCGAACACCAGAACAACTGATCCAGCGGCTGCGTGGCAGCCGCGCCGCCAAGCGGCGGGATGGTTGGGTTCGGGGTTCGCTCATATCGCGCCGCGGTGTGGGCCAACACCAGAACGCCGCCGCGATGCGCCACGACACGACCCCAACGAAAAGCCCCGCATCGCGGGGCTTTTGCTTCATGGGCGTCAGCCGCTCACTTGGCCGACATCACCCAGGTGGCGAGTTGTTTCGCCTCGTCGGGGGTCACCGGGTTGGCCGGCATCGGCACCTGGCCCCACACCCCCGTGCTGCCCTTCTGGATCTTCTCGGCCAGCTTGGCGACGGCGTTCTTGTCGCTCTTGTACTTGGCAGCCACGTCTTTGTAGGCGGGGCCGACCAGCTTCTTGTCGACAGAATGGCAGGCCATGCAGTTCTTCTTCGAGGCCAGTTCGGCGCTGGCGAAGGCAGAGGTGCCGGTGGTCATGAGCGCGGCCAGCGCGCCCAGGGCGATGAGAGCTTTCATGGGTGTCCTTCGATTGGGGTGGTTGGAGGATGGTGCATCAGCCTAGTTTGCTCTGGTTTACAGTGCAAGCAACGCAGTCTACAAACAACCGTTGACGCGGGACTGTCGACCCGCGTGACATCGGTCAACGGTCGCCCTGCCGGCCGCTCGAAAGGCCCGCCATGCTCTTCATCATCATCGGAGTCGCGCTGATCGTCCTGCGCATCGCGGGCGTCAGCCCGATGGCCGACTGGAACCTGGAGCTCTTCGGTGACCTGTGGAAGTTCACGCTGCCCTTCATTCTTGCGTTGGCCTGGTGGGGTTGGTCGGATGCGTCGGGCCTCACCAAGCGGCGTGAGATGGAGCGCGACGAGCAGCGCAAGGCCGAGCGCCGCGCCCGCAACATCGACAACCTCGGCCTGGGCCCGAAAGACCCGAAGCGCCGCCGCTGACGACCTGCGAACAGGGCGCCGCCCGCCTCATTCGAACTTGTCCAGTACGGCGCCACCGCTGGCGCTGCAGGCGTTCTTCGCGAACTTGGCCAGTACGCCGCGGGTGTAGCGCGGGGCAGGGCGCTGCCAGGCGGCGCGGCGCTGGTCGAGTTCCTCGTCGCTCACGTGCAGTTGCAGCAGCAACTGGTGAGCGTCGATGGTGATCGAGTCACCTTCGCGAACGAGGGCGATCGCACCGCCTTCGTAGGCCTCGGGGGCCACGTGCCCCACCACCATGCCCCAGGTGCCGCCCGAGAAGCGGCCGTCGGTGATCAGGCCGACCGATTCACCCAGCCCCTGGCCAATCAGCGCCCCCGTGGGGGCCAGCATCTCGGGCATGCCCGGGCCGCCCTTGGGGCCAAGGTAGCGCAGCACCATCACGTCGCCCGCCTTGATCTGGCCGGCCATGATGGCGGCCAGGGCCGACTGCTCGTCGTCGAAGACGCGGGCCGGGCCGGTGATCACCGGGTTCTTCAGGCCGGTGATCTTGGCCACGCAGCCCTCGGGCGAAAGGTTGCCCTTCAGGATCGCCAGGTGGCCCTCGGCGTACATCGGGTCGCTGATCGGGCGGATCACCTCCTGGCCAGCCGGCGGAGCGTCCGGCACGTCGGCCAGGTTCTCGGCCACGGTCTTGCCGGTGATGGTCATGCAGTCGCCGTGCAGCAGGCCGGCATTGAGCAGCAGCTTCATCACCTGCGGGATGCCGCCGGCGCGGTGCAGGTCGATGGCCAGGAAGCGGCCGCTCGGCTTCAGGTCACAGATCACGGGCACCTTGCGGCGCACGCGCTCGAAGTCTTCGATCGTCCAGTCCACACCGGCTGCATGGGCGATGGCCAGGAAGTGCAGCACCGCGTTGGTCGAGCCGCCGGTGGCCATGATCACCGCCACCGCGTTCTCGATGGCCTGCTTGGTGACGATGTCGCGCGGCTTCAGGTCGCGCCGCACGGCCTCGACCAGCACCGCCGCGCACTGCTTGACGCTGGCGAGGATCTCGTCCTCCACGTTCGCCATGGTGGAGGAGTAGGGCAGGCTCATGCCCAGCGCCTCGAAGGACGAGCTCATGGTGTTGGCGGTGTACATGCCGCCGCAGGAGCCGGTGCCCGGAATGGCGCGCTTCTCGATCTGGCAGAAGTCTTCCTCGCTCATCTTGCCGGCGGAGAACTGGCCCACTGCCTCGAACACGCTGACGATGTTCAGGTCCTGGCCCTTGTACTTGCCCGGCAGGATGGTGCCTCCGTAGACATAGATGGACGGCACGTTGGCGCGCAGCATGCCCATCATGCCGCCAGGCATGTTCTTGTCGCAGCCGCCGATGACGAGCACGCCGTCCATCCACTGGCCGCCGACGCAGGTCTCGACGCAGTCGGCGATCACCTCGCGCGACACCAGCGAGTACTTCATGCCCTCGGTGCCCATGGCCATGCCGTCCGAGATGGTGGGTGTGCCGAAGATCTGCGGGTTGGCGCCGGCTTCCTTGAGCCCGGCCACGGCCGCGTCGGCCAGCTTCTGCAGGCCCGAGTTGCACGGCGTGATGGTGGAGTGACCGTTGGCCACGCCGATCATCGGCTTGCCGAAGTCGCCCTCCTGGTAACCCATGCCGTAGTACATGGAGCGATTCGGGGCGCGGGCGACGCCCTCGGTGATGTTCTTGGAGCGGCGGTTCAGGCTCATGGGATCCTCGCGGAGGCTGGTAAAGGTCGCGCTGAAGTATCCCGCCCGCAACCGCACCAGTCCAATATATTCATGACCGGCCAGTAATATGCTCAATATATGAATGATGTGCCCGGACAGTCGACGATCGAGCTGCGCGCCTGGCGCCAGTTCCTGGTGCTGGCCGAGACGCTGCACTTCGGCCACGCTGCCCAGCGGTTGAACATGACCCAGCCGCCGCTCACCCAGGCCATCCAGCAGTTGGAGGCGCGGCTGGGCGTCAAGCTGTTCGAGCGCAGCCGGCGCAAGGTGGCGCTCAGCGCGGCCGGCCTGGCGCTGGTGGAGCCGGTGCGCCATGTGCTGCAGCAGGCCGCGGCCCTGCCGGGCGTGGCGCAGGCGGCGGGGCGCGGAGCGGTGGGCCGCCTGCGGCTCGGCTTCGTCTCCACGGTGGGATTCGGCCCCTTGCCCGGATGGCTGCGCGGTTTCCGCCAGGCTGAGCCGGGCGTGCAGGTGGTGCTTCGCGAGGCCACGACCGATGTGCAACTGGAAGCGCTCGCCCGCGGCGAGGCCGATGCCGGCTTCGTGCTGCATGCGCCGGGCATGGCGGCGGGGCTGGCGCCGTGGTCCCGGCTGTCCGTGGGCAGCGAGCCGCTCGTGCTGGTGCTGCCAGACGGCTCGCCGCTGGCCAAGGCGCGGCGCATCAGGGCCGCGGAGCTGCTGGCCGAACCGCTCGTCATCTTCCCGCGCGCCATCGCTCCGTCGTTGTACGACGCAGTGCTGGCCTACTACCACCGCCATGGCGCTTCGCCTCAGGTTGTGCAGGAGGCGATCCAGATGCAGACGATCGTCAACCTGGTGTCGGCGGGCCTGGGCCTGGCCTGGGTGCCGCGCTCGGTGACCCAGTTGCAGCGACCCGGCGTGGTTTACCGGCCCCTGCCGCCTTCGCTGGCGAAAGGGGCGCCCGCGTGCGAGACCAGCCTGGTCTGGTCCGACGAAGGGGGAGCGGTGGCCGGGCGGTTTGCCGCGTTCGTGAAAGGGGAGCTTGGCGTGGCCCCTTATCATCCCGCCCCATGCTGACGCACCCCCAACTCAATCCGATCGCGCTCGACCTGACGAGCATCGGGCTGCCGCTGCAGATCCACTGGTACGGCCTGACCTACCTGGTGGCCTTCGGCCTGTTCATGCTGCTGGCCAGCCTGCGGGTGCGCCAGCCATGGTTCGCCAACGCCGGCTGGACGCGGCGCGACGTGGAGGACCTGCTGTTCTTCGGCGTGGTGGGCGTGGTGCTGGGTGGCCGGCTGGGCTATGTGCTCTTCTACCGACCCGACTACTACGCCAGCCACCTGGGCGAGGTCTTCGCGGTCTGGAAGGGCGGCATGTCCTTCCATGGCGGGCTGCTGGGCGTCATGGTGGCCATGGCCGTCTTTGGCTGGCTGCGCAAGCGGCCCTTCCTGCAGGTGACCGACCTGATCGCTCCCTGCGTGCCCACCGGCCTGGCCAGCGGCCGTGTCGGCAACTTCATCAACGGCGAGCTGTGGGGCCGGTTTGCCGACCCCTCGCTGCCGTGGGCCATGGTGTTCCCACAGTCGGGTTCGATGCAGCCGCGCCACCCCTCGCAGGTCTACCAGTTCCTGCTCGAAGGGCTGCTGCTGTTCGTTGTGTTGTGGGTCTATGGCCGCAAGCAGCGGGGGCTGGGCCAGGTCACCGGCCTGTTCGGCATCGGCTACGGCGTGCTGCGCTTCGTGGTCGAGTTCTTCCGCGAGCCCGACAAGGGCCTGGAGCACCTGCCGCTGGGCCTGTCGATGGGGCAGTGGTTGTGCGTGCCCATGGTGCTGGCCGGCGTGGCGCTGTGGGCATGGGGTGCGCGGCATTCGACCGCCGGCAAGGTGGGCTGAGCAAGGCGATGCGACAAATCTTCCTGGATACCGAGACCACGGGGCTCTCGCCTGAGAGCGGCGACCGCCTGGTCGAGGTGGGCTGCATCGAGATGGTCAACCGCCGGCTGACCGGCAACAACAAGCACTTCTACCTCAACCCCGAGCGCAAGAACAGCGAAGACGCGGTGCGCATCCACGGCCTGACCGACGACTTCCTCGCTGGCCAGCCGGTGTTCGCCACAGTGGCCGAAGAACTGATGGAGTTCCTCGCCGGCGCCGAGATCGTGATCCACAACGCGGCTTTCGACGTCGGGTTCCTGAACGCGGAACTGCGCCGCCTGGGATGGCCGCCGTTTGTCGAGTGCGTGGGCAGCGTCACCGACTCACTGGCCATGGCCCGCGAGATGTTCCCCGGCAAGAGCAACTCGCTCGACGCCCTGTGCAAGCGCCTGGAGGTGGACAACTCCAACCGCACGCTTCACGGGGCATTGCTCGACGCAGGCCTGCTCGCCGAGGTCTACGTGCGCATGACGCGTGGCCAGGATTCCCTGGTCATCGACAGCGGCGAAGGGGCGAGCCAGGGCATCGAGGTCGTTCAGATCGACTTCGCGAGCTTCGTGTTGCCGGTCATCCCGCCGAGCGCCGACGAGCTGGCGGCGCACGAGGCGCTGCTGGCCGATCTGGACAAGGCCAGTGGCGGCAAGACGCAGTGGCGAAAACTTGTGGCATAATCGCAGGCTTTCCCGGGAACGCTGTTCCTCAAGACAGATTCCGGGCGGTTAGCTCAGCGGTAGAGCACTGCCTTCACACGGCAGGGGTCGCAGGTTCGAACCCTGCACCGCCCACCAAAACGATCCACGCCACCTTCGGGTGGCGTTTTCGTTTCCGTGCCTGCGCCCGACAGAGGCCTCTTTGCATCAGGCGGTGACCATGAAGCCCATCCGATGCCTTCCGGCGGTTTTCGTGCTCCTGGCGTGCCAGCCGCTCCTGCGGGCAGCGCCAGCGGCCGACGTGTCCGCCCTGGTGCAAAGCCTGGGCGACGAGGACCCGAAAGTCCGCGAGGGGGCTGCTGCGCAACTGGGGCGGCTGGGGCCGCAAGCCCATGCGGCGGTCGAGCCCCTCGTGACGGCGCTGGGCCACGAGGACCCTTACCTCCGCGGTGCGGCGGCCCTGGCCCTCGGCCAGATCGGCGAAGCCGCGGTGCCCGCGCTCACGCAGGCCCTGGGCAGCGACAACATCGAGCTGCGCTGGTCGGCCACCATCGCCTTGGGCCGCGCCGGTCCACCTGCGGCCACGGCGCTGCCGGCTTTGACTCGCCTGTTGGCCGACCCCAGCGACCAGGTGCGGCAGGTGGCTGCCGCCACGCTCGGCGGCCTCGGTACTTCCGCCGAGCCCGCCGGGCCGGCGTTGACGCGGTGCCTGAGCGACCGCAACGCCGCCGTGCGCCGGAGCGCCATCCAGGCGCTGGCCCGTGTGGCGCCGGAAGACCGTGTCAGGCAACTGCGCCACAACGCCCTGATTTCGACGCTGGACCATCTCGTGCCCACCCTGATGGCTGAGCACCGGGTGCCCGGCGTGGCCATTGCGCTGATCCGCGACCGCCAACTGGTCTGGTCCAAAGGCTATGGCCGTCGCGCGGCCGGGTCTGACGAGGCGGTCACGGCGCAGACCGTGTTCGAGGCGGCCTCGATGAGCAAGCCCGTCATGGCTTTGCTGGCCATGCAGCTGGTGGACGCCGGGCGCCTCGACCTGGATCGGCCCATGGTGGCCTATGGCACGGAGGCCTTGGTGCCCGACCTGCCAGAAAAGCGCCTGGTGACGGCGCGCATGCTGCTTTCGCATACCTCGGGTTACCCCAACTGGCGGCCGGGTGGTGAGGAGCGTGAAGGCCCGCTGCCGCTGCTGTTCCGGCCCGGCGCGCGCTTCGGCTATTCAGGCGAGGGCACCTTCTACCTTCAGCGGCGGGTCGAGCTGATCAGCGGCCAGGCGTTGGACCGGCTGGCGCAGCGAAGCCTGTTCGAGCCGCTACGCCTGCGGAACAGCGACTTCGGTTGGACGCCGCACATCGGCGCCCTCCAGGCCACGGGGCATGGGGACGACGGTGCCGAGTTGCCGAGATCGAAGTACCTGCACCCCAACGCGGCCTACTCGCTCTACACCACCGCCGACGACTACGCCCGGCTGCTGGTGGAGGTGATGAAGGCCGTGCAGGGCGAGTCGCCTCTGCTGTCGCGGGTGGCCGCGCAGGAGATGTTTCGCCGCCAGGTGGTGGTCGGTGCGCGCGAGCCTCTCGATCGTCCTGGCGCGGCCCAGGGCGAGGCTGCCCATTGGGGCCTGGGCTGGGCCCTCGACGCCACCCCGCAAGGCGACATCGCCCACCACAGCGGGGCCAACCGCACCGGATTCCGCTGCTTCTCGCAGTTCTCGCCGACCCGCGGCACCGGCCTGGTCATCCTGGCCAACGGTACCCAGGGCGATGAGCTTTGGAAGCGCCTGGTGGCGACCATCGGGGATCTTTGACCTGCGGCATCAGGTGCGCTGGGGCGGTGGCGGCACTGAAGCCGAACGCACGAACAGGTCGATGAGCCGTTGCGCAGCCGGCGACAGGAAGCTGTTCGCACGGTAGCTCACCACCAGGCGGCGACGCATCGCGGCCCCGCGCACCGGCACTTCCTTCAGGCCGCGGATGCGGTCCTGGCCCGCCAGGTGGTGGCGAGAGATGAAGCTCAGCAGGCCCGTCTGCACGATGAGTGCCGGCAGCATCAGCAGGCTGGTCGACTCGACCTGCACGCGGGGGCGGGGCAGGCCCTTGCGGTCGAAGGTGTGGTCCAGCCAATCGCGGGTCGGCAGGCCCGGCGGCTGCAGGGCCCAGGCATGGGCCGTCAGGTCCTTCAACGTGACCGGCTGGCTGAACACCTCGTGCCGCTCGCTGGCGGCCACGACGATCATGTCCTCGGCCAGCACCTTCGAGGCATACCCCGGCTCGGCAGGGCTTTCGGTGCCCACCAGCAGGTCGAGCTCGCCGGCCCGCAATCGTGGGCGGAGTGTGTCCACCAACCCGACCGCGGTGTGCAGCGTCACGCCGGGCGCCTCCTGCAGCAACTGCCGCGCCACCGGCGGCAGGATGAACTGTGCCGCGGTCGGCACGATGCCCAGCCGCACATGCCCGGTCAGCCCGGTGCCGATGGCCGAGAGCTCGCGCCGGGCGTCTTCCACGTCGAAGCGCACGCGCTGGGCCCATTTCAACAGCACCTTGCCGGCTTCGGTGAGCCGGATGCCCCGACCCGCCTTCTCGAACAACGCCGCTCCGCAGTCCGCCTCGAGCCGGCGGACGCTGCTCGTCAGCGCAGGCTGCGATCGGTGCAGCCGGGCCGAGGCCCGGCCCAGGTGCTGCAGCTCGGCGATGGTCTCGAAGTAGCGCAGGTCTCGCAAGTCCATTGCAAAAGTCCTGTGAATGGATTTGAATAAATTATCGATTGGACGGCCGAGAAGGGAAAACAAATACTGGCGCCAGACGGTGCGCAGCTTCCGCAGCACCGGCAGACCAGACGGAGACAAGAGTCCATGAACATTCATCGCCGCCTCGTGCTGGCCCTCGTTGCCACCACCGCCTGCTCGGGCGCCCTGGCGCAGGCCTGGCCGGCCAAGCCCATCCGCCTCGTGGTGCCCTTCCCACCGGGCGGCGGCACCGACATCATTGCCCGCGAGACGAGCCAGCGGGTGGCCGCCGCGACGGGGTGGACCTTCGTCATCGAGAACCGGCCGGGCGCTGGCGGCAACCTCGGCGTGGACCTGGTGGCCAAGTCGCCCGCCGATGGGTATTCCATCGTGATCGGGCAGACCAGCAACCTGGCGATCAACCCCACGCTGTACGCCAAGATGCCCTACGACTCGCAGAAGGACCTGGCGCCCATCCTGCTGGTCGCCAATGCGCCGCTGGTGGTGGTGACGGGCATGAACTCGCCATTCAAGACGCTGGCCGATGTGGTGAGCGGGGCCAAGGCCAAGCCGGGCCAGGTCAACATCGCCTCGCCGGGCAACGGCACGGTGGCCCACCTGACGAGCGAGCTCTTCCAGAAGGCCGCCAGCATCCAGGCCCAGCACGTGCCCTACAAGGGCTCGTCGCAGGCGATCGTCGACGTGATCAGCGGCAACGTCGACGTGTACCTCTCGTCGGTGCCGACGATGCTGGGCCAGATCCGCCAGGGCAAGATGCGCCCGCTGGCCGTCACCTCCGCCAAGCGGGTGGACGACCTGCCCAACGTGCCGACCATCAACGAGTCCGGCTACAAGGGCTTCGACGCGGTGACCTGGTTCGGCCTGCTCGCCCCGGCCGGCACGCCCAAGGAGGTGATCGCCCGCCTGAACGCCGAGTTCAACAAGGCCC
Source organism: Pseudomonadota bacterium (assembly GCA_049322835.1). Classification (GTDB taxonomy): domain Bacteria; phylum Pseudomonadota; class Gammaproteobacteria; order Burkholderiales; family Burkholderiaceae_C; genus Ideonella. The sequence goes on along the minus strand of JBMOQN010000005.1, from coordinate 112,655 downwards.
TGGCCAACCCCGAGCTGCGCAAGAAGCTCGGCGACGAAGGGGCCGACCCGGCCGGCGGCACGCCCGAGCAGTTCGCCACCCTGATCAAGGACGAGATCCCTCGCTGGGGCAAGGTCGTCAAGGATTCCGGCGCGAAGGTCGATTGACGCGCGCGCCGCCGGCCACCTTCTCCCCACCCATTCCTGGAGATTCGCATGAGTCAAGCCGCTGCATTGCCCGACGTGATCAAGACGATCGAACGCGTTGCCCCCGCTGTCGTCGACCAGGCCGGCCGCTTCCCCTCCTCGATCCTGGCCGACGTGGCCGGCCGCCGTGGTGCGCTGAGTGGCCGCATCGCGCCGCTGTCGCCCGGCATGCGGTTGGCGGGCAGCGCCATCACCGTCGAGGTGCGGCCGGGCGACAACCTGATGATCCACGTGGCGCTGGCCATCGCCCAGCCGGGCGACGTGATCCTGGTCGACGGCAAGGGCGACCTCAGCAGCGCGCTGATGGGCGAGATCATGTGCCAGCAGGCCGCGGCGCTGGGCATCGCCGGCGTGGTGATCGACGGCGCGGTGCGCGACAGCGAGGCGATCCGCGAGCTCGGCTTCCCGATGTACGCGGCCGGCCTGAACCCCAACGGCCCGACCAAGTCGGTGGCCGGCCGGGTGAACCACCCGATCTCGATCGGCGGCGTCACCGTGCACCCGGGCGACCTGGTGGTGGGCGATGCCGATGGCATCACCATCGTAGAGCGCGACAAGGCCGCGGGCCTGCTGCCGCTGGCGGAGGAAAAGGTGGCCGCCGAGACCAAGCGCATCGCCGACATCAAGAGCCGCCTGGCACTGCGACCCGGCTGGCTCGACGGCGCGCTGCGCGCTGCGGGTGTGCTCAAGGAAGGGGAATCGCTGTGACCACGCTCGGCAAGCCCGTCTTCCTGGTCACCGGCAGCGACCTCGCCGCCGAGGCGCTGGCCCTGCTGGGCGACCACGAGGTCGTCTACGCCGGCAGCAAGCCCACCGAGGGCGACATCGTGGCGCTGTGCCGACAGCACGACCCGGTCGCCATCATCGTGCGCTACGGCAAGGTGGGCGAAGCCGCGATGGCCGCGGCGCCGAGCCTGAAGGTCATCTCCAAGCACGGCAGTGGCACCGACACCATCGACAAGGCCGCCGCCGCGGCGCGCGGCATCCCGGTGGTGGCCGCCGCTGGCGCCAACGCCGCCGCCGTGGCCGAGCATGCGCTGGCGCTGCTGCTGGCCTGCGCCAAGTCGGTGGTGGCGCTGGACAAGCGCATGCACGCCGGCCACTGGGACAAGGCCACCCACAAGAGCGTGGAGCTGGAAGGCCGCACCGTGGGCCTGATCGGCCTGGGCGCCATCGGCCTGCGCTTCGCCCGCATGGCCGACGCGATCGGCATGCGCGTGCTCGGCTTCGACCCCTATGCGAAAGACCTGCCCGCGTGCGTTCAAGCGGCCGACCTGGCCACGATCTGGCGAGAGTCCGACGCGATCTCACTGCACTGCCCGCTCACCGCCGACAACGCCCGGCTGCTGAACGCCCAGACGCTGGCCGCGTGCAAGCGGGGCGTGATCATCGTCAACACGGCTCGCGGCGGCCTGATCGACGAAGCCGCGCTGCTCGACGCCATCCGCAGCGGCCAGGTCGCCAGCGCCGGCCTGGACAGTTTCGCCGTCGAGCCGATGACCTCGCCGCACCCCTTCCACGGGGAAGCGTGCATCACGCTGAGCCCGCACATCGGCGGCGTCACCGCCGACGCTTACATCAAGATGGGCGTGGCCGCGGCACAGAACGCGCTGGCGGTACTGAACAGCTGAGGGGGCCGGGCAGCGGCGGGAACATCCGGGAAAACATCGGCACAAGGCAGGGTTTGGTAGCGCTTTCAAGCCCTGCCGGCGGGCCCACAATCCGGGGCCTGACTTCGCGAACTGCCCGTTGCCCCGATGCCCACCGCCCAGCTGTCGATCTACTTCTTCGCCCAGGCCGCCCTGATCATCACGGCCAGCCAGCTGGTCGGGCGCCTCGCCCAGCGGCTGGGCCAGCCCCAGGTGGTGGGCGAGATGATCGCCGGCGTGATGCTGGGGCCGTCGCTGTTCGGCTTGCTGCTGCCGCAGTTGCAGCAGATGGTGTTCCCCAAGTCGACGATGGGCATGCTCTACGTGGCCGCCCAGCTCGGGGTCGGGCTCTACATGTTCCTGGTGGGCCTGGAGTTCCGCGGCGAGCACTTCCGGCAGCGGGCGCGCAGCGCGGTGTCGGTGTCGCTGGCCGGCATCGCGGCGCCGTTCGCGCTCGCCTTCCTGCTCACGCCCTGGCTGGCCGGCACGCCGGGCCTGTTCGCGGCCAAGACCAAGCCGTTCGAGGCCTCGCTGTTCCTCGGGGCAGCCATCGCCATCACCGCGTTCCCGATGCTGGCCCGCATCATCCACGAGCGTGGCCTGGCCGGCACCTCGCTCGGCACGCTATCGCTCACGGCCGGCGCGGTCGACGACGCGGCGGCCTGGTGCATCCTGGCCATCGTGCTGGCCAGCTTCGGCGGCTCGTGGATGGGCGCTTACGCAGCCATTGGCGGCGGCGCGGCCTTCGCCATCTTCATGACGACCGTGGGCCGGCGGATGCTCGCCCGGCTGGCACAAGGCGTGCATCCCGGGGTGCCGCTGCCCAACACCCGGCTGGCGACGGTGCTGGTGCTGTTCGCGCTCTGCGCCTTCGCCATGGACGCGATCGGCATCCACGCCGTCTTCGGCGGTTTCCTGCTGGGCTGCGTGATGCCGCGCGGGCCGCTCGCCGACAAGCTGCGCGACAGCCTGCAGCCCTTCGTCGTGGTGTTCCTGCTGCCGATGTTCTTCACCTACTCGGGCCTGAACACGCGGCTGGACATGCTCTTCGACCCCGCGATGCTGCTGGCTGCCGTGGTGATCCTGCTGGCCTCGTTCTGCGGCAAGGGCTTGGCCTGCTGGGCCGCGGCACGCCTGAACGGCGAGCCCAACACCGACGCGATGGCCATCGGCGCGCTGATGAACGCCCGTGGACTGATGGAGTTGATCATCATCAACATCGGGCTGGCGGCCGGCGTGATCGAGCCCGGCCTGTTTTCGATCCTGGTGCTGATGGCCGTGGTCACCACCGTCATGGCCACCCCGCTGTTCAATTGGGTGATGCGCCGTACGCCAGGTCACGGAACTCTCGCGACCGTATCGTGAGGCGCGCCGCAGGCGCCGCCGACCCTCAAGTGGCGTGCGCGGATCCGGCCTGGCCGGTCCGCTGCGCGAGCCCCCTCGGGGGGCAGCCCCCGGGAGGGGGCGTGGGGGTGGTCAGAATTTCGGGATGCGGATGCGGCTGATCATCAGCGAGCCGGATACGGCGAACAGCAGCACCAGCGGGTGCAGGGTGTAGCCGGCGATCTTCAGCGCGCCGCCCCAGAGCTGCTCGCCGATGGCGCCCTGCGAGGCGGCCAGGGCCAGCAGCAGCACCAGCCCCAGCGAGGTGGGAATGGGCGTGCCCTCGAAGTACTTCACCTTGCCCGAGTCGTCGGCCAGCGACTCGGCGGTCACGTTGTAGCGCGCCAGGCGCGACACGCCGCAGGCGACGAAGAAGCCCAGCACCACGCGGTCGTACAACCCCTGCATGCCACAGCCATAGGCGATGGCGGCCGGTGCGACGCCGAACGAGATCACGTCGGACAACGAATCGAGCTCGCGCCCCATGGCCGAGCTGAGCTGCCGCCAGCGGGCGATGCGGCCGTCGAGCACGTCGAACACCATGGCCACCGCGATCAGTGCACAGGCGAAGTAGATGTGCCGCACGTCGTGCAACTGCAGGTAGCTCATGACCGAGAACAAGGCCCCCACGCCGCAGACGGCGTTGGCGAGCGTGAACCAGTCGGCGAGGTGGAACTCGCGGATCATGGAAAAGGGCTTGGGTTTGTCCATGGGCGAAGCATAGTAGGCCAGGCTCGGTTGCGGGCAATGCCCCGCGTGCCTGGCAAATTCGGGGCCTGCGCCTCAGCCCAGCACGAGCAGCAGGGGCTGGTGGTCCGAGGCGTCGGTGGCCTGGTCGATGCGCAGATCGCGCACCCGCGGGGCCAGGTCGGCGCTGACGAAGGCGAAGTCCATCGTGAAGGCCGGGCCGGGCCACTGGCGCTTGTCGTGCACGCCCACGCTGGGGGGGTGCGGTTCACCGGGGTGCAGCAGCGCCCAGGCGTCACGGTAGGCGGGCGTGGCCGGGTCGCCCGTGCTTTCCGTGTCGTCCATGCCGATGGGGGCCTGCAGGCGCGCGTGCTCTGCCATCTCGGGCCGGAAGTTGAAGTCGCCCACCAGCACCGACGGGCCGGCGCGTGCCACGGGGTCGAAGGGGCCCGGGGTGTCCGACGCGGGCCGCGTGGTGGTGGCCTGGGCATGGTTTTCCTGCTGCAGCGCGCGCAGCCGTTCCACCTGGGCGGCGCGTTGCAGGGGCGAGTACCACTCCAGGTGGGTGGTGGTCACCCGCAGGGGGCCTCCAGGCGCGTGCACCGTGGCTTCCAGCGCCACGCGCTGCATGCTGGGTACCGCCGGGTCGGCCGGCCACGGCAGCAGGTGGCGGAAGACCGGGCCCAGCGGCAGGCGCGACAGCAGCATGTTGCCGAAGCGCCGGCGTGTGCCGTCGGGCTGTGGTGTGTCGGTCGCCACCGCCTCCACCGCCTGGTAGGCGGGCAGCAGGCGCGCCAGCGCCGCGAACTGGTCGCTGCCGTCGCAGCCGGGCAGTTGCGGGTAGCCGGCCGAGACCTCCTGCAGGCACAGCACATCGAAATCGGCGAAGCGCCGGGCATGGGCGACAACGCGCGCCAGGTCGACCCGCCCATCGCAGCCTCGCCCCCACTGGATGTTCCAGCTGACGAGCTGCATGGTGCTCAGCTCAGCTGGAAGCCGCCCGGCAGCACGGCCGAGATGTCGCCGCCGGTCTCTTCCAGCTGCACCAGCGTGGCTTGGCGTGCGCCGAGCGGGTCGCGGTTCTGCAGCGCGGTGAGGATGGCCTTGTGCCGCGGCAGCGAGAGGGCGTGGGTGTTGGGGTGCTGGCTGCTCAGCTTGATGGACTCGCGCAGCGCCAGCGACAGCATGTTGCCGATGTAGGCCAGCAGCTCGTTGCCGGTGGCCTCGGCGATGCGGCGGTGGAAGGCCACGTCGGGCTCCAGCAGCTCTTCGGGCGTGCTGGCCGCTTCCATGCCGGCATAGGCCTCGGCGATGGACCGCAGCTGCTCCTCGGTCGCCACCTTCGCCGCCATCGCGGCCGCGGCGGGCTCGATGATGCGGCGCACCGACATCAACGTGGCCACGAACTCGTGCTTGGGCTTGCTCTGGATCAGCCAGTACAGCACGTCGGGGTCGAGCAGGTGCCACTCGTTGGCCGGCCGCACGGTGGCGCCGGCGCGCTGCTTCGAGAGCACCAGGCCTTTGGCGACCAGCACCCGCATCGCCTCGCGCAACACCGGGCGGCTGACCTCGTAGCTTTCGAGCAGGCTCGCTTCGCTGGGCAGGCGCGCGCCGGGCTTCAGCTCGCCCGAGACGATGCGCAGGCCGAGCTCGCGCACGATCCGGCCATGCATGCTCTTGCCGTCGGGCTTTCGTCGGTAGGCAGAGAGCTCGGCGCGGGTCTTGGTGTCCATGGGACTCGGGGGCGGGAAGCTGGCAACACTATCACAGCGCCTTCGCATCAACTCCCTCAGCTCGGCTCGGCTCGCAGCTCCGCTCGGGCTCCATGGTCACCGTGCCCAGCGGAAGACGAGCGGGTCGAGCCGGCGGGCGGTTTCGATCAGCCCCTCGCGCACCGCGGGGTGCAGGTCCGGCCAGGGGTGGCGGGGCGCGGCGCAGGCGATCACGCCGCCTTCGTGCATCAGCGCCTTGGCGGCCAGGAAGCCGGCCTGGCGGTTCTCGCAGTTGATGAGCGGCAGCCAGCGGTTGTAGAGCGCGATGGCCTCGTCGCGCCGGCCGGCAGCGTAGGCGTCCATGATCTGGCGGATGCCGTCGGGGTAGCCGCCGCCGGTCATCGCGCCGGTGGCGCCGGCGTCCAGGTCGGGCAGCAGGGTGATGGCCTCCTCGCCGTCCCACGGGCCCTCGATGGCCGCGCCGCCCAGGCGGATCAGCTCGCGCAGCTTGCTCGCGGCGCCGGCCGTTTCGATCTTGAAGTAGGCGACCTGCTCGAGCTCCTTCGCCAGGCGGGCCAGGAAGACCACGGGCAGCGGCGTGCCGGCGACTGGCGCGTCCTGGACCATGATGGGGATGTCGATCGCGTCCGACAGGTGGGCGAAGAATTCGTAGACCTGAGCCTCGGGCACGCGCAGCGTGGCACCATGGTAGGGCGGCATCACCATCACCATCGCCGCGCCCATCTCTTGCGCACGCCGGCTGCGGGCGGCGCAGACGGCGGTGCTGAAGTGGGTGGTGGTCACGATCACCGGCACCCGGCCGGCCACGTGCTCCAGGCACACGCGGGTCAACGTCTCGCGCTCGTCGTCCGACAAGGCGAACTGCTCGGAGAAATTCGCCAGGATGCACAGGCCGGTCGAGCCGGCGTCGATCATGAAATCGAGGCAGCGTTTCTGGCTGGCCAGGTCCAGTGTTCCGTCTTCATGGAAGGTGGTCGGCACAACCGGGAAGGCGCCGCGGTAGCGGGGGTTCGGGTGGTTCATGTCTCGTGGCTCGATGGGTGCGAATTCAGTGCGAGTGGCGTGGCACCTCGGCACCCCGGCAGCCCACGAGGAAGTCGAAGTCGCAGCCTTCGTCGGCCTGCATCACATGCTCGACGTAGAGGTGGCGGTAGCCGGTGGCGTCGGCGGGGTCGTCCTGCTGCGCGGCTTTCCACTCCGCCAGGCGGGCGGCCAGCTCCTCGTCGGGGATGTCCAGGTGCAGACGGCCGTGGCCGCAGTCCAGTTCGATCCAGTCGCCATCGCGCACGACGGCCAGCGGCCCGCCGGCGCGCGCCTCGGGCGCGACGTGCAGCACCACGGTGCCGTAGGCGGTGCCGCTCATGCGGGCGTCGGAGATGCGCACCATGTCGGTCACGCCCTGGGCCAGCAGCTTGGGCGGCAGGCCCATGTTGCCCACCTCGGCCATGCCGGGGTAGCCGCGCGGGCCGCAGTTCTTCAGCACCAGGATGGACTCGGCGCTCACGTCGAGCTCGGGGTCGTTGATGCGGGCCTTGTAGTGCTCCAGGTTTTCGAAGACGACGGCGCGGCCGCGGTGCTTCAGCAGGTGAGGGGTGGCGGCCGAGGGCTTGAGCACCGCGCCGCGCGGGGCCAGGTTGCCGCGCAGCACGCGGATGCCGCCGTCCCTGACCAGCGGCTTGTCGAGCGGGCGGATCACCTCGGCGTCGTGGATGGCCGCGTCCTGCACGTTCTCCCACAGCGTCTTGCCGTTGGCTGTGAGCGCGCCGGGGTGGGGCAGCAGGCCGGCTTCGCCCAGGCGCCGCAGCACGCCGGGCAGGCCGCCAGCGTAGTAGAACTCTTCCATCAGGAAGCGGCCCGAAGGTTGCAGGTCGACGATGGTCGGCGTGCCGCGGCCCACGCGGGTCCAGTCTTCCAGCGACAGCTCGACGCCGATGCGGCCGGCGATCGCCTTCAGGTGGATCACCGCGTTGGTCGAGCCGCCGATGGCCGCGTTGATGCGGATGGCGTTCTCGAAGGCTTCGCGCGTCAGCAGCTTCGACAGCCGCAGGTCTTCACGGACCATCTCGACGATGCGCATGCCCGACAGGTGGGCCAGCACCTGGCGGCGTGCGTCGACCGCCGGGATGGCGGCGTTGTGCGGCAGGCTCACGCCCAGCGATTCCGCCATGCAGGCCATGGTCGAGGCGGTGCCCATGGTGTTGCAGGTGCCGGCCGACCGCGACATGCCGGCCTCTGCGGCCAGGAAGTCGTTGATCGTGATGGTGCCGGCCTTGACCTGCTCGGAGAGCTGCCACACGACCGTGCCCGAGCCGATGTCCTTGCCATGGTGCTTGCCGTTGAGCATCGGCCCGCCGGTGACCACGATGGCCGGCACGTCGCAGCTGGCCGCGCCCATCAGCAGGGCGGGGGTGGTCTTGTCGCAGCCCACCATCAGCACCACCGCGTCGATCGGGTTGCCGCGGATGGCCTCTTCCACGTCCATGCTGGCGAGGTTGCGCGTCAACATCGCGGTGGGGCGCAGGTTCGACTCGCCGTTGGAGAAGACGGGAAACTCCACCGGGAAGCCGCCGGCCTCCAGCACGCCGCGCTTGACGCGCGCCGCCAGATCGCGGAAGTGCGCGTTGCACGGCGTCAGCTCGGACCAGGTGTTGCAGATGCCGATGATGGGCTTGCCCTGGAACTCATGGTCCGGGATGCCCTGGTTCTTCATCCAGCTGCGGTACATGAAGCCGTTCTTGTCGGCGGTGCCGAACCAAGCGGCGGAACGGAGCTTGACGGGGGGCTGGGATGACATGGAGGCAGGTCTTTGTCTTCAGTGAATTAAAGTATTACTAATTATTCATTGTCATGGGGTTAACCCGAAAAATGCGGATTGAACGTATTAAGTAGTATGACATTTAACGGTCGGCCTCGATTCAAACCAAGCTGGGCGGGCCCCCAGGAGCTGATTCAGATGAGTTCTTTCGCGCGCTACCCCAGCCTCATGGGGCGCACTGTGCTGATCACCGGCGGAGCCACCGGCATCGGCGCCACGCTGGTGAGCGAGTTCGCCGCACAGGGCGCCAAGGTGGGTTTCCTCGATATCGACGAGGCGGCCGGCCAGGCGCTGGCCGCCTCGCTGCAGGGAGAGGCCCACACACCGCTCTTCCTGAAGGCCGACCTGACCGACATCGATGCGCTGCAGGCCGCCATCGGCCAGGTGCGGGAACGGTTCGGCCTCATCACCGTGCTGCTGAACAACGCGGCGAACGACAAGCGGCACACCATCGAAAGCGTGACCCCGGCTTTGTGGGATGCGGCGGTGGCCGTGAACCTGCGCCACTCGTTCTTCACCGCCCAGGCGGTGGTGCCCGACATGAAGGAGGCCGGCGGTGGCTCGATCGTCAACTTCGGCTCGATCAGCTGGATGCTCAAGCAGGGCGGCATGCCGGCCTACACCGCCTCCAAGGCGGCCATGCAGGGCCTGACGCGCAGCCTGGCGCGCGACCTGGGGCCGCACCGCATCCGCGTGAACACGCTGGTGCCGGGTTGGGTGATGACCGAGAAGCAGCTCCAGCTGTGGGTGACCGACGCCACCAAGGAAGAGATCGCGAAGGGCCAGTGCATCGCCGACCCGCTGATGCCAGGCGACATCGCGCGCATGGCGCTGTTCCTGGCGGCAGACGACAGCGCGATGTGCACCGCACAGGATTTCATCGTCGACGGCGGTTGGGCCTGAGAGTCCTTCGCCATGACTTTGGGGTCTATCGCGCTGGCGCGCACCGCCCGCATCGAGCACCGCCTCTTCGGCCACCTGCCCGACGGGCGCCCGGTGCGTGAGTTCACCCTGCACCGCGGTGGCCTGAGCCTGGCGGCCATCACCTACGGCGGCATCGTGACCCGGCTGATGGTGCCGGGGCGCGACGGCACCCGCGCCAACGTGGTGCTGGGCTTCGCCGGCCTGGCCGACTATGTGGAGCGCAACCCGCACTTCGGCACGATCGTCGGCCGCTACGGCAACCGTATCGCGCAAGGCCGCTTCACGCTCGACGGCCAGGGGCACCAACTGCCGCGCAACGACGGCGACAACTGCCTGCACGGCGGCCCTCGCGGCTTCGGTGCGCGGCTCTGGCAGGCCGAGCCGGCGGCCGAAGGCGGCGCCTCGCTGCTGCTGCGCTACACGGCCGAGGATGGGGAAGAGGGCTTCCCCGGCCGCCTGCAGGTGGCCGTGCGCTACACGCTGGGCGACGACGCCAGCTGGCGCATCGACTACGAGGCCACCACCGACCGACCGACGGTGGTCAACCTCACCCACCACGACTACTTCAACCTGGCGGGTGGCGGCAGCGCGCTGGCGCATCGGCTCATGCTGGCGGCCAGCCGCTACAACGAAGTCGGGCCCGGCCTCATCCCCACCCACGTGGCCGAGGTGGCGGGCACGCCGTTCGACTTCCGCAACCCCACGCCGATCGACGCGCGCATCCGCGAAGGCCACCCGCAACTGGCCCTGGGCCGGGGCTACGACCACAATTGGTGGCTGGACGCCCCCGCAGACGGCTCGCTGCGCACCGCGGCGCGGCTGGAGGACCCGGCCAGCGGCCTGGTGATGGCCATCGAGACCACCGAGCCGGCCATCCAGTTCTACTCTGGCAACTTTCTCGACGGCACGCTGTTGGGCAGCGGGGGCCACCACTTCCGCCAAGGCGACGGCGTGTGCCTCGAGACCCAGCACAGCCCCGATTCGCCCAACCGCCCCGAGTGGCCGAGCACCGTGCTGCGGCCGGGCGAGGTGTGGCGCAGCAGCACCCTGCACCGCTTCAGCTGCATCGGCTGATTCACAGCTCGAAATCGGCCCAGACGGCGGCGTGGTGCGAGGCGGCGGTGGCCGCTGCGCCCACGCCCGGGAAAGGGCGCTCGCCGCAGATCGTGTGCTCGGCCAGGTCGGGCAACCCGCGGCGCTCGACACCCGCGCCGCGGAACGAGGCCATGAGCGCGTCCGACAGCAGCAGGTAGCTGGTCTGCAGGTTTCGCGGGCCCAGGCTGGTGGTCCAGCGGTCGTCGGGGATCGGAAACTGCAGGGCGAGCGCGTCATTCAGACCAGGCAACTGCAGCAGGGCCGCCAGGGCCTGCGGCGCTCGCTGCGGCGGTTCGCCGAGGTCGCCCATCACCACCACCCGCTCGTCGGCCAGATTGCGCTGCCGCAGCCAGGTGGCCAGGGCGCTGGCCTGCTGCTGGTGGCGCGACGGCTGGTGCGCAGAGGTCGGCGCGTCCCACGGGCCGTCGAAGTGCGCCAGCATCAGGTGCAGCGGCTTACCCCCCGGCAGCGCGATCTCGGCGTGCACGCAATCGCGCGGAAAGAGCAGGCGCCCGTCGTGCCCGAGGTGGGTGGCGACATGGCTGCGCAGCGCCGCCACCGGCAACCGGCTCATCAGCGCCAGCGCGAGGCCGCGTCGGTCGGGGCTGGGCAGGGCCAGGCGGTGCGGGCAGCGGCCGGCCAGGCGCTGGTGGTTCAGGTCGTCGAGCGCGGCCTGGTCGTCCACCTCCTGGAGCGCGAGTACATCGGCCTTCAGCGAGCGCAGCAGCCGGGCCTTGGCCTCGCGCTGCGGCGCTGGGGTGGGCGTGCGGTGGAACACGAGCCTGCCCGGGGCGCCGGCCTCGACCTCGACCTCGACCTGCCGGGCCAGCGCACGCGCCTCGACCTCGATGTGCCGCTGGTCGGCGGCCGAGCGCCGTCGCCGCCCCAGCAGCGACTCCAGGGCCGCCGCGCGCCGGCAGGCCTCCGAGCTGGCCAGCACCCGGGCCCGGCTGTAGAGGTTCTCGCAGTTGAAGGTGGCGAGCCGGAGCATTGAACCCACTGTGCCGCAGCCCGGCGCAAGGCTCCTCCACAGGGTGGGGGATGACTGTCGGCGCAGTCCGACAGGCTTTCCCGCGACCCACCGACACCACCGGCGGGCTCGCCTGCCTAGCATGACCTCGTCAAGATCCTTTGTTGCATCAAGGAGTTACGAGATGACTGTGTTTCCTTACAAGCCTCACCGCCCGGTGGCCCTGCTCGCTTCGCTGGCCTGCGTGGCCCTGGTGGCCACCGGCTGCTCTTCGATGGGCGAGCGCGAGCAGGGCACGGCAAAAGGGGCCGGTGCCGGCGCGGTGGCCGGCGCGGTGATTGGCTCCTTCGGGGGCAACGCCGGCAAGGGCGCAGTGATCGGTGGCGCGCTTGGCGCGGTGGCTGGCAACCTGTGGTCCAAGCGGATGGAAGACAAGCGCGCTGCGCTGGCCAAGGCCAGCCAGGGCACCGGCGTCGAAGTGACACGCACCGAAGACAACCGGCTGAAGATGAACATCCCGAGCGACGTGTCGTTCGATGTTGGCAGTGCGGCGATCCGGCCCGAGATGCGGCCGGTGCTTGACGAGATCAGCCGCAACATGGACAGCAAGATGCAGGTCACGATCGTCGGCCACACCGACTCGACCGGCAGCGACGCGGTCAACGGGCCGCTCTCCCTCGACCGAGCGGAGGCGGTGCGCGACTACCTGAAGGTGCGTGGCGTTCCGGCCCAAGCGATGACCGTGCAAGGCCACGGCTCGCGTGAGCCGGTGGCCAGCAACGCCACCGATGCGGGCCGGGCAATGAACCGGCGGGTCGAGATCTTCATCGCAGAGCGCGCGGCCTGAGCACCAGGCCCCCCTGACCAAAAATAGGAGACCACAGCATGATCCCCCGGCTCGGCTTGCACCAGGGGTGGATGACGGCCGTGGGTGCGCTGGCCATGACAGTGGGCGGCGCGTGCCACGCGGCCAGGGCCTTGGCCGATGGCCCACCCGGCCTGCAGCCGGAGGCTGAACCGGGCCAGGTTCGCAGCGTGCTGTGGAACCGTGCGGGCGATGCGTCACGATGGTCGGTTGGCCTGGCCGTTGGCCAGCGCCCTCTGCCCGCGGGCCAGGTGTGGTCGCCCAACCCCCTGTCGGGGTCGTCGATCAGTGGCGCCCAGTCGGCCGGCGAGGCCAGCATGGTGGTCGGCATGGGGTTGACCACTCCTCGCGCCGGGGCTGTAAGCCCGGCGCGCCTGATCTGGCAGGCGCCATTGACGCAACGCCTGGATGGTGGAGGTTCCGTCCTTGCCCACGGCGACACCGTCAGCCCGAACGGCGTGCCCCAACGCATGCGGGTCGGCCTGGTGCTGACGCCCGCCGACCCGTTGGCCGAGCTGCGCGGTGGGGTGCTCACCAAAGTTCAGCTCAGCGGCCACATGGCGCTGAGCCTGCGCCCACGCGCCGGTGGCGTCTGGCTGAGCCTGAACGGCAAGTGGTAAGGGGTGCGAGAACCCGCCCCACAGGGCGTGCCGCCACAACCCTGTTCGAGCCTTGCGCCACTTGGCACGTCGCGCTTTCAACACTGCTGCGTCAAAAGTCAAACGCCGCCCGAGGGCGGCGTTTGACTGGATAAGGCTGCTCCCTGGTCAGGGCTCCGAAGGTTCTTCTGTGGCGGACTGGCTGGTCCCTGTGTCCAGCAACAGGCCCGGCTCGCCGTGCGCGATGCGCACCGCGCTTTCTTCAAGCAGGGTGGCGTGCTCGGGTTGAAGGGCAGCGCAACTGATGGCTGCCAGCGCGATGATTCCGTAGATCAAAGCTTTCATGGATATCACCTGTGCTGGCGGCGTGGGTGGAGGTGTTCAGCCCCGGATTTCGAGCTGGTTGTCGACAGCGACGACGCCCTTGACGTTCATCGCCAGCTGAGTGGCTCGGTCACGGGCTGTGGCATCGGGGGCGGTGCCCTTCAGCATCACGCGCCCACCGGCAGTGTCCACGTCGATGCGCAGCGCGCTCAGGGAGGGGTCTTTCGCCAACTCTGCGTTGACGCTGGCGGTGATGGTGGCGTCGGCCACCTTGTCGCCCAGCTTGTCGGCCGTGGCTTCAGCGCTGGCGCGGGCTTCAGCGGTCTCTTGCCGGATGTCCTGCCTGGCTTCATCGGCCTTCTGCTCAACGGTGGCCACGGCCGAATCGAGCCGCTGACCGGCGGTGCGTTCTTCGTCGTCGACGCGGTTGCAGGCCGTCAAGGCGAATGCAGCCGCAGCGGCGGCGACCAGCGAGAGGGTGGTGCGGGGGAGGGGCTTGTTCATGGCGGGGGTCCTTTCGGTTGTCTGCGATCTGATCGAGCGGGTTCGCCGACCATGCCGCACAGCGTAGGGGGCGCCCGCGCGCGCCGGTATCAGCCGGCTTCCGGTGTGCTTGTCGGACTGGGCTGACGCGGCGGTTCGCCGGCCGGCGTGTGCGTCGGGCCGTCGGCGTCGGTGGCGGGTGATTTCAGGAACAGCATCAGCATGCTGAGCAATGCGGTCTGCACCGGTGCCTGGCTGAGTTGGTGCAGCAGCCAGCGGCCAAGCCGGCGCGGCATTGGCCGCACCCGCTCGGATACCCCGGGCCAGCGCCAAGGGCGGCTGACGACCAAGGCGGCCCCGAGCGCCGCAGCGGCGGCCACCGCTGCCACCGGGTGGCGCCGCAGCCAGGGAAGGGTCGAGGCCTGGGCTTCGTCGGCCAACATCTCGCCCACGGGCCGCCAAGGGTGGTGATGCCACCATTCGCCCAACGCGGCGGTCGCCAAGCCCATGACCGGCCAGGCGCGCGATTTGCGTCGCCAGTGGCGCCACAACGCGCGCAGCCGGGTCGGCAGCGGTGAGCCCGGTGGCAGCCTCGCCGCCGGCGGCGGGATCATCTCGTGACGAAGGCGAGCGCGTGACAGCTCGAGCCGCCCCAGCGCTTCGGCGCGAGCCGGCGATACCACGGGCGGGGGACTCGAGGCCATCACTCGCTTGCCTCGCGGAGCAGCGCGGCGTCGGCCGCCAACTGGTCGCGCAACAGGTCGAGGGTCAGCATGGGAGGTTGTCGCAGCAACTGCCAACCGCAGATGCCAGCGCCAGCCAGCGGCAGGGCGGGCGCAAGGGCCAGCGCCCACGGAGCAGGCATCTGGGCCAGAGGAATGGTCGCCAGCAGCATGACGGCCACGCCGCCCAGTCCGGCGCCGAGGACGGCGCCGGCGACCATGCCGGCGATCAGGGTGGTGCGCACCCGCGCGAGGAGCAGGGCCTCGTCGGCCTGCACCCGCAGCAAGTGCGCATAGCCGCCAAGGTGCTCCGCCAGCAGGTGCGGGCGGGTGGCCAGCAGCCGGATGAGCGGGTGCAGCACGGCGGCGTCTGCTTCAGGGAATCGATCAGTAGCGGCTGTGGCGCGAGCGGGCCAGCAGCGTGACGAGTGCCGCGACGGCCGCACCGGTCGCCGCAGCCAGCAGCACAGACTTCACCGGCTCGTCCTTGATGTAAGCCACCGTTCGGTCGCCGGCCCGGGTGACTTCCTCACGCAGGTGGGCGGTGGTGTCGCGGGCGCGATCGATGCCCCGGCGGGTGATCTCGTCGACGCGGGCTGCTGCGCGGCCCAGGGCACCGGGGACGGTGTCGTTCAACTGGTCGACCTTGTTCTGGACGGCATCGAGGGCGCCGTCGGCGGCACGTCGAGCGGATTGCAGCGCCTCGTCGGCGCGCAGGGCGACTTGCTCGGCGCCGTACTCGACGGACTTCGCGGCAGAGCGGGCTTCGGTGGTGGGCATGGTGTCTTGCTCCGTTGAGGTGGTGGGTGAAACGGGGAGGCAGTCCCAGGACAAATCAATGGCGCCGGGTCATGCCGATGGCAAAACTGACGGCCGCCATCAGGACGAACAAAATGAAGGCGGGCTCTGCCACCGCGACGGCGCCGATGGGGCCGCCAAGGGCGAACAGTGCCGCGATCAAGGCGACGACCAGGAAGGCGATGGCGTAGGGAAGCATGTCGGGCTCCGGCTTCGGCGCAGGTTCGGCACGGGAACCGTCTCTGCATGGGAGCCACTGTAGGCAGCCCGAACGGCTGGGGCAGCCGGCAGGCACCGCCGGGGCGTGTCGGCGCAGGTGTGGCGCAGCCGTAGGACAAGGCCTACAAAGGCTGCACGCGTGGGCTCAGGACGCTGCCGGCGCGGCCGCGTCGTTGTCGGGCGCGGCTGGCTCAGCGGGGGCGCTCTTGGGGAGGGTGGCGCGAAGCGTCGTGCCTTGTCCAGGAGCGGACTGGACGCTGAGCGTGCCCTGCTCGGCCTCGACGCGGTAGCGCATGCCGATGAGACCGTGGCGCGAGGGGCCCGCCTGGCCGGGGCGGAAGCCCACGCCGTTGTCGTGCACGCTGACGCAGATCTGCCCGCCGTCCTCGAACAGCTGAACTTCGATCCGGCTGGCGCGGGCGTGCTTCGCGATGTTGCTGAGCGATTCCTGCACCAGGCGGAAGACAGTCAGCTGCGCACTGCGGGTCAGTTCGGTCGGCGCCAGCTGTGTCAACACCGGCACGTTCACCCGCTCGGCGAACTCGTTGCACAGCACCTCGAGCGCGGCTTGCAGGCCGAGGCTGTCGAGAGTGGAGGGACGCAGGTCCTCGATGATGCGGCGCTTGAGCGCGATGCCGCTGTTCAGCGTCTCGATCAGGTGGGCCACGCGCGGCAGCAGGTCCGGCGCTGTCTGCTGCAGCTTGGGCCGGATGCGGGCCACGTCGAGCTTGGCGGCCGTGAGCAACGCACCGAGCTCGTCGTGCAGGTCTCGGGCCAGGCGTGCGCGCTCGTCCTCGCGCGTGGTCTGCAGGTGCCGGGCGAGCTCGGTCAGCTCGGCGGTGCGGGCGCGCACCTCGACCTCGAGCCGGTCGCGCTCCGCGCGCAGCATCGAGGCCTGATCGGCCCGCTCGCGGTCGATCTGGCGGGCCTGGCGCAGGAACATCGTCAGCACCAGCAGGCTGATGGCGGTCATCGCGGCCACGCCGATGCGGTTCAGGCGAAGAGTGTCGAAGACACCGGTCATGCCTTCGCGTATGCGTTGATTCTCGGCATCGATGAGGTCATTGGCCTGCCGGCGGATGGAGTCCATCCGGTCGCGACCGATGCCGCTGAGCATCAGCTCTCGTGCGGGGAGGGAGCGGCCGGCGTCGTGGAGCGCGATCACCTCCTCCAGCTCGCTGAGCTTCGCCGAAAGATCCACCGCGAGCTGCTTGAGGCGGGCTTGGTTGGTCTGGTCGTCCAGGCGGCGGTACATGTCCTGCAGGCGGGCCACGCCGTCCTGCACGTCGCGCCCCGCGTTGCGGTAGGGCGTCAGGTACTCGGGGCCATTCGTCAGCAGATAGCCTCGCTGGCCCGATTCGGCGTCGGTGATGCGCCGCACCACGCGGGTCAGCTCCAGACGGGCCTGGCCCATCAGGACAAGTCGGCTCAGTTGGGCCTCGGCCTCGTGGTAGGCCAGCTCGCTGATGGCGACCATCAGCCCGGCCACCAGCACCGCGAGCGGGAAGGCGAAGGCGCTGCGGCCCAGGCGGGTGGTCAGGTCCGTGATCTTGCTGAGCATCCTCTACACTCCCGTGAATCATTGATTGAGCCTGGACGCACCATGATTCGAGTCGTCATTGTTGATGACCACGCGATCGTTCGCACCGGTCTGCGCCAGTACCTCTCCGAGCACGTCGACCTGCGTGTGACCGGCGAGGCCGCCAACGGCCGCGAGGCCCTCGACCTGGTCCGCAAAGGCGAGGTCGACGTGATCCTCCTCGACCTGTCGATGCCCGACCAGAGCGGCGTCGACGCGCTTGCGGCCATTCGCGCGCGCGAGCCTGACCTGCCGGTTCTGATCCTGAGTGGCTATCCCGAAACGCATTACGCCACGACGCTGCTGAAGCAGGGCGCCAACGGCTACCTCAACAAGGAATGCGACCCGGAAGAGATCGCGCAGGCCATTCGCACCGTGGCCCGAGGTCGCAAGTACATCACCTCCACCGTGGCCGAGCTGCTGGCCGACGGCCTCGGGGCGGACCCGGACAAGCTCCCGCACGAGTTGTTGTCCGAACGCGAGTTCCAGGTCTTCCTGCGTCTGGCCAAGGGCGAGACGATCAGCCACATGGCCGACAGCATGTCGCTGTCGGTCAAGACGGTCAGCACCTACCGTACGCGGGTGATGGAGAAGATGAAGCTGTCGTCCAACAGCGACCTCACCTACTACGCGCTCAAGAACGGGTTGATCCAGTAGCGCAGGGCGCGTCGAGCGCAGGGCGCCCACGTCAGGGCGCCATGGCTTCGCAATAGAGCAGCAGCTCATCCAGCTCGGCGGACTTGTCGAACACCCGGTCGGCGCCCAGCTGCAGGCAGCGTCGGCGCATGTCGGCGGTCGCGAAGTTGGTCAGCACCACCAGCCGGGCACGCGGCCGCAGCAGCCGTGCGCTGCGCAGCACCTCCAGACCCGTGCCCGAGCGCAGGAAGATGTCGATGATCATCAGGTCGCATTCGGCGGTGCTGTTGCGCATCCAGTCGACGGCGCCTGCTTCGTCCTCGGCGGTGCCCACCACGCTGATCGGCAGCATCTCTTCGAGGGTCGCGATCAGGTTTTGCCGAATGACAGGACTGTCTTCGACAAGGAAACAGCGCAGGCCTGGCCCGCCGGCACCCTCTTCCACGGTGGGCTTGTTCATGGGGACGGCGCCAGCCGGCGCCTGATGTGCAAAGCGTGTGTCAGTTGTGTCCATTATCGAGGCCACTCCTGATCGCTTGCCATGCGCCTCATGCTGCATCGGCTGTCAGCGGATTCCTACACCTTCCGCGGAGGCGGGGCTGCATAGCGCTCCGCCACCTCGCGGCATGCCGCCGCCGCCGCCTTTGCCGCGTCGTCCTGCCCTGTGTCGATGAGCGGCAGCAGTGCAGCCAGGGGCTGAACGACCGCTGCGAGCACCGCAGCCGGCAGCAGCCGTCGGGCCAGAGGCCCCTTGTCCAGAGAGATGTCCGGTTCCGACAGGCTGCCCTCGATGCGCAGGGGGGTCCTCAACGCCAGCGGGCTCCAGTCTTTGGGGGCCACTCGCGCGGTAAGGTCGAGCTTCTCGTCTGCCAGGGACAGGCGGCCATCCACCCACACCGTCGAATCGCGGGTGTCCACCAGCAGCACCCGTGGCACGACATTGCCATTCTTGACCGTCAGGTCGCCGGCGCCACAACGCACGGGCAGGGGGTCGTCGCCGCGCAATGCCACGCCGAGGGCCTGGGCGATGTCGATGCCGGCCGCCTCGATCACCAAGTGAGAGACCTCGCCTTGAGACCAGTGCACCACCAGCCGGCCGTCCGCCGAGGCCAGCAGTTCGGCGGTCGATCGGCCCTGGCCGGCGAGCTTGAGGTGGCCACCGAGCAGCCCGCTGGCGTAGGGCGGCGCGTTGTTGCGCTGCAGCGGGCGGATCCATTGCTCCATGCGCAGCCCGCTGCCGGTCAGGTCGGCAGCCCATCGTGCCACCGGGTCGCGGCCGTCCAGGCGCACCAAGCCACGCAGGCGGCCCTGTGCAAGGGTGGCGTCAATGTCTTTCAGCGCAAGCACCCCGTCCTGCAGCACCAGATGCGCACGCATCGGCTGGATGGACTGCAGTGCCGCGGTGTTCAGATCCAGTCGGTCGAGCGCGACCACGACATTGGCGTCCATTGCCCTCAGCGAGGGCAGGTCGAAGCGCCGGTCGGGCAGCACGCGGCCATCGTCGTCGCCGGCTTGCGGCGTCGCAGGCACGCCAACCGCAGGCCCCAAGTCCCGCAGGAGCAAGGCCCGGCCACGCAGCCGGCCCGCCAGCATGGGCTTTCCGTGCTCCGGCATGTCCAGCGCAAACTCGCCGGCAAGGCGGCTGTCGCCGACAGTGGCTTGGTCGATCACGGTGTACCAGCGGGTCCCCTGGTGGTTGAGGCGGCCCCGCAGCGCGAAAGGCCGGGTGGTCGGCAGGGTCAGCCGTACGGGCTCGCCGACGGCGGCGAGAGACGGGCCGCTGACCTCGAAACGGCCCTGCAACTCGCGGCCGCCCAGCAGGTCACGCACTTGCCCGTCGAAATCAAGCCGGGCTCGGCCGACAACGAGGTCGAGCGACACCGGCACCGCCGGCGCCTGTCTGCTTTCGTCCAACCATGGCAGCGCCGAGCCGGTGCGCAGCGCGGCGCGCAGCGGTGCGCCGCCGTAGCGCCCGCTGGCCTTGGCGCGCAACCCGGCCGCCTCGGGGCCGTCGCCGTCGGCCAGGGCGAACTCGGCGTCGAGGGCCAGGCTCCGCGGTTCGTCGATCAACTGTAGGCCCCCTCGCTCGACCTGCAGCAGGCCGAAGCGGACCCCGTCGAACCCGCGGGCGGGGCGACTGGTGTCTTCTCTGGCGGCGAAATGCCAGTTTGCACGCCCGTCGTTGCGCCGCTTGAGCGCAAGGCGCAGTGATCCGGCGCTGAGGCGTTCGACATGCAATGGCTGGCCGTTCCGCAGGGCCAGCAGATCGCTCCAACGCAGATCGAGCGCTACATCTTCGGCGGCCAGCATGGGCCCGCTCCGGGGCTCGACCCAATCTGCGTTCGCGATGCGCAGGCTGGACGTTCGCAGCCGGACATGGCCCAGAAGTCGCAGCGAAAAGCCTTCGCCGTTGTCCGAATCCAGCTGCACTGCGCGTTGCAGGCGTTGCGTCAGGACTCGTTCGGCGGGCCCGGCCAGGAAAGGCCAGCCCCGCCATTCGCAGACCCCGAGGACCGTGAGAATGGCGGTCAGCAAGCCGGCGCCGAGCCATGCCATCCGCCGGCGGCGTGGCGACATGGCCCGGGGGGCAGAAGGCTTGAATCCCTCGTTCATCGGGGCGAGGTTTTGTCAAGCGGGCGTCAGCGAATCACCAACTGATTCTTGACGCCCTTCACGCCCTTCACGTCGCGCGCCAGCGACTCCGCGGCCACCTTCTCGTTGGCGTCCTTGGCGAAGCCGGACAACATCACCGTACCGTCCAGCGTTTCGACGCTGATGGCGGCGGCGTCGACGCTCTTGCTCTCGACGAACTTGGCTTTCACCTGCGCGGTGATGGCGGAGTCATCGATGTATTCGCCGACGGAAGACTGACCGCGGGTGACCGAGCAGCCCGGCAGGGCGGTAAGCGCAGCAACGGCGGTGACGAGGGCGACGAGGGTGGTGCGTGCAATCATGGCAAGAGCTCCTTGTTGAAATGCGGCGTCTTGGCTCGGTGGCCGGCCGCTCCGGCGGGGATCTCGCTTGCCTGGTGCGATGGCCCCGGGTCCAAGCGATGAGGCAGTCTAGAGAGCGGTTCGGGGCCAGCCCATCGGAGAAGCGCACCGGCGCTTGTAGGACAGCGGCGCATCGCGCCGTCAGGCACCTGGCTTGCCCCGGCGCGCGCTACCAAAGCCGCTCGAACAGGCGCGCCAGAGCCTCCTTGGTGCGCTGCAGCAGCGAGCGATCGGCCCACGCCTCGGCCGTGATGGCCTGGGAGTTGGCGCGATCCTGCTGGAACATGCGGGTCATCGCGGCGCCGAAGTCCTCCCCGAACACCACCGCATTCACCTCGTCGTTGCTGGTGAAGCTGCGCCAGTCCAGGTTGCTTGATCCGACCGTCGAGACGACACCGTCGATCACCGCCGTCTTCGCATGCAGCACGGCGTCCTGCAACTCGTGGATACGGACGCCGGCCGAGAGCAGCCGCTCGTAGTAGCTGCGACCGGCGTGCAGCACGGGCGAAAAGTCGCTGTGCGACGGCAGGATGAGCTGGACATCGACGCCACGGCGCGCGGCATCGCACAACGCGGCCACCATCTCGTCGCCGGGGGCGAAGTAGGCCATGGTGAGATAGACACTGCGCTGCGAGGCGTCGATCGCGGCGAGCAGCATGGAATAGATGCGGCTGGCGTCGTCGTCCGGGCTGGAGGCCACGATGCGCACCATCTGCTCGGGGGCGGAAGGCGCGCTCGCTGCCGCTGCCGGTGGACGGGCCGCAGGCTGCTTCGCCGCTGGGGGCGGCAACTCCGGCAGTTCGCCTTTGCAACCTTGCTTGACCCAGCTCCCGCGCACCAGGTCGTCGAGGCGAACGGCCGCCGGCCCGGCCAGGCGGATCTGGGTGTCGCGCCAGCCGCCGTCCTGCGCCTGCATGCCGCGGGGCTTGCCCTTGGACTTGCCGAAGGAGCCAGAGGAATACACCTCGCTGATGTTGATGCCACCGGTGAATCCGATCTGGCGGTCCACGCTGAGGATCTTCCGGTGGTCGCGGTGGGTGATGTCCCAATAGCCGGGGCGCGTCAGGGGGTTGACGGGGTTGAATGCGCAGGTCGGGATGCCGGCGGCGTGCAGGCGTTCGAATGGCGCGCTGGTGCCGAGCGAGCCTACCGCGTCGTAGATCAGCGCGATCTTCACCCCCTGGGCTTGCTTGCGGAGCAGCAACTCGACCAGCCGGTCGGCGATGGACGAGTCTTCGAGGATGTAGCTTTGCAGCAGCACCGTGTGCCGCGCGCCCTCGATCGCTTCGAACATCGCGGCGAATGTTTTGGGCCCGTCGATCAGCAACGTCGCATGGTTGTGTGCGTAGAGATCGACGTCGTCGAAGCTCGCCATGGCAGCGAGGTGGCGATTCAACTCCGGGGAGTTCCCCTGCTCCCCCACGCTGGCGATGAGCCTTGCTCGCTGGCCGGCCCCGAGGGGTTGGCCCCGCCGCCCCGTGACGCTCACCTGCCGGGCCACCGCGTGTGCGCTGGGCGGATCACCTGCCCGCGGCGGTGGCGGAAGGTCGGCGCGAGCTGGTGGCAGCCCGGTGGCACAGGCGCTCAGGCCCAGCAGGGTCATGCAGGCCAACGCTGCGTGCAAGTGCCTTCGACTGCTGCCCCGCGCGGGGCGGCCGCGACGCGGCTTCACTTGACCACGGCCCCGATGCCCAGCATGGCCAGAGCGACCAGCACCAGGAAGACCACCAGAAACAGCACGAACAGCCCCTTTGCGATACCGGCGGCGCCGGCGGCAATGCCGGTGAAACCCAGCACCCCGGCGATGGCGGCGATGACGGCGAAGATCAAGGCCCACTTCAGCATGGCGTTCTCCTGTGGTGGTGGATGGCGATGCCGAGACTCTAGGCAGCGCGCCGGGTGGCGCGAATCGGCGCCTCGCGCGAGAGGCTGTAGGACGACAAGCCTTCACCTGCCGTCCAGGGCCGCGGCATTCACGGCGGGTGTTTCCGTCGCGAGCCGCGCTCGTGGGCGTAGACCCAGGTGAATTCCGCTCCCAGCAGGAAGATCTGGGCCGAGTAGTACACCCACACCAGCATGGCCACCAGCGAGCCCGCCGCGCCAAAGCCTGAGGTGACCATGCCGGTGCCGAGGTACAGGCCGATCAGCACGCGGCCGATGGTGATGAGGCCGGAAGTGACCAGGGCACCGACCCAGACGTCGGACCAGGCGACGCGCACCCGGGGCATGATCTTGTAGATCATCGCGAACATCAGTGTCATCAGCGCGAGACTGCCGACAAGGTTGAACGCTTCCAGGGCGACTTCCCAGCCACCGAACCAGCCGGCCCACCATCTCTGCAGCGCCGACAGCGCCGCGCTGAGTACCAGCGACACGATGAGCAGGAAGCCCAGGCCGAGAATCAGGCCGAAGGAGAGCACGCGCGCACGCAGCAGGCGCCAAAGGCCGGCCTGCCGCCTCGGGGGCGCCCGCCAGATCCGGTCCAGTGCTGACTGCAGCTCGGCAAACACCGTGGTGGCGCCGACCAGCATCAACAGCAGGCCCAGCGCCGTGGCGAGAATGCCACCCGTCGGGCGGTTCACGCTTTCGATGAGTTGCTGCACGACGGCGGCGCCCGGAGCGCCAATGAGGCCGCTCAGCTGGTCGAAGATCTCGCCGCGTGCGGCGTCGGTGCCGAAGATCATGCCTGCCACCGAAATGACGATCAGCAGCAGCGGTGCGACAGAAAAGAGGGTGTAGTAGGCCAGTGCCGCACCCATGCTCGCTGCGTTGTCATCCAGCCATGCGGTGACGGCCAGGCGGGCCAATGCGAACGGGCCGGGCCGGGCCGAGTCGGCCGACCCGGTGGCCGGCGCTCCTGGCATTTGGTTCACGCCCCTGCGGGCTCGATGACTGGAAAGGCGAAATCTCGGCCGACGCGGGCGCGGGCCAGGAAGTAGTTGTCCCGTGCGCGTTCGCTCAGGCTGTCCAGGGCCACCTCGCCGGACGCGTCGCACGGGAAGGTGAGGCTGCGGCCCCCATTGAACAACGAGACGAAGCGCAGGTTGCAGGCGCCGGTATCGGGTGGGGTGCATGGCATGGGGTTGCTCCCGGCATGGTCGGATGCAGCCATCGTGCGCTTGGGGGGCTGTGCTCGTCTGTCGGGGAGTGCTGGCTCGCCGTGTAGGACGATCGGACGCGTTCGCCGCAGCCCGGCGTGTCGGGGAGCGGGTGTGGAGCGCGGGGTGGTGTCCTACGTGGCGAGCGGCGGCTGCCCGACAAGGTTGCGCCCGCCGTCGGCGCAGAGTCGGGCTCGTGGCCGGCCGTGCCGGCCGGCGCCGCCACGCCTGCCAAGGAGCACACATGACCCGACATGCCCGCCCCCCCACCCCCCAAAAGACCCGAGACGGCGTGCCGACGCCACCCCTGGCCCTGCCGCACGAGCGCGACGAAGCAGCCGACCAGACCCAGACCGAAGTCGACCCGGTGATCCGTCGCGCCTACGACGACTTGAGAGCAGGGCAGGTCGACACTGACTTGCGCGCCACCCCAGGCCTGGATGCTGAGCGCCGTCGCTGCCTGGTGCCGCGCTCGCGCTGATTCGCCACCGTCGCCTTCAATCGCCGTCGCCGTCGCTGGCCGACTGGATCCGCTGCCATTGCTTGGCGATGGCCTGCTCCAGTGCGACCGGTTCAAGCCCGCCCAGCGCCGCCACGGCGTTCGCGGTGTCCGCGGTCGAAACCCCCTCGGCTTCGGCCATCTGCGCGTCGGCTACCGCGCCCAGGGCCAGCAAGGCGCGCACCGATTGCGGCCGGGCGCTCCAGGTGTCGGGGGAGTGGGGGCGGTCGCGGATGTAGTCCGCCACGTCGCCCGCCAGCCCCCAGGCGCGGCACAGGGACGAGCCCAGCACGTCGTGGCTGAGGCCGAAGTTCGCGGTCTCCTCCGCCAGCAGGCCGGCGGTGCCGGCCAGGCCGGGGTGGATCTCCAGCATCAGCGGGTATTCCTGCGGGGCGTGCAGGCACAGCACCGCCTGGCCGCTCTGGGCGAACAGGCCGGCCGACTGGGCACGCCATGCGTGCAGGCCGAGGGTGACGGCCGATCGGCCCATCAGCAAGCCGCGCAGGCGTGCGGTGTCCCAGATGCGGTTCATTTCTGGAGAGGTGGGAAAGCGGGTGCGCAGGCCGAGCTCCAGCGTGATCGCGGCCACCTCGCGCATCCCGAGGTACATCACTGCCTCGGCCACGGTTTCCACCCGACGCAGCACGCCGAACATGGCCGAGTTGACGGTGCGCACCACCGCCGAGGCCAGTGCCAGGTCGCCCTCGATCACCTCGGCCACTTCGGGGATGGATGTGTCCTCGTCGCTCAGCAACTCGCTCAGGCGCAGGGTGGCCGCTGGGCTGGCGGGCAGTTCGATGTCGAGTTGTCGCAGGCTGGGGTCGGGGCGAGTGGCCATGGTGTGCGGTCGTGCGGAATGAAAAAGGGGCCCGAAGGCCCCTGGGGTGGTGGCGGTCGGGTGACCGCTGATCATGGCCCGAATGGGCAGCCCGCACAACGCGGGCAGGCGGGCCGGTGTGAGATTCAGCGCAGCGAACGCAGGTCGCCAGAGCCGACGACGCGGCTCGTGACCTTGGGCGGGTTGCCGCTGTACGACACATCACCTGACCCTGCGATCTGCACCGCCAGCGATTCAGTTGCATTCACCTTCACGTCGCCTGAGCCGGCGATGTCGACGTTGACGCGCTTGGCGCTCAGGTCCAGCGCATGCACGTCGCCGGAGCCGGCCAGGTTGTAGCTGGCCTCCTCGCACTTGCCCTTGACCCAGATGTCACCGGAGCCGGCGAGGCGGGCGTTGACGCGGGTCAGTTCGGCGTTGTCGAGCCGCACATCGCCCGAGCCGGCCAGCGACAGCTCGAACTGGTCGCCCTTGATCGCGCTGACGTTGAGGTCGCCACTGCCGCGCAGGTCGGCCTGGGTGAGCTTGGTGAAGTCGACAGTCACCACCAGGGGCGACTCGGTCCGGATCGCGGTGTTGGGCTTGACCTTGACGACCAGGGTCTCGCCTTCGACGCTGGTGAGGATCAGCGGGGCGATGTTGTCGTCGGCGCGCACGCTCACGCCGGGCGTCCCACCGGGGCGGGCGTTGACGGTGATCGCGCTGTCCAGCCGCAGCTTGCTGAAATTGCCGATGCTGCGCTTGTCCTCGACCACCTTGCCGGAGCCGACGATACGGTTGCTGCTGAAGCCGGTCTGGATGTCGATGGTGGTGGCCTGGGCGGCACTGGGCGCTGCAAAGCCGGCCAGTGTGGCAAGCACGGCCATCAACGGGCCGATCATCAGGGCGTAGGGTGTGGCGGTCTTGGGTTGAAAGGCTGGGCGGTGAGACATATGGGGGCTCCTCGACTGCAATGGCTGCCATCGTAGAAGCCGGGCCCGGGCCCCGCCAGCCCGGAGGCGACAGGCTGCCGATACGGGGTGTTGGACTGCAGAGCCGGCGGACGGCCCGGCCGGTGGTGGCTTCAGTTGGCGTCGGGGAACAGCCACTGGCCGTCGACCAGCAACTGGTGCGGGCCGAACTGGTTCTTGTAGGCCATCTTCGGGCTTTCGGCGATCCAGTAGCCGAGGTAGAGATGCGGCAGCTTCATGGCCCGGGTCTGCTCGATCTGCCACATCACGCAATAGGTGCCGTAGCTGGCCTTCACGTTCGGGTCGTAGAAGGTGTAGACCGCCGACAACCCGTCGCTGAGGATGTCGACGATGGCGACCATGCGCAGCTCACCGAGCCCCTCTCCACCCTCCGGCGGCGCGGGCTCGCGGAACTCGATCAGCCGCGAGTTGACCCGGGTCTGCAGCAGGAACTGGGTGTATTGGTCCACGCTGTCGTGGTCCATGCCGCCGCCGGCATGGCGGCCGGCCTGGTAGCGCAGGTACAGCTGGTAGTGCTCGGGCACGAAGCCGAGCCGCATCACCCGGGTCTTCAACCCGGCATGGGCCGTCCATGCCCGACGTTGGCTGCGGGTGGGCCGGAAGCTCGCCACCGGCACGCGCAGCGGCTTGCAGGCGCGGCAGCTGTCGCAATAGGGGCGGTAGGTGAACATGCCGCTGCGGCGGAAACCGCAAGCGACGAGGGCCGAATACGCCTCGGCGTGGATCAGGTGGCCGGGGGTGGCTACCTGCGAGCGGGCCATCCGGTCCGGCAGGTAGCTGCACGGGTAGGGCGCCGTCGCGTAGAACTGGAGCGACGCGAACGGTAGCTCTTTCGGATGGGTCACGGAGGGTTATCGGCAGCAGTCGACCGGACCTGAGCGGGTGCTTCGGGCCGCGCCGGCAGCCCGGGCTTCAGCCCCAGCTGGGCCCAACACTCTGGATCATAGGCCCAGTGCGCGGGCGGTGGCAGGCCCACGACGCGGCGTAGGTGGGCTTCGAACTCGCCGCGGGGAATGGGGCGAGCACCGAGGCTGGCGAGGTGGCCGGTCTCCTGCTGGCAATCGACGAGCGTGATGCCCTCCGCCCGGCAGAAGGCCACCAGCGCGGCCAGCGCGAACTTCGACGCGTCGGTGCGGCGGGCGAACATCGACTCGCCATAGAACATGCGCCCCAGATTGACGCCGTAGAGCCCGCCGGCGAGCTGCCCATCGATCCAGGTCTCCACACTGTGCACCACGCCGGCGCGGTGCAACCGCACATAGGCCTCGACCATCGCCGGCACGATCCAGGTGCCGTGTTGCCCTTCTCGCGGTGCATTGGCGCAGGCGCGAATCACCGCGGCGGTGTCGCCATCGAAGCGGATCTCGCAGCCCGGCGTGGCCAGGAAACGCAGCAGCGACTTGCGCAGCGAGCGCGAGAGCCTGAACTCGGCCACCGGCAGCACCATGCGCGGGCTGGTGCTCCACCACAGCAGCGGCTGGCCTTCGCCGTACCAGGGGAAGATGCCCCGGCTGTAGGCGGCCACCAGGCGGCCGACACCCAGGTCGCCCCCGGCGGCCAGCAGGCCGGGGGCATCGGACTCGGGGCCGAGGGCTTGCGAGGTGGGCGGAAAGGGCGTGTCGCCGTGCAGCCAGGGCAGTTGCATCGTTGGGCAGCATAGCGGCTGCCAAAGAAAAGAGCCGGCGGTTGCCGGCTCTGGGGGTGAAAGGGGCCAGCTGCGTCAGCTGGCGCTGGCCGCCGACGCGGCCGCATCGGGCGGTGCCGCTTCGGAGGCCGGCATGGCGGGTGCCGTCGTGGTGGCAGGCGCCGTGACTGCGGCCGGCGTGGCTGCCGGGTGGGCCGCCGCGCCGGTGGCGCTGGTGGCGTTCGGCAACAGCGGCACGATCAACAGGGCCACGATGTTGATGATCTTGATCAGCGGGTTCACGGCCGGGCCCGCGGTGTCCTTGTAGGGGTCTCCCACGGTGTCGCCGGTGACGGCCGACTTGTGCGCGTCGCTGCCCTTCTTGTGCAGCTTGCCGTCGGCGTCGGTGAAGCCTTCCTCGATCAGCTTCTTGGCGTTGTCCCAGGCGCCGCCGCCCGTGCACATCGAGATGCCGACGAACAGGCCGGTGACGATGGTGCCCATCAGCAGGCCGCCGAGCGCGGCCGGGCCGAGCAGCATGCCGACGAGGATGGGCACGGCCACGGGCAACAACGACGGGATGATCATTTCCTTGATCGCGGCGGTGGTCAGCATGTCCACTGCGGCGCTGTAGTCGGGCTTCTTCTTGCCGGCCATGATCTCGCCGCCCTGGAACTGGCGGCGAACTTCCACGACCACGCTGCCGGCGGCGCGGCCGACCGCCTCCATCGCCATCGCGCCGAACAGGTAGGGGATCAGGCCGCCGATGAACAGGCCGACGATCACCATGTGGTTGCTGAGGTCGAAGGTGACATGCATGCCCTGCGACTCCAGGGCGTGCGTGTAGTCCGCGAACAGCACCAGCGCGGCGAGGCCGGCCGAGCCGATGGCGTAGCCCTTGGTCACCGCCTTGGTGGTGTTGCCCACTGCGTCCAGAGGGTCGGTCACGTCGCGCACGCTGTCCGGGAGCTCGGCCATCTCGGCGATGCCGCCACCGTTGTCGGTGATCGGGCCGTAGGCGTCCAGCGCCACGATGATGCCGGCCATGCTGAGCATGGACGTTGCGGCAATCGCGATGCCATACAGGCCAGCCATCCAGTAGGCCGACACGATCGCGATGCACACGAAGATCACCGGCCAGGCGGTGGACTTCATGCTCACACCCAGGCCGGCGATCACGTTGGTGCCGTGTCCGGTGGTGGAGGCCTGTGCCACATGCTGCACCGGCTTGAATTGCGTGCCGGTGTAGTACTCGGTGATCCACACCATCGCGGCGGTCAGCAGCAGGCCGACCACGCAGGTGCCGAAGAGCGACAGGGCCGACACGGTGCCGCCGGCAGCGAGCTCCAGGCCGTTGGGGAACAGGGCCACGGTCACGCCGTAGAAGGCGATCAGCGAGACGACGCCGGCGATGATGAGGCCCTTGTACAGCGCAGGCATCACGTTCTTCATGCCCGGGCTGGCCTTCACGAAGCTGCAGCCGATGATGGACGCGATGATGGACACGCCGCCCAGAAGCAGCGGGTACACCGCGGCCGTCATGCTGCCTGCGGTGGTGACCATCAGCGCGCCCAGCGCCATGGTGGCGATGAGCGTCACGGCATAGGTCTCGAAGAGGTCGGCGGCCATGCCGGCGCAATCGCCCACGTTGTCGCCCACGTTGTCGGCGATCACGGCGGGGTTGCGTGGGTCGTCCTCGGGGATGCCGGCTTCCACCTTGCCCACCAGATCGGCACCGACGTCGGCACCCTTGGTGAAGATGCCGCCGCCCAGCCGCGCGAAGATGGAGATCAGGCTGGAGCCGAAGGCCAGGCCGAGCAGCGGCTTGAGCGTGGCCGAATCGGCCTTGCCGCCGGAAGTGAGGTACCAGAAGAAAAGCCCCACGCCGAGCAGCCCCAGGCCCACGACCAGCATGCCGGTGATGGCGCCGCCCTTGAAAGCGACATCCAGCGCCGGGCCGATGCCCTTGGTGGCTGCCTGGGTGGTGCGCACATTGGCACGAACCGAGACATTCATGCCGATGAACCCGCAGGCGCCCGAGAGCACCGCGCCAGCCACGAAGCCGACGGCGGTGAGAGTGCCCAGTTGCCACAGGATCAGCACCGCCAGCACCACGCCCACGATCCCGATGGTCTTGTACTGGCGCGCCAGGTAGGCCGCCGCACCCTGCTGGATCGCCCCGGCGATTTCCTGCATGCGGGCATTGCCCGCGTCCTGCTTGAGGATCCAGCTTCGTTGGACGATTCCGTAAAGCACGGCTGCAATGCCGCACGCCAGCGCCACGTACAGCGCCATGGTGGTCGAAATCAAAGGGTTCTCCTTCCGCTCACTTCACCAAGATCGTTGTGTTGTTGACCCAGGCGGGGGCCGTGCTCATGGCTGCTCCCCTTGGGTGCCGGGCCATGCTAAGTGCAAGCTTCCGGGGGCGGCATGGTGTTTTCCTGCGGTGCACCAAAGCGGGCCGGCAGGTTGACGCATGTCAGGGTTGCGCCAGGGCAATTCGTAGAATCGGGGTTTTCCCCGCTTCAACGCAACCCTCCGAGAAAACCATGAGCTTGCACAACGTGACCCCTGGCCCCAAGGCGCCCGACGAGTTCAACGTGATCATCGAGATCCCGATGAACGCCGACCCGATCAAGTACGAGGTCGACGAGGAAAGCGGGGCCCTGTTCGTCGACCGCTTCATGGCGACCTCGATGCACTACCCGTGCAACTACGGCTACATCCCGCAGACCCTGGCGGACGATGGCGACCCGGTCGACGTGCTGGTCATCACGCCGGTACCGCTGATCCCCGGCGTCGTGGTGACCTGCCGCCCTATCGGCATGCTGCGCATGGACGACGAGGCCGGCGGCGACAACAAGCTGATCGCGGTGCCGGTCGACAAGATCCTGTCGCTCTACAGCCAGTGGCAGAAGCCGGAAGACCTGAACCCGCTGCGGCTGAAGACCATCCAGCACTTCTTCGAGCACTACAAGGACCTGGAAGCGGGCAAGTGGGTCAAGGTGCTGGGCTGGGAAGGCCCCGAGGCCGCTCGCGAGGAGGTCCGCACCGGCCAGGCCAACTGGAAGGCCAAGCAGAACGCCTGAATTGCCGCGAAGGGGCCTGACGAAACTTGAACAGGCCCCGAAAACGCATGAGGTATCGTCGCCGCTGGCATGCCGCCCGAGCCGGGTGGCCGCGGCGCCGGGCCGTGAACGCCGCCTGAAGGGCGGCGTTTCTTTTGGCCGGTGCTCTCTTCGATCAGGAGTCGAACCCATGCGCAAGTTCCCGTCCGGCTGGTGGATCGTCGCCAGCACGCTGCTGGTGACCGCGGCCCACGCCGCACCGGCCAAGAAGGGCAAGGCCAAGCCGCCGGCACGCGGCAAGCCGGCCGTCACCGCCCCCGCCGCCACGCTCCAGAAGGTGCGCAGCGTCGAAGGCATCGACGAGTACCGCCTGCCCAACGGCCTGCAGGTGCTGCTGGCGCCCGACGATGCCAAGCCCACGACGACTGTCAACCTGACCTACCGCGTCGGCTCGCGGCACGAGAACTACGGCGAGACCGGCATGGCCCACCTGTTGGAGCATCTGCTGTTCAAGGGCTCGCCCAAGTACCCCAAGGCCTGGGCCGAGTTCACCAAGCGCGGCCTGCGCGCCAACGGCAGCACCTGGCTCGACCGCACCAACTACTTCGCCAGCTTCACCGCCAACGAGGAAAACCTGAAGTGGTACCTCGCCTGGCAGGCCGACGCGATGGTCAACAGCTTCATCGCGCGCAAAGACCTGGACACCGAGATGACGGTGGTGCGCAATGAGATGGAGATGGGCGAGAACAGCCCGCAGCGCATCCTCTTCGAGAAGACGCTGGCCACGATGTACCAGTGGCACAACTACGGCAAGGACACCATCGGTGCCCGCGCCGATGTCGAGAACGTCGACATCGGCCGTCTGCAGGGCTTCTACCGCCAGTACTACCAGCCCGACAACGCCACGCTCATCGTGAGTGGCAAGTTCGACCCCGCCAAGGTGCTGGCGTGGGTCCAGGCCGAGTTCGGCAAGCTGCCGGCGCCCAAGCGCGTGCTGCCGCGGCTCTACACCATCGACCCGGTGCAGGACGGCGAGCGTGCCATCACCCTGCGTCGCCAGAGCGGCACGCCGCTGCTGTTCGTCGGCTACCACGTACCGCCGGGCGCTCACGCGGACACTGCGGCCGTCGAGCTCCTCGGCCTGGTGATGCGCGACGTGCCTTCGGGCCGGCTGCACAAGCAGTTGGTCGAGGGGCAGCTCGCGGCCAGCGTCTTCTCATTCAACGCGACGCTCGCCGACCCGGGCTTCGCGCTCTACGGCGCCCAGCTTGCCCCGGGGCAGGACGCCGACAAGGCGCGAGACGCCATGCTGACCACGCTCGAATCGGTCGGCGTGCAGCCCATCACTGAAGAGGAACTGAACCGCGCCAAGGCCAAGTGGCTGAAGGACTGGGAGCTGCGCTTCTCCGACCCCGAAACGGTTGGCGTGGCCCTCTCCGAGACGGTCGCCCAGGGCGATTGGCGCTTGTTCTTCCTGTTGCGCGACCGGGTCAAGGCGGCCACGGTCGCCGACCTGAACCGGGTTGCCGCCGAGCGCATGCTGCGCGACAACCGAACGCTCGGGACCTACGTGCCGACCGAGAAGCCAGCCCGCGCGCCCAAGCCCCAGAACGTGGACGTGGCCGAGCAGCTGAAGAGCTTCAAGCCGGTCGAGACGGTGGCCAAGGTCGAGGCCTTTGACGCCTCGCCGGCCAACATCGAGGCCCGCACGCAGCGCTTCGAGGTGGCGCCTGGTCTGAAGGCTGCACTGCTGCCCAAGGCCACGCGCGGCGATGTGGTCAATGCCCAGCTCGTCCTCAGGCTGGGCGACGAGAAGAGCCTGAAGGGCCAGGACGCCGCCGGCGAGTTCGTTGCCGCGATGCTTGACAAGGGCACTGCACGCCTGAGCCGGCAGCAGATCGAGGACCGCATGACGGCGCTGAAGGCCGAGGTGCAGATCGGCGGCAGCGCCGAGAACGTGATGGTCAACCTGCTGACCACGCGCGAGAATCTGTCGGCGACCATCGAGCTGGTGGGCCAGATGCTGCGTGAGCCGAGCTTCCCGCCCGAGGCGCTGGAAGAGGTGCGGCGTCAGGTGATCGCCGGTATCGAGCAGGGCCGCACGGAGCCCGAGGCCATCGCCGAGAACGCACTCGACCGCCACGGAAACCCCTATCCGAAGGACGACGTCCGCTACGCGAGCACCTTCGAGGAAAGCCTGGCCGAGGCCACTGCGATCAAGGTGGAACAGCTCAAGGCCTTCCATCAGCGCTTCTACGGCGCAGCCCGGGCTCAGTTCGCGGCGGTGGGCGCCATGGACGCGGCCGCCGTGCGCGCTGCGCTCGAGAAGGCCTTCGGCGGCTGGGCTTCGGCCGCGCCGGTGACGCGTGTGCCGCAACCGCTGGTGCCGGTGGCAGGCACCCGCCTCAGCTTCGAGACGCCCGACAAGCAGAACGCCACCATGCTGGTGCGGCTGGCCCTGCCCCTGAAGGAACTGGACGCCGATCAGGCCGCCCTGCAGGTGGCCAACTTCGCCTTCGGCAGCGGTGGCAACTCACGCCTGTGGAAGCGCATCCGCGAGGGCGAGGGCTTGAGCTACGACGTGCGCAGCGTGCTGGCGTGGAACCCGCACGAGGCCAACACCGCCTGGCAGGCCAGTGCGATCTTCGCGCCGCAGAACCGCGCCAAGGTCGAGGCCGCCTTCAAGGACGAGGCCGACAAGGCGCTCAAGACCGGCTTCACGGCCGACGAGATCGGCCAGGCCAAGGCCGGCCTGCTGAACTACCGGCGCCTCAGCCGCGCGCAGGACGGTGCGCTGGCGGGCGGCCTGGCCAACAATGAGTACCTTGCCCGCAAATTCCTTGTGGCCCAGCAGCTGGACGACGCGATCGCGGCGGTCACGGCGGAGCAGGCCACTGCCGCCTGGCGCAAGTACATCGACCCGCAGCGTTTCGTCAGCGTGGTGGCGGGCGACTTCAAGGGCCAGTGAGCCTCGCGGCCCTGCTCAGGGCGCGCCGGAGGGCGCCGCCTTGAAGGGGCTGCGCTCGTTCAGCTCGTCCACGTAGGCAGCCATGCCGGCGCCTTCGCGCGCCAGAAAGTCTTCGACCGCGCGGGCGAACTGCGGGTGAGCCAACCAGTGGGCGGAGCGGGTGGGCTCAGGGGTCAGGCCACGTGCCATCTTGTGCTCGCCCTGCGCGCCGCCCTCGAAGCATTGGTAGCCCTGCGAGATGCACCACTGAAGCGGCTGGTAGTAGCAAGCCTCGAAGTGCAGGAAGGGCACCGGCTCGGTGGCACCCCAGTGGCGACCCCAGGCCCAGCCCCGCGCGGGGTCGATGGCCACCAGCGACGCGGCAATGGGCCGGCCGGCCTGCCGCGCGATGAACATCAGCCAGTGCTGCGGCAACTCGCGGGCCACCTGCCGGAAGAAGGCCAGGTTGAGGTAAGGCTGCGAGCCGTGGGCGCGATAGGTCAGGGTGTAGCAGCGGTGGAAGAAGCGCCAGTCCTCGTCAGTGATGGCGGCGCCCTCGCGGGCCTCGAAGGTGACGCCGGCCTCGGCCACGCGCCGACGCTCCTGCTGGATCTTCTTGCGCTTCTCACGCTGCAGTGCCGAGAGGAAGCCGGTGAAATCTGCATAGGGCTGGCCGCTGCGGTTGCGCCAGTGAAACTGCACGCCGTGCCGGATCATCCAGCCATCGGCTGCAGCGGCCTCGAAGTCTTCATCGCTGCCGAACAGCAGGTGGGCCGACGACAGCTCGTGCTGCTGAGCGAAGCTGCGCAGCGCGCGCATGAGCAGCAGGCGGTCGTCGATGGTGCGTGCCAGCAGCCGAGGCCCGGGCACCGGCGTGAACGGCACCGCGGCCAGCAGCTTCGGGTAGTAGGACAGCCCATGCCGCTGGTAGGCCTCGGCCCAGGCCCAGTCGAACACGTATTCCCCGTAGGAGTGGGACTTCAGGTAGGCGGCCACCGCGCCGTCCAGCCGGCCACCGCGCTGCAGCGTGATGAACGCCGGTGCCCAGCCGGCATCGGGCGAGGCGCTGCCGCTGTCGTGCAGCGCCTGGACGAACTCGTGCCGCAGGAAGGGCAGGGGGGCCGCCTGCGCCGCCAGCAGAGCGTTCCATTGGGACGGCTCGATGTCCGACGGGTCGGCGTGGACCCGAATGACATAATCGATCGCTCCGCTCTCGATACCGCTCATGCGCAGCCCGGACACCGTCTCAGGCCCCGTTCCGGTGGCCCTGGCCCAGATCAACGCGACGGTGGGCGACTTGGCCGGGAACGCACGCCTGATTGCCGAATCGGCCCGCCGGGCGCATGTGCAGGGTGCTCGCGTGGTGCTGGCGCCTGAATTGGCGCTGACCGGTTACCCCCCCGAAGACCTGCTGCTGCGCCCCGCCTTCATGAAGGCCTGCGATGACCAGCTTCAGGCTCTGGCTGCCGAACTGGCCGATTGCGAGGGGCTGCATGTGGTGCTGGGGCATCCATCGGTCTGGGGCGATGCGACCGATCTTAGGTCGAAGTCCTATTCCCTGCCGAGGCGCTTCAATTCTGCCTCGGTGCTCAGTGGCGGCCGCGTGACCGGTACGTACCACAAGCGCGAGTTGCCCAACTACCAGGTCTTCGACGAGCGGCGCTACTTCGCTTCGGGCCGGGATGCGGGGCATGGCGCGCTGGTGTTCGAGGTGGCCGGCCTGCGATTTGGCGTGCTGATCTGCGAAGACGCCTGGTTCGACGAGCCCGCCCAGTTGGCCTGCCAGGCCGGTGCCCAGGTGTTGTGCGTGCTCAACGCCTCGCCTTTCCATCTGGACAAGCACGGCGAGCGCGAAGAGCGGATGGCGGCCCGCGCCCGGGCCTGCAGCCGGCCGTTGCTGTACGCCCATCTCGTTGGGGGGCAGGACGAGGTGGTGTTCGACGGCGCGTCGTTTGCGGTCGATGCCCAGGGCGAGGTTCAGGCGCGCGCAGCCACGTTCGAGTCTGAGACGCTGTTGCTCGAAGTGACGGCCGAGGGGGGGGTTCACGGGCCTGTCTCGCCACTGCCCGAGATCGAGGCACAGGCGTGGGGAGCGCTGGTGACCGGCGTGCGCGACTACCTGGGCAAGAACGGTTTCCCGGGCGCCATCATCGGCCTGTCCGGCGGGATCGACTCGGCGCTGGTGCTGGCAATCGCCGTCGATGCGCTGGGCGCCGACAAGGTGCGCTGCGTGATGATGCCCTCGCCCTACACGGCAGACATCTCCTGGCTGGATTCGCGCGACATGGTGGCGAGGCTCGGGGTCCGCTACGACGAGATCGGCATCACGCCCATGTTCGACGCCTTCCGGGATGCGCTGGCAGGGCAGTTCGCCGGCCTGCCGGAAGACGCCACGGAGGAGAACATCCAGGCGCGCGTGCGCGGCACTTTGCTGATGGCCCTGTCGAACAAGACAGGCTCGATCGTGCTGACCACCGGCAACAAGAGCGAGATGGCGACCGGCTACTGCACGCTGTACGGCGACATGGCCGGCGGTTTCGCGGTGATCAAGGACGTGGCCAAGACGCTCGTCTACCGGCTCGCGGCCTGGAAGAACCAGCAGCCGAACCTGCGGGCCGACGGCTCGGTAGGCCCGGTGATCCCCGAGCGCATCATCACCCGGCCGCCCTCGGCCGAACTGAGGCCCGACCAGAAGGACCAGGACAGCCTGCCGCCCTACGAAGTGCTCGACGCCATCCTGGCCCGCTACATGGAAGAGGACCAGGGCATCGAGGAGATCGTCGCCGCCGGCTTCGACCGGGCCGACGTGGAAAGGGTGACCCGGCTCATCAAGATCAATGAGTACAAGCGGCGCCAGGCGCCGGTCGGGATCCGGGTCACCCACCGGGCTTTCGGCCGCGACTGGCGGTACCCGATCACCTCGAAGTTCCGTGCTTAAATTGCCCGAACGACCCCCAGACTCTTTCCCAACGGAGCCCGCCATGAAGCAGATCACCGCCATCATCAAGCCGTTCAAGCTCGAGGAAGTGCGCGAAGCCCTGGCAGAAGTGGGGGTGTCGGGGCTCACGGTCACCGAAGTCAAGGGTTTCGGCCGCCAGAAAGGGCACACCGAGCTCTACCGCGGCGCCGAGTACGTGGTGGACTTCCTGCCCAAGGTGAAAGTCGAGGTCGTCGTGCGCGATGCCGATGTCGACCGTGCCATCGAATCCATCGTCAAGGCCGCCAAGACCGGCAAGATCGGTGACGGCAAGATCTTCGTCACGGCCGTGGAGCAGGTCGTCCGCATCCGCACCGGCGAGACCGACGAAGCCGCTGTCTGACGAGTTTCAGATTCGGCTGAAGTCTTCGGGCCGCGTGGCGCGGCCCGCTTCGGCCGCGAGACGGTCCAGCAACTCGACGGGCTCGGTGCCGATGGTCAGCATGCCTTGCTGCGCCGCGTCCACGAAGCCGGCGGCCTGGGTCTGGCGCATGAACGCCAGCAGCGGGTCGTAGAAGCCGTCGATGTTCAGCAGGCCTATCGGCTGGTCGTGGTAGCCGAGGTGGCGCCAGGTCCACACTTCGAACAACTCCTCGAAGGTGCCGATGCCACCGGGCAGCGCGACGAAGACATCCGCCAGTTCGGCCATCAGGCGCTTGCGCTCGTGCATGGTCTCCACCACATGCAAGGTGGTGAGCCCGCGGTGCCCGACCTCCAGCCCGACCAGTCGCTCGGGGATCACGCCCAAGACCTCGGCACCGACCGCGAGGGCCGCGTCGGCGACCGCACCCATCAGGCCGACGTTGCCGCCGCCGTAGACCAGGCCCCAGCCTCGCGACCCGATCTCCCGGCCGACCGCCTCGGCGGCGGAGCGAAAGGCTGGCGAAGCGCCGAAGCGCGAGCCGCAGTAGACACAAACGCGCAGGGGCTTCACGCCACGAACCTTTGCCAGAGCGCCGCCGCCCAGACGCATGCGCACAAGCCGAGCGCCATCCACACGGCCGCACTGGCGATGTCCTTCGCCCGGCCAGACAGGGTGTGGCGCTCCGGACCGATGCGGTCGATCGCCGCCTCGATGGCCGAGTTCAGCAGTTCAACCACCATCACAAGCCAGACACAGCCGGCCAGCACGGCCACCTCGACCCAGCTGCGCCCGACCCAGAAGGCCAGCGGCACCAGCACCGCGGCGAGCGCCACTTCCTGCCGGAACGCACGCTCCCCGCTGTAGGCCAGACGCAGGCCCCGCATCGAGTTGACCCAGGCCAGGCGCAGGCGCCTCAGGCCAGAGGCGGACTTGGGCGCGGTTTCAGCGCCTGCTGGCGGGATGGGGTCGGTTTCGGGCACGCTGCTCACGACGGTCCTCAGGGCTGGCCGGATTCTGACAGCCCGGCCTCTGCCTCAACGGGAGCGAGCTACCGGGAAGTGGCGGGCATCGACCAGTCGGGTGCCGCATGCCACGTCGTGCCAGAACTGGCGTTGGGGGTGAATGCGGCTGAGCAGGGCAAAGGCAACGACGCCGGCCATCACGATGCCGGCGGTGCTTCCGCCCGACTTCAGGCCCGAGAACTGCGCTGCCAACAGGGCGGGCACGAACCAGAGCCAGGCGAGCAGGTAGCGTGCGCCAGCGCGCAGCGGCCCGACGGGGCGGGCCTGTGTGTCGACCAGGCGCACATGCCACGCCTTCATCGCCACCGTCTGGCCACCATGAGACCAGAACCAGACGAAGTACAAGCCCATCGCGATCACCAGGGCGGCCATCAGGCCGATGCGGCCATGCAAGGCATGGCGCATGCCGGTGGCGACACTGTAAATGCCGGTGACCGCCATCCACACCCCGAAGAGCAGCACGCCTTCGTAGACGAAAGCCGCCATCCGACGCCGCAGCGACGGCGCCTGCAGCGTCTGCGCCCGGCTCACCGGGCCGGGCGGAAGGACAGGGGCTGCCTCGCTCACTTGCCCGGAGCGGCCGGGCGGCCCTGCTGGGCTGGCGGCGGGGCGGAGGCGCCGGCCCGCCCATTGCGGGCGCCAGCGGCTTGCGGGCCTGTCTTCGGCAGCAAGGTGGCCCGGTCGACTTGCTTGGGTGTCGCCGCGATCTTTGGCTGCCCGGGCTCCTGGTGAGGCGGCGGCTTCGGGGTGGACGTGGCCAGCTTGGTCGTGGCGCCCGGGTTGCCCTGTATGACGCTGGGCGCGACGGGCTTGGGTGGCGGCACCAGGCCACGAGTGGGGGCGACGATATTCGACTTGGGTGTCTGGGCGTCGACCGGTGCGTTGCGCAGCGCCTGCACCGGGCTGGGCTTCGACGGCGCCTTGTAGGTGGGCTGCGCCCGCTTGGCAAGGGCTGCGCGCTCTTCGGGCGGCAACTGCTGGTAGGCTTCCCAGCGGGCCTGGCGGTCCTGGGGGGAAACTTGCTTGGACTGCTGGTAGTTGAGCCGAGCGGCGTTGCGCTGGTCCGGCGAGAGGCGGGCCCACTCGTTCATGCGCTCGCGCACGCGCTCCTGCCGCTGGGGTGACATCGTGCCGAAACGGGAAGCCACCTCCAGCCACTTTTGCTTGCGTGGGGCGTCGAGCTGGTCCCAGTCCTGCTGCAGGGGCGCCAGTGCGTTTTTCTGCGAGGGGCTCAGTTGCGACCAGTTCGGGCCGTTGGCTGCCTGCGCCACCACCAGTTGAGGCCAGGTCAACCCGAGCAACATCGCCGCCACGGCCAGCGGCCGGGCGGGGAGGGTGAGGGCAGGGCGAAGCAGTTTCACAGCGGGGTGGGGTCGCTTACTGCGAATCTTCTTTCAGGAATTCGACAAAACCGTCGTCGCTGTAGGCATCCGGGGGCAGGTCGTCGGCCAGCAGGGCCACGTCGACATCGGCCGTGGCCTCGATCTGGGCACGGTCGTGCCATTCGTCGATCAGAATCAGCCCGGCGACCAGCAGGATCAGCGGAACCAGAGAGGCCAGGCGCAGCCAGCCCCCTCCGGACTGGCGCCCGAGCACGGCCGTGGGGCCGGCCGCCAGGGTCACCTCGGCCGGCGCAGTGACCACGCGCGCACTGCGCGCACGCGCAAGAGCCTGCTCGCGCGCTACACGAAGGCGCTCGGAAATGTCGTGGGGGGTGCGCTGGGCCTGCTCCTCGAGCAGCGCCCCGACGCGCAGGCCGAAGCGTGCCTCGATCCGGCCCACGTCGGACTCTATCGAGCTGACAGTGCTGTTCATGGTGAGATTCCCTTGGCCCTGAGCGATTTCGCCAATGCATGAACGGCCCGCGAACAGTGTGTTTTCACACTGCCTTCCGAGCACCCCATGACCGCGGCGGTCTCTGCAACATCCAGTTCCTCCCAGTAACGAAGCAGGAAGGCTTCGCGTTGACGGCCTGGAAGTTGGGTGATCTCCTTTTCGATCAACTGCAAAATCTGTTCCCGGCCCACCGTGTCCGCGGCGCTCTCGGCGCCCAGTGTGCCTTCCATCGTGGAAAGCAGTTCCAGCAGGTCGAAGTCGCCATCTTCGTCACCCCCGTCGAAGTCCGACAGGTTCTGCATCACCGCATTGCGCACTTTTTGGCGCCGGAACCAGTCCATGGTGGCGTTGGACAGGATCCGCTGGAAGATCAGCGGCAGTTCTGCTGCCGGCCGGTCGCCGTACTTCTCGGCCAGGCGGATCATCGCGTCCTGGACGATGTCGAGCGCCGCGTCGTCGTCGCGCACGGCATAGGCCGTGCGCTTGAACGCGCGCTTTTCAACGCTCTTGAGGAAGTCGGTGAGTTCTTTGTCGGTGGCCAAGGCGGTCGGGAGGATGCGGCGGCAGCCCCCGTTCAGTCGGCGGCGATTATGTCATCGGGCTTTACGTACGCCCGCCGGACCGCAACGGTGCAATAATGCTGCTTCGCACAATTGCGAACTCGTCGCGAACTCGTCATTTTTTGGCCGACCCGACCGCGGGCACCGGCCAGGTTTGTAACGCGCAGGTTCCAAGTCCGCCTCACAAGGGCGCGAGGAGGTTCACCGATGGTTTTTCGTCAGAGAAATTCACAAAGGTTCGAAATGGACATGTCTGCCGCGGAAGTCAAGCGTGCCGCATCGGCACAACCGCTTTCCTCCCCTTCCTCCCCCTCTGCCGAGCCCAACGGTTCGGAAATCCTCGTCCGCTGTCTTCAGGCCGAAGGCGTGAAGTACCTCTGGGGCTATCCCGGCGGGGCGGTGCTCTACATCTACGACGCGCTGTACAAGCAGGACAGCATCCACCACGTCCTGGTCCGCCATGAGCAAGCGGCGGTGCACGCGGCGGATGGCTACGCCCGTGCCACCGGCGATGTCGGCGTGGCGCTGGTCACCTCGGGTCCGGGCGTGACGAATGCCGTGACTGGTATCGCCACTGCCTACATGGACTCCATCCCGATGGTGATCATCACCGGGCAGGTGCCTACGCCTGCCATCGGGCTGGATGCCTTCCAGGAGTGCGACACCGTCGGCATCACCCGTCCGATCGTCAAGCACAATTTCCTGGTCAAGGACGTGCGCGACCTGGCGACGACGATCAAGAAGGCCTTCCACATCGCCCGCACCGGCCGCCCGGGGCCGGTGGTGGTCGACATCCCGAAGGACGTGTCGCTCAAGACGGCGCCTTTCCACTACCCAGAGCGCGTCGAGATGCGCTCATACAACCCGGTCAAGAAGGGCCACGGCGGCCAGATCCGCAAGGCGGCCCAGCTGTTACTCGGTGCCAAGCGGCCCTACATCTACACCGGCGGCGGCGTGATCCTGGGCAACGCCTCGGCCGAACTGCGCGAACTGGCCGACCTGCTGGGCTTCCCGTGCACCAATACCCTGATGGGGCTGGGTGCCATCTCGTCCGGCGACCCGAAGTTCCTGGGCATGCTGGGCATGCATGGCACCTACGAGGCCAACATGACGATGCAGCACTGCGACGTGCTGCTCGCCGTGGGCGCACGGTTCGACGACCGCGTGATCGGCAACCCGAAGCACTTCGCCTCGGTGGAGCGCAAGATCATCCACGTCGACATCGACCCTTCGTCGATCTCCAAGCGCGTCAAGGTCGACATCCCCATCGTGGGCGATGTGAAGGACGTGCTGCAGGAATTGATCGCCCACCTCAAGGAAGCCAACGCCCGACCCGACAAGGACGCGATCAACGGCTGGTGGTCGCAGATCAACGAGTGGCGCCGCAAGGAGTGTCTGGCCTATCGCAAGAGCGACGACGTCATCAAGCCGCAGCACGTGATCGAGACGCTGTGGCAGCTCACGAAGAACCGGGACACCTACATCACGTCTGACGTGGGCCAGCACCAGATGTGGGCTGCGCAGTTCTACGGTTTTGCCGAGCCGCGCCGCTGGATCAACTCCGGCGGTCTGGGCACCATGGGCGTGGGCCTGCCCTATGCGATGGGCATCAAGCTCGCCAAGCCGGATTCGGATGTCTTCTGCATCACCGGCGAGGGCTCGATCCAGATGTGCATCCAGGAGCTCTCGACCTGCCAGCAGTACAAGACGCCGGTCAAGGTGATCTCGCTGAACAACCGCTACCTGGGCATGGTGCGGCAGTGGCAGGAGCTGGACTACCAGGGCCGCTACTCGCACAGCTACATGGACGCGCTGCCCGACTTCGTCAAGCTCGCCGAGGCCTATGGCCATGTGGGCATCAAGATCGAGAAGCCTTCCGAGGTGGAGCCGGCGCTGAAGGAGCTGATCCGCCTGAAGGACCGCACGGTCTTCCTCGACGTGCGCACCGACCCGACCGAGAACGTCTGGCCGATGGTGAAGGCGGGCAAGGGCATCTCCGAGATGCTGCTGGGCTCCGAGGATCTGTGACGGCGTGAAGGCCGGCACTGCCCGCGCGGTTACCGCCGTGCGGGTGGCGCAGGCCGGAGCCCCCGATCTCTCTCGGGCATTGTTTGTTCGTTCGACTTGAAGGCGTGGCCAAGCGCCGGCGGTTACCGCCGCCGGCCGTGAAGAGCGCGCCAGGAGTTCCCTCATGAAACACATCATTGCCGTGCTGCTCGAGAACGAGCCCGGCGCCTTGTCGCGCGTGGTCGCCCTGTTTTCGGCCCGCGGCTACAACATCGAGAGCCTGACGGTGGCGCCGACGGAGGATCCCTCCCTGTCGCGCATGACCATCGTCACCACTGGCTCCGACGA
This sequence comes from Pseudomonadota bacterium, assembly GCA_049322835.1. Lineage (GTDB taxonomy): Bacteria > Pseudomonadota > Gammaproteobacteria > Burkholderiales > Burkholderiaceae_C > Ideonella. Next base: position 69,837 of record JBMOQN010000005.1, on the reverse strand, counting down.
GGTGATCGAGCAGATCACCAAGCACCTGAACCGGTTGGTCGACGTGGTCAAGGTCGTCGACCTGACCGAAGGCCAGTTCACCGAGCGCGAACTGATGCTCATCAAGGTGCGCGCCGTCGGCAAGGAACGCGAGGAGATGAAACGCATGGCCGACATCTTCCGCGGCCGCATCATCGACGTGACCGAGAAGAGCTACACCATCGAGCTGACCGGTGATGCCGGCAAGCTCGACGCCTTCATCGAGGGCATCGACCGCGCCGCCATCCTGGAAACCGTGCGAACGGGCACCAGCGGCATCGGCCGCGGCGAGCGCATATTGCGGGTCTGAACCCCCACCCTGCACACCCACCCGAATTTCCAATTTTCCCGCCAGACAGAGAGAAACACCATGAAGGTCTACTACGACAAGGACGCCGATCTCAGCCTCATCAAGGGCAAGAACGTCACCATCATCGGCTATGGCTCGCAAGGCCACGCCCATGCCCAGAACCTGAACGACAGCGGCGTCAAGGTGACTGTCGGCCTGCGCCGTGGCGGCGCTTCCTGGAACAAGGTGGAGAAGGCCGGCCTGAAGGTGGCGGAAGTCGCTGACGCCGTGAAGAGCGCCGACGTGGTGATGATCCTGCTGCCCGACGAGCAGATCGCCGAGGTCTACAAGAAGGACGTGGAGCCGAACATCCGCGAGGGCGCCTCGCTGGCCTTCGCCCACGGCTTCAACGTGCACTACGGCCAGGTGCAGCCGCGCGCCGACCTGGACGTGTGGATGGTCGCCCCCAAAGCACCTGGCCACACCGTGCGCAACACCTACACCCAGGGTGGGGGCGTGCCGCACCTGATCGCCGTGCATGCCGACAAGAGCGGCAAGGCGCGTGACCTGGCCCTGAGCTACGCCGCGGCCAACGGCGGCGGCAAGGCCGGCATCATCGAGACCAACTTCCGCGAAGAGACCGAGACCGACCTCTTCGGCGAGCAGGCCGTGTTGTGCGGCGGCACCGTCGAGCTGATCAAGGCCGGCTTCGAGACGCTGGTGGAAGCCGGCTACGCGCCCGAGATGGCCTACTTCGAGTGCCTGCACGAGCTGAAACTGATCGTGGACCTGATCTATGAAGGCGGCATCGCCAACATGAACTACTCGATCTCGAACAACGCCGAGTACGGCGAGTACGTCACCGGCCCGAAGGTCGTGACGGCCGAGACCAAGAAGGCGATGCAGCAGTGCCTGGAGGACATCCAGACCGGCGAGTACGCCAAGAGCTTCATTCTGGAGAACCGCGCCGGTGCACCGACGCTGATCAGCCGCCGCCGCCTGACCGAAGAGCACCAGATCGAGGTCGTGGGCGAAAAGCTGCGCGCGATGATGCCGTGGATCAAGGCCAACAAGCTGGTCGACAAGAGCCGCAACTGACCATTTGAGTCGCTGAGCTCACCTGCCGGGCCGCCTTCGGGCGGCCCGGTTACTTCTGGCGACATCCCTGCGCTATCCTCCCGGCCCATGCCCGATTCCCCGAACCAGACGCCACCCCTGGCCGACGACGATGTCGACCTGAGCGTGACGCACCGGCCGCGCCGCCGCGGCATCTACATCCTGCCGAACCTGTTCACGCTGGCGGCACTCTTCGGCGGCTTCTACGCCATCGTGATGGCGATGAACGATCGCTTCGACCAGGCGGCCTACGGCATCTTCATCGCCGCGGTGCTAGACAGCCTCGACGGCCGCGTGGCGCGCATGACGAACACCCAGAGCGCGTTTGGCGAGCAGATGGACAGCCTGTCGGACATGGTGAGCTTCGGCGCCGCGCCGGCACTGATCGTCTACGAATGGGTGCTTTACAGCCTGGGCAAGTCGGGCTGGATCGCTGCTTTCGTCTATTGCGCCTGCGCAGCGCTGCGCCTCGCGCGCTTCAACACCAACATCGGCGTGGTCGACAAGCGCTTCTTCCAGGGCCTGCCGAGCCCCGCTGCGGCGGCCCTGGTGATCGGTTTCATCTGGGTGATGGACGACGCCGGCTACCAGAACGCGGCTCAGTATGCCGGCCTGCCATGGGGTGCCTTTGCGCTGACGCTGTTCGCCGGCCTGACCATGGTCACGAACCTGCCTTTCTACAGCTTCAAGGACGTGAGCATGAAGCGCAGCGTGCCGTTCATCGTGATCGTCGCAATCGCCTTGGGCTTCGCGGTGATCAGCACGGATCCGCCGACGGTGTTGTTCGCCTTGTTTTGCCTCTACGGCGTGTCGGGCTATGCGCTGTATGGCTACCGCAAGGCGAAGGGCAAGCCGGTCAGCGTGATCGCCACCTCGACCGACGAACCGGACGAACGTGGCCTGCATTGACTCCATGTTGCACCGCGGCACCGGCGTGTTATATTGAATCCATCATGACGCGTTCGTCGATTGCGATTTCGATCCTGCTACTAGCGGCCTCCAGGGCTCGCTGATCGAACACGTCCGTACAAGTCACACCTGTTTTCCCCGATCAACGGCCCGCATGCGCAAGCAGCGGGCCGTTTTTGTTTTCTACTCTACCCCGCGAGACAGCCATGGCCGACAAGCTCATCATCTTCGACACCACCTTGCGCGATGGCGAGCAATCGCCTGGCGCCTCGATGACCCGGGACGAGAAGCTGCGGATTGCGCGGCAACTGGAGCGCCTGCGCGTGGACGTGATCGAAGCCGGCTTCGCAGCTTCCTCCAACGGTGACTTCGAGGCGGTGAAGACCATTGCCGACCACATCAAGGAATCGACTGTGTGCTCGCTGGCGCGGGCCAATGACCGCGACATCGCCCGCTCGGCCGAAGCGCTGGCCGGCGCTGCGCGTGGCCGAATCCACACCTTCATCGCGACCAGTGCGCTGCACATGGAAAAGAAGCTGCGGATGACGCCGGACCAGGTCTTCGAGCAGGCGAAGATGGCGGTGCGCTTCGCCCGCAACCTCTGTGGCGACATCGAGTTCTCGCCCGAAGACGGCTACCGTTCCGACCCCGACTTCCTCTGCCGCGTGCTGGAGGCCGTGATCACCGAGGGCGCGACCACGATCAACATCCCAGACACCGTGGGCTACGCCATTCCGGAGCTCTACGGCAATTTCATCCGCCACCTGCGTGAGCGGATTCCCAACTCGGACAAAGCAATCTGGTCGGTGCACTGCCACAACGACCTGGGCATGGCGGTGGCCAACTCGCTCGCCGGGGTGAAGCTGGGCGGGGCGCGTCAGGTCGAGTGCACGATCAACGGCCTCGGCGAGCGGGCGGGCAACTGTTCGCTGGAAGAGGTGGTGATGGCAGTCAAGACCCGACGTGACCACTTCGGCCTCGACGTGGGCATCGACACCACGCAGATCGTCGCGGCCTCGCGGATGGTCAGCCAGACGACCGGCTTTGTCGTGCAACCCAACAAGGCGGTTGTAGGCGCCAACGCGTTTGCCCACGCCAGCGGTATCCACCAGGACGGCGTGCTCAAGGCGCGCGACACCTACGAGATCATGCGTGCCGAAGACGTGGGCTGGACGGCCAACAAGATCGTGCTGGGCAAGCTGTCGGGCCGCAATGCCTTCAAGCAGCGGCTGCAGGAACTCGGCATCGAGCTGGAGTCGGAGGCCGAGATCAACGCTGCCTTCGCTCGCTTCAAGGACTTGGCCGACCGCAAGAGCGAGATCTTCGACGAGGACATCATTGCCCTCGTGGGTGACGAAAGCGTCACCCAGGAGCAGGAGCACTTCCGTTTCGTCGCGCTGTCGCAGCGATCGGAAACCGGCGAGCGGCCCCACGCCCGGGTGGCTTTCGGCATGGGCGAAGCAGAGCATGTGGCCGAGAGCGACGGCAACGGCCCAGTCGACGCGAGCCTGAAGGCCATCGAGTCCATGGCGCAATCTGGCGCGGAAATGCTGCTTTACTCGGTGAATGCCATCACCTCGGGCAGCACAGAATCGCAAGGCGAGGTCACGATCCGGCTGCAGCATGGCGGTCGGGTGGTCAATGGCGTCGGCAGCGATCCTGACATCGTCGTTGCCTCGGCCAAGGCTTACCTCGCCGCGCTGAACAAGCTGCACGCCAAGAACGAGCGGGTCGCTGCGCAAGGCTAAACCCGGGGAGGATCCGGACCCGAGCCACGCTAGACTCGCTGCGATTTTCGCGTCCGGTGCGTCGCCAGCGCACTTGAGGAAAGACATGCAAGTTTTTGATCTTGCATGTCTTTTTTGTTTCAAATAGACTCGGCGACACCGCGACGGGCGGCAAAGGCACAAGACGAATGGGCAAGGTGAAGTTTCCGCGGCAGTGGCTGGGCGTGTTGGGTGTGGTCGTGAGCCTGCTGGCCATGGGCGCGGCCGAGGCGGCAACCGCTCGCAAGGCTGGCGCCAACAGCAGCAGCGCGCGGTCGGCCATGGCGGCCAAGAAGCCAGTGCAAGCGCGCGCTACAAAATCGGTGCGCACGAAGGCCGTTTCTGTTCGCGCCAAGTCGAACTCGGTTCGATCCAAGGCAAAGGCGGCCAGCAGCCGGACCGTGCGTGCGACCGCGCCGCGGCGATCGGTCGTGCGGGCAGCGCCGCCGGCCCCGTCGTTCGGCCAGTTGGCCGGTTTGCACCGGACCGACGACCCGCTGGATCTGAAATCCAGCGTCGCTTTCGTGTTGGATCAGGACACCAATGAAGTCCTGGTGAACAAGAATTCGAAGGCGGTGCTTCCGATCGCGTCGATCACGAAGCTGATGACCGGCTTGCTGGTGACCGAGGCGAAGCAGCCGCTCGACGAAGTGCTGACCATCACCCAGGACGACATCGACACCGAGAAAGGCAGTTCCTCGCGCCTGCGTCCCGGTACCCAGCTGACGCGCGGCGAGATGCTCCATCTGGCGCTGATGTCGTCTGAGAACCGTGCCGCGAACGCTCTGGGCCGCCACTACCCAGGGGGGTTGTCCGCGTTCGTCGGCGCGATGAACGCCAAAGCCAGGCTGCTTGGGATGACCGACACCCGCTATGTCGAGCCCACCGGGCTGTCGAGCCAGAACCAGTCAAGTGCTCGCGATCTGGCGATGCTGGTGAAGGCGGCGCACGAGATCCCGCTGCTGCGCGAGTTGTCCACCTCGCCCGAGTACCAGGTCGCGGTAGGCTCGCGACAGTTGCAGTACCACACCACAAACCGGCTGGTCCTGAGCCCGAGCTGGGATATCGGCTTGCAGAAGACAGGCTACATCCGGGAAGCCGGCCAGTGTCTGGTGATGCAAGCCGAACTGGCCGGACGCAAGCTCATCCTGGTGCTGCTGGATTCGGCGGGCAAGTACTCCCGCATCGGTGATGCCGAGCGGATTCGCAAGTGGCTGATGACCAGCCCGGCGGCGCCAGCAGCCACCACGGCTGTCGTGCCCCCCGCCGCGGCCGCGCCACAGCTGGCCATCGGCGGCTGACCAGGGCGCCTACCCGGCGCCACGGTCTGTGAAGTCAGTCGCGGTGGCCCAGCGAACTTGAAATCTGGGCCGCCGTTGCCTTGACGCGGTCGAGCCAAGATTCCTCAAGCCTGTCGGCCGGGGCGGAGATCGACAGGCCCGCCACCAGCTTGCCCTGATCGTCGAAGATGCCGGCGGCCATGCAACGCACCCCCAGTTCGAGCTCCTCGTTGTCGCGTGCCACCGCGTTTCGGCGCACGGCGGCCAGTTCACGCTCGAGCGCCGGCAGGTCGGTCAGGCTGTTGCGGGTGTGGCCAGCCAAGCCGGTGCGGGTCGCGTAGGCGCGTACCCGCTGGGGGTCGTCGTAGGCCAGGAACAGTTTGCCGACCGACGTGAGATGCAAAGGCGCGCGGCCCCCCACGGCTCGCACGACCTGCATGCCCGAGCGCTCGCTGTAGGTGCGTTCGATGTAGACGATCTCGTCGCCTTGGCGCACAGACAGGTTCACCGGCTGGTGGGTGATCTTGTGCAGGTCGCGCATGGGGCCGAGCGCGGCGTCGCGCACGTCCAGGCGAGCCTTCACCAGGTTGCCGAGTTCCAGCAGCCGCATGCCCAGCCGATAGCTGCCGGCCTCGGGCCGATCGACGAAGCGGCCAGCGGCCAGGTCGTTGAGGATGCGGTGGGCGGTGGAGGGGTGCAGGCCGGTGCTCTCGCTCAGTTCCTTGAGGGACACCGGATCCTGGTGTGAGGCCAGCACGTCGAGCAGGCCGAAGGCCCGCGCTAGCACCTGGATGCTGGGGGTCGAGCTGTCTTTTCGGGTCATCGTCGGCGGTCCTGCAAGATGCGCTGATTTTTGCATGGCGAAAATAGACACGTCTATCCGAAAGCGGGGGCTGGCGTTGCCAACTCGCCGTGGCGGTCAACCCAGACGCGCCGCCGCGGCCAAACCAGAGCGGACAGCACCTTCCAGAGTTGCCGGATATGGGCCCTCGACATGGTCGCCTGCGGCGTGGATCCGCGGGTGGACGAGGGCGGGCGGGCGCTGGAGGTTGGGGGTGCAGGCGAATGTGGCCCGCTTTTCCGTGCGGCTGACGAGCCAGCGGGCTTCACCGTGCTGCGCCGGGGGAAAGTCTCGCGCCCACTGAGCCAGCACAGCTGCACGGGTTGCCTCGGCGCCGGCCTCCACCCAGGTGGCGGCGCCGCTGATGACGAGAGCATAGGTGCCCGGCGGGCCCCCGAGCGCACCCAGGTCGAAACCGAACTGCGCCGGCCGCAGGCCGCTGGCACGCAGGGCCATCATCGGCTGCGGCCACCGCGCGGCGGGGGCTCTGAGCCAGGCGGTCACGATGGGCTGATAGCAGAAGCCGCGGGCGCCCTGGCTCCAGACGGGCGCCACACTTTCCAGCAGGCGCGCGGCCTCGCCGGGCGGCGTGGCCACCACCGCGTGATCGAACGGCTGGCCGTCGACCAGCAGTTGGTCGTCGGCGACTTCGATGCATCCCACACGGTGACCGAGCACCACGCGAGCACTCCGAGCTGCCAGCCACCGCGCTGCAGCGTCGGGCAAGAGTGCGTCCAGCGGCGCCTTGGGCAGCAGCAGGTCGGCGGCACCGGGTGCGCCGAAGAGTGCGTCGCGCAGCACAGTGAGCAGCACTTGCGCGCTGGCCTGATCGGCCGGGGTGTTGAGCGCCGCCACGCACAGCGGCTCGATCAGCTCGCGATAGGCGGTGGGCGGACAGCGCCGGGCCAGTTCGGCCACGGTCATGCCGGGCGGACAGCGAAAACCCTGCAGCCGCCAGCGCGCCGCCAACGCCAGCAGGCCCAGCCGCTCGTGCCAGGGCAGGGCGCTCCACCCCCACACGCCGCGCGCGAACGCAGGCACGGCCGGGCCCGGTGGTAGGCGCAGTCCGCCGCCGTCTGGGTACTTCACCGTCAGTGGCATGCGGTGCAAGACCTGGTCCGGGTCGACCCCGACTTGGCGCATCAGCGCCAGCGTGTCACGGTAGGCGCCGATCAGGATGTGCTGGCCGTTGTCCAGCGTCAGCCCGTCGTGGGTGACGGACCGTGCGCGGCCGCCCAGGTGGTGGGCCATCTCGTAGAGGCTGACCGCATGACCGGCCGAGGAGGCTTGCACCGCCGCGGCCAAGCCTGCCCAGCCGCCACCGACGATGGCGACGCGCTGGCGCTCAGCGGCCGGCGACATGCGTGCGCGCGGCGATCCAGAGCTTGCGCAGCGGGGTGAGCGCAATCCGCTGGTGCAGCACCTGGAAGCCGCCTTTCTCGATCTCGCGCAGCAGCGTGCGGTAGATGTTGGCCATCATCAGCCCCGGCTTCTGGGTCGGCCGGTCGGCTTCCGGCAGCAGGGCGAGGGCCTCGTCGTAGAGCTGGTGCGCACGCTCGGCCTGGAACCGCATCAAGGCCTGGAAGCCCTCGCTGTAGCCCCAGGGCGACTCGCGCTTCAGCAGCTCGTGCGCCTTCACGTCGAACTGCTGCAACTCGTTGATCGGCAGGTAGATGCGGCCGCGCCGGGCATCCTCGCCCACGTCGCGGATGATGTTGGTCAGCTGCATTGCGAGGCCCAGCCTGTGCGCGTAGGCCAGGGTCGACTCGTGGGAGCGGCCGAAGATGTTGCAGGCGACTTCGCCGACCACGCCCGCCACGAGGTGGCAGTAGTTCGCCAGGGCCGGGAAGTCGAGGAAACGGTTCTGCACGAGGTCGACTTCGCAGCCTTCGATCACCGCGTTCAGGTGCCGTGGCTCGATCGCATAGTCGGCTGCCACAGGCATCAGTGCCTGCATCACCGGGTGGTTGGGTTTGCCGGCGAAGGCCTGGGCGACCTCGTTGCGCCACCAGGCGAGCTTGGTGCGGGCCACCTGCGGGTCGTTCACCTCGTCGACCACGTCGTCGACCTCTCGACAGAAAGCATAGAACGCTGTGATCGCCGCCCGCCGGGGGGGCGGCAGGAACATGAAGGCGTAGTAGAAGGAGGAGCCGCTGCCGGCGGCTTTCTCCTGCACGTAGCGTGCAGCGGATGCTGGGGCAGAGGTGGTCATGTGGCCAGCCTCGGGGTGCCCACAAGTGCGCGCCACAGCATACAGGGGACGTCCCGGCGGCTGAGGGTGGGGCGCTCCGACAAGGTGGCGTAGTCCATGGCTGCAATTTTCTCAAGAATGCGCAGGCCCCCTTGTACGACGAGACGCAGCTCCCACCCGGCGCGGCCAGGCACCTGACGCGCTAGCGCGGCACCTTCGCGCATGAGCGTTTCGGCCCAGGTGCAGAGCTCGCGCACCAGCGCCCGCTCGGAAGCGCTGCTGGGGCCGCCTCGCAACTCGGCCGTGCGCAGGCCGTGCCGGGTGGCGTCGGCCTCTGGTACGTAGCACCGTCCGCGAGGCAGGTCGACGCTCAGGTCTTGCCAGAAGTTGATCAGCTGCAGGGCGCTGCAGATGGCGTCGCTGCGAGTCAGCGCCTGTGGGTCGGCGATGCCATACAGATGCAGCAGAAGCCTGCCGATGGGGTTGGCTGAGCGGCGGCAGTAGTCAAGCAACTGCGCGCGGTCGGTGTAGGGCGGGTTGCCGGTGTCCTGGATGAAGGCGTCGAGCAGGTCGTCGAGCAGTTGGACTGGCAGGCGATGCCTGCGTATGGCGTGGGCCAGCGGGTTGAAGACCGCAGCCCAACGGGGTTCTGGCGCCTGGCCTTCGGCCACTCTCCACAACTCGCCACGGTAACTTGCCAGCAGCGCCAGGCGCTCGGCTGCCGGGGCGTTCCCCTCGTCGGCGATGTCGTCGGCTGTGCGGGCGAACCAGTAGATCGCCGTGATCGGCGGGCGCAGGTGCGTGGGGCACAGCCAGGACGCGACCGGGAAGTTTTCGTAATGCTCGACGTTCACAGGGCGCGAATTGTGCATTCGTGCCAGCGCAACGGCTGCTTCTCAAAAGGTCATTGACGCCAGCCCCTGGCAGCCCATACATTACTGACCGGTCAGTCAGTAACACATCCATCCCACCTCGTCTGAACGAGTTTCCGCCATGAGCAAGCCGCTGTTCGTCGCCTCCCTGGTCAGCCTCTCCCTCCTCGGCCTGGCCGGTTGCAGCCGAAAGGAGGCACCGCCGGAGCCCGTCCGTGCCGTTCGCACGACCGCTGTGACCGGTAGCCAGACCATGGCTTCGCACGAGTACGCTGCCGAGATCCGGGCGCGAACCGAGTCGCGCCTGGGCTTTCGCGTAGGCGGCAAGCTGCAAAGCCGGGCGGTAAACCTTGGCGATGCGGTACGGCCGGGTCAGACGCTTGCACAACTTGACGCGCAGGACTTGCGCCTGGGCCAGGAAGCGGCCCGAGCGGCGACCGCGGCCGCCCAGACCAATCTGGACCAGGTCAGCGCCGACTACAAGCGCTTCAAGGAACTGCGCGACCAGGGCTTCATCGGCGCCGCCGAGCTGGAGCGCCGGGAGACGGCGGTCAAGACGGCTCGCGCCCAGCTGGATCAGGCCAAGGCGCAGGCGGCAGTCCAGGGCAACCAGGCGGGCTATGCCACGCTGGTGGCCGACGCGGCGGGTGTCGTGACGGCGGTAGAGGCCGAGCCCGGCCAAGTGGTGTCCGCAGGCACGCCAGTCGTGCGACTGGCGCACGACGGTCCGCGCGACGCGGTGTTCTCGGTGCCGGAGGATCGGGTGGGGGCGCTGCGCCAGTTGCTCGGCCAAGCCGGCGCGATCACGCTACAGCCCTGGGGGGGCGGTGAACCCGTCAAGGCCACGGTGCGTGAGGTGGCTGCCGCCGCCGACCCGGTGACTCGCACCTTCCTTGTCAAGGCCGACGTCGGCAACGCCATGGTGCGCCTCGGCCAGACGGCCAGCGTGAAGGTGGCTGGCCAGGCGGTCGCGGGCGTGATCCGCCTGCCGCTGTCGGCGGTGGCCGAGGCCAAGGGCCAGACCGTGGTCTGGTTGCTCGACCGCGGCCAGATGACGGTGCGCACCCAGCCGGTGGTGGTGGCCGGTGCCGACGGCAACACGGTCGTGATCCGCCAGGGCGTGAAGCCCGGCGACGAAGTGGTGGTGGCCGGCACGCATGTGCTGACGCCGGGCCTGAAGGTCAAGCCCTTCGTCGAGGTGGCCGCCGCCGCGCCCAAGGTGATTCCGGCCTCCGCTTCGGCGGCCATGCCGGCGCCGGTCGCGTCGAACTGAGCCGAACCTTCCGCCGCCCACAACGAGAACAAGCATGAGCGATTCCCAAGGTTCGAAGTTCAACATCTCGCGCTGGGCACTGGACCATGCCCCGTTGACGCGCTACCTGATGGTGGTGCTGATGGTGCTGGGCCTGGTGGCCTACTTCCAGCTTGGCCAGGACGAGGACCCGCCGTTCACCTTCCGTGCGATGGTGGTGCAGGTCTTCTGGCCGGGCGCATCGGCCCAGCAGATGGCCGAGCAGGTGACCGACAAGATCGAGCGGACGCTGCAGGAGGTGCCTCACTCCGACGTGATCCGCAGCTACACCAAGCCAGGCGAGTCGCTCACCATCCTGCAACTGAAGGACTCTGCGCCACCCAAGGAGGTCGCCGACGTCTGGTACCAGGTGCGCAAGAAGGTGGGCGACATGCGCGGCACGTTGCCGCAGGGCGTGATCGGGCCATACTTCAATGACGAGTTCGGTGATGTCTACGGCACCATCTATGCGTTGTCCGCCGACGGCTTCAGCACCGAGGAACTGCGGCGGTATGCCGAAGACGTGCGCTCGCAGCTGCTGCGGGTGCCCAGCGTGGCCAAGGTCGAGCTGTTCGGGGTTCAGGCCGAGAAGCTCTTCGTCGAGATCTCACAGAAGCGCCTGGCCCAGCTGGGCCTGGACATGAACCAGGTGATCGCGCAGCTCAACGCCCAGAACGCGGTCGAGGGCGCCGGCACGCTGAATGCGGCCACCCAGAACCTCCAGGTGCGGGTGGCCGGGGCGCTCACCTCGGTGGAGGACCTTCGCCAACTGCCCATCCGGGCGACCAACCCGAGCACGGGCGCCGCCAGCTCGCTGCGGCTGGGTGACATCGCCGACATCCGACGCGAGTATGTCGACCCGCCTTCGGTGATGGTGCGCCACCAGGGCCAGCAAGTGATCGCCCTGGGGGTCTCCATGGCCAAGGGCGGTGACATCATCCAGCTCGGCAAGTCGCTGACCGCCAAGGCAACCGAGATCAAGGGCAAGCTGCCGCTGGGGGTAGAACTGCAGCAGATTCAAGACCAGCCGCGGTCCGTGTCCCGCTCGGTGAACGAGTTCGTCGGCGTGCTGATCGAGGCCGTGGTGATCGTGCTGGCGGTGAGCTTCCTCAGCCTGGGTCTGCACATGCGGCCGCTGCGTGTCGACGTGTGGCCAGGCCTGGTGGTGGGCATCACGATTCCTCTCGTGCTCGCGATCACCTTCGTCACGATGTACTACTGGGGTGTCGGCCTGCACAAGATCTCTCTTGGCTCGCTCATCATCGCGCTCGGCCTGCTGGTCGACGACGCGATCATTGCGGTCGAGATGATGGTGCGCAAGCTCGAAGAGGGCTATGACAAGCGCACCGCCGCCACGTACGCCTATGAAGTGACGTCGATGCCCATGCTGACCGGCACGCTGATCACGGCGGCAGGCTTTTTGCCGATCGGCCTGGCCAAGTCGGCGGTGGGCGAGTACACCTACGCGATCTTCGCCGTGACCTCGGCGGCGCTGGTCATCTCGTGGGTGGTGTCGGTCTATTTCGTGCCTTTCCTCGGCGCCCGGCTGTTGCGAACCAAGAAGACCCACGAGGGTGAGGCGCACGAGCTGTTCGACACACCGTTCTACAGCCGCTTTCGCAAGGTGGTGGACTGGTGCGTCGGCCACCGGTGGGCGACCATCGGCATCACCATCGGCGTGCTGCTGCTGGGCCTCGCCGGCATGGGCAAGGTGCAGCAGCAGTTCTTCCCCGATTCGAGCCGGCCGGAGGTGCTGGTGGACCTGTGGCTGCCCGAGGGGTCGACCATCCAGGCGACCGACGAGGTGGCACGCCGCTTCGAGAAACGCATCGCGAAGGAGCCGGGCGTCGAAAGCGTGACCGGCTGGGTCGGCAGTGGTCTGCCGCGCTTCTACCTGCCGCTGGACCAGATCTTCCCGCAGGCCAACGTGAGCCAGTACGTCGTGCTGCCGAAGACGCTGGAAGACCGCGAAGTGCTGCGCAAGAAGCTGCCGGAGATCCTGGCCAACGAGTTCCCCGAAGTGCGGGGCCGCAGCAAGCTGCTGCCCAACGGCCCGCCGGTGCCCTACCCGGTGCAGTTCCGCGTGGTCGGCGCCGACATGGAGCAGGTGCGCCAGTGGGCCGACCAGGCCAAGGAATTGCTGCGCCAGAACCCGAGCATGCGCAATGTCAACGACAACTGGAACGAGCGTGTCAAGGCGCTGCGGCTCGAGATCGACCAGGACAAGGCGCGCGCCCTCGGCGTGACCAGCCAGTCGATCGCCCAGGCGTCCCGCGTGATGCTGTCGGGCAGCACCATCGGCCAGTTCCGTGAAGGTGACCGCCTGATCGACATCGTCCTGCGGCAGCCGGCTGACGAGCGCAACGCCATCACCGACATCGGCAACGCCTACATCCCGACTTCGACTGGCCGAAGCATCCCGCTGACCCAGATCGCCCAGATCGGTTTTGCCTGGGAGCCCGGCGTGCTGTGGCGCGAGGGCCGCAAGTACGCCGCCACGGTTCAGGGCGACGTGGTGGACGGCGTGCAAGGCGCCACCGTCACCACGCAGATCTGGCCGGAGATGCAGAAGCTGCGCGAGCGCATGCCCGAGGGCATGGACATCGAGATTGCCGGTGCCGTGGCTGAAAGCTCCAAGGGCCAGGGCTCGATCGCGGTAGGGCTGCCCATCGCCCTGTTCATCATCTTCACGCTGCTGATGCTGCAGTTGCACAGCTTCAGCCGCTCGATGCTCGCGTTCCTCACGGGTTTCATGGGCATTGCCGGCGTGTCCGCCGCCCTGTTGGCACTGAACCGGCCATTCGGTTTCGTCGCGTTGCTGGGCGTGATCGCGCTGTTCGGCATGATCATCCGCAACTCGGTGATCCTGATCGACCAGATCGAGCAGGACCGCGAGCGCGGCGTGCCCACCTGGGAAGCCATCGTGGAATCGGCGGTGCGGCGCTTCCGGCCTATCGTGCTGACGGCCGCGGCCGCCGTGCTGGCGATGATCCCGCTGTCCCGCAGCGTGTTCTGGGGGCCGATGGCCGTCGCCATCATGGGCGGCCTGATTGTCGCGACGGTGTTGACGCTGCTGGCGCTTCCAGCGATGTATGCGGCTTGGTTCCGCGTCCGTCGGGAGCCGGTCGGGGGTGTCTGAGGGCGGCTGCCGGCTCTAGGTGAAGCCCAGTACGGCCGGAGCCCCCGAAGCCGTGCCGGAGCCCAGTAGAATACGCGGTTTACCGGTTCGCCTGGCGCGAGCGGCCTGCGGCGCACAGTGCCTCCAGGGCGGTCGCGCCAGAAGTCTTTCAAGAAGGCTGGGTCGACAAAACCGGCTGGCGGGCGCGCCGGTCGGTCGACCTACTGGCTTTACCGCGCGGGTGGCGAAATTGGTAGACGCACCAGGTTTAGGTCCTGACGCCTTCACGGGCGTGCCGGTTCGAGTCCGGCCCCGCGCACCAGCATACGCAACGCAACCAGAGTTCCATCATGGCAGTGAACGTTGAAACCCTCGACAAGCTCGAACGCCGCATCACCCTGACGCTGGCCGCCACCGAGATCAATTCGGAAGTCGAGTCCCGGCTCAAGAAGCTGGCCCGCACCGTCAAGGCCGACGGCTTCCGCCCCGGCAAGGTGCCGATGTCGGTCGTGGCCCAGCGCTACGGCTACTCGGTGCAGTACGAGGTCATGAACGACAAGCTGGGCCAGGCTTTCAGCCAAGCTGCCAACGAGGCCCAGCTGCGGGTCGCCGGCGTGCCCAACATCACCCAGAAGGAGCAGGCGCCGGAGGGCCAGATGGCGTTCGATGCCACCTTCGAGGTCTATCCCGAGGTGAAGCTGGGCGACCTGAGCGGCGTCGAGGTCGAGCGCGTGGCCGCCGAAGTCGACGAGCCGGCGATCGACAAGACGGTCGAGATCCTGCGCAAGCAGCGTCGCACCTTTGCCCAACGCCCGGCTGCCGATGGCGCCGAGGCCGGTGATCGCGTGACGATCGACTTCGAAGGCAAGATCGACGGCGAGCCTTTCGCCGGCGGCAAGGCCGACAACTTCCAGTTCCTGATCGGCGAAGGCCAGATGCTGGAACAGTTCGACACCGCAGTGCGCGGCATGAAGGTCGGTGAATCCAAGACCTTCCCGCTGCAGTTCCCGGCCGACTACCACGGCCAGGACGTGGCCGGCAAGGAAGCCGACTTCATGGTCACCATGAAGAAGATCGAGGCCCAGCACCTGCCGACCGTGGACGAGGCATTTGCAAAATCGCTGGGCATCGCCGGCGGCACGGTGGAAGCGCTGCGCGCCGACGTGAAGAAGAACCTGGAGCGTGAGGTCAAGTTCCGCGTGCTGGCCCGCAACAAGGCCGCCGTGATGGACGCGCTGGTCAAGAGCGCCGAGCTCGACCTGCCCAAGGCCTTGGTCGAGGCCGAGGTGGGGCGCTTGACCGAGGGCGCCCGGGCAGACCTGAAGCAGCGTGGCGTCAAGGATGCCGACACCGCCCCGATCCCCGCCGAGATCTTCACGCCCCAGGCCGAGCGCCGCGTGCGCCTGGGCCTGGTGGTGGCGGAACTGGTTCGCCAGCAGGGCCTGCAGGCCAAGCCGGACCAGCTCCAGGCCCACATCGAGGAGATGGCCCAGAGCTACGAGAAGCCGGCGGAAGTGGTTCGCTGGTACCTTTCCGACCGCCAGCGCATGGCCGAGGTCGAGGCGGTGGTGATCGAGAACAACGTCACCAACCATGTTCTTGCCAACGCGAAGGTCACCGACAAGGTGCTGCCGTTCGACGAGCTGATGACGGCCTGAGCACGCTCCTGCCAGAGGTGAGAGCCCGGCCGCTGGCCGGGCTTTCTTTTTCCTGGATCAGGCGGCTTGACGGCGGCGACATAATGGCTGCAACACCAAGACAATCGACTTTGCGAGGCATCGAATGAGCGCACTGGAAACACAAGCCCTGGGCATGGTCCCGATGGTGATCGAGCAGTCGGGGCGCGGCGAGCGGGCCTACGACATCTACTCGCGCCTGCTGCGCGAGCGCATCATCTTCCTTGTCGGCCCGGTCAACGACCAGAGTGCCAACCTGGTCGTGGCGCAGTTGCTCTTCCTGGAGAGCGAAAACCCCGACAAGGACATCTCGTTCTACATCAACTCGCCGGGCGGCAGCGTGTCGGCCGGGCTGTCGATCTTCGACACGATGCAGTTCATCAAGCCGGATGTGTCGACCCTGTGCATCGGCATGGCCGCCAGCATGGGCGCTTTCCTGTTGGCCGCCGGGGCCAAGGGCAAGCGTTTCGCGCTGCCGAACAGCAAGATCATGATCCACCAGCCGCTGGGTGGCGCGCAGGGCCAGGCGACCGACATCGAGATCCACGCCCGCGAGATCCTGAAGACCCGCGAGCAGCTCAATCGCATCCTGGCGGAGCGCACCGGCCAGCCGCTGGAAAAGATCCAGGCCGACACCGAGCGCGACTACTACATGAGCGCCGAGGAGTCGAAGGGCTACGGCCTGATCGACCAGGTCCTCGAGAAACGCGGTTGATCTATCATTGACACAGGCTTCCCCGCACAGCCCCTGACCGAGAATCCCGCACACCCATGCCCGACAAGAAAGGCGCCTCCGGCGAAAAAGTCCTCTACTGCTCTTTCTGCGGGAAGAGCCAGCACGAGGTCAAGAAGCTCATTGCCGGGCCGTCGGTGTTCATCTGCGACGAGTGCATCGAGCTGTGCAACGACATCATTCGCGACGAGGTGCCTGCCGAAGGTGGCGCCTCGGCCAAGTCGGGGAAGTCCGACCTGCCGGTGCCCAGCGAGATCAAAGGCAGCCTTGACCAGTATGTGATCGGCCAGGAAGCCGCCAAGCGTACGCTGGCGGTGGCGGTCTACAACCACTACAAGCGGTTGAAGCACCTTGGCGCCAGCAAGGACGAGGTCGAGCTGGCCAAGAGCAACATCCTGCTGATCGGCCCCACCGGCTCGGGCAAGACGCTGCTCGCGCAGACGCTGGCGCGGCTGCTGAACGTTCCGTTCGTGATTGCCGACGCCACCACGCTGACCGAAGCCGGTTACGTCGGCGAGGATGTCGAGAACATCATTCAGAAGCTGCTGCAGAACTGCAACTACGACGTGGAGCGGGCTCAGCGGGGCATTGTCTACATCGACGAGATCGACAAGATCTCGCGCAAGGCCGACAACCCCAGCATCACCCGCGACGTGTCAGGCGAGGGGGTGCAGCAGGCGCTGCTGAAGCTGGTGGAAGGCACCATGGCCTCCGTGCCGCCGCAGGGCGGGCGCAAGCATCCGAACCAGGATTTCCTGCAGATCGACACGACGAACATCCTGTTCATCTGCGGCGGCGCCTTCGACGGCCTGGAGAAGGTCATCCAGAACCGCACCGAGAAGTCCGGTATCGGCTTCGGCGCAACGGTGCACAGCAAGTCCGAAAAGCGCGTGTCGGAGGTCTTCCGCCATGCCGAGCCGGAAGACCTGGTGCGTTTCGGCCTGATCCCCGAGTTGGTCGGCCGCCTGCCAGTGGTCGCCACCCTGGGCGAGCTGACCGAAGAGGCGCTGGTGCAGATCCTGGTCGAGCCGAAGAACGCGCTGGTCAAGCAGTACCAGAAGCTGTTCTCGATGGACGGCGTGGAGCTGGAGATCCGTCCCTCGGCGCTGGCGGCGATCGCTCGCAAAGCGCTGGCGCGCAAGACCGGTGCCCGTGGCCTGCGCTCGATCATGGAGCAGTCGCTGATCGACACCATGTTCGACCTGCCGACGCTCGATGGCGTGGCCAAGGTTGTTGTCGACGAGCACATCATCGAAGAGGGCGGCAAGCCCCTGCTGGTCTATCGGGAACAGGCCAAAGCCAGCGCCTGACCGC
Source organism: Pseudomonadota bacterium (assembly GCA_049322835.1). Classification (GTDB taxonomy): domain Bacteria; phylum Pseudomonadota; class Gammaproteobacteria; order Burkholderiales; family Burkholderiaceae_C; genus Ideonella. Next base: position 52,423 of record JBMOQN010000005.1, on the reverse strand, counting down.
TATTCCGGGCTTTCATCTGCCGCTGGCCGGCTACTCTGATGACCCTCGCCCGGCCTCCTGCACGAAACCGTTCCCGCGAGAAGGGTCGGGAACGGGTGACAGGGCGCTCCGGGCACCATCTGGCCGCGCTTCTTGCTCCTTGCAATCGAACGCTCGGGCCCCATGTGGGTTCGAGAAAGTGAGGAAATCTCATGTCAGGACATCCCCTTCTTCCCGCTGAACCGATCACGTTGCCGTTGCTGCCGCTTCGCGATGTGGTGGTCTTTCCGCACATGGTGATCCCGTTGTTCGTCGGGAGGCCCAAGTCGATCAAGGCGCTCGAAGCGGCCATGGAGGCCGGCCGCCAGATCATGCTGGTGGCTCAGAAGGCCGCTGGCAAAGACGAGCCGCGCGCCGACGACATGTTCGATGTCGGTTGCGTCTCCAGCATCCTTCAGATGCTCAAGCTCCCCGACGGCACGGTGAAGGTGCTGGTCGAGGGCGTGCAGCGCGCCAACACCACCAGCATCACCGACAACGGCGAGCACTTCGTGGCCGAGGTGCTGCCGGTCGAGCCTTCCGCGGAAACCTCCCCGGAGGTTGAAGCACTGCGCCGCGCCGTCACGCAGCAGTTCGACCAGTACGTCAAGCTGAACAAAAAGATCCCGCCGGAGATCCTGACCTCCATCGCGGGCATCGACGATCCGGGCCGCCTGGCCGACACGATCGCTGCACACCTTCCACTGAAGCTCGAAGCCAAGCAGTCGGTGCTCGACCTGTTCGACGTGGCCAAGCGCCTGGAAAAGCTGCTGGAGCAACTCGAGCACGAAGTCGACATCCTGCAGGTCGAAAAGCGCATCCGCGGCCGCGTCAAGCGCCAGATGGAGAAGAGCCAGCGCGAGTACTACCTGAACGAGCAGGTCAAAGCCATCCAGAAGGAGCTGGGCGACGGCGAAGAGGGTGCCGACCTGGAAGACCTGGAGAAGAAGATCAAGGCCGCGCGCATGCCCAAGGAAGCGCGCAAGAAGGCCGATGCAGAGCTGAAGAAGCTCAAACTGATGTCGCCGATGTCGGCCGAAGCGACGGTCGTGCGCAACTACCTGGACACGCTGATCAACCTGCCTTGGTCGAAGAAGACCAAGATCAAGCACGACCTGGGCAATGCCGAGGAAGTGCTGAATGAAGACCACTACGGCCTTGAGAAGGTCAAGGACCGCATCCTCGAGTACCTTGCGGTGCAGCAGCGCGTCGACAAGGTCAAGGCGCCGATCCTGTGTCTGGTCGGCCCTCCGGGCGTGGGCAAGACGTCACTCGGCCAATCGGTCGCGCGTGCGACCGGGCGCAAGTTTGTCCGCATGGCACTCGGCGGAGTGCGCGACGAGGCCGAGATTCGCGGGCACCGCCGCACCTACATCGGCTCGATGCCGGGCAAGGTGTTGCAGAGCCTGTCGAAGGTCGGCACGCGCAACCCGCTGTTCCTGCTCGACGAGATCGACAAACTGGGCATGGACTTCCGCGGCGACCCGTCGTCGGCGCTGCTGGAAGTGCTCGACCCCGAGCAGAACCACACCTTCAGCGACCACTACATCGAGGTCGACTTCGACCTGAGCGACGTGATGTTCGTCGCAACCTCGAACTCGATGAACATTCCGCCGGCGTTGCTGGATCGGATGGAGGTCATCCGCCTGTCGGGGTATACCGAGGACGAGAAGCTGAATATCGCCCAGCGTTACCTGCTGCCGAAGCAGCAGAAGAACAACGGCGTGAAGGACGAGGAGATGGAGGTCACCGAAGGCGCCATCCGAGGCATCATCCGCTACTACACCCGCGAAGCCGGCGTGCGCTCCCTTGAGCGTGAGGTGTCGAAGATCTGCCGCAAGGTGGTCAAGGGCATCCAGCTCAAGACCTACGAGGGCAAGGTTGTTGTCACGGACGAGAACCTGAACGAGTTTCTCGGCGTGCGCAAGTACGACTTTGGCCGGGCCGAGAAGACCAACCAGGTCGGTCAGGTCGTGGGCCTCGCGTGGACCGAAGTCGGCGGCGACCTGCTGACGATCGAGGCCACGTCGATGCCGGGCAAGGGCAACATCATCCGCACGGGGTCGCTGGGCGACGTCATGAAGGAATCAGTCGAGGCCGCGCGCACGGTGGTCCGCAGCCGTGCCCGCCGACTTGGCATCAAGGATGAGCTGTTCGAGAAGCGCGACGTACACATCCACGTGCCCGATGGCGCGACCCCCAAGGACGGCCCGAGCGCGGGTGCCGCGATGACGACGGCCTTTGTCTCGGCGCTGACTGGGATCCCCGTCAAGGCGCATGTGGCGATGACGGGCGAGATCACGCTCCGCGGCGAGGTCACGGCCATCGGCGGCCTGAAGGAAAAGCTGCTTGCGGCCCACCGCGGAGGCATCAAGCTGGTGATGATTCCAGAGGAGAACGTCAAGGACCTCCAGGACATTCCCGACAACGTGAAGAGCCACCTCGAAATCGTGCCGGTGCGCTGGATCGACAAGGTGCTCGAAGTGGCGCTGGAAACGATGCCCGCTCCGCTGCCCGATGACGAAGCGGCGCAGGCCGAGGCCCCGGCCGCAAAGCAGGACAAAGGCGTCGGCGGGCCAGCTGCAGCGGCGGACACGCTGCCGCATTGAGGGCACATGGCATGCCTGCAAGTCGCTGCCGCAAAAACTGTGCAGCGACTTGCGGGAAGCCAAAAAATCCTCCTATAATGCGAGCTTCCCTGATGCGCTGGGAATGCAGTTGAAAGACAGCAGTTCCAGCGAGCGACACCAATCGCGTCAGAGGGGGAAGTGTTCCGTCAGGAGCCACGCGGGAATAGCTCAGTTGGTAGAGCGCAACCTTGCCAAGGTTGAGGTCGCGAGTTCGAGCCTCGTTTCCCGCTCCAGATTCCGTAAAAGGGAAGCTGCGCAAGCTTCCCTTTTTTGTCGAGGCTGGCAAGGCAAGTGAAGGGCACGGCCAGTGTTGGAAGCACCCAGGGGCGCGATAGCAAAGCGGTTATGCCCCGGATTGCAAATCCGGTTAGGCCGGTTCGACTCCGGCTCGCGCCTCCAACCCAGACGGCCACCATGCGGGAATAGCTCAGTTGGTAGAGCGCAACCTTGCCAAGGTTGAGGTCGCGAGTTCGAGCCTCGTTTCCCGCTCCAATTCATGAAGGGAAGCTGCGTGATGCAGCTTCCCTTTTTCGTTTGGCGGCTTGGGGGGCCACCGCCGCCACCATAATTCGCCCGCCGCCCGGATGGCGAAACAGGCAGACGCAGCGGACTTAAAATCCGCCGCCGCGAACAGCGGCATACCGGTTCGAACCCGGTTCCGGGCACCAGCTTCGTTGCCTGCACGGTGGCCGCAGCGGCCCCGCGGCGCTCTCGTTCCACCCGCGCCGGCTGGCGCCTACCGAAGGTCGTGCGATGGCCCTGTTCCCCCAGGCTGCACTCAACGAAGGTGTTCGCAAGCGCGAGGTGTTCGGGTGGGCGATGTTCGACTTTGCCAACTCGGGCTACACGACCGTGGTGCTGACGGCGGTCTTCAACGCCTACTTCGTGGGCGCTGTGGCGGGCAATGCCGACTGGGCCACGCTGGCCTGGACGTTGACCTTGGCTGCCGCCAGCCTGCTGGTGATGCTCACAATGCCGACGATCGGGGCCTGGGCGGACCTGCATGGCAGCAAGAAGCGTTGGCTGATGTTGTCGACCGTCGGCTGCGTTGCCGGCACGGCCGCGCTGGCCTTCGCCGGCCCAGGGGACCTGGCGTTGGCCGTGGTGGCGGTCATCGTCTCCAACGTGTTCTTTTCCTACGGAGAGTCGCTGACCGCTGCGTTCCTGCCTGAGTTGGCCAGACCCGACAGCCTGGGCCGCGTCTCCGGTTGGGGTTGGAGCTTCGGCTATTTCGGCGGCATGTTGACGCTCGGCCTTAGCCTGGCCTGGGTGCTGAAGTCGCAAGCTGCAGGGCAGGGGGCGTCGCAGTTCGTGCCCGTCACAATGTGGATCACGGCTGGCGTCTTTGCGCTCGCTTCGCTTCCCACTTTCGTCTTGCTGCGCGAGCGTGCTGTGCCGCAACCGGACAAGCTCCACGAGCTGGGGCTGCGCGCCAGCCTCGCCCGCCTGCGGCAGACCTGGCGGGAAGCCGACCGCTTCGTCGACTTCCGCTGGCTTCTGGCCTGTGCGGTGGCGTACCAAGCCGGCATCGCAGTGGTGATCGCGCTCGCTGCAGTCTACGCCGAGCAGGTGCTGGGGTTCACGCAGACCGACACCATGATGCTGGTGTTCCTGGTCAACATCGCCTCGGCGCTCGGCGCCTTCGGCTGGGGCTATGTGCAGGACGTTCTAGGTCACCGGCGGGCGCTTGCCGCCACGCTGTGGGGCTGGGTGCTGATGACGATGCTTGCGGTGCTGGCGACCGGCAAGCCGCTGTTCTGGGCCGCAGCGGTGGTGGCAGGCCTGTGCATGGGCTCCAGCCAGTCAGCCGGGCGTGCGCTCGCGGGGCTCTTCGCACCTGCAGGTCGCTTGGCCGAGTTCTTCGGGCTCTGGACCTTCGCAGTGCGGCTGGCGGCCATCCTCGGGCCGGTCACCTATGGCTTGGTGAACTGGCTCACGGCGGGTAACCATCGGATCGCCTTTCTCTGCACCGGTGGATTCTTCCTGATCGGGCTGGTGTTGCTGCGCCGGGTTCAGGTGGAGCGGGGCCGTGCAGCGGCACTTGCCGCGGCCTGAGGTCAGACGTCCACGCGGGTGGCCGTCAACGCCTGGCCAAGGCCGACGAGCGCCATGCGCGTGAGCAGCACCGGGTCGCCAGTGGTCTGCAGATGCAAGGGCGCAGGCCGTGCACAGGGGATGGCCGGTTGCCCCAGCAGGGTGGCCGCGCGGCGCGCCACGGCGTCGGCTGTATCGAGCAAGACGATCCCCGGCTGCAGGCGCGATGCGATGCGCTCCGCCACGAAGGGATAGTGCGTGCAGCCCAGTACGACCGTGTCCGCGCCCAGCATGTTCAGAGGCGCACAGTAGCGGTCGAGCAGGCGCTCCACCTCGTCGCGGCCGGCCTCACCTTGCTCGATCGCTGCGGCCAGGCCCGCGCACGGCACGGGATGCACATCGCAGCCGGGTGCATGGCGGGCCACCAGGTCCGCATAGCGGGGGCTGGCCAGTGTGGCCGGTGTGGCCATCACCGCGATCCGCTTGGTGGTGCTGGCCAAGGCTGCGGGCTTGACACCCGGCTCGACACCGACAAACTCCACCTCGGGGAAATCGCGCCGCAGTTGGTCGATGGCCAGCGCAGTGGCGGTGTTGCAAGCCACGACCACCAGCCGGGCGCCGTGCCCTACAAGGTGCTCGACGATTCGTTGCGAGCGGCGCAGCACATGAGGCGTGTCGCGGTCGCCATAGGGCGCATGGGCGGAGTCGGCCATGTAAAGCAACGGGTGGCCAGGCATTTGACGGCGCAATGCAGCCAGGACCGACAGGCCGCCTACGCCCGAGTCGAAGACGCCCAGCGACGAAGGCGAGGAAGAGAAGGCTGGCGCGACGGCGAGGGTGGCGAGATCGGTCGAGGTCATGCAGGCGCGCAGTCTAGCCTTGCGCCAAACGACGGCAGGCGGGCGCTGCTCCTTGGGACGCGTGTAGCGCGGCCACTCGTGCCGGACTGTCGCCTCGACGACTGACCGTACTGGAGCAACGGCTCTAAAATAGCACGATCGTTCGATTTATCCTCCTGCGACGCCAACACCCGGGCCCGCAAGGTTCGAGACCGGCTCCACCAGCCAGCCGGCCACTAGAATCCCGCAGTTAACGTAAACGTCAATTCAGACCAACGATCCGACAGGAGCAACGCGACATGAAGGTACTGGTAGCCGTCAAGCGCGTCGTCGACTACAACGTGAAGGTTCGCGTGAAGTCCGACGGCACGGGGGTGGACATCGCCAACGTCAAGATGAGCATGAACCCCTTCGACGAAATTGCCGTCGAAGAGGCCGTCCGCCTGAAGGAAAAGGGCGCCGTGACCGAGGTGATCGCCGTCTCCTGCGGTGTCACGCAGTGCCAGGAAACCCTGCGCACCGCGATGGCCATCGGCGCTGACCGCGCGATCCTGGTCGAGACGCCGGCCGATATCGACCTGCAGCCGCTGGCCGTGGCCAAGCTGCTGAAGGCCCTGGTCGACAAAGAGCAGCCGGGCCTGGTGATCCTGGGCAAGCAGGCCATCGACGATGACTGCAACCAGGTGGGCCAGATGCTGGCCGCGCTGGCCGACCTGCCGCAAGCGACTTTCGCTTCGAAGGTCGAGATTGCCGACGGCAGCGTGAATGTCACCCGTGAAGTCGACGGCGGCCTCGAGACGCTGAAGCTGGCCACGCCGGCGGTGGTGACCACCGACCTGCGCCTGAACGAGCCGCGTTACGTCACGCTGCCCAACATCATGAAGGCCAAGAAGAAGCCGCTCGAGGTGGTGAAGCCCGCTGACCTGGGCGTGGACGTGACGCCGCGCCTGAAGACGCTGAAGGTCGCCGAGCCGCCCAAGCGCGGCGCGGGCGTGAAGGTGCCGGATGTCGCCACGCTGGTGGCCAAGCTGAAGAACGAAGCGAAGGTGATCTGAACATGAGCGTCCTCGTCATTGCTGAACACGAACACGGCACCCTGAAGGGCGCCACGCTCAACACCGTTACCGCGGCCACGCAATGCGGTGGCGACGTGCACGTGCTGATCGCCGGTGCGAACGCTTCGGGCGCAGCCCAGGCCGCCGCGCAGATCGCTGGCGTCGCCAAGGTGCTGCACGCTGACGACGCCAAGCTGGCCGAACAGCTGGCTGAAGACGTGGCCGCGCAGGTTCTCGCGATCGCCGGCAACTACAGCCACATCCTGTTCCCGGCCACCGCCCACGGCAAGAACGTCGCCCCGCGCGTCGCCGCCAAGCTGGACGTGGCGCAGATCAGCGACATCACCAAGGTCGTCAGTGCTGACACCTTCGAGCGTCCGATCTACGCCGGCAACGCGATCGCCACTGTGCAGAGCGCCGACAAGGTCAAGGTCGTCACCGTGCGCACGACCGGCTTCGATGCCGCGGCGAACGGCGGCTCGGCGGCTGTCGAGTCGGTGGCTGCGGCCGCCGGCAACGGCAGGTCGAGTTTCGTCGGCCGCGAAGTGACGAAGAGCGACCGTCCCGAGCTGACCGCTGCCAAGATCATCGTCTCCGGTGGTCGCGCGCTGGGTTCGTCGGACAAGTTCAATGAAGTGCTGACGCCGCTGGCCGACAAGCTGGGCGCCGCGCTGGGCGCGAGCCGCGCAGCGGTCGACGCCGGCTACGCGCCGAACGACTGGCAGGTCGGCCAGACCGGCAAGATCGTCGCCCCGCAGCTCTACATCGCCGCCGGCATCTCCGGCGCGATCCAGCACCTGGCCGGCATGAAGGATTCGAAGGTGATCGTCGCGATCAACAAGGACCCGGAAGCGCCGATCTTCAGCGTGGCCGACTATGGCCTGGAGGCGGACCTGTTCGCCGCCGTGCCCGAGCTGATCAAGGCCCTCTGACGATGGGCACGGCGCATGGCGCTGCCATGTGCCCTGACATTTTCCCAAGGGCGCCACCGTGCGCCCTTTTTCTTGATACCAGGAGACTGCAGTGACCTATCGTGCACCCGTCAAGGACATGCTGTTCGTGATGAAGGAACTGGCCGGCATTGATGCCGTGGCCCAGTTGCCTGGCTTCGAGGACGCGGGCTACGACACCGCCCAGGCGGTGCTCGAGGAGTCTGCGAAGCTGAACGAGGATGTCGTGGCGCCCCTGAACGTGGAAGGCGACGTGAACCCGTCGTCGTTCAATCAAGGCGTGGTCACGGCAACCCCTGGCTTCAAGGACGCCTTCCACCAGTTCACCCAAGGTGGCTGGCAAGGCCTGCACCACCCGACCGACTTCGGCGGCCAGGGTCTGCCGAAGCTGATCCACGCGGCCTGCCAGGAAATGGTCAATGCGGCCAACTTGAGCTTCGCGCTGTGCCCGCTGCTGACCGATGGGGCGATCGAAGCGCTGCTGACGGCCGGCTCCGACGAACAGAAGGCCACCTACATCCCGAAGCTGATCGACGGCACGTGGACCGGCACGATGAACCTGACCGAGCCGCAGGCCGGCTCGGACCTGTCGATGGTGCGCACCCGCGCCGAGCCGCTGCCTGACGGCACCTACAAGATCTTCGGCACCAAGATCTTCATCACCTGGGGTGAGCACGACATGGCGGAGAACATCGTCCACCTCGTGCTGGCCCGCGTCTCGGGTGCGCCGGAGGGCGTGAAGGGCATTTCGCTGTTCATCGTGCCGAAGTTCATGCTGAACGCCGACGGCTCGCCGGGCGCACGCAACGACGTGCACTGCGTGAGCATCGAGCACAAGATGGGCATCAAGGCCAGCCCGACGGCCGTGCTGCAGTATGGCGACCACGGTGGTGCAATCGGCTACCTGATCGGCGAAGAGAACCGCGGCCTCGAGTACATGTTCGTGATGATGAACGCCGCGCGCTTCGGTGTCGGCGTGCAGGGCCTCGCGGTGGCCGACCGCGCGTACCAGCGCGCCGTGGCCTACGCCCGTGAGCGCGTGCAGTCGCGCCCGGTCGACGGTTCGATGAAGACCGCCGCGCCGATCATCCACCACCCGGATGTGCGTCGCATGCTGATGACGATGCGCGCCTATACCGAAGGTTGCCGCGCAATGGCGCTGGTCGGTGCCGCGGCGTTCGACGCAGCCCACCACCACCCGGACGCGCAGACGCGCGCCGAGAACCAGGCCGTCTACGAGTTCCTGGTGCCGCTGATCAAGGGCTACTCGACCGAGATGAGCCTCGATGTCACCTCTCTGGGCGTGCAGGTGCACGGCGGCATGGGCTTCATCGAAGAGACCGGCGCTGCTCAGCACTACCGCGACGCGAAGATCCTGACGATCTACGAGGGCACGACCGCGATCCAGGCCAACGACCTGGTCGGCCGCAAGACCTCGCGTGACGGCGGCCGTGTCGCAAAGGCGATTGCCGCGCAGATCGAGACGACCGAAGCCGCGCTGGCGAAGCAGGGCGGCGACGCGGCCAAGGCGATGGCCAAGCGGCTGGCCGCAGCCCGCCAGGCTTTCCTCGACGTGGTCGACTTCGTCGTCGCCGAATCGAAGAGCAACCCGAACGCCGTGTTCGCCGGCAGCGTGACCTACCTGATGCTCGCCGGCAACCTGGTGGCGGGTTGGCAAATGGCGCGTGCGCTGCTCGCCGCCGAAGCCCGCCTGGCAGCCGGTGACGACGTGGAGTTCATGAAGGCCAAGATCGCCACTGCGCGCTTCTACGGCGACCACATCCTTTCCAAGGTGCCCGGCCAGCGCGACAGCATCGTCGAAGGCGCCGCCAGCATCACCGACATGGCTCTGGAGGCCTACTGATGTCCATGCCCGCGATCCTGAAGAACCTGCCGCTGCCGATCATCGGTGCGCCCCTGTTCATCATCTCCAACCCCAAGCTCGTAATCGAGCAGTGCAAGGCGGGTGTCGTCGGCTCGATGCCGGCGCTCAATGCACGCCCGGCCGAGCAGCTCGACGAGTGGCTGGCCGAGATCACCGAGACGCTGGCGGCCTACAACCAGGCCAACCCGGACAAGCCGGCTGCGCCGTTCGCGATCAACCAGATCGTTCACAAGAGCAACGAGCGGCTGGAGCACGACCTGCAGGTCTGCGCCAAGTACAAGGTGCCCATCATCATCACTTCGCTCGGTGCGCGCACCGACGTGAACGACGCCGTGCACAGCTGGGGCGGCGTGGTGCTGCACGACGTGATCAACAACACCTTCGCAAAGAAGGCGATCGAGAAGGGCGCCGATGGCCTGATCGCCGTGGCGGCCGGTGCCGGCGGCCACGCCGGGCTGAAGAGCCCGTTCGCGCTGATCCAGGAGATCCGCGAGTGGTTCGACGGCCCGCTGGCGCTGTCGGGAGCCATGTCGACCGGCGGCGGTGTGCTGGCGGCGCGCGCAATGGGTGCCGACTTCGCCTACATCGGCTCGGCCTTCATCGCGACCCATGAGGCCCGGGCGGCCGAGGACTACAAGCACGCCATCGTCGAGGGATCGAGCGACGATATCGTCTACTCGAACCTGTTCACCGGTGTGCACGGCAACTACCTGAAGCGCTCGATCCGCGCGGCTGGCCTGGACCCGGACAACCTGCCCGAAAGCGACCCGTCGAAGATGAACTTCGGCGGCGATGCCAAGAAGGCCTGGAAGGACATCTGGGGCTGCGGCCAGGGCATTGGCGGGATCAAGCAGATCCAGCCGGCGGGTGAGCTGGTGGCGCGCCTGGCGCGCGAGTACCGCGCGGCTCAGGCGCGCGTCGCCGCCTGATCGTCAGGCCGGCTCGGCCACGAGGCTGGCATCACAGCCAGTGGCCGAGGCGATCCAACGCCGGGCCAGCCGGCTGACCAGCGGCGCCAGGGCCGCGGGCAGCGCCGGCAGCACCTGGCCGGGCGCACTGACCATGCCACAGAGATAGCGCCGCTCGTTGTCGCTCCAAAGCAACGCCCGGCAGGCGCCGCGGACCCGCCGGCTGACCAGGGCACCGATGGGGCAGGGCTCGGTGGCGCAGCACAGCCCGCAGCCATTGCACGCCGCACCCTCCGCCGGTTTCGGCGGGGCGTCCATATGCAGGTGGATCACCCTGGAAGGCAGCGCGGGGCGGCTCATCTCGAGAGTCTCGCCTTTCCTGTCACCTGGCTTTCAGGAAAGTAAACGGCCTGCACACCTGCAATTCCACTTAGGCGGACGCGGGTACACCGGTGTTACAGTGCCGACCGTGGAAAGTTAAGGTCCTTCTGTGTCCCCTTGCTGGTTGACTTCAACAAGCAAGGCGGGTCGCTAGTCCGCCAACCGGTAGAGCCGGGCCGCGGAAGGTTGATCAACCCATCGGCGCTCTGGAAACCGGAGCAAAAGGTGAGCGAAAGATGATGCAGCAATACAGGTCGAACTCGTACCTGTTCGGAGGCAATGCGCCCTACGTCGAAGAGATGTACGAGGCCTACCTCGACAACCCGGGCGCCGTGCCCGACAACTGGCGCGCCTACTTCGACGCGCTGCAAAACGTGCCTGCGGTCGACGGTTCCGACAGCCGCGACGTGGCGCATGCCCCGGTGATCGAATCCTTCGCGCAGCGCGCGAAGTCGAACGCGTTCGCCGTCAAGGCCAGCTCGGCCGACCTGGCCGTGGCGCGCAAGCAGGTCCATGTGCAGTCGCTGATCGCGGCCTACCGCTTCCTGGGCTCGCGCTGGGCCGATCTCGACCCGCTCAAGCGCACCGAGCGCCCCAAGATCCCCGAGCTGGAGCCGGCTTTCTACGACCTGAGCGAGTCCGACATGGACATCCCGTTCAGCGCCGCCAACACCTATTTCTCGCGCGCCGAAAACATGACGCTGCGCGAGATCATGCAGGCCCTGCGTGAGACCTACTGCGGCACGGTCGGTGCCGAGTTCATGCACTGCACCGACCCGACCGAGAAGCGCTGGTGGCAGGAGCGCCTGGAAAGCGCCCGTTCCAAACCCACCTTCACGGCCGAGAAGCGCAAGCACATCCTCGACCGCCTGACCGCGGCCGAAGGCCTGGAGCGATTCCTCCACACCAAGTACGTCGGCCAGAAGCGCTTTTCGCTCGAAGGCGGCGAAAGCTTCATCGCCTCGATGGACGAAGTCGTCCAGCGCGGTGGCGAGAAGGGCGTGCAGGAGATCGTCATCGGCATGGCCCACCGGGGCCGCCTGAACGTGCTGGTCAACACCCTCGGCAAGGCGCCGAAGGATCTGTTCAGCGAGTTCGACCACACCGCGCCGGAGGAACTGCCGGCCGGGGACGTGAAGTACCACCAGGGTTTCTCGAGCGACATCTCCACCGCCGGTGGCCCGGTCCACCTGAGCCTGGCCTTCAACCCCTCGCACCTGGAGATCGTGAACCCGGTGGTCGAGGGCTCGGTCAAGGCACGCATGGACCGCCGCGGTGACAAGAGCGGCGACCAAGTGCTGCCGGTGCTGGTGCACGGCGATGCCGCCTTTGCCGGCCAGGGCGTGGTGATGGAGACGCTGGCGCTGGCGCAGACCCGCGGCTACTACACCGGTGGCACGCTGCACATCGTCATCAACAACCAGATCGGCTTCACCACCAGCGACCCGCGCGACAGCCGCTCGACGCTGTACTGCTCGGACGTCGTCAAGATGATCGAGGCGCCGGTGCTGCATGTGAACGGCGACGACCCCGACGCTGTCGTCTGGTGCACCCAGCTCGCGCTCGACTACCGCCAGCAGTTCAACAAGGATGTGGTGGTCGACATCATCTGCTTCCGCAAGCTGGGCCACAACGAGCAGGACACGCCGGCCCTGACTCAGCCGCTGATGTACAAGAAGATCGCGCAGCACCCTGGAACGCGCAAGCTCTACGGCGACAAACTCGTCGCCCAGGGCGTGCTGCCCCAGGGCGGGCCGGAGGAGATGGTCAAGACCTTCCGCGCCGCCATGGACGCGGGCAAGCACCATTACGACCCGGTGCTGACCAACTTCAAGAGCAAGTACGCGGTCGACTGGCACCCCTTCCTCGGCAAGAAGTGGACGGACGCGGCCGACACCGCGCTGCCGCTGGCCGAAATCAAGCGGCTGGCCGAGCGCATCACCACCATCCCGTCGAACTTCAAGGTCCACCCGCTGGTCGAGAAGGTGATCGCCGATCGCGCCGCCATGGGCCGCGGCGAGATCAACGTCGACTGGGGCATGGGGGAGCATCTGGCCTATGCCTCGCTGGTGGCTTCGGGTTACCCGGTGCGCCTATCGGGCGAAGACTGCGGCCGCGGTACCTTCGTGCACCGTCATGCCGTGCTGCACGACCAGAACCGCGAGAAGTTCGACGAGGGTGTCTACATCCCGCTGCAGCACGTGGCCGAGAACCAGGCCCCGTACGTCGTGATCGACTCCATCCTGTCGGAAGAGGCGGTGCTGGGCTTCGAGTACGGCTACGCTTCGGCCGACCCGAACACGCTCGTGATCTGGGAAGCCCAGTTCGGAGATTTCGTCAACGGCGCGCAGGTCGTGATCGACCAGTTCATCGCCTCGGGTGAGGTGAAGTGGGGCCGTGCGAACGGCCTGACGATGATGTTGCCGCACGGCTATGAAGGCCAAGGGCCCGAGCACAGCTCAGCGCGCCTGGAGCGCTTCATGCAGCTGGCCGCGGACAACAACATGCAGGTGGTGCAGCCCACCACCGCCAGCCAGATCTTCCACCTGCTGCGCCGCCAGATGGTGCGCATGTTCCGCAAGCCGCTGGTCATCATGACCCCGAAGTCGCTGCTGCGGAACAAGGACGCCACCTCACCGCTGACCGAGTTCACCAAGGGTGAGTTCAAGACGGTGATCGCAGAGCAGAACGCCGACATCGACGCCGCCAAGGTCAAGCGCGTGATCGCCTGCTCGGGCAAGGTGTACTACGACCTGGTCAAGAAGCGCGACGAAAAGAAGTCCACCGACGTGGCCATCATCCGCGTCGAGCAGCTCTACCCCTTCCCACACAAGGCCTTTGCAGCAGAGATCAAGAAGTACGCGAGCGCGACCGAGATCGTGTGGTGCCAGGACGAGCCGCAGAACCAGGGCGCCTGGTTCTTCGTGCAGCACCAGATCCACGAGAACATGCTCGACGGCCAGAAGCTCGGCTACGCAGGTCGCCCGGCCTCCGCTTCGCCTGCGGTGGGTTACGCGCACCTGCACCAGGACCAGCAGAAAGCCCTGCTGGACCAGGCCTACGGCAAGCTCAAGGGCTTCGTCCTCTCCAAATAAGCATCGACCGCACCAGGCGCGCCGCGTGAGGTCACGCAGCGCGTCTCAAGCGCACGTCTGCGCGCACGCACAAGAGACACATCATGGCAATCGTAGAAGTCAAGGTTCCGCAGCTCTCTGAATCGGTGGCTGAAGCCACCCTGCTGCAGTGGAAGAAGAAGCCCGGCGAGGCCGTGGCGATGGATGAGATCCTGATCGAGATCGAAACCGACAAGGTCGTGCTGGAAGTGCCAGCACCGGCCGGCGGGGTGCTGGCCGAGCACGTGGTGGCCGACGGCGGCACCGTGGTCAGCGACCAAGTCATTGCCAAGATCGACACCGAGGCCCAGGCCGGCGCCGCGTCCCCGGCAGCCGCCGTGGTGGCGCCGCCGCCGCCGCCGGCACCGACCCCCGCGCCGGTGTCCTCCGGTGGCAGCAAGTCCGACGTGGCCATGCCGGCCGCCGCCAAGCTCATGGCCGACAACAACCTGGCCACCGGCTCGGTGGCGGGCACTGGCAAAGACGGGCGCGTGACCAAGGGCGATGTGCTCGGCGCGATCGCCGGGGGGGCCAAGCCTGTGGCGCCTGCGCCGGCAGCCGCCCCGGCGGCCCCCGCCGCCAAGCCGCTACCCGCCGTCGCAGCGCCCGTCGCTCCGAACCTCGGGGACCGCCCCGAGCAGCGCGTGGCCATGTCGCGCCTGCGCGCCCGCATCGCCGAGCGCTTGGTCCAGTCTCAGTCCACCAACGCCATCCTCACCACCTTCAACGAGGTCAACATGGCCCCGGTGATGGAGATGCGCAAGAAGTTCCAGGAGAAGTTCGAGAAGGAGCACGGCGTCAAGCTCGGCTTCATGAGCTTCTTCGTCAAGGCGGCGGTGCATGCACTGAAGAAATACCCGGTGCTGAATGCGTCGGTCGACGGCAACGACATCGTCTACCACGGCTACTTCGACATCGGCATCGCGGTCGGTTCGCCGCGCGGCCTCGTGGTGCCGATCATCCGCAACGCCGACCAGATGACCTTCGCAGAGATCGAGAAGAAGATCGCCGAGTTCGGCCAGAAGGCCAAGGACGGAAAGCTGGGCATCGAAGAGTTGACCGGCGGGACGTTCTCCATCAGCAATGGCGGCACCTTCGGTTCGATGCTGTCGACGCCCATCATCAACCCGCCGCAGTCGGCCATCCTGGGCGTGCATGCCACCAAAGACCGTGCCGTGGTCGAGAACGGGCAGGTCGTCGTTCGCCCGATGAACTACCTGGCGATGAGCTACGACCACCGCATCATCGACGGCCGCGAGGCGGTGCTGGGGCTGGTCGCCATGAAGGAAGCGCTGGAAGACCCGGCCCGCCTGCTGTTCGACATCTAAGAAGAGCAAAGGCAAGGAAACCCAGATGTCCAAGCAATTCGACGTCATCGTCATCGGGGGCGGCCCCGGTGGCTACATTGCGGCCATCCGCGCGGCGCAGCTCGGCTTCAACACCGCCTGCATCGACGAGTGGAAGAACAGCAAGGGCGGCCCCGCCCCCGGCGGCACCTGCACGAACGTGGGCTGTATCCCGTCCAAGGCGCTGCTGCAGTCGAGCGAGCACTTCGAGCACGCCGGCCACCACTTTGCCGAGCACGGCATCGGCCTGTCCGATCTGAAGATCGACGTGGCCAAGATGGTGGGCCGCAAGGACGCCGTCGTGAAGCAGAACAACGACGGCATTCTGTACCTGTTCAAGAAGAACAAGGTCAGCTTCTTCCACGGCCGGGGTTCGTTCGTGGCTGCGAAGGACGGCGGCTACGAGATCAAGGTGGCGGGTGCGACGGAAGAGGTGATCTTCGCCAAGCATGTCATCGTGGCGACCGGCTCGAACCCGCGGCAGCTGCCCGGCGCCGAGTTCGATGAAGACCTGATCCTTTCGAACGACGGCGCGTTGCGCATTCCGAGCGTGCCCAAGAAGCTCGGTGTCGTCGGCTCCGGGGTGATCGGGCTCGAGATGGGGTCGGTCTGGCGCCGTTTGGGCGCCGAAGTCACCATTCTCGAGGCGCTGCCGGCCTTCCTGGGCGCGGCCGACGAGGCAGTGGCCAAGGAAGCCGCCAAGGTCTTCAAGAAGCAGGGCCTGGACATCCAGCTCGGCGTGAAGATCAGCGCGGTCGAGAAGTCCAAGAGCGGCGTGACGGTGAAGTACACCGACGCCAAGGGCGCTGAACAGGCGCTGGTCTGCGACCGCCTGATCGTCTCGATCGGGCGCGTGGCCAACACCGTCGGCCTGAATCCTGAGGCCGTGGGGCTGAAGATGGACGAGCGCGGTGCCATCGTGGTCGACGCCGAGTGCAAGACCAACCTGCCTGGCGTGTGGGCGGTGGGTGACGTGGTGCGTGGCCCGATGCTCGCGCACAAGGCGGAAGAAGAGGGCGTCGCCGTGGCCGAGCGCATCGCCGGCCAGCATGGGCACGTCAACTTCAACACCATCCCGTGGGTCATCTACACCAGCCCCGAGATCGCCTGGGTCGGCCAGACTGAAGCGCAGCTCAAGGCCGAGGGCCGTGCCTACAAGACGGGCCAGTTCCCGTTCCTGGCCAACGGCCGCGCGCGGGCGCTGGGCGACACGACCGGCTTCGTGAAGATGATCGCGGATGCCAAGACCGACGAGATCCTGGGCGTGCACATCATCGGGCCGTATGCCTCGGAGCTGATCTCCGAAGCGGTGGTGGCGATGGAGTTCAAGGCCTCCTCGGAAGACATCGCCCGGATCTGCCACGCGCACCCGTCGCTGTCGGAGGCGACGAAGGAAGCGGCGCTGGCCGTCGACAAGCGCACGCTGAACTTCTGACCGGCAGTCGTTGAAAGTGGGCGTCCGCGCGCTGTACGAGCAGACGCTGGTCGAGCGGGGTTACGCGAGTGACCCCGCCCAGTTGCGCGCCATCGACGCGCTGGAGCGCTGCGAGAACGAGTGGATCGCCTACAAGGCGCGGCGCAGCAATGCGATCACCAAGATGCTGGTGCGTCCGCCGCTGCCGCGCGGCGTCTACATGTACGGTGGGGTGGGGCGCGGCAAGAGCTTCCTGATGGACTGCTTCTTCCAGTCCGTGCCGTTGACCCGCAAGACGCGGTTGCACTTCCACGAGTTCATGCGCGAAGTGCACCGCGAGCTGCAGGACCTGAAGGGTGTGCAGAATCCGCTGCAGGAGCTGGGCGCGCGCATCGCCCGGAAGCACCGGCTGATCTGTTTCGACGAGTTCCACGTCGCGGACGTCACCGATGCGATGATCCTGCACCGGCTGCTCGATGCCTTGTTCGAGCACCGAGTCAGCATCGTCACCACCTCCAACTTTCACCCCGACGGGCTGTACCCGAACGGCTTGCACCGCGACCGAATCCTGCCGGCCATCGCGCTGCTGAAGGCCAAGCTGGAGGTCATCAACGTCGACGCCGGCACCGACTACCGTCGTCGCACGTTGGAGCATGTGAAGCTCTACCACACGCCACTTGGCCCCGTGGCCGATGCAGCGATGGAGCAGGCATTCAACGAGCTGGCCGAGGCACGGGACGAGTCACCGTTGCTGCACATCGAGCAACGCGAGATTCGTGCTCGCCGGCGCGCCGGGGGGGTGGTCTGGTTCGACTTCGCCACGCTCTGCGGCGGCCCGCGCTCGCAGAACGACTACCTGGAACTGGCGACACAGTTCCACACGCTGTTGCTGTCGGGCGTGCCGCAAATGCCGCCGCGGCTGGCCTCCGAAGCGCGCCGTTTCACCTGGCTGGTCGATGTGCTCTACGACCGTCGCTGCAAGCTGATCATGTCGGCCGAGGTGCCCGCTGAGCAGCTCTACAACGAAGGGCCACTGGCCCACGAGTTCCCGCGCACGGTGTCTCGCCTCAACGAGATGCAGTCGGCGGAGTTCCTCGCGCTGGAGCGGCGCGAGGTGGATACATCCCTGACCTAGGATTTCAGGGCCTCGACGCGGATCAGCGCCAGCGACAGGTTGTCGCCCGTGCCGCGCGCACGCTGGCGCGCTTTGCTGATCAACATCTCGCTGGCCTCGCGCGGGTTGAGAGCGTTGACGATGGCGCCCAGCTCCTTCGGGCTGAGGTAGTGCCACAGCCCGTCCGAGCAGGCGAGCAGCGAGTCGCCGACTTCCAGCCGCTCGATCTCGGTGATCTCCATCGGTGGATCCTGCTGGGTGCCCAGGCAGCCGGTGAGCAGGTTGGACTGCGGGTGGGTGTTGGCCTGCGCCTCGGTGATCTTGCCCTCGTCGATCAGGCGCTGCACGTAGGAGTGGTCGATGGTGCGGCGCATCAGCTCGGCGCCACGGAAGTGATAGACGCGCGAATCGCCGGCGTGCGCCGTCCAGGCGCTGAGATTGGGCAGGATGAGAAAGGCGGCCAGCGTGCTGTGGGGTTCTTCGTCGGCCGTGATCGCGGTGAGCTTGATCATCAGGTGCGATTCGACGATCAGTTGCTTCAGCATCGCGGCCGGGTCGTCGGTGGTGGGCCCGAAGCGCTCAAAGATCTGGCGGGCCGTCATGACCACCTGGTCAGCGGCGGTGCGGCCGCCGCTCTTGCCACCCATCCCGTCGGCCACCATTGCCAGGGCACAGCCGGGAATGCGAGCGTGTGGCAGCACCTCGACCTGGTCTTGCTGGTAGGCGCGGTCGCCCTTGTGCAGGCCGGTGGCGGCGGAAAGGCGGAATCCCTGGGTCACGGTGCTCATGCCCGCAATATAAACTGCCAAGGTTGTGAGCGACGCCCCGGTTCCCCCCGATAGCCTGCATTCCCCCCAGCGTTTGCTGATTGAATTGCGGATCGAGCACGCCGACCTGGACAACCTGATCGATCAGGTCGGTGCCCAGGGCGGCGGCGACGAGCTGACCCTGCGCCGCCTTAAGAAGCGCCGCCTGTTGCTGCGAGACCAGATCGCCCGGCTGGAAGCTCAGCTCGAGCCACCCGAACCTGCCTGAATGACCGACAGTCCCGTGCCCGAAGGGCTGCGGCCCGCCGTGGCGCGCAGCTTCGAAACGCAAGGCCCTCTGGCCCGGGCCGACGCCGGCTATGTGCCGCGAGAGCCGCAGTTGCGCATGGCCGACGCGGTGGCCCAAGCCATCGAGGAAGCCCAGTCGCTGGTCGTCGAAGCCGGGACGGGCGTCGGCAAGACCTTTGCCTACCTCGTGCCCGTTCTGGTTTCCGGCAAGCGGGCGCTGGTGAGCACCGCCACGAAGAACCTGCAGGACCAGCTGTTCTTCCGCGACCTGCCGCGCCTGCGCGACGCGCTGGGCCTCCCAGCCACGGTGGCCTTGCTGAAAGGGCGGGGCAGCTACCTGTGCCGTCATCGGCTGGCGCAGGCCCGCGAGGGGGCCATGCTGCCTGACCGGATGGCAGTGCGCGCGCTGGCGCGCATCGAGCAATGGGCCCACGCCACGGCCAGCGGCGACATCGGCGAGCTGGAAGGGCTGGACGAACGCTCGGACGTGATCCCGCTCGTCACCTCGACCCGCGAGAACTGCCTGGGCAGCGAGTGCCCCGAGTTCCACAGCTGCCACGTGATGAAGGCCCGCAGGGACGCCATGGCCGCCGACATCGTGGTGGTCAACCATCACCTGTTCTTCGCCGACCTGGCCTTGCGCGACAGCGGTGTGGCCGAGTTGCTGCCAACCGTCGATGTGGCTGTCTTCGATGAGGCGCACCAGATGGTTGAGGCGGGTGTGCAGTTCTTGGGTCAGGCGTTGGGCACGGGGCAGGTGATCGACTTTTCGCGCGATCTGCTGGCGGCTGGGCTGCAGCATGCGCGAGGGTTGATGCCCTGGGCCGACCTCAGCGGTGCCTGCGAAAAAGCCGCCCGCGACTTGCGCCTGGCGGCCGCGGGTGATTTGCGCGATGTACGGGCGATCGTGAAGCGCCGCTGGGAAGAAGCAGCGCGGGGCGAAGCGCTGGGCGATGCCCTGGAGCGGCTGGTGCAGGCGCTGCAGACGGCTGCCGATGCGGCCGGCGGCGTCGTCGAGGCCGCGGCAGACTTCGCGCGCCTGCAGGCCCGGGCCAAGGAGCTCGCGGCCCAAGCCGCACTGTTTCGGGCCCCCGGTGCGGCAGACCAGGTGCGTTGGGTCGACTTGACACCGCATCAGGCGCGGCTGATCGAGTCGCCGCTGGACATCCGCGCGATGATGACCCAGCAGCGCGGGGCGGCGCACCGGGCCTGGATCTTCACCTCGGCCACGTTGGGCGACGACGAGGGGCTGAGCTGGTTCAGCGAGGCAGCAGGCTTGGAAGACGCGCGGCACCTGCGGGTGGGCAGCCCCTTCGACTACGAAAGGCATTCCCGCGTCTACGTGCCGCCGCGCTTCCCGGCACCGAACGATGGTCACCACAACACGATGGTGGGCCGCGCGGCGGCGCACTGCGCGGCGGCGCTGGGCGGCCGGACCTTCGTCCTGACCACCACGCTGCGGGCCATGAAGGTGGTGGCAGAAGCCCTGGCCAACGAGTTGGCCACCTTGGGGCAATCACTGGACGTGCTGGTCCAAGGCACTGCCGCGAAGCGGGCTCTGATGACGCGCTTCCTCCAGGGCGGCAGCGTGCTGGTGGGCTCTCAGAGCTTCTGGGAGGGAGTCGACGTGCCGGGTGACGCGCTGCAGTGCGTCATCATCGACAAGCTGCCGTTTCCGCCGCCCAACGATCCGCTGGTCGAGGCCCGCGTGCGGCAACTGAAGGAGCAAGGGCGCGATGCCTTCAATGACTATTTCGTCGCCGAGGCCGCCATCGCGCTCAAGCAGGGGGCGGGGCGCCTGATCCGCACCGAGACGGACCAAGGTTTGCTCGTGATCTGCGACACCCGCCTGCGCCAGGCGCGTTATGGTGCGCGCCTGCTGAACGCACTGCCGCCGATGACTCCGCTGGAGAGCGGGGAGCAGGCACTGGGCTGGCTGCGTGGACTCGCGGGCCGCCCGGCGGGATAGCGAGATGCCTCAGCGGCCTGCGGTCACCACAGCTGCCACCAGCGCTTGCCGTCGCGGTTGCCTTCGTTGCCGGCCAGAAAGCGACTCTGCGGGAAGTTGCCCTTGAGCACGCGTTCGGCGTCGTCGCGCAGTTGCACCAAGCCCAGGCGGTCGTAGGCACTGCCCATGATGTACAGGGCTTCTTCGATCGCAGGCGTTTGCGGGTAGGTGGTGATGGCCTGCTGCGCACGATTGGCCGCGGCCAGATAGGCGCCGCGGCGCAGGTAGTAGCGCGCCACGTGAACCTCGTAGTCAGCGAGTGCATTGACGATGTAGTCCATGCGAAGCCGCGCATCGGGCGTGTACTTGGACTCGGGGAACTGCTCGACCAGTTGCTTGAACGAGGTGTAGGCGTCGCGCGAGGCCTGCTGGTCGCGTTCGGACAGTTGCTGGTTCGACAGCCAGGCGAGTACGCCGATGTTGTCGTTGAAGTTCACCAGGCCGCGCAGGTAGAGCGCGTAGTCGAGGCCGGGGCTGGAGGGATTGAGCTTGATGAATCGGTCAAGCGTCGAGATCGCGGCGGCCTTCTCGCCAGCCTTCCAGTTGGCATAGGCCAGATCCAGTTGCGCCTGCTGGGCCAGCAGCGTGCCACCGGCGCGGCCTTCGACGCGCTCCAGCAACTTGATGGCGTTCAGCCAGCCCCCCGCCGCCATGTCGTCCTTGGCGTCTGCATACAATTTCTCTGCCGAGCCCTGGATGTCGCCGTCGTCCTTCTCGAAGATGCTGCAGGCGCTCAGCAGCACAGCCAGGGAGACCAGCGCGGCGCGCGCGAGCGGGCGGCGAATCATGTCGTGGATCATCGATGAACGCACGCGGCAACTGCCTCGCGCGGAAGTGGTCTTCAAGCAACGAAGGATTATATGGGGGGCCTCCCTGCGCTCGAGATGGGCACCTTGCCCGATGAAGCCGAGGTCGACGGCAGCCCGGAACTGCGCCAGTTCCGGCTTGGCGCCGATGCCCACGGCCAGCGGCTCGACAAGGTGCTGGCCGGCTTGGTGCCGGAGTTTTCGCGCAGCCACCTGCAAGGCCTGCTGGTGGCCGGCGAGGTGATGCTGGACGGGGTGCGGGCGACCGTCGCGTCGCGCAAGGTCCGCGCCGGTCAGGCGCTGGCGATCACCCTCGTACCACCGGCCGAGGCGCTCGCGTTCACACCCCAGCCGATTGCGCTGGACGTTGTGTACGAGGACGAGCACATCCTCGTGATCAACAAGCCCGCCGGGTTGGTGGTGCACCCAGCGGCTGGCAACTGGTCGGGCACGCTGCTCAATGGCCTGCTGGCGCGTGATTCGCAGGCTGCACGCTTGCCACGGGCCGGCATCGTGCATCGGCTGGACAAGGACACCTCCGGCCTGATGGTGGTGGGGCGGACGCTGGAGGCTGTGACCGCGCTGGTGCGCGACATGGCAGCTCGCGACATCAAGCGCCGCTACCTGGCGTTGGCTCATGGCGACGTGGGAAGCGCGCCGTTCAGCATCGATGCGCCAGTGGGGCGTGATGCGGCCTTGCGGGTGCGGATGGCGGTCACGCCCCATGGCAAGCCGGCTCGCACCGATGTGCTGCCGGTGGCCTGCAGCGGCGGCATCAGCGCCGTGCGTTGCGAGCTGCACACCGGCCGCACGCATCAGATCCGTGTCCACCTGGCGTCGCGTGGCCACCCGCTGGTGTCGGATGCCGTCTACGGCGGCAAGCCGGCACTTGGCCTGCAGCGCCAGGCGCTGCATGCTGCCGAGTTGGCGTTGGCGCATCCTGTCACCCGCGAATGCCTCCGTTTCGAGACCCCGCCTCCGCCGGATTTCGCCCGGGCTTGGGCCCAGGTGGCCGAGGCCCAGCAAGGTAACGCGGGATCTCACCACTGACGTGACCTTGGGCACGGGCTACAATCTCTTCTCAAGCCGACCGGTCCAACAGGGTCCGCTGCCTGAAGTGCAAGCCACCATGCAGCAGGCGCTCGATGAAGCGCAGGTCGTGCCTCTGGGGCGCCGAGCCTTTGCCGCTGCTTGAAGCCGCCGCGCCGCCCGGCCCACCGACGTTCACCAACGAATCCGCCCGTCATGGCCTTGGACGGCCACGCCTCGCAGGTGCTGCCGGCGCGCGGGATCTGGCCCGGGTGGCCCACCCGGGGTTCTGGGGCTTGTCGAAGTAGCCGCTGCCTGCCTGCAGCTTTGAGACCTTGTCGATGCCTGATCGATGAATACCCAAGACGCCAAGCGCGTGCTTGAAACCGCGCTGATCTGCGCCAACCAGCCGATGCCGCTGCGCGACATGCGCGCGCTGTTCGCCGACCAGTTGGCGGCGGACACCTTGCGCAGCTTGCTCGATGAACTCGGCCGGGACTGGACCGGGCGCGGTGTCGAGCTGGTGGCGCTGGCCAGCGGCTGGCGCTTCCAGAGCCGGCCCGAGATGCGCGAGTACCTGGACCGGCTCAACCCCGAGAAGCCCCCGCGTTACTCGCGCGCCGTGCTCGAAACACTGGCCATCATTGCCTACCGGCAGCCGGTGACGCGAGGCGATATCGAAGACATCCGCGGTGTCGTCGTCTCCAGCCAGATCATCAAGCAGCTGGAAGATCGCAGCTGGATCGAGGCGATCGGGCACCGCGACGCTCCAGGGCGCCCCGCACTCTACGCCACCACGCGCCAGTTCCTCGACGACCTGGGGCTGGAAAGCCTCGATCGCCTGCCGCTGCTCGATGGCCCGCCCGGTGCCGACGCGATCCATCTGCTCGCTGCCGAGCAAGGGGGCTTGCTGCAGGACCAGGGTGAGCTGCCGCTAGACGGGCCGTTGGCATCCCCAGTGGATGCTGTCGGCGTCGCCGATTCCGACGTGGCCGAGCCGGCCTCATCCCCCTCGGCGAAGCCGCCTGAAGCGACTCCTCCTGAATCACTTGAAGCATCGGGCGAGGCCGTCGCCCCGACGATGCCCGAACCCACCGACATGCCGCCGGCGGCCACCGCCGCGGAAGATCTCCCCGCCAACCCCCCCAGCCAAGCGCCTGAAGCATGAACACCGATTCGAAGCCTGATCCGTCGAACGCCGAAGCGGCTCCGGCCCCTGAGGCCGCTGCTGACGCTGCGCCAGCGCCCAAGCGGCGTGCCCGCGCGCGCAAGACCGACACGGTGGTGGCCCCGGCAGAGGGGGGTGAGGCCCGCAACGAGCCGGTGGCCGAGGCCGCAGCCGAGCCGGCCGATGACAAACCGGCACGCAAGCCGCGCACCCGCGCCCGGAAGGTGGATGCCGCCGCAGCCGATGAGCCGGCGAGCGGGGCGTCAGCCGATACGCCAGCGCAAGCAACCGAGCCAGTGCCCGAGGCAGCGGCGCGCGATGCCGCCGCACCCATCGGGCCGGCGCCGTCAGCGGGCCCCACCGAGGCGCCGCAAGACCAGGGCGAGGGTGGTGAGTCGCGCCGTGAACGTGGTCGCAACCGCCGGCGCCGCCGTGGAGGCGAGCGTGGGGATCGCGAAGAGCAGGGCGCCCGCCCCGGGCCGGCGCCGACCGAAGCCGCGCCGGCACCCGACGCGGGTGACCTGTTTGCTGCCGTCGTCTCTGGGGAATTCGACCCTGCGGACGAAGTGCCTGCCGAGACCGAGCTGCCAGACGTGACGGCTCCTCAAGCCGCTGTGCCCGTTACAGACGGCACCGAAGCCAGCCTGGAGCCGGTCGAGGAGGGCACGGACAAGCGCGTTCTGCTGCCTGACCAGGACGCCCCCAAACTCCACAAGGTGCTGGCCCAGTCCGGCATCGGCTCGCGTCGCGACATGGAGCAGGCCATCATCGACGGCCGCGTGGCCGTCAATGGCGAGACCGCCCACACCGGCATGCGCATCTCCTTCGGTGACCGCGTGACCCTCGATGGCAAGCCGGTTCGCGTGCGCATCGCCCCTCCGCCGGCGCGCGTGATTGCCTACCACAAGCCTGTGGGCGAGGTGGTGTCGCACGACGACCCCCAACAGCGTCCGACCGTGTTCCGCAAGCTGCCGCGCCTGGCACAGGGCAAGTGGCAGTCGGTCGGTCGGCTCGATATCAACACCGAAGGCCTGCTGCTGTTCACCAACTCGGGCGATCTGGCCAACAAGCTGATGCACCCGCGCTTCGGCGTCGAGCGGGAGTACGCCGTGCGCGTGCTGGGCACGCTGGAAAAGGATGCGCGCGAGAGGCTGCTGGCCGGCGTCGAGATCGAAGGTCAGAGCGCGGCTTTCAAGTCGATCGAGGACGGCGGCGGCGAAGGTGTCAACCACTGGTACCGCGTTGTCATCACCGAAGGCCGCAACCGAGAAGTCCGCAAGCTCTTCGATGCAGTCGGGCTGACTGTCAGCCGCCTGATCCGCATCCGCTACGGTTGCGTCGTGCTGCCCCGCGGCCTCAAGCGTGGTGTCTGCGTCGACCTGGGTGAGAACGACCTCCGTGCGCTGCGCCAGATGACCGACGGCGGCCGACCCGACGGGCGACGCGATCAACCTCGTCAGGATCGCCAGGGCAAGCCGCGTGGCCAGGACGGGGACCGGCATGAGCGCCAGGCTGCAGGTGGCAAGAAGAAGCACCCGCCCCAGCCACAGCAACCGCGCGACAACAACAAGCGCCGCGATCGAGGCGACCGAGGTGAGCGTTTCGACGCTGACCGCCTTCCGGGCGAGTTGCGCGAGCCGGGCGACCCCAGCCGCATCCCGAACCCGCTGCAGCAGACTTTCGACAAGCGCGCCATCCAGCGCGAGCGATCGACTCGCCGCGAGGAGGACTTCGAGAACGGCCCCATCCCCAACCCGCTGCAGCAGACCTACGACAAGCGTTTCGTGCAGGGCAACCGAGGTTTCGGCGGCGGCGGTGGCAAGGGCCAGAAGGGCAAGGGTGGAGGCGGGGGCAGCGGCCAGCGCGAGCCCGATCCGATGCAGACCTCGGTCGGATACATCGGTGCCGATGCTTTCATGCGCAAGGCGCATGGCAAGGGCGGCGGGCGCCGGGGCAAGCGTTGAATGCGCTCTTTGTCAATCGGCAAGGCTAGAATTCAAGGCTTTGCTCATGCATCCGGCGGTATCTCTTTCCAGCGCCGGTGAGAAATTCAACTCAAAGGAAACGTCATGGCCATCGAACGCACCCTCTCGATCATCAAGCCCGACGCCGTCGCGAAGAACGTGATCGGCCAGATCTATGCCCGTTTCGAGGGCGCCGGCCTGAAGGTCATCGCTGCCCGCATGATGCACCTGTCGCGCGCTGACGCCGAGGCCTTCTACGCCGTGCACAAGGCCCGCCCGTTCTTCAACGACCTCGTCAGCTTCATGATCTCCGGCCCGGTGATGGTGCAGGTGCTGGAAGGCGAAGGCGCGATCCTGAAGAACCGTGACCTGATGGGCGCCACCGACCCGAAGAAGGCCGACAAGGGCACCATCCGTGCCGACTTTGCCGACTCGATCGACGCCAACGCCGTGCACGGCTCGGATGCCGCCGAGACCGCCGCCGTCGAAGTGGCCTTCTTCTTCCCGGGCATGAACATCCACTCGCGCTGATTTCGGCGCGGCGGCCAGGGTCGCACGATGAGTCTTGTCAACTTGCTGGACTTCGACCTCGACGGGCTGGCCGCCTACTGCGAGGGGCTGGGGGAGAAACGCTTTCGCGCAACCCAGCTCTTCCGCTGGATCCACCAGCGGGGCGCCGCCGATTTCGGCGCCATGACCGATCTTGCCAAGTCGCTGCGCGACAAGCTCGCCGGTGCGGCTGAGATCCGGCCTCTGCCTGTCGCCGCCGAACAGGCCTCGTCCGACGGCACCATCAAGTGGCTGTTCGATGTGGGCGGGGGTAACGCGGTCGAGACCGTCTTCATTCCCGAAGACGATCGCGGCACCTTGTGCATTTCCTCGCAGGCTGGCTGCGCTGTGGGCTGCCGCTTCTGCTCCACCGGGCATCAGGGCTTCTCGCGCAACCTCACGACGGGTGAGATCCTGGCCCAGCTCTGGCATGCCGAGCATCACCTTCGGCGGCGCCTGCGACTGGCGCCGGGGGAGCGCGCCATCACCAACGTTGTGATGATGGGCATGGGCGAGCCGCTACAGAACTACGGCGCCCTCGTGCCGGCCCTGAAAGTAATGCTGGACGACCACGGCTACGGCCTGTCGCGGCGTCGAGTCACCGTCTCGACCTCCGGCGTGGTGCCGATGATCGACCGGCTGCGCGACGATTGCCCCGTGGCACTGGCCGTTTCCCTGCATGCGCCCACCAACGGGTTGCGCGACGACCTGGTGCCGCTGAACAAGAAGTACCCGCTTCCCGAGCTGATGGCGGCGTGTCGGCGCTACCTGGAAGCGGCGCCACGCGACTTCATCACCTTCGAGTACTGCATGCTCGATGGTGTGAACGACAGTGACGACCAGGCTCGGGAACTGCTGGCCCTGATCCGCGGCCGCGGCGCTGGCGGCAGCGAGCCTGTCCCTTGCAAGCTGAACCTCATTCCCTTCAATCCCTTCCCCGAGTCGGGCCTGCTTCGTTCGCCGCGCGCTCGCGTGCAGGCCTTTGCCAAGGTGTTGCAGGATGCAGGAGTGGTGACGACGGTGCGCAAGACTCGCGGTGACGACATCGACGCAGCCTGCGGCCAGCTCGCCGGTGAGGTACAAGACCGTACGCGCGCGGCCCAACGCATGAAGCGAGTGCCCATCCGCGTGGTGAGCGAGCGCACGGCCGGTGCCAAGCCGCCCCGCCACTGACTCGACAGCAGCAACAACGACGACGGATGGAGATCACTGCATTGACGCCGAAGCAAAGCAGGCCCGCTCGGGCGTGGGGTGGGGCTGCAGCAGCCCTGGTGCTCGCCTGCGGCGCCGCGTGGCTGCAGGGGTGCGCGGCGCCGGGGCCGGCCAGCAGGCCCTCCAAGGATGTCCAGACGGCATCGGACCAGACCGACGCTGACCGTCGCGCGAAGGTGCGCCTGGAACTGGCCGGTGCCTATTTCGGTCGCGGACAGTACGCCACCGCACTGGACGAAGTGAAGCTCGCGTTGCAGGCCAAGCCCGACGCCCAGGGCGCCTACAACCTGCGGGGCCTGATCTACGGTGCGATGGGTGAAACCGCCCTGGCCGAAGACAGCTTCCGTCAGGCGATGCAGATCAACCCGCGTGACGCCGACGCGATGCACAACTATGGCTGGTTCCTCTGCCAGCAGCGCCGCTTTGGCGAGGCCGAGGCCCAGTTCAACGCAGCCATCGCAGTGCCAAACTACCTCGGCGTGACCCGCTCGCTGTTGGCCATGGGCGTGTGCCAGGCGCGCAACAACCAGTGGGCCGAGGCCGAGCGGACTCTGGCACGCTCGTACGAGCTCGACCCTTCGAACCCGGCCACGGCTGTCAATCTGGCCGAGGTGCTGCTGCGCAAGGGCGAGTTCGAGCGGGCGCGGTTCTATGTGCGGCGAGTCAATGCCAACGACGAACTGGTCACTTCGCAGACCCTCTGGCTGGCGGCGCGCATCGAGCACAAGCTGGGCCAGGACGGCCAGGTGAGGGTGCTTGGCAACCAGTTGGTCAACCGGTTCCCGCAGTCTTCTGAAGCCCTGTTGTACGAAAAGGGTCGGTTCGATGAGTGATGTCGGCGACGCGTCCGATTCCCAGGTTTCCGCTGGTGCACTGCTGCGCGCGGCGCGTCAGGCGCAGGGGCTGCATATCGCGGCGCTGGCCACGACGCTGAAGGTTCCGCCCCGCAAGCTCGAAGCACTGGAGGCGGACCGCTATGACGAGTTTCAGGGTGCCACCTTCGTGCGCGCTCTGGCGCAGGCAGCCTGTCGGGCGCTGAAGATCGATCCCACGCCGGTGCTGGATCGTCTGCCCGACATTGACGGCGGCAATCTCAGTCAGCTCGAGCGCGGACTGAACGCTCCTTTCCGCGAGCGAGGCGCCCGGCGCGAGTCGTCCGATATCCCCGGCACCAGCCTGGCAGCGATCGGTCTGGTGGTGGTGCTGCTTGTCGGGGCGGGGGCGTTCTGGCTGCTGCCGGCTGACTGGCGCCTGCCCGCCGCAGAGCCGGCGGCCTCGGCCGCCGATGGCGGCACGGTCGTGGAGCCCGGGCCGGTGCCCGCCGTCGCGCCCAGCCCGCCGGCCTCCCTGCCGACGGCCTCCGAGCCTGCCGCTTCGGTGGTGGCACCCGGTCTGCCCTTGGCCCCGCCGCAGGCGCGACCGGCCAGCGCGGTTACGTTGCCGGCCCCTGCAGCGCCGGCGAGCGTGCCGGCGGTCCTTCCCGCGTCGGCGGGTGTGTTGCAGTTGCGGGCGAGGGCGGCCTCGTGGGTCGAGGTGGTCGATGGGCATTCGAAGGTGCTGCTGGCCCGCACGCTGGGGGCCGGGGAAGTCGTCGGGCTCGACGGGGTCTTGCCCTTGCGTGTCAAGATCGGCAATGTCTCGGGTACCGAGCTGAGCTTCCGCGGCCGGCCAGTGGACCTGGCTGACCTGAACCGCGACAACGTGGCGCGGCTCGAACTCAAGTGACTTCTCGCGCATGACTGAACATCCTCCGCTTCCCTGCGCCGCCGGCGAGGACCTGCCCATCGACGCCGCCTTTCCGCTGCCGCGCCGTTCGCGCCAGGCGCGCGTGGTCTGGGGCGGTCGAGTCGTGACGGTGGGCGGCGATGCCCCGGTGCGAGTGCAGTCGATGACCAACACCGACACGGTCGACGTCATCGAGACCGCCATCCAGGTGAAGGAGCTGGCGATCGCCGGCTCGGAGATGGTTCGCATCACGGTGAACACGCCCGAGGCGGCGGCGGCCGTCCCTCACATCCGCGACCAGCTCGATCGCATGGGCATCGACGTGCCCTTGATCGGCGATTTCCATTACAACGGCCACCGCCTGCTGACCGAGCATCCGGCCTGCGCCGAAGCGTTGTCGAAGTACCGCATCAACCCGGGCAACGTGGGAAAGGGCGAAAAGCGCGATCGGCAGTTCGCCCAGATGGTCGAGGCCGCCTGTCGCTACGGCAAGGCGGTGCGCATCGGCGTCAACTGGGGCTCGCTCGACCAGGAACTGCTGGCCTCGCTGATGGACGACAACCACGCCCGTGCAGTGCCGCGGGATGCGAAGCAGGTGATGTACCAGGCGTTGGTGCAGTCGGCATTGCAGTCGGCCGAGGCTGCACGCGACGTCGGCCTCGATCCGAACCAGATCATCATCAGCTGCAAGGTCAGTGGCGTGCAGGATCTGGTCTCGGTCTACCAAGCGCTGGCGCAGCGCTGCGACTATCCGCTGCACTTGGGCCTGACCGAAGCCGGCATGGGGACCAAGGGCACGGTGGCTTCGGCCGTCGCCCTGTCGGTGCTGCTGCAGCAGGGCATCGGCGACACGATCCGTGTCTCGCTCACGCCTCAGCCGGGCGAAGCCCGCACGCAGGAGGTGGTGGTCGCGCTGGAAATCCTTCAGGCGCTGGGCCTGCGCAGCTTCAACCCCAGCGTCACCGCCTGCCCAGGCTGCGGTCGCACGACCAGCACCACCTTCCAGGAATTGGCCAAGCAGATCGACGACTTCCTGCGGGCGCAAATGCCTGTCTGGCGTGCCCGCTACCCCGGTGTCGAGACGATGAAGGTGGCCGTGATGGGTTGCATCGTCAATGGCCCCGGTGAAAGCAAGCATGCCGACATCGGCATCAGCCTGCCGGGCACCGGCGAGGCGCCGGCCGCGCCCGTCTTCATCGACGGCGAGAAGGCGATGACGTTGCGCGGCGAGGGCATCGCGCGCGAGTTCCAGACCATCGTCGAGCAGTACATCGAGCGCCGATACGGCGCGGTGACTGCTGCGCATTGACACGGGTCTGACCCCCCGCTGCCCCTCGGGCGCCGCTGAATCGCGCCTGCCCTCGTCTTGAGCCGGCCTCCCTGTGAGGCCCGGCGTCTTTTTGCAAGCCACCCATGACCAAGGTTCTCCAAGCCATCAAGGGCATGAACGACATCCTGCCGGGGAGCATCCCGCGCAAGGACAAGCTGCCCGATTCCGCCCTGTGGCACTGGTTCGAGTCCACCGTGCGTTCGGTGCTCGCCCGCTACGGCTACCAGTACATCGTCACGCCCATCGTCGAGCCCACCGCACTGTTCGTGCGGGGGTTGGGCGAGGTCACCGACATCGTCGAGAAGGAGATGTATTCCTTCACCGATTCGATGAACGGCGACCACCTCACCCTGCGCCCCGAGGCCACCGCCGGCATCGTGCGCGCAATGGTCGAGCACAACGCGCTGTACAACGGGCCGCTGCGCTTGTGGACGATGGGGGCGATGTTCCGCCATGAGCGTCCGCAGAAGGGCCGCTACCGCCAGTTCCACCAGTTGGACGTGGAGGCGCTGGGCTTCGCCGGGCCGGATGTCGATGCCGAGCTGATCCTGATGGCGCGGCGCCTGTGGAAGGAACTCGGCCTCATCGAGGGGCAGCATGTGCGCCTGGAGCTGAACAGCCTGGGCCAGCCGTCCGAGCGGGCTGCGCACCGCGCTGCGCTGATCGCCTACTTCGAGACCAACGCCGACCAGCTCGACGAAGAGGCCAAGCGCCGCCTGCACAGCAATCCGCTGCGCATCCTTGACACCAAGAACCCGTCGATGCAGCCCCTGGTCGATGGCGCACCCAGGCTGATGGATTTCCTCGGGGAAGAGACGCTCGCGCACTTCAATGCGGTGCGCGCGATCCTCGATGCGGCCGGGCTGGAATACCGCGTCAACACCCGCCTGGTGCGCGGAATGGACTACTACAACCTGACCGTCTTCGAGTGGGTAACGGACCACCTCGGCTCACAGGGCACGGTCTGCGGAGGCGGCCGCTACGACGGGCTGATCGCCCAGCTGGGCGGCAAGAGCGCGCCCGCGGTCGGGTTCGGGCTGGGTATCGAACGCCTGCTGCTGCTGATCCAGGAGCTCGGCCTGCCCGTGCCGAGCGGTGCGCCGGACGCCTACGCGGTGATCCCTGACGCCAGCGCGCTGCCGCATGCAATGGTGGCCATCGAGGCCCTTCGCGCCGGGGGCGTGGCGGTGCAGATGCACGCCGGCGGAGGCAACTTCAAGGCGCAGTTCAAGAAGGCCGATGCGAGCGGGGCCCGCTTCGCGCTGGTCTTCGGCGGCGATGAACTGGCGCGAGGTGCCGTGGCGGTGAAGGCTCTGCGCGATCCTGCCATCCCCCAGACCGAGCGCCTGCTGGCCGATGCAAAGGCCTGGGCGCCCTTGCTGCTAGGCGCTTCGCCGGACGCATAATCGCGGCTTCGCCCACATTCGGTGGGCTTTCGACATTTCCGGCCCGCCACACGCGGGCCGCACCTTCATGGCAAGCAATCTCGATCTTCAGGAACAGGA
Organism: Pseudomonadota bacterium; assembly: GCA_049322835.1. Taxonomy (GTDB): domain Bacteria; phylum Pseudomonadota; class Gammaproteobacteria; order Burkholderiales; family Burkholderiaceae_C; genus Ideonella. Next base: position 20,385 of record JBMOQN010000005.1, on the reverse strand, counting down.
ACAGCTCGATGAGCTGAAGGCCTTCTGGAACCGCTACGGCAACCTGATCACGTGGACGCTGACGCTGGTGCTCGCGGCATTTGCCGCATGGAACGGCTGGAACTGGTGGGAGCGCCAGCAGAGTGCCAAGGCCAGCGCGATGTTCGAGGAGTTCGACCGCGCGCTGCAGGCCGGCAATGCCGAGCAGGCCGGCCGTGTCTTCAACGATCTGAAGGACCGCTACGGCCGCACCACCTACGCCCAGCAGGCGGGGCTGCAGGCCGCGAAACTTCAGGCCGACAAGAGCCAGGCGGATGCTGCGCAAGCCAGCCTGACCTGGGTGGCCGAGCATGGCAAGGACGAGGAGTACCAGGCCATGGCACGCCTGCGCCTGGCCGGACTGCTGCTGGACAAGAAAGCCTACGACGAAGCCCTGAAGCAGCTCGACGCCGTCAAGTCACCGGAGTTCGTGCCCCTGGCCGAGGACCGCCGCGGTGACGTCCTGCTCGCTTCAGGCAAGCGAGACGATGCCGTGAAGGCGTTTCAGTCCGCCTGGAAGGCGATGAGCGAGAAGATCGACTACCGTCGTGTCATCGAAGCCAAGCTGACCAGCCTGGGTGCTGCACCGGAGCCGGCAGCCGCGGCGAGCGGGGTGTCTTCGTGATGCGCGGGTCAGTCAACATGCGCTGGGCCTCGCAAGGCGTGTTGGCGCTACTGCTTGCCGCCGGCCTGGCCGGCTGTGCGAGCGACAAGCCGAAGCCTACCCCGCTGAAGCCCCTTGAGCCGACGATCGCCGGCCGCCAAGTCTGGCAGGCGCGCATGGGCAATGTCAGTTTCCCTCTGGCGGCCACCGTGCGTGCAGGTCGTCTGCACGTGGCCAGTGACGACGGCACCGTGCTGGCGCTCGAGGCGGCGACCGGTCGCGAGGTATGGCGTTCCGATGTCGGCGCCAAGCTGTCCGCCGGCGTCGGCTCGGATGGCCGCTATGCCGCCGTGGTGACGCGCACCAACGAGCTGGTGGTGATGGACGGTGCCAGCATCACCTGGCGCGCCAGGCTGGAGTCTCCCGTCGTCACGGCCCCCTTCGTGGCGGGTGAACGAGTGTTCGTCGTGGGTGTCGACCGCGTGGTCCACGCCTTCGACGTGCTGGACGGCCGACGCCTCTGGACGCTCAAGCGCCAGGGCGATGCGTTGACCCTGTCGCAGGCTGGTGTGCTGGCCGCCTACAAAGACACCCTGCTGGTGGGCCAGGGGCCCCGATTGCTGGGTGTGGACCCGCTGCGCGGGACGGTGCGCTGGGACACGGCCTTGACCTCGCCGCGAGGCACCAACGAAGTCGAACGCCTGGCTGATTTGGTCGGCCCCCCGTCCCGAGTGGGCAACGGGAGCCTGTTCTGTATGCGCGCCTTCCAGAACGCGGTCGGCTGCATCGACGCCGAGCGAGGCACCCTGAAGTGGGCCCAGAACGGCGGCGGTGTGGAGGCTGTTGGCGGCGACGAAAAAATGGTCTTCGGCGCCGACGGCAGCGACCGCATCACAGCGCGCAAGCGTGACAGTGGCGAGGTCGCCTGGACCAGCGAGCTGCTGCTCAATCGGGCCCTGAGCGCTCCTGTCGCGCTCGGCACGACAGTGGTGTTCGGCGACTACGAAGGTCAGTTGCACTTCCTGTCTCAGGATGCCGGCAAGCCGTTGCTGCGCCTGCCGACCGATGGCTCGCGCGTGATCGCGCCGCCGGTGGTGGCCGACAGCACCCTGTTGGTGGTGACGCGTGCCGGCGGCATCTTCGCCTTCCGCCCGGAATAAGACCCGAAGGCCCGGCTTTGAAACCCGTCATCGCTCTGGTTGGGCGCCCCAACGTCGGCAAGTCCACCTTGTTCAACCGGCTGACCAAGAGCCGGGACGCGATCGTGGCCGATTTCGCCGGCCTGACCCGTGATCGCCACTACGGCGATGGCCGCCTGGGCAGCCGCGAATACATCGTCATCGACACCGGCGGCTTCGAACCCGACAGCTCGACCGGCATCGTCAAGGAGATGGCGCGCCAGACACGCCAGGCCGTGGCCGAGGCCGACGTGGTCATCTTCGTGGTCGACGTGCGCACCGGCCTGTCCGGCCAGGATCAGGACATCGCCCGCTACCTGCGGCAGGCCAACAAGCGCGTGCTGCTGGCCGTCAACAAGGCCGAGGGCATGAGCGATTCGCCGCTGCTGGCCGAGTTTCACGAGCTGGGCATGGGTGAGCCGCACCCGGTGTCAGCGGCGCACGGGCAAGGCATTCGCAGTCTGCTGGAAGCCGCGCTGGCCGATTTCCCCGAGGAAGACGAGGATGAGCTGGGCGAGCCCGATGAGAACGCGCCGATCCGCCTGGCGGTGGCCGGCCGGCCCAACGTCGGCAAGTCGACCCTCATCAACGCCTGGCTCGGCGAAGAGCGGCTGATTGCCTTCGACATGCCTGGCACGACCCGCGACGCGATCAAAGTGCCTTTCGAACGCGAGGGGCGCCGCTTCGAACTGATCGACACGGCAGGCTTGCGCCGCAAGGGCAAGGTTTTCGAGGCGATAGAGAAGTTCTCGGTCGTCAAGACGCTGCAGGCGATCGCCGATGCCAACGTTGTCGTGCTGATGGTCGATGCCACCCAGGGCGTGAGCGACCAGGACGCACACATCGCCGGCTACATCCTCGACTCCGGCCGCGCCGTGGTGATCGCGATCAACAAGTGGGATGCCATCGACAGCTACCAGCGCCAGATGCTGGAGCGTTCGATCGAGCAGCGGCTTGCCTTCTTGAAGTTTGCGCCCCTCGTCCACACCTCTGCCCTGAAGCGGCAAGGTCTCGGCCCGCTGTGGAAGGCCATCGCCGATGCCCATGCTTCGGCCACCAAGAAGCTGCCCACACCGGTGCTGACGCGTCTGCTGCACGAGGCCGTGGAACACCAAGCCCCCAAGCGCGCAGGCGCGTTCCGGCCCAAGCTGCGTTATGCCCACCAGGGGGGCATGAACCCGCCCATCATCGTGATCCACGGCAATTCGCTGGAACACATCACCGATTCGTACAAGCGATACCTGGAGGGGCGCTTCCGCGAGCATTTCAAGCTGGTCGGCACGCCCATGCGCATCGAGATGAAACTTTCCCGGAACCCTTTCGCTGAGGGTGAACACTGAGACACAGCGGGCCTTCTGAGGCCCGCTGTGTTAACGTGACCACTCCAACACTTTTCCAACACGGAGCATATCGTGAGCAACAAAGGGCAACTCCTACAAGACCCCTTCCTGAACCTGCTTCGCAAGGAGCACGTTCCGGTTTCAATCTACTTGGTCAACGGCATCAAATTGCAGGGCCACATCGAGTCCTTCGACCAATACGTCGTCCTGCTGCGCAACACGGTGACGCAAATGGTCTACAAGCACGCGATCTCCACCGTCGTGCCGGGCCGCGCCGTCAATTTCCACGCAGCCGACGCGGGCGACAACGCCTGATCGATGCGCAGCGCGTCGCTGCCGTTGGCGACACTGCCTTTCCGACCTTGAGTTCAGAAGCTTTTTCGCCCGCGCCCGCTGACAACGAGGCGGCGCGGGCAGTGCTGGTCGGCGTCGATCTCGGCCCCGGCTCATCTTTCGATCCCACGCTCGACGAACTCGCCTTGCTGGCGGAATCCGCCGGCGATGAGCCGGTGGCGCGAGTCGTTGCCAAGCGCAAGGCGCCGGACCCGGCACTGTTCGTCGGCTCCGGCAAGGCCGACGAGATCAAGCTGTTGGTCCAGGCGCATGGCGCCCACGGCGTGATTTTCGATCAGGCCCTGTCGCCCGCGCAGCAACGCAACCTCGAGCGTCACCTCGGCGTGCCCGTGGCCGATCGCACCGCGCTGATCCTCGAGATCTTCGCGGCCCGCGCCAAGAGCCACGAAGGCAAGCTCCAGGTCGAACTGGCGAGGCTCCAGTACCTGTCCACACGCCTCGTGCGGCGTTGGAGCCACCTTGAGCGCCAGCGCGGCGGCGTCGGTCACCGTGGCGGCCCGGGCGAGGCGCAGATCGAGCTCGACCGCCGGATGATCGGCGACCGCATCAAGTCGGTGAAGGAGCGGCTGGAAAAAGTCAAGCGCCAGCGCGGTACGCAGCGCCGAGCACGCGAGCGCAGCGGCACCTACAAGGTGTCCCTGGTGGGATACACCAACGCCGGCAAGTCGACGCTGTTCAATGCGCTGGTCAAGGCGCGCACCTACGCGGCCGACCAGCTCTTTGCGACGCTGGACACCACGACCCGCTCACTTTATCTGGGCGAAGCCGGCCGCTCGGTGTCGTTGTCCGACACGGTCGGCTTCATTCGCGACCTGCCGCACAAGCTGGTCGAGGCCTTCCGGGCCACTCTGCAGGAAGCGGCGGACGCGGACCTGCTACTGCACGTCATCGACGCCAGCAGCCCTGCGCTGCTGGAGCAGCAGGCTGAGGTCGATCGGGTTCTGGAAGAGATCGGCGCCCAGGGCGTCCCGCAGATCCTCGTCTACAACAAGATCGACCGGATAGACCCTGCGTTGCGCCCGCGCGCGGTGCGCGACGAGATCGAAGTGGCACCCAACGTGCGCGTGCCGCGTGTCTTCGTCAGCGCACTGGCGGGCGAGGGCCTGGGCACGTTGCGCGCGCTGATCGCGGAACATGCCGCGCCCGCGGCCTTGACTTCGGGCGATGCCGCCTTCACCTTGCCCGATGGCAGCCTCGCACCCCCCTCTGCCTCGAGCAGCGATCATGGGCGACATTGAGCTTTCGCTTTCAACCTTACACCTGGCATGAGCATGCGAACCCTCCAACCCGACGCACCCGGCTTCAGGGCCCGCTTGGCCGCCTTGACGCGTGCGGCGCGCGATCTGGTGATGAACAACGGCCGCAACGATGGCCCACCCGATCTGGACGAACTTTGGCGTGACTTCAACCGCAAGCTTTCCGGCCTGTTCGGTGGCAAGGGTGGCGGCTCCTCGCCGCGCAGCAGCGGCGACGAACCCGGCGGTTTCCAGCCGGACATGCGTGGGGCCGGCATCGGCATTGGCCTGATCGCCGGCCTGGTGGTGTTGGTGTGGGCGGGTAGCGGCCTGTTCATCGTGCAGGAAGGCCATCAGGCGGTGGTCACCACCTTCGGCAAGTACAGCAGCACGGTGGCCGCGGGCATCCAGTACCGCCTGCCGTACCCGTTCCAGGCCCATGAGACCGTCCCGGTGACGCAACTGCGCTCGGTCGAAGTCGGCCGCAACACCATCGGCCAGGCCACCGGGCTGCGCGACTCGTCGATGCTGACGCAGGACGAGAACATCGTCGATATCCGGTTCATCGTGCAGTACGTGCTCAAGGACGCCCGGCAGTTCCTGTTCGAGAACCGCGACACCGATGGCGCCGTGTTGCAGGCCAGCGAGTCTGCAGTGCGCGAGATCGTGGGCCGCAACAACGTGGACTCTGTCCTGTACGAGCGCCGCGATGCCATAGCCGCCGATCTGGTCAAGTCGATCCAGGATCAGCTTGACCGCCTCAACGCCGGCGTGACCATCAAAAACGTCAATCTGCAGAACGTGCAGGTGCCTGAACAGGTCCAGGCCGCGTTCGACGATGTCGTCAAGGCAGGCGCCGACCGCGACCGCTTCAAGAACGAAGGCCAGGCCTACGCCAGCGACGTGATCCCGAAGGCGGAAGGCACGGCATCGCGGCTGCGCGCAGAAGCCGAGGCCCATCGTGCACGCGTGGTGGCGACGGCCGAGGGTGACGCCGAGCGCTTCAGCTCGGTGTTGGCCGAGTACCAGAAGGCGCCGGGCGTGACGCGCGACCGGCTCTACATCGACTCGATGCGCGAGGTCTACGGCAACGTCAGCAAGGTCATGGTGGAGAGCCGCAACGGCTCCAACCTGCTGTACCTGCCGCTGGACAAGTTGATGCAACAGGCCGGGCTGCCCGCGGCCAACGTCACGACGGTGCCCGCGGCCCCGGCGGAGGCGACGACCACCGACCGTCCGCGCGAGATCGGCCGCAGCCGCGACCGTGACGCCCGCTGAGTTGGGCCAAGACAACGCACTGGAATCACCCAAATGAATCGATTTGCCGTCATTGTCGGCAGCGTGCTGATCCTGCTGGTGCTGGCCGCGTCGACGCTGTTCATCGTCGACCAGCGCCAGGTGGCCGTGGTCTACGCCCTCGGCGAGATCAAGGAGGTCGTCACCGAACCGGGCCTCAAGATGAAGTTGCCGCCTCCGCTGCAGAACGTCGTCTTCCTCGACCGCCGCATCCAGACGCTCGACAGCCCCGAGACCAAGTCCATTCTGACCGCCGAGAAGAAGACGTTGGCGATCGACTGGCTGGTCAAGTGGCGCATCGCTGACCCCCGCCAGTTCATCCGCAACAACGGGGTGGACCTTCGCAACCTGGAGAACCGGCTCAGCCCGGTGGTTCAGGCAGCCTTCAACGAAGAAGTGACCAAGCGCAAGGTTGGCGAAGTGCTGGCTGGTGAGCGCGAGAAGCTGATGAACGACGTGCGGGCACGTCTCGCCGAGCCCGCCAAGTCTTTCGGCATCGAAATCATCGACGTGCGTACCAAGCGGGTCGACTTCGTCGCCAGCATCACCGAGTCGGTCTATCGGCGCATGCAGTCGGAGCGCCAGCAGGTGGCCAATGAGTTGCGCTCCAAGGGCCAGGCCGAAGGCGAGCGCATCCGCGCCGACGCCGACCGCCAGCGCGAGGTGATCGTGGCCGAGGCCTACCGCGATGCGCAGAAGATCAAGGGGGAGGGTGACGCCAAGGCCTCTGCAATCTACGCAGGCGCGTTCGGGCGCGACCCGCAGTTCGCTCACTTCTACCGCAGCCTCGAGGCCTATCGCGCCAGTTTCCGCAACAAGAGTGACGTGATGGTGGTCGACCCTTCGTCGGACTTCTTCAGGGCAATGCGCGGCAGCGGCGCGGGCAGCGCAGCGGCTGCCAAGAAGTGAGGCCGGCCCACAGAGACTGAAGCGTGGGCGACATGCTGCTGGCGGCTTTGGCCTTGATGCTCGTCTTCGAGGGGCTGCTGCCATTCTTCAGCCCACAGCGCTGGCGCGAAGTGTTTCTTCGCGCCACCCAGATGAGCGATGGCCAGATCCGGTTCATCGGGCTCACCAGCATGCTGCTCGGTGTGGCAACGCTGCTGTTGCTCGGCGGCTGAACATCCCGACCCCGCCCTGGCCACCCCTTCGCCGAGAAGGGGCACCTGTACAATGCCGGTTTTAACCCCGGTGCATTTTCATGTCCTCTGCTTGGCTGCTGCCAGAGCACATTGCTGACGTCCTGCCCGCTGAGGCCAGGCGCATCGAGGAATTGCGGCGGCTGTGGCTGGACCGGGCCCGCAGTTACGGCTTCGAGCTGGTGATGCCGCCAATGCTCGAGTACCTGGACTCGTTGTTGTCAGGTACTGGCCGGGAGCTTGACCTCAGGACCTTCAAGCTGGTCGACCAGTTGTCCGGACGGACGCTCGGCCTGCGTGCAGACACCACCCCGCAGGTGGCCCGGGTCGACGCTCACCTGCTCAACCGTGAAGGGGTGACCCGTTTGTGCTACTGCGGCCCGGTGTTGCACACCCGCCCGGCTGGGCTGCACATGACGCGCGAGCCTCTGCAGTTCGGTGCCGAGATCTTCGGCCATGCCGGCCTGGAAGCCGACCTCGAGGTGCAGGAGCTGGCGCTGGACGGCCTGGCCGCGATCGGCGCTCGCGAGTTGACGATCGACCTGGGCGATGCACGCGTGGTGCGCGCTGTGCTCGCGGGCGCGCCGCTGGACCCTGTGGCGCTCACTGAGCTGGTGGCCGCGTTGACCACCAAGGACGGCAGCGCCGTGCAGACACTCGCTCGTCACTGCCCCCCGGAGACCAAGGCCGGGCTCGCGACCTTGCTGGAGCTTTACGGCGGCGACGAGGTGCTCGAGCAGGCGCGCCATCGGCTGCCGGCCCGCGCGCCGATTGCCGCGGCGCTGGACGACCTGGCCTGGCTCGCACGGCACCTTCGCCAGTCCAACCCCGAGGTGAAGCTTGGCTTCGACCTGTCGGACATGAGTGGCTACGCTTACTACAGCGGGGTGCGCTTCGCGGTCTACGGCGCCGGTTCGACCAATGCGCTGGTGCGGGGCGGTCGCTATGACGAAGTGGGCGCCGTGTTCGGCCGCAACCGGCCGGCTGTCGGTTGCAGCCTCGACCTGAAAGGCCTCACCTCGGTGGTGCCAAGCACCCCGCCGCGGGCGGCCGTGCGGGCGCCGTGGGGTGAAGACGCCGGGCTGCGCGCGGCGGTCCGTCGCTTGCGCGCAGCAGGCGAAACCGTGGTCTGCATCCTGCCGGGCCACGAGCACGAGACACAGGAATTCGATTGCGATCGCGAGTTGGCCGCGGTCGGCAGTGAATGGGTCGTGCGCGCCCTTTGAGGCGCGCTGCGGCACGCATGCGAACCCTTTTGACTTGATGACATCGATGCAACAGAGCAGCACTGCCGCCGCGCGCGGCCACAACGTCGTCGTCGTCGGCACCCAGTGGGGCGACGAAGGCAAGGGCAAGGTCGTCGACTGGCTGACCGACCATGCACAAGGCGTGGTCCGCTTCCAAGGTGGCCACAACGCCGGCCATACGCTGGTCATCAAGGGCGTCAAGACGGCGCTGCAACTGATCCCGTCGGGCATCATGCGCGACGGTGTGGCCTGCTACATCGGCAATGGCGTGGTGGTCGACCCTTCCCACCTGCTGGGCGAGATCGAGCGCCTGGAGAAGATCGGCTTGGAGGTGCGTTCGCGGCTGTTCATCAGCGAGTCGTGTCCGCTGATCCTGCCGTTCCACGTCGAAGTCGACAAGGCGCGCGAGGCGCTGCGCGAAACCAGCGGTGCCGGCAAGATCGGTACCACCGGCAAGGGCATCGGCCCGGCCTACGAAGACAAGGTAGCACGCCGGGCCTTGCGCGTGCAGGACCTGAAGCACCCCGAGCGTTTCGCATCCAAGCTGCGCGAACTGCTGGACCTGCACAACTTCGCGCTCGGCGGCTACCTCAAGGGCACGACGCTTGAGTTCCAACCCATCTTCGACCAAGCGATGAAGATGGGCGAAGCATTGCGGCCAATGATGGCCGACGTCGGCTACCGCATCCACACTGCCAGTCGGGAAGGTGCCAACCTGCTGTTCGAGGGCGCGCAGGGTACGCTGCTGGACATTGACCATGGCACCTACCCGTACGTCACCTCCAGCAACTGCGTGGCCGGCAACGCGGCGGCTGGCGCCGGCGTTGGGCCGGACATGCTGCACTACATCCTCGGCATCACGAAGGCCTACACGACCCGCGTTGGTTCGGGCCCCTTCCCGACAGAACTCCCGATCGACCAGGACGGCACGGTGGGCCACCACCTGTCGACCATCGGCCAGGAGCGCGGTACGGTGACAGGCCGCGCCCGCCGGTGCGGCTGGCTCGATGCGGCAGCGCTCAAGCGCTCGATCATCATCAACGGCATCTCCGGCTTGTGCATCACCAAGCTCGATGTGCTCGACGGCCTGAAGGAGATCAAGGTCTGCGTGGGTTACACGCTGGGAGGACAGTCGCTCGACATCCTGCCGCTTGATGCCGACGACATTGCTGCCTGCCAGCCGGTGTATGAAACCTTCGCAGGTTGGGACGGATCCACCGCCGGGATCACGTCGTGGGACGATCTGCCACTGAATGCACGTCGCTACCTGGAGCGGGTGCAGGCGTTCATCGGCGCGCCGATCGATATGGTCTCCACAGGCCCCGATCGAGACCACACCATCCTGCTGCGCCACCCGTTCCAAGGCACCTGACCGGCGAACAAGAGAAGAGGGGATCACGCATGCTCACCGACGACGGCAAACACCTGTACGTCTCCTGGGACGAGTACCACCTGCTGATCGAGCGCCTCGCTCTCAAGGTGCACAACTCGGGCTGGGCGTTCGACCAGATCCTGTGCCTGGCCCGAGGCGGCATGCGCCCGGGGGACGTGCTCTCGCGGGTGTTCGACAAGCCGTTGGCCATCATGTCGACCAGTTCCTACCGCGCCGAGGCCGGCACCATCCAGGGCCGGCTGGACTTGGCAAAGTACATCACCATGCCCAAGGGCGAGTTGGCCGGGCGCGTGCTGCTGGTCGACGACCTGGCCGATTCCGGTGTGACGCTGAAGGCGGTGGTGGAAAGGCTGCGGGGCCTCCCGTCGATCACCGAGTTGCGCTCAGCCGTGATCTGGACCAAGGCGGTCTCGAGCTACACGCCCGACTACTACGTCGAAATGCTGGCCACGAGCCCGTGGATCCACCAGCCTTTCGAAGACTACGACAACCTGCGCCCGGAAGGCCTGGCGCGCAAGTTGGCCGTTTGAGCCTGCCGACCCGCAGGCTCTTTTTGGCGAGCAATCAGATCAGCGTGACCCACGCTGGAGGGAACGCAGCGGGCATGAAAAAAGGGCCAGCACTTTCGCGCTGGCCCTCTTGCATGTCTTCTTGTTCTTCTGTTCTTATTGCTCTTGATCTGGTGCCCAGGAGAGGACTCGAACCTCCACGGAGTTACCCGCTAGTACCTGAAACTAGTGCGTCTACCAATTCCGCCACCTGGGCTTTGTCGCTGTACGCGGCTGAATCGTTTGACTGACTCGACTGCGTTGCAACGAAAGATAGGACTATATCATCAAAACAAAAACGAACGCAAGCCCCCCCGTGCTGGGCGGGGCTCTGATGAGCGAGGTCGAGGGCATCGTCCTCGGTCACCGCGACGGACATGGCTTTCTGCAACGTGACGACGGAGAACCCGACGTCTACCTGGCACAGCAGGAGATGCGGGCGGTCCTCCACAAGGACCGCGTCCGCGTCCGCATCATCCGCTATGACCGCAAAGGGCGGCCCGAAGGCCGCATCATCGAAATCCTGGACCGTCGCAAGGCGCCGATCATCGGCCGGCTGCTCCACGAGAACGGCATGTGGCTGGTGGCGCCGGAAGACCGCCGCTATGGGCAGGACATCCTGATTCCGAAGAACGCCACGGCCAGCGCGACGGCGGGGCAGGTGGTCGCCATCGAGTTGACCGAGCCGCCATCGATGTACTCGCAGCCGGTAGGCCGCGTGACCGAGGTACTGGGGCAGATCGACGATCCCGGCATGGAGATCGAGATCGCGGTGCGCAAGTACGAGGTGCCTCACCGTTTCTCGCCTGAGACACTGGCCCAGGCCGCTGCCTTGCCCGACAAGGTGCGCGCGGTCGACATGAAGCACCGCATCGACCTGACCGATGTGCCCCTCGTGACGATCGACGGCGAGGACGCGCGCGACTTCGACGATGCTGTCTACTGCGAGCCGTACAAGAGCGGCCGCGGCAAGACGTCCTTCAATGGCTGGCGCCTTCTGGTGGCGATCGCAGACGTCAGCCACTACGTCAAGCCCGGCGAGCCGCTTGATGACGACGCCTATGAGCGTGCCACCTCGGTCTACTTCCCGCGGCGGGTCATTCCGATGCTGCCCGAGAAGCTCTCCAATGGCCTGTGCTCGTTGAACCCTGAGGTCGATCGCCTCAGCATGGTCTGCGACATGCTGGTCAGCGCCGATGGCGACATGCACGCCTACCAGTTCTACCCGGCGGTGATCTGCTCGCATGCGCGCCTGACCTACACCGAGGTGGCGGCCGCGCTGGCCAACACCAGAGGACCGGAGGCCGCCAGGAGGCGCGCGGTCATGCCGCAGTTGCTGAACCTGCACGAGGTCTATCGCGCTTTGCTGAAGGGGCGGCATCGGCGCGGTGCGGTTGACTTCGAGACCACCGAAACGCAGATCGTCTGCGACGAGAACGGCCGCATCGAGAAGATCGTGCCGCGCGTGCGCACCGACGCCCACCGACTGATCGAGGAGGCGATGCTGGCGGCCAATGTCTGTGCCGCCGAGTTCATCGCGGCTGCCGAACACCCTTCGCTCTACCGTGTGCACGAAGGGCCCACGCCCGAGAAGCGGACCACGCTGCAGAACTACCTGAAGAGCCTGGGTGTCGGCGTCTCGATCAGCGACGACCCGAGCCCGGCCGAGTTCCAGGCTATCGCCGAGGCGACGAAGGACCGCGTTGACGCGAGCCAGATCCATATGATGCTGCTGCGCTCGATGCAGCAGGCGATCTACACGCCGGTCAACAGCGGCCACTTCGGCCTCGCCTACGCGGCCTATACCCACTTCACCAGCCCGATTCGGCGCTACCCGGACCTGCTGGTGCACCGGGTCATCAAGGCGGTGCTGTCCAAGAAGCGCTACCACCTTGCCACCGGCGAGCTGGCCGAAGCCGGGGCACGCGCCACCAAGCTGCGCAAGGGCAGCAAGGCGGCCAAGCCGCATGTCAGCGAGCAAGAGCACTGGGAGGCGTCCGGCGTGCACTGCAGCACCAATGAGCGCCGCGCCGACGAAGCCTCACGCGACGTCGAGGCATGGCTCAAGTGCCGCTACATGCGGGAGCATCTCGGCGAGGAGTACGCCGGCACCGTCAGCGCAGTCACGAGCTTTGGCCTGTTCGTCACGCTGGACGCCCTGTATGTGGATGGCCTCGTCCACATCACCGAGCTGGGTGGCGAGTACTACAAGTTCGACGAGGCCCGCCAGGAGCTCCGCGGCGAGCGGACCGGCATCCGCTATGCCATTGGCGCGCGGGTGCGGGTGCAGGTCAGCCGGGTCGATCTGGATGGCCGGAGGATCGATTTCCGCATGGTGCGCGAAGGCGAGGGCGAGCGACTGCTGGCTCGTGGTCGTCCGGGTGTGCGCACCGAAGCCGGGGGCGCCGCGGGAAAGGCGCTGGCGGAAGTTGAAGCTGCCGACCGGGTGCACAAGCGGGCCACCAAGTCCGCCAAGACGGGCAAGGCGGTGAAGGGCGCGGGCAGAAACGTCGGGAAAGGAGCAACCAAGGGCGCCAAGAGCTCGGCTGGCGCGGCGGCGCGAGGCAAGGCTGCGGCGGATGCCAAGCTCACCGACGGCGCGGCGCCGGCCCGGGCGAGCAAGGGGCGCGGTAAGCGCTGAGGATCAGGCCAGGCGGTTGGCCAGCCTGGCCATTGAACCGATCAATGCGCCGGCCACCAGAGGCATTCCGGTCGACGCGGCTTCGGCGGCGCGGCCGTGCAGCCAAGCCGTCCCGATGGCCGCAGCCATCGCGCCGTCATCGACGGGCCCGGCCTGGGCCCGGGTGCTCCAGCAGCCACCCAGCCAGCCGGCGAGCACGTCGCCCGTACCGGGCGTTGCCAGCCGCGCATTGCCAGTGGGGTTGATGACAGGAGGCTGGCCGGGCGCCGCGATGACACTGCCGGAGCCTTTCAGCACCACGATGGCGCCGAAGCGCCCGGCAAGCGCACTGCCAGCGGACAAGCGGTCGGCCTGCACCTCGCTTGCCGTCACTCCCAGGAGGCGTGCGGCTTCCAGCGGGTGGGGAGTCAGTATCGTGGCGGCACCTCGCCTGGCGCGCTCGACGATTTGCCGAGCCAGCCCCGAGTCTGCGGCCAACGCGTTCAGTGCGTCTGCATCGAGTACCAGTTGCCGGGCGCGGCTGATCAGTTCAGGCAGTACCGCGCGCACCGCCTCGCCGCCGCCGCAGCCGCAGATCACGGTCGCGTCGTTCGCCAATCCGGTGGCGTGACCGGCGGCCCAGGTGCGCTGCATGAGCTCAGGGTTGGCAATGGCCGCTGACTCGCTGCCAGCGTCAAGCAGGCTGTAGTAGACACGCCCGGCGCCCGCATGCAGTGCGGCCTGGGCCGCCAGCAAGGCCGCACCCGCCATGCCGGTAGCACCGCCCACAACCCAGGCGTCCCCGAAGCGCCCCTTGTGTGAGACGTGCCGGGCAGCCAGGCGCGGCGCAAGGGCCTGTCGTGCATCGCGCCGGCCAGAGAGTCGGGCGCTGGCGGTGGTTGCCGACGTGTCGACGCCCAGGTCATCCAGCCAGACTGCACCGGCGGCGTCGCGCCCATCAGCAGTGAAGAGGCCGGGCTTTGCCGTCAGCAGCGAAAGCGTGGCGTCGGCGCCGATCACCACTTGGCCGAGCGCCCGGCCGGTGTCTGCGCACAGGCCCGTCGGCAAGTCAACGGCCAGCACCCGCGTCCCTTGGGCCCGCCAACGATTCAATTGGTCGACCTCTGCCTCGAGCGGCCACTCTGGCGCGCGAACTTGCCCCAGGCCGAGCAAGGCGTCGATGGCCACCTCGGGCCTGGATTCCGGCCGCACGCCGGGTGGATGCAGGGTCAGGCCTGCGAGCATGGCCTCGCGATGGGCGTGCGCAGCGTCCGCTGGCAGACGATCGGGCCTGCCCAGCCAAGTGACGTGCACGGACTTGCCGGCGGCCTTCAAGCACCTTGCCGCCACCAACCCGTCGCCACCATTGTTGCCGGGGCCGGCCGCCACCCACACTTCGCGAGCATGGGGAGCCAGCGCGAGGGCCAGCCGGGCCACCGCTGCGCCGGCCCTCTCGATCAGGGCGTGAGGTGGGCCGCCAGAGAGCGCAAGGCGCTCGATGGCGCGGCTGGCCGCGGTGTCGTGCAGCGGCGCGTCCTCATCTCCGGGCAGCAGGCGTCGCAACGAACTCATCGACCGGCTCTCCAGGCTGTGCGCAGAAGGTGGCACAGCGGCCAGCTTAGCGCAGCCGCGAGGGGGCAAATGGGGCGGGATCGAGCGACGGACTGCGTCCGCCGACCAGATCCGCACACAGCTGGGCGGACGCGGGCGCCCAGGCCCAGGCCTGCGGGCCGTGGCCCAGATTCGCCCAGACCCCATCGGCCAATGGGCCGACGGCCGGCAGTCCGTCGGCGAAGACAGCCTGCGGGCCGGCCCAGGTCTGGGCGCGGGCGGTTCGGGCAGCGCCGGGGAAGCAGGCATCCAGCCCACGATAAAGGGCGTCGAAAGCACTCTGGTCAGGTCGCGTCGGGGCCCAACCCCAGCGCGCCCGACCGGCGATGCGCAGGCGGTCCCCGAGGCGTCCGATGCTCAAGCCGGAGGCGGGGTCCAGCAGGGCCCCGCGCGGGCCGATTGCTTCGGTGATCTCGGATGCGGGGCGCAGCGGGGCCGTCACCGAATGCACATGGGCGGGGCACAAAGGAAGGAGTTGGCCTCGCAACAGGTGCTGGGCCGCGGCAGAGCTGCAGACGATGGCTGCATCGAAGAGCGGCGACACGTCCTCCACCAAGGTGCTCGTCGGCGCCGGCAGGCCGCTGTCGATCAACTCGGTGCAGGGGCGGCTGATCACCTCGACCGAAACACTCGATGCCGCGCGAGCCCGGGACTCGATCGCCAGTACCTCCTGGTGAAACACGTAACGAACACCCATTTGCTGAGACTCGGACTTCAGCGCGTGGGCGAACTGTCGCCCATTGGCGCACTGGCCCTGGGGCCAGTGCAGCGCGCCCTCGATGCTGAAGCCGGCGTTGAGGCCAGGCTCCGCGTGTCGCGCCTCTTCGGGGGACAACCACCGTGCCGTCGTCGCGCCCTCCGGCGCTTCAGCCAGGAGCGCCTGTGCCTTGATGGCGTGGCGGGTATGGCGAAAGACGGCCAGGACACCGTCGTGGCGCTCATATTCCAGCTCGTGGGCGTCCTCGATTTCGCGCAGTCGCTGCAGGCTGTGTCGGGCCAGTTGGGCCATGGCCACGAAGCGCTGCGCGCCAGCCGGCTGCTGTGCCGCACGGCGAGCCCGCCAGATCCACGGCCACGTCGCAGGATGGCGCCAGGCCCGGTCGACGATCGCGGCCTGACCCAGCGCCACCCGGGCCAAGCCGATGTCCGGCGCGTTGATGCACGCGGGCGCGAAGCTGCCTTCGGCGGCGATCCCGCCCCGGCGTTCGTAGACGATGACTTCATGCCCGTCGCGGGCCAGCTCGTAAGCGGTCGTGACGCCGGCCAGGCCGGCGCCGATCACGGCGATTCGCATCTGTAGGTGCCGGGCAGGCGCCTGGCGGGCGCCTGCCTGCTATAATCTTTGGGTTTTGCCGGATACCCCCGGTGAATCCGGGAGGCCAATCGAATCTCAATAGGAGAGATTCGATCCGAGGCCTTCCGAAGTTCGCGAACCCGGCTTCCTCAAGGTGTCGCGAACAGCAGGTGTCGGCGGGTCACCAAGCTCCTTCGGGGCGGGTGTCACCAAAGGCAAACGCTGTTGCGATGTGTGCCGGGATTCTAGACCCAACCTTTCGGAGTACCTATGCCCGTTTCGATGCGCGAAATGCTGGAAGCCGGTGTGCACTTTGGCCACCAGACCCGCTTCTGGAACCCCAAGATGGCCCCGTTCATTTACGGCCATCGCAACAAGATCCACATCATCAACCTCGAAAAGACGCTGCCGAAGTTCGAGGAAGCGATGAAGTTCGTGCGTCAGCTGTCCAGCAAGCGCGGCACGATCCTGATGGTGGGTACCAAGCGCCAGGCCCGTGAAGTCGTTGCGATGGAAGCGCAGCGTGCCGGCATGCCCTTCGTCGATCAGCGCTGGCTCGGCGGCATGCTGACCAACTTCAAGACGGTCAAGGGCTCGTTGAAGAAGCTGAAGGACATGCAGGCCCAGAAGGACTCTGGCGCCGAGATGCGCATCAAGAAGGAAGCGCTGATGTTCGACCGTGAGCTGGCCAAGCTCGAGAAGGACATCGGCGGCATCCAGGACATGGGCGCGCTGCCCGATGCGCTGTTCGTCATCGACGTTGGCTTCCACAAGATCGCCGTGGCAGAAGCCCAGAAGCTGGGCATCCCCGTGATCGGCGTGGTCGATACCAACCACTCGCCGGACGGCGTGGACTACGTGATCCCCGGCAACGACGATTCGGCCAAGGCCGTGGCGCTTTACGCCCGCGCCGTGGCTGATGCGGTGCTCGAAGGCAAGGCCAACGCCGCCACCGAACTGGTGCAGGCCGTGGCCGCCGACGGCGACGAGTTCGTCGAAGTCAGCGATAACGCCTAAGCCCTCAGCGCGCAAGCGCCTGACCGAACGAGGGGCTTTCACAGCCCCTTTTTCGTACCCTCCATACGAGATGTCTGGAACTTCCGGTGTCGGGCTCAGCCTGACACCCACTGCAACGGAGAGATGAAGATGCCTGCAATTACCGCCAGCATGGTTGCCGAACTGCGCGCCAAGACCGATGCCCCGATGATGGAATGCAAGAAGGCGCTGACCGAAGCCGAAGGCGACCTGGACCGCGCGGAAGAGATCCTGCGCGTCAAGCTGGGCAACAAGGCTGGCAAGGCCGCTTCCCGCATCACCGCCGAGGGTGTCATCAGTGCCGCCGTGAGCGGCAGCACCGGTGCCTTGCTCGAGACCAACTGCGAAACCGACTTCGTTTCCAAGAACGACTCATTCCTGGCCTTCACCAAGTCGGCGGCCCAACTGATCGCAGAACATGACCCTGCCGATGTGGCCGCGCTGTCTGCGCTGCCGCTGTCGCAGGACGGCTTCGGCCCGACGGTGGAAGATGTGCGCAAGGGCCTGATCGGCAAGATCGGCGAGAACATGGCCATCCGCCGCTTCAAGCGCTACGCCGGCGGTGGCAAGCTCGCCAGCTACCTGCACGGCACCCGCATCGGCGTGGTCGTCGAGTACGACGGTGACGACGTGGCTGCCAAAGACGTCGCCATGCACATCGCCGCGATGAAGCCCGCCGCGCTGTCGTCGGCCGAAGTGCCGGCCGACGTGGTCGAGAAGGAGCGCAAGATCGCCACCGAGAAGGCGGCTGAATCGGGCAAGCCGGCCGAGATCGTCGCCAAGATGGTCGAGGGCTCGGTGCAGAAGTTCCTGAAGGAAGTTTCGCTGCTGGACCAGGTCTTCGTGAAGGCTGCAGACGGCAAGCAGACGGTCGGCCAGATGCTGAAGGAAAAGGCCACCACGGTGAAAGGCTTCACCCTGTACGTGGTGGGCGAAGGCATCGAGAAGAAGGTCGACGATTTCGCTGCCGAAGTGGCCGCTCAGGTGGCCGCCGCCAAGGGCCAGTAAGCCCTGTCCGGCCCGCAGACCGCGGGCCTTGAGCGGCGGCTCGCGATCCGGGCCGCCGCGTACACTTCCTGGCGATCCACCAGATCGTCTTCACCATACGCCTCTTAGGAGACCGCTGCATGCCGGCGTACCGACGCATCCTGCTGAAATTGTCCGGTGAGGCCTTGATGGGCGATGATGCCTATGGCATCAATCGGGCCACCATCGTGCGGATGGTGCAGGAAGTGCGCGAGATCACCGAGATGGGCTGTGAGGTGGCGGTCGTCATCGGTGGGGGCAATATCTTCCGGGGCGTGGCCGGCGGGTCGGTCGGCATGGACCGGGCGACCGCCGACTACATGGGCATGCTCGCCACGGTGATGAATTCACTGGCGCTGGCCGACACCATGCGCCAGGAGGGCATGACTGCCCGCGTTATGTCGGCCATCAGCATCGAGCAGGTTGTCGAGCCGTATGTGCGTCCGAAAGCGCTGCAGTACCTGGAAGAAGGGAAGGTTGTTGTCTTTGCGGCGGGCACTGGCAATCCCTTCTTCACTACCGACACGGCCGCGGCGCTGCGTGGGGCCGAGGTGGGCGCGCAGATCGTGCTGAAGGCCACCAAGGTCGACGGCGTCTATACCGCAGACCCGAAAAAGGACCCGGCGGCCACGCGCTACGCCAAGATCAGCTTCGACGAGGCGATCGCGAAGAACCTGCAGGTGATGGACGCGACCGCCTTTGCGCTGTGCCGCGACCAGAAACTGCCGATCAAGGTGTTTTCCATCTTCAAGCCCGGTGCGTTGAAGCGCGTGGTGCAGGGCGAGGACGAAGGCACCCTGGTGCATGTCTGAGGAGAGTTGAGATGACGATTGCCGACATCAAGAAGAACGCTGAATCCAAGATGGCCAAGTCCATCGAGGCGTTGAAGAGCGACCTGCAGAAGGTGCGCACCGGGCGTGCTCACCCCGGTATCCTGGATCAGGTCCATGTCGACTACTACGGTTCGATGGTGCCCATCAGCCAGGTCGCCAACGTCAGCCTGCTGGACGCCCGCACGATCAGCGTGCAGCCTTGGGAAAAGGGCATGGGCCCCAAGATCGAGAAGGCCATCCGCGAGTCGGACCTGGGTCTCAACCCGTCGTCGCAGGGCGATCTGCTGCGCGTGCCGATGCCCGCGTTGACGGAAGAGCGCCGCCGCGACCTGACCAAGGTCGTGCGCCACGAGGGCGAGAACGCCAAGGTGGCCGCACGCAACCTGCGGCGCGACGCCAACGAGCACCTGAAGCGCTTGCTAAAGGACAAGGAGATTTCCGAAGACGACGAGCGCCGCGCGCAGGACGAGATCCAGAAGCTGACCGACCGCACCGTGGCCGAGATCGATCGCCTGGTGCAGGCCAAGGAAGCGGACATCCTGGCGGTGTGAGCCTGATGGCCGCGACCACGAACGCGGCGGCGACGCCGCAATCCGGCGTCCCGCGCCATGTGGCCATCGTGATGGACGGCAACGGCCGTTGGGCCAGGCGCCGCTTCATGCCGCGCGTGTTCGGCCACAAGTTCGGCATGGAGACGGTGGTGCGCGTGATCGACGATTGCGCGCGTCGCGGCATCGACTACCTCACCGTCTACGCGTTCTCTTCCGAAAACTGGAAGCGTCCGGACGAGGAGGTCTCGGGCCTGATGAACCTGGTGCTGGTGGGCGTTTCGAGATACCTGACCCGCCTGGCCAAGGACGGCATCCGCATCAAGGTGATGGGTGATCGCACGGCTGTGTCCGAGAAGGTCCGCCAGGCCTGGAACGAGGCCGAGGAACTGACCAAGGACAACCCGGGCCTGACGCTGACAGTGGCCTTCAACTATGGCGGGCGCTGGGACATCGTGCAGGCTTGCAAGCGGGCGATGGCCGATGGCGTCGGCCCCGACGCCCTGACCGAAGAGCGCTTGGGCCGCTACATGGCGCTCGCCCATGCGCCGGATCCGGATCTGTTCATTCGCACCGGCGGCGAGGTTCGTGTCAGCAACTTCCTCCTGTGGCAATTGGCGTACGCCGAGTTCTACTTCACTGATTGCCTCTGGCCCGACTTCGACGCGGTCGAGATGGACAAGGCGATCGCCGCCTTCGCGGCCCGAGACCGCCGCTTCGGCGGTGTCAATATCCACCCCAGCGAGGCCGCGGCCTCGGCACCCTGATTGCTTGGAGCCAGCATGCTGCTGCAGCGTGTGATCACCGCCGTCGTGCTGCTGGCGCTGCTTCTGCCTGCTCTGCTGGCCGACAGCTTGTTGCCTTTTGCCGGTCTGACGTTGCTCATGCTGGGTGCCGCGGGCTGGGAATGGGGCCGCCTGAACGGCGTGGGTCAGGCGGGTTCGATGGCCCTCGGCGCGGCGGTGGCGCTGGCCTGCGCCACCGCGTGGTGGGCTGGCTGGGCGACTCAGGCGCCCAGTGCCATCTGGTGGGTGGCCTGCGGGTGCTGGGTGGCGGGCGGTGCCTG
>JBMOQN010000004.1:0-195046 GCA_049322835.1 Pseudomonadota bacterium | reverse complement strand
GGCGACAACGTCAGCATCACCGTCAAGCTGATCGCCCCGATCGCGATGGAAGAAGGCCTGCGCTTCGCCATCCGTGAAGGCGGCCGCACCGTCGGCGCCGGCGTCGTGGCCAAGATCATCGAGTAAGGAGCGGACCATGCAAAAGCAGAAGATCCGCATCCGCCTGAAGGCTTTCGATTACAAGCTGATCGACCAGTCGGCCCTCGAGATCGTCGACACCGCCAAGCGCACCGGCGCGATCGTCAAGGGCCCGGTGCCCCTGCCGACCCGCATGCAGCGTTTCGACATTCTGCGCTCGCCGCACGTCAACAAGACCTCGCGCGACCAGTTCGAGATCCGCACGCACCAGCGCCTGATGGACATCGTCGACCCGACCGACAAGACCGTCGACGCGCTGATGAAGCTGGATCTGCCGGCGGGCGTCGACGTCGAGATCAAGCTGCAGTAAACGAGCCGGATGCGGGTTCGCCCGCATCTGCTATACTGCTCGGCTTTCCCGGGTGGGGCCATGCGGCCCAGCCCGTTTTCAGTCAGCCTGGCCAATCGATGTCAGGTCGTGCAACCCGGCCCCAAGCTTGGGGCGGAGAAGAACCATGAGTCTTAGCAATCGCCTCGGATTGCTGGGCCGCAAGGTGGGCATGATGCGCGTGTTCACGGACGACGGCGACGCCGTCCCCGTGACCGTGCTGGACGTGTCCAACAACCGCGTGGCTCAGGTCAAGACCGTTGAGACCGACGGCTACAGCGCCATCCAGGTGGCGTTCGGCACGCGCAAAGCTTCGCGCGTGTCCAAGCCGGAAGCTGGCCACCTCGCGAAAGCGGGCGTCGAAGCCGGTGAAGTCCTGAAGGAATTCCGCGTTCCCGCCGAGGTCGTCGCCGAATACAAGGCAGGCGCGACCGTGCCCGTCACGCTGTTCGCCGCCGGCCAGAAGGTCGACGTGCAGGGCACCTCGATCGGCAAGGGCTACGCAGGCACCATCAAGCGTCACAACTTCAGCTCGCAGCGCGCGTCGCACGGCAACAGCCGTTCGCACAACGTGCCGGGCTCGATCTCGATGGCGCAGGATCCGGGCCGCGTGTTCCCGGGCAAGAAGATGACCGGCCATATGGGCGACGAGACCGTCACCACCCAGAACCTCGACGTGATCCGCATCGATGAAGCCCGCCAGCTGCTGCTGGTGCGTGGCGCGGTGCCGGGTGCCAAGAACGGCCACGTGGTCGTGCGCCCCGCCGTCAAGGCCAAGGTCAAGAAGGGAGCCTAAGCAATGCAACTCGAGCTCCTGAACGAACAAGGTCAGGCCACCGCCAAGGTGGACGCCCCTGACACCGTGTTCGCCCGTGACTACAACGAAGCGCTGGTGCACCAGATCGTCGTGGCCTACCAGGCCAACGCCCGTCAAGGCACCCGCAAGCAGCTGACCCGCGCCGAAGTCCACCACTCGACGAAGAAGCCGTTCCGCCAGAAGGGCACCGGCCGCGCGCGCGCCGGCATGACCTCGTCGCCGCTGTGGCGCGGGGGCGGTCGCATCTTCCCGAACACGCCCGACGAGAACTTCTCGCACAAGGTCAACAAGAAGATGTACCGCGCCGGCATGGCTGCGATCCTGTCGCAGCTGGCCCGCGACGGCCGCCTGGCGGTGGTCGATTCGCTGTCGGTCGAGGCGCCCAAGACCAAGCTGCTGGCCCAGAAGTTCAAGGCCATGGGCCTGGACTCGGTGATGGTGATCGCCGACAACGTCGACGACAACCTGATCCTGGCCTCGCGCAACCTGGCCAACGTCCTGGTCGTCGAGCCGCGCTACGCCGATCCGCTGTCGCTGGTCTTCTACAAGAAGGTGCTGGTGACCAAGGCCGCGATCGAGCAGCTCAAGGAGATGTACGCATGAGCCGCATCAATCCCGTGCCGCAAAAGATGAACGAAGGCCGCCTCGCCCAGGTGCTGGTCGCTCCGATCGTGTCCGAGAAGGCCACGCAGGTCGCCGAGAGGCACAACCAGGTGCTGTTCAAGGTGCTGCGCGACGCCACCAAGCCCGAGATCAAGGCCGCCGTCGAGCTGCTGTTCAAGGTCGAGGTCGAGGCCGTGTCCGTGGTCAACGTGAAGGGCAAGGTCAAGCGCTTCGGCCGCTCGATCGGCCGCCGCGACCACGTCAAGAAGGCTTATGTCTCGCTCAAGGCGGGCCAGGAGCTGAACTTCTCCGGGGAGGCTGCGTAAATCATGCCAGTCGTCAAAGTCAAACCGACCTCCGCCGGCCGCCGCGCCGTCGTGAAGGTGGTGCATCCGCACCTGCACAAGGGTGCCCCGGAAGCGTCGCTGCTGGAGCCCCAAAAGCAGAACTCGGGCCGCAACAACAACGGCCACATCACGATGCGCCACAAGGGTGGTGGTCACAAGCACCACTACCGCGTCGTCGATTTCAAGCGCGACAAGGACGGCGTGCCGGCCAAGGTCGAGCGTATCGAGTACGACCCGAACCGCACGGCGCACATCGCGCTGGTGTGCTACGCCGATGGCGAGCGCCGCTACATCATCGCCCCGCGCGGTCTGGAGGTCGGCTCCACCATCCTGAGCGGCGCCGAGGCGCCGATCAAGGCGGGCAACACGCTGCCGATCCGCAACATCCCCGTGGGCTCGACCATCCACTGCATCGAGATGCTGCCGGGCAAGGGCGCCCAGATCGCCCGCTCTGCCGGCACCTCGGTGACGCTGATGGCGCGCGAAGGCACTTACGCGCAGCTGCGACTGCGCTCGGGTGAAGTGCGCAAGATCCACATCGACTGCCGCGCCACCATCGGCGAAGTGTCGAACGAGGAACACAACCTGCGCCAGTACGGCAAGGCCGGCGCGATCCGCTGGAAGGGCATCCGCCCGACCGTGCGCGGCGTCGCGATGAACCCGGTGGACCACCCGCACGGCGGCGGCGAAGGCCGCACCGGCGAAGGCCAGGTTCCGGTGTCGCCGTGGAACACGCTGACCAAGGGTTACCGCACGCGCAACAACAAGCGCACGCAGACGTTCATCGTCTCGCGCCGCAAGAAGTGAGGCCGTAGAACATGGCACGTTCACTCAAGAAGGGTCCTTTCGTGGACCACCACCTCCTGGCCAAGGCCGAGAAGGCCGTGACCACGAAGGACAAGAAGCCGATCAAGACCTGGTCGCGCCGCTCGACCATCCTGCCCGACTTCATCGGCCTGACGATCGCCGTGCACAACGGCAAGCAGCACGTGCCGGTGTACGTGACCGACCAGATGGTCGGCCACAAGCTCGGCGAGTTCGCGCTGACCCGCACGTTCAAGGGTCACCCCGCGGACAAGAAGGCCAAGAAGTAAAGGATCACGACGATGGAAACCAAAGCAATCGTTCGTGGTGTCCGCCTGTCGGCCGACAAGGGTCGCCTCGTGGCCGACATGGTCCGCGGCAAGAAGGTCGACCAGGCGCTGAACATCCTGAGCTTCACGCAGAAGAAGGCCGCCGGCATCGTCAGGAAGGCGCTCGAGTCCGCGATCGCGAACGCCGAGCACAACGACGGCG
The DNA here is from genome assembly GCA_049322835.1 of Pseudomonadota bacterium. GTDB lineage: Bacteria > Pseudomonadota > Gammaproteobacteria > Burkholderiales > Burkholderiaceae_C > Ideonella. The sequence goes on along the minus strand of JBMOQN010000004.1, from coordinate 191,517 downwards.
CCGACATCGACGAGCTGAAGGTCACCTCGATCTACGTCGAGCAGGGCGCCACGCTGAAGCGCTTCTCGGCCCGCGCCAAGGGCCGTGGCAACCGCATCAGCAAGGGCACCTGCCACATCTACGTGACCGTCGGGAACTGAGGAAGACCATGGGACAGAAAATCCATCCGACCGGCTTCCGCCTGCCCGTCACGCGCGCGTGGGCGTCGCGCTGGTACGCGAACAGCCGCAACTTCGCCACCATGCTGGCCGAAGACCTGCAGGTGCGCGATTACCTGAAGACGCGGCTGAAGAACGCGGCCGTGTCGCGCATCCTGATCGAGCGCCCCGCCAAGAACGCCCGCATCACGATCTTCTCGGCGCGTCCGGGTGTCGTGATCGGCAAGAAGGGCGAGGACATCGAGAACCTGAAGGCCGAACTGACCCGCCGCCTGGGCGTGCCGGTGGCAGTGAACATCGAGGAAGTGCGCAAGCCCGAAATCGATGCCCAGCTGATCGCCGACTCGATCACCCAGCAGCTGGAAAAGCGCATCATGTTCCGCCGCGCGATGAAGCGCGCGATGCAGAACGCGATGCGCCTGGGCGCCCAGGGCATCAAGATCATGTCCGCCGGCCGCCTGAACGGCATCGAAATCGCCCGTACCGAGTGGTACCGCGAAGGCCGCGTGCCCCTTCACACCCTGAAGGCCGACATCGACTACGGCTTCTCGGAAGCCAAGACCACCTACGGCGTCATCGGCGTCAAGGTCTGGGTCTATCGCGGTGATCGTCTGGGTGCCGGCGAGGCCCCGGTGGCCAAGCCTGAAGGCCAGGAAGAAGAGCGCCGCCCCCGTCGCCCGGCCCGCCCGGGTGCCCCGACCGGCCGCGGCCGTCCGGGTGGCGACCGTGGTGACCGTGGCGCGCCGCGCCTTGGCGCCGACAAGCCAGCCGAGGGTGGCGCAGCCACCCCCGGCGCCCCGGCCGTCAAGCGTGTGCGCAAGGTCGCCGCGCCGGCCGCCGGCGGTGAAGGCAAAGGAGAATAAGCATGCTGCAACCAGCACGTCGCAAGTTCCGCAAGGAACAGAAGGGCCGCAACACCGGCGTCGCCACCCGCGGCGCCAACGTGTCGTTTGGCGATTTCGGTCTCAAGGCCACCGAGCGTGGACGCCTGACTGCACGCCAGATCGAAGCGGCCCGTCGTGCCATCTCGCGCCACATCAAGCGCGGTGGCCGCATCTTCATCCGCATCTTTCCGGACAAGCCGATTTCGCAGAAGCCGGCCGAGGTGCGCATGGGTAACGGCAAGGGCAACCCCGAGTACTACGTCGCCGAAATCCAGCCGGGCAAGGTGCTGTACGAGATCAACGGCGTTCCCGAAGAGCTGGCCCGCGAAGCCTTCACGCTGGCGGCCGCCAAGCTGCCGCTGCGCTGCACCTTCGTGGCCCGCCAGATCGGCGCCTGACAAGGATTAGCACCATGAAAGCATCTGAACTGCGCGCCAAGGACGTGGCGGCGCTCGAGAAGGAAGTCACCGACCTCCTGCGGGCCCACTTCAACCTGCGCATGCAAAAGGGCACTCAGCAGCTGGGCAACCCCGCGCTGTTGGGCCAGACCCGCCGTGACATCGCCCGCGCCAAGACCATCCTGGCCGAGAAGAAGAAGGGAGCTGCGAAGTGACCGAAGCTCAACAAGCCACCACCAACACCCGCACCCTGGTCGGCAAGGTCGTCAGCGACAAGCGCGCCAAGACTGTCACCGTGCTGGTCGAGCGCCGCACTGCGCACGAACTCTACGGCAAGATCGTGGCCCGCTCGCGCAAGTACCACGCCCACGACGAGAAGGGCGAGTACCACATGGGTGACATGGTCGAGATCGCCGAGACCCGCCCGCTGTCGAAGACCAAGAGCTGGGTCGTGACCCGCCTGGTCGAGAAGGCCCGCCTGGTCTGATCAAGAGCCTGCGCGGGGAGGGGATCTTATGCCCCGTCGCCGCGCGAACGGCCGGACGCTGGAATACTGGCGCCCGGCCGTTTTGCTTTGACTGACACCACCCTGCACGCCCGAGAGGAGAACCGCATGATCAAGGTTGGAGACAAGCTGCCCGCCGGCACGCTGAAGGAGTTCATCGAGGTCGAGGGCGATGGCTGCTCGCTCGGCCCCAATGCGTTCGACATCGAGAAGGCGGCTGCCGGCAAGACGATCGCGCTGTTCGCGCTGCCTGGCGCCTTCACGCCCACTTGCTCGGCCAAGCACGTGCCGGGCTTCGTGGAGCAGGCCCAGGCGCTGAAGGCGGCCGGTGTGGACGAGATCTGGTGCGTGTCGGTCAATGACGCCTTCGTCATGGGTGCGTGGGGCCGCGAGCAGAAGACTGGAGGCAAGGTGCGCATGATGGCCGACGGCAGCGGCGACTTCACCCGCGCCACCGGCCTGACGCTCGACCTGACGTCCGCCGGAATGGGCCAGCGCTCCCAACGCTACTCGATGCTGGTCGTCGACGGCGTGGTCAAGACGCTGAACGTCGAGGCGCCGGGCAAGTTCGAGGTGAGTGACGCCGCCACGCTGCTGAAGCAGGCGCAAGCTGCACGCTGATCTGCCAAACACGACTCAGGCGCTTGACAAGCGCCAGGGTTATCACTCACAATCTAAAGCTTCGCCGGATTTCGGCTCGCGCACTCGTTGCGAGTCGACTTTCGGATCCGCCCAACCAGGCGCCACCAGGGGTTCTTCCGGTGGTGACTGACGGGCCCAAGACTGCCCGATGCGCCTGATCTCTCGCAGGCGCGACGGGACAAGTTGGGGACACAAATGATCCAAATGCAATCGCGACTCGATGTCGCTGACAACACGGGCGCGAAGTCCGTCATGTGCATCAAGGTGCTGGGCGGCTCCAAGCGCCGCTATGCGGGCATTGGCGACATCATCAAGGTGTCGATCAAGGAAGCCGCGCCCCGTGGCCGCGTCAAGAAGGGCGAGGTCTACAGCGCCGTCGTCGTTCGCACCGCCAAGGGTGTGCGCCGCCAGGACGGCTCGCTGATCAAGTTCGACGGCAATGCCGCCGTGCTGCTGAATGCCAAGCTGGAGCCGATCGGCACCCGCATCTTCGGCCCCGTGACGCGCGAACTGCGCTCCGAGCGCTTCATGAAGATCGTGTCGCTGGCGCCGGAAGTGCTCTGACGCACTTGCCACGAGTAAAGGAAACGCGATGAACAAGATTCGCAAGGGCGACCAGGTCGTGGTGCTGACCGGCCGCGACAAGGGCAAGCGCGGTACGGTGACCGAGCGCGTCGATGCCGACCATGTGGTGGTCGAGGGCATCAACATGGTCAAGAAGCACGTCAAGCCGAACCCGCTCAAGGGCACGACCGGCGGCGTGATCGACAAGACGATGCCGATCCACCAGTCGAATGTCGCCATCTGGAACGCGGCTGCCGGCAAGGCCGACCGTGTGGGCATCAAGCTGCAGGCTGACGGCAAGCGCGTGCGAGTCTTCAAGTCCAGCGGCGAAGAGATCAAGGCCTGAAGGAGCGCGAGAGCATGAGTCAACAGCAACAAGCCGCCGTCGTGGCGCGCCTGCAGGCCTACTACCAGGAAAAGGTGGTGCCCGACATGATGGCCAAGTTTGGCTACCAGTCGGTCATGGAAGTGCCGCGCCTGACCAAGATCACCCTGAACATGGGTGTGAGCGAAGCCGTCGCCGACAAGAAGGTCATGGACCACGCCGTCGGCGACCTGACCAAGATCGCCGGCCAGAAGCCCGTGGTCACCAAGTCGAAGAAGGCGATCGCCGGCTTCAAGATCCGTGATGGCGTGCCCATCGGCTGCATGGTCACCCTGCGTGGTGCCCGCATGTTCGAATTCCTGGACCGTTTCGTCACCGTGGCCTTGCCGCGTGTGCGCGACTTCCGGGGCATCTCGGGCCGATCGTTCGACGGTCGTGGCAACTACAACATCGGCGTCAAGGAACAGATCATCTTCCCGGAAATCGAGTACGACAAGATCGACGCGATCCGCGGCATGAATATCTCCTTCACGACCAGCGCGAAGACCGACGACGAGTGCAAGGCACTGCTCGCTGCGTTCCGCTTCCCGTTCAAGAACTGAGGCGACCCATGGCAAAACTCTCTCTCAAGCAGCGCGAAGACAAGCGCGAGAAGCTGGTCGCCAAGTACGCGAAGAAGTTCGCCGAGCTGAAAGCGATCATCGACGACGCCAAGAAGTCCGACGACGAGCGTTACGCTGCCCGCCTCGAGCTGCAGAAGCTCCCGCGCAACGCCAACCCGACCCGCCTGCGCAACCGCTGCGAGCTGACGGGTCGTCCCCGCGGCACGTTCCGCAAGTTCGGCCTGGCCCGCAACAAGATCCGCGAACTCGCCTTCAAGGGCGACATTCCTGGCGTGATCAAGGCCAGCTGGTAATCGAGGCGACAAGGAGAAAACACCATGAGCATGAGTGATCCTATCGCCGACATGCTGACCCGCATCCGCAACGCGCAAGCCGTTGAGAAGACCTCGGTGACCATGCCGGCGTCCAAGCTCAAGGTTGCGATTGCGCAGGTGCTGAAGGATGAGGGCTATATCGATGCCTTCGCCGTCAAGGGTGACAGCGGCAAGAACGAACTCGAGATCGGCCTGAAGTACTACGCCGGCCGCCCGGTGATCGAGCGCATCGAGCGCGTGAGTCGCCCTGGCCTGCGGATCTACCGCGGCCGTGACGCGATCCCGCAGGTCATGAATGGCCTGGGCGTTGCCATCGTCACCACGCCCAAGGGCGTGATGACCGACCGCAAGGCGCGCGCTGCCGGTGTCGGCGGCGAAGTGCTGTGCTACGTGGCCTAAGGGAAGGAGTCGAGCAATGTCCCGCGTTGGAAAAATGCCGATCACCGTCCCGCAAGGCGTGGACGTGAAGGTCGCCAACGACCAGATCACCGTGAAGGGTGCCAACGGCACCCTGGTGCGTGCCGTGAACGCGCTGGTGACGGTCAAGAACGAAGCTGGTTCGCTGCAGTTTGCGCCGGCCAATGATTCCGCCGAAGCCAATGCCATGAGCGGCACGATGCGTGCGCTGGTGGCCAACATGGTCAACGGCGTCAGCAAGGGCTTCGAGAAGAAGCTGACCCTGGTCGGCGTGGGCTTCCGTGCCCAGGCTCAAGGTCAGAAGCTGAACCTGCAGATCGGTTTCTCGCACCCGGTCGTCAAGGACATGCCTGCCGGCATCACCGTGACGACGGCGACTCCGACCGAAATCGTGATCAAGGGCGCCGACCGCCAGGTCGTCGGCCAGATCGCAGCCGAAGTTCGCGCCATCCGGCCGCCCGAGCCCTACAAGGGCAAGGGCATCCGCTACGCCGATGAGCGCGTGGTCCTCAAAGAGACCAAGAAGAAGTAAGGAGCGACACCATGCTGAACAAGAAGGAACAGCGTCTGCGTCGCTCGCGTCAAACGCGCGAGCGCATTGCCAAGCAAGGCGTCGCTCGTCTGACGGTCTTCCGCTCGAACCTGCACATCTACGCCAGCGTCATCTCCGAAGATGGCGAGCGCGTGGTCGCCTCGGCCTCGACGGCCGAGAAGGACCTGCGTACCGAGCTGTCGGGCAAGGGTGGCAACGCCGCCGCCGCTGCCCTGGTGGGCAAGCGCATCGCCGAAAAGGCGAAGGCCGCTGGCGTCGAGAAGGTCGCTTTCGACCGTGCCGGTTTCGCCTACCACGGCCGCGTGAAGGCGCTGGCGGAAGCCGCGCGCGAAGCCGGTCTCCAGTTCTGATAGCGGCGAAGGAATAGCAACATGGCAAAGTTTCAACCCCGCGTTCAGGACGAAGGCCGGGACGATGGCCTGAAGGAAAAGATGATCGCGGTCAACCGCGTCACCAAGGTCGTCAAGGGTGGTCGCACGCTGAGCTTCGCAGCGCTGACCGTGGTCGGTGATGGCGATGGCCGCGTCGGCATGGGCAAGGGCAAGGCCAAGGAAGTGCCGGTGTCGGTGCAGAAGGCCATGGAATCGGCCCGGCGCGGCATGGTCAAGGTCGCCTTGAAGAACGGCACCATCTTTCACAAGGTGGAAGGTGTGCATGGCGCCGCGAAGGTGCTGATGGCGCCGGCCCCGGCTGGTACCGGCATCATTGCTGGCGGCCCGATGCGCGCGGTCTTCGAGGTGATGGGCGTGACCGACATCGTCGCCAAGAGCCACGGTTCGACCAACCCGTACAACATGGTTCGTGCCACGCTGGACGCGCTGAAGCGCTCGACCACGCCGGCCGAGGTCGCCGCCAAGCGCGGCAAGACGGTTGAAGAAATCTTCAGCTGATCGGCCACGCAGGAGAACTCCGATGACGACCGAAGCCAAGAAGACCCTGACGGTCAAGCTGGTTCGCAGCCCGATCGGCTGCAAGACCTCGCACCGCGACACCGTGCGCGGCCTGGGCCTGCGGAAGGTGAACAGCCAGCGCGAGCTGGAGGACACCCCGTCCGTGCGCGGCATGATCAACAAGATTGCCTACCTGGTGCAGGTGCTGTAAGCGCCGAGCCGACTGAGGAACAGCAACATGCAACTCAATTCCATCAAGCCGGCCGTCGGCGCCAAGCGTGCCAAGCGCCGCGTGGGCCGCGGGATCGGCTCTGGCCTGGGCAAGACCGCGGGCCGCGGCCACAAGGGCCAGAAGTCCCGTGCGGGCGGCTTCCACAAGGTGGGCTTTGAAGGCGGCCAGATGCCGCTGCATCGTCGCCTGCCCAAGCGCGGCTTCAAGTCGGCGCTGCTGAAGTTCAACGCCGAGATCACGCTGCTCGAGCTGCAGACCCTGGGTGCCGACGAGGTTGACCTGCTGACCCTGAAGCAGGCTGGCCTGGTGCCCGACCTGGTGAAGAACGTCAAGGTGATCAAGTCGGGCGAACTGACCAAGAAGGTCACGCTCAAGGGCATCGGCGCTACGGCGGGTGCCAAGGCAGCCATCGAGGCTGCCGGCGGCTCCCTGGCCTGACGTTTCGCCACCGACAACCGACTCGAAGGACAACCACCCTCGTGGCAACCTCCCCGAATCAGCTGGCCAAGACGGGCAAGTTTGGCGACCTCCGTCGCCGGCTGGTCTTCCTGCTGCTGGCGCTCGTGGTCTACCGCATCGGCGCGCACATTCCCGTGCCGGGCATCAACCCGCAGCAACTGCAGGCCCTGTTCGAAGGGCAGCAGGGCGGCATCCTGAGCCTGTTCAACATGTTCTCGGGTGGCGCGCTGTCGCGGTTCACGGTGTTCGCGCTGGGGATCATGCCGTACATTTCGGCCTCGATCATCATGCAGCTGATGAGCTACGTGGTGCCGAGTCTGGAGGCGCTGAAGAAGGAAGGCGAGTCGGGCCGGCGCAAGATCACGCAGTACACGCGTTACGGCACACTGGTGCTGGCCATTTTCCAGTCGCTGGGTATCGCCCTGGCGCTCGAAGGCTCGGCCGGGCTGGTGATGGCCCCGGGCTTCGGCTTCCGCATCACCGCGGTGGTCAGCCTGGTTGCAGGCACGATGTTCCTGATGTGGTTGGGTGAGCAGATCACGGAGCGCGGCCTGGGCAACGGCATCTCGATCCTGATCTTCAGCGGCATCGCGGCCGGCCTGCCCGGCGCGATCGGTGGCCTGTTCGAGCTGGTGCGCACCGGCGCCATGAGCATCATTGCCTGCTTGCTGATCATTGCGATCGTCATCGGCGTGACCTATGCCGTGGTGTTCGTCGAGCGGGGGCAGCGCAAGATCTTGGTGAACTATGCCAAGCGCCAGGTCGGCAACAAGGTCTATGGTGGCCAGTCGTCGCACCTGCCATTGAAGCTGAACATGTCGGGTGTGATCCCGCCGATCTTTGCGTCGTCGATCATCCTGTTGCCGGCCACCATCGTGGGCTGGTTTGCCACCGGCGAAAGCATGCGCTGGCTGAAGGACATCTCGTCGGCGCTCTCGCCGGGGCAACCGATCTACGTGCTGCTGTATGCAGGCATGATCGTGTTCTTCTGCTTCTTCTACACCGCGCTGGTGTTCAACAGCCGCGAGACGGCTGACAACCTGAAAAAGAGCGGCGCGTTCATCCCTGGCATCCGCCCGGGTGAGCAGACGGCCAGGCACATCGACAAGATCCTGTCGCGTCTGACGCTGGCCGGTGCGATCTATATCACCGCGGTGTGTCTGCTGCCCGAATTCCTGCAGCTGAAGTACAACGTGCCGTTCTACTTCGGGGGCACTTCGTTGCTGATCCTCGTGGTGGTCACGATGGACTTTTGGGCGCAGGTGCAGTCTTATGTGATGAGTCAGCAGTACGAGTCGTTGCTGAAGAAGGCGAATTTCAAGGCCAGCTGATCCGACTCGAACAGCTGCCAGCAGAAATAACAATGGCGAAAGACGACGTCATCCAGATGCAGGGTGAGATCCTCGAAAACCTGCCCAATGCCACCTTCCGTGTGAAGCTGGAAAACGGGCATGTGGTTCTCGGGCACATCTCAGGAAAGATGCGGATGCACTACATCCGCATCCTCCCCGGTGACCGGGTGACCGTCGAATTGACCCCTTACGATTTGAGTCGCGCTCGGATTGTTTTCCGCGCAAAGTGAACAACGTCCTAGAGCGTTTGGACCCCTCCCGGAGAAGACCATGAAAGTCTCGGCCTCGGTCAAGAAAATGTGCCGCAACTGCAAGATCATCCGCCGCAACGGCGTGGTTCGCGTGATCTGCACCGACCCGCGCCATAAGCAGCGCCAGGGTTGAGTCACGGCGACTGACAGCGAATCGAAGGAAGCACAATGGCACGTATTGCTGGTATCAACATTCCGCCGCACAAGCACACGGAAATTGGCCTGACGCACATCTACGGCATCGGCCGCACGACCGCGCAGAAGATCTGCGACACGGTCGGCGTTCCGTACTCCAAGAAGATCAAGGAACTGACCGACAGCGACCTGGAGAAGATCCGGGAAGAGATCGGAAAGCTGACGATCGAAGGCGACCTGCGCCGTGAGATCTCGATCAACATCAAGCGCCTGATGGACCTCGGCTGCTACCGCGGCTTCCGTCATCGCCGTGGCCTGCCGATGCGCGGCCAGCGCACCCGCACCAACGCCCGCACCCGCAAGGGCCCGCGCAAGGGTGCTGCAGCGCTGAAGAAGTAAGCGACAAGTCGCCACGGACTAGGAAAGAGAACACAACATGGCCAAAGCACCTGCCAACACCGCTGCGCGGCGTGTGAGCAAGAAGATCCGCAAGAACATTGCGGATGGCATCGCCCACGTGCACGCCTCGTTCAACAACACGATCATCACGATCACCGACCGCCAGGGCGCCTCCCTGTCCTGGGCCTCGTCGGGTGGCCAGGGCTTCAAGGGCTCACGCAAGTCGACCCCGTTCGCTGCCCAGGTGGCCGCCGAAGTGGCGGGCCGTGCAGCCCAGGAGCAAGGCATCAAGAACCTGGATGTGCGGATCAAGGGGCCGGGCCCGGGCCGTGAGTCGTCGGTGCGCGCACTGGCCTCGCTCGGCATCCGCATCAACTCGATTTCGGACATCACCCCGATCCCGCACAACGGCTGCCGCCCGCAGAAGCGTCGCCGCATCTGAGATCCGGAGCCGAGCCGCCGGATGGCTTGTCCGCGGCCGCTTTTGCGCAGGATTGTGACCATCCTGCTACAATCAAGAGTTTCCCGAATGCCGACCGCGGAGTGATCTGCGGTCGGCTTCACTACTCCCAAGCCCACCGTCTGAGCGCATTCGACAACACTCGCCAGACTCGCGCGCCGGCTCGATTCGTTCGATGCCATTGGGCGCGTCAGCAATACACCTAAAAAGGAAGCAACGTGGCACGTTACCTTGGGCCCAAGGCCAAACTCTCCCGTCGTGAAGGCACCGACCTGTTCCTGAAGAGCGCCCGCCGCGCCATCAGCGACAAGGCCAAGTTCGACACCAAGCCTGGCCAGCATGGCCGCACCTCGGGCTCGCGCACCTCCGATTTCGGCCTTCAGCTGCGCGAGAAGCAGAAGGTCAAGCGCATGTACGGCGTGCTGGAGCGCCAGTTCCGCCGCTACTTTGCCGAAGCCGACCGCCGCAAGGGCAACACCGGTGCGAACCTGCTGTTCCTGCTGGAGTCGCGCCTCGACAACGTCGTCTACCGCATGGGGTTCGGCTCCACCCGTGCCGAGGCGCGCCAACTGGTGTCCCACAAGGCCCTGACGGTCAATGGCGAAGTCGTGAACATCCCGTCGTACCAGGTCAAGGCCGGCGACGTGATCGCGATCCGCGAAAAGGCCAAGAAGCAGCTGCGCGTCACCGAGTCGCTGAAGCTGGCCGAGTCGATCGGCCTGCCGGCCTGGGTCCAGGTCGACGCGACGAAGCTCGAAGGCACCTTCAAGAAGGTCCCGGACCGCGATGAGTTCGGTGCCGAGATCAACGAGTCGCTGATCGTCGAGTTGTACTCGCGTTGATGCCGTCATTCGGCGCATGCGTTCCTCGTCGGTGCGCATGTGGCCCATCCCGCCGCGGCAAGCCGGTCCCGCGGCGGGCATTTGCGCTCCGGTGTGGTCCGCCAGCCTTATCGGTGTAACGAGCCGAGGGTATTGAGAGGAACAGGACTTACATGCAAACCAATCTGCTGAAACCCAAAGCCATCGTTGCGGAGCCGCTGGGCGGCCACCGCGCCAAAGTCACGCTCGAGCCGTTCGAGCGCGGTTATGGTCACACGCTCGGCAACGCGCTGCGTCGCGTGCTGCTGTCGTCGATGGTGGGTTACGCGCCGACGGAGGTCACGATCGCCGGCGTGCTGCATGAGTACTCGACAGTCGACGGCGTCGCCGAAGACGTCGTGCACATCATGCTGAACCTGAAGGGCGTGGTCTTCCGCCTGCACAACCGCGATGAAGTCACGCTGGTGCTGCGCAAGGAAGGCGAGGGCCCGGTCACCGCGGCCGACATCCAGACCCCGCACGACGTCGAGATCGTCAACCCCGAGCACGTCATCGCCAACCTGGCGCAAGGTGGCAAGCTCGACATGCAGATCAAGGTCGAGAAGGGCCGCGGCTATGTGCCGGGCAACCTGCGCCGCTACGGCGACGAGCCGACCAAGTCGATCGGCCGCATCGTCCTGGACGCCTCCTTCTCGCCGGTCAAGCGCGTCAGCTACGCGGTCGAGAACGCCCGCGTCGAACAGCGCACCGACCTCGACAAGCTGGTGATGGAGATCGAGACCAACGGCGCGATTTCTCCGGAGGAAGCGATCCGTGCGTCGGCCAAGATCCTGGTCGAGCAGCTGGCCGTCTTCGCCCAGCTGGACGTGGGCGACATCGCCACCTTCGACCAGCCGGCCAAGAGCTCGGCGGTGTTCGATCCGATCCTGCTGCGTCCGGTCGACGAGCTCGAGCTGACGGTGCGTTCGGCCAACTGCCTGAAGGCCGAGAACATCTACTACATCGGCGACCTGATCCAGCGCACCGAGACCGAGCTGCTGAAGACCCCGAACCTGGGCCGCAAGTCGCTCAACGAAATCAAGGAAGTGCTGGCTTCGCGTGGTCTCACGCTGGGCGCGCGCCTGGAGAACTGGCCGCCGCAGGGCCTCGACAAGCGATAAGCAAAGTTCGAAAGACGGCCCGAGCGCCGTCCAAGGATGGGCTGCCGCCTGACGGTGGCCCCGTGCACCCCCCGGTACCTGACACGGCCGGGGTTCAATAAAGAAAGGAAAGCACCATGCGCCACCGTAATGGCCTTCGCAAACTCAACCGCACCAGCGAGCACCGCGCAGCGATGTTGCGCAACATGTCCGTCTCGCTGTTGCAGCACGAGGCGATCAAGACCACGCTGCCCAAGGCCAAGGAACTGCGCCGGGTCGTCGAGCCGCTGATCACGCTGGCCAAGGTCGACTCGGTCGCCAACCGCCGCCTGGCCTTTGCCCGTCTGCGCGACCGCGACATCGTCACCAAGCTCTTCAACGACCTGGGCAAGCGCTACAACGCCCGTCCGGGTGGCTACACCCGTATCCTGAAGATGGGCTTCCGTGTCGGCGACAACGCGCCGATGGCCTATGTCGAGCTGGTCGATCGCCCGGAAGTGACTGAGAGCACCGAGGCAGCCGCCGAATAAGCAATCGCAGACTGTGGCGGCTTCCCGGAAAGCATGCTATAGTCCGTCATTCTGTCGCGGGGTGGAGCAGTCTGGTAGCTCGTTGGGCTCATAACCCAAAGGTCGCAGGTTCAAATCCTGCCCCCGCAACCAATTTCCAGACCGGCAACGGTTGCCTCAAGCCCTCCTACCCAGCGTAGCGAGGGCTTGATTGCTTCTGGCGGCGACCTCTGCGAGCGAACCGCCAACAGAGGGTTTGTCCCAGTCGGTCGGTGGTCCGGCACGGCTTGATTCGCCACCCCCGGGGCCGCAACTACAATGCCGCGCCGCCCCTGCCGCGCCGTGCCGGTCATGGCTGCTCGGGCTCGATCACTACAAGGACTTTCGACGTGTTCATCTCCAACGCCTACGCCCAAAGCGCCGCACCCGCCAGCGGAGCCAGCAGCCTCATGCAGTTCCTGCCGCTGGTGCTGATGTTCGTGGTGCTCTACTTCATCATGATCCGCCCGCAGATGAAGCGGCAGAAGGAGCACCGCGCCATGATCGAGGCCCTGGCCAAGGGCGACGAGGTGGTGCTGGGCGGTGGCGTGATCGGCCGTGTCGCCAAGCTGGGCGACAACATGCTGTTCGTCGAGGTGGCCAAGGACGTTGAGATCCAGGTGCAGCGCAGCTCGGTGGTGCAGGTGCTGCCGAAAGGCACCTTCAAGTAAGACCGTGACCAGCGCGCCGCGCTCGGCGCGCTCTTGCCCGCCGGCAACGCCCCCGGCGCGGTGGCCGGCGGCGACGCCGCCTCATGAAGGCCCGACATGAATCGATACCCATTGTGGAAGTACCTCCTGCTCGCCTTCGCGCTGGTGGTGGGGCTGGTCTACACCCTGCCCAACTTCTTCGGCGAGGCTCCGGCCGTGCAGGTGTCCAGCGGCAAGGTCACGCTCAAGGTGGACCAGACGCTGGTTGGCCGCGTCGAGCAGGTGCTGCAGGGCGCTGGCATCAAGCCAGACTTCGTGCAGTTCGACGGCAACTCGGTCAAGGCGCGCCTGGCCGACACCGACACGCAGATCAAGGCCAAGACAGCGCTCGACAAGGCGTTGAACCCGGACTCGACCGATACGTCGTACATCGTCGCGCTCAACCTGGTTTCGCGCTCGCCGCAGTGGCTGACCCAGCTGCATGCCCTGCCCATGTACCTGGGCCTGGACTTGCGCGGCGGCGTGCACTTCCTGATGCAGGTCGACATGAAGGCCGCGCTGACGAAGAAGGCCGAGTCGCTGACCGGTGACATTCGCACCACGCTCCGGGACAAGAACATTCGTCACGCCGGCATTGCTCGCGAAGGCAACTCGGTCGAGCTGCGTTTCCGCGATGCCGAGACCCGCGCTGCTGCGCTGAGGGTGCTCCAGGACACGCAGGCCGATGTGACCTGGGCCGAGGGCACGGCTTCCAATGGGGATCTCCTCATTGGCGGCACGCTCAAGCCCGAGGCCATGCGCAAGGTGCAAGAAGCGGCGCTGAAGCAGAACATCACCACCCTCCACAACCGCGTCAACGAACTGGGCGTCGCCGAACCGGTGATCCAGCAGCAAGGCCTGGACCGCGTCGTGGTGCAGTTGCCGGGGGTGCAAGACACTGCCAAGGCCAAGGACATCATCGGCCGCACCGCGACCCTGGAGGTGCGTTTGGTGGACGACTCGGCCGAGGCCGCGACCGCTGCCTCGGGCGGCGCCCCGGTGCCCTTTGGCACCGAGCGGTATGTCGAGCGAGGTGGTGGCCCGCTGATCGTCAAGCGGCAGGTCATCTTGACCGGCGAGAACCTGACCGATGCGCAACCGGGCTTCGATGACCAGCAGCAACCCGCGGTTCACCTGACGCTGGACGCCAAGGGCTCGCGCATCTTCCGCGACGTGACGCGCGAGAACGTCAACAAGCGCATGGCCATCCTGCTGTTCGAGAAGGGCAAAGGGGAGGTGGTGACGGCGCCAGTGATCCGCTCCGAAATCGGCGGCGGCCGCGTCCAGATCTCGGGTCGCATGACCACCCAGGAGGCGAACGACGTGGCGTTGCTGCTGCGTGCCGGCTCGCTGGCTGCCCCGATGGAGATCATCGAGGAGCGCACGATCGGCCCGAGTCTGGGCGCCGACAACATCGCCAAGGGCTTCTACAGCGTGACCTACGGCTTCGCAGCCATCGCGTTGTTCATGTGCGCCTACTACCTGCTGTTCGGCGTGTTCTCGACGTTGGCGCTGGCCTTCAACCTGCTGCTGCTGATCGCGGTGCTGTCGATGATGCAGGCCACGCTGTCGCTGCCCGGCATCGCGGCCATTGCGCTGGCGCTTGGCATGGCGATCGACTCGAACGTGCTGATCAACGAGCGGGTGCGGGAAGAACTGCGCGCAGGCGCGTCGCCGCAGGCGGCCATCAACACTGGTTATGAGCGCGCTTGGGCCACCATCCTGGACTCGAACATCACCACGTTGATCGCCGGCCTCGCGCTGCTCGCCTTCGGCTCCGGCCCGATTCGCGGCTTCGCGGTGGTGCACTGCCTGGGCATCCTGACCTCGATGTTCTCGGCGGTGATGTTCTCGCGTGGCCTGGTGAACCTCTGGTACGGCCGCCAGAAGAAGCTGAAGTCCGTCTCGATCGGTCAGGTCTGGCGCCCAGGCGGCGCCGGCACGCCGGCCGTTGTCGACCCCACCGACAAGGCCTGAACAGCAGCGCCCAACGCAGCAGCACCTTCCAAGAGGCCATCACATGGAATTCTTCCGGATCCGGCGCGACATCCCGTTCATGCGGCATGCGCTGGTGTTCAACATCATCTCGGCGCTGACCTTCTTCGCCGCGGTCTTCTTCCTGGCCACGCGGGGCCTGCATTTCTCGATCGAGTTCACCGGTGGCACGGTGCTCGAGGTCGAGTACGCGCAGACCGCCGATCTGGGCAAGGTGCGCCATGTCGTCGAAGGCATGGGTTTCGGCGAAGTGCAGGTGCAGAACTTCGGCACCTCGCACGACGTGATGATCCGACTGCCGGTGCGTGGTGACGACAAGCAGGCCGCGCAGTCGAAGATTGCCTCGGATGTCTTCGCGTCGCTGTGCCAGGCCGAGCAAGGGAAGGTGTCGGTGCGTCAGTACACGACGCCTCAGGGCGAGCCGGTCAGCCGCCCAGCCTGCGAAGCCGGCGGCGCCGAGCCAGTGAAGCTCTCGCGCACCGAGTTCGTGGGCCCGTCGGTGGGCGCCGAGCTGGCGCAGGATGGCGCCAAGGCGCTGGCCTTCGTGGTGATCGGCATCATGATCTACCTGGCCTTCCGCTTCGAGTGGAAGTTCGCGGTGGCAGCCATCATCGCGAACCTGCACGACGTGGTCATCATCCTGGGCTTCTTTGCCTACTTTCAGTGGGAGTTCTCGCTGTCGGTGCTGGCGGCGGTCCTGGCCGTGCTGGGTTACTCGGTCAACGAGTCGGTCGTGATCTTCGACCGGATCCGCGAGGCCTTCCGCAAGTATCGGAAGATGACGACCCACGAGGTCATCGACCACGCGATCACCTCGACCATGAGCCGGACGATCATCACCCACGGCAGCACGCAGATGATGGTGCTGTCGATGCTGCTGTTCGGCGGCCCGACGTTGCACTACTTCGCGGTCGCGTTGACCATCGGCATCCTGTTCGGCATCTACTCGTCGGTCTTCGTGGCCGCGGCGATCGCGATGTGGCTGGGCGTCAAGCGCGAGGACCTGCTGAAGGCCACGCCGAGCAAGGACGGTGGCGGCGGCGGGGACCCCAACGATCCGAACGCCGGGGCGGTGGTGTAGAGTCTGAAGGCCCTCATTCCGGCCAGCCGCAACCACCCACATGCCCGCCTCCTCGGCCCAGACGAGCCTGCTCGACCAAGCGCGCCTCTACTACGCCGAGCGCCTGATCAAGGAGTTCCAGCCCTGGCTCGACGCGGCCCTTGCCGGGGCCCAGGCGCTGAACGAGAAGCCCGCTGAGCGCACAGTGGCCCAGCAGCGGCGCGACATGCTGCAGGACATCATGCGGCATGGCAGCCACTGGCCACGGCGTCTGGCCGAGCGAGTGCGCCGGCATGTGTCCTCCGCGCCGCCGACCAGCCCGGGCGCGCTGACCGACCAAGCCGGCAAGTCGGTGGCGGGTACAGCCTTCGGCGCCCTCGACCTGAAGCTGGTCGACGAAGACACGATCCAGCAGGAGATCCTGGTCTCCCGCCTGTCGCAGGCGATGCTCGACAAGGGCATTTGGGAGTTCAACGACCTGCGCGCGCGGCTGACCTCGCTGACGCGCGAGCCCGAGCTCGAAGACGACGACCTGTTCCGCCTCCCCGTGCTGGCCGAGCATGTGATCGATGCCTGGACCGATGCAGGCCTGTCGCTCGAGTCGTGGCGGGGCCTGGAAGACGTGCTGCTCAAGGCCTGCGCCAAGCCGGTCGAGGCGGTCTGGAACGAGATGAACAAGTGGCTCATCGACCACGGCGTGCTGCCGGAGATCGACCGCCGCAACATGATCCGCCGCTCGGACGGCACCTCCACTTCGCCGGGCCAACTCGGCGGGGGCGAGCCTGAGCCCTCGCGCGCGGGCGGCGCCAGCCGTTTTGCCGAAACCTCGGCGCCCGCCCCGACGCTTACCGGCCGCAGCAGTGCCTATGGCCCGACCGTCTATGGCGGCGGCGCGGCCGACTCAGGTGCTGGCCCCACCACGGGCGCCGGCGCCAGCACCTTCGGCGGCCGGCCTGCAGCGGGGGGGGCGCCAGGTCGAGGTGGCCACCCGAGCCAGGCCGCAGGCTCCGCCGGCGCGAACACGGTGCAGGGCGACCCCTTTGGTGGCCCTCGGCCACCGCATAGCATCCTGCACGGCCACAGCATCGACGACGAAACCCGCATGATGACGCGTCCGGTTGCCGGGGGCGCTGCTAGGGCCGACATCGTGCTGGAGCATTTCTCGGAGGTGATGGAGCGCCACCTGCCGGGCTTCCGCGATACCGCGCATGCCCGACCGGCTTCAGCCAAGCTTTCCGAAGCGATGGCGCAGGCCCAGCAGCGGCTGGTGCAGCAGGCAGGCGGCCCGGCGGGCGATGGTGCGGTGGCCGGTGGCGCCGGCGTCGGCGTGTCGCCCACGCCGGAGGTGCTGCTGCAGGAGCTGCGCGAGCGGCAGGTCGCGCTCAAGGCGGCCGCCAGCACGCCGGCCGAGCGGGCCACCGTCGAGCTGGTGGCGTTGCTGTTCCAGTCCATCCTCACCGAGGAGCGCATTCCCGCCCAGTTGCGGGTCTGGTTCGCACGCCTGCAGATGCCGACGCTGCGTGTCGCCATCGCCGAGCCTGATTTCTTCTCCACTGCCGACCACCCGGCGCGCCGGCTGATCGACCGCATGGGCGCCTGCGTGATGGGCTTCGAGGGCGGTGGCGCCGAGGTGCTGGGCACGCCGCTGGAAGCCGAGATCAAGCGTGTCGTGCAGGTCGTCGAGGCCTTTCCGGACACCGGCCGGCGCGTCTTTCAGACGGTGCTCAACGAGTTCGAGAAGTTTCTCGAAGGCTACTTCCGCGACCAGAACGAAAAGAGCCGCGCCGGCGTGTCGCTGGCGCAGCAGGTCGAGCAGCGCGAGACACTGGCCATCCAGTACACCATCGAACTGCGCAAGCTGCTGGGCAACGTGCCCGTGCACGAGGGCGTGCGCGAGTTCATGTTCCACGTCTGGGCGGACGTGCTGGCCACCGCCGCGGTGCGCCACGGCGCGCAAAGCCCGGAGGTCAAGACGGTGCGCGCCGCCGCCAGCGAGCTCTTGTGGACGGCCAGCGCCAAGACCTCGCGCGAAGACCGCGTCGAGGTCATCCGCCGCCTGCCGCCACTGCTGACCACGCTGCGTCAGGGCATGGCATCGGTGGGCCTGCCCGCGGAGAAGCAGGAGCATGCGATCAAGTCGCTGAACCTCGCGCTCACCGCAGCCTTCAGCGCCCGTGCCACGGTGATCAGCCAACAGCAGTTGGAAGAGCTGAAGGAGCGCCTCGAGATGATCGAGGAACTGCTGCCCGACGAGGATGTGGAGATTGACGAGAGCTGGGTGCTGGACAGCAGCAACCACCAGCAGGAAGGCCTGGAGATCGTCGCCGACGGGGGCTCGATGCCCGGCCCGGCCATGCTGGAGTGGGCCGCCGAGCTGCAACTGGGCGCCGCCTTCATGCTGGAGTTCCGCGGCCGCAACCAGTCGGTGCGCCTGGTCTGGCAGGGCATGAACCGGCAGCTGTCGCTGTTCAGTGCGTCGGATGGTCGCTGCGTGCTGTTCCAGAAGGCGCGCCTGGCCGCCTTCCTGCAGGCCGGCCTGCTGGTGCCACTGGAAGACGAGTCACTGACGGTGGCGGCCACGCGAAGCGCGATCGAGAAAATCAAGGCCGATCCGGCCCGGCTGCTCGCCTGAGCGGTGCCGCCGGCCCCTGAAAAGCAAACGGCCCCGCGGGGCCGTTTCAACGGGTGGGTGCGAGCGCGGCATTCAGTGGATCAGCCGGTCCTCCGGCGCAACGAAGAGCTCGTCGAGGATCAGCGCATCGGGCTCTTCGCCCAGACTCCAGAACACCATCAGCACGATGATCTTCAGGTCGTCCAGGTCCAGCGGGCCACTGCCGACAGCTGTGGCGCGGTCGATCACCATTTCGCGCAGCGCCGGTGTGAGCACGCCGGCCGATTCGAGAAAGCTGATGAAACCGATCGACTCCTCGCCCAGCAGCTCCTGCTCTTCACGCAGGTAGATGCGCACGCCCGCCGCCGACTGGGCCAGCACCGGGGTGGTGGGGGCGCTGGCGGTCAGCTCACCGGTGCGTGAGGCCAAGCCATCGAGCCAGTGCAATGCTTCCTGGATCTCGTCCGACTCGAACCCCACGGCTGAGAGCTTGCGGGTCAGCTGCTCGTGGTCCGGGCAGGCATCGGGCCGCCAGTAATTTTCGTACAGGTAGACCAGCACGTCGAACATGGGCTGACTATAACCCGAGCGGTTTTGGCCCGGTCGGGTGCATTTGGCAGGCTTCGGCCTGGGTGATCCGGCGCTTGCCAAGCCGGGCATCTTGAGCGGGAGAGGTCAAGCCCTGGCCCGGCGCTGGAACAGGCCTCCTGGCAGCCTGGCGAGTTGCCCGTCCAGCTCCAGCTCCAGCAGCCGCGCCTGGAGCTCGGCGGCGGGCCAGCCGGTGCGCGCCACCAACGCGTCGAGCGTCACCGGGTCGTGCCCCAGCATGGCGAGCAGCGGATCCTCGCCTGCTCCCGCGGCCTGGTCCGGGGCCACTGCTGGCGGCGTGCCGGCGGCGGGCCGCACCGGCCAACGCAGCTCCTGCAGGATATCGTCGGCCGTCTCGACCAGCTTGGCGCCTTCCTTGATGAGCCGATGGCAGCCTCGCGACTGCGGACTGTGGATGGAGCCCGGAATGGCGAACACGTCCCGGCCGCACTCCAACGCCAGCCGCGCGGTGATCAGCGAGCCGGATTGCACGGCCGCCTCGACCACCAAGGTGCCCAAACTCAGGCCTGCAATGATGCGGTTCCGGCGCGGAAAGTTCGGCGCCAGGGGTGGGGTGCCGAGTGGAAACTCGCTGAGCATGAGGCCGGCGCCTTCGCTCATGCGGTGGGCCAGCGCATGGTGGCGCTTGGGGTAGACGCGGTCCAGCCCGGTGCCGACGACGGCGATCGTTCCGCCGGTCGTGGTGCCGGCGCCGGTCAGCGCGCCTTCGTGGGCGGCGCCGTCGATGCCCAGGGCGAGGCCGGAGACGACCACCAGACCTGCGCCGCTGAGGTGGGCGGCGAAGGCCCGCGCGTTGTCCAGCCCGGCCGGGGTGGCGTGGCGACTGCCGACGATCGCCAGCGAGGGCTCGGCCAGCAAGGTCAACCGCCCCTGCAGGTACATCAGCAGGGGCGGGTCGGCCGTTTCGAGCAGCGCAGCCGGGTAACCGGGGTCGCCCAGCGTGACGACCTGCCGTGTCGAGGGGGCGGCCGCGAGCCATGCCGAAGTGGCGTCGAACAGTGCGTTCGGGTCGAGCCGGGGTGCGAGGAGGGCTTGTGCCTCGTCGGGCCCAGCCAGCTCACGTTGGGCGGCCGGGCTGGCGGCCACCGCCTGCTGCGGCGAGCCGAATGCGGCCAGCAGGCGCCGTGCGGCGCCGGGGCTCAGGCCGGGCGTGTGGGCCAGTTGCAACCAGGCCCGCAATTCGTCGGCGGGCAGAGGGGGCGGTGCGGAAGGCATCGGCAGGCCGCCGCGGCGCGCGGCAGCCGCGCCCGCAGCCAGGCTCAGGGCTGGGTGAAGATGTCGCCGGCGACGACCGGGTCCTGCACCTGCAGCAGCAGCGCGTAGGAAACCCGCTCGAAGACGCGGAAAACGAACATCATGCCGTGCCGCTCGTCGGGCAGGCGGATCAGCGTGCGCTCGTCGCCGGCCGTGATGGTTCGTTGGGTTCCGGCGCGCCAGACGGCCAGCACATGGCCGCGTTCCATGCCATCGCGCGCGCCCCGGTTCAGCGCGACGATCTGGTTTTGCCCGGCGTTCAGGCTGTCGCCGTACACCGAAATGATGCGGCCGCGCATGGGTGCGCCCGGTGCGTGGGGGGCGAAGGGCTCGACGTCTCGCGCGGGCAGGGGGCGCATGCGGTCGCCCACGTTGACTTCCTCGCGCAGGTTGGTGACGTTGATGGTGGCCGGCACCAGCTCAGGCTTGCCATCGATGCCAGCCCGTGTCTCGCCGGCACGCACGTATTCCGCTGCGCCGACGTAGCGCGCCTCGAAGCCAAGCACCTGGTTGGTTTCGGGGTCGATGAGTGGGCGAGGCTCGCGGAACAGCTGCCAGTTGCGTGCCGCCGACATGTCGCCCAGCACGTAGGCCTTCTCGCCCTTCGAAACGAGCACCCGGCCCTCCTGGGTGGCCACCACGCGCGGCGCGGTCTCGAGCGAGTTGGTGTCCAGCACCACGGCGTCGTTCAGGAAGGGGCCGATGAGGTGCATCGGCACGGAGGCGATCGCGTCGCTGGGCAGGGGCTCAGCGCGCACGCGCGGCGAGAGCTTGCCGTCCTGCATGTCGACCGGCTTGGCGGTGCGCAGGCGGGCCCGGCCTCCGGTTTTGTCCAGGTACAGGATCTGGCCGGGGTAGATCAGGTGCGGATTGCGAATCTCGTCGAGGTTCATGCCCCAGAGCTCCGGCCAGCGCCAGGGGCTGCGCAGGAAGATCTTGGAGATGTCCCAGAGCGTGTCGCCGCGCTTGATGGTGTAGCTGTCCGGCGCGTTGGGCGCCAGTTCGGACAGTGGCACCCCCGTCTGGGCGACCTGATTGGCGGTCGAGCGCTGCTCGGGGGTCACCGGCCATTGGGTCCCCTGGGCGGTAGCCGCACCGGCCAAGCCGAGCGACATGGCCACGGCGATCCAGGGGGAAGGAGAGAAACAGTTGGCTCGCGCGGTTCGGCTCATGTATGGACACTTCCGGGCGGTTGAGCCGGAAATCTTTGGCAGTGCAACAATTCCGGTATGAACGGCCGATGCCGCGCCTTTGAAGTGGCGCTGGCTTCCCAACGGCAGATCACCCGCACGAAAAGCTAAGAAAGCTTCGTAAATTCTGCCCCTAAAGCCTTGATACCGCAAACAAAGCGGCCGCACCGCTGAAACCCTTTGTCACCACCAGCGGTCCTATTCGTTGCGTCTCGTCGACAGCCTGGGGCAAGTCCCGAGGCCTTCTCCCACCTGATCCCATGGCCCAGCTTTCCATCCTTCGCTACCCCGACCCCCGACTGCACACCGTGGCCGCGCCTGTGGCCGAGGTCGACGATGCCGTGCGCCAGTTGATCGACGACATGTTCGAGACCATGTATGCCGCCGAGGGGGTGGGTCTGGCGGCGACGCAGGTCGATGTGCACCGTCGCATCATCGTGATGGACACCTCCGAGCAGCGCGACGAGCCCCGGGTGCTGATCAACCCCGAGCTGGTGCGCGTGAGCGACGAAATGATGATGGGCGAGGAGGGGTGCTTGTCGGTGCCCACCATCTACGACGCGGTGCCGCGCCATGCCCGCATCACGGTGCGGTCGCTGGGCCGCGACGGCAAGCCCTACGAGTTCGATGCCGAGGGCCTCACCGCGGTCTGCGTACAGCACGAGATGGACCACCTGATGGGCAAGGTGTTCGTCGAGTACCTGAGCCCGCTCAAGCGTGAGCGCATCAAGACCAAGATGCTCAAGAAGACGCGCGACGAGCAGAAGCGGCGATGAGCCTGCGTGTCGCCTTCGCCGGCACGCCGGAGTTCGCCGCCGTCGCGCTGGAAGCGATCCATGCCGCCGGCTACGAGGTTCCGCTCGTCCTGACCCAGCCCGACCGCCCGGCCGGCCGGGGCATGAAGCTGACGCCATCGCCGGTCAAGCAGTTGGCGCTGGCTCACGGTCTGCCGGTGGTGCAGCCCCAAGGGTTGAAGCTGGACGGCAAGTTCGCGGCCGATGCCTGGGCGGCCCGCGCCGCGCTGCAGGCGGCGGCCCCGGACGTGATGGTGGTGGCCGCCTACGGATTGATTCTGCCGCAGTGGGTGCTCACCCTTCCGCGGCTCGGGTGCTTGAACATTCACGGGTCGCTGTTGCCACGCTGGCGTGGCGCGGCCCCCATCCACCGCGCCATCGAGGCGGGGGACGGCGAAACCGGCATCACCATCATGCAGATGGACGAGGGCCTGGACACTGGTGCGATGCTGGCGATCGGCCGCGAGCCGATCCGCCCCGATGACAGCACCGGTACGCTGCACGACCGCCTCGCGGCGCTGGGCGCGCGGATGGTGGTCGAGGCGCTGGCCGGTGCTGCCGCGGGCAGTCTGCAGCCCACGCCGCAGCCGGGCGAGGGCGTCTCGTACGCCCACAAGATCAGCAAGGCCGAGGCGGCGATCGACTGGACCTTGCCGGCGGTGGCGATCGAGCGCCGGGTGCGTGCTTTCGACCCCTTCCCTGGCGCCAGCTTCGAGTGCGGCGGCGAAACGGTGAAGGTCTGGCTGGCAAGGGTGCGCGCCGACGTGCGAGGGACACCGGGCCGTGTGGTGCTCGCCGACGGTGAGCGCATCACCGTCGCTTGCGGCGAGGGCGGCCTGGAGTTGCTCCAACTGCAGCGCCCGGGCGGCAAGCGTTTGCCGGCCGCGGCCTTCCTCCAGGCCCATCCGAGCCTGGAAGGGTCGGACCTCGGCGGGTGAGCCGGCCGCAGGCTGCTCATTGAACTCCCCCCGGCCGACCGCATCTGAGGCATATCCCCACTGATGCGCGCCCGTTGCGGCGCGAGGAAGCTCGTCACATGTTCAATCTGCTGAAGACCGCCGTCCTGATGGCGGCCATCACCGCGCTGTTCATGGCCCTCGGCCAGGTGCTCGGTGGCCAGCAAGGCATGGTCATCGCCCTGGTCGTCGCGCTGGGCATGAACTTCTTCAGCTACTGGTTTTCGGACAAGCTCGTCCTGCGCATGTACAACGCGCAGGAGGTCGACGCCAGCAGCGCCCCGCAGTTCTACCGCATGGTGCAGGAGCTGGCGGCCAGGGCAGAGTTGCCGATGCCCCGGGTCTACCTGATCCAGGAGAACGCCCCCAACGCCTTCGCCACTGGCCGCAACCCGCAGAACGCCGCCGTTGCCGCCACCACCGGTCTGCTGCGCGCCCTGAGCGAGCGCGAGGTGCGCGGCGTGATGGCGCACGAGCTGGCGCACGTCAAGCACCGCGACATCCTGATCTCCACCATCAGCGCCACCATGGCGGGTGCGATCTCGATGCTGGCCAACTTCGCCATGTTCTTCGGCGGCCGCGATTCGGAAGGCCGGCCGGTCAATCCCATCGTGTCGATCCTGGTGATGATCCTGGCGCCGATCGCGGCCAGCCTCATCCAGATGGCGATCAGCCGGGCCCGCGAGTTCGAGGCTGACCGGGGCGGCGCCGAGATCTCGGGCGACCCGCAGGCCCTGGCCTCGGCGCTGCAGAAGATCCAGCGCATGGCCCAGGGCCTGCCGCTGGAAGCCGCCGAGCGCCACCCCGAGACGGCGCAGATGATGATCATGAACCCGCTCTCGGGCGGTGGGCTGCGGGGCCTGTTCTCGACCCACCCGAGCACCGAGGAGCGGGTCGAGCGCCTGCTGCAGCTGGCGCGCGGCGGTTACGCTCCGCGCTGAAGCCGAGGCGGCTCCCGCCGCCTCTTTGCGGCTTCCATGTGGCCGAGGGGCCTCAAGTCGGCGGCTGGCCGGTCGATACCACCGGCAATCCACCGTTTTTGCCCTTCTCAATGCGCCGCGCCCTGCTCACCCTCGTCACCCTGGCCAGCCTTGGGCTCGCCGGCTGCGACATGCTGGGCCTCGAAGGCGCCACGGTGATCGCCGAGCGCAAGGCCGCCGAGGGCAAGGCTGTCGGCGCCGCCTGCCGCCACGCCGGCCGGGCGATCGAAGACTGTTACGTGATGAACAAAAAGGCCGAGAAGGCCGCCATCTACGCCGGCTGGCGCGAGATGGACGACTACATGCGCGAGAACAAGCTGGAGCCGGTGCCGCCCCAGCTGCGCGCCGAGGCCAAGGCCAAGGCTGCCGAGTTGGAGGACGAGGCCGCGACGGCCCACGCCGACAAGGGCGACGACAAGGCCGACCCCAAGGCTGAAACCCGGGAAGCGCGCGCGCCCTCCAAGAAGGTCAACACCCACTGACCCCGGCGCCGCTGCGCCCCAAGTCTGTGCGCCGATGCACAGCCGCCGCGCATCCTTGCAGGCGGCATGGGTGAAAACCCCATAGGACAATCGCGCGATGCCCGATTCCGCCCCCGTGGTGCCGACTTCGCCTGTCCCGCCGGTCTGGCAACACCCCGAGTTTCGTCGGGGCGCCCGCGAGATGACGGGCATCGCGATCGGCCTCGCCGCCTGGGGCCTGGTGACCGGTGCGGCGATGGTCAAGAGCGGTTTGCCCATCCCGCTGGCCGTGCTGATGACCTTGGTCGTCTTTGCCGGCAGCGCCCAACTGGCCTCGTTGCCGCTGATCGCGAGCGACGCCCCGATCTGGGTCGTCTGGGCCACGGCGGCCTGCGTCAACCTGCGTTTCGTCATCTTCAGTGCCGGCTGGCGGCCCTACTTCGGGCATTTGCCGTTGCGCCAGCGCCTGATGCACGCGTACTTCACCGCCGACTTGAACTACGTGATGTTCATGCGGCGCTTCCCCGAACCCAAGGCCGCACCCGAGCAGGTGCCCTACTTCTGGGGCGGCGTCGCCATCAACTGGGTGACCTGGCAGGCGATGTCGCTGCTGGGCATCGCGCTGGCCGACCAGATCCCCACCGAGTGGGGGTTGGGCTTCGCCGGCACGCTGGCGTTGATCGGCCTGACGGGTTCGCTGCTGACCGACCGCGCCACCTGGGTCGCCGCCGCCGTCGCCGCCTGCGCCGCGGTCGCGGCCTTCGCCTTGCCCTTCAAGCTGAACATCGTGGTGGCGATCGCCGCCGCGGTGGCGGTGGGCATCGTCCTCGACCACTTCAAGCCGGCCGAGCCGGCCCGGCCGGCGGGAGGTGCGAAGTGAGCGGTTGGGAGGCGGCGCTGGCCATCCTGGGCCTGGGCGTCATCACGCTGCTGACGCGTGGTTTCTTCCTGCTGCCCGAGCGTGAGGTGCCGATCCCGCTGTGGCTGCGCGAAGCGCTTCGCCACGCCCCGCTGGCCGCATTGGTCGCGGTGGTGGCGCCCGAAGTGATCATGAGCAACGGGCAGCTCATCCAGACGTGGCAGGATGCGCGCCTGTACGCCGCCGCCGCCGGGGCGCTGTGGTACTGGTGGCGCCGTGGCATCCTCGGCACCATCGTCTGCGGCACCACCGTGCTGCTGGCGCTGCGTTTCGGCCTGGGCTGGTGACGGCCCGGCGCCGTGGCGGCGCCCGGGCCCATCCCTTCCTCGCTAGAACGACATCGCCATCATGATGAAAGTCCTCCGCTTCTCCGACCTCGTCGCCCAGGGCCAAGTGCAGGGCCAGCGCGTGTTCATTCGCGCCGACCTGAACGTGCCGCAGGACGACGCCGGCCGCATCACCGAAGACACCCGCATCCGCGCCTCGGTGCCCTGCATCCAGCTGGCGCTGAACGCCGGCGCGGCGGTGATGGTCACCAGCCATCTCGGCCGCCCGACCGAGGGCGAGTTCAAGCCCGAGGACTCGCTGCAGCCGGTGGCCGAGCGCCTGGCCGAGCTGCTGGGCCACCCGGTGCGCCTGCAGCAGAACTGGGTCGACGGCGTGGACGTGAAGCCGGGCGAGGTGGTTCTGCTGGAGAACTGCCGCCTCAACAAGGGCGAAAAGAAGAACAACGAGGAACTGGCAAAGAAGATGGCCGCGCTGTGCGACGTGTTCGTGCACGACGCCTTCGGCACCGCCCACCGGGCCGAGGCCTCCACCTACGGCATCGCGCAGTTCGCGCCGGTGGCCTGCGCGGGCCCGCTGCTGGCGGCCGAGATCGACGCCATCGGCCAGGCCCTGGCCAACCCCAAGCGCCCGCTGGTGGCCATCGTGGCCGGCTCCAAGGTCTCGACCAAGCTGACCATCCTGCAGTCGTTGGCGAAGAACGTCGACGGCCTGATCGTGGGCGGCGGCATCGCCAACACCTTCCTGCTCGCCGCCGGCCTGAAGATCGGCAAGAGCCTGGCCGAGCCCGACCTGGTCGGCGAGGCCAAGGCGGTGATCGAGGCGATGAAGGCCCGTGGGGCCGAGGTGCCAATTCCCGTGGACGTGGTCACCGCCAAGGCCTTCGCCGCCGATGCGCCGGCCACCGTCAAGGCCGCCACCGAGGTGGCCGACGACGACCTGATCCTCGACATCGGCCCCAAGACAGCGGCGAAGCTGGCCGAGCAGCTCAAGGCGGCGGGCACGATCGTCTGGAACGGGCCGGTCGGGGTGTTCGAGTTCGACGCCTTCGCCCACGGTACCGAAACCATCGCCCGCGCCATCGCCGCCAGCGAGGCCTTCAGCATCGCCGGCGGCGGCGACACGCTGGCAGCGATCGCCAAATACGGGATCGAGAAGGACGTGGGCTACATCTCCACCGGTGGCGGCGCCTTCCTGGAGGTGCTGGAAGGCAAGACCCTGCCCGCGTTCGAGATCCTGGCGCGCCGCGCCGCCGGCTGACGAACGGGGCTGCCGCCATGCTGCCGCGCGGGTTGCTTCCCATCCGCTGGGCCGGGGCGGCGCTGGTCGCGGCCGGGCTCACGGCCGTCGGGGCCACGGCCGCCACCGCCGACCCTCCGGCGACCGCAGCCTCAGCTCCACAGGTGGCCGTGCCCGGGGGCGTGCTCGGCGTGCAGGTCGGGGGCCGCCAGTTGCTGCGCGACTGCAAGCCCTGGGTGCCGCGAGGGCTGTCGCTGTTCGGGCGGCTCATCCCCCGCGACTGGCGCAGCGACCCGGGCACGGTCGCCGCCCGCGACGCTTTCGGCCCGGCCACGATCGACCTGGCGCGCGCCATCGGCGCCGACGTCCTGCGCCTGCAGATCGGCATGCCCTTCCTCGACCCGCAATCGCCCCAGCATCGCCCGGCCTACCTCGGCGAGTTGAGGGACGCGGTGGCGTTGGCCCGGCGTGCCGGCTTCAGCGTCATCCTCTCGATGCAGTGGCAGGGCCGCACGGCCGTCAAGCCGGTGGAAACCGCGCCAGCCGCCTCCGCCCTGCGCGCCTGGCGCGCCGTCGGGCCTGCGTTCGCGGGCGACCTGGGTGTCGCCTTCGAGCTCTTCAACGAGCCCACCGGTGCCCTGCCGCCCACGGCGAAAGACTGGTCGGCCTGGCAGAGCGGCCACCAGGCCCTGATCGATGCCTTGCGCAGCGTCGGGGCCCGTAACCTGCTGATCGTGAATGGCCTGCACGGCGCGCAGTGGCTCGACGGGGCACCGGCGCTGACGGACCCGATCGCGCAGCTGGCCTACGCGGTGCACCCTTACTTCGGGACCCAGGCGCCAGGCCCGGTGGGCGCCAAGCGCTCGGCCGGGCAGCTGGCGCGGGTGTGGGACCGGCGCTTCGGCCAGTTCGCCGAGCGGCACCCGGTGATCGTCACCGAGTGGGGGCACGCCGCCAAGCACTGCGTGTCGGGCGAGGCGAACCAGGTGCAGAGCCTTCTCGATTACCTGGCCGAGCGCCGCATCGGCGTGATCGCCTACGGGGTGGACGAGCAGCAGAACCGCCTGCTGACCGGCATGTCGGGCGGGCGGCCGGTGTGGTCGAGTTTCCGCAACCGCAGCTGCGACGCCGACGGCGCCGGCCCCGGCGAGATGCTGCAGGGCCTGTTCGAGCGGCAGGCGCGGGAGGCGGCGCGGGCGCAGGCCGTCGCGCCGGCGGCCTGCGAACGCCCCACCGCCACCGCACGCTGAGCCCGCGGCCGGCCCATCGGCTTTCCACAACGCCGCAGCGGCGCCGGGCTGCTACGCTGGCGCCAAAGTTTTCACGGATTCCGCCAGCGAGGAGACACGCCATGGCCGCCACCCCCCTGACCCCGGCCGAACAGGCCCTGCGCGACGCCGCGCTCGACTACCACCGCAGCCCGACGCGCGGCAAGATCGCGGTCACGCCGACCAAGCCGCTGTCGAACCAGCGCGACCTGTCGCTGGCCTACTCGCCCGGCGTGGCCTACGCTTGCCTGGCGATCGAGGAGGACCCGAAGCTCGCGGCCGACTTCACCTCGCGCGCCAACCTGGTCGGCGTGGTCACCAACGGCACCGCCGTGCTGGGCCTGGGCAACATCGGCCCCCTGGCCGGCAAGCCGGTGATGGAAGGCAAGGGGTGCCTCTTCAAGAAGTTCGCCGGCATCGACGTGTTCGACATCGAGCTGGCCGAGAACGACCCCGACAAGCTGGTCGAGATCATCGCCGCGCTGGAGCCCACGCTGGGCGGCATCAACCTCGAGGACATCAAGGCCCCCGAGTGCTTCTACGTCGAGCAGAAGCTGCGCGAGCGGCTGAACATCCCCGTCTTCCACGACGACCAGCACGGCACGGCCATCATCTCCAGCGCCGCGCTGATCAACGGGCTGGAGCTGGTGGGCAAGCAGATCGGCGATGTCAAGCTGGTGGCCTCCGGCGCCGGCGCGGCCGCCATCGCCTGCCTCGACCTGATGGTCAACCTCGGCGTCAAGCCGGCCAACATCTTCGTCGTCGATTCCAAGGGCGTGATCCGCGAAGGCCGCGGCGACAAGCTCGACGAGTCCAAGCAGCGCTACTGCCAGCACACCAGCGCGCGCACGCTGGCCGAGGTGGTCGCGGGCGCCGACGTGTTCCTCGGCTGTTCGGCCGCGGGCGTGCTGACGGCCGAGATGGTGAAGACCATGGCCGACAAGCCCATCATCCTGGCGCTGGCCAACCCCGAGCCCGAGATCCGGCCCGAGGTGGCCAAGGCCGCACGGCCTGACTGCATCATCGCCACCGGCCGCTCGGACTACCCGAACCAGGTCAACAACGTCCTGTGCTTCCCGTACATCTTCCGCGGCGCGCTGGACTGCGGCGCGACGCGCATCACCGAGGCGATGAAGCTGGCCTGCGTGCACGAGATCGCGGCGCTCGCCAAGGCCGAGACCAGCGACGAGGTGGCTGCGGCTTATGCGGGCAAGGAACTGAAGTTCGGGCCCGACTACCTGATCCCGACGCCGTTCGACGCGCGGCTGATCCTGCGCATCGCGCCGGCGGTGGCGCTGGCGGCGGCCGAATCGGGCGTGGCGACGCGGCCGATCACCGATCCGCAGGCCTACCGCGAGCAACTCACCAAGTACGTCTACCAGACCGGCATGTTCATGCGGCCAGTGTTCCTGGCGGCCAAGGCCCGGCCGGCGCGCGTGGTCTACGCCGAGGGCGAGGACGAGCGGGTGCTGCGCGCGGTGCAGGTGGTCAAGGACGAGGGCCTGGCCAAGCCGATCCTGATCGGCCGGCCCAACGTGATCCAGATGCGCATCGAGCGTGCCGGCCTGCGCCTGAAGCCCGGCACCGATTTCGAGCTGGTCGACCCGGAAGACGACCCACGCTACCGTGCCTGCTGGGAGGACTACCACCGCCTGATGGGCCGCGACGGCATCTCGCCCGAGGCAGCCAAGGCGGCGCTGCGCCGCTCGAACACACTGATCGCCTCGATGCTGGTGCGCCGCGGCGATGCGGACGCGATGCTGTGCGGCCTCGTCGGCCGCTTCGACCACCACTTCGACCATGTGAAGAACGTGCTCGGTGCCCGCCCGGGCTCGGGCACGATGGCGACCATGAACGCGCTGATGCTCGACCAGCACACGCTGTTCATCGCCGACACCTTCGTCAACGAGGAACCCACGGCCGAGCAACTGGCCGAGATCGCGCAGATGGCGGCCGAGGAGGTGCAGCGCTTCGGCATGCCGCCCAAGGTGGCCTTCCTGTCGCACTCGATGTACGGCTCGTCCACCCGTGCTTCGGCCCGGCGCATGCGGGCAGCGCGGGACCTCTTCGTGCAGCGCTGCCCGGGCATCGAATGCGACGGCGAGATGCAGGGCGACGCGGCGCTGTCCGAGACCATCCGCCGCGCCGTGCTGCCCGACAGCTCGCTGAGCGGCGCGGCCAACCTGCTGGTGCTGCCCAACATCGACGCGGCGAACATCCTGTTCAACGTGCTCAAGGTGACGGGTGGCCACGGCGTGACCGTGGGCCCCATCCTGTTGGGCGCTGCGGCCACGGCGCACATCCTCACGCCTTCGGCCACCATGCGCCGCGTGGTCAACATGACCGCGCTGGCCGTCACCGACGTGGCGGCCGCG
Organism: Pseudomonadota bacterium; assembly: GCA_049322835.1. Classification (GTDB taxonomy): domain Bacteria; phylum Pseudomonadota; class Gammaproteobacteria; order Burkholderiales; family Burkholderiaceae_C; genus Ideonella. The sequence continues at coordinate 160,763 of JBMOQN010000004.1, read as the reverse complement.
CGTGCGGCGGTGTAATCGATCGGTAACCGTCGGGCCTCGTACCTGCCGATAATCGGCCGCTGAAACAAAAGTACACCACCATCGTTTGGAGAAGCCCATGTCCCGCGCCACCAAGATCGTCGCCACCCTCGGCCCGGCCTCCAGCGAGCCCGAGGTGCTGGAGCGGCTGTTGCGGGCCGGGGTGGACGTGGTGCGGCTCAACTTCAGCCACGGCAAGGCGCAGGACCACATCGCCCGCGCCAACCTGGTGCGCGAGTGCGCGGCCCGCGTCGGCAAGCCGATCGCGCTGATGGCCGACCTGCAGGGCCCGAAGATCCGCGTCGGCAAGTTCGCCGAAGGCAAGGTGATGCTGGAGAACGGCGCTCCCTTCGTGCTCGACGCCGGTCGCACCGAGCCGGGGGACCTCGACGGCGTCGGCCTCGACTACAAGGAACTGCCGCGCGACGTGAAGCCGGGTGACACGCTGCTGCTGAACGACGGCTTGATCGTGCTGACGGTTGACCGCGTGCTGGGCGAGCAGGTGCACACCCGCGTCAAGATCGGCGGCGAGCTCTCGAACAACAAGGGCATCAACAAGCAAGGCGGCGGCCTGACCGCGCCAGCCCTGACCGCCAAGGACATGGAAGACATCAAGACCGCGATGAGCTTCCAGTGCGACTACCTGGCGGTGAGCTTCCCGAAGAACGCCACCGACATGGAGATGGCGCGCCAGCTGGCCAACGTAGCCGGCGAGCCCTGGCGCCATAAACCGGCGATGATCGCCAAGATCGAGCGCAGCGAGGCCATCCCGCAGCTCGAGGCCATCCTGCGGGCCAGCGACGGCATCATGGTGGCCCGCGGCGACCTGGCGGTGGAGGTGGGCAACGCCACGGTGCCCGCGCTGCAGAAGAAGATGATCCGCATGGCGCGCGAGATGGACAAGATCGCCATCACCGCCACGCAGATGATGGAATCGATGATCCTCGCGCCGGTGCCCACCCGTGCCGAGGTGAGCGACGTGGCCAACGCGGTGCTCGACGGCACTGACGCCGTGATGTTGAGCGCCGAGACGGCGGCCGGCAAGTACCCGGTCGAGACGGTGGAACACATGGCGCTGATCGCGCTCGAAGCCGAGCGGGCCGAGGACGTGCGCCTCGAAGCCGACTTCACCAACAAGACCTTCGGCCGCATCGACCAGTCGATCGCCATGGGGGCGCTCTTCACCGCGCACCACCTGGGCTGCAAGGCCATCATCGCGCTGACCGAGTCGGGTTCGACCGCGCTGTGGATGAGCCGCCACAACATCCACGTGCCGATCTACGGCCTGACGAGCCAGGTGCGCTCGCAGTCGCGCATGGCGCTGTACCGCAACGTGCGACCCATTCTGATGGCCAACTACACCGACCGCGACCAGGCGCTGGCCGAGGCCGAGCGGCTGCTGGTGGCGCGCGGCGTGCTGAAGCCCGGCGACACCTACGCCATCACCTGCGGCGAGCCGATGGGTTACCCCGGTGGCACCAACATGCTGAAGGTCTGCAGGGTGGGTTAGCCCCCACGGCCCTCCCGGGCCTGCCCCCCGAGGGGGCTCGCGCAGCGGACCGGCAAAGCCGGATCCGCGCACGCCACTTGAAGCGGGCGCCGCTGCGCGCGCCCGTAGAAAACCGTCAGGCCGCTTGCGCCAGTTCGATCATCGCGGTGACGCGCGGCGCGGCGTTCTTGACCACGAGTTGCACGGCCGATTGGTGGCGACCGAAGACGCGGAAGAGCTCATCCGCGAAGCCCTGGCCGATGTGCTCGATGCCGGTGAAATCCAGCTCGGCCTGCTTGAACTCGGTCAGGCGGGCGGCCACGCGGCGCGCCTGGGCGCGTGATTCGAGCCCGGTGTCCTCGTTGACGATCAGCCGCAGCGGCAGGGTGGTGCGCTCGATCGAGTAGTTCTGCGCGTCCAGGCTGGCCGAGCGCATCACCTCGTCCAGGGTGCGGTGGGTGTCCAGCGCGATGGCCAGGAAGATGGCGCTGCCCTGCTGCTGTCGCACGGCGCGGCCCTGCTTCCAGCTGCGCGGGTCCCACTCACGGTGCTGGAAAGCGACGGCGTTGGCGTGCAGGTCGAAGATGTCGGCCAGCCGCGAGGTGAAGTAGAGGCCGCGGCCGGTGTGGCGCTCCGGCGCGCTGGTGAGCTTGCCCTTGCTCAGCTCCAGCATCGCCATCGCGGGGTCTTCGATCTCGAAGCCCTCACGGATCTTGTCGAACAGGCCACGCCCGTCGTCCGACACCAGCAACTGCAGGTGCGCCGGGGTCTGGCGCATGGAAACGGTGACGGACTGGCCTTCGCTGTGGTCGATGGCATTGTTCAGCAACTCGGTGAAGGCATGCTGCAGCATCTGGCGCACGTTCTTGGGCATCTCGAAGTGGGGCGCGAAGTCGCGCGACCAGGGCAGGTCTTCGTTCAGGCCCGCGAGCGGGTAGCGCTGCACGATCTGGCGCAGGCGCCCCGGGGCATACCGCGTCTTGCGGCCTGTGCCCTCAGCCTGCAGCCAGCCCAGGTCGACCAGTTGCCTGACCAGGCTGCGGCCCTTGCCGATGCCGCACCCGGCGCGCTCGGCGACCGCCTTGGCCAGGTCGGTTGGCCGCTCCTCGGCGAGTCGGGTGATCCAGGTGGTGACGTGGGCGAGTTCGATGCGGGCCATGGTGGGCTTGTGGAAGATTGCCGGTGCTGACAGTGTTGGGGCTGCGGGCGCAAACTGGAGCCGGAAAAGCGCAGGCTTTGCCCGCCAATTCGTGCCGGGCCGATGGCACGGGGGGTGCTTGGCCTGCGCGGTGGCCAGAATGGGCTCGGTAGAATCGAAGCCAGTTACGGCACGGTTACATCGCCCGCGCCCGCCCAGTTCACCAACTGCCAGATCGAGGAACACCATGCCTCTCGTTTCCATGCGCCAGCTGCTGGACCATGCCGCCGAAAACGGCTACGGCATCCCGGCCTTCAACGTGAACAACCTGGAGCAGGTCCAGGCCGTGATGACCGCCGCGGCGGAAGTCGGCGCGCCGGTGATCCTGCAGGCCAGCGCCGGCGCCCGCAAGTACGCCGGCGAGGCCTTCATCAAGCACCTGATCCAGGCCGCGGTGGAAGCTTGGCCGCAGATCCCGCTGGTCATGCACCAGGACCACGGCCAGAGCCCCGACATCTGCCGCGGCGCCATGGCGCTGGGCTTTGGCTCGGTGATGATGGACGGCTCGCTGGAAGCCGATGGCAAGACCATCGCCAGCTACGACTACAACGTCGACGTGACGAAGAAGGTCGTCGAGATGGCCCACGCCCAGGGTGTGACGGTGGAAGGTGAGCTCGGCTGCCTGGGCTCGCTGGAGACCATGCAGGGCGACAAGGAAGACGGCCACGGCACCGACGCCGTGATGACCCACGACCAGTTGCTGACCGACCCCGAGCAGGCCGCCGACTTCGTCAAGCAGACCCAGCTCGACGCGCTGGCCATCGCCATCGGCACCAGCCACGGCGCCTACAAGTTCACCCGCAAGCCCACCGGCGACATCCTCGCCATCGGCCGCGTGAAGGAAATCCACAAGCGCATCCCCAACACCCACCTGGTGATGCACGGCTCCTCGTCGGTGCCGCAGGACCTGCTGGCCATCATCAACCAGTACGGCGGCAAGATGAAGGAGACCTACGGCGTGCCGGTCGAAGAGATCCAGGAGGCCATCAAGCACGGCGTGCGCAAGATCAACATCGACACCGACATCCGCCTGGCGATGACCGGCGCGGTGCGCAAGTTCATGGCCGAGAACCCCGAGAAGTTCGACGCCCGCGAGTGGCTCAAGCCCGCCCGCGAAGCCGCGATGAAGATCTGCAAGCAGCGCTACCTCGAGTTCGGCTGCGAGGGCCAGGCCGGCAAGATCAAGGCGGTGAGCATGGCCGACATGGCCCAGCGCTACGCCCGCGGCGAGCTGGCGCAGACGGTGGTCTGACGAGCGCCTTTTCCGGCTCGAAGCGGCCATCCCGCGGGGTTTTCTGCCCCGTGACGGATGGCCGATTGCATTGCGCCACCCCTAAGGTGCCGGTGACGCGGCGCCTACAATCGACGGCTCATTTCTCCCCCGCGCCATGACCGAACCGCTGCTGCAGAGCTCGCTGCATTCCCTCCCCCTTCTGGCGCGCGGCAAGGTGCGCGACAACTACGCCGTCGGCACCGACCGCATCCTGATGGTCGCGAGTGATCGCCTGTCGGCCTTCGATGTGGTGATGGGCGAGCCGATCCCCGGCAAGGGGGAGCTGCTCACGCAGATGGCGCTGTTCTGGTTCGAGCGCCTGAAGCAGGTGGTGCCCAACCACCTGACCGGTGATGCGCCCGAGTCGGCAGTCGCCGCCGACGAGGTGGCCCAGGTGCAGGGCCGCTCGATGCTGGTCAAGCGCCTGCAGCCCATCCCGGTCGAGGCGGTGGTGCGCGGCTACCTGGCCGGCTCCGGCTGGGCCGAGTACCGTCAGTCGCGGTCGGTGTGCGGCGTGGCGCTGCCCCCGGGCCTCACCAATGCGGCCAAGCTGCCCGAGCCCATCTTCACGCCGGCCACCAAGGCCGAGATGGGTGAGCACGACGAGAACATCTCCTTCGAGCAGATGGCCGCCAAGGTCGGCCGCCCGCTGGCCGAGCAGGTGCGCGACGTGGCGATCCGCCTGTACCAGGAAGCCGCTGCCTTCGCGTTGACCAAGGGCATCATCATTGCCGACACCAAGTTCGAGTTCGGCCTCGATGCCGACGGAACGCTGACGTTGATGGACGAGGTGCTGACCCCCGATTCGTCGCGCTACTGGCCGGTCGAGGGCTGGGCCGAGGCCGTGAAGACCGGCGCCAACCCGCCCAGCTACGACAAGCAGTTCGTGCGCGACTGGCTGGAGCAGGCCACGGTCGACGGCAAGCCCTGGGCCAAGACCGCGCCGGCGCCGGCGCTGCCGGCCGACGTGGTGGAACGCACCGCCGCCAAATACCGCGAGGCCTTCGACCGGCTGCGCGCGGCCTGAACCGAAAGGCCGGCACCGTGGTCGCCTCCCGCCTCATCGAGCGCCTGGACGGCGCCATCACAGGCGCTGCAGAGCCGCTGCAGCGCGAGTACTTCAAGGCCGAGCGGGCCGGCGCATTGGCGCGCCTGGGCCTGCTGGCCGACGCACGCTTCGCGCTGCAGGGCCTGCGCACCCAGAACCAGCGCCACAAGGACCCGCTGCTGTCCGCCTGGATCCACCTGGTCGAGGGTCAGATCTCTCACTTCGAGAGCATCGCGCCACAGGCAGCCGAAAAGTTCCAGCGGGCCTTCGACCAGGCCGCGCAGATCGGCCATGCGCCGATGCAGGCGCTGGCCTCGGCCTGGCTGGCCACCAGCGCGTTCAATGCGTCCGATTGGGGCGCTGTGGCCCGCCATGTGGATGCGGCGCTGCGACAGGCCGAGCCGGACCAGCACGCCGCCCGCGCCCGCGCCGGGCTGGTGCTGGCCGATGCCTACCGCTGCGCCGGCGACGACACCACCTCCCAGACCTGGTACCTGCGCGCCCGTGCCCATGCGAGCGCCGACGGCGACAGCTCGATGATCAGCGTGATGCTGCACAACATCTCCAGCATGCGCTCGGGCCAGATCGCGCTGGCCGACGCCTTCGGCCGCGGTGACGCCGAGCAGGCGCGCAAGGCGCTGCTGGAGGCCGAGTCGACTGCCAACTACGACTGGGGCACCGGCGTGGCCTCGCTGTCGGCCATGGTGCCGGTGATCCGCGCCCAGCTGCTGGTGGTGCTGGGGCGTTTCGAGGAGGCTGCACGCCTGTTCGACGACCACCTGGACCGCGCCCGCAAGGAGGGCATGGCGCACCGCAGCGCGCGCCTTCTGGCCGACCGGGCCTGGTGCCATGTGCGTGCGGGCCGCGTCTCCCAGGCCCTGGCGGACGCCAAGGCCGCCGAGGCCGGCGTGCCGGGCCAGCCCGATGCCGACGACCGCGCTGCCGCCTTTGCCAGGCTGGCACGCATCCACCGCCATGGGGGCCGCGACGCTGTGGCGGACCAGTTGCAGGCGCGCGCCGACGAGGCGTTGGCCCAGCACGAGGCCGACCAGGCCCGCACCCGCGAGCTGCTGGACCGCACGCTCGCCGCGTTCACCCCTTCGTGATGCCAAAGGCGCCCCGCGGGGCGCCTGTTTGCGGGGTGAGGCCGCTCGACGTCGTCAGAACAGCGCCATGCTCAGCTTGCGTCGGTACTGGTCCAGCACCGGGTCGGCTGGCATCACCGCGGCCTTGCCGGTCAGCTCCAGCGTGCCCTTCGCGCCGGCCGGCCCGGCTTCGGCCTTGGGTGCCGGCTTGCTCATCAGCTCCAGGATCGCGACATAAGTCTTGCGCGCCAGCTCCTGGTTCCAGCCCTTGTCCCGCATCAGGATCTCGAGCAGCTCGTCCATCGCGGCGGTCGGCTTGCCGTGCGCGAACAGTTGCTGGGCGCGGGCGAAGCGGGCGTCGAAATCGCGTTTGTTGGCGGCGATGGCTGCATCCAGCTCGGCCAGCGGCCGGGCCATGGGCAGGGCCTCGCAGGCCTTGAGCCAGTGCTCGACCGCGGCGTAGCGAGCGTCCGACAGCACCTTGGCCGCCACCGGCTCGAAGGCCTGCCGTGCCTGGGCCGTGCGCGAGGGGTCGCCCGGCGCCAGGTCCAGCAGCAGCTTGAGGTAGTCGATGCGGGCGGTGTCGTTGGAGGGGTCGATCGCGACCGCCTCCTGCAGCTTGGCCAACGCGCCCTCCACATCGCCATCGCCGGCCAGCAAGGCCTCGGCCTCGGCTGCCTCGGCGTCGGACTCGAGCGCATCGACACTCGGCACGTGCTTGTCGAGGAACTTGCGGACCTCGCCAGCGGGCAGCGCGCCGACGAAGCCGTCGACCGGCTGGCCCTGCGAGAACAGCACGCAGAAGGGGATCGAGCGCACGCCGAAGGCCTGGCTCAGCTGGCCGGCGATCTCGGGCTGCTCGTCGCTGTTGAGCTTGGCCAACAGGAAGCGGCCGCCGTACTCGGCCTCGAGCTGCTCCAGCACGGGCCCCAGCGTCTTGCAGGGGCCGCACCAGGGGGCCCAGATGTCCAGCAGCACCGGCTGGCGCAGCGAGGCGCCAATGAGCTCGGTCTCGAAATTCTGAATGGTGATGTCGATCATGTCGCGTGGGTGAACTGGGGGCGAACAGGCGCGAAACAAGCGCAGCCTAAAATCCCCGTTTTCCTTGTGTGATCCTGGAGCTGCGGCTTTGAACACTGCCTCGCCCGTGGTCGGCATCGTGATGGGGTCGTCCAGCGATTGGGACACCATGCAGGCCGCCGCCCAGATTCTCGCCGAGTTCGGCGTCGCCCATGAGGCCCGCGTGGTGTCGGCCCACCGCATGCCGGACGACATGTTCTCCTATGCGGAAGCCGCCCAGGGCCGCGGCCTGAAGGCCATCATCGCGGGTGCGGGCGGCGCGGCCCATCTGCCGGGCATGCTGGCTGCCAAGACCGTGGTGCCGGTGCTCGGCGTGCCGGTGGCCAGCCGCCACCTGCAGGGCGTGGACTCGCTTCACTCCATCGTGCAGATGCCCAAGGGCATTCCGGTGGCGACCTTCGCGATCGGCGCAGCGGGCGCGGCGAACGCGGCCCTGTTCGCGGTGGCCATGCTGGCCAACGAGGATGCCGGCCTGCGCCAGAAGCTCGCCGACTACCGCGCTCGCCAGACCGAAGCCGCCCGCGCGATGAGCGCCGAACTGAAATGACCACCGCTCTCAAACCGCTGCTGCCGGGCGCCACGCTGGGTGTGATGGGAGGGGGCCAGCTCGGCCGCATGTTCGTGCACGCGGCGCAAGCGATGGGCTACTCGACCGCGGTGCTCGACGCCGACCCGGCGAGCCCGGCCGGCCTGGTCTCGCACCACCACCTGCGGGCGGGGTACACCGATGCCGCGGCGCTGGCCGAGCTGGGGCGCTTGTCGGACGCCGTGACGACCGAGTTCGAGAACGTGCCCGCGCCCGCCCTGCGCACGCTGGCTTCGTCGGTGCCGGTGGCTCCCGCGGCCGAGGCCGTGGCCATCTGCCAGGACCGTGCGGCCGAGAAAGCCCACTTCGGCCGGGCCGGCGTTCCGTGTGCACCCTACGCGGTGATCGACACCGAGGCCACGCTGGCGGCGGTGAATGAGGCCTTGCTGCCCGGCATCCTCAAGACGGCGACCCTGGGCTACGACGGCAAGGGCCAGGCCCGCGTGGCCGACCTTGCCGCGCTGGCCGCCGCGTGGGAACGCATGGGCCGGGTGCGCTGCGTGCTGGAGCAGCTGCTGCCGCTGCAGCGCGAGCTGTCGGTCATCGTCGCCCGCGGTGCGGACGGTCATGCGGTGTGCTTCCCCGTGCAGCAGAACCTGCACCGCGACGGCATCCTGGCCGTCACCCAGGTGCCCGCGCCGGACGTGGGCGAAGCGCTGGCGGAAGAGGCCGCACGCTGCGCCAAGGCGATCGCCGGCTCGATGGCCTATGTGGGTGTGCTGTGCGTCGAGTTCTTCGTCGTGGCCGACGCGTCGGGCGAATTGCGGCTGGTCGCCAACGAGATGGCACCGCGGCCGCACAACTCGGGCCACTACACGATCGACGCCTGCGATGTTTCGCAGTTCGAGCAGCAGGTGCGCTGCATGGCCGGCCTGCCGCTGGTGGAGCCGAGGCTGCATTCGGCGGCGGTGATGCTGAACCTGCTGGGCGACCTGTGGTTCCCGGCCGGGGCCGTCGAGCCTCGCACGCCCGACTGGGCCGGGGTGCTCGCACTGCCTGGCGCCCACCTGCATCTGTACGGCAAGGCGGAAGCGCGCCCCGGCCGCAAGATGGGCCACCTGACCTTCACCGGTGCCACGCCTGAGGACGCTCGCGCGATGGCACAGCGGGCCTGCGCGCTGCTGGGCCTGCCCGGGTTCTGAACATGCCACCCCCACGCGCTCTGCGTTCGCGGCCCCCCAAGGGGGTGTTCAGTCCCTTCGGGACGGCCGGGCGGGACTGACATGCTGCCCCCACGCGCACTGCGTTCGCAGCCCCCCAAGGGGGTGTTCAGTCCCTTCGGAACGGCCGGGCGGGACTGATGCCGATCCACGACGGAGCCGATCCGGTGGCGCTGCGCGAAGCCGCCCAGCGCCTGGCCGCGGGTGAGCTGGTCGCCTTCCCCACCGAGACTGTCTACGGCCTGGGGGCCCGCGCCGACGACGACGCGGCCGTGGCGCGCATCTTTGCGGCCAAGGGGCGCCCGTCGGACCATCCGCTGATCGTCCATGTGGCCGACGCCGCCGCCGCGCCGGCCTGGGCGTCGGCGTGGCCCGAGCGCGCGCGCCGCTTGGCCGAGGCTTTCTGGCCCGGCCCGCTGACCGTGATCGTGCCGCGCACGCCGGGCCTGGGGCACGCCGCGGCCGGTGGGCAGCCGACGGTCGGGCTGCGCTGCCCCGCCCACCCGGTCGCCCATGCCCTGCTGGCCGAGGCGGCGGCGCTGGGGGTGAAAGGCGTGGCGGCGCCCAGCGCCAACCGTTTCGGCCGCGTCAGCCCGACCCAGGCGGCCCATGTCGCTTCCGAGTTCGATGCCGGCCTGTGGGTGCTCGACGGCGGCCCCTGCCAGGTGGGCATCGAATCGGCCATCGTCGACTGCAGCCGTGACCGGGCGGTGCTGTTGCGCCCCGGGGTGCTGACGCGCGCGCGCATCGAGGCGGCACTGGGCGGCGAAGCCCTGGCCGACCGCGACGAGGCGGCCCCGCGCGCCTCCGGCACGCTGGAGGCCCACTACGCCCCGCGCGCCCGGGTCCGCCTGATGGACACCGGCGCGCTGCGCGCCGCGCTGGCCGTGCTCGGCCCAGTCGCCGCCGGGGCCCGCCCGCCGGTGGCGGTATATTCACGCACCGTGAGCCCGCTGCCCGCGGGCATCCCGGGGCGGGCCATGCCGGCCGACGCCGAAGCGGCCGCCCGGGGCCTGTTCACCGCGTTGCGCGATCTCGACGCTTGCGGCACGCCCCTGATCTGGATCGAAACCCCCCCCGCCGACGCCCCCTGGGACGGCGTGCGGGACCGCCTTCAACGCGCCGCGGCCGCCGGCTGATGCCGTGCACAAACGCCCGACCCACAGTTTTCCCATGCGCAAGATTTCACCTTCGACCACACGCCGCGTCCTTTCCGCCACGCGCCTGTTCGCTTCGACCGCGCTGGCAGTGGGCCTGCTGGCCGGCTGTGGTGGTGGCACCAGCCAGGTCGACCAGTTCGTGCCCGAGCGCCTGCTGGTGTTCGGCGACGAGTTGAGCCTGCTGACCGACGACGGCCTGAAGTACTCCCCCAACTTCATCGACGACAACGGTCAGCTCAAGTGCCAGAACAACCCGATCTGGGTCCAGGAGCTCGCGGGTCACTACGGGTTGGTCTTTGCGGAGTGCAACCCGGATTTCCTGGCCAGCCCCAAGGCGCGGATGCTGGCGGTGGCGGGCGCCACCAGCGATGGTCTGGGGTCCCAGATCCAGGGTTTTGTCGCCGGCGACAGCATCCGCAGCGACGACCTGGCCACTGTGCTGGTGGGCATGAATGATGTCCTCGAGGCCTATGCAGCCTTCCCTGCCGAAGATGAAGACGAGCTCATCCGTCGTGTGGAGGCGGCCGGTGAGCGGACGGCCGTTCGCGTGAACGAACTGGCGGCGGCCGGTGCGCGCGTGCTGATCGTCACGATCCCGGACCTGGGGCTCACCCCTTTCGCACGGGCAGAGGACGACGAGCATGGCAACACCCGGTCTCGCCTTCTGTCGCGGTTGAGCGATGCCTTCAATCGCAGCATGCGGCTGGAGCTCGTGAACGACGGCAGCAAGATCGGCCTGTTGCTGTTGGACGATCTTCTGCGCTCCATGGTGCGCGTGCCCGGTGCCTATGGCCTGCGCGATGTCGAGAAGGCGGTCTGCGCCGATGAGGTGGCCTTGCCCAACTGCAGCAACAAGACCCTCATCTCCTCAGACAACACGCCGACGCCCGGCACCGACACTTACCTCTGGGCAGACGCGATTCGTCCATCGGTGGCGCTGCATGATTCCCTGGGTGGGCAAGCCATCACGCGTGCCACCAACAACCCGTTCTGACCCATGCGCCGGCCGCTGTGACGGCGCCACCACACAGAGGGTTAGCACCGGCGCCGACCGCAAAACCCACCTCGTATAGTTTTTCCGTTAAATCGAACGGTCGTTCGATTTTTGGAGACTTTCGAGGTGGGCATGAAGAAATTGCATCGGTCCTGGGTCGCCGTGGCGGCGGCCGCGTTGCTGGTGGCGTGCAGCGGCGGCGGCGAGGGCGACCAGTCGCCGCGCGTCAGCTACGGCAAGCTGGTCACCTTCGGTGACAGCCTCAGCGACGTCGGCACCTACGGCGTCGGCATCGTCGCCAGCTTCGGCGGCGGCAAGTACACCATCAACGGCAACGAGCTGTCGCTCAACTGGACCGAGCTGCTGGCCAAGACCGTCGGCGTGGCCGACCTCTGCCCGGCCCAGACCGGCTTGAATTCGGCCGCCGAGCTGGGCGGCCCGGTCCCGACCCAGGACTTCGACACCTGCTACAGCTACGCCCAGGGTGGCGCGCGGGTCACCGACCCGGTCGGCCCCGGCAACATCGCCCTGTGGACTTTCTTCGGTGACCCTTCGGGCATGTTGGGCCAGCTGACCGACCCGGTGGTCAACCAGATCACCCGTCACCTCGACAAGCCCAGTGTCAACGGCGGCTTCGCGGCGGACGACCTGGTCACGGTGATGGCCGGCGGCAACGACCTCTTCATGAACATCGCAGCCTACGAATCGCTGGTGGGCAGCGGCACGTCACCCGACGATGCCCGGGATGCGGTGGTCGGCCTGATGCAGGCGGCCGGTGCCCAGCTGGCCGCGTTGGTGAAGGACGAGATCGTCGGCAACGGCGCGCAGCGCGTGGTGGTGGTCAACGTGCCCTCGGCGCAGAACGCTCCGGCGTTCCTGGGCAGCCCCGACACCCAGGCGCTGGTCACCGCGATGGTCAGTGCCTTCAACGGCGCCCTGGCCACCGGCCTGACCGGCACCGAGGCCAACGTGCTGCAGGTCGATGCCTACACCGTGAGCGCCGACCAGGCGGCCAACCCGGCCCAATACGGCCTGAGCAACGTCACCACGCCCGCCTGCGACCTGGAAGGGGCGCTGGTCGAGCTGCCCACCTCGCTGGTGTGTTCCGAGGCCACGCTGATCGGGGGCGATGTCACCTACTACCAGTACGCCGACACGGTGCATCCCACGCCTTACGGCTACAAGCTGCTGGCGCAGCTGGTGACCCAGGAAATGGCCAAGAAGGGCTGGCTGTGAGCCGGCGGGAACAGCACCCAGCAACAAGGACACGAGCCACCATGAAGAAGACTTTTTCCCGGGCGATGCTGCTGTCGGCTCTGGCCCTGGCCGCGGCCCCCGCGATGGCGCAGGACGCCGGCACGGTGCAGATCAAGGCCGGCTACAACCAGATCACCCCGGACGTCAGCAGCGGTGATCTCTCCGCGCCCAGCGTGCCCGGCACCAAGATCGACGTGAAGGAAGCGGGCGCGCCGATCTTCACCGTGACCTACATGGCGACGGACCACATCGCCTTCGAGTTCTACGCCGGCTTGCCCTACGAGCACGAGATCACCGGGGACGGCGCGATCCGTGGCGTGGGCAAGATCGCCAGCGTCAAGCAGGTCTCGCCGACGCTGTTCGCGCAGTACCGATTCTTCGACCAGGCGTCAACCTTCCGCCCCTATGTCGGCCTGGGCCTGACCTACGCCTACTTCTACGGCGAGGAGGGCAGCGCCGCACTGACCGCGCTGACAAACCCGGGTGGCGACCCGACGCTGCTCGAAGTCGACGACGCCTGGGGCATCTCGCCGCAGGTGGGCGCCACCTTCAAGCTCAGCCGCGAATGGTTCCTCGACTTCTCGGTCGTCAAGTCGTTCATCAAGACCACCTCGCACCTGTCGACCGGCCAGGCCATCGAGGCCAAGCTCGACCCGATCGCGGTCAACCTGTCGGTCGGTTACCGCTTCTGACCGGCGCCGCCCGGTCGCTGGGGCCTGCCAGCGGCGGCAACGGTGACGTCGCCGCCGCTTCACTTTTCACCGTGGGGCCGCCGCCGGCACGGTGGTCACGTCGTCCTGGATGGCCCATTGCACCAGCGCGTCCAGCACCGGTCGTGCGCTGCCGGCCTGGGGGTGGTTGACGATCGCCACCAGGACGTGGCGGCGCCCGCTGGTCGACCACACGTAGCCGGCCACCGCCGCCACGTCCCGCAGCGAACCCGTCTTCAGGTGGGCGCGGCCCGCAGTGGCCGTCGAGCGCCTGAGCGTGCCGTCGGTGCCAGTGACGGGCAGCGAGCTCATCAGCTCCGACATCACGCCGCTGGCCCAGGCGCTCTGCAGCAGCCGCGCCAGCAGCTGTGCACTGATGCGCCCGTCGCGTGACAGGCCCGAGCCGTTGTCGATCACCATCTCCCGCAGGGCCGCCTCGCCGAAACGGCCAGCCAGCCAGCGCTGCAGCAGCAGGCGCGCGTCTTCGGGCCGGACGGCCGGCGTGGGGACGGGGAGCGGCGTGGCGGTGTCGGGGCCGTGGGCTGCGGCCGCCGAGGCTGCGGGGGCGGGCAGGGCCGTCGCCGGGGCTGGCGCCGGAAGGGCCAGGCTGAGGAACAGCTGCTCGGCCATCACGTTGTTGCTGAACTTGTTGATGTCGCGCACCACCTCGGCCAGCGGGGGAGAAGGCTGCTCGAAGAGCAGACGCGAGCCGGCGGGCGCCAACCCGTCACGCACCTGCCCACCCAGCCGCCCGCCGAGCTGCTGCCACAGGTGCGACACCAGGCGCGCGCCGTAGGCTGAAGGCTCGAGGCTGGCCAGCGGCCAACTGCGCTCGCCGCAGGCAGCCGGATAGCTGCCGGTGAAGCGCACCCGCGCCGGCTCGGTCAGCACAGGTTTCAGTGCATCGCGCCAGTCGTCGCAGGGCCCGGCGGTCAGCGGCACGTGGGTGTCGACTTGCACGCCCGCCAGCGGTGGCTCGGCCGCGATCCGCGCCACCCCCAGCGTCGGATCGGGCAGGAAGCTGTAGATGACGGTCTTCTGGTTCAGCAGCAGCGCGTCCGGCTGCACGTTCTGCGGCCGGTGCGGTTCACCATCGAAATCGCCCGGCGCCTTGAGGGGCGGCGCGAAGGCCGAATGGTCGAGCAGGATGTCGCCGCGGATCTCCCGCACGCGGGCCTGTTGCAGCCGGCGCAGCAGCAGCCAGAGGCGTTCCAGCACCAGTTTGGGGTCGCCGCGACCCTGAAGGGTGACCGAGCCATCCAGCACGCCGTCAGGCTGCAGCGTGCCGCTGACCAGCACCGGCGTCGACCACCGCCATGCGGGGCCCAGCAGGTCGAGTGCGGCATAGGTCGTGACGAGCTTGAACAGCGAGGCCGGATTGACGGGCTGCTGCGCGTTCCAGCCCAGCCGCTCGGGGCCGGGGCCCACCTCCTGCACCAGCACCGACAAGGCGCTCGCCGGCAGCTTTGCGCGGCGCAGCGCGGCCTCCACCTCGGGCGGCAGCCCGCCGGCGGGGGGCGTCTGGGCGGCTGCCAGCTGCACCCCGCCCCACAGCGCCAGTGCCAGGCTGGCGCGGCCCGCCCGGCCCACCCGGCCTGCTCGCTTCCCACTCGTCATCGTGCGATGTTCGCACGGCTACACTTGGCCGATGCCCTGCCCACGATCGCCGTCCCGGCGCGCCCGCTGCTCTCGGCGCCTGGCCCCGCGGTGCGCCCGGAGCCGGGCATGAGGCTGCTCGCGCTGGACACCGCCACCGAGGTGATGGCGGTGGGCTTGGCCGACGGGGAGGTCTCGCTGTGCCTCGATGGCGAAGGAGGTGCACTGGCCTCCGACCGGCTGTTGCCCGCGGTGATGTCGCAACTGGCGCAGCGGGGCCTTGCCCCATCGGCCGTCGATGCCATCGCCTTTGGCCAGGGGCCGGGCGCGTTCACCGGCCTGCGCACCGCGGTCTCGGTGGCGCAGGGCCTGGCCTTCGGTATCGGTTGCCCGGTGCTGCCGATCGACAGCCTGCTGATCGTTGCCGAGGACGCGCGCGCCCAGGCCGGCTGGCCCGGCACCGACGCCGACACCCCCACCGACACCGACACCGACACCGACACCGACACCGCGTTCGACGTCTGGGTGGCGATGGATGCCCGGATGGACGAGGTCTACGCCGGTGCCTACCACCACGACGACCAGGGTTGGCACACCTTGGTGGCGCCGGCGCTGTACGACCTGCCGGCGATCAATGCGCGCTGGGCCGAGTCGGCGCCGCAGCACCTGGCTGGCAGTGCCATCGGCGCCTTCGCCGGCCGCTTGGCGTGGGGGGCTGCCCGGCTGTGGCCCCAGTGCACCGGCCGTGCAGCGGCCCTGTTGCGCCTCGCCCGCGCCGCCTGGGCGCGAGGGCAGGCCGTGCCGGCCGCCGTGGCGCTGCCCGTCTACCTGCGCGACAAGGTGGCCCTGACCACCGCCGAGCGCGAAGCCGCGAAGCAGGGTCGGCCGTGAGTGCCTTGCCAGGCGAGCCGGTGACGCTGGCGATCGCGCAGCGACCGATGAGCGTGGCCGACCTCGAGCGCGTGATGGCGATCGAGCTGCAGGCCTACCCATTTCCCTGGTCGCGAGGCCACTTCACCGACTCGCTGGCCGCGGGCTACCTGGCGCAGCTGCGCCAGGCCGAGCCGGCAGGCGCCCGTCGCAGCGAGCGCCTGCCGGCACTGCTGGGTTACTACGTGGCGATGCCCGGGGTCGACGAGCTGCACCTGCTCAACCTGACCGTGGCTCCCGCCCACCAGGGCCAGGGCCACGGCCGGGCGCTGCTGGCCCACCTGGCCGAGGCGGCGTGCCGGCTGCAAGCCAGCCAGATCCTGCTCGAAGTGCGCGAGAGCAACCACCGCGCCCGCCGGCTGTACGAGCGCTGGGGTTTCGAATCGATCGGCCTGCGCAAGGGCTACTACCCCGCGGCCCGCGGGCAACGTGAGCATGCGGTGGTGATGCGCTGGCCGCTGCCGGCCGACGCCACCGCAGGAGAGCGCCATGGCCTGGACTGAGCGCCAGCAGGCCATGCTGCGTGCGATGGGCCTGGTGGTCTGGTCGCCGCCGCCCGCGGGCGGCGTGGCCGGTGAAGCGTCGGTGGCCGATCCTGCGCCGAACCCGGAGGCCGTCGAACACCTGGCCGACAGGGTGTCGACTCCACCGCCTGCGGTACCAGCGCCCGCGGCCCGTCCGGCGCCCGCCCAGGCGCCCGTGCGGCCGGCTCCGCCTCGGGCTGGCATGGGCGAGGTTGCCGGGATGGACTGGCCGACGCTGCGCGCTGCCGTGGCCAGCTGCCAGGCCTGCAAGCTCTGCGAGAGCCGCACGCAGACCGTGTTCGGCGTGGGGCACCCGAATGCGCACTGGATGATCGTCGGCGAGGCGCCCGGCGAGCAGGAGGACTTGAAGGGCGAGCCCTTCGTTGGCGCGGCCGGCCAGCTGCTGGACGCGATGCTGGCCGCGCTGGGCCTGTCGCGCAGCGAAGGCCCGCCGGAGCGCCAGGTCTTCATCGCCAACACGCTGAAGTGCCGGCCGCCCCGCAACCGCAATCCCGAGCCCGAAGAACTCGCCAGCTGCGAGCCCTTCCTACGCCGGCAGATCGAGCTGGTTCAGCCGCGTGTCATCCTCGCGATGGGCCGGTTCGCCCTGCAGCTGTTGCTGCGCTCGGACGATGCCGTGGGCCGCCTGCGTGGCCGCGTGCACACCTACGAGGGCGTCCCGCTGGTCGTCACCTACCACCCGGCCTACCTGCTGCGGCAGCCTGCCGACAAGGCCAAGGCCTGGGAAGACCTCTGCCTCGCCGCGAGCCTGCTGGAGCGCTGAAGGCGATCACCGGTACCCCGGCGCCGGGTGCTCACAGCACGCGGCCCAGCGCCGGGCCGCTCCCAAGCGGGCCGCGGACCCTCTCGGAGGGTGGTGCCGGTACCCCGGCGCCGGGTGCTCAAAGTTCTGCCTTGAGGTAGTGCGCCCCGGGCACGGGGTTGTAGTAGTAGGGCGGGATCTCCTCGAAGCCGAGCGAGGCATAGAGCTCGCGCGCCGCCTCCATGTCGTCGAGCGTGTCCAGCAGCATCGCGGAGTAGCCGGCCTGGGTGGCCGCGTCGATCAGGGCCTGGGCGATCTGCCGGCCGAGCCCGAACCGGCGGAAGGCCCGCCGCACGAACAGGCGCTTCATCTCGCAGGCGTTGGCATAGTCGGCGTCGGGCAGTGGGCGGAAAGCGCCGCAGCCCGCCAGCTCGCCGTCGACCCAGGCCAGCAGCAGCAGGCCGGCCGGTGGCGCATAGTCGCCGGGCAGGCTGGCCAGCTCGGCCTCGAAACCCTGGAAGCACAGGTCGATGCCGAGTGAATCGGCGTACTCGCGCATGACCTGGCGCGCGGCCTCCAGCGCTTCCGGCGTGGCGGGTGGCGACAGTTGTATCTCGGGGGTGTCCATGCTGGGACCGCCGAGTCTAGCCAAGACGGGCGACCCACACCGCCGCGGCGGCGCAGGCCGCGAAGATCACCGCGGCGAGGATTCGGCTGCCGGCCGTGTCTGCGCTGGCGGGCGTGTCGGGCGGCAGCCGCTTGTCGCCATGCCACATCGGCCCGACCAGGTTGCGGCGCCGCCGCAGATACCACACGATGGCTGCCACGTGCAGGCCGACCAGCGTGTAGACCAGCCACTCGCCCCAGCTCTTGTGCCAGCTGGTGGCCAGGCCGGCGGTGGCGCCGCTGACGAAACGGTTCAGCGGCCCGGTGGTGGCGATCTCGTCGTCGGCCACCATGCCGGTCGCCACCTGCACCGCGAGCACCGTCAGCAGCGCGAAGACCGACAGGCTGCCCAAAGGGCTGTGGCCCACGTCGAAATGCTCGCCAGCGCGCGGCTGGCCGCGCAGGTGGCGCCACACGGCCGCAGGCCCCCAGGCGAAGCTGGCGAAGCGTGACCAGCGGCCACCCACCAGGCCCCAGACCAGGCGGAAGACCAGCAGGGCTCCGATGGCCAGGCCCAGCCGCATGTGCCAGTCGATCCAGTGGCCGCCCACCTTGCCGGTGACGACCATGCCGACGACCGCGGCGGCGAGCAGCCAGTGAAAGGCGCGGGTGGGAAGGTCCCACACCCGCACGGGCCCGGCGTCGGCGGAAACGGCCGGGGGCGGCGTCGGAGCAGCATCCATGAACCCGACCATACCCGCTCGCGCCGCCATGCGCGCGCGGCCTCCGGGCTTTCCCGATCGGGGGAATCGGAAGAGAGCCGGCTGCGTACACTCGCCCGAGCCTGCCGTCGGCCCGGCCGGTGGCCGGCTCGATCGATCTTCAACCCGGGGCCCCCGACGGCCCACCCCGTGAGGAGTGCATCGCATGAAACGTCTCGTCCTGGCCGCTGCGGCGGTCGCCGGCCTGGCCACCGCCCTGCCCGCTGCCGCGCAGTTCCAGAAGCCGGAAGACGCGATCAAGTACCGCAAGGCGGCCTTCACCCTGATGGCCAACCACTTCGGCCGTGTCGCGGCGATGGCGAGCGGGCGCGCGCCGTTCGACGCGGCGGCCGCGCAGGCGAACGCCGACTTGGTGGTCACGCTGTCCAAGCTGCCGTATGCCGGCTTCATCGACGGCACGTCGAGCGGCGACACCAAGGCCAAGCCCGAGATCTGGAGCGAGCGCGACAAGTTCAACGCTGCGGCCGGCAAGATGCAGGAAGAGGTGGTGAAGCTCAGCGCTGCGGCCAAGACCGGCAACCTCGACCAGGTGAAGGCGGCGGTGGGCGAGGTGGGCAAGAGCTGCAAGGCCTGCCACGACAACTACCGCAAGGAGTGAGTGGAGCCCCCGGTGCCGGGGTACCGGCACCACCCTCCGGGAGGGTGCGCGGCCGCTTCGGAGCGGCCGGGCGCTAACTGCGGGGTTTCAGCCAATGCAGTGCGAACCAGCGCCGCCCGTCCACCCACACCGCCTCGGGCGTGAATCCGGCGCGCTCGGCCAGGCGCTGGAAACCAGGCACGGTGTACTTGTAGGAATTCTCGGTGTGGATGCTGTCGCCTTCGGCCAGCGCGAACACCTGCCCGCACAGTTGCACGCGCTGGTCGCTCCGGCTCACCAGGTGCATCTCGATGCGCTGCAACGTGGGGTGGTAGAAGGCGCTGTGGGCCCAGCGTGAAAGCTCGAAGTCGGCGCCCAGCTCGGCGTTCGCGCGCGCCAGCAGGTTGCGGTTGAAGCGGGCGGTCACGCCCTGGGCATCGTTGTAGGCCGCATGCAGCAGGTCCGGGTCCTTCACCAGGTCGACGCCGATCAGCAGCCCGCCGTCCAGCCAGCCAGCCATCCGTTGCAGCAGGGCTTGCGCCTCGTCCGGTGCGAAATTGCCGATCGAGCTGCCCGGGAAGAAGCCCACGCGCGGCCCGCTGGCCGGCGGCAGCATCAGGCCTTGGGTGAAGTCGCCCACCAGCGGGCGCACGGCCAGCCCGGGCCGGTCGCGTTGCAGCAACGCGGCGGCGGAGAGCAGGTGGTCGGCCGAGATGTCGATCGGCAGGAAGCAGGCGGGCTTTTCCAGTGCATCGAGCAGCAGGCGCACCTTGCGCAGGCTGCCGGCCCCGAACTCGACGATCTCCGCGCCGGGCCCGATGCGCCGGGCGATGTCGTGGCCGTGTCGGTCGAGCAGCGCCAGCTCCGTGCGCGTCGGGTAGTACTCGGGCAGTTCGCAGATCGCGTCGAACAGGCGCGAGCCTTCGGCGTCGTAGAACCACTTCGGCGAGACGAGGCGCGGCTGCTCCGCCAGGGCCCGCTGCATCGCGTGGGCGAATTCGCCGGCGCAGGCGTCGGGCGCGGGCTTCATCGGTGCCTCCTGCAGGTTGGCGGTGCAGCGTTCATGTCAGGTCCTTTGCAAGGCGCAGACCGCTGAACTGCCAGCGGGCCGAGGGTGGGAAGAAGTTGCGGTAGCTCACCCGTGCATGGCCGGGCGGGGTGGCGCAGCTGCTGCCGCGCAGCACCAGCTGGCCGACCATGAACTTGCCGTTGTATTCGGCCACCACGCCGGCGAAGGGCTTGAAGCGTGGGTAAGGGTCGTAGGAGGAACGCGTCCATTGCCAGGCTGCACCGAAGCACTGCAGGTCGGTGCCGCTGCGCGGCGGGGCTGGCGTCAGTGGCCCGGCGACGGCCGGCGCGGCCACGCCCCAGGCATGGGCGGCAGCCTCCCATTCGAATTCGGTGGGCAGCCGGGCGCCGGCCCACGCGGCGAAGGCGGCGGCCTCGTAGAAGCTGAGGTGGCAGGCCGGCGCGTCGGGGTCGATCGGCTGCTCGCCGTGCAGCGTGAACTGCCGGCCCTCCTCGCGCCAGTACAGCGGGGCCTGCCAGCACTGTGCCTGCACCAGGGCCCAGCCGTCGGACAGCCAAAGCTCGTGCCGGCGGTAGCCGCCGTCGTCGATGAAGGCCTGCCATTCCCGGTTGGTGACCAGGCTGCGCGCAAGGGCGTAGGGGGCGAGCCGCACCGGGTGGCGCGGGCCCTCGTTGTCGTAGCCGAAGCCCGCGCGCGGGTCGTGGCCGATGTCGGCCTCGCCGCCGAGCGACTCCCACCAACCGCCTTCGCCCGGCCGCGCTGGTGTTGACGCTGGGGGCGGCGCAAGGGCGTATGCCGGGGCCATCGGGTTCAGCGACAGCAGGTGCAGGGCGTCGGTGAGCATCAGCTCCTGGTGTTGCTGCTCATGCTGCAGGCCCAGCTCGATCAGCGGCGCCGCGCTGGCCCAGGTGTCGTCGTCGGCTTCGTCGACCAGGGCGTGCAGCGCGGCGTCGACATGGCGCCGGTAGGCCAGCACTTCGGCCAGCGAAGGCCGGGTCAGCAGGCCGCGCTGGGGCCGCGGGTGGCGCGGGCCGGCGCTTTCGTAGTAGCTGTTGAAGAGGGCGGCATAGCGGGCGTCGAGCGGCCGGTAGCGCGGGAGGTGCGCCTGCAGCACCACCACCTCGAAGAACCAGGCTGTGTGCGCCAGGTGCCACTTGGTGGGGCTGGCATCCGGCATCGACTGGGCCTGCTGGTCCTCGGCCGAGAGCGGCTCGGCCAGCGCCTGGCTGCGTTGGCGCACAGCCTGCAGCCGGGCGGCGAGCGCAGCGCGGGAGGGGCGGGAGCGTTCAGCGTGCGGCGGCATGGGCGGAGGCTCGATGCAGTCGTTGAACGTGCAATGTAGAGCGCATGGCGCTCGGCGTCGACCCGGTGCCCCCGCGGAGTTACACCGGGTCACACCCGCCTGCTGACAACGGGGTGTCAGCAGGCCGGCCAGCGGCTCGCGGTTCGGCGAAGCCTCGCACTCCCGGGAAAAGGCGCCCGTTACGCGGTTCCGGGGGCTGTCGGGGCGAACCCCAGCACGACCCGTCGTGTCGTGGCGCTCTTCTTCTCGATCTTGGTCACGACCACCGCTCCGATGTCGGCGGTGTTGTGGACGTGCGTGCCACCGCAGGGCTGCAGGTCGACGCCAGCGATCTCGACCAGGCGCACGCGGCCCGAGCCGCGCGGGGGCTGCACGCTCATGCTGCGCACCAGCTGCGGGCTGGCGTCGAGCTCGGCGTCGGTGATCCAGCGGGTGGTGACGGGCGTGGCGGCGGCGACGAGGCGCGCGATGCCGGCGGTCAGTGCGTCCTTGTCGAGGGGGTCGGTCATGTGGAAGTCCAGCCGCGCAGAGGCCGCGGTGATGGAGCAGCCGTTGACCGGGTGCGGCACCAGCGCGCACAGCAGGTGGGTGCCGGTGTGGAAGCGGCGGTGGGCGGTGCGGCGGGCCACGTCGATGCGTGCTGTCACCGCCTGGCCGGCGGCGAGCGAGGCGGCATCGGCCGGGTCGGCCAGCAGGTGCATCACCTGGACGGGCGCCGCGCCCTTGCGGGTGTCGGCGATGGTGACGGTGCGGCCATCCGCGAGCACCAGGCGGCCGGCATCACCGGCCTGGCCGCCGCCCTGCGGGTAGAAGACGGTGCGGTCGAGCTGCACCGCGCCGTCGCCCACTGCGGTGATGACGGCCGCACACTCGGCAAGGTCCGCGTCGTCGCGAAAGAGCTCGATCGTCACAGCGTCACCTGGCCGGTGATGCAGGGTGCCACGTCGCCGCCGATCCACAGTGCGTCCACATCCTTCGCCACGTGTACGCGGCCGGCGCGGCCCATGGCGGTGCCCTGCGCAGCCACGTAGCGCAGCGGGGCCAGGCCCTCGCCGATCAGCCACTGGGCCAGGCTGGCGTTGAGGCTGCCGGTGACCGGGTCTTCCTCGATGTTGATCGGCGCGGCGAAGGCGCGCACTTCGTACTGGGTGTCGGTGCCGCCCGCCGCATCCTGCGGCGCGATCAGGCCCACCTTGGCCAACGACTTCAGGCGCCCATGGTCAGGGGTGAGCGCACGCACGCGGCTGGCGCTCGCGACCCGCAGGCCCAGCCACTTCGGCCCGTTGTCGAGCCAGCAGGCGGCGAGCAGCTCGCTGGCGGGCAGCCCCAGCGCGTCGAGCACCGCGGCCAGCAGGCCGTCGTCGACCGGTGTGCGCTGCAGAGGCGGCGCGGCGAAAGCCAGGCGCGCACCATCGCGCCGAACGGGCACCAGGCCCACGCCGCATTCCTGCACCACCCGCTGCGTGTCGCGCGGCTGCCCGCCGGCGCTCAGCCAGGCATGGCAACTGCCCAGCGTCGGGTGGCCCGCGAAGGGCAGCTCGCCGCCGGGCGTGAAGATGCGCACCCGGTAGTCGGCCTCGGGGTGCGTGGGCGGCAGCAGGAAGCTGGTCTCGCTCAGGTTGGTCCACTTCGCGAAGGTCGCCATCTCGGCGTCCGACAGGCCTTGGGCGTCGTGCACGACGGCCAGCGGGTTGCCCCGCATCGGCACGGCGGTGAAGACGTCGATCTGGCTGAACCTTCGCGTCGTGGGGTGCTTCATCAGGGGGTGACCTCTTCCAGTTCCTCGTTGAGGTGTTTGCGCAGCACGCCGCCAAGGGCTGCCACCGCAGTGCGGATCTCGTCGGGCGTCAGGGTGACGAACGACAGGCGCATGGTGCGCACGTCCGGCGCTTGGGCGAAGAAGGCCTCGCCCGGCACGTAGGCCACGCCGGCCTCCACCGCCTTGGGCAGCAGCGCCATCGCGTGGCAGCCCTCGGGCAGGCGCACCCAGAAGAACATGCCGCCCTGCGGCGCGGCCCAGTCGCTGCCGGCCGGCAGGTGCTCGGTCAGCGCGGCGGCCATCGCGTCGCGCTGCGCCTTGTAGCGGGCGCGGATGGTGGGCACGTGCTGTGACAGGAACCCGTCCTTGATGACCTGGTGCACCACGCGCTGGTTGAAGCCCGGCGTGTGCAGGTCGGCCGCCTGCTTGGCCTGCAGCAGCTTGGGGTACAGCTCGGTGGGCGCGGCGATGAAGCCCAGGCGCAGGCCCGGCGCCAGCACCTTGGAGAAGGAGCCCAGGTAGACCGTGCCCTCGGGCCAGCGCGAGGCCAGCGGCGCGGGCGGCTCTTCGTCGAACCAGAGGTCGCCGTAGGGGTTGTCTTCGATCAGCGGCACGCGGGCGGCCTGGGCGGCGGCCACGATGGCCTGCCGGCGCGCCTCGGGGATCACGCGGCCGGTCGGGTTCTGGAAGTTGGGCAGCACGTAGGCGAAGCGGGTGCCGGGCGCGTCGTGCGGCAGCGCGGCGATGGCCTCGGGCAGCGGGCCGTGGGGGTCGCTGGCCAGGCTCTTGAAGATCGGCTCGTAGGGCGCGAAGGCCTGCAGCGCGCCGAGGTAGGTGGGCGTCTCCACCGCCACCGGTGCACCGGCGTCGACCAGCACCTTGCCGACCAGGTCCAGGCCCTGCTGCGAGCCGGTGGTGATCAGGACCTGCGTCGGTGTCACCTTCAGGCCGCGCCGGCCCAGCTCAGCCGCCACCCACTCGCGCAGCGGGCCGAAGCCTTCGCTGGCGGCGTACTGCAGCGCCTCCTTCGGCGTGTCGGCCAGCACCCGGGCGGTGGCCTCGCGCATCGCCTCGATCGGGAAGGTCTCGGGCGAGGGCAGGCCGCCGGCCAGCGACAGCACGCCCGGCTGCTCGGTCACCTTGAGGATCTCGCGGATGATGGACGGGTTCATGCGGGCCGCGCGCTGTGCGAGGTGCCAGGCGCTGGCGGGCGTGTTCATCGGGGTGGTGGTCATGGGGCTTCTTTCTCGGGGTCAAGCATCCATTGCACAGCTTCGTGGGCGTGCATGGCGGTGGTGTCGAACAGTGGGGTCGGCCAGCCGTTCGGCGTGGGGGGAAGGTCGGGTGGGGTCAGCAGGGCAATTTCCGTGCAGCCCAGGATGATGGCCTCGCAGCCGCGATCGGCCAAGCCCTGCATGATCGCCAGGTAGCGCTGGCGCGAGGCGGGCATCACCTGGCCGCGGCACAGCTCGTCGTAGATCACGCGGTGCACCTCGTCGCGCCCGGCGGCTTCGGGCACCAGCGTGTCGACGCCGTGCGCTTGCCCCAGGTGGTCGCGCAGGAAGCGGTCTTCCATCGTGAAACGGGTGCCCAGCAGGCCGACGCGCGTGTGGCCCGCGGCGCGCAGCGCGCGGCCGGTGGCGTCGCCGATGTGCAGCAGTGGCAGGCCGGGTGCGGCTTCGGTGACGAGGCCGGCCACCTTGTGCATGGTGTTGCTGGCGATCAGCAGGCCCTGGGCGCCGGCGCCGTGCAGCTTCACGGCCAGCGCGCCCAGCGCGGCGCCTGCGCCGGCCCAGTCGCCCGCGCGCTGCGCCGCGGCGATGCCGTCGAAGTCGACGCTGGCCATCAGCAGCGGCGCGCTGTGCAGCCCGCCCAGGCGCGCGGCCACGCCCTGGTTCAGCAGGCGGTAGTAGACGAGCGTGGATTCCCAGCTCATGCCGCCGAGGATGCCGAGCACCCTCATCGCATCGCCTCCGCCGCGTTGCGGCGCGGGGCATGCGCCGGGTGCGTGGGCATGCGCTTGCCCACTGCCACGGTGGCCAACACAGCCAATGCGAAGAGCACCGTGCTGGCCTCCAGCCGCTCGCCCAGAACCGGCACCGCGAACAGCAGCGCGAGAAAGGGTTGCAGCAGCTGGACCTGGCTCACGCGCAGCGCGCCGCCCATGGCCAGGCCGCGGTACCAGGCGAAGAAGCCCAGCCACATCGAGAACAGCGTGACGTAGCCGAAGCCGCCCCAGGCCGCGGCCGAGGCGGGCGCCCGCGGCCACCAGGCCAGCGCAGCGGGCAGCGTGAAAGGCAGGCTCAGCACCAGCACCCACGAGATCACCTGCTCGGCGGGCATCTCGGCTGCGAGCTTGGCACCGGCCACGTAGCCGCCGGCCGCGCTGAGCACCGCCAGCAGCAGCCAGCCGTCCGCCGCGCTCAGGTGGCCGCCACCTTCGAGCATCGCGAAGCCCAGCACGAGGGCGCAGCCCAGCACCGCGCAGGCCCAGAAGCCGGCCGACGCACGCTGGCGCAGGGTGAGCGCCGCCACCGCGGCGGTGGCCAGCGGCAGCACACCGGTGACGACCGCGGCGTGCATCGCCGGCACCTCGCGCAGCGCCAGGGCGATCCCCAGCGGGAACCCGACGACGGTGCCCAGCGCGCTCAGGCCCAGCGGCAGCAACTGGTCGCGTCGCGGGCGGGGCGCGCGCACCAGCCACAGGTACACCAGGCCCAGCAGCCCGGCGCCCGCCGCCCGGCCCGCGGTGACGAAGGCCGGCGGCAGCTGCGGTGCGTCCGCCGGGCCGACCGCCAGCCGCGTCATCGGGAAGGTCAGGGCGAAGATCACCACGCCCAGCGCGCCCAGCGCCAGCCCGCGGCGGGCAGCGGCTTCGGAGGCAAGGGCTGGCGGGTTCGGCATCTGGACAGTCTAGGCGCCAGACCAGTACAGTGCCGGTACAGAAGAGCGCGTCAGAACCTCAGCCTGTATTGCTGGCGCGACCGACACACATGAACGCCCCCGACGCCTTCGCCTTGACCCGTGCCGCCGGCGCGACGCTCACCGAGCAGCTGGCGGCCCAGTTCGCCGAGCGCATCCGCCAGCGCCTGCTCGCGCCGGGTGCGCGCCTGCCGTCGGTGCGCGAGTGCGCGCGGCGGCATGCGGTGAGCCCGCACACGGTGGTCGCCGCCTATGACCAGCTGCTGGCGCAAGGGTTGGTCGAGGCGCGGCGCCAGCGCGGCTTCTTCGTGCGCGAGTCGGTGCGCGGGCTGCCGGGCGCGGCACCGGAGCTGCCGGCGGCCCGGGCCGGCACATCGCCGCGCGTGGCACCGGTGGACGCCACCGCGTTGATCCGCGGCATGTTCCATGGCGTCAGCGCGCTGCCCGCGCCCGGCCTGGGCACGCTGCCGCCCGACTGGCTGGACCTGCCGATGCTGGCCAGCGCGCTGCGCCGCGTGCTGGCCCATGGCGACGCGGCGCTGGCGCTGCAATACGGCCAGCCGGCCGGCGACGCCCGCCTGCGCGAGGCGCTCGCCACCAAGCTGGCCGACTTCGGCGTGCGGGCCCGGGCGGCGCAGATCGTCACCGCCACCGGCGCCACGCATGCGCTGGACATCGTCTCGCGTGCCCTGCTCAGCCCGGGCGACGCGGTGCTGGTCGACGAGCCCGGCTGGGCGGTGGAGTACGCGCGCCTGACGCAGCTCGGCATGCGCCTGCTGCCGGTGCCACGCGGCGCCGACGGGCCCGACCTGGGCGTGATGGCCACGCTGGCGCGCGAGCACAAGCCGCGGCTGTACGTGACCGTGTCGGTGCTGCACAACCCGACCGGGCAGTCGCTCTCGCTGGCGCAGGCGCACCAGGTGCTGAAGCTGGCCGAGGTGCACGACTTCCGCATCGTCGAGGACGACACCTACGCCCACCTTGCGCCGGCCCACCTGCCGCGCCTGGCCGCGCTGGACGGGCTGCAGCGCACGCTCTACGTCTCGGGCTTCTCGAAGATCCTCACGCCGAGCTGGCGCGTGGGCTACGTGGCCGCGCCCGGTGAGCTGGTGGAGCGGCTCATCGACGTGAAGCTGCTGTCCACGCTCACCACGCCGGCGGTGCTGGAGCAGGCGGTGGCCCACTGCCTGGAGCAGGGCAGCCTGCGCCGCCATGCCGAGCGGGTGGTGGCGCGGCTGGACGCGGCCCGCCACCGCAGCGTGCAGCTCGCGCAGGCCCACGGCTGCCGCTTCGTCACGCCGCCGCAGGGTCTGTTCGGCTGGGTCGACGCCGGCGTCGACACCGAGCCCCTGGCCCACACGCTGCTCGACCGCGGCTGGCTGCTCGCGCCCGGCCACCTGTTCCATGCGACGCGGCGGCCGAGCACGCTGATGCGCATCAACTTCGCCACCTCGCAGGACGCGCGCTTCTGGCGGGCGCTCGATGCGGCGCGATGACGCCCCATTCACGGGTTAGGGTGAGCCGCCCCTGATCGTGGGGGCGGTTGGGGAGATCCGCCACGGCTGTTCGGGATGGGGCCGCCCGGCGGGGGCGCGCAGAGTGGGCTGGCCCGCTGCCGAGAGCGCGGCGGCCACCCACCACACCGCCAGGAGGACACCATGACACCCTCGCTTTCGCGCATTCTGCGCAGCCTTGCGCTCGCTCCGCTGCTGGCCCTGGCCGGCATGGCCCAGGCCCAGAACACCACCCTCTGCGGCGCCGAGGTCACCGAGGAAGTGGCCAAGCAGCTGGCCCTCAACGCCAAGCTGTCGGAAGCCGACCAGCTCGCACTGCAGGCCAAGCTCTACGACCAGTACAGCTACTGCGCCAACGACTCGAAGAACGTGCCGCCGGACGACAACTTCTACGTCGCCGCTCGCCAGTGCGGGGCGGCCGCCACCTACATCGGCAGCCTGTACTACGAAGAGATGCCCTGCTGCGGCTATGACCCGCAGCGGCGCGCCTTCATGTGCCCGGTGAAGGTGAAGCAGAACTTCGGTTTCGGCGCGGCACCCAACCCCGGCAGCCGCGAGTACGTGATGCACTGCGTGAGCGCGGGCAATGGGTTCATGCCGGTCGGGCAGGACCACGTGCACCTGGCCAACAGCACCAGCCCGCCGCCCTGGCAGTTCGGCGTGCTCACCCATGCGGTGGACAACGTGCAGACGGTCCAGCCGATGACGGGCTCGACCCGCACGGCGCGCTCCATCCTGTCGTGGAACCTGAAGCCGACGAACTGCGACTACAAGCCGATCTGGGGCAACGTGATCGAGTACCGGATTCGCCTCAACCAGTGAGCCCGCATCCCTAGCTTGGAGGGATCGCCCACCGTGCCGCGCGGCCGCCGCCGCGCGGCTTGCCCTTACGATCGGTCACGAGCCGGTCGGTGGGACGCGGCGGGGCACGGACATGGCCAAGAAAACCTCACATCACCCGGCGCGGCGCTGGCCTGCGCTGGCGCTGCTGCCGGTGGCAGCGTTGCTCTCCGGCTGGTCCCCGGCCGGGCTGGAGCGCTTCTGGCACGGCGGCACCGAAGAGGACCTCGAACACCGCACCGCGCCGGTCGACCGCGGCGCCGGCCCCGGCAAGCCGGCACCCCGCCTGCAGCGCCTGGCGCGCCAGCCCATGGGCGTGGCGCCGGCCGCCACCAGCGACGCCCACCTCGTCGGCGCCTTCGGCCCGGCCTTCGGCTGGCCCATCATCCCGATCCACACCGTGCTGCTCGCCGATGGCCGCGTGCTGAGCTTCGGCGCCGACACCGCGGGCGAGCAGACGGGCCTGCTGTACTACGCGCTGTGGGACCCGGCGCTGGGCACCGGCCCGGAGTCGCACCTCGTGATGGACAACGTCACCGCCACCGACACCTTCTGCGCCGGCCAGGCCTTGCTGGCCAACGGCAATGCGCTGTTGGTGGGCGGTGACCTGACCTTCGAAGGCCAGCGCAACTTCGGCGTGGCCGACGTCAATGTCTTCACCCCCGGTGACAACCAGCTCACGCGCCAGGCCCAGTCGATGGCCTACCCGCGCTGGTACGGCACCATCGTCACCAACGCGCAGGGCGAGCAGGTGGTGATGGGCGGGCGCATGGACAAGAGCATGCCGCGCCGCGACCCGCCGATCGCGGCCTCCTTCGCCAGCACGCCCGAGGTCTACAACGCCTCCACCGGCTGGCGCACGCTCACCGCCGCCGACAGCCCGGCCGCCTACGGCAAGGCCAGCGACAACTGGAGCTACCCGCATGCGTGGCTGGCACCGGACGGCAAGATCGCGATCATCACCAACGACGGCCGGCTCTTCTCGCTCGACAGCCGCAACACCGGCAAGCTCAAGAAGCTGACCGGCACGCTGCCGGTGAGCAAGCAGTTCAACAGCGCGGCGATGTTCGCCCCCGGCAAGGTGCTGTCGCTGCGCACCGGCGGCCTGGCGAACGTGGTGGACTTCAACACCGACCCGCCGACCGTCACCACGACCGCGCCGATGACGCAGAACCGTTTCTACGGCTCGGCCACGGTGCTGGCCGATGGCAAGGTCTGGGCCAATGGCGGCTCCTCGAAGGGCAACAAGCTGCTCGGGGCCGCCTACCACTCCGAATTGTGGGATCCGGCGACCGGCACCTGGGCGACCACAGCCACCGCCGCCAAGCCGCGCCTGTACCACTCGATCAGCATGCTGATGCCCGACGGCACGGTGCTCACCGCCGGCGGTGGCGCCCCCGGCCCGGTCATCAACCTCAACGCCGAGGTCTACTACCCGCCCTACCTCTACAAGAGCGACGGCTCGGGCCAGCCGGCCGTGCGGCCGGTGATCCAGTCGGCGCCGCAGGCCGGCACCTGGGGCCAGACCATCCCGGTGACGATGGCCGACGCCGGCACCGTGTCGAAGGTCTCGCTGCTGCGTTTCGGCGGCGTGACCCACGCCTTCGCCAACGACCCGCGCTACGAGGCGCTGTCGTTCAGCCAGACCGGCGCCAGCCTGAGCGTGACGCTGCCGGCTTCGGCCAACGTCGCCCCGCCGGGCTTCTACATGCTGTTCGCGCTGGACGCGTCCGGTGTGCCGTCGGTCGCCAAGGTGCTGCGGATCGACTGACCCGCCGCCGGCGCCTCGGCGCCGGCCAGCAGCTTGTCGGCCAGCTTGCGCAGCGCCTTGAGCGCACGCGGGCCCTGCAGCGCGATGTCGGGCTCCTCGTTGTCGCTGGGCATCGGGTCGGCCACCACCAGGCCGTAGTGCAGGCCACGGTACATGGCGATGTCGGCGAAGCTGCGGCAGCGCCGCACGAAGGCCGGGACGTTGAGCTCGATCACCGCAGTGCCGGGCCGGCAGTGGATGGTGTTGGTGAGGCCGGCGCCGTGGGGGGCGATCACCAGCCGTGCATCGGCCATCAGGTTCATCTGCTCGCGCACCGGCATGCCGGTCAGCGTCACGCGGTCCAGCCCGATGTCGGCCAGGGCCTCGATCAGCTGCTCCTCGTGCAGCAGGCGGCGCGTGGGCGCGTCGGCCCGGGAGATGAGCAGCGCCCGCCCGCGGCCTTGGCGCGGGCGGCGTGCGTGGCGCTCATCGATCGCCTCGGCGAGAAAGCCGGTGCAGGCCTTCAGGCGAGAGGTGTGGGCCAGGTGGTTCTCGTACGGGCCCTCGGCGGTGGCGTCGATGAAGAAGCAGCAGCGTTCCAGCCGGGTCACCACGTCACGTGTGATCTCCACCCGGTCGGCCATCTCGGGCAGCAGGGCGGTGATGGACTCGCCGACGAAGCGCAGCGGCTCGTCGTAGAACAGCAGGATGCGGTCGGGCCGGACCTGGCCGCTGCGCATCGCCTCGCGCAGCGCGAACAGGCGCGGCATGATCTCCACCGTCCAGTGGTAGTAGTTGCGCGAGCCGGCGGCGTGGATGATGGCGCTGGTGCCAGGGAAGAACTGGGCGCGGTGCGCGCTGCGCTCCATGCGCTCCGTCCACTGGGCGATGTTGTCGCCCTTGCGCAATTGCTTGGGCGGCAGCGTGCCCTCGATCGGCACGCCGTCGTGCCAGACCAGGCCGCGCATCACGAAGACCTCGCCGGTGGTCTGCAGCAGGCTGAAGTCGCGCAGCGGCAGGTCGTCACCCTGGCGGTACAGATTGGAGAGCCACGCCACGTCGTTCGCCAGCAGGCGCTCGGTCTCGGCATCGCCGGGCTGGCTGCGCAGGTCGCGGATGGGGAAGCGCTTGCGCCCGACCGTGCTCTTCAGCGGCCGGCGGGCAATCGGAATCGGCTCGATGCCGTCACGCCCGAAGGCGCTGGCGACGTCAGGGTTCGACAAGCGGCGTCTCCCTCGGTGCAGGCGTAGTCGCCCGTCTGTGGGTGGATGAAACCACCTTACGGGAGCCGCCGGCCAGCCGCAAGTTCCCCCGCCCCCTAGGCCGAAGGGGAAAGCGTGTCGAAATTCTTGCTAACGCACTGGCAGCGCGGCGCGTTCGGCCTCGCTCAGCACCCGCAGGTGCAGCTCGCCGTCCACCGTCGCCAGGCCGTGCAGGTCGATCGACTTCTGCGTCTGCAGCAGGCGGACGAGGTAGGCCACGATGTTGGCCTCGATCACCTGGCCCGGCACCAGCACCGGGATCCCGGGCGGGTAGGGCACGATCTGGTCGCAGCAGACGCGGCCAGTCAGTGCCGCATTCGGCTGGCCGTCCTCGTCCAGCAGCGGCAGGCGCTCGCCGGCTTCGTAGAAGGCGTCGCGCGGCAGGCAGGCCAGCGCGGTGAAGCGCGGCGCCTCGGGCACGCGGGCGTAGGCGCGGGGCCCCCGCTTTTCCTTCGCCAACCTCAGCATCGCGTCGAACAGGCGGCTCACCTTGCTGCGCGTGGTGCCGATCGTCAGCAGCAGCGTCAGCGTGTTGTGGGTGTTCTTCTCGACCTGGATGTTGTAGCGGCCGATCAGCTCGTCGCGCAGCTCGTCGGCCGAGTAGCCGCTCTGCGAGATGTCGATCGTCAGCTTGGTCGGGTCGAGCCGGATGCCGTCGCCCTTGACCTCGTCGGGCAGGAGGTCCTCCAGCTCCAGCACGCGGAAGGCGCCGGTGGCGTCGATCTTCTCGCGCAGCTCGTGGGCGAACTTCAGCGAGCGGTCGAGCAGGCGGTAGCCCTCCATCACCGCCTGCTTGCGCGCCACGTCGAGGCTGGCGATCAGGTTGTACTGCGGGCTGGTCGACGCGTGCATGTTGAAGTTCTCGCGGAACAGGTGCTCGTCGAACGCGGGGTCGTTGACGTGCACCATGCTGGCCTGCGAGAAGGCCGACAGGATCTTGTGCGTGCTCTGCGTGGCGTAGTCGGCGCCGCACTCCAGCGCGGTGGGCCGCAGCTCGGGGTGGAAGCGCGCATGGCCGAACCAGGCTTCGTCGATGATCACCTTGATGCCGGCTGCATGGGCCATCGCGATGATCGGCTTCAGGTCGTAGCGCAGGCCGTCGTAGGTGCAGCTGGTGAGGATCAGCACCTTGGCGTCGGGGTGTGCTTCGATGGCCGCCTTCAGCGTGGCCTTGGGCACCGGGCCGAAGATGCCGTAGTGCCGGTTGACCGACGAGTCCAGGTACACCGGCATCGCGCCGGAGAGGATCACGCCGTGGTGGACCGACTTGTGGCAGTTGCGGTCCAGCAGCAGCTTGTCGCCCGGCGCCAGCAGCGTCTGGAAGATGACCTTGTTGGCGGTCGAGGTGCCGTTGGTCGCGAAGTAGGTCTTGCGCGCGCCGAAGGCCTTGGCGGCCAGCTTCTGCGCCTCGGCGATCACACCCATCGGGTGCAGCAGCGAGTCGAGCTCGGGCACGCTCACCGACAGGTCGGCGCGCAGCATCTGCTCGCCGACGAAGTCGTAGAAGTCGCCGACCCAGGGGCTGCCCTTGAACGAATCGCCGCCGCCGTGGCCGGGGGTGTGCCAGCTGTCCTTGGCCTGGGCCACGTATTCGCGCAGCGCGTCGTAGAACGGCGTCTCGGCCTTCTCGGCCACCTCGGCCGCGACGATGCGGAACCAGCCGTTGTAGTCGTGCTCGCCGCGGAAGAAGTAGCCGTCGACCGCGTCGCTGGCGAGCTGCTCGACCAGCAGCTTGTCGGCGTCGTCCTCCAGCACCATGTACAGCGACAGCTCGGGCCGGGCCTCGATGATGCGCTGGGCGGTGCGCACCGCGGGGCTGGCTTCCGCACCGCGGGGGCCGTGGTCGATCACCACCACCTGCAGGTCGGCCTGGGTCGGGCTGGTGGCCAGCGCCGCGGCCAGCGCCTCGTCGCCGCAGGGGCAACCCACGGCGACGAGGCCGAAGGGGTTGTCCAGCCGGCCGGCGGCCTGGTTCAGGCCGTGCACGACCTGCGCGCGCCATTCCTCGTCGGCGCTGACGACGAGCACGTGGGTGGCAGGTTGCATGGGGTTCTCCTCGGCTGGGCGCCGCAGCGGCGCGAAACCTCACAGTGTAGGCAGGAGGAGGCCGAGGAATATTCGGTTCAACCCAGGATCGGCGCTCAATTTATCAGTGGCGGCGCTGGAAGGCCAGCGCCACGCCCCCCGCCACCACGCCCCAGAAGGCCGAGCCGATGCCGGCCACCGTCAGCCCCGACAGCGTGACGATGAAGGTCAGCAGCGCGGCGTCGCGGTGCGCCTCGTCCTTCAGGGCGCTGGCCAGCCCGCCGGCGATGGTGCCGATCAGCGCCAGCCCGGCCACGGCCGCCACCAGCTCGGGCGGGAAGGCCGCCAGCAGCCCGGCCACCGCGCCGCCGGCCAGGCCGAGCGCGATGTAGAACACACCGGCCATCGCCGAGGCGGTGTAGCGCCGGGCCGGGTCTTCGCTCGCCTCGCGGCCCATGCAGATGGCGGCGGTGATCGCCGCCAGGTTGAGCGCGTAGCCGCCGAAGGGCGCGAACACCAGGCTCGCCAGGCCCGTGGTGCCGATCACCGGCGATACCGGGGTGTCGTAGCCCGAGCCCCGCTGGGCGGCCACGCCGGGCAGGTTCTGCGAGGCCATGGTGACCACGAACAGCGGCAGCCCGATGCCCACCAGCGCGGGCCAGCTGAAGGCCGGCATCACGAACTCGGGCCGCGTCCAGCCGACCACCACGCCGGCCAGGTGCACGCGGCCCTGCAGCGCAGCCACCACGATGCCGGCCAGCAGCACCCCCGGCACCGCGTAGCGTGGCCACCAGCGCCGCCCGGCCAGGTAGGCCAGCGCCATCGTCACCACCAGCACCGGCGCGCTCACCGTGGCCAGCGCCGCCTTCAGGGCGAACTGCGCCAGCACGCCGGCCAGCAGCGCCGCGGCGATGGCCATCGGGATGCGCCCCATCAGCCGCTCGAAAAGGCCCGAGTAGCCGGCCACCATGATCAGCAGCGCACAGACGACGAAGGCGCCGGTGGCTTCGGGCAGCGCGATGCCGTGGGTCGCGGCGATCAGCGCCGCTCCGGGCGTGGACCAGGCGGTGAGCACCGGGTGCCGGTAGTACAACGACAGCCCCAGGCTGGTCAGCCCCATGCCCAGGCCGAGGGCCCAGATCCACGAGGCGGTCTGTGCGGCGTTGGCGCCCAAGGCCTGGGCGGCGGCGAAGACGATGGCCACCGAACTGGTGAAACCCACCAGCACGGCGACGAAGCCGGCCACCACCGCCGGCAGCGACAGGTCACGGAAGAAGGAGCGCTGCATGGGCGGCGAGGATAGCCGTGCCTCGGCGCCGGCGGCGGGGTGGGCACAAAATGGGGCCGCACATGCCCCTCCTCCCCCACGACCCCGACACCCGCCTCGCCACGCTGCCCAACGGCGTGCGCGTGCTGACCATCGCCCTGCCGCACCTGGCCAGCGCCAGCGTCAGCATCTTCGTCCACACCGGCAGCCGCAACGAGACGGCCCGCCTCGCCGGCGTCAGCCACTTCGCCGAGCACATGGCCTTCAAGGGCACGGCCACACGCAGCTGCCAGCAGATCAACCTCGACGCCGAGGTGCTGGGCGCCGACGTCAACGCCCACACCGACAAGGACCACACGGCGTACCACATGCGCGGCCTGGCCGAGCACGCGCCGGCCTTCGTGCGCATGCTGGGCGACATCGTCTGCCACGGCAGCTTCCCCGAGGTGGAGTTCGAGCGCGAGCGCCAGGTGATCCTGCAGGAACTGACCGAGACCGAGGACGACGCCTTCGACACCGCCTTCCAGCTCTTCGACAAGGCCTGCTACGGCGACCACCCGCAGGCCCAGCCGGTGATCGGCCGGCGCCGCACCATCGAGGCGCTGACCCGAGCCCAGCTGGCGGACTATGTGCAGCGCCAGTACACCGGCGTGAACGTGGTGGTCGCGGCGGCTGGGCAGGTCGAGCACGAGGCGATCGTGCGTGAGGCCGAGCAGGCCTTCGGCGCCTTGCCGTCCGGTGCCCCGCACCGGGTCGCGGCGCCGCAGTTCCGGGGCGGGCTTGGCCTGAAGCGCATGGCCGGCATCGGCCAGACCCACCTAGTGCTGGGTTTTCCGGCACCGCCGCTCACCCACGCCGGGCACGCCGCCCACACGCTGGCCGCGGCACTCTTCGGCGAGGGCATGAGCTCGCCGCTGATGGACGAGTTGCGCGAGCGGCGCGGTCTGGTCTACTACGCCGCCTGCTCGGCCGACCTCGACGACCTGGCGGGCCAGCTCGTCATCGAGGCCTCGATGGCACCCGAGCAGGCCGGCACCTACCTGGCCGAGGTGACGCGGTTGCTGCGCACGCAGGCTGACGGGCCGGATCCGCTGCATGTCGAGCGGGCGCGCAACCAGGTCCTGGTGCGGCGCCTGCACGGCCAGGAGCGCCCCGGGCGCCGGCTGGAACAGGCCGCGCTCGACCTCTTCACCTTCGGCCGTGTGCGCAGCGCCGCCGAGCGGCGCGACGAGATCCGGGCGGTGGGCCGTGCCGAGATCCGTGGCGTCTTCGAGCAGCTCCAGCAGGCCCCGGTTGCCATCGGCGCCGCCGGCAGCTGCAAGGCCACGCTGCGCCCCGCCCTGCAGGCCCTCGCCGACGGCGGCTCAGGACTCTAGATCTCGACTTTCGCCCCGAGCTCGACGATGCGGTTCGAGGGCAGGTTGAGGAAGTCGGCCATGTCGGTCGCGTTGCGGTGCATGCTGGCGAAGAGCTTCTCGCGCCACATCGCCATGCCCTCGCCGAAGGTGGGGATCACCGTGTCGCGGCTGAGGAAATAGCTGGTGTCCATCTCGTCCAGCGGCACGCCACGGCCTTCCAGGAGCTTGAGCGCCTCGGGCAGGTCGGGGTCGTTCTTGAAGCCGAAGTTCAGCGTGATCTGCCAGCAGTCGTGGCCCAGCGGTTCCATCGCCAGCCGACGGTCGAAGCCGATCCAGGGCACCTCGTGGTGCTTCACGTGCACGAACAGGTTGTGCTCGTGCAGCACCTTGTTGTGCTTGAGGTTGTGCATCAGCGCGTTCGGCGTCAGGCCCTCCTCCGCGACCAGGAAGACCGCGGTGCCGGGCACCCGCACCGGCGGGCTGACGAACACCGCCTCGAGGAAGCCCTTGAGCTCGATCGCCTCGTCGCGCACGCGGTGGTGCATGATCGCGCGGCCCTGCTTCCAGGTCAGCATCAGCATGAACATGCCGGCGCCGATGACCAGCGGGAACCAGCCGCCGGCCAGCAGCTTGAGCAGGTTCGACAGGAAGAAGGTGACGTCGATCACGAAGAAGAAGCCGGTCGCGAGCAGGCACAGCGCCAGCGGGTACTTCCAGCCGTAGCGGATGACGTAGAAGGTCATCACCGTGGTGATGGTCATGTCCAGCGTCACCGCGATGCCATAGGCCGAAGCCAGGCTGGAGGAGGTCTTGAACAGCGCCACCGCCAGCACGATGAAGACGTACAGGCCCCAGTTCACGAAGGGCACGTAGATCTGGCCGGTGTCGCGCACCGAGGTGTGGCGCACCGTCATGCGCGGCAGGATGCCGAGCTGGATCGCCTGCTTCGTGACCGAGAACGCGGCCGAGATCAGGGCCTGCGAAGCGATCACCGTGGCCGCCGTGGCCAGGAAGACCAGCGGCAGGCGGAATTCCTCCGGCGCCATCAGGTAGAAGGGGTTGGTCACGGCCTCGGGGTGAGCCAGCAGAAGCGCCCCCTGGCCGAAGTAGTTGACGACCAGTGCCGGCATCACCAGTGCGTACCAGGCCACGCGGATCGGCAGCTTGCCGAAGTGGCCCATGTCGGCGTAGAGCGCCTCGCCGCCGGTGACACACAGCACCACCGCGCCCAGCCCGATGAAGGCCACCAGCGGCTGGTGGATGAAGAACTCGAGGGCATAGACCGGGTTCAGCGCCACCAGCACCGCCGGGTTGCCGACGATGTGCGGCACGCCGAGTGCGATGAGCACGATGAACCAGACCAGCGTGATCGGCCCGAAGAGCTTGCCGATGCCGCCGGTGCCGAAGCGCTGGGCGGCGAACAGGGCCGTCAGCACCAGCAGCGTGATCGGGATCACCCAGTCATGCAGCCCCGGGGCCACGACCTGCAGGCCCTCGACCGCCGAGAGCACCGAGATCGCTGGGGTGATGACGCCGTCGCCATAGAAGATGGCGGTGCCGAACAGGCCCACCACCATCAGCGTGCGGCGCAGCTGCGGCTTCTCGCGCACGGCCGTCGTGGCGAGCGCCAGCATCGCGATCAGGCCACCCTCGCCGTTGTTGTCGGCCCGCAGGATCAGCAGCACGTACTTCAACGAGACGATGGTCGTCATCGTCCAGAAGATCAGGCTGAGCACGCCCAGGATGTTCTGGCGCGAGGTCTCCACATGGCCGGCGTGGAAGACTTCCTTCAGCGCGTACAGCACGCTGGTGCCGATGTCGCCGTAGACGACGCCGAGGGCGGCCAGCGTGAGGCTGGCGAGCGCCGGCAGGGAGCGGCTGGAGGTGGAACTCAAAGGCGATGGCTCGGGCGCGGCCGGTCGCCGCGGGAGCCGTATTGTGCGCTGCGGCATGCCCGGCGGGCCAGTGGGCGAAATCGCCGAGAATCGATCGACCCACGCCTGCTGCACCCCGAGCTCATGCCTGCCGACGCCTCCGTGACACCCGACTTGCCGCCTCTGGACCGGCCCGCCCCCCCGCCGGACATGGCCTTGCCGGACGCACCGCCTCAGCCGGCGCGGCTCGTGGTGGAGCGGGTCGAGGGGATCGTCGTTGTCGGCTGGGCGCACGACCCCGTGGCCCCCGGGCTGGAGCCCCTGCAACTGCTCTGCGGCCCGCACCTGCTGGCGGGCCCGGTGAAGCGGGTGCCCCGGGCCGATGTGGCGCGGGCCACCGGCGTCCCCGAAGCGGTGCCGCTGGGCTTCGAGATCGAGCTGCCGGTGGCCGCATGGCGGATGCTCGGGCAGGGCGACGGGCGTCTGTCGGTGCGGATCGGTCAGTCGGGTGATCCGGTGGACGTGCCCACCCCCCCGAACGCGGCCAGCCTGGGGCGCTGGATGGCCGCGGTGGCGCAAGGGGCCGACATCCAGCGCGCCCATGCGCAGCTGGCCGCCTTGGCGCCGCACCTCGAGGAGGCGCAGCTGTGGGTGCCCGGCGAAGGCGCCGGGGCCCTGCCGAGTCGGCCCGTGCTCTGCCACGTCGAGGGATGGGTCGGCCTCACCCTGTGCGGTTGGCTCGCGGACACCCCGGAAGCGCGTGAACCATTGCGCCTGCGTTGCGGCGACCGGTGCTACGAGGCGCCGGTGCGCAGGTTGTCGCGCGGTGACGTCGCCGCCGTGCTGCACCTGGAGCACGACGAAGTCGGCTTCGCGCTGGAGGTCTCCGGGCAGGTGTGGCGGGACCATCCCGACGCCGACGAGCTCGTTCTGCAGCTCGAAGGCCGGGCGGGCCCGCTCGGGCCGGAATGGCGGCTGGGCAAGGATGAGCTGCCGGGGCGGCTCGACGAGGCGCTGGCGCTGGATGACCCGCTGCAGCGCGGCAGCCTCGCCCTGCTGGCCATGGAGCACCTGGCCTGGGCCGGCCGGATGGGCGATGTGGGCGACTCGTCCCGCCAGGCGCTGGGCGTGCTGGCCGAGTCTGCCGGCGCTGGCGCGTGGATGATGGGGCCGCCGTCCGCCACCGACGAAGCTCTTCGCAAGCCCTTCCGGCTCGCCCCGCGCGGCCGGCTGGGGCGCTGGCTGCAGAGCGCCGCCAATGCCGAACGGGCGTGGCGGCTGCTGGCCGGCCTGCGGGCGCGGCGCAGCACACAAGGGCTGGCCCGCCGCCTGGAGTTCACACTGACACGGGCCCTCGGCCTGTTCGACAAGGCCTGCTACGACGACCAGATCAGCCCGGTCGAGCGGGGCGGCATGCCAGCCCTTCGGCATTACGTCGAGCACGGGGACGCCCGATCGCTGGTGCCGATGGTGATGTTCGATGCGCGCCACTACACGGGCCAGCTGCCCGGCCGGCGCCACCCGGGGATTAACCGGCTGCTGCACTACGGCCTGCTCGGCCGGCACCAGGGCCTGTCGCCCTGCGCCTGGTTCGATGCACGCCACTATCAGGCCACCAACGCCGACGTCGTCGCGACCGGCGTCGACCCGTTGACCCATTTCGTCAACTGGGGCTGGAAGGAACGTCGGCGGCCCGCCGCCCGGTTCGAGCCCACGACGGGCACGCGGCAGGGCCTGCTGCAGCGGCTGGCGGGCAACGGCGGGCGCGAGGCGGGCGCACCCATCGACCCATTGCAGCGCTATCTTCTCGACGGGCTGCCCGCGGATGCGCAGCCGCTGGAGGCGGGCCGCCTGCCGTGGTCGGTGCCAGCCCGCCTCGACGGGCGCGACTACCTCGATCCGGCCGCATGGCGCGCCCTGCCGCGGCCCGCCTCCGAGCCGCAGGTCGACGTCATCGTGCCGGTGTATGCCGGGGCCCAGGAGACCCTGCGGTGCCTGTGGAGCGTGCTGTCCTCGCCGGTGGAGACGCCGTTCCAGCTGGTGGTGATCGACGACTGCAGCCCCGAGCCGGCCCTGTCTGCCCACCTGCGCGAGCTGGCCGGGCTGGGGTTGATCCACCTGCTGGTCAACGAGAGCAACTGCGGTTTCGTGGCCACGGTCAATCGGGGCCTGAAGCTGCACTGGGACCGCGACGTGGTGATCCTCAACTCGGACACCCGCGTGCATCCCGGCTGGCTGGACCGCCTCGCGGCCCACGGCGAAGCCGAGCCGCGTGCCGCGTCGGTGACCCCGCTGTCGAACAACGCCACCGTCTGCAGCTACCCGCGCATGCTGCACAGCAATTGGGAACGGCTGGAGCTCGACGACGCGGCGCTCGATGCGCTGGCCGCGAACGCGAATGCCGGCCGCCACGTCGAGGTGCCCACGGGCGTGGGCTTCTGCATGTGGATGCGCCGGGCCGCGCTCGACGCGGTGGGCTGGCTCGACGTGGAGCGTTTCGGCCGCGGCTACGGCGAAGAGAACGACTGGTGCATGCGCGCCAATGCGGCCGGCTGGGTGCAACTGGTGGCCAGCGACGTCTATGTGCTGCACCAGGGCTCGGTCAGCTTCCGGGCCGAGGCCAGCGAGCGCACCCGCGCCGGCGTGGCCACGCTGCTGCAGCGCCACCCCGACTACCAGCTGCGCATCGACGAGTGGATCGCGCGCGACCCGCTGCATGCCGAACGCGCCCGGCTCGACGTGGCGCGGCTGAAGCGTGCCGCCGAAGTCCAGCCCGACGGCGGCCTGGTGCTGATGATCAACCACGCCCGTGGCGGTGGCACCGCCCGCCACGAGGCCGAGGTGGCCCAGCTGCTGCGGGCGCGCCAGGGCTGGGGCGTCGTGGCGCTGCGGCCCTCGCGCCGCCGCGGCTGCGTGGCGTTGGCGGCGCTCGGGCACGATGGCGCGGCCGCGCTGGACCTGCCCTCGCTGCAGGCGATCCCGCTGCACGACCCGGCCAACGAGCGCGCGCCGGGTGTGGTGCTGAAGGAGCTGCTGGGCCTGCTGGGCCTGCGCGAGGTGCAGCTGCACCACCTGGTCGATCACTCGCCCGGCCTGCGCGAGCTGCTGCCCGGCCTTTGTCAGGCGCTCGGCGTCCCCTTGTCGGTGACGTTGCACGACTACCACTTCGTCTGCCCGCGCATCAACCTGGTCGACGCCAGCGGGCGCTACTGCGGCGAGCCCGACCGCGACACCTGCAACCGCTGCCTGCAGCGCGAGGAGATCGGCCGCATCGATGCCCGCATCGGCCCGTGGCGGGCGGTGCATGGCCAGTTGCTGGCGCAAGCCCAGCGGGTGATCGTGCCCGACCTGGACGTGGCGAGCCGCCTGACCCACTACTTCCCCGCCGTGCGGGTGCAGGTGCAGCCGCACGAGACACTGCAGCTGCCGGCGCTCCCACCGCCGCGGGCGACGGCCCTGCGCGAGGTGCTGGTGATCGGTGCCTTGAGCATCATCAAGGGCTTCGACGTGCTGAAGGGCCTGGCGACCAGCCGCCTGGCGGCCCAGGCCGGGCTGCGCTTCACCTTGCTGGGCCACTCGGTGGACGACGCCGGGCTGCGTGCTGCAGGTGTCCGGGTGCTGGGCCGCTATGAAGAGGCCGAGCTGGCCGGGCGCATCGAGGCGCTGGCACCGGACCTGATCCTGCTGCCCTCGGTCTGGCCCGAGACCTTCTGCTACGTGCTGACCAGCGCGGTGGCCTCGGGCCGGCCGGTGGCCGTGTTCGACCTCGGTGCCCAGGCGCGGCGCCTGAAGGAGGCCAAGGCCGATGCGGTGTACCTGCCGATCGAGCTGGCGGACCAACCCGAGGTGCTGGCCAAGCTGCTGATGTCGGCGTTCAGCCCGCGGCCCGGCGGGCGATAGCCGTCACTTCGCCTTCTTCGGCCGCTGCCAGCCGGCGAGGCTGGTCTGCTTGGCGCGGGCCACGGTGAGCTGGCCGGCCGGTGCGTCCTTCGAGATGGTCGAGCCGCCGCCGATGGTGGCGCCGTCGCCCAGCGTGACCGGCGCGATCAGCACGCAGTTGCTGCCCACATGCACGTCGTGACCGATCACCGTGCGGTGCTTGTTCGCGCCGTCGTAGTTGGCGGTGATCGAGCCGGCGCCGTAATTGACCCGCTCGCCGACGGTGGCGTCGCCCAGGTAGGCCAGGTGGTTGGCCTTGGCGCCTTTGGCGAGGGTGGAGTTCTTGACCTCGACGAAGTTGCCGATGTGCACCTCGTCGCCCAGCACCGCGCCGGGCCGCAGGCGGGCGAAGGGGCCGATCAGCGCGCCGGCGCCGACCTGAACACCCTCCTTGTCGCCGTCGATGTGCGTGAAGGGGTGGATCACCGCGCCGGCCCCGATGCGGGCGTTGCGGATGACGCAGTTGGCGCCGATGCGCACCTCGTCGCCGAGTTCCACCGAGCCTTCGAACACGCAGTTGACGTCGACCTCGCAGTCGCGGCCGTGGGTGAGCGTGCCGCGCAGGTCGAAGCGGGCCGGGTCCATCAGCCGCAGGCCGGCATTCATCAGGTGATCGGCCTGGCGGCGCTGCAGCCGGCGCTCCAGCTCGGCCAGCTGGGCCGGGCTGTTGACGCCCAGCACTTCGGTCTCGTCGGCCGCGGCGGTGGCCACCACCGGCACGCCCTCGGCCACCGCCATCGCGACGATGTCGGTGAGGTAGTACTCGCCTTGCGCGTTCTCGTTCTTCAGCGCCATCACCCAGCGCTTCAGCAGCGCGGTGGGCGCGGCCATCATGCCGGTGTAGACCTCGCGGATCGTGCGCTGCTCGGGCGTCGCGTCCTTGTGCTCGACGATGGCCTGCACCGCGTCACCCTGGCGCACGATGCGGCCGTAGCCGGTGGCGTCGGCCAGCGTCACCGTCAGCAGCGCCAGCTTCTCGCCGCCACAGGCGGCCGCCAGGGCGATGGCGGTGTCGGTACCGATCAGCGGCACGTCGCCATTGAGGATGAGTGTGGTCCCGGCCGTGTCATCCAGCGCCGGCACGGCCATCTGTACGGCGTGGCCGGTGCCTGACTGAGGCACCTGGCGGACATGCGCGGCCTGTTCGCCGATCAGCGCCTCGACCTGCTCGGCGCCGTGGCCGGTGATCACCACCTGTTGCTGCGGCGTGAGCGGCGCGACGCGGTCCAGCACATGCTGCAGCAGCGGCTGGCCGGCGAGCTTGTGCAGCACTTTTGGCGTGTTGGAGTGCATGCGGGTGCCCTTGCCCGCGGCCATGATGACGACGT
This sequence comes from Pseudomonadota bacterium, assembly GCA_049322835.1. Lineage (GTDB taxonomy): Bacteria > Pseudomonadota > Gammaproteobacteria > Burkholderiales > Burkholderiaceae_C > Ideonella. The sequence continues at coordinate 117,756 of JBMOQN010000004.1, read as the reverse complement.
TGAGCGCCATGGCGATTCCCTTGTTCTGGTCCCGAATGAGAACCGGCGCCATGGGCGCCGGCTTGGGGGGATTATCGGCCGGCGGTCAGGCGGTCAATTCGCCAGGACGACGGACACGTCATGCGGCTCGTTCTGCACCTTGGGGAACTCCTTCAGCGCGGCCACGAACATGGCGCCGAGCAGCGGAGTGCCACCGTTGGTGACGCCGTCGGTGCGGGCGCGTGCCTCGTACAGCGGTTGCCCACTGGCGCGGTTGTCGCGGATCAGCACGCCCACCTCGCGCAGGTATTCGGAGCGGTCGGGCGGGAAGGGCCGCGTGCGCCAGGCCCAGAACGGGCTCGGCCCGGGCCCCACCCAGGCCGGGCCGGCCCAGCGCGGGCCGTAGAAGCCCCACCACAGCGGGTCGTCCCATGGTGACCGGTCGAAGCGTGTCACGCGTGCGCCGATCTGCACCACCACGTCGGCCGAGGCCTTGTCGGCCGCGGGGCGGAAGCCGGCAGCTTCCAGCGCCTTGCGGGCCTCCTGCTCCAGCGGCTCCTGGTCTTTGCTGGCCGCGGCCGCCTGCTGCGAGGGCAGGCGCTCCAGCACGTAGCTGCCCGGCGCGCGGCCGGCAGGCCATTCGCCGTAGGTGCTGACCTCGCTGGTCACGGTATTCAGCGCGGCGCAACCGGCGAGCGCGACGGCGGCGGCCAAGCCGGCCAGGGTGTATCGGGCGAGGTTCATGGCTGAGACTCCTTGCGGCACCGGGGCAATCCTCATGCCTTGCTGAGACCCCATTGAACGACCTGCGGTTCCGCGGCCGGTGTGGCGCAGCCGTCGTCGTCCTCGTCGAAGGCCTTGTCGCCGGCCGGGTCGGGCCGGCCGGTGGCGGCGATGGTGGTGAAGGGGTAGAGCGAGCGGTCCATCATGTGCGAGAGCGTGATGTTGCCCATCGCGGTGAACATGTTGTCGATGCGGCCGGGGAATTTGCGCTCCCACTCGCGGATCATCGCCTTGGTCTGGACGCGCTGCAGGTTCTCCTGGCTGCCGCACAGGCTGCACGGGATGATCGGAAACTGCCGGTGCACGGCCCATTTCTCCAGGTCGGTCTCGGCCACATAGGCCAGCGGGCGGATCACCACATGCTCGCCGTTGTCGCTCACCAGCTTGGGCGGCATGCCCTTGATGCGCGAGCCGAAGAACATGTTCATCAGCAGCGTGACCACCATGTCGTCGCGGTGGTGGCCGAGCGCGATCTTGGTCGCGCCCAGCTCCTTCGCGACGCGGTAGAGGATGCCCCGGCGCAGCCGCGAGCACAGGCTGCACATCGTCTTGCCCTCGGGGATGATGTTCTTGACGATGGAGTAGGTGTCCTGCTCCTCGATGTGGAAGGGCACGCCGCGCGAGCGCAGGTAGTCGGGCAGCACGTCTTCCGGAAAGCCGGGCTGCTTCTGGTCGAGGTTGACGGCGACCAGCTCGAAGCGGATCGGCGCGCGCTGCTGCAGGTTCAGCAGGATGTCGAGCAGGGCGTAGCTGTCCTTGCCGCCCGACAGGCAGACCATGACCTTGTCGCCCTCTTCGATCATGTTGAAGTCGGCAATGGCCTGGCCGACCTGGCGGTGCAGGCGCTTGCTGAGCTTGTTGGCTTCGAACGCGGCCTTCTTCTCGGTGGCGACGCTGTCGGGTGAGGTGATCGTTTCCATGGTCTTCCAGAGGTCACCACGAGCCCGCTTCGCAGCGGATGGCGACTTCGCAGTCTTCGAAAATTTCCAGCTTGGCCACGCGGATGCGCACGCCCAGCACGCCAGGCAGGCCCGTCAGGCGCACGCACAGCTTGGCCAGCAGCGATTCGAGCAGATCGGTGTGCTCGGCGGTGCATTCGTCGATGATGATCTGGCGCACCTTGCGGTAGTCCAGCACATGGCCCAGGTCGGCGTCGCGCGCCAGGGCGGGCTGCTCGCCCAGGTTGATCTCGGCGTCGACCTGGATCGGCTGCGGCCCGTCGCGCTCATGGGCCAGCACGCCCAGGTTGGCGCCGAAGCGAAGGCCGGTGAGCTGCAGGACCTGGCTGTTCAGCCGGGACGGCGGGGCGCGGCGGGCCAGCGGGGCGCGCTCGCCGGCCGGCTGCAGCCACGCGGCCACCTGCTGGGCGGCCACCACACCGTCGGCCAGGGCGGTCTGCACGCAGGGGTGCCAGCGGCCGCTCGCGTCGCCGGCGACGAACAGCCCCAGCGCTTCGCTGGCCTGGCCCGGCTTGAGCGGCGGGTGGTGCTCGCCGCCAGCCGCCAGCGCGGCGTTCAGCCAGGCCCAGGGCTCGGGCGCGGGCTCGTAGCCGTACAGCACCGCCACATGGGCGAAACGCTCGCGGCCAAAGGCGGCGGACTCCACCTCGACACCGCCGCCCGGCAGCGGGCTCAGGGTGGTCGGGGGCGCCAGGTGGCGGCGCTGCACGATGCCGGGCTGCGCCGCCAGCGCCTCGACGAGGTGCGGCTGGCCGCGCCAGTCGCCACGCGTCCACAGCGTCACCGGGTGGCCGCGCTGGGCGAGGAAGGCCGCGTTCTCCAGCGCGTTGTCGCCACCGCCGAGCAGCAGCACCGCCCCGGCGGGCAGGCTGGCGCGCTGCGCAGTGAGGCTCAGCGCGTCGAGGGTGGGCGCGCCCGCGGCGAAGAAGGCCGCCGGCCGCACCGGGCGGGTGCCCGTGGCCAGCACCAGCGCGCGCGCAGCCAGGGCTGTTCCGTCGGCCAGCAAGAGGTGCCAGGCGCCCCCGTCGCGCTGCGCGACGGTGATGTCGGCGCCCAGGTGCCAGGTGATGCGCGGCAGGCGGCGGGCGTGGGCGGCCAGTTGTTGCCCCACGCTGCTGAGCGGCGCGGCGGGCTGGCCCAGCACCCAGTCCTGCTCGAAGCCAAGGGCCGCCAGGCTGGCGCAGGGCTCGGTGGCGCGCTCCACGACCGCCACCTGCAGGCCCATCTGCGCGGCCCATGACGCGGCGCTGCAGCCCGCGGGGCCCGCGCCGACGATGATCACGTCGATCGAGCTGCTCACACCGTGACCCTCTGTTCGCCCGCCAGCGGGGCGAGGAGCGGGCTCTTGTGCAGCTCGCGAAAGAGGATGCCCACCAGGATGGCCGCGTCCTCCGCGTAGTAGCGCTTCAGGAAGGGCGAAGCCAGGAAGTGGGCGCGCAGCTTCTGGCGGAACGACAGGTGCATCAGCACCGCGCCATCGTCACCCGGCTCCAGCAGCAGGCGGATCTTGTAGTCCTCCTCGATCGAGCCCTGGATGGTCATCGCCAGGTGGCGTGCCACCGGGTGCTTGAGCACGGTGTCCAGGTTGTCGCCGTCGAAGAAGGCGCTGGGCAGGTCGGCCTGTGCGTCGACCGGCGTGGGCCAGCGCAACGCCTGGTCGACGATGACCTCGAAGTTCAGCACGTTCATCTTCACCCACACGCGGGCCGGCTCGCCGCGGCGGGCCTCGTCCGCCCAGTCGAAATCGAAGCCGGCATAGGAGCGACCGCCGGTGGGCTGGGCCAGGCGAACCGCGGTGAACGGGAACTCGTGGAAGGTGCGCTGGGTACACGCCAGCTCGAAGCGCGCCAGCACCGTCTTCTCGATGAAGGCGGTGACGAGCTCGTCGACCTGGGTGGTGGAGGTGCGTCGAACGCCGATCGCCGCGGCGACCACCACCATCATCGGCAGCAGCACCAGCAGCACCGACTTGGCCACGTCCCGCAGGCTTTCGGCTTCGGCCTGCACCGCCAGCCAGCCGCTGGCCACCGCGCCGGCGAGCAGCAGCAATGCCAGCGTGGCCACCAGGGGCCGCGGCAGGGTGATGATGACCTCCTGCAGGCCGCCGGTGCCGCTGGAGGGGGAGGAGGAATCGTCCATGGGGCGGGCTGCCGTTCCAGTGCTTCCTACAATCGGTCGATGCAGGACGCACACGAAACCGGCAGTGTATCGGCCGCCCTGTCGGCCCGCATCCGCGCCGCCATCGCGTCGGCCGGCGGGTGGCTGCCCTTCGACCGCTTCATGGCCATGGCGCTGTACGACCCCGGCCTGGGCTACTACGCCAGCCGCGGGCGCAAGCTGGGCACGATGCCCCAGGACGGCAGCGACTTCGTCACCGCGCCCGAGCTGTCGCCGCTGTTCGGCCACACGCTGGCCGCGCAGGTGGGGCAGGCGCTGGATGCGGCCGGTGCCGACCATGTGGTCGAGTTCGGTGCTGGCACGGGCGCCCTGGCCGAGGCGGTGCTGACCGCGCTTGCCGCCCAGGGCCGCGTGGCCACGCGCTACACCATCGTCGAGCTCTCGGCCAGCCTGCGCGAGCGTCAGGCGGGGCGGCTGGCCGGTTTCGGCAGCCGCGTGCAGTGGTCTGAGGCCTGGCCCGAGGCGATCCACGGCGTGGTGCTGGGCAACGAAGTGCTGGACGCGATGCCGGTGCAGCTGCTGCACTTCGACGGCGAGCGCTGGCAGGAGCGCGGGGTGGTGGCCGAGGGCCAGTCCTTTGCCTTTGGCGACCGGGCGACCGATCTGCATCCACCGCACGAGGGCCGCTACCTGCCTGGCACGGTGACCGAAGTGCATCCCCAGGCCGAGGCCTTCATCCGCACGCTGGCGTCGCACCTGCGGCGCGGCGCCGCCTTCTTCATCGACTACGGCTTCCCCGAGGCGGAGTACTACCACCCCCAGCGCCACGGCGGCACGCTGATGTGCCACCGCGCCCACCAGGCCGACATGGACCCCTTGTCCGATGTGGGCGAGAAGGACATCACCGCGCACGTCAACTTCACCGGCATCGCGTTGGCCGGCCAGGAGGCGGGGCTGGAGGTGGCGGGCTACACCAGCCAGGCGCGGTTCCTGGTCAACTGCGGCATCGCCGGCCTGCTCGAAGGCGCCGGCCTGCGCGAGCGCGCGATGGCCCAGAAGCTGATCACCGAGCATGAAATGGGTGAGCTGTTCAAGGTGATCGCGTTCGTCACGCCGGGGCTCGGGCTGGAGCCGCTCGGGTTTACCGCCGGTGACCGCCTGCACCGGCTGTGACGGCGTTGCAGGCTGACGAATCAGCCACACTCGGGCCATGCTGAGCTTCTTCGGGACCGACGACCTCGAGATGGTGTTGCGCCTGCTGGCCGCGCTGGTGGCGGGGGCCCTGATCGGCTACGAGCGCTCGTACCAGGGCCGCCCCGCGGGCTTTCGCACTCACGCGCTGGTCTGCTGCGCCTCGTGCCTGCTGATGTTCGTCACCGTGTACGAAGCCCACTGGGTGCGCACCACGGCCGACCAGCTGCGGCTGGACCCGACCCGCATGGCGCAGGGGATCATGACCGGCATCGGCTTTCTCGGCGCGGGCGTGATCGTGAAGGAAGGCCTGTCGGTGCGTGGCCTCACCACCGCCGCGTCGATCTGGATCACCGCCGCGATCGGCGTGCTGGCCGGCGTGGGCTTCTACTTTCCGCTCGCGTTGTCGGTGGTGGCGACACTCGGCGTGCTGTCGGTCTTCCGCTGGATCGAGACCCGCATGCCGACCCAGGCCTACTACCACTTCGACGTGCGCTTGGAGCGCAATGCCGGCCTCGACGAAGTCGGGGTTCGCGCGTTGCTCGAACGGCACGGTTTCGGCATCGCCAACCTCAGCCACCGGCTCGACGGGGAGGGCCGCGTGCGCCGCTTCGGCATGGTGCTTCGCACGCTGGACCGCGGCAGCGCCTCGCGTCTGGCGCAGACGCTGGAAGGCGACCCGTCGGTGCTGGAGTTCCGGATCTCGCCGACGAGCGAGTAGCGGCCTCAGCCCAGCGCCCGGGCGACCGCCTCGGTGCGCGCGCGGCGGATCGCCGCGGCGATGGCCTCGCCCTGCGCGCCCCGCTCGATCGCCAGCGCCGCCACCGGCTCGGTGGGCATGGCGGCGGCCGCGGCGAGCACCTTGGCCAGCAGGGGTCGGCTGGGGTAGTCGCGGTCCTGCAGGCCGAGCCGGCCGCGGGCGTCGATCTCGCAGGCCAGCAACGCTTCGGCAAAACGTTGCGGGCGGCGGAAGGCGTCGCAGCGCTCCAGCAGGCGCATCAGGGCCAGCGGGCCGAGGCCGGTGGCCTGGTGGATGTGGGTGTGCTCGCGCGCCACCAGCTGGGCCAGCGCTGCCGTTTCGGTCGGGGCTTTCAGGCGCTGCGCCACCGCGCGGGTCAGGCGCTCGCTGCGACCCTCGTGGCCGATGTGGCGCGGCCACTCCGCCTCGGGTGTGCTGCCCTTGCCCAGGTCGTGGCACAGGCAGGCGAAGCGCACGTTGAGCGAGGCGCCCATCGCCGCGGCCTGGTCCAGCACCATCTCCAGGTGCACGCCGGTGTCGACTTCCGGGTGGTGGGCCGGCGGCTGCGGCACGCCGTAGAGGCGGTCGACCTCGGGCAGCAGGCGCGCCAGTGCACCGCCTTCGCGCAGCACCTGCAGCATGCGGCTGGGGCGGGGTTCCATCAGGCCCGTCGACAGCTCCTGCCAGACCCGCTCGGGGACCAGGTGGTCGACCTCGCCGGCCTCGACCATCTGACGCACCAGCACCATCGTTTCCGGCGCCACGGTGAACGAGGCGAAGCGGGCGGCGAATCGCGCCAGCCGCAGGATGCGCACCGGGTCGTCGGCGAAGGCGTCGCTGACGTGGCGCAGCACGCCAGCCCGCAGGTCGCGCTGACCGCCGTGGGGGTCGACCAGCACGCCGTCCTCGCCCTGGGCGATGGCGTTGATGGTCAGGTCGCGTCGTGCCAGGTCCTGCGCCAGCGTCACGTCGGGCGAGGCCTGCACGGTGAAGCCCCGGTAGCCGCGACCGCTCTTGCGCTCGGTGCGCGCCAGCGCATGCTCCTCGTGCGTCTCGGGGTGCAGGAAGACCGGGAAGTCCTTGCCGACGGGGACAAAGCCGGCGGCCACCATTTCCTCGGGTGTGCTGCCGACCACCACCCAGTCGTGGTCATTGACCGGGCGGCCGAGCAGGGCGTCGCGCACCGCGCCGCCAACGACATAGCGGCGCAGGCGGTGGTGGGCGGGCAGCGCCTCGTCGGCCATCAGCGTTGGCGGGCGCGTGCCACGTCGAGGCGCTCGGTGCCCTGCTCGTGGCCCAGCACCGACGGCGCCACCGCCGACAGCGGGGTGGGCCGGATGCCCAACGCGTCCAGCCCTGGTGAGCCGAGGGTGGCCACGCTCGGCACCCGCATCGAGGCCAGGTTGTCGCGCGTGAGCAGCGGCGTGCCGGGCCACAGGCCCATCAGCGCCGCCTGCAACTCGCCCAGCGCCCGCGGCAGCGGCAGCACCGGCCGTTCGCGGCCGGCGTACCGGCCGGCCGCCTGCACCAGCTCGGCCAGCGACATTTCTTCGGGCCCCACGCATTCGTAGGCCTGCCCGATGGCCTCGGGCCGCTCGATGCAGCGGGCCATGGCTTCGGCGACGTCGCCGACCCAGACCGGCTGGAAGCGCGCGTCCGCCGCGGCCAGCGGCACCACCGGTGCCCAGCGCTGCAGGCGCGCGAACAGGTTCAGCAGGTGATCGCCGACGCCGAAGATGACCGACGGCCGCAAAAGGGTGCAGGCCACGCCGCTGTCGCGCAGGGCAGCCTCGCCCCGTGCCTTGCTGCGCAGGTACATGGAAGGGGCGTCTGGCGCGGCCCCCAGCGCGCTCACGTGCAGGATGCGGGTGCCTTCGGCACGGCAGGCCGCCGCGAGCCGGCGGGGCAACTCGACGTGCACACGCTCGAACTCCCCCTCGTCACCGTGCAGGGTGCCGACCAGGTTGACGGCCACCTCCGCACCGGCCACCAGGGCCCGCAGCTCGGCGTCGGCATGCACGTCGGCCTGGGTCACGTCGACCCGCGGCAGGTGGCCCAGAGCCACTGCGTGCAACGCGCGCCGCGTGGGGATCAGCAGGCGCGGGTTGCCATCGTGTTCCGGGCGGTTCAGCCGCTCGGCAAGGGCACGGCCGACGAAGCCGCTGCCGCCGAGGATGAGCCAGTGCGCCATGGGGGGTCCTTTCGAGTCGGGTCCAGGCTCAGGGCAATTCCGGGTCCGTCGGGGCAGCGCTGGGCGGGCGCGGGCCGATGGGCGGGCCCAGCCGGGCCTTCAGCGACGCCGGCTTGCCGCTGATCAGGCTGGCGTAGACGGTGGCGTTCGCCAGCACCTTCTTCACGTAGTCGCGGGTTTCGGTGAACGGGATGTTCTCGGCCCAGATCGCCGGCTCCAGCGCCGGGCCCTGGCGCCAGCGCCGCGGCCGGCCCGGGCCGGCGTTGTAGGCCGCCGCGGCCATCGCCTGCGAGCCGCCCAGGTCGTCGAGCACCAGCTTGAGGTAGGCGGTGCCCAGCCGCAGGTTGGTGTCGCGCTCGGTGATCATGGCCGGCTTGTAGTCCAGGCCGATCTTCTTGGCCGTCCACTTTGCCGTGGCGGGCATCACCTGCATCAGGCCCGAGGCGCCCACATGGGACCTGGCGTCCACGATGAAGCGCGATTCCTGCCGGATCAGGCCGTAGACGTAGGCGGGGTCGAGGCCGATGTCGCCGGCCTGGGCCAGCACGTCGTCGCGCAGCGGCAGCGGGAAGCGCTGGTCGATGTCGATCTCGGCCTTGGTGCGCTCGCTGGTGTTGATGCAGCGGTCCCACACCTCGCGCTCGCAGGCCAACTGCGCACTGGCCAACAGCTCGCGGTCGCTCATGCCGATCAGCGAGAAGTTCCACTCGCGCACGCCCTCGCTGCGCAGGCCGGCGCCGATCATGCCGAGGGCGCGCTGCAGGCCGGGGTGGCCGCGTGCCGCGGCGCGCTCGGCGTCGGTGACCGGTTGGGTGCGCGCCGGCAGCGGCGGGGGGGCACCCAGCTCCTCGGCGGCGAGCAGTGCGTAGAAGTGCAGCGGGCCGGCGAGGCCGGCGAGGATCTGGCGTGCCTCGGCGCGGTCGGCGTCTCCGGCCTCGCCGGGTCTGGCCAGGGCCAGCAGCGCCCGGGCCCGCCAGTAGCGCCAGGCCGGGTCGTTGCGCTCGGTCGGCCCCATGGCCTCGATGGCACGCCGGGCGTCGCGCCAGCGGTCGGCGCCTTCGCCCTGGCGCAGCGCGGCGCGCGCCAGCCAACCCAGCGTCTCGTCGCTCCAGTCGGGGGCGTCGCGCCGTGCCTTGGGCAGCGTGTTCCAGGCGGTGCGTGCGTAGCCGGCGGCTTCGGGTTTGAGGCCGAGTGCGGCCTGCTTGGCCACCTGGGCCCAGGCCCAGGCGCCGTGCTCGGCGCCCAGTGCGGCCGCCCAGCGGTCTTCCATCAGCCGGGCGGTGGTCTCGGTGTCGTTGGCGGCCATGCGGGCCAGTGCCAACGAGGCCAGCTCGATGCGCAGGTGACCGATGTTGCTGGCCTTGGCGGCCAGGTACTTCGCGGGGTTGTCGAGCAGTGCGCCCACCGCTTTCACCGCAGCTTCGCCAAGCAGCGCTGCGGTCTGGCGGGCCAGCTTCTGGCGGTTGTGCTCGACGGCGTGGCGCAGGCGGAGCAGCACCTCGTCCTGCGTCAGCAGCTTGGCTTCGACGAGCGTCAGCCCGAGCAGCTGGCAGCCTTCGTCGGGCAGGGTCTGCGCCATCCACGCCCTGCGGCCGGCCTCGCGCACGTCCTTGCCGCCGAGGTGTTCGGCCACCAGGCCGTAGCAGGCGACCTCGCGGTCGTCGGCCATGCGAAAGCGCGGCAGGTCGCGCGTGAAGTTCTCCCAGTCACGGCGCCGGCCCAGCTCCAGCAGCCAGTCGTTGCGCAGGCGGTCCTCGACATAGCTGCCGGGCCAGCGGGCGTAGAAGGCCTCGACCTCCTCGACGCGGGCCTCGGGCAGGCGCTGCGTCAGGTCCCAGTAGTCGACCCAGGGTGCGAGCGGGTGGCGGCCCTCGACCACCTGCGCCCGCAGGGCGGCCAGGCGAGGTTTGTCCTTGCGGGCGTAGGCGTCGCGTGCGGCGCGGATGGGGTCGTCGCGGTCGGCCTGCGCGGCCGAAGGCAGGGGCGCCAGGAGCGCGCCGCACAGCGCGACCGTGCCCCAATGAAGCGATCGGCGCCGGCGCGGTCCGGCGCGTCGCGCAGAAGTCGGGAAAGGCATGCGGCGAATGTAGCGCAGGCCCTCGTCACAGGCCCGCGACGGTGGGCGCTTTCCCCTGCTGCGGAGGGCGGCATGGGGCTTGCCGCGGACAGCCGCACGCCCCCTTCAGCGCGAAGTCCGATAGGGCTCCTCGAAGGGCAGGAAGTCCTGCTCCTTCAGCGCGTCGGCCACCCAGGCCTGCACGCCCTCGGTGGCCCAGAGCCGCTCGGCCCAGGCGGCGGCGGCCGCCGGCAACGGCAGGCCGTAGGTGCGGATGCGGGCGACGACGGGCGCGAAGAAGGCGTCGGCCAGCGTGAAGTCGCCGAAGAGGAAGGGGCCGTCGGACTGGGCCAGTGCGTCCTGCCAGGCGGCGGCGAGCCGGGCCAGATCGGCCTGCACCGTCGGCTGCTCGGCCAGCACCTTGGCGCCGACCTCGGGCAGCGAGGCCTCGATGTTCATCGCGCAGGCATTGCGCAGCGCGCGGAAGCCCGCGTGCATCTCGGCGCACAGGCTGCGCGCACGGGCGCGGGCCTGCGGGTCGCGCGGCCACAGTGCGTGCTGCGGGTACTTGTCGGCCAGGTATTCGGCGATGGCGAGGGTGTCCCAGACCGGGAAGCCCTCGTCGACCAGCACCGGCACCGTGCCGGTGGGCGTGACGCGGGCCATGGTCTGCTTGAAGTTCGAACCCTCGTCGAAGCTGTCGAAGCGCACCAGCACTTCGTCGAAGGGGATGCCGAACTGGCGCAGGGCGACCCAGGGCCGCATGGACCAGGAGGAATAGTTCTTGTTGCCGATGTAGAGCTGCATGGCGGTGGGGGCAGGGTGTGATGGGCAACGTGGATGCTAGGCCAGCCTGCGGCTGGCATCGCGATGCGCAGGCCATGACTTGTTTGCATCACCCCCATGCGTGGCGCTGATCGACCGCGGGGTGGCGCGTTCAGTCACCCTCGTCGGGCCCGGTGTTGTCGGGGTTCACCTCGCCCAGCGCGGCACGCGTGGCGGCGGCGTGCTGGCGCACGAAATCGAGCAGAGCCGCCAGCTCCGGGCGCGGGGCTCGGTTGTCCAGCCGCGCGTTGGGCGCCAGCGGCACCAGCCAGTAGGCGTAGCCCGGCCACCAGCGCAGGCTGGGGCCGAAAGGCTCGACCAGTTCGCCGCGCAGCAGTGCATCGAGCACCATCGGCAGCCAGGCCAGCGCGACGCCCTGGCCGGCCAGCACCGCCTGGATCTGCTGGTGGTTGAAGTTCAGGCTGATCCAGCGTCGCGGCGTGAGCTGGGGCTGGCCGCGTGCTGCCAGCCAGCTCGGCCAGCCGAGCGCGAGCGCGCTGGGCGTGGTGTCTTCCACCTCGACCAGCGTGTGGTGCGCCAGGTCGGCCGGGCGGTCGAGCGGTGGCGCCTCGCCGCGGGCGATGGCGTCGGCCATGCGGGCGCTGATCACAGGGGTGAGCACCTCGCCGAACATGCGCTCGGCGCCGGGCGGGGCGCGGTCGGCCGGGCAGTGGCGCAGCACCAGGTCGAGCTCGGGGTCGTCCAGCTCGACCAAGCGGTCCGTGGCCGACAGCCGGATGTCGATGCCGGGGTGGCGGCGCTCGAAGTCGGCCAGGCGCGGCATCAGCCACAGCGTGGCGAACGACGGGAAGGTCGACACGCTCACCTGAGCCCGGCCCTTGGCCAGCCGGATCTGGCGCACCGTGGTGTCCAGCCGGGCCAGCAGCGGCTCCACCGAGCGCAGGAGGCTGTGTCCGGCCTGGGTGAGCTCGACCTTGCGGGTGCCGCGGTGGAACAAGGCGGTGCCGAGCTCCTCTTCCAGGCCCTTGATCTGGCGGCTGATGGCCGGCTGGGTGACGTGCAGGTCTTCGGCCGCGGCGCTGAAGCTCAGGCGCCGGGCGACTGCCTCGAAGCTGCGCAGGCAGTCCAGCGAGAGGGGGCGGGCACTGGGCTTATTCATAACCAAGTCTCATCAATCGTCGCCTTCGAAAGCATTGGTGCTAACCCGAGCGGACGCGCATGATGCACCGCATCGGGAAACGCTTCCACCCCGACAGGAGATTGATGATGAGCACGCATTCTTTCGGATCGTTGGCCCTGCCTGAGCTGCAACAACCCAGCAGCCTGGCCCTGCCGCAGGCGCGGCGCTGGGTCGCGGCCGAAGCGGGCTGGATCACCGTGCAGGCCGGCCGAGCCTGGCTGACGCGCGACGGCGACCTGGACGACCATGTGCTGGCCACCGGCCAGCGGCTGTGGCTGACCCGCGGCGACGTGCTGACCGCTGAAGCCTGGCAGCCGGGCGAGCCGGCCTGGCTGGTCTGGCGGCCCGAGCCTCAGGCCTTCGGCCTGCCCTTGCTGGGTGGGCTGGTCGCCACCTTGGCCGGCGCCTTGGCGCGGGGTGCCCGCGGTTTGGCGGGTGGCTTGCTGGCCCTGGCGCGCAATGCCGAGGCCAAGGCCTCCCGCGCCCAGGGCAGCATCTGCGCCGGCGAGTCCATGGCTTCGGCCGGCGCGCTCCAGTAACTCATCGCGACGCTGTTGCCGTCGGCGGTCTGGAACTCGAAAGGCCGGCAGCCGGCGGCCTCGAAGGCGGCGCGGCTGGTGTCGTCGGTCTTCAGGTAGAGATCGTCGTTGGCGATGATGGCGACGAAGACCTCGTCCACATACAGCCCGTGGCCGCCGAACATGCGCTTGACACGCACGCTGCCGAGCGGCGCGAGCAGCTCGCAGCACCAGCGCACGGTTTCCTGGGTTTGAGGGCTCACGGGCATGCGGCGACTGTAGCGGCATGGGCCCCGCCGCTTCGCTGTGGCACCCGGCCACAAAAAAGGGCCACCCCGCGAAGAGTGGCCCGAACATCTCGTCAGCCCGCCGGTGTGCCGCGTCCCCACGCGGCGGCAGGCCGGAGATCTCTGAAAAAGCTGTCACGAGGAACCGAAGGGCCGCCCCGAGGTTCCTCGACCCCCACGGGGGGCGGGCTGGGCGGGAGCCCGGCCCTGGGGGCGCTCGTTCCTTCGGCGGATCAGAAGTTGTGCTTGATGCCGAAGTCGTAACCGGTGGTCTTGAGGTTGTCGGACATGTCGTCGCGGCTCTCGCGGGTCACGTCGGCATAGACCGTGGTGCGCTTGGACAGCGCGTAGTGGTAGCCCACGCTCAGCTGGCGGTCCTTGATGACGTCGGTGGTCGTGTTCTTCAGCTGGCCCCAGCTGGCCCGCAGCTCGCCCCGGGAGATCGGCGCCGTCAGCGAGACCAGGTAGGCGCGGTGCTTCTGGTCGTCGACGTTGCGGCCGGCGCCGAAGAACGCGCCCACCTTGACGATGCCGAAGTTGTAGCTGCCGTTGACGGTGGCCCACTGGTCGTCCTCGTCGGCCGGGTTCTCGAAGCCCACGCCGACCACGATCGGGCCGCTGGCCCAGGCGGCGCCCAGGCTGTAGGGCTTGTTCTCGGCCACGCCGCCGGTCGGGGTGTTGCCATCGGCCTCGGCGATCTGCGCACCGACGGTGAAGCCGTTGGCGCTGAAGCGGTAGTTGACGGTGTTGCTGTAGCGGGTCGTGCCGATGCGGCCGGCCACGATCGAGCCGTTGCTGGCGACCGTGTCGGTGCCCCACGGGTCGGCCACGGCCTGGCTATAGGTGTAGGCCGGGTTCTCCTCGCGGCCCAGCGTGACGCGGCCGAAACCGCCTTCCAGACCGACGATGGCCTTGCCTTCCCAGAACCGGGTGGTGTTGGATTGCGTGCCTTCGTCGGCGTTGAAGCGGTGCTCGATCTGGAACACGGCCTTCAGGCCGTCACCCAGGTCTTCGGTGCCGCGGAAGCCCAGGCGGCTGCCGGAGCCGTTGCGCACTTCCTTGTTGTCCGCCGCGTCGGCCTGCTGGGCCAGCGACAGGTCGACCCGGCCGTAGACCGTGACGGACGATTGGGCGAAGGCGGCGCTGCCGCTGAAGGCGGCGATGGCGGCCAGGGCGATGGGGGACAGCGAACGGAGCGTGGTGTGCATGAATGTCTCGTGTCAGGCAGGAGGAGGCCGAAACGGGCCTCGGGAAAACCCGACTCTAGGCAGCGTGTTGCGCCGCACCAAGGCGATTTGAACGAACAGTCCATTGCTGAATCAGCAATAACGTTTCATCGAAATGCCACAGTCTTAAGTTCTCTTGATGAATCAAGCGCTTGGCCGGGGCTGGTCGGTCGCGGCGCGTCCACATCCCCGGCACAATCACTTTTCCATGTCTCGCCGCCGCCACGGACCATGACGCTGCCGTTCAAGCTGAACCTCGAGCCCTCGCGCGACAAGGCGACCCTGCGCAAGCAACTGCAGGCCGAGCGCATGGCCCTGCTGGACCGCCACCAGCGTGCCGCTCACCTGCAGGAAGTGCTGCAGGTCTGGCTCATCACGCGCCGCGAGAAGACGATCGGCGCTTATTGGCCGATCAAGGGCGAGTTCGATGCGCTGCCGGCGCTGTACCGCTGGAGCGAGGGCCACGAAGACCGCCGCATCGGCCTGCCGGTGATCGACCGCGAGACCAAGCAACTGCGCTTCCACGTCTGGTACCCGGGCTGCCCGATGGAGGAGGACGCCTTCGGCATTCCCAAGCCCAAGGACACCGAAGCCTTCCACCCTGAGCTGCTGCTGGTGCCATGCGTGGGCTATGGCCCGCAGGGCATCCGGCTCGGCTACGGTGGGGGCTTCTACGACCGCACGCTGGCGGCCATCACGCCCAAGCCGGTGACGGCCGGCCTGGGCTATGCGCACGGCTATGTGCCCTGGCTCGAAGGCGAGCCGCACGATGTGCCGCTGGACGCGCTGCTGACGGAAGACGGGGTCTTCTGGCAGCGCGAGCCGGCGGCGGGCTGAACTCCCCCGCTCAAGCAGCGGAAGGCCCCCCTCAGAACCGCATGCCGACGCCGATGCTGGCGAGCCAGGGGTCGACCTTGAGCTTGCCGACCTCGGTGCCGAAGGACGAGACCGTGGTGCCGATCTGCACCTTCTTCAGGTCGAAGTTCAGCAGCCAGCCGCCGCCCAGGGGCACGTCCACGCCCACCTGTGCAGCCAGGCCGAAGCTGTCCTTCTCCAGCGTGGGGCCGAGCGCTTCGTCGACATCGCTGTTGAAGTTCACGTCGGAGATGCGCGTGTAGTTCACGCCCAGACCGACATAGGGCCGCCAGCCGCTGAGGCCGGTGAAGTGGTACTGCGCGGTCAGCGTGGGCGGCAGGTGCTTGAAGCTGCCGATCTTGGCGCCGCCAGAGCGCACGTCCTGCTCCTGCGGGTAGGTCAGGATCAGCTCGAGCGCGAAGTTCGGGCTGAAGAAGTAGCTGATGTCGACTTCAGGGATGACCCGGTCGTTGATCGACAGGTCCAGGCCGGTGCTGTCCTTGTTCTCGGACGTGAGGCTCACGGCGCGGGCGCGGACGATCCAGTCGCCGCTGTCCTGGGCCTGGGCCGCGGCGACCGGTGCCAGCGTGGCGGCGACGGCGGCAAGGGCGATGAGTTGGCGCTTCATGTTTCACTCCTTCTGGGTTGCGATGACGTGGCCGCGTCGTTGCGGCCATGTCGGCATTCCAAAAGAGGTGGGCACCGCCGCCCTTGCCCTGGCTCAAGCGTCATCCGGCAAGACCCTGAGCCGAAGGGGGCCATTGAGCTGGGTCATGAAGCGGGCGATCCGTGCGATGCGCGATCGCCACAGGTACCCGAGTGATCTGCTCGGGTGCCCTGCGGGTCAGCGGCCGAGGCGGCGGCAGATCTCCAGCGACAGCGCGCTCTGGTTCAGTGTGTAGAAGTGGATGCCGGGCGCGCCGCCTTCGATCAGGCGCTCGCACAGACGGGTGACGATGTCCAGCCCGAAGGCGCGGATCGACGCAGCGTCGTCGAGGAAGCCTTCCATCTTCAGCGCCGCCCAGCGCGGGATCTCGATGCCGTCGCGCGCCGCGAACTGGGCGATGCGCGCGTAGTTGTGGATCGGCATGATGCCCGGCACGATCGGCACCTCGACGCCCATTGCCCGCACCTCGTCGACGAAGTGGAAGTAGGCGTCGGGGTTGAAGAAGAACTGGGTGATCGCCGAGCTGGCGCCTGCCCTCACCTTGTCAGCGAAGAACTGCAGGTCGCGCTTCGCATAACGCTGCTGTGGGTGGTACTCGGGGTAGGCGGCCACCTCAATGTGCCAGTCGGGCCCTTGCGTCTCGCGGATGAACGAGATCAGCTCGCTGGCGTAGCGGAACTCGCCGGCGGTGGCGGTGCCGCTGGGCAGGTCGCCCCGCAGCGCCACCAGGCGGCGGATGCCCTGCGCGCGGTAGGTGGCCAGGATCTCGGCGATGTTGGCGCGGGTCGAGCCCACGCAGCTCAGGTGCGGGGCGGCCTCGTGGCCGAGCGCGGCGATGTCACGCACGGTGGACAGCGTCTTCTCGCGGGTGGAGCCGCCGGCGCCGTAGGTGACGCTGAAGAACTCGGGCGAGACCACGGCCAGCTCTTGCACCACGGCCTTCAGCTTCTCGCTGCCGACCGGGGTGTTGGGCGGGAAGAACTCGAAGCTGATCGGCACGCGCTTCGCGGGGGAGGGGGAGGTGTCGGTCATGGGGATTCGGCTCGTGGCGAGGCGTGGCGCGCCTCGATGAAGAACTCGCGGTTGCCGTCGCCGCCGGTGGTGGGGCTGTCGCGCCAGGCCACCACGTCCAGGCCGATGCGGCCGCAAGCCTTGCGCAGTTTGGCTTCGACGTGGCCGTAAGCGGCCGGGCTCTTGACCAGACCGTTCTTGGCGATGTCGACCGGCTGCAGCTCGAACTGCGGCTTGACCAGCATCAGCAGCGTGCCGCCGGGCGCGAGCAGGGGCACGAGCGCCGGCAGCACCAGCGTCAGCGAGATGAACGAGAGGTCGCCGGTGATGATGTCGAAGCCGCCGGGCGGCATCGCCTCGCCGAGCTGCTCGCGGGTCAGCGAGCGGGCGTTGACGCCTTCCAGGGCGGTGACGCGCGGGTCGGCGGCCAGCCGCGGGTGCAGCTGGCCATGGCCCACGTCGACGCCCACCACGCGCGCCGCGCCGGCCGCCAGCAGCACGTCGGTGAAGCCGCCGGTGCTCTGGCCGACGTCGAGCGCCACGGCGCCGTTCAGCTGCAGGCCGTTGTCGCGCAGCACACCTTCGAGCTTCAAGCCACCGCGCGAGGCCCAGCGCAGCTCGGCGTCGTCGGTGACCTCGATCTCGCAGCCCTCGGGCAGCTCGTCGCCAGCCTTCTTCGGCACCTTCCAGCCGTTGGGGCCGAGCCAGCGCACGGCGCCGCGCTCGATCAGCCGCTGGGCGGCCGACCGGCTGGGCGCAAGGCCTAGTTGAACCAGCAGCTGGTCGGCGCGCATCGCGTGATCAGTAGCGGTACGTGTCGGGCTTGTAGGGGCCGGCCTTGGAGACGCCGATGTACGCGGCCTGCTCGTCGGTCAGCTCGGTCAGCTTGGCGTTCAGCTTCTTCAACTGCAGGCGGGCGACCTTCTCGTCCAGGTGCTTGGGCAGCACATAGACCTTGCCGACTTCGTAGTCGCCGGGCTTGGTGAACAGCTCGATCTGGGCAATGGTCTGGTTGGCGAACGAGCTGCTCATCACGTAGCTCGGGTGGCCGGTGCCGCAGCCCAGGTTCACCAGGCGGCCCTTGGCCAGCATGATGATGCGCTTGCCGTCCGGGAAGATCACATGGTCGACCTGCGGCTTGATCTCTTCCCACTGGTACTTCTCGAGCGACGCGATGTCGATCTCGTTGTCGAAGTGGCCGATGTTGCAGACGATCGCCTGGTCCTTCATCTTGACCATGTGCTCGTGGGTGACCACGTTCTTGTTGCCGGTCGCGGTGACGAAGATGTCGGCCTGCGAGCAGGCCTCGTCCATCGTGACCACGCGGTAGCCCTCCATCGCGGCCTGCAGCGCGTTGATCGGGTCGATCTCGGTCACCCACACCTGGGCCGACAGCGCACGCAGCGCCTGGGCGGAGCCCTTGCCCACGTCGCCGTAGCCGGCCACCACGGCGACCTTGCCGGCGACCATCACGTCGGTCGCGCGCTTGATGCCATCGACCAGGCTTTCGCGGCAGCCGTAGAGGTTGTCGAACTTGCTCTTGGTGACCGAGTCGTTGACGTTGATGGCGCGGAACAGCAGCGTGCCCTTGGCGCTCATCTCGTTCAGCCGGTGCACGCCGGTGGTCGTCTCTTCGGTCACGCCGATGATCTGGGCGCTCTTGCGGGTGTACCAGTTCTTGTCGACGGCCAGCTTGGCCTTGATCGCCGCGAAGAGCTCACGCTCCTCCTCGCTGCCCGGGTTGGCCAGCAGCGACGCATCCTTCTCGGCGCGCTGGCCCAGGTGCATCAGCAACGTGGCGTCGCCGCCGTCGTCCAGGATCATGTTCGGGCCTTCGCCCTCGGTGAAGGCCGGGCCGAAATCAAAGATGCGGTGGGTGTAGTCCCAGTAGTCCTTCAGCGTCTCGCCCTTGTAGGCGAAGACCGGCGTGCCGGTGGCCACCAGCGCGGCGGCGGCGTGGTCCTGCGTCGAGTAGATGTTGCACGAGGCCCAGCGCACTTCGGCACCCAGGGCCTGCAGCGTCTCGACCAGCACGGCGGTCTGGATCGTCATGTGCAGGCTGCCGGTGACGCGCGCGCCCTTGAGCGGCTGGCTGGCGGCGAATTCCTCGCGGATCGCCATCAGGCCGGGCATCTCGGTCTCGGCGATCTTGATTTCCTTGCGGCCCCAGGCGGCCAGCTTGATGTCGGCGATGGCGTGGTCGGGGGTGGCTTTCAGAACGGCAGCGTTCATGGGGTTCTCCGTGGTCGGGGCGTGGCAAGTCGCCCGCAACAAGGCGGTTGGGTGGGCCGGATCGGTTGGATAAGCTCACCCACGACACCGATGGTGCGGGTGAGCGCCGTTGCAGAGTGCAGCCCCAAGGTCGCCGCAAGCGGCGCCCGCCCCCCGAGGGGAGCCAGGCATTCTTGGGGCGGCCCTGCGAATGCCTGTGGGATTCCGAGCCTGGGGCCAGTGGTGTCGGCCTTGCAACGCTCCTCGGAACGAAGGCGAATTCTAGCCGGCGCCGGGAAAATCGGCCAAGGCCTGCGTGAAGCGTTGCACGTCGGCGTCGTCGTTGTAGGCCTGGGCCGAAAAGCGCCAGCAAAGTTGCTCGTCGATCGCCAGGATCTGGGCCTCGATGCGTGACTCGGCCAGCAGCCAGGTCTTGAGCGCCATCGCGGTGTCGAAGCCGCGGCCCAGCGACGGCGGCAGGGGCAGGGTGACCATGCTCCCGACCATCGCGCGCGGCGTGGCCCACGCCAGCCCCCATTCGCGCGTCAGCCGCTCGGCGGTGTCCCATGCCAGGCCGTGGTTGCGCGCCCACAGGGCGTCGTGGCCACCGAGCGCCTCGTCGATGAATCGAAAGCCGTCGGGTGCGCAGAGGAAGGGTGTCGGGTCGCGCGTGCCGACCCAGTCGAACTCGGCAAGCCAGCCACCGCCCGAGCCCCAGCTGATCACCGGTGGGTGCAGTCCGGCGCGCTGCGCCGGCGTCGCCCAGAGGATGCCGGCGCTGCGCGGCGAAAAGGCCCACTTGTGCAGGTTGGCGGTGTAGTAGTCGACGCCGAGCGCCGGGATGTCGACGGCGATCGCGCCCGGCGCATGGGCTCCGTCGGCCAGCACCGCGACGCCGCGGGCCCGGCACATCGCCGCCATGCGGGCCAGCGGCATCACCAGCGCGGTCTCGGGGCTCACGTGGTCCAGCACCGCCAGCCGGGTGCGTGGTGTCAGCGCGGCGTCCAGGGCATCGACCAGTTCGTCTTCGCTGGCGACCGGAAAGGGCAGGGCGGCCGTCACCACGGAAGCGCCGGCGCGCGCGGCGTGGTGGGCTGCGGCGCGGGCCACGGCGCCATAGGTGCGATTGGTCACCAGCACCTCGTCGCCCGGCCGCAGCGGGAACGAAGCGAGCACGGCGTTGGCGCCGGCGGTGGCGTTGTCGACGAAGACCAGGTCATCGCCGCCGACACCGAGCCAGGGCGCGATGTCCGCCGCGGCGGCGCGCAGCCGATGATGCGGTCCGCCCGGCAGCGCACGGTCGGGCAGCTCGTCCGGCCGGCCGATCGGTGTCAGCTCACGCAGCAGGAAGCGCGCGGGCTGGCGCTCGATCTCGTCGCGCAGCGCGGCCTGCGCGGCCAGCACCGCGCACGGCGTGGCGCCGACGGTGCCATGGTTGAGGTAGGTGATGGACGGGTCCAGCGGCCACAGCGGCAGCAGGGCGCGGCCGAATTGCACGGGCGAAGGCATGCGGCGATTTCAGCACGCGTGGGACACTGCCGCGCATGCTGGACTCCCCCCTCGCCGGCGCGGCGCCCTGGGCCCAGGTGCCGGTGGCGCGGCTGGCCGCGTTGCGCGGCGTGCTGACCGACATCGACGACACGCTCACCCGCGACGGCGCCATCGAGCCGGCGGCGCTCGAGGCCTTGCACGCGCTGGCGGGTGCCGGCGTGCCGGTCATCGCGATCACCGGCCGCCCGGCCGGCTGGAGCGAGCCTTTCGCGCTCGCCTGGCCGGTGGCGGCCATCGTGGCCGAGAACGGCGGGGTGATGCTTCGGCGCGGTGACCACGGTGCGCTGCGACATGACTTTGCCCAGCCGCCGGCCGAACGCGCCACCAACTTCGCCCGCCTGCAGGCCTGCGCCGCAGCGGTGCTGCGCGAGGTGCCGGGCGCCACGCTGGCGCAGGACAGCGCCGGTCGCCTGACCGACATCGCCGTCGACCACAGCGAGTTCGCGTCCCTCGGCCCGGCGCAGATCGACGCCGTGCTGGCGGTGATGCGAGCCCACGGCCTGACGGCCACGGTCAGCTCGATCCACGTCAACGGCTGGATCGGCTCGCACAGCAAGTGGACCGCCGCCGAATGGGCTGTGCGGGAAGCGGCCGGCCGCGCCTTCGTGCCGGCCGAGTGGCTCTACGTGGGCGACTCGACCAACGACCAGCTGATGTTCGAGCGCATGCCACTGTCGGTGGGGGTGGCCAACATCGCGCGCTTCTGGCCGGCGCTGCGCATCAAGCCGACCTGCGTCACGGCGGGGGAACGGGGCGACGGCTTCGCCGAGGTGGCGGCGGCCCTGCTGCGTGCGCGTCAGGCCTGAACGCCGAGGAACTCGGCGAGTCGCTGCCGCTCTTCGTCCAGCGCGCGGCGGAACAGCGGGTCGCGCGGGGCCTTGCCGGCGACATAGCCGCAGGAGACCTTCAGCCGTTCACCCGTGACCGAGGCGTTGGCCCAGCCGATCACCTGGTCGCGCCAAAGCAGCGGCAGGGCGTAGTAGCCCAGCTGGCGCTTCGGCGCCGGTGTGTAGGCCTCGAAGCGGTAGGCCCAGCCCCAAAAGAGCTCGAAGCGGCGCCGGTCCCAGGCCACCGGATCGAAGGGCGCCAGCAGGTGCACCCGCTCGGGCACCCGGTGGCCGCGCGAGGCCGGGTTCTCGCCGGCCGGCCAGTACCAGTCGACGCCGTCGACCCGGGCATGCGCGGCACGCGCCTTGGCGCGCCTGAGCGCGTCGTTGCGCTCGCCGCGCCACTGCGGCACGCCGCCACCCAGCAGGCTGGCGAGCTGGCCCAGCCCGGCAGCTGGCAGCGGCGCGTACTTGGCGATCACCAGGTCGAGCAGGGCGTCCAGCCGGGTGTGCACTTCGGCCTGATCGAGCGGCGCGTCGTGCGCATCGCGCGCCGCATAGACGCGCACGCCGCCGTCCCGCCGTGCCACGCGCAGCAGGCCGCGGTAGTGCATGCCGTCCAGCAACTGCGTGCTGGCATTGGACGAGCCCCCGAACCAGTTGCGCGTCTTGCCATGGGCGAAGTGCGCGTCGACCTCGCGCGGGTGCACGGCACCGCGCTCCTGCACGAAGGCGAGCACTTCGCGGGCCTGCTTCCATTGCGTGGGCGCCCACACGGTGCGCGGCGTGCGCGGGTGCATCAAGGCCAGGTGCCGGCGCGGGAGGAAGCCGTAGTTGACGAAGAAGTCTTCCTCGATGGCCAGGCGCGGGTAGCGCCGCTCCAGATCGCCGGCGATGTAGCCGGCCACGCGGTGGCGCAGCGTCAGGTCCTGCGCGCGCGCCGGCGCGCGGATCGGGTCGGCCTGCACGAAGCCCAGGCGCTCGATCGCGCGGGGCAGGGTGGTGGGTTTGAAGAGGCTGCGCGCGATCGCGTAGCGGCGCAGGTCGTCGAGCTGAAGGGCGCGGGACATCGCGTGATGATGCCTTTGGCCGGTGCCAGCCGCTGACAACGAAAACGCCCGGTCGGTCCGGGCGTCGTGTCGAAGGTGCGCGCGGGCGGGCCCGCGCGCCTGGGCGCGCTCAGCGCGCCGGGTCGCTCTTGCCGGGCAGGGCGGCTGCCGGAGGATCGCAGGACGCCTTCACGAAAGTCAGCGTCACCGGTGCGATCACGGTCTGGAACGACAGGTCGTCGCGCCACTCGGTCCACGAGCCGGTGTTGTTCTTCTTCTTGATCACCATCGAGTCGTTGCCGGCGCCCGCAGAGTAGTTGCCGTAGATGTGGTAGTTCTTCTGCACCGGCGTCGGGGTCCATGCCCCGCCCCAGCCCGAGAAGGTGGTGCCGTACCAGGTGCCACCGGCGGTCAGGCAGATCTGCTGGATACCGCCGACGCTCCATTGGCCCGGGCTCAAGGTGGCGCTGGCCATCATCGGGGCCATGGCCGCCAGGGCAATGCATATGCGCGCAAACTTCATGCTGGACTCCTTTTTCAGATGTGAAGAAAACATCGAGGAGGTGTCACTGAGCATGGAGACCTGCCGTCAGTGACAGCGGCAGGCACCTTCGCGTGGGTTGGGCGCGAAGACCCATGGCGGCCAACTGTAGAAATGTGATCGGGCCGGTCATATCCCTAGCAGAGGGGGGCGCTGTCCCTGCTTCGAGGTGGCGCGTCGGATGCTGCGCCGCGCCAATGTCAGGCCTCCCCAGAAGCAGGGTGACAATGCCTGAATTCCACTCTTGAAAGAGGTGTTTTTCAATGAAGTCTCCGGGC
Source organism: Pseudomonadota bacterium (assembly GCA_049322835.1). GTDB lineage: Bacteria > Pseudomonadota > Gammaproteobacteria > Burkholderiales > Burkholderiaceae_C > Ideonella. The sequence continues at coordinate 94,753 of JBMOQN010000004.1, read as the reverse complement.
ACACCGCTTTCGCCTGCGGCCCTGCGGGTCATGCTGCTTGGCTCCGGTGAGCTGGGCAAGGAAGTTCTGATCGCGCTGCAAAGGCTGGGCGTGGAGACCATCGCGGTCGATCGCTACGACCAGGCGCCCGGCCATCAGGTGGCGCACCATGCCCGCACGATCGCGATGAGCGACCCGGCGGCCTTGCGCACGCTGATCGAGGCCGAGCGGCCGGACCTGGTGGTGCCGGAGATCGAGGCCATCGCGACTCCGGTACTCGAAGCGCTGGAGGCGGAAGGGGTGGTGCGCGTGATCCCCACCGCCCGTGCTGCTCGGCTCACGATGGACCGCGAGGGCATCCGCCGGCTGGCCGCCGAGACGCTGGGCCTGCCGACCAGCCCATACCGCTTCTGCGATACACGGGCCGAGCTGCAGGCGGCCATCGACGGCGGCATCGGCTACCCCTGTGTGGTCAAGCCGGTGATGAGCAGCTCGGGCAAGGGCCAGAGCAGGCTCGACGGCCCGGCCGATGTGCAGACCGCCTGGGACCACGCGATGGCCGGCGGCCGCGTCAGCCACGGCCGGGTGATCGTCGAAGGCTTCATCGACTTCGACTACGAGATCACGCTGCTGACGGTGCGTGCCGTCGGCGAAGGCGGCCAGGTGCAGACGCGGTTCTGCGAGCCGATCGGCCACAAGCAGGTCAGCGGCGACTATGTCGAGAGCTGGCAGCCGCAGCCGATGTCGCCGAAGGCGCTGGAGCGCGCGCAGCAGATCGCGGTTGCCGTGACCGGCGACCTGGGCGGCCTGGGGCTCTTCGGTGTCGAGCTCTTCGTCAAGGGCGACCAGGTCTGGTTCAGCGAGGTCAGCCCGCGCCCGCACGACACGGGCATGGTGACCATGGTCACGCAGTGGCAGAGCGAGTTCGAGCTGCACGCCCGCGCCATCCTCGGCCTGCCGGTCGACACGCGGCTGAAGACGCCGGGTGCCAGCGCGGTGATCTACGGTGGCGTCGATGCGAAGGCGGTCGTTTTCGAGGGCGTGGCCGAGGCCTTGTCGGTGCCCAACGCCGATCTGCGCCTGTTCGGCAAGCCCGAAAGCTTCGTCAAGCGCCGCATGGGCGTGGCGCTGGTGCATGACGAGGATGTGGAAACCGCCCGCCGGCAGGCGGTGCGGGTGGCCGGCAAGGTCAAGCCTCGCGCAGTGTGAGCATCAAAAAAGGGCGCCGGTGGCGCCCTTCGTGCGGATCCGCGAACAACGGATCGGAGGACCGGATCAGAGCCCGGCCGCCGCGCGCAGCTCGGCGGCCTTGTCGGTGGCCTCCCAGGTGAACTCCGGCTCCTCGCGACCGAAGTGGCCGTAGGCGGCGGTCTTCGAATAGATCGGGCGCAGCAGGTCGAGCATCTTGATGATGCCCTTGGGGCGCAGGTCGAAGTGCTCGTTGACCAGCGCGGCGATCTTCTCGTCGGAGATCACGCCGGTGCCTTCGGTGTAGACTGTCACGTTCATCGGGCGGGCCACGCCGATCGCGTAGGCGACCTGGATCTGGCATTGCTTGGCCAGGCCGGCGGCGACGATGTTCTTGGCCACGTAGCGGGCGGCGTAGGCAGCCGAGCGGTCGACCTTGGTCGGGTCCTTGCCGCTGAACGCGCCGCCGCCATGCGGGCAGGCGCCGCCGTAGGTGTCGACGATGATCTTGCGGCCGGTCAGGCCGCAGTCACCCTGAGGGCCACCGATGACGAAGCGGCCGGTCGGGTTGACGAGGTACTTGGTGTCCTGCAGCCATTCCTTCGGCAGCACCGGCTTGATGATCTCTTCGATCACTGCCTCGTAGAACTCGGGTTTCATCTTGTCACCGAGGCTCATCTCCGGCGCGTGCTGGCTCGACAGCACCACGGTGTCGATCGAATGCGGCTTGCCGTCGACGTAGCGCAGGGTGACCTGGCTCTTCGCGTCCGGCCGGAGGAAGGGCAGGCGGCCGTCCTTGCGCAGCTGGGCCTGGCGCTCGACCAGGCGGTGCGCGTAGTAGATCGGCGCGGGCATCAGCTCGGGCGTCTCGTCGCAGGCGTAGCCGAACATCAGGCCCTGGTCGCCGGCGCCGATGTTCAGGTAGTCATCGCTGGCACGGTCCACGCCCTGGGCGATGTCGTTGCTCTGCTTGTCGTAGGCCACCAGCACGGCGCAACCCTTGTGGTCGATGCCGTACTCGGTGTTGTCGTAGCCGATGCGCTTGATGGTGTCGCGGGCGACCTGGATGTAGTCGACGTTGGCCTGCGTCGTGATCTCGCCGGCCAGCACCACCAGGCCGGTGTTGCACAGGGTTTCGGCGGCCACGCGCGAGAGCGGGTCCTGCGCGAAGATCGCGTCGAGGATCGCATCGGAGATCTGGTCGGCGACCTTGTCGGGGTGCCCTTCCGAGACGGACTCGGAGGTGAAGAGATAATCGTTCGCCACGTTCACTTGCTTTCGGTTGCTGGATGACTGGGCGTCGACCCGCTTGGCAACCTGGCATGCGGCGAACGCTTTAGCGGTATTTGGCAGGTGACCCGTGGGGTCACCCGGCAGGGCGGCTCAGCCACCTCGCATCGCCCCGCAAGTTGTCCTTTTAACTCGGCGACGGGCCCGATTATAGAGACCTCGCATTCTTCCGTTCCCTGGTGGTTGCGCTGCATGTCACGCTGGCCGCTGGCCTGGCTGCACCGCCTGGGTGCGGTGCTGGGCTGGCTGACGTGGGCCGCCTCCCCCAGCTACCGCCGCCGTCTGGCCGACAACGCGGCGCTGGCGGGTGCTTCGCGGGCCGACCGGCGGCGCTCGATCGCGGAGGCCGGCCGCATGGTGGCCGAGGTGCCCTGGCTGTGGTTCATGCCCCTGCAGGAACGGCTGGGCGCCCGGGTGCAATGGGTGGCGGGCGAGGACCTGATCGCCCAGGCGCTGGCCGCGGGCCGGGGTCTGATCTTCCTGACGCCGCACCTGGGCAGCTTCGAGGTCGCTGCCCGCGCGGCCGCCGAGCGCTTCGAGGCCCCGATCACCGTGCTCTACCGGCCGGCGCGCAAGCCGTGGTTGCGCCGGTTGGAGGAAACCGCACGCGCCCGGCCCGGGATGTCCACCGCCCCGGCGTCCCTGGCCGGCGTGCGGCAGATGCTGCGGGCGCTCAAGCGTGGCGAGATGGTCGGCCTGCTGCCGGACCAGGTGCCGCCACTGGGCCAGGGGGTCTGGGCGCCCTTCTTCGGCCAGCCGGCCTACACGATGACCCTGGCCGCCCGGCTGGCGCGGCAGACCGGCGCCACGATCGCCCTCGCCAGCTGCGAGCGCCTGCCCGCGGGCGCAGGCTTCGCGCTGAGCGTGGTGCCCCTGGGTGAGCCGCTGCCGGCCGAGCTGGACAGCGAAGCCGGCCAGGTCGAGGCGGCGGCGGTCATCAACCGCGCGATGGAGCGGCTGGTCCGCGCACTGCCCGGACAATACCTGTGGGGCTATCACCGCTACAAGTCGCCGCGGCGGTTGAAGCCGCACGAGGGCTGATCAAACACCGGACGAGATGATGACGATGGACTTTCTGGGGCGGATCGGCGCGAGGGCGGTGCTGGGCCTGCTGTGGCTGCTGCACGGCCTGCCGATGGGCGTGCAGGCGGCCCTGGGCCGCGGCCTGGGGGCGCTGCTGCACCTGCTGGCGCGCCGCCGCCGCCGCATCGCGCTGCGCAACCTCGAGCTGTGCTTCCCCGGCTGGCCCGAAGCAAAGCGTCGAGCCGTGGTACGTGATCATTTCGGCTGGCTGGGCCGCAGCCTGGTCGAGCGCGGGCTGCTCTGGTATGCGACGGGCGAGCGCCTCAAGCGCCTCATCCACGTGGAGGGCGAGGTCGATTTCGCTGAAAAGCACGACGGCCCGGTGATGTGGCTGGTGCCGCATTTCATGGGGCTGGACGTGGCGGGCATGGCCACGCAGCTGTTCCAGTCACGGCCGGTGGCCTCGATCTACCAGCGCCAGAGCAATGCAGTTTTCGATGCCCGCATGCGTGCCGGCCGCCTGCGCTTCGGCAATGCCGAGATCTTCTCGCGCCACGAGAAGGCCTTGCCGCTGGTGCGGGCCATCAAGCGCGGCGCGGTCTTCTTCAACCTGCCGGACATGGACTTCGGCCGCAAGGAGGCCGCCTTCGTGCCTTTCTTCGGTGTGCCGGCCGCCACGCTGCTGGCGCCGGCGCGCATGGCGGCCGGGCTGAAGCTGACGGTGCAGCCGGTCATCGCCGAGTTCCTGCCGGGCGGCCAGGGCTATCGGGTGCGCTTCCTGCCGGCGTGGACCGATTTCCCCGGTGCCGACGACGAGGTCGCCGCCACACGCCGGATCAACGCCTTCATCGAAGGCGAGATCGAGCGCATGCCGGCGCAGTACCTGTGGGTGCACCGGCGCTTCAAGACACGGCCGGAGGGCGAGGCGAAGCTGTATTGATGCCGCTTCGGCCGGCGGGCCTTGCCCGGCGGTCAACGCCGCCGGGCCGGCCAACCTGTGATGACAGCAGGATGAGCCGATTGTTCGCTCGGGCGGCCTGCGGCAACACTGTCAGGTCTGACAGGTACGGCAGGCATGCCACTTGCTGATTTGCCTGGCGCGGGGCATGTACGGTTGTGGGCCGTTGCCCGGGCCAGGGGGCGCCGCCCAGCGCGGATAATCCACCGATGCGTGTCCGCTTCACCAAGATGCAGGGCGCGGGCAACGACTTTGTCGTGCTCGACGCCACCGCCCAGCCATTGGGCCTGACCACCGCCCAGTTGCGGTTCCTGGGCGACCGCCGCTTCGGCGTCGGTGCCGACCAGATCCTTGTCGTCGAGCCGTCCACCCAGCCAGGCGTCGACTTCCGCTATCGCATCTTCAACGGCGCTTCCGGCGCCGAGGTCGAACACTGCGGCAACGGGGCGCGCTGCTTCGTGCGCTATGTGCGCGCCAAGGGCCTGACCGACAAGGACGTGGTCCGTGTCGAGACCATGAACAACCTGCTGGAGCTGCGCCAGCAGCCCGACGGGCGGGTCACGGTCGACATGAACCAGCCGGTGTTCGACCTGGCTCGCGTGCCCTTCGACGCCAGCGGCCTCGCGGCCCGCGAGCTGCACGGCTTCGCGCTCTGGCCGCTGGATGTGCCGGACGACCGCCGGGCGCGGCGCGCCGGCACCCGCGAGCTCGAGGTGGCGGTGCTGTCCATGGGCAACCCGCATGCGGTGCTGCGGGTCGACAACGTGGCCGAGGCGCCAGTGGCCGAGCTGGGGCCGCTGATCGAGGCCCACCCGCGCTTCCCGCGCAAGGTCAACGTCGGTTTCATGCAGGTGCAGGGCCGCGGCCAGATCGCGCTGCGGGTGTTCGAGCGCGACGCCGGCGAGACGCTGGCCTGCGGCACCGGCGCTTGCGCGGCCGTGGTGGCAGGCATCCGGCTCGGCTGGCTGGACGGTCGGGTCGACGTGGAGATGCGCGGCGGCCGGCTGACGGTGGAGTGGGCAGGCGGCGACGCGCCGGTGTTGATGACCGGCCCCGCCGAGGCCGTGTTCGAGGGGGAGATCGAGTTGTGAGTGTGCAAGGCATCACCGAGGACGACATCGCGGCCTACCTGGCCAATACGCCGGGCTTTTTCGAGCGACACGCCGAGCTGCTGGCCAGCATCCAGCTGATGAGCCCGCACGGCCAGCGCGCCGTCTCGCTGCAGGAGCGGCAGATGGAAATGCTGCGCGAGCGCATCAAGGGCCTGGAGCGCCGGATCATCGACATGATCCGGGCCGGCCATGACAACGAGGCGCTGGTCAACAAGATGCACCGCTGGACGCGTGCGGTGATGCTGGCGCGCAGCGCCACGCTGCTGCCGCAGGTCCTGCTGGAAGAGCTGAAGCACGAGTTCATGATCCCGCTGGCCTCGCTGCGCGTCTGGGGCGTGGCCGCCTCGCACGGCGGCCTGCCCTGGGCCCAGCCGGTAAGCGACGATCTCAAGACCTTCGCCGCCAGCCTGGCCGCGCCCTACTGCGGCCTCAATTCCGGCTTCGAGGCCGCACAGTGGCTGGCGGCCGAGGGCACGCCGGCGCAGTCGCTGGCCCTCGTGCCGTTGCGTCTGGGCGCGGCCGCGGGCGAGTGCTTCGGCTTGCTGGCGCTGGGCTCGCCCGATGCGCTGCGCTTCCAGAGCGACATGGGCACCGAGTTCCTGCAGCAGGTGGGCGACCTGGCCAGCGCCGCCCTGGCGCGGCTGCTGTCCGACTGACCATGCAGGCGCCGGCCCTGCCTGAGCCGGCTCGGGCCTACCTCACCCACCTTCAGGCCGAGCGCCGCGTGGCGGCGCGCACGCTGGCGCTCTACACCGATGCGTTGAATCGCCTGGCCCAGGGCGCCGGTGAGCTCGCTCAGCCGCTGGCTCAGCTGCAGCCGCACCACGTGCGCATGCTGATGGCGCGGCTGCACGGCGCCGGCCTCTCGCCCCGCAGCCTGGCGCTGCAGCTCTCGGCCTGGCGCGGTTTCTACCGATGGTGGGGGCAGCAGGGCGGCGTGAAGGTCAACCCGGTCGAAGGCGTGCGTGCACCCAAGGCCGCCAAGCCGCTGCCCAAGGCGCTGCCGGTCGACCAGGCGGTGGCGCTCGCCAGCCAGGTGCCGGCGCGGGGCCACCCCGCGCTGCGCGCACGCGACCATGCGATCGTCGAGCTCCTCTATGGCAGCGGCCTGCGGGTGGGCGAGCTGGTCGGGCTGGACTGCATGGCCAGCGACGCTGCGGCCGGCTGGGTCGACCTGGCGGACGCGAGCGCGCAGGTGCGCGGCAAGGGCGCCAAGTGGCGCAGCGTGCCGGTGGGCGGCGCCGCGCGCGAGGCGCTCGCCGCGTGGCTGGCCTTGCGGCCCGGCGTGGCGCACGCGGGCGAGCCGGCGCTGTTCGTCAGCCTGCGTGGCACGCGGCTGACCGACAGCCAGGTGCGCTCGCGCCTGAAGGCGCTGGCGCTCGAAGCCGGGCTGCCGACTTCGGTCCACCCGCACATGCTGCGCCACAGCTTCGCCTCGCACCTGCTGCAATCCAGCGGCGACCTGCGCGCGGTGCAGGAGCTGCTGGGCCACGCCAACATCAGCACGACGCAGGTCTACACCAAGCTGGACTTCCAGCACCTGGCCAAGGTCTACGACGCCGCCCACCCCCGGGCGAAGCGCCGCTGACCCCGTCGACTCACTGGCCGCCGGAGGAGTGCATCAGCGTGATGCGGCTGCCGTCGCCGTCGGCGCTGACCTCGATGTTGAGGTTCTGCTTGCTCTTCTCGTCGATGATGGACAACTGCAGGCCGCCGTCGTCGCGGGCGTTGTCGATCAGCATCGCGCCTTCGCCGCGGCCCTTCATCTGCTGGCGGTACCAGCCAGCCACGTCCTTGGCCGGGGCGTTGGCCTGCAGTTCCAGCGACACCATCTGCATCTCGCCGTTGCGGATGCGCGTGCCGGTGTTCTCGACCGGCTTGGCGCCGGGGTAGAAGGGCAGGCCGATGTCCTGCTCGGCGACCTGCGCCGAGCCCATCTCCATCTTGAAGGCCTTGCCGTCCTTGTCGGTGCCCTCGGCGGTCACACCGCCCTTCGAGAGATCGACCTTGGTGTTGCCGCCATCCTGGTTGATCTGCGACTCGATCATCTTCTCGGCGGCCTTCTCGCTGGCGATCTCGCTGACCTTGCCGCAACCGGCGAGCGCGACGAGGGCCAGGGTCAGGGCGGCGGCCAGGGCCGGCCGGGTGCGCGTTGTTGTATGCATTTGTGTCCTCCTCGTGGGGAATGTCAGGGGTCGGGTGGGCGCGGATTCTGACCGTGGACAACGCCCGTCCGGCGGCGCTGGCCGACTTGAAACTAGGGGCAAGGTTTTCGCGCACCGAGAGGTGGGAATCGACAATTCAACGACCTTTCCCACCACGAGCCCACCATGCACAGCCGCTGCATTCTCCGCGCGACCCTGGCCGCTGCCCTCACCGCCTTCACTGCCGCGGCCCAGGCCCAATGGGCCCAGGACGGCTTCGGCGCCGCCAAGACCTTTGCCAACAACGCCGAGACCACGCTCGACCGCCACAACGCGGCACTGCTGCAGACCCGCTGGCAGGAGCAGGTGGGCCAGTTCTACGCCAGCGCCGCGGCCCATGCCGGCGGGCGCCTGTTCCTGTGTTCCAACCTCTACGGTGCCCTGGCCCAGTCGCCCAAGACCGGCGAGATGCTCTGGAGCCAGGTGGGTGCCAGCGTGGGCAACTGCGGCACACCGGTGCTGGCGGGCGACCGCGCCTACCTGGTCAGCTCGTCCTTCGGTCCGCCGTACCGCAACCAGCTCAGCGCGGTCGACCAGGCCACCGGTGCCGCGCAATGGTCGGTCGACTTGCCGGCCGGGTCGAGCTACCTCGGCCTCGGCTTCGGCCCGGCGCTGCACAACGGTCGGCTTTTCGTCAGCACCGCGCGCCAGGCGGTGATGGCGGTCGACGCCGCCGACGGCCGCCTGATCTGGGAGGCCAGCACCGGTGGCGGCGTGGTGCTCAACAACGACCCCAGCGTGGGCCATGGCCGCGTCTTCGTCAGCTCGTGGCACGACTGCTGCGAGGCCGCGCGGCGCCAGCTCTTCGCCTTCGACGCCCAGAGCGGCCAGGCGTTGTGGGCGAGCGATGTCGATGCCAGCAACATGCAGTACCCCGCGCTGGTGCTGAACAAGGTGGCGCTGGTCGGCAGCGACAGCGGGCAGGTTCACGCCTTCGCCGTGGTGGACGGGCAGCGCCTGTGGTCACGCCAGCTCAACGGCTATGTCTCGGCCCCGCTGGCCGGCCATGCGCATCGCGTCTACGTGGCCAGCGGCAACCGCGACGTGCAGGCGCTGGACGTGGCGACCGGCGAGATCGCCTGGACCCGCACCCTGCCCGGCAGCCACCAGGTGGCTTCCAACCTGGCCTGGGCCAACGGCGTGCTGTACTTCACCAGCCAGGACTTCAACGGCCACCAGCGCCTGGTGGGCCTGAACGCGGGCAGCGGCAAGCCGGTGGCGGGGGTCACGCTGTCGCTGCGCGGCGCCTTCAGCAAACTGAGCGTGGTCGACGGCCGCGTCTTCCTCAGTACCGACGGCCAGCTCACGATGCTGAGCCTCTGACGGCCGGGTCGGGGCGCCGCGCCCGGCCGGCCGTGCAGTTCGTCCTGCCATCCTGCAGCCTGTCGCACCGCGCGCGACAGGCGCCAGGGCCTCGCCTACAGTGTTCTACATCAGTAACACACCAAGAGGTATGGCCATGCCCACCTGGGACGACCGCCAGCCGATCTACCGGCAACTCGCCGACCGCCTGGCCGGTGCGCTGCTCGACGGCGACCCGCCCGAGGGCGAGCCGATGCCTTCGGTGCGGGCGCTGGCCGCGCAGTACATGCTCAACCCGATCACCGTGGGCCGGGCGCTGCAGGCGCTGGCCGACGACGGCCTGCTCGACAACCGGCGCGGCATCGGCCTGTACGTGAAGAGCGGTGCGCGGGACCGGCTGCGCGAGCTGGAGCGCCAGCGTTTCCTGGAGCTGGAGTGGCCGCAGCTGCGCACGCGCCTGCGCCGCCTCGGCCTGCATATCGACCAACTGCGTCTGGACGACGACAAGACGCTGAGCGCGGGAGGAGCCGCACGATGAACACCACCACCCATGAGACGCTGGTCCGCGCCGACGGCCTGTCGCTGCGCTACGGCAAGAAGCTGGCGCTCGACAACCTGAGCTTCGCCATCCCCAAGGGCCGCGTGGTCGGGTTGCTCGGCCACAACGGCGCCGGCAAGACCTCGCTGATGAAGGCGATGGTCGGCCTGCACCAGCATGACGGCACGCTCGACGTGATGGGCTGCACGCCCCAGCGCGAGCGTGTGAAGCTGCTGCAGGACGTGACCTACATCCCCGACGTGGCCATCCTGCCGCGCTGGGCCCGCGTGGAGCAGCTGATCGAGCTGATGAGCGGCCTGCACCCGAAGTTCTCGGCCGAGCGCGCCCGCACGCTGCTCAAGCGCACCAGCGTCAAGCCGAGCGACAAGGTCAAGTCGCTGTCCAAGGGCATGGTGGTGCAGACGCACCTGGCGCTGATCGCCGCCGTCGACGCGAAGCTGATGATCCTCGACGAGCCCACGCTGGGGCTGGACGTGCTGAGCCGCAAGTCCTTCTACGAGATGCTGATCGACGAGTGGTGCGACGGCGAGCGCAGCGTGCTGATCTCGACCCACCAGGTGGAGGAGATCGAGGGCCTGCTGTCGGACGTGATGATGCTCAACGAAGGCAAGCTGGTGCTCAACATCCCGCTGGCGCAGATCGACGACCGCTTCGTCGCGCTCAAGCACGATCCGCAGGCGGCCGAGGCCATCGCCGCGGCCCACCCCATCCTGCGCTACCGCCAGCAGGGCGAGGCGGCGGCGCTGTTCGACGGCGTGCCGCCGGCGCACGTGGCCTCGCTGGGCCAGCGCATGCGGCCCAGCCTGGTCGACCTGTTCGTCGCGCTGACCCGCGCGCCCGAGATCAACCCGCAGCGCTGAACGCTGCAGGAGCACGACATGCAAACCTTCCAAACCCTGCTCAAGCGCGAGTGGATGCAGCACCGCTTCGGCTGGCTGCTGCTGGGCGCCGTGCCGCTGGCCATCATGGTGCCGCTGATGAGCTTCGGACAGATCCAGTTCGGCGATGGCGAGCTGCCCGGCCCCGGCCTGGTGGCGCTGGCCTTCTGCGCCGGCTACACCTTCTTCATGATGGTGCTGATCGGCGGCTCGGTGATGTTCCAGGCCCCCGGCCTGGCGCGGCGCGACCGGCAGGACCGCTCGATCGAGTTCTGGCTTTCGCTGCCCACAGGCCATTCGGCCAGCATCGGCGCCACCGTGCTGATGAACCTGTGGCTGCTGCCGCTGATGGCGTTCGGCATGGCCGTGGCCGGCGGCGCGGTCAGTGCGCTGATCGCGGTGCTGCGCACCCACGGCGCGGCCGGGCTGGCCGAAATGCCCTGGGCCCATGTGCTCACGGTGCTGGGGCTGGGCACCGGCCGACTGGCGCTGGGCATGGTGTTGGGCACGCTGTGGCTCTCGCCCTTCCTCTTCGGCGCGATGGCGGCCTCGGCCTGGCTCAAGCGCTGGGGCGTGGCCGCACTCGCCGCGGTGCTGGGCCTGGGCGGCGTGATCCTCGCCAAGGTCTACGACCAGACCTGGCTGATCGACCTGCTGGGCGACCAGTTCGAGCACGCCGGCTGGGCCTTCCTGCCGACGATGCAGGGCCAGCACGACTTCGACGAGCAGTTCATGCTGGGTGACCTGGCCGGCAACGCCCAGTGGCTGCTGCACGACGCCGGCCTGGCGCTGGGCGACCTCGCCTCGCTGCGCTTCGCCGCCACGCTGCTGGTGGCCGCCGGCTGCTTCGCACTCATGGTCTGGCGCCGCCAGCGCGGCTGACGCCTCACTGGCTGCCGAGGAACCGCCGGTTCGCCTGCCGGCGGAACTCGCAGGGGGCCATCCAGGAAGCGCCGGTTGAAGTCTGGTCGAGCTGCTGTCGTCGTCCTCGCCGCGCTCGACACACCGCGGCGCCCTGATTCCGCGCCAGCCACCCAAAAGCCGCTCACTTGTAGTACCCCGCCTTCTTCATCTCACGATCCGCCGCGGTCTGCGAGGCCTTCAGCGCATCTTCCACGCTGGCCTTGCCCGCCAGGGCCGCGCTCATCTGCTGCCCCACCGCGATGCCGATCGCCTGGAACTCGGGGATGGCCGCGAATTGCACGCCCACGTAGGGGGACTTCGGCAGCGTAGCGTCGTTGGGGTTGGCCGTGTCGATCGCCACCTTCTCGGCCGCCGCGAAGCGCGCGGCCTTCAGGAAGTCGGCGTTGGCGTAGGTGCTTTGCCGCGTGCCGGTGGGCACCGCGCCCCAGCCGTGGGTCCTGCCCACCAGCTGGATGTACTCCTTCGAGGTCGCCCAGGTGATGAACTTCAGCGCCGCATCCACCTTCTTCGAGCCCGCGGGGATCGCCAGCGCCCAGGCCCAGAGCCAGTTCGCGCCCTTGGGCGTCACGGCGGTCGGCGCCTGTGCGAAGGCCACCTTGTCGGCCACCTTCGACTGCTTCGGGTCGCTGACGGACGAAGCGGCGATGGTCGCGTCCACCCACATGCCGCACTTGCCGGCGTTGTAGAGCGCGAGGATCTCGTTGAAGCCGTTGGCCGACGAACCCGGCGGGCCGTAGTTCTTCAGCAGGTCCACATAGAAGCTGATCGCGTCCTTCCAGGGCTTCGATTCGAGCTGCGGCTTCCACGCCATGTCGAACCACTGGCCGCCGTGGGTGTTCACCAGCGTCGACAGGAAGGCCATGTTGTCGCCCCAGCCCGGCTTGCCGCGCAGGCAGATGCCGTACACGCCGTTCTTCGGGTCGTGGATCCTGGCCGCCAGCTCCTTCACCTGGGCCCAGGTGGGCTTGTCGCCGAGCTGCACGCCAGCCTTGTCGGCCAGGTCCTTGCGGTACATCAGCATCGAGCTCTCGCCGTAGAACGGCGCGGCGAACAGCTTGCCGTCGACCGACAGGCCGTTGCGCATTGCCGGCAGCAGGTCGTTCACGTCGTAGGCCCCGTCGGGCTTCAGCTCCTGCAGCCAGCCCTTCCTGCCCCAGATCGGCGTCTCGTACATGCCGATCGTCATCACGTCGAACTGGCCGCCCTTGGTGGCGATGTCGGTCGTCACGCGCTGGCGCAGCACGCCTTCTTCCAGCGTCACCCACTTGAGCTTGATGCCGGGGTTCGCCTGCTCGAAGTGCTGGCCCAGCTTCTGCATTTCGATCATGTGGCCGTTGTTGACCGTGGCCACGACCAGCTCGGTGGCCGCCTGGACGCCGCCGGCGGCCAGGGCGAGCGCGGCGGCGAAGGCGCCGCGCGTCACGCTGAACTTCATCGCTCGTCTCCTGTGGTCGTCGTTGGGTGTCGGTGTGGCGCTGGTACGCGATTGCATCACCAGCTGGTGGTTTTTCCGAAACGGGTGGGATCGCGTACAGGTCGAAACGGTTTTTCGACCGGTGCGGGCGGCCGGCGACAATTCGAGGATGAAAACGATTCGCCTGCGAGAAGGCAAGGAACGCTCGCTGCTGCGCCGTCACCCCTGGGTGTTCGCCGGCAGCATCGCCAAGGGCCACGCCGATGCCGGCGAGACGGTGCGGGTGGAAAGCCACGACGGCAAGTTCCTGGCCTGGGCCGCCTACAGCCCCAGCTCCCAGATCCGCGTGCGGGCCTGGACCTTCGACGAGAACGAGCGCGTCGACCATGCCTTCTTCAAGCGCCGCATCGGCGCCGCGCTGGCCCTGCGCCAGCGCCTGGCGGTGGAAAGCGACGGCGTGCGCCTGATCCACGGCGAGGCCGACGGCCTGCCCGGCCTGGTGGTCGACCGCTACGGCGACCTGCTCTCGGCCCAGTTCTCGTCCGCCGGTACCGAGCGCTTCAAGCAGACCATTGCCGACGTGCTGCTGGAGAAGACCGGCTGCACCCGCCTGTACGAACGCTCCGACTCGGGCGTGCGCGGGCTCGAGGGGCTGCCGCCCGTCACCGGCTGGCTGCGAGGCGAGGGCTCCACCGAAGTCACCATCCGCGAGCACGGCTGGAAGCTGACGCTCGACGTGCACGAGGGCCACAAGACCGGCTTCTACCTCGACCAGCGCGACAACCGCGCACGCTTGGCCGACTGGGTGAAGCGCCTCGGCCTGAAACGCGTGCTCAACTGCTACAGCTACACCGGCGGCTTCGGCGTGGCGGCGCTGGCCGGCGGCGCCGAGCAGGTCGTCAACGTCGATTCCTCGGCCCCGGCGTTGGCCCGCGCCACGGCGCATGTGGCGTTGAATGGCCACGACCCCGCGCGCCAGCAGGCGGTGGACGCCGACGTGAACGCCTACCTGCGCGAGGCGCTCAAGAGCGGCGAGCACTTCGATGCCATCGTGCTCGACCCGCCCAAGTTCGCCCCCACCGCGGCCCACGCCGAGCGCGCGGCCCGCGCCTACAAGGACATCAACCGCATCGGCCTGAAGCTGCTGGCACCCGGCGGGCTGCTGCTGACCTTCAGTTGCTCGGGCGGCGTAGGGGCCGAGCTGTTCCACAAGATCGTGGCCGGCGCGGCCATGGACGCCCAGGTCGACGGCAGCATCCTGGCGCGGCTCGAAGGCGCGCCCGACCACCCCACCACACTGATGTTCCCCGAGGGCGAGTACCTCAAGGGCCTGGCCATCCTGAAGTCCTGATACCGCAGGTTCCGGCTGTCCCCCGCGCAGGGGCTTGACCCGGCACGGCACAGGCTTGCACCATCTTGCCCACAACCGGAGCGAGGCGGTGGATGGATGCCAAGGCAATCGATCTGCAGGCGGGTGAAGCGCGGCGCAACGCCGCGCACGCCTGGTTTGCGCGCTTGATGGCACGGGCCGACATCCTGGTCGGCGGCGACCGCCCCTGGGACATGCGCCTGTTGGCCGACGACGTGCCCGAGCGGGTGCTCGGCCAGGGCACCGTGGGCCTGGGCGAAAGCTACATGGACGGCCACTGGGTCGCCGACCGGCTCGACCAGTTCTTCGACAAGCTCGTGCGTGCCAACATGGCGCTGGGCCCCGAGGCGCCGGTGGCGGCGACCCGCCCGCCGGTGTGGCACCTGCTGAAGGCGCGCTTGCTGAACCGCCAGACCCGCCGCCGCGCCTGGCAGGTGGGGCAGCAGCACTACGACCTGGGCAACGACTTCTACCGTGCCATGCTCGATGCGCGCATGACCTACACCTGTGGCTACTGGGCCGGCGGGGCTGCCACATTGGACCAGGCGCAGGTGGCCAAGCTGGAGCTGGTCTGCCAGAAGCTCGGCCTGCAGCCCGGCATGCGCGTGCTTGACATCGGCTGCGGCTGGGGCAGCTTCATGAAGTACGCCGCCGAACGGCACGGCGTGCGGTGCGTGGGCGTCACCGTCTCGACCGAGCAGGTGGCGCTGGGGCGCGAACTCTGTGCCGGCTGGCCCGTCGAGTTCCACCTGATGGACTACCGCGACCTGGCCCGCTGGCTCGACACTGCACTCGGGGGCCGCTTCGACCGCGTCGTCAGCCTCGGCATGTTCGAGCACGTGGGCCACAAGAACTACGCCACCTTCATCCGCCTGGCCCAGGCGGCGCTTTCGGCGGACGGCCTGTTCCTGCTGCACACCATCGGCCGCAACGAGCAGGGCCACGGCACCGACCCGTGGATCGACAAGTACATCTTCCCCAACGGCGAGCTGCCCACGATCGCCCGCATCGGCCGCGCTTGCGAAGAGCGCTTCGTGGTGGAAGACCTGCACAACTTCGGCGCCGACTACGACCGCACGCTGATGAGCTGGTATGCCAATGTCGAGGCCGCCTGGCCGCGCTTTGCCGAGCAGCTCGGCGAGCGCTTCCACCGCATGTGGACCTACTACCTGCTGTCGTGCGCAGGCGCCTTCCGCGCCCGCGACATCCAGCTGTGGCAATGGGTGCTGTCGCCGCTCGGCGTCCGCGGAGGCTACCGGCGGCCAGCCTGAGCGAAAGACGCCCAGACTCTCAGCGCACGCTCACCGTCCCGCGCTTCCAGCCGGCATCCTGGAAGCGCTGGAACGCGGCCAGGATCTGCGGTGTGCTGGCGAACTTCTCGGTCGTCAGCGTGGGCAGCTTCGCCACCTCGAAGCGGCGGCTCCAGCGGCCATCGGTGCGCGATTCGCGCGCCAGCAGCAGCCGGGGTTCGGCACCCGGGGCGAAGCCCGCGTATTCCACATAGCCGCTGTCGGCGCCCATCGGGTTGCCTGGCGCGGGCGGCAGCACGTCCAGCACCCAGCCCTGGTCCTTGTCGCGGCGAAGCACCCACAGCTCGCGCCAGGTGGCCAGGGGCTGCACGGCCACGGTCAGCGTCGAGGCGCCGGGGTCAACGGTGGCCGAGTTCAGCCACACCACGCCCCAGGTGCAGCGGCGCAGCAGCGGTTGCTTCGCGTCGTGCTGCGCGTCCACCAGCAGCAGGCAGGTCTCGCCCGGCTCGCCCGTCTGCGTCACCAGCGTCGGCCGGCGGGTGATGTCGGGGGTGCCGGTCGGCGCCGGCATGGCGGCCCAGCGTGACGCGCCCACACGGATGGCGGCGTCGTTGTACTCGGCCTGGTCTTCCTCGGCCAGTTCGCTGGCGCGCACACCGGCCAGCTCCTCCACCGCGCGCATCCCGGCCGCCTGTGCCGTGTCGCCGCGGCGCGCCTCGGCAAAGGCCAGCGAGGCCCAGACGCCGGCGCGGCGAAGGCGCAGCTTGTTCTTCGTCCACTCCGGCAGCTCTGCCCAGGCCGCCGGCGGCAGCGCGTCCAGGATCTCGGCACGCCAGCGGTCGTGCGCCTCGCGCTCGCTGGGTTTCAGCGCCGGGTCGATGCAGTCGTGGCGCGTCAGCCCCAGCGCGGCGCGTGCCAGGTGCTCGGGCAGGGCCTGTGGCATGGCCAGCACGCGGCGCCACGCTTCGCCCTCGTAGCAGAGCTGCACCGCGCCGTCGCGCTCGAAGCTCGCCCAGCGCACGCCGTAGGCGCCGACGCCGTCGAGGTGGGCCGAGACGGTGGCGCCGGGCGCGGTGGTGCCGCGGGTCGTGGCGCGCCGGCCCAGGCGCTCGGCCATGCTGCCGATCGCGTCGAAGGCCTCGGGGCCGATGTCGGCCACCGGCGCGGCCTTCAGGTAGGCGGCGGCGTAGGCGATGCCCAGCGCTTCCGCGCCCGGCGTGTCCTTCACGAAGCGCAGCACGGCCAGCAGCGCCGGCGCGTCGGCCGGCTTCGTGTCGATGCGGCGTACCTGGGCCGCCTTCACGTAGCCGCCGCGTTCACGCCGGTGGTCCCACACCTGCAGGTAGCCCAGGCGCTCGCTGCGCACTTCGAGTGCGTCGCCCGGCCAGAGCTGGGCCTGGGCGGGGGCGCTGTCGCTGGCCGAGGCGCGCAGCGATGTGCCGTCCTGTGTGACGAGGGCGAGGCCGAGGGCGGCGGCGGCGGTCGTGGCGATCATCACTGCACCTCGCCTTCTTCGGTGTTGGCCGTGGTCGTGGCGACGGCCTTGGCCTGCGTGCCCAGCAGCGTGGAGCCGATGAAGCCGCCATCGGCCGGCGGCGGCGCGATGATCACCTGCACCTTGTCCGAGAGCTTGTCGGCCAGCGTCTTCTGGATCAGCAGCGGGTGGCGGGTGATCAGCGCGCCCTCTCGCGCCATCTGCTCGCTGTTGGCCATGCCCACCTTCTGCAGGCGGTAGGCCTCGGCGTCGGCCAGCTTCTGGCGCGAGTCGGCCTCGCCCTGGGCCTCGATGAGACGGGCTTGCGCGCTGGCTTCGGCGCTCTTCACGCGCGTCTGCTTGTTCGCCTCGGCCTCCAGCTGGCGCTGCTCGATCTGCTTCTGCTTGAAGGGCAGCACATGCTTCATCGCCTCTTCCTGCGCTTTCGCAGCGATCACCTGCTCGCGCGCCGCGGCCTCGGCCTGTTTCTCGCGGCGCACCGCTTCGGCCTGGGCTTCGAGCGCGGTCTGGGCGACCTGTTTTTCCTTCAGCTGCAGCGTGTAGCGCATCTTCTCGGAGGCCAGCTCCTCGGCCAGCAACTGGTCCATGCCGCGACGGTAGTCCTCGGGCAGGTCCACCTTGCCCAGCGTGACACCCTTGAGCAGCACGCCGTCGGCGGCCAGGCGCGGCTTGAGCTCGGTCTCGATGGCTTGCTGCAACTCGGCGCGCTTGGCGGAGAAGATCTCGCGCACCGTGTAGCGCGCCATCACCTTGTAGATCACGCCGTTGATGGCGGGCTGCACCACGTCGGCGCCGATGTCGCCCGGCAGCTTGCCGGCCATCGCGCCCACGCGGGCCGGGTCGAGCGCATAGCGCACCGACAGGTCCACGCCCAGCGACAGGCCCTCGACCGACTGGAACGGCGCTTCGCCGTCGGCGCGCAGGCTGCCCTGCGGGCGGTAGACCTGGTCGCGCAGCGGCAGGCGGCGCAGGGTGTGCAGGCCCGGCAGCAGCACCGCGCTGCCTTGGCCCAGCTCCGTGTGGCCACCTGTCAGGCGGTTCGAGCGGATGCCGACCTCGCCCTGCTCGATGCTGGCCAGCGGCGGGTTCTGCCACAGTACCCAGGCCGCGCCGACCGCCAGGCCGGCCACCAGCAGCACGGCGCGCGACGAGTGCAGCGCGCGGCCGCTGCGGCGCAGGCCCAGGGTGCTGGCGCGGGCCAGGTGGGTGAGCCGGGTCTTCCAGCCGGCCGGCTCAGGCAGGGGCTCGGGGGCGTCGGGCTGGTTGTTCGTCGTGTCGGTGTTCATGGCGTCGTCCTGTGGTCTTCGTGGTGCCGTTGCGCTCATCGCTTCGGCATGAAGGCATTCTTCGAGTCCACCCCAGAGCAAGCGAGAGCGGCGCCCACCCTCTTCGCACCGCCGCGTGAAGACCACCGCCCGGCTGCGGAAGAAACCTTCACACCGGCCAGTCAGGCCACTCGGGATAATTCAGAACAGCAAACCAGGACCCGGAGCGAACCGATGGTGAAAGTGGCCGTGATCGAAGACGACCAGCCGACCAGCCAGCAGCTGTGCGGCTGGATCGCGGCGGCGCGGCCGGGCATCGAGGTCGACACCTGGTTCACCCGCGACGAGGCCGAAGCCGCGCTGGCGCGCGAGCGCTACGACCTGGTGGTGCTGGACATCGAGCTGGGCCGCGAGCGCAACGCCGGCGTGGCCATCATCAACGCCATCAACAAGCGCCATGCGGGCACGCCGGTGCTGGTGGTCTCGGCGATGCCGGCGGCCATCTACCGCAGCATCATGAAGGCACTCGACGCCTGGGACTACCTGCTGAAGACGACCTTCGACGAGGCCGATTTCGTCGAGACCTTCCTCGACATCCTGCGCGCCACGAAAGACAAGGCGCCTGCCGCCACCCCCGTCGCACCACGCGATGAGCTGCTGCTCGACCCGCTGCGCCAGGGCGCCGCCATCTGGCGCGGCCAGCGGGTGAACCTGCCGCTCACGGCGCAGCGCATCCTCGCCGCGCTCTACCAGCGCAAGGGCGAGGTGGTGAGTTACGAAGACCTCTACCTGGTCGTCAAGAGCGGCCGCAACCGCGACAACATCCGCAAGCACGTCAGCACCATCCGCGACGCTTTCCGCGACATCGACCCCAGCTTCGACGGCATCGCCAACGTCCCGATGCGCGGCTTCCGTTGGGAGCCCTGATTGCGCTGGACCCACCGCCTGCCGGACGTTCAGGCGCTGCTGCCCACGCGGATCCCACTGCGGTTGCGGGTCTTCTTCCGCGGCGTGTTCGTGCTGCTGGCGCTGGCCACGGTGGCGCTGGCCGGCCTGGTGCTGCGGGAAGAGAAGGAGCTGGGGCTCAAGGCCTACCGCGAGGGCTTCGCCAAGACCAAGGAGCAGATCGTCGCCCGGCTGCGCCACCCCACCGGCCAGCTGGCCTTGCTCAACCCGGACGTGAACCCCGACACACGCGGCGTGGCCGTCACGCCGCTGCGCCCGGTGGTGCTGCCCTTCTCGGCCATCGACTTCGACGACAAGGCCAAGGTGCAGCAGGCGGTGGAGATGGCCGGCTGCGGCGTGCAGTACGGCGACGGCGCCATGCTGTGCGTCGCGATCGGCAGCAACCCGCTGGCCGGCGGCTTCATTTACGCGGTCGGCAGCCTGGCCACCGGCGAGCTGGTGCCCAAGCCGCCTGGCGCGCGTGACCTGGGCGCGGCACACCGCGTGCGGGTCGAGGTGGCGATGCGCGGCCAGAGCTGGCGCTGGCTCGCCCCCTACGAAGGCGGGCCGGATGCCAGCGGCGCACAGCGCGGCCGCCTCACCGGCTTTGCCGAAGACGCCGACGGCACCCTGGCGCTGCGGCCCGTGCGCGACTTTCGCGGCTGGCTCTGGCAGGACGCACGCTGCGTCGAAGGGGCGACTGGCGACGACTGCCCGCGCCGCGTCTTCTACTCGGTGCGCCTGCCGATCGAGCTCTTTCGCGACGAGCTGCAGGCCCGCCGCAGCCAGATCGTCTGGCCGCCGGCCGACCTGGGTCGCATCCTCGTGCACCTGCAGGTGCTGGCGCCCAGCGGCGCCACGCTGTTCGACAGCAACCAGCCCGACGCCACGCCGCCTTTCGGCCTGGCCGACCTGCAGCCGCTGCTGCTGCCGGGCGAGACGCTGCGCCTGGCCCGCGCGGGTGCGCAGGGCGAAACGGAGCTGGCGCTGCTGCAAGGCAGCGAAGTCAGCGGCGTGAGCGAGCCATCGTGGTGGGACCGCTTCACCGCCCAGCTCATCCGCCGCCTGCGGGTCGATGGCTACGAGCAGCCGCTGGTCGCGCAGGACACCATCGCCACACCGCTCGGCCGCTACGAGCTGACGCTGACCGGCGACGTGCGCAGCATCGACCGCACCCTTGGCCGCGTGGCCGCACGCGTCGGCTGGATCGTGGTGGCGATGCTCGCCGCGATCGTGCTCGCCTGGGCCGCCATCGAGCTGCGCATCGTGCGCCGGATCACGCTGCTCACCCAGCGCGCCGCGGCCGTGCGGCACGGTGTCCGGAGCCTGAACAAGGGGGCCGACGACGAGGTGCGGCTCGACGTGGCCGACCTTCGCGGCAGCGACGAGCTGGGCCTGCTGGCCGGCACGCTGGCCGAGCTGCTGGAGCGGGTGAACGACGACGTGCGGCGCGAGCAGATCCGCACCGCGCAGGAGCGCGAGCAGTGGCACGCGGTGGGCCACGAGATCATGTCGCCGCTGCAAAGCCTGCTGGCCTTGCACGCCAGTGAAGACGACCCGAGCCGGCGCTACCTGCGCCGCATGCAGCAGGCCATCCGCGTGCTCTACGGCCAGGCCTCGCCCACCGAGGCCTTCGAGGCGACCACGCTGCCGGTGAATGCGCTGGACATCGACGAGTTCCTGCGCCACGTGGCCGACAACGCGCCGCACGCCGGCATCGGCGACGTGCGCTACACCGGCGCCGGCGTGCCGTGCATCGTGCGCGGCGACGCCTACGCGCTGGAAGACGTGGTGACCCACGTGCTGCGCAACGCCGACCGCTACCGCCCGGCCGGAACGCCGATCGATATCCGCCTGCTGCCCGACGATGGCGGCGGCGCGGTGGTGGCGATCCACAACGCGGGCGCCCCCATCCCCGAGGAGCTGGTCGGCCGGATCTTCGAATACGGGGTGTCGGACGCGGCCGGCGAGCCCGGCGCCGACCCGGCCCACCGCGGCCAGGGCCTGTTCGTGGCCCGCACCTACATGGCCAAGATGGGCGGCACGATCGAGGCTCGCAACGAGCCGGGCGGTGGGGTCAGCTTCGTGCTGCGCCTGGCGCGCGCCTGACGCTTCAGTCCCCCAGCACGCCTTCGAGCGCCGCCTCGATCCCGATCGTGCGGCCCTCGCCGAGCAGGCGTTCGAGTCGCTCGGGCGGCATCTCGCCGGCCAGCCAGGCCCGCGCGGCGTCGCTGGCCCGCTGCTCGCTCAGCTCGCGCTCGAAGCCGGTCGACTCGACTTGCGCATCCCAGGCCGCCAGCGCCAGCGCCGCCGCGTCCAGGCGCCCGCGCTGGCAGGCCAGCAGCGCCCAGTGGTCGAGCATGCTGCCGGTGCGCCCGCAGGCGCGCTCCAGCGGCACGGCTTCGCGCGCCAGGCGCAGCGCCTCGTCGGTGCGGCCCAGGTGGGTCAGCGCAGCGGCGAGGTTGGCCAGGTTCTGGCCTGCATCGGGGCGGCCGTGCCGGTGAGCCGCCACTTCGCGCCGCACGGCCACCGCCTCGGCCGCCTTGCCTTGCACGAACAGGTTCTCGGCCAGCTCGCACAGGGCGGCGTCCAGCTCGCCCGGGTCGCCCCAGGCGCGCATCAGCGCCACCTGCTGCTCGGCCAGGGGCTGGCCGTCGGCCGCGCGCCCGGTGGCTTCGAGCAGGTACGTGCGGGCCATCAGCCACGGGGCTTGCGCCGGGGCGGGGAACGCCGGGTCGAACGCGGCCTCGGCTTCGCGCAGTGCGGCGGCGGTTGCTTCGTGGTCATAGCGCCAGACGCGCTTCTTGGCCGCGGCGACGAGCGCGGTGAAACGGCGCAGGCGGTCGCCGGCCTCGCCCCACAGCGCGGCCGCACGGGCGAGCGCGGCCAGCTCGGCTTCGGCGTCCTGCAGGTGCGCGAGCGTGGCCCAGCCGTGCAGCAGCCGCGCCTCGACGGCCGGTGGCGTGCCGGCGTCGATGCGCTCCAGCGCCAGTCGGCACCAGCGCAGGCCCTCCGGGGTGAAGCCGATGCGTTTCCACAGCCAGGCACTGCCGCCGGCCAGCGCCACCAACGCACGCCGGCGGGGCGGATCGTGCGCACCCTCCGCGGCCCAGGCCAGGGCGGCGCGCAGGTTGTCGAGCTCGGGCGCGATCTGCGTTTCGAGATGGTCGGTGCGCTCGACCCAGCGGCGGGTGTCGATCTCGTCCAGCAGGGTGCTGACCGCCCCGGCATGGCGGGCGCGAACGGCCGCGCTTTCCCCTGCCGCGTCGAGCCGATCGAGCGCAAAGGCCCGGGTGCTCTCCAGCAACCGGTAGCGCGGCACGGGGCCCGGATCGACGCTGACGAGCGACTTGTCGACGAGCGCGCCCAGCGCGTCGAGCAACGCCCACTCGTCGTCGTCGCCAGGGTCGCCCGCGACCCCGCGCAGCAGGCCCAGGCCGAAGCCGCCGGCAAACACGCCGAGTCGGCGCAGCAGGCGCTGCTCCTCCGCACCGAGCAGGGCGTGGCTCCATTCAAGCGCGGCGGCGAGCGTCTGCTGGCGTTGCGGGGCATCGCGGCTGCCGCTGCCGAGCACGCGCAGCCGGGCGCTGGGGCGGGCGGCATCGCCGGCGGCCTTGTCCAGCCGCTCGCGCAGCCCGGCCACGCCCAGCAGAGGCACCCTCGACGCCGCCAGCTCGATCGCCAGCGGGATGCCTTCCAGCCGTCGGCAGACTTCCGCGGCGTCGGCGCGCGAGCCGGCGTCGAGCCGGAAGGCAGGCTGCAGGCTGCGTACCCGATCCAGGAACAGGCTGACGGCCGCACTCTCGGCGGCGCGCAGGCCGGCCCCGGTGGCGGCATCGTCGGCTCCCGCCTCGGCGCCACCACCGTCGACCGCCAACGGCCCGAGCCGCCACACGCGCTCGGCACCGAGGCGCAGCGGCACCTGGCTCGTCACCAGCAGGTGCAGCATGGGGGCGGCGTCGAGCAGCGCCTGTGCGAGGGCGGCCACGTCGGCCACGAGGTGCTCGCCGTTATCCAGCACCAGCAACAGCGGCCGGCCGGCGCAGCGGCCAGCGATGCGCTCGGCCAGCTGTGCCTGCCGTTCGGCCGGGGCGGTGGCTTCGAGTGGCACCGCGACCGCCCGCGCGACGGTGGGCACCAGCAAGCCCGCGTCCGCCAGCGGCGCCAGCTCGACCCAGGCCGCGCCGGCGCCGAAGAAGCCGCTGCCGACCGCCGCAGTGGCCGCGGCCAGCGCCAGCCGCGTCTTGCCGATGCCGCCTGCGCCGGCCACGGTGATCAGGCGCTGCTGCGGCAGGGCCTGCGCGAGCTCGGCGAGGTCGGCCTCGCGGCCGAACAGGGCGCGGTCGGCCGGTGGCAGGTTATGGGCCGGGGCGGAGGCCATCGCCGCCAGCGGGGCAGGGGTGTGGGGCGCCAGCTGAAGGTTGGCGTCGTCGCAGGCGGCGGCGGTGAAGCGGTAGCCACGCCCCGGGATGGTGGCGATGGCCTGCGGGCCGAGCAGCCGCCGAAGCGCCGACACCTGCACCTGGAGGTTGTTCTCCTCGACGATCACGCGGGGCCAGACCAGGTCGAGCAGTTCGGCCTTCGACACCACCCGCTCGCGCCGCTCGGCCAGCGTCAGCAGCAGGTCGAACGCGCGCGAGCCGAGCGTGGCCGGCGCTCCGTCGATCAGCAACTGCCGCTGCGCCGGCCGGATCTCGAAGCGGCCGAAGCGCTGCACCGGCATCGTCGTGTCCATCGCAACCCTCCTGCTGCGGGTGCCCCGAATCTACGCCTTCAGGCGCGGCTTCAGGACGTTTCAGGGCGGCTTCAAGACTGAAAGAGGGGGTCGGGCCGACAGTTCATCCCATCGCAACGCACCGCCGGTGCACCACCCGAAGGAGAGCCAGATGAACGCCATCAAGACCCGCCTGATCGCCGCCACCGCCGCCGTGGTCACGACCGCCAGCCTGTTCGTCGGCGTGCTCTCGCTGTCCGAGCTGGGCGCGCCCGCCTGGGTGGCGCAGCAGCAGCCCGCCGCTGCGGTGGCCCGGGCGTGAGTCACGGCCCGGCCACCCGCGGGTCGAACTTGGCCCGCTTCAGCGCGAAGAAGGTCTTCACGTTGCGCACGTTGGCGTCCTGCGTGAACAGGCGCTGCGTGAAGGCGTGGAAGGCCGGCATGTCGGCGGCCCAGGCCACCAGCACGAAGTCCGGCCCCGGCGACACGCGCCAGCACTGTTGCACGGCCGGGTCGTCCACGGCGCGCGCCTCGAAAGCGGCCTGGTGCTCGTCGCCCTGGCGGTCGAGCGTGATCTCGCAGATCGCGTTGAGGCCGCGGCCCGCGAAGCGCGGCGAGAGCAGGGCCGTGAAGCGCTCGATCACCCCCGCGTCGCGCAGGCGTTTCACGCGCCGCAGTGCCGTGGCGGGTGAAACACCCCCGGCTTCGGCCAGGGCATGGTTGGTCAGGCTGGCGTCGGCCTGCAACAGGCCCAGCAAGCGCCAGTCGACACCATCGAGAGCGATTGATTCAATCGAATCATGATCCATGGTGATGAATTATTTCATGTGCTTGATAGGGTGGCCAAAAGTTTCATGGTGGATTGAAAATTGAAAGCAGATTTCTTTGTTGCGGGCCTACGATGCCCTCACTTCGCCGCAACGCGGCCTCCGAGAGAAACACCACCATGTGCGGCATCGTCGGCGCCGTGAGCGCCCAGAACATCGTCCCCATCCTTGTCCAGGGCCTGCAGCGGCTGGAGTACCGCGGCTACGACTCCTGCGGCGTGGCCGTGCACCAGGGCGGCGGCCTGCGCCGCAGCCGGTCCACCGCCCGCGTGGCCGACCTGCTGGCCCAGGTGCAGCAAGACGGCGTGGCCAGCGGCACCGGCATCGCCCACACCCGCTGGGCCACCCACGGAGCACCGGCGGTGCACAACGCCCACCCGCACTTCTCGCGTGAATCGGGCAACCCCAGCATCGCCCTGGTCCACAACGGCATCATCGAAAACCACGACGAGCTGCGCGACGAGCTCAAGGCCCGGGGTTACGTCTTCGAGAGCCAGACCGACACCGAGGTCATCGCCCACCTGGTGCACCACCACTACGACGGCGACCTGCTCGACGCGGTGCAGCGCACCGTGAAGCGCCTGAAGGGCGCCTTCGCCATCGCCGTGTTCAGCCGCGACGAGCCGCACCGCGTGGTCGGCGCGCGTGAAGGTTCTCCCCTGGTGCTGGGCGTGGACGAGGCCGGCGGTGCGCGCTTCATCGCGTCCGACGCGATGGCCCTGGCGGGCGTGACCGACCGCATCGCTTACCTCGAAGAGGGCGATGTGGTCGACCTGCAGATGGGCAAGCACTGGGTCACGGCACGCGACGAGCGCGGCGAGTTCCGCCCCGTGGTGCGCGAGGTCAAGACGGTGCAGGTGGCCAGCGGTGCCGCCGAGCTGGGCCCCTACCGCCACTACATGCAGAAGGAAATCTTCGAGCAGCCGCGCGCGATCGCCGACACGCTGGAGGGCGTGGAAGGTATCACCCCCGAGCTGTTCGGCGACGGCGCCTACCGCATCTTCAAGGAAGTCGACCGGGTGCTGATCCTGGCCTGCGGCACCAGCTACTACTCGGGCTCCACCGCCAAGTACTGGCTGGAGAGCATCGCCAGGATCAAGACCGACGTCGAGATCGCCAGCGAGTACCGCTACCGCGACAGCGTGCCCGACCCGCGCACGCTGGTCGTCACCATCAGCCAGAGCGGCGAGACCGCCGACACCCTGGCCGCGCTGAAGCACGCCCGTTCGCTCGGCATGCCCCACACGCTGACCATCTGCAACGTCGGCACCAGCGCGATGGTGCGCGAATGCGAGCTGGCCTACATCACCCGTGCCGGGGTGGAGGTGGGCGTGGCCAGCACCAAGGCGTTCACCACGCAGCTCGCTGCACTCTTCCTGCTGACGCTCTCGCTCGCGCAGGTGCGTGGCCACCTCACCGAAGAGCAGGAAGCGGCGCACCTGAAGGCCATGCGTCACCTGCCGGTGGCGCTGCAGGCCGTACTGGCGCTGGAGCCGCAGGTGGTGAGCTGGGCCGAGGCCTTCGCCCGCAAGGAGAACGCGCTTTTCCTCGGCCGCGGCCTGCACTACCCGATCGCGCTGGAGGGGGCGCTGAAGCTCAAGGAGATCAGCTACATCCACGCCGAGGCCTACCCCGCCGGCGAACTGAAGCACGGCCCGCTGGCGCTCGTGACGGCCGAAATGCCGGTGGTCACCGTGGCCCCGCACGACGCGCTGCTGGAAAAGCTCAAGAGCAACATGCAGGAAGTGCGCGCCCGCAAGGGTGAGCTCTTCGTCTTTGCCGATGCCGACAGCCGCATCGCTGCCGACGAAGGCCTGCACGTCATCCGCATGCCCGAGCACTACGGCGCGCTGTCGCCCATCCTGCACGTGGTGCCGCTGCAGCTGCTGGCGTACCACACGGCGTGTGCGCGGGGGACGGACGTGGACAAGCCGCGCAACCTGGCCAAGAGCGTGACGGTGGA
Organism: Pseudomonadota bacterium; assembly: GCA_049322835.1. Taxonomy (GTDB): domain Bacteria; phylum Pseudomonadota; class Gammaproteobacteria; order Burkholderiales; family Burkholderiaceae_C; genus Ideonella. The sequence goes on along the minus strand of JBMOQN010000004.1, from coordinate 68,094 downwards.
GTGAGCGGCGGTGCTTTGCGGGCCGCGCGCGCGCGTGTCCCGCAATGCGCAGCCGGCGATCTACCGCAGCGCAACCCCCCGGGCCCTGGCCCAGCGTTCGAGCACGTTGCGCTCGTCCGCATGCGCCAGCCGATTGGCGAAGCCGCGCACCTGCAACGCCCGGAGCTGCGGGTCGACCTCGATCGTCAGCAGGCGGTCGATGCCCGCTTTCGTGCACCGCCTGAGCGACCAGATCGATGCATGGCCGGCGATGCACTTGCCGGCGTAGGTCGACACGCAGTGGCGCATCGCCCGGCTCTCCATGACCAGGTCTTCGGCCTGCTTCAGCTGGCGGACCACGTAGCGTTCGCCCTTGGCCTTGGCGTCCTTGGCCGAGGGCGCCCACTCCCAGTCGGCGAGCGGTGAGCCCACCCACGCGAGGTCAGCGGCCGATGCGCCCGCGCCGTGGCGGGCCCGTCCCGCACGCCGGCGCCGGATCGCCTCGATGCGCTCGATGGCTGCGGCGTCGCGGTGCCACTCGTGCATGCGGCGGCTGAGCGAGGCCAGCGTCCGGCCCTCGACGCTGTAGCCGCGATCGCGGCGGCGGCAATCGGCCAGGTAGTCGCACAGGTCGTCGATGGTTTCCACCGGCACGGGGTGCTCGCATAACAGGCGCGCCACGCTCCGCCAGAAGCCCACCTCGGCGCGCGGCGTGCGAGCGATCTTCGAGCGTGCGATGCACAGGGCGGGGTGGGGGGCGTTGGTGTAGGAGCGGGCAATGGCGTGCCAGAACGCTTCGTCGAAGCCCAGCCCGGCCGGTGGGTTGAGGAAGGCATGCACCTCCTTGCGCGTCAGCCACTCGCGGGCGCCCGCCTGGTGGAGCGACCCGCCGCGCGCGGCCACGACGTACCAGTGACGGCGCAGCTTCGCCTCCTGTGCGTCGAGCCCCGCGTCGTCGATCCAGATGCGCTCGAGCATCTCGGGCACCGGGTAGCGCGCGAAGAGATGTCGCGCCGCCGACAGACGCAGGCGCGCGGCGTCACGTGTCTTCATCTGGGGGCGCCATGACCGGGGATCGCGCACCACTTCGCCGGCGAAGCCGCGCGAGGCTTCTTCGATCGCCTTGTCGAAGTCCGGAGCGAGCCGGGGCCGGCGCGCCACGCGGCGGAGCGTGGCGTCGTAGATTTCTATTCGTTCACGCTCGGCGTCCTGCCGGCGCTGGATCATCGAGCGTGCCATGGTGAAGTCAGGTGGGGCGCGAAATGCGAGGCGGCGAACTGTAAATAGTCTTTACTTCCGCGTCAAGCGATTGAGCCGCCCGCCGTCACCGGCAGCAGGGTGTAGGGGTCGCGCGTCGGCGCCCTGGGCCCGAGCCCGTCACCGCCCGGCTGGCGCCCACACCTTCACGTCCGGCCAGCCCATCAGCCGGAAGACGTAGTAGCCGACCGCCGCCTCGGCCACGTCGTCGGCGAAGAGGATCAGCTCAGCCTGGCGCGGCACGCCCGCCTTGCTGATCAGCCCCCACAGCTCGGCCGCCGGCCGGGGCTGGCCGCCGGCCGTGAGCAGCCCGGTGTAGGGCAGGGCGACGACCGGCGCGCCGGGAGCGCGCGCAGGCGCCGCCTGGCCCAGGGCGACGAAGACCTTCGGGAACTCGCCGCGCGTGGTGGCCGGGTCGGAGACGACCACGCCGGCCCGCGGCCGGGCCGCATACACCGCGGCCGGCACGGCCATGGCCTTGGGCGACTGGTGGGGGCCGACCTGGGTCGGCTGGCGGGTCAGCTCGAAGCCGCGCAGGCCCCACTCGTCCACCGAGTCCATCAGCACCGACACCCTGGGGTGGCCGAGCTGCTCCAGCGCCAGGAAGGCCAGGGCCGCGTCGGGCGTGAGGGCGCCGTCGGTCACCAGCACCACTTCGTCGGCCGGGTTCACCCCGGCCGGGCCGAGCGCTGCCGCCAGCTGGTCGGGCTGGCCGAGGTGGCGGCGGAAGGTGCCCGCCTCGATGTTCAGCGCGTAGGGCACGTGGCCCAGCCCGTAGCGGTCGGCCGGCCGCAGGTCGACGATGTTCAGCTTGGCCACGCCGAACATGCGCATCATCGGCGCGTTCCAGCCGTTGACCCAGGCGGCATCGCGGCGCAGCGGCTCCTGGCCGTACTGCCAGAACGGCAGGCCGCGCTCGTCGCGCAGCCACTCGTGCTGCGAACCGAGGTAGAGCTTCACCTGCGGCCGCTCGGCGACGACGTGAAGCCCGAACCAGGGCACCGCCGCCGCCACGCCGCCGCCGCAATGGCTGTGCACCACCTGGCCGGGCTGGATGCCGGCGTGGCGCGCCAGGCGGCGGATCTCGTCGGGCGACTTGAAGGTCTTGTCGGCGTTGAAGAAGTCGGTCGTGGGCATCAGGATCGCGTTGGGCACGTGCCCGGCGCGGTCGAAAAACTTCTGGGCGCCGTAGTGGTATTCGGGCCCCAGCGCGTCGACCACCGCGTGGCCGGCGCGGTCGCCGGTGGCGACGAGGAACTCGGGCAGCCGCGAGCGCAGCGCCTCGCGCGGCTCGGCGAGGCGGAAGCTGCCGGGCGCCGGCGTCGGCGTCGGCTCCTTCGTGACGGCGCCGCCCTGCGCGCGCCAGCGGGCGAGGCCGCCGTCGAGCAGGTGGAGGTCGGTGGCCGGCACGCCGTGGTAGTACAGGTCGTGGAACAGCCGCGGCGCCATGTAGTCGCCGCCCTGGTCGTACACGACGATGGTCCGGCCGGGGCTGACCCCCCAGGACTGCATGCGCTGCTCCATCACCGCGCGGCTGGGCTCGCCCGGGCCGTAGCGGTAGAGATCGGCACTGACGGCGCCGGGGATGTGCCCGGCCAGGTGCTGGGGCGTCACCGAGGCGTCGAGCAGCAGGACGTCGCCGAGCCGCTGCTGCAGCCAGGCGGGGTCGACCAGCCGGCCAGGGGGCGGTGTGGTGTCGGCGCGCGCGGGGGCTGCCGCCACCAGCAACAGGAAGATCCAGGCCATGAAGGCCGGCAGGGGCCAGTGGCGCAGGGGTGACAGCGGCATGGGGCGCTCCTCTCGCAATGGTGAGGGGCGCACTTTGGCGCGGCGAGTGGAGGCAGGCGAGCCGGAAGCGACGAGCCGCGGTCGACGCGGGCCGAGCGACGGCTCGGGCGGACGAGCCGCGCCCTCGCCGCAGCCTCCTTCAGGGCTCGATGGCCATGCCCCACAGTGCGCGCCCGTCGCCCACGGTGCCGATGACGCTGGCCTTGCCGGTGGCCAGGTCGATCAGGTGCAGCCGCGTGCGGCCACCGGTGCGCAGCGCGGCAAGAGCCGCGTTGTTGATGTCGGCGATGTCGAAGGCCGCCGCTTCCAGGGGGCCGGCGCCGAGCGCGCCGACCGTGTAGAGCTGGCCGGTGTTGGGTGACACCACCGGCTCGACGCCTTCCTTCGAGCCCTGCGTGACCAGCGTGCCCAGGGCCAGGTCGATCGCGTAGTTGGTGGTCAGCTTGTCGTTGCCCTTGTTGTAGGTGTAGGCCGCCGCGCCGACCTGCGGGGTCTTGCCCGAGGCCGCATCACCGGGTGCATAGGCGGGCGCGGGGTCGGTGGCCGCCAGCGCCGCGGTGTCGGGGTGCAGGCGCAGGTTCGCGCCGTGGTCGGCGACGACGCGGATGCGGTCGGCCGCCGGGTTGAAATCGATCTCCCAGCGGCCGGGTGCCAGCGTCAGGGCCTGCGTGCCCACCTGTGTCAACCGGGCGCTGGCGGTGTCGACCGTGTAGAGCTTGCCCGAGGCCGACAGCGCGAACAGCACGCCGCGCGCGACGCGGAAGTCGATGCCGAGCAGCTTGTCGCCGGCGGCCAGCCCCTGCAGCGGCTTGCGCTCGAGGACGCGCTGCGGCTGGCCGGCGTTGAACTTGATGAGCTCGGCACCGTCGGTGACGGCGAAGACGGTTTCCTTGCGTGGTTCGCCGATCGGCTCGGGCGTGCTGGCGCAGGCGGCCAGCAGCAGCAGCGGCGCGGTGGCGATGAGGGGCAGTCGGGGCATGGGGTCTCCGGGGTGGCGGGGAGGGGGCGGGCCGCTCACCGCCCATGGCGTGGGCGGGTGCGACGGCCGCGCGCCGCGAATGTCGCCGATCGGGCGCGGGCCGTCCACCCGCGCCGGCCAGGGCCCTGGAAGCGGGCGCCCGGCGCCGGGGGGGGCGCTGCGCCTTCGCCGTGCTCGGCCCCTCAGCGCAGCACCTCGCCCATGTCCAGCCGCACGCTGCGCCCGGTCTCGGTGGGCGAATAGACGACCATCATCAGCTGGCGCTCGATGCTCTGGCCGAGGCCGTTGTTGACGAACATGACCTTGGCCTCCTCGTTGTTCTGGAACGGCCCCATGATCTTTTGGTAGGTGCGCGCGCCGAACAGCGACGAGTCGGTGCGCACCCACACCTCCCAGCGCAGGTTGGGCGCTTCGGCGGAGCTGACCTTCACCACGCGGTAGGCGTTCTCGCCCGAGCTGCGCGAGGTGTCGTACACAAAGCTCAGCGCGCCCCGCTCGCTCAGCGTGGCGTTTGCGCTGAACGCCCCGCCGCTCAGGCCGGCGGCAAACCCGGGCTTCGCCTCCACCGCCGGTGAGCCCTCCAGCAGGGCGGGGTCGTGAAAGCCCTGCAGGTTGTGCTTGACGGCGTGGCTGGCCAGCGGCAGGGCCAGCAAGGCGGTGGCGATCACGTGGCGGCGGTTCAACATGGGTTTCTCCAGGGTCAGGGTGGGGCAGGGTCAAAAGGTGTGGCCGCTCAGGGCCGTGAACTGGGCCATGGCCGCACGCAGCGCGCGGTGCTGGCTGTCGAGGCGTGGCCAGGCCTGGCCGGTGATGCGGTCGGACTCGTTGAACAGCTGCCGCTCGACCGCCTCGATGCGCGTGTCGCGCGTGGCACCGATCACCCAGGCCAGACGCTGCGCCTGCTCGGTCTCGGCCGCGGCGCGCTCGGCCTGCTCGCGCGCCGCGGCGTTGGCGAAAGGCAGCAGCAGGCGGGCGCGTTGCTTGTCGTCGTGCGCGGCGGTGTAGTTCGAGGCCACGACGCGGCCGGCGCTGTTCACGTAGTCGATGCGCTCCACCTTGCCGCTGTCGCGGATGGCGCGCTGGCGCTCCACTTCCGCGGCGTGCGCGGCGGCCGCGCCGCCGGCGCGCTGGGCCGCCCGTTGCGCGTCCACCTGCCGGTTGTACAGCTCGGCGCGTTGCGCCACGTAGGTGGTGAAGCCGGTCTGTTGCCGCACCTGCTCCATGGCCTGCAGGCGCACGCTCAGTTGCCGCGTGCTGTGGCCCAGCGCCGCGGCCGCGGTAAACAGCACGCCCACCTGCGCCTGCAGCGCCTCGGCGCGTGGCGCCAGGTCCGGGCGCCGGGCGCCCAGCGCTGCCCGGAACGCCTCGGGCGGCTGCGACAGCGCGTCGCCCCACAGCGGCTGCGCCAGCAGGGCCCGCACGGCGGCCTCGTCCTGCGCCGCCCGCGCCAGGTCGGCCTGCAGCTCGGGCGGCGTGCGCAGCACCACATCGGGCCGGGTGGGCGGCGGCGGGTTGGCCAGCAGCGGGTCGACACCGTGGCAGGCGGCCATCAGGCCGGCCAGGGCCAGGGCGGGCAATGCGCGTGTCGTGCGCAGGGCGGCCGACGGCCGCGAAACCTGGGGTGAAAGCATGGGGGGGCGACTCCTTGCCGGCTTACGCCGGAACGTCAACCCAAACAGCTCATGGTGTTCTGCGGCGGCTGCTCGATCCCGTCGCGCTCGAAGCGCCGGGTCACCGCGAACGGCGGCAGCCAGCGCTCGCGGCGAATCGCGCGTTGCCGCACAGGCCGCCGCCTTTGATCTGGTCCATGCGAGCTTCTCGAAGCGGGTGTCCCGGGCTGGTCGCAGAACCGGGGCGCTGCGCCGAGCCGGCCGCTACGCCGGCTGCGGGAGCCTTCGGGCGCGCTTCGTCTCGTACATCGCCGCGTCGGCGAGCCGCAGGGCGTGGTCGGCGTCGGCGAAGCGCGGGTCGATCGGCACGATGCCGACGCTGGCCCCTGCGTAGTGAAAGGAGCTGGCCGCGTGCGTGAAGCCGCCGACCGTGGCGCTGGCGCAGCGGGCCTGCAGCGTCTGGGTCGCGGTTCGGGCGGCCTGGCTGCCCACGACGGCGCCAGCGCTGGCTCGTGCAGGCGCCTGGTCGCCGTCCAGCAGGGCCGGCCCCGGGCCGAGGATCACGAACTCGTCGCCGCCCAGCCGGCCCACCAGGTCGGTGGCGCGCAGCGCGCCGGACAGCCGCTTCGACATGTGCTTCAGGAAGGCGTCGCCCACCGCGTGGCCATGCCGGTCGTTGATCGACTTGAAGCCGTCGAGGTCGGCGATGCCGACGAGCACGCAGGAACCCTCGCGCTCGGCCCGCGCCAGCATGCGTTGCAACTCGCCGACCAGGGCGCGCCGATTCGGCAGGCCGGTCAGGGGGTCGGTCATCGCGTGCAGGGCCAGTTGGGCGTTCGACGCCGCCAACTGCTCGACCAGCTGCTCGCGTTCCATGATCTGCCCGACCAGGGTCGAGAACAACCGCAGCAGGCTCGCAGCCTCTGGAGGGAGGGGGCGGTGCACCGGGCTCGCCGCGCACAAGGTGCCGAGCAACTCGCCGTTCGCGGCGTGGATGGGCGCGCTGACGTAGGTGCAGATGCCGAGGGCGCGTGCCGCGTCGGAGTCGCCCCAGCGGTCGGCCACGGCGTCGGTGTGGTTGCACTGCTCTTCGAGCGCCCGTTTGCACAGCGTGTCGCCCCAGGGCACCGCCAAGCCCTCGGGGATGGCGAACGCCGCGTGGGCATTGAGGGCGTAGCGGATCTTCTGCAGGTCTGCCGTGGTGTCGATGCTGGTGAGGTAGGTCGACTCCATGCCCGTCGCCTGCGCGAGCATCGCGAGCAAGGGGCGGGTCAATTCCTCGAGCGACCGCGCCGCGGGCACGATCGCACTCAACTGGGCAATGATGGGGTCCACAGGGCCATTTCGGCCGGCCGGGCCCGATCTTGAGCCTGGCCGGCCAACCCTCAGGCCGTGGCCGGCCCCCCCGCCCTCAACCTCGCCACCAGGTACTCCGCCGCCTGCATGATGTGCCGCCGGGCCAGCGCTTCGGCCTTGGAGGCGTCGCCGGTGGCGATGGCGGCCAGGATGGCCTCGTGCTGGTCCCAGATGTCGCGCGGGGTTTCGTCGCGGGTCAGCACCTCGCCCATCAGGCGCTGCATCGCCATCCAGTGGGTGGCCATGGTGGTGGCGATCAGCGGGTTTGCGGCCAGCTCGTAGACGAATTCGTGGAAGCGCATGTCGGCGGTGGCCATGCGGGCGACCTGGCCCGAGGCCACGGCCTTGCGGCCGGCGTCGATCACCGCCGGGCCCTGGCGCGCGGCGCGCTCGGGTGCCCGCTCGGCGGCCAGGCGGCAGGCCAAACCTTCCAGCACGGCGCGCACCTCGTACATGTGCTCCACCTCGTCGGGCTGCAGCGGCGCCACGATCAGGCCGCGACCGGGCGCCTCGCGCAGCATGCCCTGCTGGCGCAGCAGCACCAGCGCCTGCTGCACCGGCTGACGTGACACGCCCAGCTGCCTGGCCAACTGCTCCTGGATGATGCGTTCGCCCGGGCCCAAGCGGCCCGCGACGATCTCGCCGAGCAGGGCGTCGTGAACTCGCTCGACGAGGTTGGGCGGGGCGGTCAGGGCTTTCATCACCATGCCGGGCAGTGTAGTCGCAGGCCGTCGCGCAGGCGACATTCTGAATTCAGAGTTCTGAAAGTCGCGGGAAAACCCTGTTTGAACTCTGAATTCAGAGTTCGAATATCACGGCATCCGCCGACCACCCTCACAAGGAATGCCGCCATGACCGCTGCCCCGTCTTCCGCCGCCGCCCCCGCCGAAGCCCGCACCGTGGCCGAGCTGGTCGCCCGCTTCCTTGTCGCGCGCGGGGTCGACCGCATCTTCGGCCTCCAGGGCGGTCACATCCAGCCGATCTGGGACCACCTGGCCCAACTCGGCGTGCGCATCGTGGATGTGCGCGACGAGGGCGCTGCGGTGCACATGGCGCACGCGCACGCGGCCCTCGGCGGCGGGGTGGGCGTCGCCATGGCCACGGCCGGTCCGGGCGTCACCAACTGCGTGACGGCGATGACCAACGCCCACCTGGAGCGGGTGCCGGTGCTGCTGATCGGCGGCTGCCCGCCCGTGCCGCAGGACGACCTGGGCCCGCTGCAGGGCATCGACCACACGGCCATCATGGCGCCGGTCACGCGGCAGTCGCGCACGCTGCGGGTGGCTGACCAGATCGCACGCGACCTGGACAAGGCCTGGGCCATGGCCGAGGGCGATGGCAACCCGCCCGGCCCGGTCTACCTCGAGATACCGACCGACGTGCTGCGCCAGACCGTGCCCGCCGCCTGCGTGCTGCCCGAGCACATGGCGGCCCGCCCGCGCCGCTGCCTGCCGCCCGACGGCGCCGAGGTGGCACGCGCTGCCGCGCTGCTGCGGGAAGCCCGCCGCCCGCTGGTCGTCACCGGCCGCGGTGCGCGGGGCTGCGGGCCCGAGCTGACCCGCCTGCTGGACTCGACCGGCGCCGTCTACCTCGACACGCAGGAGAGCCGCGGCCTGGTGGACGCGGGCCACGCGTCAGTGGTGGGCGCGGTGCGTGCCAAGGCCATGGCCGAGGCCGACTTGGTGCTGGTGGTCGGCCGCAAGCTCGACTACCAGATGGCCTACGGCTCCCCGGCCGTGTTCAAGGCCGCGCGCTTCGTGCGCATCGCCGACCATGCCGACGAGCTGCGCGACAACCGACGCGGCGAGGTGGAACTGCTGGCCGATGCCGGGCTGGCGCTGGATGCCCTGGCCGAGGCAATGGGCCGGCCGTCGTCGGCGCTGGACAAGGCGTGGACACAGGCGCTGCGGGACGAGCACTTGAAGCGCGCGCTAAAGCATGCCGAGAACCTCTCGCTCGCCCCCGCCGGCCGCGACGGCCACATGCACCCCAACCGCATCTTCGGTGCGCTGCGTCAGGTGCTCAAGCCCGATGCGATCACCATCGCCGACGGTGGCGACCTGCTGAGCTTCGCACGCATGGGGCTGGAGACCAAGCACTACCTCGATGCCGGCGCCTTCGGCTGCCTGGGCGTGGGCACGCCCTACGGCGTGGCCGCGGCGCTGCAGCACCCCGGACGCCAGGTGGTGGTGGTCACCGGCGACGGCGCCTTCGGCATCAACGCGATGGAGATCGACTCGGCCAAGCGGCACGACGCCAAGGTGGTGTTCATCGTCAGCAACAACGCGGCCTGGAACATCGAGCGGCTCGACCAGGAGATGAACTACGGTGGCCGCGTGGTCGGCACCACGCTGGCCTGGAGCGACTACGCCGGCATGGCGCGCGCCTTCGGCCTGCACGCCGAGCGCGTGACGGACCCGTCGCGCCTGAAGGCGGCGATCGAGGAGGCGCTCGCGAATGCGCCTGCGCTCATCGACGTGGTCACCACGCAGGACGCGCTCAGCTCCGACGCCGGCAAGGGCCTGGGCTGGGTGCCCGACCGCCAGGCGCTGACCGCGTGGGACGAGGCCGAGCAGGCGCGCAGGCGGTAAGAGGCCCTCACGCTCCCACCTGCTCGCTGCCCCCGAGGGGCTTTCGCAGCGGCCCGGCAAAGCCGGCTCCGCGCAAACCCCTGGCTCGGTCGGCGCTGTGCAACCCGTGTCGCGTGACACGCTCCCGGAGTCGCTGAATGAATCAACTTCTGACCCTCTCGGACTCGGTCGCCGCGCACGCCCGCACCCGGCCGGGCAAGATCGCCGCGCGCGACTCTCGCCGGGCTTTGAGCTACCGCGAGTGGGACGAGCGCGCGAGCCGCCTGGCCGCGGCACTGCAGGCGCGCGGCCTGGCCAAGGGCGACCGCGTCGCGCTGCTCGCCTACAACGCCGTCGAGTGGCTGGAGATCTATGCTGCGCTGGCGCGCGCCGGGCTGGTGGCGGTGCCGGTCAACTTCCGCCTGCGTGCTCCCGAGATCGCCTACATCGTGGGCCATTGCGAGGCCCGCGCGGTGATCGTGCAAGAGGCGCTGCGCAGCGAGGCCGAGGCCGCGTTGGCGGACGGCGAGATCGACCCACACCGGCGCATCGTCTTCGGTGGCGCCCCCGGGGCCGCCCTGCCCGCGGGCTGGAGCGGCTACGAGGCGCTGCTGGCCGCCGGCCCCGAGGCAGCGCCTGAAGCCGGCGTACAACCGCAGGAACTGTTCGCGCTGATGTACACCTCGGGCACCACCGGGCGGCCCAAGGGCGCGATGCGCAGCCACGAGGGCAACGCGCTGATCGCGCTGGCTACCGCGCTGGAGTTCGGCCTCTCGGCCGACGACACCGCGCTGCTGGTGATGCCGCTGTGCCACGCCAACTCGCTGTACTTCGCGGTCACCTTCGCGATGCTCGGCGCCACCATCGTGGTCGACGACCATGCCCACTTCGACCCCGCCGCCACGCTGGCCGCGCTGGCCGAATCGCGCATCACCTTCACCTCGCTGGTGCCCACGCACTACGTGATGATGCTGGGCCTGCCCGCCGACGTGAAGGCGCAGTACGACCTGGCCGCGGTGGGCAAGCTGCTGATCTCGTCGGCCCCGGCCCGGCCCGAGACCAAGCGCGAAGTGATGGCGCTGTTCCCCAACGCGAAGCTGTTCGAGCTCTACGGCTCCACCGAGGCCGGCTGGGTCACCATCCTGCGGCCCGACGAGCAGCTCGACCGCCTCGGCACCGTGGGCCGCGAGTGGGCCGGCTCGGGCGCCATCCGCCTTCTGGACGGTGACGGGAACGAGGTGGCCGACGGCGAGGTGGGCGAGCTCTTCTCGCGCACCGCCTATGTGTTCGACGGCTACTGGAAGAACCCGGAGAAGACGGCCGAGGCCTTCCGAGGCGCCTGGTGCTCGGTGGGCGACCTGGCCCTGCGCGACGCCGACGGCTACATCCGCCTGGTCGACCGCAAGAGCCACATGATCATCAGCGGCGGCGAGAACATCTACCCCTCCGAGGTCGAGGCCGTGCTTGCCGCACACCCCGCCGTGCACGACGTGGCGGTGGTGGGCCTGCCGGACGAGAAGTGGGGCGAGACGGTGCTGGCGGTGGTGGTGCCGCGCGCCGGCCAGGCCGTGAGCGAGGCCGAGCTGCTCGACTGGTGCCGCCCGCGCATGGCCGGCTACAAGCGCCCGCGCGCGGTGCGCTTCGTCGCCGAGGCCGAGATGCCGCGCACGGCCACGGGCAAGATCCAGCACCGGCTGTTGCGCGAGCGCATGGCGGCTCCCCCACCGTGACGCCCATCGGCGAGTGGGCGGCCCCGGGAAGGCACGAAAGACTGTATGAAAAAACAGTATCATGCGGGCGCAGTTGCCAACAGGCATTCCCGGGGCCCGGCCACCGAGCCGGGCCCTGGCCTTTTCAGCGAGGCGGTATCGGCCCCGGTGGTGGTGCGAGGGCCTCGCGGTGGCCGGTGTACAGGCCCCAGGCCGCGATGAAGACCGTCGCCACCAGCGGGCCGACGACAAAGCCGTTGAGGCCGATCAGCGCGATGCCGCCGATGGTCGTCACCAGCACCAGCCAGTCCGGCAGCCGCGTGTCGCGGCCCACCAGCATCGGGCGCAACAGGTTGTCGACCAGCCCGATGACCAGCGTGCCGAAAGCCGCCAGGGCCAGGCCCGACCACAGGTCGCCGGTGGCGAGCAGGTAGGCGGCGACCGGCCCCCAGACCAGCGCCGAGCCCACCGCCGGCAGCACCGAGAACACCGCCATCAGCGCGCCCCCGAGCAACGCGCCGGGAATGCCCAGCACCGCCAGGGCCAGGCCGCCGAGCCCGCCCTGCACGACCGCGACCACGAGGTTGCCCTTGACGGTCGCGCGCACCACGGTCGCGACGCGTCGGCGCAGCTCGCGCCGGTCGTCTTCGCGCAGCGGCAGCGCCGACCAGAAGCGCGCCGCCAGCGTTTCGCCGTCGCGCAGCATGAAAAAGGCCACGTAGAGCGAGACGAACAGCTCGACCACCACGTTCACCGTGCCCTGCCCGACGGTGAACATGTGGCCTGCGAAGAATTGGGCCACCCGGCCGGCGCTGGCCTCGACGCGCGCGCGCAGGTCGGCGGCGTCGCCGATGCCGAAGTGGGCCAGCAGCGAGGCCGCGGGCGCGGGCAGGGCGTCGAAGGCGCTTTGCAGCAGGGCCGGCACGTCGATCGCGCCGGACTGCACGGCCCGGGCGAGTTGGGCGCCCTCGCGGGCCAGCGCCACGGCCAGCGCCATCAACGGCAGTACCACCACCAGCGACACCCCGAGCAAGGTCAGCGCCGCAGCCAGGTTGCGGCGGCCGCGCAGCCGGCGCACCAGGGCGCGGTGCAGCGGCCCGAAGACCAGCCCCAGGATGGCCGCCCACATCACCGCACCGTAGAACGGCAACACCACCAGGCACAGGCCCACCGAGGCGAGCGCCACCAGCAGGGTGAGGGCCCTGTCGGGGCGAGGTTGGGGTGAGGTGGCGTCATCGGTGGGCGGTGTGGGTGTCATCGGACTCGCCGGAGCAATCGGGGTGCCCGGCAGAAGGCCGACGATTGCGGGGCGGTCCGGCACGCTGCCGCCAGGCCGAGGCACACCGCGCCGGCGCAGGGCGGCGACCCGCGGTTGCGCCAAGTCAAGGGCCGCGCAGCGTGGCGAGCTACCTTCGTGGGCGAGTGCCGGGCCGCCGGCGCCCACCTTCCGGAAGGAGCCGCCCATGAAGATCCTGCTGGCCGTCGACGGCAGCCCCACCACTCGCCACATGCTGGCCTACCTGGCAGCGCGCCCCGAGCTGGTGGGGCCGGCGAACGAGATCACCGTGCTTTACGGCGTGACCCCGCTGCCGAACGGGCTGACGCCGCTGCTGAGTGACGAGGCCATCCGCGAACGGCTCGATGCCGATGCGCACGAGGTGTTCCAGCCGATCCGCAGCTTCCTGCAGCAGCAGCGCATCGAGGCGCGCTTCGTGCACGAGGTGGGCGATGCGGCGAAGATCATCGCGCGCCGGGCCGAGGAGGGCCGGTTCGATTTGATCGTCATCGGCTCGCACGGCCGCGGCGCCCTGGGCAACGTGCTGCTGGGCTCGGTGGTGACGAAGGTGCTGGCGCTGTGCGATGTGCCGGCGCTGGTGGTGCGCCATCGGCAGCTCAGCGCAGCATGACCGCCGCACAGAGGAAGTAGATCAGCAGGGTCAGCACGTCCTGGATGATGGTGGCCAGCGGCCCGCTGCCATAGGCCGGGTCGAGCCCGCGGCGTTGCAGCGCCCAGGGCAGCAGGATGCCCAGCAGCGAGGCCACGGTGCTGGCGCCGGCGAGCGCGGTCGCCACCGTCAGCGCCAGGCGCAGGTCGCCGAAGACCAGCCACACCAGCGGCCACACCGCCAACGCCAGCGTCAACCCGATCAGCAGCCCGCTGCGCAGTTCGCCGCCGAGCAGCCGCCAGGCGCCCATGCGGCTGAGCGAGAGCCCGCGCACCGCCACCGCCTCGGTCTGGGTGCCGATCGCGTCGGCCAGGTAGACCAGCCCGGGCACGAAGAAGGCGAGCTCTGTGCGCTCGGTGATCGCGGCCTCGAAGCGTGCCACCACCGCGGTCGCGAGCATGCTGCCGGCCAGGCCCACCAGCAGCCAGGGCAGGCGGTGGCGCACCCGGCGCAGCGGCGGCTCCTCCAGGGCGCGGCGCGCCTGGCGAGATTCGGCGGCAATGCCTGCCAGCCGGTGCAGGTCGGACACGTGCTCGCGGCGCAGCGTGTCCATCAGCGCGGCCGCGCCGACCACGCCGATCACGCGCCCTTGGGCATCGACCATCGGCAGGGCCGACAGGCGGTGGTGCAGCGCCGTCGAGGCCATGTGCTCGGGGTCGGTGGCGGGTGTCACCCTCGGCGTGTCTCGGTGCATCGCCTCGCCCATCACCACATCGCCCGGCAGCGCGAACAGCTCGGTGGCGCCGAGCGTGCCCAGCAGGCGCTGCTGCTCGTCGACGACGCAGGCCAGCTCCCAGCGGGCGTCGGGGCCCAGGCGCTGCGCCGCGTGGCGCACTGCGTCGACCGTGTCGCCGGCGTGGGCCAGCAGGGCCGGGGCGGCCGCGACGTGCGACGCATGCATGGGCGGGTGCGGCGGGCTCACGCCGGCTCGGGGTGGCGCTCGTGCACGTAGGTGCCCGGCGCGTCGGCCAGCGCGGGCAGGTGCGTGCGCCCGCGCCCGCCGATCGGCAGTGGCCGGTGCCGCTTCGGGTTGGAGTGCGCACACAGCCACTCGTCCCAGGTGGGCCACCACGAGCCGCTGCGCTGCGCCGCAGAGCGGGCCCATTCGTCGGCACCGGGGCGCGGCGCGTCCGCCGGTGTGAGGGCGAAGCGGTGGCTGACCTTCGGCGCGTCCTCGCGCGGTGGGTTGACGATGCCCACGTTGTGGCCGCCGGTGGTCAGCACGAAGAGGATGTCGGCGCGCGCGAGCGCGTGGATCTTGTAGACCGAGCGCCAGGGCGAGACATGGTCGCGCTCGGTGCCGACGACGAACATCGGCAGCCGGATGTCGGCCAGCGAGACCGCCCGGCCGCCGACCTCGTAGCGGCCTTCGGCCAGGTCGTTGCGCAGGTAGAGCCGGCGCAGGTACTCGCCATGCATGCGGGCCGGCATGCGGGTGGCGTCGGCGTTCCAGGCGTGCAGGTCGTCCAGAGGGGTGGTGTTGCCCATCAGGTACTCGTGCACCAGCTTCGACCAGACCAGGTCGCGCGAGTTGATGAGGGCGAAAGCGCCAGCCATCTGCCGGCCGTCGAGCACGCCCTGCTCGGCCATCACGTCTTCGAGGAAGGCGATCTGGCTCTCGTCGATGAACAGGCCCAGTTCGCCGGGCTCCTCGAAATCGGTCTGCGCCGCCAGCAGCGTCAGGCTCGCCAGCTGAGCATCGGCGCGGTCGCGGGCCAGGGCGGCGGCGCCGATGGCGGCCAGGGTGCCGCCCAGGCAGTAGCCGGCCAGGTGCACGCGCCGGCCGGGCTGGGCCTGCTGCACCGCGGCCAGGGCATCGAACACCCCGGCCTGCAGGTAGTCGTCCAGCCCCAGGTCACGGTCGGCCGGGCCCGGGTTGCGCCACGAGACCATGAAGACGGTGTGCCCGCGCCCGACCAGGTCGCGCACCATCGAGTTGTGCGGGGAGAGGTCGAGGATGTAGTACTTCATGATCCACGACGGCACGACCAGCACCGGCTCGTCCAGCACCTCGGCGGTGGCCGGGGCGTACTGGATCAGCTCGATCAGCCGGTTGCGGAACACCACCTTGCCCGGCGTCAGCGCCACCGCCTCGCCGGGCCGGAAAAGCTCGGCCCCGGGCGGCGGCTGGTCGGCCGCGACCCGCATCGCGTCGCGTGCCCAGTTGGCGAAGCCCTGCCACAGGTTGGCGCCGCCGCTGCGCAGCGTGGCCTGCAGCACCTCGGGGTTGGTGGGTACGAAGTTGGAAGGCGAGGCCATGTCCAGCAGTTGCCGCGCCATGAAGGCGGCCACGTGCTCGTGGTGCGCCGAGACGCCGCGCAGGCCGGTGGTGGCCTCGGCCCACCATTGCCCGGTCCGCACGAAGGCCTGTGCCCAGGCGCTGTAGGGCAGGTGGCGCCAGGCCGGCGCGGCAAAGCGCTTGTCCTGCGCGGCCAGGTCGTCGGCCGGCTGCGGCCCGCCCAGCCACCACGCCATCGCCTGGCGCTGCGCGCTCGCGGCCAGTGCCATCTGGCGGCCCGGCGACGCGGCCAGGTGGACCCACCAGTCCTGGAAGCTGAGCGCAAGCGCCGCTGGCGAGATGCCGTGGGTGAGGCGGCCGATCGCCGCCTTCAGCGGCACGTCGGTGAGGTAGTGGGTGGCGGGCGTCTCGTTCATGGCCCGGGCGATCTTGCGGGAGTGAGCGCGGCCCGGACTTGCGCTGGGTCAATCCGGCCCGGCCGGTGCGTTCCAGAATCGGGTGGGTCTGCCATGGACCAAGGAGCGTGACCATGTACCGCAGCCTGCTGGTGTGTCTGGACGATCGCCCCGCGTGCGAGGCGCGGGTGGACGTGGCCATCGCCCTGGCCCGCCGCTTCGAGGCCCACCTCGTGGGGCTGGCGCCGTCGGGCGTGTTGCCGGCCCCGATGGGGCTGGACGGCGCGGCGGCCATGGCCGAGCTGATGGGCGATCTGCGTGCCGCGGCCGAGCGCAGCGCCGGCCGTTTCAGCGAGCGCTGCCGGGCGGCTGGCCTGGCCTCGGTGGAGACGGTGGTCGACGAGGCGCCGGTGGCGCGATCGGTGATCGCGCACGCCCGCTGCAGCGACCTCGTGCTCATGGGCCAGGCCGCAGGGCCGGACGCGCGCGAGGCGGTGGAGCAGGTGGTGCTGCACAGCGCCCGGCCGACCCTGGTGGTGCCATACGCCGGGCGCTTCGACACCATCGGCGAGCATGTCCTGGTGGCCTGGAACGACAGCCCCGAGGCGGCCCGCGCCGTGGCCGATGCCATGCCGCTGCTCAGCCGGGCGCGCCAGGTGCTGGTGGTGCAGTGCGACTCGCCCAGCGATGAGCGCTACGCCAGCGACGAACGCCAGCGCAAGCTCGAAGCGCTGCGGCGCTGGCTGAGGTGGCACGGCGTGGAGGCCCAGGTGCGCCAGGAGACCACCGCCATCGACACCGGCAATGCGCTGCTGTCGCTGGCCGCCGACCGCGGCTGCGACCTGATGGTCATGGGGGCCTGGGGCCGGGCGCGCTGGACGGAGCGCGTGATGGGCGGCGCCACCCACACGCTGCTGGGCAGCATGACCCTGCCGGTGCTGATGTCGCATTGAGCGTTCAGGCTCCGGCGCGCTCGCACAGCACGCGCTGGATCTTGCCGCTGCGGCCGGGCCGGGCCGGCTCGCCGCTGTGGCAGTGGATCTGCACCGGCGCCGCACCCTGCTGCGCGAGCCAGGCCGCGAGCACGCGGCGGGCGCGCGGCAACGCGCGCCGCGCGGCCTCGCCGGCCAGGCCGGTGCGCAGCAGCAGCTCCGCTGGCCCCTGCTGCACCAGCTGGAAGTCGAACAGCCCGGCGTCGTCCTCCAGCACGGTGGCCAGCGCCAGCGGCAGCACCTGCACCGGCTGCCGGCCGCGGCCGGGCAGGTGCAGCGTGTCGTCGCTGCGGCCCTGCACGTCGATCACCGGCAGCTGCGAGCCGCAGGTGCAGGCCCCGGGCAGCAGGGTGACGCGGTCGCCCAGGTCGTAGCGGATCAGCGGCTGCACCTCATTGGCCAGGTTGGTCAGCAAGGTGGTGGTGCCCGTCTCGCCCGGCGGCACCGGCCGGCCCTGTGCGTCCACCGGCTCCAGGATCGCCCAGTCGCTGTTCAGGTGCAGGCCACCGGCGTGGCACTCGGCGCCCAGCGCCAGGAACTCGGAGGCGCCGTAGTTGTTGACCACCCGGCAGCCGAACGCCTGCTCGACCAGGCGACGCGCAGCGGGCGTCAGTGTCTCGCCGCCGGTCCACACCTCGCGCACGGCGAGGTCGAGCCGGCCGGCCAGGCGTTCCTCGGCCAGCAGCGCGGCGGCGCTGGGGTAGGTGGCGACGACAGCCGGGGCCAGGGCCTCCAGCGCAGCGCGCAGTTGCGGCCAGGGCTGCAGGCAGGACACGCTGTGCAGCCGCTGCGCCAGCAGCGGGTTGAGGCGGCGCAGCCGCAACAGCGACACGGTGGAGGCGAAGTGGCCTTCGATCGCGCCGACGAACACGATCCGCCCCGCGCCGAACCACGGGTCGCCCGGGCCGGTGGGCGGCCGCATGAGGCTGCGGCGCACGCCCTCGAGCGCGTCGTAGACGGCGAGTGCCGCCGCGTCCTGCACGAACACGCCGGGCTCGCCGCTGCTGCCCGAGCTTTCCCACACCTGGTAGCGGCCGGCGAACGGCTCGGCGATGCGCTGCCGGTCGGCGGTGAAGCGGCGCAGCGCGTCGAGCTGCAGCGCCGGGTCGGCCACCCAGCGGTCGAACTGCTGCATCAGCGCGCGCTTGTGCATCACCGGCAGCGCCTGCAAGGGCACCTGCGCCGGGTCGCGGCCGCGCAGCACGTCGCGGTACAGCGGGCTGCGCCGGGACGCCCCCCGCAGCAGCGCGGCCAGGCGGCGCTGCTGGCGGCCCGCCAGCGCCGCGGCGTCGGCTCGCGTGGCCAGGGTCACGTCGAAGGCCACGTTCATCGACAGGAAGGGGTCGAAGGGCGGGAGCATGCGGGGCCTTGCGGTCAGCTCAACTGGTCGGCCATGCGGCGTGTCGCCAGCGCGCGCTCCAGGCGGGCGTCGTGCCGGTAGATATCGTCGGCGAAGCGCACGCCCGGCTCGCCGGGCAGCACCATCGCGGTGGTGTAGAAAAGGATCACCGTCAGCGGCGACGCCAGCGTGACCCGCACCGACGGCACCTCACCCTGCATCGTGGCGTCGATGCGTTCGGATGTCCACTCCGGCTGTTCGGCCAGCACCCACCGCGCCAGTGCCACCGGGTCTTCGACGCGGACGCAGCCGTGGCTGAAGTCCCGTCGCGGCCGACCGAACAGCCGTGTGGCGGGTGTGCCATGCAGGTAGACGTTGTCGTCGTTCGGGAAGACGAACTTCACCAGCCCCAGCGCGTTGCCGTCACCCGCGCGCTGGCGCAGCCGCAGCGTGCCCTGCTGCAGGCGCGCGAGCGCGTCGGCATCGGCCGGCACCGGCTTCGCGTCGTCGCCCGGCCCTTGCACCAGCTCCAGCGACTGGCGATCCAGGGCGGACAGGTCCTCGGCGAGCTCAGGCAGGATCTCGTTCAGCGCGATTGAGCGCGGCACGTTCCAGTAGGGGCGGAAGATCACCTGCCGCATCTGCTCGGCCAGCACGGGCGTCTGCGTCTTCAGCGCGCGCCCGACCACCACGCCCATGCCGAGCGGGGCGGCGGCGGGCTGCGCCGGGTCCCAGGCCCACAGGCGAAACATCGGGATGTTGATGCCGATGAAGCGCTGCCCGTTCAGCGGGGGCAGCCAGCGCAGCCGCTCCATCGCAAGCTCGATCTGCCGCACGCGGCGGCTGAGCGGCTGGTCCAGCGCGGCCCGCGTCGCCCGACCGAGCACACCGTCCACCGTGAGCCCATGGCGGGCCTGGAAGCGGGCCACGCCGGCGGCGAGCACGTCGTCGTAGCGCTCGGCGGTGGGCGGCGGGGTGCCCGCGGGCAGGTCGCCCTCGATCAGCAGGCGCTGGTGCAGCGCGGCGGCCCACGCATAGGCCATGCCGGGGCGCACCGACGGGGTGGCGGGCAGCGCGGGCGGCGCGGTCTCCAGCGCCAGCCGCCGGTACTGCGCCAGCGCCGAGCGCAGGCGGGGGTATTGCCCGAGCGTGGGCCGCAGCGCGGCCACCAGCTCGTGCAGGCGCCCGGTCGCCAGGGCCTCGTCAAGACGTGCAGGCAGGTCGGGCGGCGCCGCCCGCGCTGCCGGGCCAAGGCGAAAGCCGAGCGCGCGCGGGTCGACGCGGCCCAGGTGCAGGTCGTGCAGGTAGCGCAGGAAGGCGGTGTGCAACGTGCGCTCGAAGCCGGCGGCTTCGATCGCGTCCGGGGTGGCGGCGTGAGCCAGCCGCTGCGCGCGGCCGGCCAGGGCCTCGGGGCGGTAGTCGCGCGGGTCCAGCCCGTCTTCGGCGGCGCCGGCCATCAGCGCCAGGGCCTGCTGGGCCGAGGGGCTCGGCCGGCCCGCCGCGTCCAGCCAGGTCGCTGCATGCACCGACACCGCCAGGCAGGCCAGCAGCAGCCCGGCAGCATGCCGGCCGAGGGAAGGGCGGTTCATGTCCGGCACGTTAGGGGCCGGCTTCGGGGCCCCGCTTGCGCTGGGTCAAGAGCCGGGCCTGCACGGACAAGGCTTTCGTATAAGAAAAACTTTCTCTACTGAGAAGAAAATACGATTTCACTTATTGATCTGCTCTCACTACGCTGGCGCACCGTCCACTGCCTCCATCTCCCGCCATGACCGCCAGCCTGCCCGCCGCCACTTCTGCGTCTGACCGCCTCACCGGGCCGCGGGGGGCCTGGCACCGCTGGCTGATGGTGCCGGCCCTGGTGCTGCTGGGGGCGCTGGCCGTGACCGCTGCGGCGCTCCACCGGGTGGACGCGCCGGTCGCCGAGGCCGCCATGCCGCCCGGTCTGGCCGACCCACTGCCGCCCGTCAGCCCGCCGCCGGGGCTGGCCTTTGGCGTGCTGCAGACGGCAGTGTCCGACGGCGCCGCCGAGGCGCTGCTGGTCGGCCGCGGCCGCTGGTGGGTGCAGCGCCGGCCGGTGCAGGTGGCGGTGCTGGTGCGTCACCCCGGCGGCACGTTGCTCTTTGACACCGGCCTGGGCCGTGCGGCCGATGCGCAATTCGCCGCCAACGGCCTGTTCCACCGGCTCGCCTTCGGCTACGACCGCGCCGGTTTCCTGCCGGTCGCCGACCAGCTCGACCGGGCCGGCTGGGGCGTGGCCAGCGTGCAGCGCATCGTGCCTTCGCACATGCACTGGGACCATGTGAGCGGCCTGCCGGACTTCCCCGACGCCGAGGTCTGGGTGCGGCCCGAGGAGCGTACCGAAGCCGCCCGCGGCCACGCGCCGGCCTTCCTGCAGAGCCAGTTCAATGGCGTGAAGCACTGGCGTGACCTGCGCTTCGCCGGCCCGCCCCTGCTGGGCTTTGCCGCCAGCCACGATGTGTTCGGCGACGGCAGCGTGGTGCTGCTGCCGCTGGGCGGCCACACCGCGGGGCAGGTGGGCTTGCTGCTGCGCCTGCCCTCGGGCAGGCAGTACCTCTTCACCGGCGACGTGACCTGGACGCTGGAGGGCATTGCCCGGGCCACCGACCGCTCGTGGCTGCTGCGCCGGCTGCTGCCGCTCGACCATGACGAGGTCGCGAACCGTGCCGTCATCGCCCACCTGCACCAGCTGATGCGGCTGCACCCCGGCATCACGCTGGTGCCGGCGCACGATGAGCATGTGCTGGAAACCCTGCCGCGCTTCCCGCAGCTGAGGGGATGAGGGGTGATACCCACGATGAACCTGCGCCACCTGCGCTACTTCTGCGCCGCCTGCGAGACCCGCTCGACGGTGGCGGCGGCACGCCAGTGCCACGTCACCCAGCCGGTGATCTCGACCGCCATCGCGCAGCTCGAAGAAGAACTTGGCACACCCCTGTTCACCCGCCAGCCCCGCGGTCTGCAGCCCACCGCCGAGGGGCTGCGCCTGTACCGCCTGGGCGGCAGGCTCCTGGCCGATGCGCAGGCCATCGTCGAGAGCTTCCAGGACGCAGGGAGCCGGCCGCGGTTGAGCCTGCGCCTGCATGCGGCGCTCGGCCTCGGCCAGGTGGGCCAGCTGCTGCGCCACCTGAAGCGCGAGCTGCCCCAGCTGGAACTGGACCTGCTGACCGACGAGGCGCGCGACGACGGCGCCCCGCCGGCCGACGCCGCCCTGACCGCCGAAGCCTGCCGTGCGCCGGGCGACAGCTTCTTGCCGCTGTGGGACGAGCAGTACGTGCTCGCGGTGCCCCCCGGCCACCCGCTGGCCGTGAAGGCGCAGGTCTCGCTGGGCGACCTGCACCACGCCGCCTTCATCGACCGTGCCCACTGCGAGCTGGCGGCGCAGTGGCACGCCGGCCTGGGCGCCCTGCAGATCGTGCCCGACGTGCGGGCGCGCGTGCACAGCGAGGAGTGGGCGCTCGGTCTCGTGGCGGCCGGCATCGGTGTCACCATCGTGCCGCTGCACCGCGCGGCCGGCAGCGAGGGCGTGGTGGTCCGGCGTGAGGTGCCCGAGCTGCAGTCGTTCACCCGCCGCATCGGCCTCGCCTACCCGGGCCCGGCCCGCGGCGCGCTGGCCGAGGTGCTGCGGGCCTGCAAGGGCTGGAAGCCGATGGCACGGGCCGCCCTGGCCTGAGCTGAGAGCGCCGCCAGGCGGCGGAGGTGCCCGACTCACACCCGGCCCGGCCGTTTTCACGCACCGAATGGCGGGCTTGGTCGGCTGGCGCTGCGCGGCAGCAGGCCGGCCTTCTAGCATCGACCGGCCTGCTGTCATCACCCGCCGAGCATGTTTCCTGATCTTGCGTCGCGCCTTGGCGCCACCCTGGCCCTGGCCGCTGCCACGTGTCTCCCCGCCCTCGCGCTCGAGGTCGAGCGCATCGACCTGGGTGAAGGCGGGGAAGGCAGCGGCCAGCTCCAGGCCTACAACCTGCAAGAGGCGGCCGGGTGGCGCGTCTTCGCGCGCTCCGAGGCCGGCTTCAAGCGCTCGCAGATCTGGCTGCAGCGCCGCTCGGCGGATGGGGCCTGGGCCGCGCCCGAGCCGATGCCCTTCGCCGACGCGCGCTGGCGCGATTCCGACCCCCACCTCAGCCCCGACGGCCGCCGCCTCACCTTCATCTCCGATCGGCCGGCCGCCGGCGCCGCGGCGCCGCTGGGCCAGCTCGACCTCTTCGAGGCGGTGCTCGAGGGCGGCCAATGGCGCGCGCCGCGGCGCCTGGCCGAAGCCTGGCAGAGCAGCCACTACGAGCTGGGCCCCGAGCGCTGGGGCGACTGGCTGTACCTCGCCTCCTACCGCGCGGGTGGTCCCGGCCCCCTGGCGGTCTACCGCGTGCGGGTCGATGCGCCCGGCAGCGTGCCGCAGCCGCTGCCCGCGCCGGTGAACGACGGTGGACAGAACAGCGACTTCACGCTCTCGCCCGATGGCCGCTACGCGCTCTGGTGGAGCAGCCGCGACACCCCGGGCGGCCGCGGCGGCGACCTGTACCTCGCCGAGCGCGTGGGCGACGGCTTCGGGCCCGCACTGCGCCTGCCCGAGCCGGTCAACGGCCCCGGCTTCGAGTTCACCCCCTCGGTGTCGTCCGATGGCCAGTGGCTGTACTTTGCCTCGACGCGCGCGGGTGGCGAAGCCGGCCTCTCGCACGTGTACCGCGCCTCGTGGCCCGCACTGCTGCAGGCCCTCGGGCCGGCGGCCGAGGCCCACAGCCAGCAGCAGCTCGACGAGCGGGTGGCGGCGCTGTGGCGCGCCATCGGCCACGGGCCGGGCCAGGGATCGGACGCGCAAGCCCTGGCCACGCTGCTGCACCCCGAGGCGCGCGTCTTCGGCCAGGCCTTCAAGGGCGGCGAGCTGGGCTTGCGCCACTGGACGGGCGCGGACTTCCTGAGCGCGATGCAGGCCCCGGGCCCAGAGGCCCTGCACGAGTGCGAGGTGGCGCGCGAGCAGCGCCGCTACGGCGGCCACGCCCAGGTCTACAGCGTGGTAGAAACCCACCGCGACGCGGCCCGCACCCGGGCCGAATACGCTGGTGTCAACAGCATGCAGTGGCAGCTCGGCCCCGAAGGCTGGCAACTGCTGTCGCTGCACTATGCGCTGGCGCTGCCAGGCCAGGCTCCGCCTGCAGCCCCTGCCGGCACGCCGCACCGTTGCCTGGGGTGAGGAGCGAAGCGACGGCGAACGAGGCCCCGCATTTGCCGGTGAACGGGCCCCGGTCCCCTGCCAAGGAGCCGCCCACGGCCACCACCGCCCCCGCCCCTACCGACTCGACGATTGCATCGAAGGCTCACACGAGTGGGTAAGCTCGCAGGGTCGTGAACACCCTCATCACCTGGCTGCTGCTGCACGGCGTGCCCATCGTCTTCGTCGTCACGCTGGCGGCCCGCCTGGGCGCGCCGGTGCCGGCCGCGCCCCTGCTGGTGGTGGCGGGCGGGCTGTCGGCGGGCGGGCAGCTCTCGGCCCCGGGCGTGCTCGCGGCGGCGCTGGCCGCCAACCTGCTCGGCGACGCGGCCTGGTTCGTGGCCGGGCGGCGCCACGGCTACCGCATCCTGCGGCTGCTGTGCCGCATCTCGCTGTCGCCCGACCACTGCGTGCGGCAGAGCGAATCGCTGATCCTGCGCTGGGGCGGGGCCTCGCTGGTGGCCGCCAAGTTCGTGCCGGGCGTGTCGGTGGTGGCCGCACCCATGGCCGGCGCCATGGCCATGCCGTGGCGCAACTTCCTGCTCTACGGCCTGGTGGCCGCGGGCGTGTGGAGCCTGCTCTTCCTCGGCCTGGGCCTGGTGTTCCACCAGCAGATCCAGCAGGTGCTGGACGTGCTGGCCAGCACCGGCACCGTGGCGCTGGTGCTGCTGGCGCTGGCGGTGGCTGGGCTGGTGGCGTGGCGCTTCTGGCGCCGCCGCCGCGCGCTGCGCGACCTGGCGATGCCGCGCATCGGGGTGGACGAGCTGCGCAGCCTGCTCGACCGGGGCGAGGCGCTGGTCATTGTCGACGTGCGCCCGCTGGCCAGCCTGCAGGCCGACGGCCGGCTCATCCCCGGTGCGCTGCACGTGCCGCTGGAACAAGTGCAGCGCTTCGCCGCCGAGCTGCCGGCCGGTCGCGAAGTGATCGTCTACTGCAACTGCCCGAACGAGGCCTCGGCGGTGCAGGCCGCGCGCATGCTGCTGGGCCAGGGCGTGGCGCGCGTGCGGCCACTGACGGGCGGGCTGGATGCGTGGTTCGCGTGACCGGCCGCCGGCAGCTCAGTCCGGCAGCTCAGTCCGGCAGCGTCAGGAGCGAGCCGGCGGGTGGCCCTGATGCAGGGGCGGGTGCGGGGGCGGGCACCGGCGCGCCCCGGGGGCGCGGCACGATCAGCACGTCGCACCCGGCGCCGGCCAGCACGCATCCGCTGACGCTGCCGAGCAGGAACTCGCCCAGCGTGGAGCGCCCCTGCTTGCCGGCGACGATCAGGTCGGCGCCCAGCATCTGCGCGCGCTCCAGCGCCGCCGGCGCGGCCGGCCCCGGGCCGGCGGAGAACGACCACCGCGTGCGGTCCAGCCCGAGCCGCGCGGCGACCCTTCGCATGCGCGCGCAAGCTGCTGCAGCCCCTTTCTCGCGCAGGCCCTGGATGAGGGCGTCGTCGACCGCCGCGCGGCGCAGCTGCAACTCACGGTAGCCGTCCACGGCGTGGAAGACCTGCACCGGCGCGTCGCCGGCCAGGCGGGCCGCGCACAGCCAGACCGGGTCCGAGCCCGCGGCGAAATCCACCGGCATCAGCAGCTGCTGGTACGAGGCCTGCACACCCCTCCTGACGACCAGCACCGGAGGCCGGCAGGTGCGGATCATCCGGTCGGCCGTCCGGCCGATCAGCAAGGCGTCGAGGCGGCTGTGGCCGCGCCGGCCCAGCACCACGAGGCTGATGCGCTCCGCGGCGTGAAGCAAGGTGGTGAAGGGGTCACCCACCACCACCTCGACGGTCGCGGCGACGTCGTAGGCCCCGAGGATCTCGGTGGCGACGCGCCGCAGCGCCGCGCGCGCCTGGGCGCCCTTGAGGTCGAGGTCGGTCGTGGGCGAGAACCACTCGCGCAGCGGCTTGCAGCCGTCCGGCTTCAGCACGTGCAGCACGTGCAGCCGGGCGCCGTGTTCGTACGCCAGCCGCGCGGCGCGGCGCACGGCGTTGTTGCCGTCCAGCGAGAAGTCGGTGGCGGCAAGGATGGACGTGATCGGGTTCATCGGTCTGCCTCCTCACGTCGTGTAGTCGCCGCTGGCTTCGGGCTGGAAGAGGATGGCCAGGATCTCGGCCGCCATCTCTTCGCCTGTGGGCGAGGCCCAGCGCGCCACGCTGCCGACGCGCAGGCCGAGCAGCGCGCTGCCGATGGGCGACAGCACCGAGACGAATCCGGCCAGCGGCTCGGCATCCGCCGGCCAGCACGGCGCCAGGGTGTGCTGCCGGCCGGTCGCGCGGTCGCGCACCCGCACCTGCGAGTACATCGTGACCACGTCGGCCGGCACTTCGCGCGACGGCACGGTGATGCAGCCGTCGAGCAACTCTTCGATCAGGCGCCAGTCGGCGGGGTGGTCTGCGCCGTGCGTGTCACGCCGCAGCAGGTTCAGCAGCCGGACATGGTCCAGTTCGGTGAGCGTGCGCTCCAGGGTAGAGACTTCCACGAAGCCGTCCTCCAGGTGGGGGGCGCGGCCCGGCCTGCGAGGCGGGCGCGCCGACGCGCGGGCGGTGGGCCCGGCGATCTGGAGTTGCGCAAACAGGGGTGGAGGTGATCGCCGGGCTCAGGGATGTGCGGCCGGCTGACGAAGGCGGGGCCTCGGCCCGGCGCGGCGCGCGGGCGCGCCGGCGCGTCGGGCGGCGGTCTCCCGGAGTGCGCGGCCGGCGGCGAGGGCCTGGGGTGAGGTAAAGCACATCGTGGAGACTCTAGCCGTGTCGCCGCGCGCGTGCAAAACGCCCGCGGCAAGTCGCACTGGCGCGAAGGCGTATTCGCCGCTCAGCCGATGTAGCCCAACGGCAGCGCCGTCGTGTACTTCAGCTCCTCCATCGCGAAGCTGGAGCTCACGTCCGACAGCGCGATGCTGGTGGTCAGGCGCTTGTAGACCGCGTCGTAGGCGGCGATGTCGGGCACCACCACGCGCAGCAGGTAGTCGACCTCGCCGCTCATGCGGTAGAACTCGACCACCTCGGGGATGGCCTCGACCGTGGCACGGAACTGCTCGAACCATTTCTGGTTGTGTTGGTCGGTGCGGATGGCCACGAACACCGTCACCGCCACGTTCACCGCCTTGCGGTCCAGCAGCACCACCTGGCGGGTGATGACGCCGGCCTCCTTCATGCGTTGCAGCCGGCGCCAGCAGGGCGTGGTCGACAGCCCCACCCGCTCGGCCAGCTCGCTGATCTGCAGCTCGGCGTCGTCCTGGAGAAGCGCGAGCAGCTTGCGGTCGATGGCGTCCAGCTTCGTCATGACTGAAAACACATTCCTCAAATCGTCGCAAGATGAGGATGAAATTCTATGCTTGCGTCTGTAGCATCGCGGCCATTCCAAAACCTGCCATCAGGAGGCCCGCACGCCATGACATCGAGACCCTTGCTGGCCGCGATCGTGCCGCTGCTGCTGTGCGCGAGCGCCGCCGCCGTGGCACCGGCCCGGCCCAGTGTGCGCGAGGTTGCACCGATGGGCGTGGCGCGCGCCGGGCACCAGGCCACCCGCTTGCAGGACGGCACGGTGCTGCTCACCGGCGGGTGCGCCGCGGAGGGCTGCGCCGCGGTTCAGCATTCGGCCGAGGTCTACGACCCACAGCGTGGTCGCTACGTCGCCCTGGCCGGCATGCGCGAGCCGCGGGTCTCGCACACCGCCACGCGCCTGCCCGACGGGCGGGTGTGGGTGGCCGGCGGGTGGACGGGCAGCGCCACCACACGATCGGCCGAGCTCTACGACCCGGCCACACGGCAATTCCAGGCAGCGCCCGGCTTGACCGTGCCGCGCATGGATGCCACTGCGACGCTGCTGCCCTCCGGCGGCGTGCTGATCGTGGGTGGGGCGCCGCAGACGAACGCGCCGACCGACACCGCCGAACTTGTCCACCCCTCCGGTTCCAGCGTCGAGCGCACCGGCACGCTGCACACCGCCCGCGTGCACCACGCCGCGGCCCGCCTGCCCGATGGCCGGGTGCTGGTGGTGGGCGGGTTGGTGTCGCGTGGCCAGGCCACCGCCACGGCCGAGGTGTACGACCCGAAGACTGGGGTGTTCTCGGCTGCGGGCTCGTTGGGCCAGCCGCGCTGCAAGCATGCCGCCCTGCCGATGGCCGATGGGCGCGTCATGGTGTTGGCCGGTTCCAGCGATTGCGACGACCGTCGACGCCTCGCCACCACCGAGGTCTTCGACCCGGCCACAGGCACTTTCTCGCCGGGGCCGGCGCTGGCCGATGCCCGCTACAAGGTGGCCGGTGCCGCTGCGGTGCTGGACGACGGCACCGTCGTCATCGCCGGCGATGCCCACGACGTCGAGTTCTGGCGCCCCGGCATGGCGTCGTTCGCAAAGGCCGAGGGGCCGGTGGGCGCACGGCTGGCCTTCAGCAGCGCCACCCCACTGGCGGGCAACCAGTTGCTGCTCGCCGGCGGCTACGACGATCGGATCACCCCCACCGCACGCGCCTGGCACCTGTCTGCACCCAGCGCGCCGGAGCGCTGACACCTCATGGAAATCTACCTCGACGCAAACGCCACCACCCCGGTGATGGCGCAGGCCCGTGCGGCGGCCCTGGCGGCGATGGCCGACGACTTCGGCAACCCGAGCAGCACCCACAGCACCGGCCTGAAGGCGCGTGCGCTGGTCGACGCCACGCGGGCCACCGCGCGCCGGGTGCTGGGTGCGCCCACCGGCCGGCTGCTTTTCCTGAGCGGCGCCACCGAAGGCATCCAGACGGCGGTGCTCTCGGCGCTCACGGCCCTGCGCACCCGGCGCGACGCGGGTGACCGCCCGAAGCCCGAGCTGCTGCTCTACGGTGCCACCGAGCACAAGGCGGTGCCCGAGGCGCTCAGGCACTGGAATGCCTTGCTGGGGCTGGACCTTCAGGTGCTCGCCATCCCCGTGGGCCGGGACGGCCGGCACGACCTCGCCTGGCTGCGCGAGCAGGCGCCCCGCGCCGGCCTGGTCTGCACGATGGCCGCCAACAACGAGACCGGCGTGGTGAGCGATCTGGACGGCATCGCCGCCGCGCTGGCCGGCACGCCTGCGCTGTGGCTGGTCGACAGCGTGCAGGCGCTGGGCAAGCTGCCCTTGCGGCTGACCGAGCGGCCGATCGACTACGCGCCCTTCTCGGGCCACAAGCTCTATGCGCCCAAGGGCATCGGCCTGCTCTACGTGCGCGAAGGCGCGCCGTTCACCCCGCTGATGGCCGGCGGTGGCCAGGAGGGCGCGGCCCGCTCGGGCACCGAGAACATGTCCGGCATCGCCGCACTGGGCGCCGTGCTCGCGGCGCTCGAGGGCGGCCAGGCCTTCGCACCGCACGAGACGCTGCAAACCTGGCGTGACCAGCTGGCCGAGGCGCTGCGGGCGGCCTTCCCCAGCCTGCAGTTCAATGCGCCGCCCGAGGCGTGCCTGCCGACCACGCTCAACTTCTCGGTGCCGGGACTCGGCGCCAAGCTGCTGATGGACGCGTTCGATGCGGCCGGCGTGCGGGTGAGCGGTGGCTCGGCCTGCGGCGCAGCCAAGGCGCTGCCGAGCCATGTGCTCGAAGCCATGGGCCTGCCGGCCTGGCAGACGGCGTCGGCGGTGCGCCTGTCTTTCGGCCCTGCGGCCGACGCCGGGTTCATTGCCGAGGCCTGCGCGCGCATCCGCGCCTGCGGCGAGGCGCTGCGTGACAGCTGCCTGCTGGAGCGGCCCATCCTCGCCTCGGCGAGCGCACCCGCGGACGGCCTGACCCGCCACCCGGTCGACGGCGACTGCTGCTACCTGCTCGCCGACGCGGCCAGCCGGCGTTGTGTCGTGGTCGACCCGCTGCCGGCGCTCCACGATCGGCTTGCGCAGTGGCTGCGCTGCCAGCGCTACATGCTCGCCGCGGTGCTGGTCACCCGGGCCGACAGCGTGCAGGCCCAAGCCGCGCAGGCGCTGCGCGAGGCGGTGCCCGAGTGGCTGGACGACGCCTTGAGCCGGCACGATGCCTTCGGCTTCCCGCAGGGCAGCGACCGGCTGCTGCTGGGCGAGCGGCGCGTGAGCCGCGTGGCCCTGCCGGGTGCCCCCGCCGCGGCCACGGCCTACCTGCTCGAACACGCCGGTGGCGAGCGGGTGGCCTTCATCGGTGAAGGCTGGCATGGCGGCGCGGTGCGCGACCCGCAGGCCCTGGCCGAGGGGTTGAGCCGCTTCGAGCGGGCGGTGGGCGCGCGCAGCCTGCTGCTGCCCTCGCGCGACGCGGACAACCGCTTTGCCACCACGCTGGCCACCGAGTGGGTGCCGTGCGAAGACAGCAGCGAAGGCGCCGGCGACCTGCCGGTCGAGCTGCTGCCCGCCCAGCTCCCCGCGCTGCTGCGGGCATCGCCCGGCAGCTTGCTGGTCGATGTGCGCGAGCCCCACGAGCAGCGCCTGGGCCAGCCGCCCGAGCTGCACGGTCTGCCGCGGGCCTGCGAGGCCGTGGCACTGTCGGGCCTCATCGACGCCCTGCCGCGCTGGCTGGCCTTGCCGGCCGACACGCCTGTGCTGTTCTTATGCCGCAGCGGCAACCGCAGCGCCCAGGCCGCGCGCGCGCTGCGTCGGCTGGGCCACGCCCGGGCCTACAGCCTGGCCGGTGGCCTGGCGCTGTGGCCGCGGGTGATGCCCGCTTCCCCCCACTGGGCCCTGTGCACCTGATGGGGCAACTCCTTCCCTAGGCCGAAGGGTAGCCAGCGCCCATCCCCGTCCCGAGGATGCGTGTCCCCGCCAGGCCGAGGGATCGCGGTGGCGATGTCCGCCACCGCCTGTGCCGAGGCCTCACACACAGGAGCATTTGTGATGCCTCGTTCCATGTTTCGTACCCCGGGCGTGCTGACGGCCGTGGCCCTCGGCGTGCTGGTTGCCACCGCCCAGGCCGGTGGCCGGCCCGAGACCGTGCTGGCCGAGCTGAAGCAGGCCCACCGGCAGCACCTGCCGGCCGAGCTGCTGGTGCAGTACCTGCCCGGCCTGTCGAGCGCCGCCCACGAGGCGGCGCTGGCCGGTGTCGGCGGCCGCTTCGGCGAGCGCGTCAGCAATGACCTGCACCGCGTGTCGCTGCCGGCCGGCACCGACCTGTCGGCCGCCATCCTGGCGCTGCACGCGCAGCCTGGTGTCGACTTCGCCGAGCCGAACTGGGTGTACCGCATTGATGCGACACCCGACGACCCGTACTACACCAGCAACCGGCTGTGGGGCATGCTCGGCGACACCTCTCCGCTGTTCCAGAACCAGTACGGCAGCCAGGCCGCGGAGGCCTGGGACAAGGGCCACACCGACTGCGGCAAGGTGATGGTGGTCGTGATCGACCAGGGGGCGCAGTACAAGCACCCCGACCTGCGGCGCAACTACTGGGTCAACAGCGCCGAAGACCCCGACAACGGCATCGACGACGACGGCAACGGCTTCATCGACGACACCTACGGCTGGGACTTCGCGCACGACAACAAGAAGATCTACGACGGCCCCGACGACTTCCACGGCACGCATGTGGCCGGCACCATCGGCGCGAGCGGCGACAACGGCAAGGGCGTGGTCGGCGTGTGCTGGAAGATGCGGTTGTTCAACATCAAGTTCCTCGGCGGCGCAGGCGGCTCGACCGCCAACGCGATCCGCTCGATCGACTACGTGACCGACCTGAAGGCCCGCCACAACCTCGACATCGTGGCGATCAACGCCTCCTGGGGCGGCGGCGGCTACTCGCAGGGCCTGAAGAAGTCGATCGAGCGCGCCGGCAAGGCCGACATCGTCTTCGTCGCCGCGGCCGGCAACAGCGCCCAGAACGGCGACGTGAACCCGCACTACCCTTCGAGCTACGACAGCCCCAGCATTCTCAGCGTGGCCGCCATCGGCGCCGGCGGCGCCCTGGCCAGCTTCTCCAACTACGGCCTGGTGTCGGTCGACA
This sequence comes from Pseudomonadota bacterium, assembly GCA_049322835.1. GTDB lineage: Bacteria > Pseudomonadota > Gammaproteobacteria > Burkholderiales > Burkholderiaceae_C > Ideonella. The sequence goes on along the minus strand of JBMOQN010000004.1, from coordinate 36,824 downwards.
TCGGTGCGCCCGGCGTGGCGATCAACTCGACCCTGCCCGACAAGGGCTACGGCCTGCTGAGCGGCACCTCGATGGCCGCACCGCACGTGGCGGGCGCGATTGCGCTGTACGCGTCGTCGCACCCCGAGGTGCGCAAGGCGGCTGACCTGAAGAAGGCCATCATGGACACCGCCATCCCCACCACCTCGCTGGCCGGCAAGACGGTCACCGGCGGGCGCCTGGACGCCAGCGGGTTCTGACGCCGCGGTGCTGACGCAAGGAAAAGGGCCGGGTGACCCCGGCCCGCTTCCTCTTCTTTCCTGCGGACGCAACCGCTGATCACGTCAGCTCAGCCGCGAGCCCTTCGGCAGGCGCGAGGCCAGCCACTCATGCACGTCGGCGCGGATGTGCCGCCCCTCGAGCAGAAAGTCTTCGAAACGGCTCGGCACATACGGCAGATAGACGAGCGGCATGCCCGCCTCTTCCGGCGTGCGGTCGGCCTTGGCGCCATTGCAGGCGCCGCACGCGGTGACGAGGTTCATCCAGGTCCAGCCGCCGCCGCGCGATTCGGGCACGATGTGTTCGCATTGCAGCTCCCGTTCATGGAAACGCTGGCCGCAGTAGGCGCAGGTCAGCCGGTCGCGGCGAAACAGCTTCAGCTTGGCCACCGACGGCACCACCTCGAACAGGTTGATGCGCGGCGCGCCGCGCAGCGCGACGATCGGGTGCACCTCGATCAGCGACTGGCGGCCGGTGGCCACGTTGATGCCGCCGCGCAGCAGCGCCAGCGGCCTGTCGCCGTCGGTCCACGCCACCGTGCCGGTGGCGTAGTGCCCGGCCGCCTGCTCCAGCGAAATCCAGCGCTGCGGCGTGCCCTGGATGTCGAGTTGAAGCACGTGCTGGTGGGCACGTTGAACATGCTGGTGCATGGGAGTTCTCCTTTCCTTCGGTCCACAGACCGAAGGCACGCACCAGCGAGGCCCTCAGCCTTTCGTCATCCTTTGATGCACATGACCTGCTTGAGCGTGTGCTCCACGCTGACCAGGTCGCCTTGCGCGGCCATCACCGCGTCGATGTCCTTGTAGGCGCCGGGGATCTCGTCCAGTACGCCCGCGTCCTTGCGGCACTCCACGCCCACGGTCTGCGCCGCCAGCGCGTCCAGGTCGAACAGGCGCTTGGCGGCGCCGCGCGAATGGCGCCGCCCCGCCCCGTGCGAGCAGGAGCAGTAGGCGAGCGGGTTGCCCTTGCCGCGCACGATGTAGCTGCGCGTGCCCATCGAGCCGGGGATGATCCCGAGCTGGCCCTCGCGGGCGCTCACGGCGCCCTTGCGGGTGATCCACACTTTCGCGCCGAAGTGTTCTTCCACGGTCGCGTAGTTGTGGTGGCAGTTGATCGCTTCCTTGGTGGAGCCGATCTCGCGCCCCAGCGTCTCGCGCAGGGCCCGCATCACGCGGAACAGCATCAGGTCGCGGTTCAGCGCCGCGTAGTCCTGCGCCCACTGCAGGGCCTCGACGTACTGGTGGAACTCGGGCGTGCCCTCGTTCAGCCAGGCCAGGTCGCGGTCCGGCAGGGCCACGCCCGCCTTCATGCAGGCCTCGCGCGCCATGCCCACGGCGGCTTCGCCGATGGTCTTGCCGATGTTGCGCGAGCCCGAGTGCAGCATCACCCACACCGCGCCGGCCTCGTCCAGGCACAGCTCGATGAAGTGGTTGCCGCCGCCCAGCGTGCCGATCTGCTTCCAGATGCGGCGGGCGTCGAGCGCACCCAGCACCTGCAGGATCGCGAGCTTCTCGAAGCGCGCGAACAGGGCGTCCATGCGCTGCTTCAGCACCCGGCCGTGCGCCGCTTCGTGCGTGGGGTTCACTTCCTTGTCGTGGGCCGCGAAGCCCACCGGCACCAGCGCCTCGATGGCCGAGCGCACGGCGGCCAGGCTGGCCGGCAGGTCATTGGCCGTCATGTCGGTGCGCACCGCGCACATGCCGCAGCCGATGTCGACACCCACCGCGGCCGGGATGATCGCGCCGCGGGTCGGGATCACCGAGCCCACGGTCGCGCCCTTGCCCAGGTGCACGTCCGGCATGATCGCCACGTGCCCGGCCACGATGGGCAGGCCGGCGATGTTGCGGATCTGCGCAAGCGCCTGGTGATCCACCTCTACGCCTTCGGTCCATCCCTGGACGTTCTTCATCAGCTCCATGGCTGTTCTCCTTGTTGTTGGCATCTCGTACGGGAGTTGAACCCGTGTTCCGACATTGAAAGCGTCGTGTCCTGGCCGCTAGACGAACGAGACGTGGTGGTCCGAGGTGGGAACGATCCACCGACCTGAGCGTTATGAGGGCTCTGCTCTCCCGCTGAGCTATCGGACCTGCTTGTTGAAATGGTGCCCTCTGCACGACTTGAACGTGCGGCCTTCGGCTTCGGACGCCGACGCGCTGGTCCGGCTGAGCTAAGGAGGCGATGAACTGGTGCCGCAGGAGAGCCTCGAACCCCCGCTCCCGGTGCTTCAAACCGGCGCTCTACCGACTGAGCTACCGCGGCGTGTTGAATGATGTGGTCCCCTCGGCTCGACTTGAACGAGCATGCCTTGCGGCCACGGCTTCTGAGACCGTTGCGTCTGCCATTTCCGCCACGAGGGGGTTGAAGAATCGATGTGCTCAGGGGTGACCGGTCGGAGTCGAACCGACACCAGCGGGATCACGACCCGCGGCTCTGCCATTGAGCTACGGCCACACCTGAGCACACGTCAAAAGGATTGGTCTCGGTGGCAGGTTTCGAACCTGCGACCTCATGCTCCCGAAACATGCGCGCTGCCGGCTGCGCTACACCGAGACGATTGAACTGGTCCTCGCGGGTGGGATCGATCCACCGACCCCCGCCTTATCAAGACGGTGCTCTACCACTGAGCTACACGAGGCTCTTCGAAAATTGGCTCCCCGACACGGGTTCGAACCGCGGACCTTCCGGTTAACAGCCGGACGCATCTACCTGCTGAGCTATCGGGGAGCGGATGGAGCGGGCGGCGCGAATCGAACGCGCGACATCCTGCTTGGAAGGCAGGAGCTCTACCGCTGAGCTACGCCCGCGTCTGGTGGGTGTGGATGGATTGCTCGCTGTGCTCGGCCTTCGGCCCGCGGCATGGCCGCGTCCAACGCTGCGCGTTGAGCGAACCACCGTGCCTTTAGGGTCCTGGTTTACAGCCAGGCGCGATCAACCGCTCTGCCACACACCCGTGAAATGGCGCCTCCTGCACGACTCGAACGTGCGACCCCTGGCTTCGTAAACCAGTGCTCTGAATCCACCGAGCTAAGGAGACTGTTGTTGGCGCCCCGTGCGGGATTTGCTCTGCTGGCTTGCCCAGCAGGACGTCGCTTGCGACGGGCCGAAGGCCGAGCGCGCAGCGCGAGCAACCCGCGGCTCCCGGCTAGACAGGCCGGCACTCTGGCCACTGAGTTAACGGATCAAGAACTTGGTGGAGGTGACAGGCATCGAACCCGCAACCTGCTGCGTGCAAGGCAGCTGCTCTTCCAGTTGAGCTACACCCCCATGAAGGTTCCGGTGACGGGTTCCGGTGCCGCCCAATCGTTGCGGCCGATTTCCGCCCTCGAAGCGTGAGCTCGACGAGGGCTTGTTGTTCATCTCATCGCGGTTGTGCTCCAGCGCGAGGGCGGCACCAGGCCACCGAAGCGCTGTCTCGCTGCACGACGCGGGCGTCCCCGCGGCGCACATCCCGGCCGCCCCGCACTTTGTGGGGCGCATGCTGGCCGTTGTGCCGAAGCACACCCGCCATGAGATGGAAAAACGAAAGCAAATTGTTAGAGAGCGGTCCGCGGTGCGTGCACCGCGGTGTGCCCCGGTGGGGCACAGGTTGGGCAGGTCGAACAACGACCCGCAGTAAACAAAAAAGGCCCGGATCCTTTCGGAACCCGGGCCTCGACATGAATTCGAGATGGAAGGTGTGCGCCTATGCGCCCCCTTCGCCCGGTGGCAACCCATCCTCGCGACCGATCGACCCATGGATGGCTCGCTGGCTTGGGCGGTAGCCCAGACCCTGTGCCTTGCCGAACGCCGCACACGCCAGCGCAAGCCGGCCCGGCATGGGCAGCGCGCTATGGGTGATGTGGCCTAGGGAGTTCACGATGAGTGGCTTCGGTGATGGGTTGCTTGAAATCTGGGTGCGGCAGCTCGATGGCTGCAACAGGATTGAACTGTAAAGAGTCTTCACTTCGCGGTCAAGCGGGTGCGACAATCTTTTCGCCGACACCGTTTCATCAGCGCCACATGCGCTGCCGCCCCGTGCCAACACCGACCCTGCCCGACAACCCGACCGTCCATCGCCGCCATGGCGTGCTGCAGCTCTTCCAGGCCTATGCGGAAGACCAGATGCGCACCGGCGTGCCGCCCAAGGGCATGGAGCAGGCCTTCGCGCAGAAGCTGCAGATCAGCCCCAGCATGTGGAGCCAGATCAAGAGCAGCCGGCCGATCGGCGACAAGCTGGCGCGGCAGATCGAAGTGGCCTGCGGCCAGCCGCTGGGCTGGCTGGACCAGGCGCACGACGAGGCACCCGGCCAGAGCGTGGCCGAGCAGCAGTTCCTGGCGCTGGCGCTGCAGGCCTGGCGCAGCACCAATGCCGACGGGCGCAAGCGCCTGAAGGGCGTGTTGAAGGAGACGGTGGCCGCTGGGCGCTGAGTGACTTCAGGCCTGACGCGCCAGCGGCAGGCTGCCCAGGCGCTGGCCGGTGGCTGCGAACACCGCATTGGCCACCGCCGCGGCCACCGCGTGCGAGGCTGGCTCGCCGATGCCGGTGGGCGAGGCGTCGTTCTCCATCAGCACGGTGTCGATGCGCGGCGTCTCGTCGATGCGCAGCAGCGGGTAGTCGTTGAAGTTGCCCTGCTCGATGCGTCCGTCCTTGACCGTGATCGAACCCTTGAGCGTGGCGGTGAGGGCGAAGACGATGCTGCCCTCGACCTGCGCGTGCACCAGCTGCGGGTTGACGACGCGGCCGCAGTCCACCGCCGTGACCACGCGCGTCACCTTGAAGCCACCGCCGGGTGCCGCCTGCACTTCCACCACCTGGGCCACGTAGCTGTCGGTCACGGTCGAGGCCAGGCCGCGGCCGGTGCCGGGCGGCGCCGGCGTGGCCCAGCCGGCGGCATCACACGCGGCCTGCAGCACGCGCGCCAGCCGCCCGGTGTGGATGGTCTCCTGGTCGTCGCCGTTGGCGAACTTCAGCTCGCGCGGCGGCCCCAGCAGCTTCAGCCTGTAGGCCAGCGGGTCGGTGCCCGCGGCGTGGGCGCACTCGTCGAGCACGCACTCGTTGGCGAAGGTGTTGTTGGGCGTGTAGCCACGGCGCCACCAGAACACGCGGATGGTCTGCTCGACGATGCGTTGGCTCACGTGGAGTTGCGGCGCAGCATAGGGAAACTTGACCGCGTCGATGGTGATGGTGGTGTCCAGCCCGGCGCGGACCTCGTCGGGCTCCTGCTGCCGCATCACCGAGAGCGCCGCCACGTCGTGCTCCAGTGCGAGGATCTCGCCGGCCGTGTTCAGCGCCACGCGCACCTGGTGGCGCGTGGCCGGTGAGTACAGCCCGCATCGGATGTCGTCCTCGCGCGTCCACACCACCTGCACCGGCTGCTGCAGCTCGCGCGAGAGCATCACCGCCTCCAGCGCGTAGTCGGGGTCGAGCCGGCGGCCGAAGCTGCCGCCCAGCAGCGGCGTGTGCACGATCACCTTGTCGGGCGGCAGGCCGGTCAGCACGCAGACGCTGGCGTGCAGCCGGCTCTGGAAGTGGCTCGGTGCCCACACGGTGCAGGCCTCGGGCGTCCAGTGCGCCACGGCATTCATCGGCTCCATCGGCACATGGGCCTGCAGCGGCACGTCGTAGCGCAGCGCCAGCGTCTTGGCCGCGCCCTTGAAGGCCGCTTCCATGCCCTCGGCGCTGCCGTGGCGGACGGCGGTCACGCGGGGGTGGATGACGTCCGGCCGCGGCACCTCGGCCGGGCCGGCGAGCGCCAGGTCGAAGTCGCGCGAGAGCGACTCGCTGGAAGCGAGCGCGCCGTTGCGCGCCTTGTTCGCGACGTTGGTCTCGTTCCACTGCAGCTTCAGCGCGCGCCGGCCCTGCATCGCCGCCCAGGTCGACCGGGCGACCACCGCCACGCCATCGCGCACGTAGGTCAGCGTCGGAAAGTTGTTGCCCCGCAGCGTGACCACCTTCAGCACGCCCGGCACCGCGCGTGCGGCGCGGTCGTCCACCCGCGCGATGCGGCCGTTGACCACCGGGCTGCGCTCGATCACGGCGAAGAGCATGCCGGGCACGCGCACGTCCATGCCGTAGACCGCCTGGGCACGCACGATGGCGTGCAGGTTCTTGGCCGGCAGCGGCTTGCCGACGAGCGTGAAGGCGCCGGGGGGCTTGAGCGTGGGGTTCGCGGGCACCGGCAGGGCCGCGGCCCGCGCGACCAGTTCGCCATAGCCCACGCGCCGGCCGCTGGCCGCGTGCACCACGGTGTGGGCTTCGGTGCGGCAGTCAGCCGCGCTGACGCCCAGCGCCTGCGCGCCCGCGGCCAGCAGCATCTCGCGCGCTGCGGCGGCGGCCTTGCGGCCGGCGTCCCAGGCGCCGGCGGTGCTGTAGGAGCCGCCGGTGATCATGAAACGCTTGCCGTCGGGCTGGGCGGTGCGCACGGCCACGCGCGCCCAGTCGGCATCCAGCTCGTCGGCCACGATCATCGCGATGCCGGTCTCGGTGCCCTGGCCCATCTCGGTCTTGGAGATCACCACGGTGACCGCGCCGCTGGGCTCGATCTTCAGCCAGGCGTTGGGGGTGAATGCGGCGCTCTGGGCCGTGGCCTGCGCCTGCGCGGGGCCGACGCGGAAGCCCAGGGTCAGCGTGGCCGCGGCGCCGGCGACCTGCAGCAGCGCGCGGCGGGTCAATGCGGTGTTCATGCGGCGGCCCCCTTGGTGCTGCGTGCGATCTCGGCTGCTCGGTGCACCGCGGCGCGGATGCGCGGGTAGGTGCCGCAGCGGCAGAGGTTGCCGCGCATCGCCTCGTCGACCTGGGCGTCCGTGGGGCGCGGGTGCTTCGCGATCAGCGCCGCCGCGGCCACCATCTGGCCCGACTGGCAGTAGCCGCACTGGGGCACGTTGCCTTCGATCCACGCCTGCTGCACCGGGTGCAGCCGATCGCCTGGGCCCGCCAGCGCCTCGACCGTGGTCACCTTGCGGCCGGCCAGCGCGGGCACCGGCGTCACGCATGACCGCACCGCCTCGCCGTCGACCAGCACCGTGCAGGCGCCGCACTGCGCCGCGCCGCAGCCGAACCGGGTGCCGGTGAGGCCCAGTTCGTCGCGCAGGTACCAGAGCAGCGGCTGGGTGGGGTCGCCGGCGTAGCGGCGCGGCGCGCCGTTGATGGTCAGGGTGCTGGTCTTCGGGGTCGCCATCGGCAGGGCTCCTTGAAGGAAACAGGGCGCGGCGATTCTTCGCCGGCGCCCCGGGCGGGCGCAGCCGGCGTGCGACGAATTCGGCAAAGCAGGGGCCGAACGACGAAAAAAGGGCCCGGCCCGACGAGGGGTCGTCGGGCCGGGCCCGGTGCTGCCGTCAGGCGGGCAGGGCGGTGGCGCTGGCCGGTGCCGCGCCGTAGTGGCTCAGCTGCATCGTGAACTGCGCCCGGCCCGCGCTCATGGCGCGCAGGTGGCCGATGTAGCCGAACATCTCCTTCAGCGGCACGTGGGCCTCCACGACCAGCGCGTTGCCGCGCTGGCCCTGGCTGCGCACGTGGCCGCGGCGGCGGTGCAGGTCACCCAGCACATCGCCCAGCGCCTCGGCCGGCGTGACGACCTCGACCGCCATCACCGGCTCCAGCAGCTGCGGCCCGGCCTGGGCCGTCGCCTCGCGGAAGGCGGCGGCGGCGGCCAGCTCGAAGGCCAGCGCCGACGAGTCCTGCGCGTGGTAGCGGCCGTCGACCAGCGTCGCGGCCACGTCCACCACCGGGTGGCCGCCCAGCACGCCGGCCTGGGCCGCGCGCCGCACACCCGCCTCGATCGCCGGGATGAACTCGCGCGGCACGGCGCCGCCGGTCACCAGGCTCTCGAAGCGCAGGCCTTCGCCGCGCGGCAGCGGCGCGAGCCGCAGCAGCACTTCAGCGAACTGGCCCGGGCCGCCGCTTTGCTTGCGGTGCAGGTGGCGCACCTCGGCAGCCCGCGTGATGGTCTCGCGGTACGACACCTGCGGCCGGCCGACCGACACGTGCACGCCATGGCGCGCACGCAGCGTTTCGACCGCCACCTCCAACTGCAGCTCGCCCAGGCCGGACAGGATGGTCTGGCCCGACTCGGCGTCCTGCTTCAGGCGCAGGCTTGGATCCTCGCGCAGCATGGCCTGCAAGGCCTTGGACAGGCCCTGCTGGTCTTCCTGGCGCTTGGGCTCGATGGCGAGGTCGATCACCGGCTCCGGCGCCACGATCTGCTCCAGCAGCACGGGCGCGCGCGGGTCGGCCAGGCTGTGGCCGGTCAGCGTGTCCTTCAGCCCGACGACCGCGGCGATGTCGCCTGCCACCAGCGTGTCGTGCTCGACCAACTGGTCCGCGTGCACCTCGTACAGCCGGCCCACGCGCTCGTTGCGGCCGGTGCTCACATTGAGCACCGTGTCGCCGCGCCGCAGCCGGCCGCGGTAGACCCGCACGAAGACCTGCGCGCCGTGGTCGTCGGCCACCAGCTTGAAGGCCAGTGCCGAGAGCGGCCCATCGGGGTCGGCCTCGGGTTCGCCTTCGCGGCCAGTCACTTCGCCCGGCGCGGGCAGCAGCTCGATCACCGCGTCCAGCAGCGGCTCGATGCCGCGGTTGCGCCAGGCCGAGCCGGCCAGCACCGGCACGAAGGCACCCGCCAACACACCGCGGCGCAGTGCGCGTCGCAGCACGTCGGGCGCGGGCTCGTCGCCGGCCAGCCACGCGGCCAGCGCGGCGTCGTCCTGCTCCACCGCGGCTTCAACCAGCTGCTCGCGCCTGGCCTCGACCAACGCGTGCAGTTCCGCCGGCATCTCCACCTCTCGCGGCGGTGCCTTGGCATCGTCACGGTCCCACAGCAGCGCACGGCGCGTCAGCAGGTCCACCACGCCGCGGAAGTCGCCCTCCGCGCCGATGGGCCACTGCAGCGGCAGCGCACGCGTGCCCAGGCGCTCTTCCATCATGGCCACCACGCGGGCGAAATCGGCGCCCACGCGGTCGAGCTTGTTGACGAAGGCGATGCGCGGCACGCGGTACTCGTCGGCCAGGCGCCAGTTGGTCTCGGTCTGCGGCTCCACGCCGGCCACGCCGTCGAGCACGCGCAGCGAGCGCTTGACCTCGATGTGGAAGTCGATGTGCCCGGGCGTGTCGATCAGGTTGATCTGCGTGCCCTTCCAGTGCACGGTGGTGGCCGCGCTGTGGATGGTGATGCCGCGCGCGCGCTCCTGGGGGTCGAAGTCCATGCGCGTCGTGCCGTTGTCGACGGTGCCGATGCGGTGGCTCTCGCCCGTGTAGAACAGGATGCGTTCGGTGGTCGTGGTCTTGCCGGCGTCTACATGGGCGATGACGCCGATGTTGCGCAGGTTTCTGGTTCTGGGGGTGGTCGCGTTCATGGTGAATCAATCGTTGGGGTGAGCTGGCGCCAGCCCCGCGGTGATCCACCGAAGGGCTAACGCATGAGAAGCAGGATTCCGCCGAAGCGCGCGCGAGCGCCGTCGTCCGCGCGTCGGCGGGCGGGAATCGTGGCGATCAGCTTGTCGAAGGTGCGCATGGCGTTTGGGCGAGAAAACAAGAAAGCCCCGGAAGGTGGACCTTGCCGGGGCTCGATGGGGTCATGGGCTCCGGAAGGCATCGGCCTTCCGAACACGAACGAAAGGCGTCAGGGGTGCTGGCGATCGATCGGTTGGTTGAGCTTCATGATGGGCGAGATTGTCCGCCTGTCGCGATGGCCCTGCAAGCTGCAAGCCCATCGACACCGAGGCTCACGTCGGAAAACACCCACAGGCACACGCGCCGCCGGCCGACCGGCGACGGGCCCCGACGGCCCGACGATGGCATCATTTGCGGAGAACCCGATGAGCGACATTGCGACGACCCTCGATGCCGTGCCCACCTCGTTCGGCACCTTGAAGCCCGTGGGCCATGCCCTGCTGGCGCTGGCCGACGCCGAAAGCGAAGAGCGGATGCTGGCCAGCCTGCACGAGGCGGGCTTCGACCAGATCAGCCGCATCGCCCCGCGCGAGACCCAGGACGAGCTCGAGCACATGATCGACAACGCGAGCGGCGCGTCCGGCTTCGGCTACGAGATCGTGCTGATGAAGCGTTACCTCGCATTGGCCAAGCGCGGTTGCCGCTGGCTGCTGGTCAAGGTTGATCGCTCGGATGACGCTGCCCGGGTCGGCGAGCTGGGCCGCCTGCACGGCGCGCTCAGCGCGGTGCACTACCGCCGGCTGGTCGAAGAAGACCTGCTCTGAAGGCTCAGGCTGCCAGGGCGCGGTGCCGCCAGTCGGACAGCACCTGGGTCCAGGAGTCGCTGACACCGGCTTCCTCTTCCAGCGCGGCCGAGGGCGGGGCGTCGTCCTTCGTCCAGGCCCAGGTCCAGCGTGCGCCGCCGTCGTCCTGCACCTGCGCTTCGAAGTACCCGGTCATCTGGTTGGCGGCCGTCGCGTCGGCCACTTCCGCCCGGAAGCTCGTGGCGTCGTAGGTGACGATGTTGCAGCCGCTCTTCAGGCAGTAGCTGGCCAGGTTGAACCAGCGGGCCGCCAGGGGATCCTGGTGGTGGACTTCGAGCAGATCGGATTCTTTCATCTCTCGATTGTCCGCCAGGGCTGGAATGCCCTTCAAAAGGCGAGTGTGCTAGGCAGCGGCGCTGCCGCGCGGCAGCCCGTCTGTCCGGCGGTGTGCAGTTGAGTGGACATGAAAATCCATTAAACTGGATGACATGGACATCAACACCCGCATCGCCCGCCGTGTACGCGCGCTGCGCGATGCGCACGGCTACTCGCTCGACGCGCTGGCCGAGCTGAGCGGTGTCAGCCGCTCCAACATCTCGCTGATCGAGCGGGGCCAATCCAGCCCCACTGCGGCCGTGCTCGACAAGCTCGCCACCGGCCTGGGCGTCACGCTCGCCTCGCTGTTCGAAGACGGCAGCAGCGGCCCCACCGCCGAACCTTCGCCGGTGGCCCGCGTGGCCGAGCAGCCCGTCTGGACCGATCCGGCCTCGGGCTATGTGCGGCGCAATGTCTCGCCCGCGTTGCGCTCGCCGCTGCAACTGGTCGACGTGGTCTTCCCTGCTGGCCAGCGCGTGGCTTACGACACCGCGGCACGCGAGGTCGAAGTCCACCAGCAGGTCTGGATGATCGACGGCACGATGGAGCTGACGATCGGCAGTGAAGGGGGCGGCACCCTCTGGCGCCTGGAAACCGGCGACTGCCTCGCGATGCGGCTCGACCAGCCCATCGTCTACCGCAACCCCACCCGCAAGCCGGCGCGCTATCTCGTCGCGCTGGCGACCTTGCCACCCTCTCCCTCGCGAAGGACCGAGCGATGAACGCCGAGACCCTGGCCACCGATTCGATCACCATCCGCCGTGTCGGCCCCGGCGAGGCCGCTGCCTGCATCGAAGGCCTGGCCGATGTGCTGATCGACTGCGTCGAAGGTGGCGCCTCGGTCAGCTTCATGTGGCCGCTGCCGCGCGAGCGGGCGCTGGCCTTCTGGCGCGGCGTGGCCGAGGGGGTGGACCGCGGCGAGCGCGTGCTGCTGGTGGCCGAAGACGCGGCCGGCCGCATCGTCGGCACGGTCCAGCTGATCACCGGCCTGCCCGACAACCAGCCCCACCGGGCCGACGTGGCCAAGATGCTGGTGCACCGCAGCGCCCGGCGCCGTGGCCTCGCCCAGCGGCTGATGCGGGCGCTGGACGACGAGGCGCGGGTGGAGCGTCGGACGGTGCTGGTGCTCGACACGGTGACCGGCGGCGACGCCCAACGCCTGTACGAGCGCGAAGGCTGGCAACATGCGGGCGATGTGCCGAAGTACGCGCTGATGCCCGACGGGGCGTTCTGCGGCACGAGCTTCTACTACAAGCACCTCTGACGGGACACCGATTGAACTGGCCTTTTGAAATCTGGGTCGGCTGGCGCTACTTCCGCAAGACCCGTGGCCACGGCGGCGGCCCGCTGTCGTTCTTCTCGCTGATCTCCATCGTCGGCATCGCGCTCGGCGTGGCGGTGTTGATCACGGCGCTCTCGATCTTCAACGGCTTCGAGAAGGAGGTGGCCCGGCGCATGCAGGAGGTGGTGCCGCAGCTCGAGGCCTGGACGAGCGACACCCCCGGGGCCGCACAGGCGCTGGAGCAGGCCGTCCGCGCCGCCGCCCCGGGCGAGGTGCTGGCCACCGCGCCGGCGGTGGTCGGCGACAGCCTCGCGATCCGCGGCGAGACCATGCGCGGTGCACGCGTGCGCGGCATCGACCCGGCGGCCGAGCCGCAGGTCACGGCACTCGGCGGGCGCATCTCGCCCGAGGCCTTCCAGACGCTGAAGCAAACCGGCCGCAACGTCGTGGTCGGCTCGGCACTGGCCGAGCAGCTGGAGGTGAAGGTGGGCGACACCCTGGTGCTGACGGCCCTGCACGGCAGCCCCGCCGGCCAGGGGTCCCAGCAGGCCACGCTGCGCACCTACACGGTGACGGGCCTGTTCACCTCGAACCACTACCTGTTCGACAGCAGCTACGTCTTCAGCTCGCTGGACACGGCACGCGAGCTCTTCGGCCCTGCGGCGGTGGCGGGGGTGGAGATGCGCGTCGCCGACCCGGCGCAGGTGCGTGCGCTGGCCTACCGGCTGTCGGCCGCCGATCCGGTGCTGGCGCTGCCCGGCGCCGTCCAGTTCCGCGACTGGACACAGACCAACCGCGCCTGGCACGACAGCCTGCAGCTGCAGAAGCGCATGATCGCGATCATCGTGAGCCTGATCGTGGCGGTGGCGGCCTTCAACCTGGTGAGCACGCTGGTGATGTCGGTCGAGGACAAGCGGGCCGACATCGCCATCCTGCGCACCATGGGTGCCTCGCCGTCGTCCGTCATGGCGGCCTTCGCGGTGCACGGCGCGGCGGCTGGCCTGGCGGGTACCGTGGCCGGTGTCGGGCTGGGCCTCCTGGTGACCCTGAACATCACCGGGATCGTCGCCGGCATCGAGAAGCTGCTCTCGGTCTCGCTGCTGCGCTCGGACGTCTACCTGATCGACCGCATGCCCAGCGACCCGCGGGCCGAAGAGATCGTCGCGGTGGTTCTCCTGTCGATGCTGCTGTCGCTCACCGCCGCGCTGTACCCGAGCTGGAAGGCGAGCCGGGTGCACCCGGTGGACGGGTTGCGCCACGAGTGAACCCCTAAGCCCGGTGGCAGGGCGCCGCCGGCCTTGCTGCATCATCCGGCGCTGATTCCCAGGAGGACAGCGCCCGATGAAGAAGAACCCGCTCCGCGCCATCGCCACGCTGCTGGCCCTGGCCGCCGGCCCGGCCGCCGCGGCCACGGTGCAGACCTTCTCGCCCCAGGGCGAGGTGGCCCAGGTGCGGCAGCTGCGCGCCACCTTCAGCGAGGCGATGGTTCGCTTCGGCGACCCGCGGCTGCCGTCGCCTTTCGACATCGCCTGCCCCACGCCGGGCACCGGCCGCTGGGTCGACGACAAGACCTGGGTCTTCGACTTCAAGGAAGACGTGCCCGCCGGCAGCGCCTGCCAGGCCACGGCGAAGCCGGGGCTGAAGGCGCTGGCGGGCGGCGAGGTGGCCGGCACCACGCGCTACAGCTTCACCACCGGCGGACCGGTGGTCGTGCGGCCTTACCCGTCGGACGGGCGCTACGGCGGTGGGCGCGTCGAGGAGGAGCAGGTCTTCGCGCTGCTGCTCAACGGCCCGGCCACGCCCGAGAGCATCGAGAAGTTCGGCCACTGCCAGGTCTCGGCGGTGGCCGAGAAGATCCCGCTCAAGGTGATCGGCGGCCCGGTGCGCGACGAGATCCTCAAGGTGGTCAACCTGCGCGCCCAGCAGGCGCGGGTGGCCACGGTGCGCTGCGCGCGCCCGCTGCCGCCGGGGGCCAAGCTGGAGCTGGTCTGGGCCAAGGGCATCGCCACGGCCTCGGGCGTGGCCAACTCGGCCGACCGCCGCCTGAGCTACGAGGTGCGCCCGCCCTTTTCGGCCAGCATGACCTGCGAGCGCGAGAACGCCCGGGCCGACTGCCTGCCCATCCGCCCGCTGCGGCTGGAGTTCTCGTCGCCGGTGCCGCGGCAGGTGGCCGAACGCATCGTGCTGGTCACGCCCGCGGGCGAGCGCCTGGTGCCTCAGGTGGAGACGGGCCGCGACGCGCAGACCGAACAACTGCTGTCGTTCTGGGAGCGCGGGGTGCAGCGCTTCCTCTGGCTGGTGGGCAAGGCAAAGGGCGATGTGGCGGACGCGGCCGAGCGCAAGGCGCAGGAGGGCGTGAGCGCGGTGCAGTGGAAGCCGGGCCTGCCCGAGCAGGCGGCGCTGCGCATCGAGCTGCCAGCCGACTTCAAGGACGACGCGGGCCGCACGCTCGGCAACGCCGCGGCCTTCCCGCTCACCGTGAAGACGGCCGGCGCGCCGCCGCTGGCCAAGTTCGCCGCCGCGCCCTTCGGCATCCTGGAGCTCAATGACCAGCCGCTCTTGCCGGTGACGCTGCGCCACGTCGAGGCCGACCTGGCGGTGCGGGGTGTGGGTGCGGCCGGCCCGTTGCCGGTCAAGGACATGCGGCTGACCGACGACAAGCAGGTCATCGCCTGGCTGGCCAGGGTGAAGCGCTACCACGAGAACTGGCTGCCGCGCGACAAGGTCGAGGCCGAGCTGGGCGTGAAGCTGCCGCCGCCACCGAAGAAGGAAAAGCCTGCCAAAGGCACCAAGCGCTACGGTGAAGACGAGGAGACCTGGCAAGGCCCCGACGAAAGCAAGACCGTGCAGACCCGCGCCATCAGCCTGCTGAACCCGCTGAAGGATGCGCGCCGCCTCTCGCTGCCCGTCAGCGAGGCCAAGGACGGCCGCCCGTTCGAGGTGGTCGGCATCCCGCTGCCGGAGCCCGGGCTGCACATCGTCGAGATCGAGTCGCCGCGGCTCGGCCGCTCGCTGCTGGACCGCGAGGCGCCGATGTACGTCCGCACCGCGGCGCTGGTCACCAACCTGGGCGTGCACTTCAAGTGGGGCGCCGTCAACTCGGGCGTCTGGGTGACCACGCTGGACAAGGGCGCGCCGGTGGCCGGCGCCGAGGTGCAGGTGTCCGATTGCCGCGGCGAGCCGCAATGGAGCGGCCGCACCGATGCCAAGGGCTTCGCGCTGGTGCCGAAGGCGCTGCCGGAGATGGGCTGGGAGTACTGCCGCAAGGGCAACGACGAAGCCGCGGGCGAGATGGGCTACTTCGTCAGCGCGCGCAAAGCGGATGCGGCGAAGGGCTGGACGGACATGGCCTTCGTCTGGTCGACCTGGAACGAGGGACTGGAGGCCTGGCGCTTCCACCTGCCCTATACCGGCGGCCGCTGGGGCGATGCCGAGGAGCGCGGCCTGCGCCTGCACACGGTGCTGGACCGCACGCTGCTGCGTGCGGGGCAGACGGTGTCGATGAAGCATGTGGCGCGGCGCGAGGAGCTGGCTGGCATCGGCCTGGCCGACCCGGCCCTGCTGCCCGACGAGCTGGTCATCGTGCACCAGGGCTCGGGGCAGCGCTTCACGTTCCCGCTCACCTGGCGCAACGGCCGCCATGCCGAATCCAGCTTCGAACTGCCGAAGGACGCCAAGCTGGGCGCCTACGACATCACGCTGGCGCGTGGCAGCCGCCTGTCGCAGACCACCGGCAGCTTCCGCGTCGAGGAATTCCGCCTGCCGGTGATGACCGGCCGACTCACGCCCCAGGGGCTGCCGAAGTCGGGCGGCCTGGTGCAGCCCAAGGAACTGCCGATCGCGGTGCAGGTGAGCTATGGCAACGGCGGTGGCGCGGTCGGGCTGGACGTGCGCGTGTCGGCCCAGTTGCGCCCGGCCGAGGGCGGGCAGGCGCAGCGCGAGCAGCGCTACCCCGGCTTCCGTTTCGACCGACCCCGCCAGCCGCGTGAAGACGCGATCGGCCAGGTCTTCGAGGAAGAGTACGTCGACGAGGACGACGACGAAACCATGGTGTCGCGCCGCGGCAGCGGCGACGCAAAGCTGGTCGGCGACAAGCTCGCGGTGACGCTGGACAAGAACGGCGCCGGCCAGGTCAAGCTCAGCAACCTGCCGCCGGTGCAGCAGGCCTCCGAGCTGCTGCTGCAGGCCACCTATGCCGACCCGAACGGCGAGATCCAGACCCTGTCGCAGCGGGTGCCGGTCTACCCCTCGGGCGTGGTGCTGGGCGTGCGCACCGACCGCTGGGTGTCGGTCAAGCAGTCGCTGCCGACGCAGGTGCTGGCGTTGGACACCGCGGGCAAGCCGCTGGCCGACCAGGCGGTGAGCCTGCGTGCGGTGCTGCACAAGGTGCAGTCCACCCGGCGGCGGCTGGTGGGGGGCTTCTACGCCTACGACAATCAGCGCGACGACGAGGACCTGGGCGAGGTCTGCAGCGGCCGCACCGATGCGCGCGGGCTGCTGCTGTGCGACGTGAAGCTGAAGGCGGCGGGCGACGTGGAGCTGATCGCCAGCGCGGCGGACGCGGGCGGGCACAAGGCGGAAGCCGCCGCCAGCGCCTGGGTCACGCGCCAGGGCGAGCTGTGGTTCGGCGGCGAGAACGACGACCGCATGGACGTGATCCCCGAAGCGCGCTCGTACGAGCCGGGGCAGACGGCGCGCTTCCAGGTGCGCATGCCTTTCCGGCACGCGCACGCGCTGGTGGCCATCGAGCGCAACGGCATCCTCGAAACCCTGACGCTCGAATTGAACGGCAAGGACCCGACGATCGAGCTGCCCGTCAAGGCGGAGTGGGGACCGAACGTGTACGTGTCGGTGCTGGCGGTGCGTGGCCGCGTGCGCGAGGTGCCCTGGTACTCGTTCTTCCAGTGGGGCTGGAAGCAGCCCGGCGAGTGGTGGGGCCAGTACCGCAACGCCGGTGAGCCGCTGCCGGCGCCCACCGCGCTGGTCGACCTGGCCAAGCCGGCCTTCAAGTACGGCATCGCCGAGATCTCGGTGGGCACCGCCGGCCACCGGCTGAAGGTGGCCGTGGAGACCGACAAGCCGAGCTACCCGATCCGCGCCAATGTGCAGGTGAAGCTGAAGGTCACGCTGCCCGACGGCAAGCCGGCGCCGGCCGGCACCGAGGTGGCGCTGGCGGCGGTGGACGAGGCGCTGCTGGAGCTGATGCCCAACGGCAGCTGGAACCTGCTCGACGCGATGATCAAGCGCCGAGCCTACGACGTGGAAACGTCGACCGCGCAGATGCACATCGTCGGCAAGCGCCACTTCGGCAAGAAGGCGGCGGCGGCTGGCGGCGGCGGTGGCCAGTTCCCGACGCGCGAGCTGTTCGACACGCTGCTGCTGTGGAACCCGCGCGTGGTGCTGGACGCGAGCGGCCAGGCCACGGTGACCGTGCCGCTGAACGACGCGCTCGCCAGCTTCCGCATCGTGGCCGTGGCCGACGCGGTGCAAGGGAAAAACGCGGGCTTGTTCGGCACTGGCCAGGCCAGCATCCGCAGCACGCAGGACCTGCAGATCGTGGCCGGCCTGCCGCCGCTGGTGCGCGAGGGCGACCGCTACCGCGCCGCGGTGACGCTGCGCAACACCACCACGCAGCCGATGGAGGTGAAGCTCGGGGCCACCATTGCCCCCAGCGCGGGCACCGAGGGTGGGCAGACCCTGGCGCCGCAGACCGTGAAGATCGCCGCCGGCGGCGCACAGGAAGCGGCCTGGGACGTGCTCGTGCCCTTCAACGTGAAGACGCTGGAGTGGACGCTGAGCGCCGAAAGCGCCGCGGCGCGCGACCGCATGAAGTTCACCCAGAAGGTGGCCGAGGCCGTGCCGGTGACGGTGCAGCAGGCCACGCTGCTGCAGCTCGACGGGCCGAAGTCGCTCGCCGTGGCGCCGCCGCAAACCGCGCTGCGCGACACGACCGGCGCGATGCGTGGCGGCATCGAGCTGCACCTCAAGCCGCGCCTGGCGGATGGCCTGGCCGGCGTGCGCGAATACTTCTGGCGCTACCCCTGGAGCTGCCTGGAGCAGCAGGCCTCGGTGGCCATCGGCCTGCGCGACAGCGCGCGCTGGCAAAGCCTGATGGAGCGCGTGCCGCTGTACCTGGACGACGACGGCCTGGCCCACTACTTCCCGCCCGGTGCCGGCAGCGGTGCCCAGGGCAGCGACACGCTCACAGCCTACCTGCTCTCGGCCAGCGCGGAAGCGGGCAGTGGCTACAGCATCCCCGACGCGTCGCGCGAGCGCATGGAGGCCGGCCTGGTCGCCTTCGTCGAGGGCAAGATCGAGCGCAAGTTCTGGGTGCCGCCGGCCTTGCGCAACGGCGACCTGGACGTGCGCAAGCTCAGCGCGCTCGAAGCCCTGTCGCGCAGCGGCAAGGTACAGCCACGGATGCTGCAGTCGATCCAGATCCTGCCCAACCAGTGGCCCACCGGCGCGCTGATCGACTGGCTGATGATCCTGGACCGCACACCCAACCTGCCCGAGCGCGAGCAACGCACCGCCGAGGCCGAGAACATCCTGCGCGCGCGGCTGAACCTGCAGGGCACGCGCATGGGCTTCTCGACCGAGCGCGACGACAACTGGTGGTGGCTGATGGCCAACGGCGACGTGAACGCCACCCGCATGCTGCTGGCAGTGATGCAGCGCCCCACGTGGCAGGGCGACATGCCGCGCCTGGTCACCGGCGCGCTGCAACGCCAGCAGCACGGCCACTGGTCGACCACGCCGTCGAACGTGTGGGGCGTGCTGGCACTGGAGGCTTTCTCGCGCCGCTTCGAGAGCGAGCCGGTGACGGGCAGCACGCGTGCGGGCTTCGAAGGGCAGAAGCCAATGGCCTGGGAGTGGGGCGCCAAGCCGCAGGGCGGCACGCTGAGCATGGGCTGGCCGGTGCCCAAGATCGGCGCGGCCTCTGCGCCGCTGTCGGCGGGTGACTTGAAGGTGGCGCAGGAAGGCACGGGCAAACCGTGGCTCACGGTGATCTCCAAAGCCGCGGTGCCGGTCGAGCAACCTTTCTCGTCGGGCTACCGCATCGCCAAGACGCTGACGCCGGTGGAGCAGAAGGTGGCGGGCAGCTACAGCCGAGGCGACGTGTTCCGCGTGACGCTGAAGATCGACGCGCAGGCCGACATGACCTGGGTGGTGGTGCACGACCCGATCCCTGGCGGCTCGACGCTGCTGGGCAGCGGCCTGGGCCGCGACAGTGCGCTGGCCACCGAGGGCGAGCAGCGCGATGCGCGGGGCTGGCTGGCTTATGAAGAGCGCAGCTTCGAGGCCTTCCGCGCCTACTACCGCTACCTGCCCAAGGGGCCGCTGACGCTGGAGTACACGGTGCGCCTGAACAACCCGGGCGACTTCGGCCTGCCGCAGACGCGGGTCGAGGCGATGTATGCGCCGGAGATGTTCGGCGAGTCTCCGAATGCGCGGTGGGTGGTGAAACCGTGAGGAGTCTTGGTCGCAGGAGGTCGGAGCGAGATCAGGCCGCGGGGGGCTCCCTTCCGCTCATGTCCCCCGCCGAACGCCTGCGGCGCTCGGCTCCTCCTAATACTTCGCTTCAGGGAGCCCCCCACGCCCTGATCAGCCACCATCCCGGCTGTTCAACCGTCGAACAGCCAGGACGGTGCCTGCCGGGAGTGCGGGGTGACTGGCGCAGCGAAGTAAAGGAGGAGACCGGGCGTAGCCCGGGCGGGGGAGCGAGCCCGGACATAAACAGTCCAGTGGACTGTTTGTGCCTGGCGAGCGCCCGGGCCACTGTGCCCGGGCATGAACGGAGCCAGTCACCCCGCGATCACGGCTCGCTCAGGCGCTCGCTTGCGGCTGCTTTCCTTTGCACGACGATCAACGCCCAAGCCGCCGACCTTCCGCGTTTCGACGAGGTGAAAGCCGCCTGGCGCCCGTCTGACCGCGTGCTGCTCGACCGCCACGGCGCCCCGCTGCACACCCTGCGCACCGACATGACCCAGCGGCGGCTGGACTGGGTGGCGCTGCACGAGATCTCGCCCGCCATGCGCACGGCGCTGGTGCTGTCGGAAGACAAGCGCTTCCATGAACACAGCGGGGTCGACTGGTCGGCGGTGGGGGCGGCGGCCTTCGGCAACCTGTGGAACAGCCGCACGCGCGGCGCCTCCACGCTGACGATGCAACTGGCGGGCTTGCTGGACCCCGAAGGCAACGGGCGCGGCGGCCAGCGCGGCGTCGGGGCCAAGGTCGTGCAGGCGGCGAGTGCACTGTCGCTGGAGCGGCAGTGGCGCAAGGACCAGATCCTCGAGGCCTACCTGAACCTCGTGCCCTTCCGCGGCGAGCAGGTGGGCATCGCGGCGATGTCGGCCACGCTGTTCACCAAGCGCCCAAGTGGGCTGGATGCGCAGCAGGCGGCCATTGCCGCGGCGCTGCTGCGCGCACCGAATGCCACGCCATCTGCCGTGACCCAGCGCGCCTGTGCGGTGCTGAAGGAGCAACGCCTGGGCTGCGACGGGCTCGAAGGCGCCACGGTGCTGGCGCTCGGCCGCAAGGTGGCGACGCGCATCGACGCCGCCGGCCAGATCGCGCCGCACGTGGCCGACCGGCTGCTGCGCGATGGTGGCACCTTGCCCACGGTGCGGAGCTCGCTGGATGCGAACTTGCAGCGCTTCGCCCGCGAAACACTTCGCCGCCAACTGGCCGAGCTGCAGGGCCGGCAGGTGGAAGACGGCGCGCTGCTGGTGCTCGACAACGCTACGGGCGAGGTGCTGGCCTGGGTCGGCTCCAGCGGCGCCGAGCTGTCGCAGGCGGCCGAGGTGGACGGCGTGCTGGCGCGGCGCCAGGCAGGCTCGACGCTCAAGCCCTTCCTCTACGAGCTGGCGATCGAGCGGCGCTGGCTCACCGCGGCCTCGCTGCTCGACGACTCGCCGCTGGGGCTGGAGAACGCCGGCAGCCTCTACATCCCGCAGAACTACGACCGCCGCTACAAGGGCCTGGTGTCGGTGCGCCAGGCGCTGGCCGGCTCGCTCAACGTGCCCGCGGTGCGCACGCTGGTCAGCGTCACGCCCGAGACCTTCTTCGACCGCCTGCAGGCGCTGGGCCTCGACCTGCGCGAGAGCGGCGGCTACTTCGGCCACAGCCTGGCGCTGGGCTCGGCCGAGGTCACGCTGGCGGGGCTGGCCAACGCCTACCGCACGCTGGCCAACGGGGGCAGGGCGTCGCCCTGGCGGCTGCAGCCCGGTGGTGCCAAGGCCGAGCCCCGGTCGGTGATGGACCCGGCGGCCAGCTTCATCGTGGCCGACCTGCTGGCCGACCGCGAGGCGCGCGCGATCAGCTTCGGCCTCGACAACGCGCTCGCCACGCGGCGCTGGAGCGCGGTGAAGACCGGCACCAGCAAGGACATGCGCGACAACTGGTGCGTGGGCTTCTCGCGCCGCCACACGGTGGCGGTGTGGGTGGGCAACGCCAGCGGCCGGCCGATGGCGGACGTGTCCGGCGTGGCCGGCGCGGCGCCGGTCTGGCGGGCGTTGATGGACGAGCTGTGGCGGCGCGAGGGCGGTGCCGGCTCGGCCGCCCCGCAGCCACCGGCCGGCCTGGTGCGCCAGCGTGTGGTGTACGAGCCCGCCACCGAACCCCCGCGCGACGAGTGGTTCCTCGCCGGCACGCAGCAGGCGCGCATCGCACGCGCGGAACGGGCGCCACCCAGTGCGCTGATCGCCCAGCCGATCGCCGGCAGCGTGCTGGCGCTGGACCCCGACATCCCGCCCGCCGCGCAGCGCATGCACTTCACGCCGGCCCACGCGCTGCCCAAGGGCTGGCGCTGGCGGCTCGACGGCAAGCTGCTCGGCGCCGCCCAGCCGACGAGCTGGCTGCCCTGGCCGGGCCGGCACACGCTCGAGCTGCTGGACGAGCGCGGCCTCGTGCGCGAGAGTGCGGCCTTCGAGGTGCGCGGCGCCCGCGCCGTGCGGGCCGAGCGCAAGTCCTGAAACCGCCAAGCACCTTGGCCACGAAGGGGCTTTTGCAGCGGTGTGAACATCGCGCCCTTCTGCCGAACGACCCCCACCACAACGAGAGGAGTTCCATGACGACCCGCACCCTGTTGGCTGCCACGCTGGCCGCTTGCTTCCTGGCCGCCGCCGCCCCGTCCACCTTCGCCCAGCAAGCCCCCGCGCCGGTGCAGGCCAAGCCCCAGGCCGGCTGGCTGCGCCTGATGGTGGGCGACGCCGAGGTCACCGCGCTGTCGGACGGCTCGGTGGTGCTGCAGCCCGGCATCCTCACCGGCGCCCCCCAGGCCGAGATCGAGCAGCACTTCAAGAACGCCCATGTGCACGGCCACCCGATGCACACCTCGGTCAACGCCTACCTGATCCGCCACGGTGGCCGGCTGGTGCTGGTCGACGCCGGCGCGGGCGCCTTCTTCGGCCCCTCGCTCAACAAGCTGCAGGGCAGCCTCAAGGCCGCCGGCTACACGCCCGACCAGGTGACCGACGTGCTCATCACCCACCTGCACGCCGACCACGTGGGCGGCCTGGTGGCGGGCGAGAACCGCGTCTTCCCCAACGCCACCATCCGCGTCGACAAGCGCGACACCGACTTCTGGCTCAGCACCGAGAAGATGAACGCCGCGCCCCAGGCCGCGCAGGGCTTCTTCAAGATGGCCCAGGCCTCGCTCGCTCCGTATCAGAAAGCCGGCAAGCTCGCCCCGTTCGAGGGCGCCGTCGAGCTGGCGCCCGGGATCCGCAGCCAGCCCACGCCGGGCCACACCCCCGGCCACAGCTTCTACGTGCTGGAAAGCAAGGGCCAGAAGCTCGTCTTCTGGGGCGACCTGATGCACGTGGAGGAGGTGCAGTTCCCCGCGCCGCAGATCACCGTGAGTTTCGACATCGACTCGCCCGCCGCCAAGGACCAGCGCCTCAAGGCCTTTGCCGACGCGGCCGAGAAGGGCTACCTCGTCGCGCCCACGCACGTCACCTACCCCGGCATCGGCCGCCTGGCCAAGGAAGGCACGGGCTACCGCTGGTGGCCGGTGCGCTATGTGAACGATGCGAATCCCTGAGCGCCGCGCCCCGCGGTTCAGGCCGCGGGGGGTGCCTGCCGGGCGCGCCACTCGCTTGCCGTGATGGCGTAGGTGGCGCAGTCGTGCTCGTACCAGCGCTCGATGCCGCGAAAGCGCATGCCCAGGCGCTGCATCACCTTCGCCGAGGCGTGGTTGTCGGGGTCGCACACGGCCAGCAGCACCGGCGGTCGCACGCTGTCGAAGGCGAAGGTGGCCATGTGCCGTGCGGCCTCCGACGCGAAACCCTTGCCCCAGTGGGCAGGCCGCAGCCGCCAGCCCAGCTCCAGCGGCTGGCTGGCGTCGCGGTTCAGGTGCTGCACCGCGCCCGCGCCCACCAGCTCGCCGCTCTCGCGGTCGATGAAGGCCCACCATGAGTAGCCCCACTCGGCCCAGCGCGCCTTGACGCGCTCGATGCCGGCGCGCGTCTCTTCCGGGGTGTCCGGGCGGCCGGTGATGTAGCGCATCACCGCGGGGTCGCTGTTCATCGCGTACAGGCCGTCGAAGTGCTCGTCGCGGTAGGGCTCCAGGCGCAGGCGGGGGGTGAGGAGGATGGTCATGGGCAGAGTGTCGTTCGTTCGATCAAGGCGTGGTGATCCGTCTCGTCATTGCCTGATGGCGCCGGCCCGACGATCATCGCCGCTGCTGCTGCTGCCGACATGCCACTCACCTCGCACTTCATTCTCTACGTCGCCGACCAGGCGCGCAGCACCGCGTTCTATGCCGCGGCCCTCGGCCAGGCGCCGCGTTTGAACGTGCCAGGCATGACCGAGTTCGAGCTGCCCGGTGGGGCGGTGCTGGGCCTGATGCCCGAAGCCGGCATCCGCCGCCTGCTCGGCCCGTCGCTGCCCGACCCGGTGCAGGGCCGTGCGGGGGCGCGCTGCGAGCTGTACCTGCTGGTCGACGACCCCAGCACGGCCCATGCCCGTGCGCTGGCCGCTGGCGCGCTCGAGCTCCGCCCCCTGCAGCCACGTGACTGGGGCCATGCCGTTGCCTACGCGCTCGACCCGGACCACCACGTGCTCGCCTTCGCCGCGCCCCTCCGATGAGTCATGCCACGGCCCCCGCCATCGTCGCCTCGCGCCCCATCCTGGCGGTGCTGGTGCACGTGCCCGACCCGGTGGCGGCCGTGGCCTGGTATGCCCGCGCGTTGCCCGGCAGCGTGCGCCACCGACTGCCCGAGCCGGATCCGGTCCACTACCTTGACATCGGCGGCGTGATGCTCGAGCTCGTGCCGAGCGACGAGAAGGTGGCCAGCGGCCCGGCCGGTACGGTCGTCTACTGGCATACGCCGGACTTCGACGCGTCCTTCGCCCACCTGGTCGCCTGCGGGGCCATCCCCTACCGCGGCCCGGGCGACATCGAAGGCGGCCAGCGGATGTGCCAAGTGCGCGACCCCTGGGGCAACTGCATCGGCCTGCGCGGGCCGGTTCGAATCGGCGCCTGATGTTCCTCTACCTGCGCCTGCCCGCGCCGGGCCTTCCCGGCTGACCCTTCTTCTCCACTGCCTCGCATCACCATGACCGTTTCCGCCCTTGCCCTGACCCTCTTCATCGCCTGGACGCTGGCTCTGCTGGTGCTGATGGAGGTGCTGCGTTCGCGCCTGGTGCTGCTCGGCCAGGTGCGCTCCAACGGCTTCACGCCCGACAACGCGAACCTGTCGCCCTTCATGCAGCGCCTGGCCCGGGCCCATGCCAACTGCCTGGAGAACCTGCCGCTCTTCGGCGGCCTGCTGGTGGTGGCGCTGGTCACCGGCCGCCACGGCGTGACCGACCCGCTGGCGTTGTGGCTGGTGGCGGCACGGGTGGTGCAGTCGCTCATCCACCTGGCGTCGACCAGCGTGTGGGCGGTGAACTTCCGCTTCACCGCCTTCGTGGTGCAGACGGGCATCGGGGTCTGGTGGGCCTGGCAACTGCTGGTCGGCTGATCCGTCGGGAGGGACCTCCATGCTTCACCACATCTCCTTCGCCGTGGCCGACCTCGCCCGCGCCGGTGCCTTCTACGACGCCGCGCTCGGCGCGCTCGGCTTTCGCCGCGTGTTCGAGGCCGACACCGCCATTGGCTACGGCCTGGTCGATGGGCAGGACCAGCTCTGCCTGAAACTGCAGGCCGACCCGGTCGCACCCGGCCCTGGCTTCCACCTCGCCTTTGCTGCCCCCTCTCGCGAGGCGGTCGACCGCTTCCACCGCGCGGCGCTGGCCGTGGGCGGGCAGGACAACGGCCCGCCCGGGCTGCGGCCGCACTACGGGCCTCTCTACTACGCGGCCTTCCTGATCGACCCGGACGGCCACCGCATCGAGGCGGTCATCAACCAGGCCGCCGGCGAGGGGGCCTGACCGGGCCGGTTGCAGATCGTCACCACTCGGGCCGCCGTGCGGGCTTGAACCGGCCGGCCAGACGCCGATCCCCCGAACAGACGTGCATCGCGCCTGCTGTTTCGCCGATCAGCGTCGCTCGACCGACATCTGAAGGAAGACGACCCGCCATGACCACCGCCCCGCTGCTGCGCCAAGCGGCCACCTTCTCGACGGCCAACCAGCATGCGCTGGCGACCATCCTCGAAGCGAGCCAGACGAAGAACATCATCGCCTCGCGCGACATCTTCGACATCTCCGGCATCAAGCTGTGGGCACGCGACCAGCCCGTGTCGGCCGCACTGCAGCGCAAGCTGCTCGACCGGCAGCTGCGCAACCCGCTGGAAAGCTGCCTGCTGGCCGAGGACGGGGTCACCGCCTATTCCCTGGTGCAGGCGGCCGAAGCGGTGCTGGAGCGGCCGACGGCGCTGACCGCGCTGGTGCGCCCTCACGCCGCGCGCATCGTCAAGGAGGTGGCGCATCTGCCGCTGCACTCCGTTCCGCAGCTGCTGCTCACGGCCTGCCAGGCCTCCCGGCCGGCCCTGTTCGACCATGCCGTGCAGGCGATGGTGTTGTGCGGCGCGATGATGGACGCCGAGGCCGGCAGCACCGCCGAGCTGCGCATGGCGATGCTTGCCGGCCTGCTGCACGACCTGGGCGAGATGTACATCGACCCGCGCTACGGCGAGGCCGACGCCGACCGCGAGCTGGACATCCTGAGCTACCAGCAGCTGGTGGTGCATCCGCATGTCGGCCACCTGCTCATCGCCCAGCTCACCAACTACCCGGCGGCCCTGCCGCGCGCGATCGCCGAGCACCACGAGCGGCTCGACGGCTCGGGCTACCCGCATGGCCTGCAGCGCGACGGCATTTCGCCGCTCGGCCGCATGCTGGCCGTGGCCGAGGGCACGCTGGGTGTGCTGCGCGCCACCGAGAGGCCCCACCTGGCGCGCGCCAGCGTGTCGCTGCGCGTGGTGCCCGGCGAGTTCGACCTGAACTGGGTGCGCGCCATCGAGGCGGCCGCACGCGCGCAGCCGCTGCGCAGCGCGTCGCTCAGCCTGCCGGCGGTGCAGTCGCGTCTGGGCCGGCTCGACACCGCCTTGCAGGTGGCGCAGGCCAGCGCTGATGCGCTGGCGCCCAAGGCCGAGTCCCCCGGCTTCAAGGGTGCGGTGCTGCTGGCCCAGCACCTGCTCGCCCGCCTGCGGCTGGGCTGGAACGCGAGTGGCCTGTGGAGCCCCGACGCGGTCGCGGCGCACGATGCGGCCGAGGTCGAGGCCATCGAAGGCGAGCTGATCTTCCGCCTGCGCGCGATCGAGCGGGCTGCGCGCCTGCGCGCCGGCGAGCTCGCGCCGGGCGAATCGGCCCGGCTCGACGAGCTGTGCACCGTGCTGAAGGCGATCGGCGACTGACACCAGCCGGTCTGCGGGCAGGGGGCTCCGATCTTCCTACGCGGCAAACCCGCGATGTCCGACCCGCCGCCCGCGATGCAGCCCTTAGGGTGGAGGTGCTTGTTTCACCCCTGCTGAAGGAGAACCTCCATGGGCAAGTACTTCCTCGCCTGGCTGCTCGGCATTCCCGCTTCCATCCTGCTGCTCGTCTGGCTGATCTTCTGAGCTTGCACGCGCTCACTGGGAGCGGCGGGTTCGCCGGTACACAAATCTGCTGACCTTCACCGTCTCATTGCGTCTATTACGTCTTCTTCGAAGGGCTGTGGGCGCGGACGCCAGGCAAGTGGGTGTTCGGCACGATGGTGGTGCGCGAGGATGGTGGCAAGCCCTCGCTCGGCCAGGTGCTGGGCCGGACGGCGTGCCGGCTCATCCCGTTCGAGGCCTTCAGCTTCCTCGGCAGTTCGGGGGTGGGCATGCACGACAGCATCCCCGATACCCGCGTCGTGCGGGTTCTGCGCAAGCGCTGAGCCTTCGTCCTCAGCCCAGCGCCACCGAGAGGTAGTGCTCGGCCAGCAGCAGGGCGAACAGCGCGAACAGGTCGATGATCGACCAGCGGAAGGTGGGCATGGCCCAGCGTGCAGGTTCCTGGCGCAGCTTCCACGCGAAGCGGATGAAGCGCGCGCCGAAGCCCGCCGCGCCCGCCGTGTAGAGCCATCCCGTCCAAGGCTGCACGCTGCCCACCATGCCGATGGCCTGCGGCAGCAGCGTGATGGCCCACAGGCCGATGGCGTACTGCAGCACACGCGTGGCGGTGAAGGGCACGCCGTGGGTGACCGGCAGCATCGGCACGCCGGCCTTGGCATAGTCGTCTTTCCGGTGGATGGCCAGGGCCCAGAAGTGCGGCGGCGTCCAGACGAAGATGATGAGGAACAGCAGCAGCGCGCCGGGCTCGATGGCGCCCGTCACCGCCACCCAGCCCAGCAGGGGCGGCGCCGCGCCGGCCGCGCCGCCGATGACGATGTTCTGCGGTGTGTGGCGCTTGAGGAACAGGCTGTAGACACCGGCATAGCCGATCAGCGAGCCCACGGTGAGCAGTGCGCACAGGGGGTTGGTGAAGGCCAGCAGCAGGGCCAGGCCGGCGGCGCACAGCGCGGCAGCGAACAGCGCCACCTGCGGCGTGCCCAGCGCACCACGCGGCAGCGGCCGGCCGCGGGTGCGGGCCATGATGGCGTCGATGCGCTGGTCGACCAAATGGTTCACCGCCGCCGCGCTGCCGGCCACCAGCGCAATGCCCAGCACGCCGAAGGCCAGCACGGGCCAAGGCGGTGCGTCGGGCCGAGCGAGCAGCATGCCCACCACCACCGTGAACAGCATCAGCGCGACCACGCGCGGCTTGGTGAGCTCGAGATAGTCGCGCCAGGGCGCACGGCGCCGGGCCGTGCCGGCGGAAAGGGGCGTGGTGGAAGCGATGGCGCGGCTCCTTTTCAGCGGAAGAAGAGGATCCGCGACAGGTAGGTGTGCCCGGCCTCGGACGCCATCAGCCCCACCAGCACCAGCAGCGCCGCGGGTGGCAGCAGGATGGCGACAATCAGCGCGAGGCGCTCCCACGCCATGTGCATGAAGATCGCGACGATCAGGCCCGCCTTCAGCATCATGAAGACGAGGATGAGGCTCCAGCGCAGGACGCCCTGCACGTGGAAGTAGTCGACCATGTAGCTGAGCGCGCTGAGCACGAACAGCAGCAGCCAGATCTTCAGGTACAGACCGATGGGGTGCTGCTGCTGGTGCTGCTCATGGGCGCCCGCAGCGTGCGAGGCGGCGGACGCAGGGGGAGCGACGTGGCTCATGTTGTCTCCTCGGCTTTCACCACAGGTAGAACAGGGCGAAGATGAAGACCCATACCAGGTCCACGAAGTGCCAGTACAGGCCGGCGATCTCGACGATCTGGTAGTTGCCCTTGCGGTCGTAGAAACCGCCACGCAATCGCAGCGCCACCACGACCAGGTAGATCACCCCGGCCGACACGTGCAGGCCGTGGAAGCCGGTGACCATGAAGAACACCGAGCCGAACTGCGCCGCGCCCATCGGGTTGCCCCAGGGGCGGATGCCTTCGTCGACGATCAGCTTGGTCCACTCGAAGGCCTGCATGCCGACGAACAGCGCACCGAAAGCCGCCGTGACGAACATCAGCCGAGCCGCGTTGACCTTGTCGCGCCGGTAGGCGCAGTTGACCGCCATCGCCATGGTGCCGCTGCTGGTGATCAGCACGAAGGTCATGATCGCGATCAGCAACAGCGGGATGTCGGCCCCGCCCACGTGCAGCGCAAAGACCTCGCTCGGGTTCGGCCAGGGCACCGTGGTCGAAGCCCGCACCGTCATGTAGCCGGTGAGGAACGAGCCGAAGATGAAGGTGTCCGACAGCAGGAAGATCCACATCATCGCCTTGCCCCACGGCACGTGGAAGGTCGGGCGATCGCTGGACCAGTCGGCCACCAGGCCACCCAGGCCCTCCGGCGTGTTGGCGCCGTGCGGCGGTGCCTTGTCGTTCAGGGAGAGCTCAGCCATGTCGGTTGCTCCTCATCCACATATCCAGCGCACGATCTCGGGCGTGAGTGCGGCCAGCACCCCGAACAGCGCGCCCCAGAGCAGCAGCAGGAAGTGCCAGTAGCGGGCGCACAGCCGGATGCGCCAGGCGGCGCCGGGCAGTTCCGCGCGCGGCAGCGCCAGCGCCTGCGCCGCGATGCTCCAGGCCACCAGCCCGCCGAGCACGTGCAGGCCGTGCAGCGCGGTGAGCACATAGAAGAAGCTCGAGGCCGGGTTGCTGCCCAGCATCACGCGCTGGTCGATCAGCGACTGCCAGCCCCACAGCTGCGAGCCCAGGAAGGCGGCCGCGGCCAGCCCGCCGCCCATCAGCCACAGGCGGGTGAGCTGAGGCTGCTGGGCCTGCGCCGCCGCGCCTGCCAGGTGCATCAGCCCGCTGCCGGCCGCCAGCAGCGCCGTGCTCAGCCACAGCTGCCAGGGCATGCCGATCGGCGCCCAGTCGGGGGCCTGGTCCATGCGCATCGCATAGGCCACGAAGAACAGCGTGAACAGCACACTCGCCACGGCGATGAAAAGCCACAGCGCCGTGGATGCGCCCCGTCGGCGCAGCGCGGCCTCCTCGGCCGGGGTCATTGCAGTGTCGTGGTGCGGGTGGGGCAGGGCGGTGTGCATCTACTTTTCCTGTGAGGGTTCCGCGCCCCCGGCCTCGGGCGGCGCGTTCTGCGGCACGAAGTCGCCCTGCGTGCCCGGCATGTTGTAGGCGTAGGCCCAGCGGTGCACCTCGGGCAGGCGCGGCCCCCAGTTCAGGTGCCGGGGTGGCGTGTCGGGGGTGAACCATTCGAGCGAGGCCGCGTTCCAGGGGTTGGGCGCGGCCTTCTGCCCGTAGCGCAGGCTCCACACCAGGTTGAACACGAACACCAGCTGGATCACCCCCACGATGATGGCCACCACGGTGATGAACTCGTTCAGCGCATGGGCCGAGGGCGGAATGAAGTTGTAGCCCTCGTAGTGGTGGTAGCGCCGCGGCATGCCGAGCACCCCCAGGTAGTGCATCGGGAAGTAGATGAGGTAGGTGCCGAGGAAGGTGGCCCAGAAGTGGAACTTGCCGAGACGGTCGTCCAGCATGCGGCCGGTGATCTTGGGGTACCAGTGGTAGATCGCGCCGAACACCACCAGCAGCGGTGCCACGCCCATCACCATGTGGAAGTGCGCGACGACGAAGTAGGTGCCCGACAGCGGGATGTCGACGCTCACGTTCCCAAGGAACAGGCCCGTCAGCCCGCCCGAGAGGAACGTGAGCAGGAAGGCCAGCGTGAACAGCATCGGCACCGTCATGTGGATGTCGCCCTTCCACAGCGTGAGCACCCAGTTGTAGACCTTGATCGCGGTGGGCACCGCGATGATCAGCGTGCTGGTGGCGAAGAAGAAGCCGAACCACGGGTTCATGCCCGAGACGAACATGTGGTGCGCCCAGACGACGAAGCTCAGGCCGCCGATGATGGCGATGGCCCAGACCATGGTGCGGTAGCCGAAGATGGCCTTGCGGGCATGCACGCTGATCAGGTCCGACACGATGCCGAAGGCCGGCAGCGCGACGATGTAGACCTCGGGGTGGCCGAAGAACCAGAACAGGTGCTGGAACAGCAGTGGGCTGCCGCCCTTGTAGTCGGTCACCTGGCCCATCGACACGATGGCCGGCATGAAGAAGCTGGTGCCCAGCGTCTTGTCCAGCAGCATCATGATCCCGGAGACGAACAGCGCCGGGAAGGCCAGCAGCGCCAGGATGGTGGCGGTGAAGATGCCCCACACCGACAGCGGCATGCGCATCAGCGTCATGCCGCGGCAGCGCGCCTGCAGCACGGTGGTGACGTAGTTGAGGCCGCCCATCGTCGTGGCGACGATGAAGATCACCAGCGACACGAGCATCAGGATGATGCCCCAGTCATGCCCCGGCGTGCCGGGCATGATCACCGCCGGCGGGTACAGCGTCCAGCCCGCGCCGGTGGGGCCGCCGGGCACGAAGAAGCTGGCCATCAGCACGACCACGCTGAGCAGGTAGACCCAGAAGCTCAGCATGTTCATGTAGGGGAACACCATGTCCCGCGCGCCGATCATCAGCGGGATCAGGTAGTTGCCGAAGCCGCCCAGGAACAGGGCGGTCAGCAGGTAGATCACCATGATCATCCCGTGCATGGTGACGAACTGGTAGTAGCGCTCGGCGTTGATCCACTCGAACACGCCGGGGAAGCCGATCTGCAGCCGCATCAGGTTGGACAGCACCAGCCCCACCAGCCCGACCAGGATGGCGACGCTGCCGTACTGCACGGCGATCACCTTGTGGTCCTGGCTCCATACGTACTTGGTGATGAAGCTCTGCGGCTCGTGGTGCTCGTCGCCGTGGAGGTCGTCGGTGTCGGCGTAGGCCATGGTCACCTCACTTCAAGGTCTTGATGTAAGCGACCACCGCGTCGAGCTCGGCGTCGGTCATCGGCGTGGCAGGCATCACCCCGTCGGGGAAGCCCTTCACCGCACGCGCCTTCGGGTCGACGATGAAGGCCTTGAGGTAGGCCTCGTCGACCAGCGCGGTCGAGTTGTCGGCCATGGTCTCGGTCTTGCCGAACAGGCCCTTCCAGGTCGGGCCCACGCTGGCCGCGCCATCGAGGCTGTGGCAGGCCACGCAGCCCTTCTGCTGCGAGAGCGCGCCGCCGCGGGCGACGAGGTCGACGGCGCCTCCTGCGGTCCCCGCGTCGGCCGGCCGCTGCGTGGCGGCGAAAGTGGGCTGCGTCGCGAGCCAGGCCTTGAAGGCGGCCTCGTCCTCGACGACCACCTTGCCGTGCATGTTGGGGTGGCCCACGCCGCACAGCTGCGCGCACATCGCCTCGTAGGTGCCAGGCACGGTGGGCGTGAACCAGAACCAGCTCACCTGGCCGGGCACGATGTTCATGCGGGCGCGGAACTGCGGCACGAAATAGTCGTGCAGCACGTCGTGCGAGCGCGCCAGCACCTTGACCGGTTGGTTGACCGGCAGGTGCAGCTCGGTGCCCAGCACGACGATGTCGTCCTGCGCCTCGGGGTCGCTCGGGTCGAGCGCCATCGGGTTGGTGGCGCTGAAGAAGCGCGCGTCGCTGCCGCCGAGCTTGCCACCCTCGCCGGGGAATCGGTAGCGCCACTGCCACTGCTGGCCCAGCACCTCGAACTCCATCGCATTCGCTGGGGGCTGCACGTAGTCGGCGTAGACCTTCAGGCCCGGCGCCAGCAGCGCCACGATGCCCACGGAGGTGATGCCGATCAGCCAGTGTTCGAGCTTGCGGTTGTCGGGCACGTAGGCCGCCCGCGCGCTGCCCGGGCGGTGGGTGTAGCGCCACAGCGTCCAGCAAACGAACAGCAGGATGACGACGAAGAACGCCCCCGTCACCGCCATCGTGATCGACAGCGTCTGGTCCATCTCCTTCCAGTTCGACGCGAGCGGCGTGAGCCACCACGGCGTGAGCAGGTGGAAGACCACGCTGCCGATGACGATCAGCAGCAAGACAATGGCGACACCCATGGCTGGCGCTCCAGGGTTGTTCCTGAGGGGCCGCCGCTCGGCCCTTGTCGAGCGGCGGTGTGGTGCAGTGCGCGCTTACCCGGCGCGCCGCTTGCGTGCCTGCGTCAGCTGGTAGTAGAGGACGGCGGCAACCACGCCGAACACCAGGTGGCAGATGAAGGTGCCCCAGGCGCGCAGCTCGGCGAACCAGGGGAAGACCTCGGTCAGCACAAAGAAGTTGAAGCCGTACAGCAACGCGCCGAACAGCGCGCCGATCACCGGCAGCGAGACCTTCACGTCGTCGTCGTAGTGGTAGCCGGCCACCACCGCGCCCAGGATCAGCCCGAAGGCGATGCCCAGCACATAGTGGGTCAGCAGCGCGACGCCGATGATGGTCGGGTCGAACACGTTCGCCGGCGCATGCAGCGTGGTGTATGGCCCCATCGAGATTGCGGCCACCAGCTGCGAGATGCGCCAGGGCGTCTCGCCCTGCATCGCACCGGCCCACAGCAGCTCCATCACCATCAGCAGCGCGCCGGCTGCGAAGCCGGCCACCGCAGCCGCCACCAAGTCAGGCTGCCGGCCCTCCCATTGGTGCAGACGAAGTCGCAGTTCCATGGTCACCTCCTCAGGCAAACGAACGGCCGCCGCGGTGGCGCCCAGAACGCAAAACGGCCGCAGGGCGGCCGAACGGGGGAACGACAGGAAACGCAAGGACAAGGGGCAGGGCTTTCGTGGCCAAGCCGCCCTCCCGGGCGGCGTGGTCAAAACCGTGGTGGCCTCCGCAGCGGGAGGCGCTCATCGGGTGGTCCGGCGCCGAATGGGCGCGGGGCCGCTCGGTCCGCGATGGGCGACAGCCCCTGCGCATACCAACCCCCTTGCCAGTGATGGAGCAAGAAAGACGAAGCAACCGTTGCGGCGGTTGTACACCTCTTGTTGACTCGCCGCAATGTGGTGCGCCCTGTCCTGATGTAAGCGTGCGCGAGATCAGTGCGCCAGCCAGCGCAGCGCCCGAATGCCGCTCGGCGTGG
Source organism: Pseudomonadota bacterium (assembly GCA_049322835.1). Lineage (GTDB taxonomy): Bacteria > Pseudomonadota > Gammaproteobacteria > Burkholderiales > Burkholderiaceae_C > Ideonella. The sequence goes on along the minus strand of JBMOQN010000004.1, from coordinate 2,858 downwards.
TCTCCAGTGCGCGGTCATTCGCATGCCGGCGCAACCAGCCGCGGGCGAAGAAGTGGTCGAGCAGCGCAGTGCCCAGCGGCCCGGCCAGGTGGTCGCGCCGCTCGGACCAGTCCAGGCAAGGGTAGGCCTGGCGCCGCGTGCCGCCGCCGGCCAGCCGGGCCCGCCAGGCGGCCCCGTCCAGGCCCCAGCCGGCCAGCCCTTGCGCCCCGGCCTCGCTGAGCGTGAAGACCGGGCCGGCGGCGCTGCCCGCGCCATGCAGCCAGCCTTCGCTCTGCAGGTGCGCCAGCAGCGCCACGCCGGCGCGGCCGGCGAGGTGACCGTAGCAGCAGCGGGCCTCACGCAGCCGCGCGCGGGCCGGGCGCGCCCAGGTGGCCTCGTGGCTGCCGCGCTCGGCCACCAGGGCCAGGGCCTCCAGCGCGTGGGCGACTTCGGCGTCGGCCAGGCGGTAGTAGCGGTGCCGCCCGCGCGGCTCGCAGGCCACGAGGCCAGCGTCCAGCAGCTTGGCCAGGTGGGCGCTCGCGGTGGCGGGGCTCACCGCGGCGCAGGCAGCCAGCTCGCCTGCGCTGGCGAGCTCGCCGCCCAGCAAGTAGCTCAGCATGCGCGCGCGCGTGGCATCGGCCATCAGAGCGGCCACGCGCACCAGGCGTGGCTCGTGGGTGGTGGGGGGCATCAGGCGTTCAGAGCAGGGCGGCGTTGGAGTCGGCGGGCGCCTGGTCGCGCCGTTCGTCCAGACTGTAGTCGCGCAGCACCTGGGCCACGCGGATGCGGTAGCTCTCGAACACCGTGTCGCGGCCCTCGCGCTGACCGCTGCGGTGCAGGGCCTGGTTGCGCCATGCGCGCACCGCGGCCTCGTCGCGCCAGGTCGACAGCGACAGGAAGCGGCCCGGCCGGCTGACGCTCTCGAAGCGCTCGACCGACATGAAGCCGTCGATCTTCTGCAGCTCGGCCGCCAGCGCAGCGGCGATCTCGAAATAGCGGTTCGCCTGGCCCGGCTTCGGGGTGACCTCGAAGATCACGGTCAGCATCACGCGGCCTCCCGCTGGGGCGATTGCAGGAAGGTGGCGTCGACCACGCGGGTGAAGCTGCGCCATTCCTGCAGGATGAAGCGCTGCGACTGCGCGAAGGCGAAGTTGGCGCGGCCCTCCGGGTCCTCGCGCAGGCGCTGGCGGTAGGCCTCGTAGGCGCCCAGGCTGGGGAAGGCGATCAGGCCCCAGGCCTCGTCGCTCGTGCCTTCGTGTGGCATGAAGTAGCCCAGCAGGTGGCCGCCGCAGCGCGGGATCACGCGGGCCCAGGTTTCGGCGTAGCGCTCGAAGGCCTCGCGTTGGAAGGGGTCGAGGCGGTAGCGGATGAAGCAGGTGATGGTCATGGAGAGGCTCGCTCGCTGCAGGGGGTGGCCGCAGTGTGGATCGGGCCGGGCCGCGGATGCTTTGATGGTGGCCGAAGCGTCGGGCGCCCCCGCGGGACTGGCGGGCCGGCCGCGAGAGGCGGCGCGCGGCCCTCAGCGCGGCGCGCCGTGTTCAAGCGTCGAGAAGCGCACCGCGAAGATCTCGCGCGTGGTGAACTCCAGCTCGCTGCTGTCGTCGCTGCGCTCGATGACCAGCAGCTTCTGCTGCGCCGCCGGCCCGGCCGGCAGCACCATGCGGCCCCCGGGTGCCAGCTGCTGCAGCAGCGCCGGTGGCACCGCCTCGGGCGCGGCGCTCACGAGGATCTTGTCGAAAGGCGCCATCTCGGGCCAGCCGGCGTGGCCGTTGCCGACGCGCAGCAGCACGTTCTGGCACCCGAGGTGGCGCAACAGTCCGGCGGCATGGTCCGACAGCGCCTTGATCAGCTCGACGCTGAAGACCTGGCCGGCCAGGCGCGACAGCAGCGCCGTCTGGTAGCCGTGGCCGGTGCCGATCTCCAGCACCCGCTCGTCGGGCTGTGCGGCCAGCAGGTCGGTCATCACCGCCACGATGAAGGGCTGCGAGATCGTCTTGCCGCAGCCGATGGGCAGGGGCGAGTCGGCATAGGCGTAGGCGCGCAGGTCGGGTGGCACGAAGTCCTGTCGCGGCACCTCGGCCATCGCACGCAGCACCCGCCTGTCCAGCGACGCCTTGCCCAGGCGCGACCAATGGAAGATCACCTGCGCGTCGATTTCGGCCAGCATCTGGTCGCGCGCCTGGGCGAAGTCGGTGTCGTCGGCCATGGGGGGCGGGCGGGTACAACGCAACGATGCTACGCCGCACGCGGCCGCGGCGCCATCGCCGGTTCGGGGGACGTGCATTCCGACCGGGCCGGCCGGCGATGGCCAGCCGACAATCCTGCCGGTGGGAGGGTCGTTCGACGTGGGCATGGGGATTTGGCGCCGCCTCGGGGTGGCCATCGGCGTGCTGGCAGCCGCCGGCGAGCTGGCGGCTGCCGATTTCCGCGAGCTCGCTCGCAATGCCGTGGCAGTGATCGAGCTCGACATCGACTCGGTGCGGCGGGAACAGCAAGTGGTGCTGTACCGCATCCATTCCCGACCTTTCGCGCCCGATCGCTACAACCACTATGTGGGCCACGTGGCGGCGAACTGTGAAAAGCGCACGCGCAGTGAAATCCGCCGGACGGACCTCTCCGGCGATGGGACACGCAGTGCCTCGACACCCGAGGCCCCATGGCGCCCGGCGGCTGCCGGCCGCGAGGCGCGGGAACTGGCGCTGGCCTGCAGCGTCGCCGAGAAGGGCAAGGCGGCCGCAGGGCCGGCGCCCGCGCGGCGGCCGGTGGTCTCGACCACCGGCGACAAGAGCTTGTCGACGCAGCGCCAGGCCACGACCGGCATCCTGGTCAGCGCCCAAGGCCATGTGCTGGCGCCGTCGCAGCCCCTGCTCGGCTGCGAC
>JBMOQN010000003.1:0-36177 GCA_049322835.1 Pseudomonadota bacterium | reverse complement strand
TGCGCTCGCAGTACTTGAGGTACTGGCGCAGCAGCATGCCGGCCCAGTCGCAGGCCTCGGTGCCGCCGGCGCCGGCCTGGATGTCGATGAAGCAGTTGCTCGGGTCGGCCGGGTTGCTGAACATCCGCCGGAACTCGAGCCGCTCGACGATCTCCTTCAGCGCCTCGGTCTCGTCCTGGATCGCGGCCAGGCCGTCGGTGTCGCCGTCGGCCTTGGACATCTCGTACAGCTCGGTGTTGTCCGAGAGGTTGCTGGTCAGGTGATCGATGGTCTCGACGACCTCGTCCAGCGCCTTCTTCTCCTTGCCCAGTTCCTGCGCCCGCTTGGGGTCGTTCCAGATGTCCGGGTTTTCCAGCGTCGCGTTGACTTCGTTCAGCCGCAGTGATTTGCGATCGTAGTCAAAGATACCCCCGTAGATCGAGGGTGCGCTGGGTCAGGTCGGCCAGCGTGGTGCCGATGGCATTGATCTGTTCGATGTCCATGACGTGTACCTTTTATGTCGGGTCTTGCGAAACCGGGCATTTTCTCATGGGCCGCCGTGGCGGCGCCGGCACAATGGGCCGCAGCCCCAACACCGTCAAGCCCTGCCCGCCGCGCCGCTGCGGGCGCCGAAGTCCGCATGCTCTGGCTGGCCACCACCTTGAAGCTCGTCGCCGAAGTCGCGCTGCTGGCGTTGCTGGGCCAATGGCTGCTGGGTTGGCTGATCGGCGCGGCGCGTGAGCGCAACTTCGCCTGGCAGGTTCTCGCGGCGGTGACCCGGCCTCCGCTGCGCCTGGCCCAGGCACTGTTGCGTGCGCGCGCACCGGGCCGAGGGGTCCAGGCCCTGGCCTTCGGCGGCCTGCTGGCCGGCTGGCTGGTGGCCACGGCCTGGAAGATCCAGATCGTGCGTGCCTGCGTGGCGGCGGGGGAGGCAGCATGCCGGTGACCCCTCAGGCTGCCCGACAGGCCCATTGGCGCACCCTCCGGCGCTGGACGCTCGGGTTGCTGCTCGTCTGGGCCCTGGTGACCTTCGGCGTGGCCTGGAACGCGCGTGCGCTCAGCTTCAGCTGGTTCGGCTGGCCGTTCAGCTTCTGGGTCGCGGCGCAGGGCGCGCTGCTGGTCTACCTGGGCCTGGTGGCGGTGTACGCCTGGGCCGCGCGGCGGCTGGATGAATCCCACGACCTGGACGAGCGGGACTGATGGCCGAACCCGCTCACCCGCCCCACCCACCGCCGGTCAGCCGTGTGCGCAGCCTCGCCTTCCGCGCGAAGCTGCACCGCATCTACGCCGCCTACACCCTGGCCTTCATCGCCTTCGTGGCGGTGATGGCCGTTCTGGAGCGTGTCGGCCTGCCCAAGGCCTGGATCGGCTTCGTCTTCCTGGCGGCGCCTGTGGTGGTCTATGCCGTCATCGGCATCGTCAGCCGGACGACCGACGCCACCGAGTACTACGTGGCCGGGCGCCGCGTGCCGGCCATGTACAACGGCATGGCCACCGGCGCCGACTGGATGAGCGCGGCCTCGTTCATCGGCATGGCCGGCACGCTCTACCTGTCGGGCTACGACGGCCTGGCCTTCGTGATGGGCTGGACGGGCGGCTACGTGCTGGTGGCCCTGCTGCTGGCGCCCTACCTGCGCAAGTTCGGCCAGTACACCATCCCCGACTTCCTCGGCGTTCGCTACGAGGGCAACGTGGTGCGCCAGATCGGCGTGGCGGCCACGGTGCTGGTGTCGTTCATCTATGTGGTGGCGCAGATCTACGGCGTCGGCCTGATCACCACCCGGCTCACCGGGATCGCCTCGTTCGAGGTCGGCGTGTTCCTGGGCCTGGGCGGCATCCTCGTCTGCTCGTTCCTGGGCGGCATGCGGGCCGTCACCTGGACGCAGGTGGCGCAGTACATCGTGCTGGTCATCGCCTACCTGGTGCCGGTGGTGTGGCTGTCGGTCACCCAGACCGGAGTGCCGCTGCCGGCGGCCGTCTACGGTGCCCAGTTGCAGAAGGTGACCGAGGCCGAGGCGCGGCTGAAGGCGGACCCCAAGGAGCAGCAGGTCATCGCTGCCTTCCGGCAGCGGGCCGACGAGTTGGGTGCCAAGCTGGCCGACGTGCCCCAGGCCCTGGCGCAGGAGCGCGCCGAGATCGGTCAGCTGATCGCGTCGCTGAAGGCGGTGAACGCACCGCAGCGCCACATCCAGGCTGCCGAGCGCGCGCTCTCCGCGCTGGAGCGCGACCCGGCGCTGACGGCCGAGGCCTGGGCGCGCGAGCGCCGGGCGCTGGAGGAGCGGGCCCGCCCGCTCGGCGGCATGCCCGACCATGCCAAGCCCTTTGCGGGCGACCCCGCCGGCAGCCCCGCCGCGCAAGGCGAGTACGAGACCTCGCGCCGCAATTTCCTGGCCCTGGTCTTCTGCCTGATGGTGGGCACCGCGGCGCTGCCCCATGTGCTGATCCGCTACTACACCGTGCCCTCGGTGCGCGAGTCGCGTGAGTCGGTTGCGTGGTCGCTGCTGTTCATCCTGGTGCTCTACATCACCGCACCGGCATTGGCGGTGATGGTCAAGTTCGAGGTCTTCACGTCGCTGGTGGGCACACCCTTCGACCAACTGCCGGCCTGGATCGCCAACTGGGCCAAGGTCGACCCCTCGCTGCTGTCGGTGGTCGACATCAACCGTGACGGCCTGCTCCAGCTGGGCGAGATGAAGATCGGCGGCGACATCATCGTGCTGGCCACCCCCGAGATCGCAGGGCTGCCCTATGTGGTCTCGGGCCTGGTGGCGGCCGGCGGTCTGGCAGCGGCGCTGTCGACTGCCGACGGCCTGCTGCTGACCATCGCCAACGCGCTGTCGCACGACTTCTACTACCGGCTGCTCGCGCCGCAGGCCCCCACTGCCCGGCGTGTGCTGATCTCGAAGGTGCTGCTGCTGGTGGTGGCGCTGGCGGCGGCGTTCATCGCCGCGCGCCGGCCGGCCGACATCCTCTTCCTCGTCACTGCGGCGTTCTCGCTCGCGGCCTCGGCCTTCTTCCCGGCGCTGGTGCTGGGCATCTTCTGGAAGCGGGCCAACCGGCACGGCGCCTGCGCCGGCATGCTGGTGGGCCTGGGCGTCAGCCTCTACTACCTGGCCACCACCCAGCCCTGGCTGCGCGACCTCCTGGGCATGGCCGGGCCGCCTCGTCTGTGGTGGGGCATCCAGCCCATCTCGGCCGGGGTGTTCGGTGTCCCGGCCGGGATGGGGGCGGTGGTGCTGGTCAGCCTGCTCACACCGCGGCCACCCGCGCCGGTGCAGGCCTTCGTCGAGGGGCTTCGTTGCGCGCGGGCCGAGCCGCCGGCCACCGCGGCGGTCAGCCCGGAGCGTTCAGGAATGCCTTGAGCCGTGCGGCCAGCGCTTCCGGCTGGTCATGGTGCAGCATGTGGCCGCAGTCGTTGAGCAGCGTGCGCTCCACGCGTGGCACCACGGCCAGGCGCGACTCGAAGTCTTCGCGCGGGTAGCGGTTGCCCCACCACTTGGTCACATCGGTCTCGTTGCCTTCGACCCACAGCACCGGCGCGGTGATCAGCTTCCAGGTCTCCAGGATCTCTTCACGGCGGTAGAGCACCGGGTTGGCGCGCTTGTGCGCGGGGTCGCCCAGGATGTGCCAGCGGCCGTCGTCGCGCTGCTCGGCCCAGTGCTGCGCCAGCCAGGCGGCGTGCGCCGCGTCCAGCCGGGGGTTGTTCTTCAGGAGCCGCTCGGCCACGTCGCCCACGCTGGCGTAGTTGCGCAGAGAGACCTCGGTGCGCAGCTCGTCCAGCCACTGGCGCAGGCGCTTGGGGGCGTGGTGCGGCTTCGTTTCCGGCAGGCCGAAACCTTCGAGGTTCACGAGGCGACGGATGCGCTCGGGCCGCACGCCGGCGTAGCTCATCACCACGTTGCCGCCCATGCTGTGGCCGATCAGGTCCACCGGCATGTCGCCGGCCAGGCCGAGATCGGCGTGGTGCAGCAGAGCGTCGAGGTCGCCCAGGTAGTCGGCGAACCAGTAGCTGTCGGTCGGCGGCACGCGGGTCAGGCCGAATCCGCGCCAGTCGGAGGCGACGATGTAGCGCGAGGGCCCCTCCAGCGCTTCCAGCGCGTCGACCACGAACTGGAACGAGGCGCCCACGTCCATCCAGCCGTGCACCATGAACAGCGCCGGCCGCTCGGGGGTGACGAGCGAGGGGTCGCCCCAGGTGATGACATGGTGCTGCAGCCCGCGGGCGGGCACGAAGTGGTCGGCGCCGGGGCGGCGGGGCGTGTAGGCGGTGCTTTGCATGGTCCAGCACTGTAGGCGCGAGGCAAGTTGGCTGCTGGCGCGGGGGTGACAGCGTCGATGCAAGAATCGCCGGCATGAACACCTACACCCTGCGCGCCGCCGAGCCGCGCGATGTGCCCGCCGTCGTCGGCCTGATCGGTGAGCTGGCCGATTTCGAGCACCTGACCCACCTGATGCAGGCCACGCCCGAGACGCTGGCACCGCACCTGTTTGGCCCGAAACCGGCGGCCGAGGCCTGGGTGGCCGAGATGGCGGACGGCTCGGTGGGCGCCTTCGCGCTGTGCTTCACGAATTTCTCCACCTTTCTCGCCAAGCCCGGGCTTTACCTGGAAGACTTGTACGTGCGCCCGCAACACCGCGGCGCAGGCATTGGCCAGGCCATGCTCAAGCACCTGGGTCGCATCGCGGTGGAGCGTGGCTGCGGCCGATTCGAATGGTGCGTGCTCGACTGGAACGAGAACGCCATCAAGCTCTACGAGAAGATGGGCGCGACCATCATGCCGGACTGGCGGCTGTGCCGGGTCAGCGGCGAGGCGCTGGCGCGTTTCGGCGCCTGATCTGCACGACGTTCAGGCTTCGGCCAGCACCTCGGCCGGCGCCGGTGCAGCCCGGCTGCACAGTGCAGCGAAGGCACCTGCCGGCACCGGCCGGCCGATGCCGAAGCCCTGCAACTCGTCGCAACCCTGCGCCTGCAGGTGCTGCTTCTGCTGGTCCGTCTCCACCCCCTCGGCCACGACCGACAGTTCGAGACGATGGGCCAGGCCGATGACCGCGTCGACGATTGCACTGCCGTTGCCGCCTTCGCCGATCAGCGCAACGAAGCTCTGGTCGATCTTCAGCGCGTCGATCGGGAACTGGCGCAGGTAGGCCAGGTTGGAGTAGCCGGTGCCGAAATCGTCCAGCGCCAGCGACACGCCGATGTCCTTCAGGCGCCGGAGCAGGCCCAGGCTCACGTCGGGCTTGTCGATCAGCATGCTTTCGGTCAGCTCCAGCTCCAGGCAGGCCGGCGGCACGCCGTGGCGCTGCAGGGCGCCGGACACGACCCGGTCCAGGTCGCCGGCCGCGAACTGGCGCGCGGCCACGTTGACCGCGATGCACGGCGCGGCAAGGCCCTCGTCGGCCCAGCGGCGCCATTGGCGGCAGGCCTCGTCGATGACCCAGGCGCCGATGTCGAGGATCAGGCTGCTGCTCTCGGCCAACGGGATGAAGCGCCCGGGGGGCACCAGCTCGCCCTCGCGCTGCCAGCGCAGCAGCGCTTCGGCACCGGTCAGCCGGCCGGTCACCGCCGAGACCTTTGGCTGGTAGTGCAGCCGAAGCTCGCCCCGGTGCAGCGCGCGGCTCAGGGCCGCTTCGGTCTCCAGCTTGGTCACGGCTTGCTCGTTCAGGCCCTGGGTGTAGAAGCTGAAGCGGTTGCGGCCCTCTTCCTTGGCGCGGTAGAGGGCGGCATCGGCGTCGCGCAGCATCGCGGTGGCGTCGCCGCAGCCACCGCCCTGGCACAGGCTGATGCCGATGCTGGCGGTGACGTAGGCCTCGCGCCCCCCTGCCAGGCCCACTGGGCGGCCGATGATGGTCAACAGGTCCTGCGCCAGTGCGGCCGCGTCGGAAGCCTGGTGCAGGCCTTGGGCGATGACGAGGAATTCGTCGCCGCCAAGGCGCCCGAGGGTGTCCTCGGCGCGCAGGCGGTGCTTCAGCCGCCGGGCCACATGCTGGAGCAGCAGGTCTCCGGCCGGGTGGCCGAGGCTGTCGTTGACGGTCTTGAAGCCGTCGAGGTCGATCGACAGCAGGGCCATCATCGTGCCGTGCTGCCTGGTGCTCGACAGCGCCTGCGCCAGGCGTTCGCCGAGCAGGCGGCGGTTGGGCAGCTCGGTGAGCGGGTCGTAGTTCGCCAACTGCTCCAGCCGCGCTTCGTCCTGCTTGATGCGGCTGATGTCGGTGAAGACGCCCACGTAGTGCAGCTCGTTGCCACCGGGGCTGCGCACCGAGTTGATGGTGAGCCATTCGGGGTACACCTCGCCGCTCTTGCGGCGGTTCCAGATCTCGCCGCGCCAGACACCTTCCTCGCGCACCCCGCGCCACAGCGCGCGGTAGAACGCCTCGCCATGCCGGCCCGACCGCAGCAGCGCGGGTGTGCGGCCCAGGGCTTCCTCCTCACTGAAACCGGTGATTTCGGTGAAGGCGCGGTTGATGCGCTCGATGCGGCCCTGTGCGTTGCAGATGACCACGCCGTCGCGTGTGCTCTCGAAGGCCTGCGCCCACAGGCGGTTGCCTTCCTCCTGCCGGCGGCGCTCGGTCAGGTCGCGCACCAGGCCGAAGACGCCGTGGATGCGGCCCTCCTCGTCGCGCAGCGGCCCAAGGGTGGCGGAGTACCAGCGGCGCTCCTGCCCGATCAGTTGTTCACCCTCGCTGGTCACCACCTCACCGGTGGCGACGACTTGCGCATGCAGGGCCGCAAGCCGCTCGCTTTCACCCGGCGGAAACAGCCGCTCGCGCTGCTGGCCGACGAGGGACCCGGCCGGCCGGCCCAGCAGGCGATGCGTGGCCTGGTTGGCGAAGAGGCAATGCCCCGTCAGGTTGGCAGCGAAGATGATGTCGGGTGTGCCACTGGCGATCGCCTCGAGCAGGCCGAGCGCGTTCAGGCGGTCCTGCTGGCCGGCGCGTTCGCGCCGCGAGGCGACCAGGGCACGACGCTGTTGTACCGTCAGCGCAGCCATGCCTGCCACCAGCAGCGCTGCCACGGCCGCCGCAGCGGCCCAGAGCGTGTCGCGCCAGAGAGGGGCCTGGAGCACCGCACGGTCCACGGTCAGTGCGCCCACGATGCCGAGCGAAACCACGGCCGCCGCGGACAAGGCCACGGCCATGGCCGGGCCCGTGGAACCCTCCGCCTCGTGAGGGGGCTCTGGCGACTGCCGCGAGCCGCTGCGACCGAGGCCCACCGCGTAGATCACCGCCGCCGAAACGATGACGAAGGCGGCCCCCTTCCATTCCCCCAGGGCCTGCAGAAGGGGCACTGTGGTGGATTGGCTGAAGAGCAGTTCGTCGGACCACAGCACCCACGCCATGCCGAGGGCAGCGTACAAGGTGGCAATCACCTGCGCTGGGCGATGCGGCCGCGCCCGGCGGTGCGGCAGGAACCATCGTGACACCGAGATCTCCCTGGATGCTTGTACGGCGATGCTCAGGCCACCGCCGCCCCCGACGCTTGAGCTGGGTCAAGCGCGCGGCGCCGGCCCGCGGTCCGACCGTGAAGGAATGCCCCGGGTCGGCGAAGCGGCGCTCAGCCGAGGGCCTTGAGCCCGGCGATGCCCGCGACGATCAAGCCCACGCAGACCAGCCGCGCCAAGGTGGCTGGCTCGCCGTACCAGGCGATGCCCAGCAACACGGTGCCCACCGCGCCGATGCCGGTCCACACCGCGTAGGCGGTGCCCACCGGCAGCGTGCGCATGGCCCACGCGAGCAGGCCGACGCTGACCGCCATGGCGGTGGCCGTGGCCACGCTGGGCCAGAGCCTGGTGAAACCTTGGGTGTGCTTGAGGCCGAGGGCCCAGCCGACTTCGAGCAGGCCGGCGATCAGCAGTGCGTACCACGCCATGATGAGGCTCCGATCAGGGCCACGCGCACTTGAAATGAGGGCGCGCGTGGCTCGACGGGGCCGTCCCCGGGTGGTGTGCCGCGGCCCGGGTCGTCCCGGCGCGGAGGTGAGGCCCGGATTCTAGGCAGCGCCCGATGCCCCAGTGGGGCGTGGGCTCACCCGAGCTTGCCCAGCCGCTCCTTGGCGTCTTCCAGGTTCTTCGGGTGCCCGCGGCCGGCGGTGACGAAGCGCTGCAGCAGTGCCTTGGCCTTCACGGCGTCGCCCAGTTGCAGCCAGGCCAGGGCCTCGCGATAGTCGAAGGGCAGGGTGGCGTGGCCGCGCAGGCCGCGGGCCTGGCTGTAGAGCTTCAGCGCCTCCTGGGGCGCGCCGGCCTCGGCCTTGACGCGGCCCAGTCCGTAGAGGGCCAGCGCGCGGCTCGGGTCGAGCCGGGCCAGGCGCTCGAACAGCGATTGGGCCTGCGACACCTGCTGGTCGTTCAGGCGCTGGGCAGCGATCTGCCCGAGCTGGTTGTAGACCGAGGCGCGCAGGGTCTCGTCCGTGCCCGGCTGCACCGCCCAGAGCAGCTTCTCGGCCTCGTCGTACTTCTTGTCGCTCATGGCCAGCATCGCGCGCATGCAGCGCGCCTGCTCGGGCTGCTTCGCCTCGGTCGCTCGGGCCAGCTCGCGCGCCTTGTCGGTGCCGCCTCCGGCGATGCCGGGCGCGGCCAGGTAGAACTGCATCAGCGCGACGCGGTGGCTGAAGCGGTCCGGCGACAGCGCGACCGCCTTTTCGAATGACTCGCGGATGCTGCCGGCCAGCGTCATCGCCTTCAGCATGCCGCCGCGCAGCGCCTGTGCACCCTGCAGCATGCCGAGCACGTAGTGGCATTCGCCGGCGCCCGGGTGGCGGGCCACGCACGCCTCCGCCAGCGGGACGGCCCCGTCCACCGAAGCCGGCTGGCCCGTGCCCAGCAGCGCGTAGCCGAGTGCCAGCGTGGCCTGCGGGTCACCGGGCTCGGCCTTCAGGCGGGCGCGGGCAGCGGTCTCCAACTCGGCCCAGCGGTCGTTGTCGAGCAACTGCTCCCAGGCCGGGTCACGCAGGTTCTGCGCCGTGGCGGGCAGTGCGGCCAGCAGGGTCAGCGAAAGGGTGGTGAGGGTCGAGGCGAGTCTGCGCATGGGTGCTTGGAAGGGGTGGCAGGGTCAGCACGGAGAGCCGCCGGGGGCGCTGGCCGTACGCTTGGGGCATGAACGACAAGCTTTTGTTCCCCGTTGACGGGGGTGCTGCGGAGGCCGCGGCCGATGACCGGCACGCGCAATGGCACCACGGATTTCGCTGGAAGGTGCCGGCGCGCTTCAACATCGCCGAGGTTTGCTGCAGCCGCTGGGCACGTGAGCGCCCGCGTGCGGTGGCGATACGCGCGGAGCGCGAGGACGGAAGCCAGGCGTTGCACCGCTATGGCGAGCTGCAGTCGGCGGCGAACCGCTTGTCGAACGCGCTGCGCCGGCTTGGCGTGAAACCCGGCGACCGGGTCGCGGTGGTGATGCCGCAGCGGGTGGAGACGGCGGTGGCGCACATCGCCATCTACCAGCTTGGTGCGGTGGCGATGCCCTTGTCGATGCTCTTCGGCCCCGAGGCGCTGGCCTACCGGCTGGACGACAGCGAGGCGCGTGTCGCCATCGTCGACGAATCGGCGATCGCGAACCTGCTGGCGGTTCGTGCCGAGCGGGCTGCGTTGAAGACGGTGGTGGCGGTAGGCGAAGCCGCGGGTCGGGGCGACATCGACTGGACGGCCGCCCTCGCCAAAGAGGCTGCGACCTTCACCGCCCGCCGCACCCATGCCGACGACCCTGCGGTGCTGATCTACACCAGCGGCACCACCGGCCCGCCCAAGGGCGCGCTGATCCCGCACCGGGCACTGATCGGCAACCTGAGCGGCTTCGTCTGCAGCCAGAACTGGCTCCGTGGAAGCGGACGGCCGCCGAGGAAGAAACTGGGCCCCGGCGGTGCACCCGCCGACGCCGTCTTCTGGAGCCCCGCCGACTGGGCCTGGACCGGGGGCCTGATGGACGCGCTGCTGCCTTCGCTGTATTTCGGCGTGCCCATCGTCGCCTTCCAGGGCCGTTTCGGGCCGGAACGCGCCTTCGAGCTGATGCAGCGCCACGGCGTGACCAACAGCTTCCTGTTCCCGACCGCGTTGAAGGCCATGATGAAGGCCGTGCCGCACCCCCGCGAGCGCTACCCCGGGCTGAAGCTGCGCGCGGTGATGAGCGCCGGCGAGGCGGTGGGCGACGCGGTGTTCGACTGGTGCCGCGACGAGCTCGGCCTCGTCGTCAACGAGATGTTCGGCCAGACCGAGATCAACTACATCGTCGGCAATTGCAGCCAGACCATGGGCACCGACGGCCACCCCTGCGTGGGCTGGCCCGCCCGGCCCGGCAGCATGGGCCGCGCCTACCCGGGCCACCGGGTGGCGGTGATCGACGACGACGGCCGCGAATGCCCGCGTGGCACGCCGGGCGACGTGGCGGTGCACCGGCTCGACGTGCATGGCCAGCCCGACCCGGTGTTCTTCCTTGGCTACTGGAAGCGCGAGGACGCGACGCGCGCCAAGTTCACCGGGTCGCCAACGGATTCGTGGTGCCGCACCGGCGACACGGCCGTGATGGACGAGCAGGGCTACCTCTGGTACCAGGGCCGCAGCGACGATGTCTTCAAGGCCGCGGGCTACCGCATCGGGCCCAGCGAGGTCGAGAACTGCCTGGTCAAGCACCCGGCCGTGGCCAATGCCGCGGTGGTGCCCAAGCCCGATGCCGAGCGCGGTGCGGTGGTCAAGGCCTACGTGGTGCTGGCGCCGGGTTTCGAGGGCAGCGAGGCACTCGTGGCCGCGCTGCAGCAGCATGTGCGGGGGCAGCTCGCGCCGTACGAGTACCCGAAAGAGATCGAGTTCATCGATGCGCTGCCGATGACGACCACCGGCAAGGTGCAGCGCCGCGTGCTGCGGCTGCAGGAAGAAGAGCGGGCGCGGGCGGCCGCCGTGGTGCGCTGAGCGGCTCACCGCGCGTGCCCTCTCACTTGGCGCACTTGCCGGTCGCCACCCGCGCAGCGAGGAAAGGCAGCCCCAGGATCCCGCCCAGCCCGACCGGGCCGATCTGCCCGCTCGCGGCCTTGCTGTCGCGCAGGCAGTCCGGCGTGCCGGCCTCGGCCACGTCCCGGGCCAGTGCCGTGTCGGTGCGGGCGATGGTGGTGCCGGTCACCTCGGCCGCGCGCTCGTGCAACAGGGGTTGCTGGCCGGTCCGGCGCAGGGCGGCGCGGGTGGCGGCGGTGTCCAGCAGGCGCTCGGGCGGGGCCGAGGCGGCGCTGGCGGGCGCGGTGGCCACCGCTGGCGCAGCCGGCTCGACCCAGGTCAGCTCCGGGCTGGCGGTGGGGGCGGTTTGCCGCGCTTCAGCCGGGCGCGCCGCTGCCGGGCGCGGCGCGGTGCGTGCGGTCGGCTCGGCGCGGGCCGCAGGCTCGGGCGGCACCGGGTGGCGCACGGACGCGGGGAGCGGCCTCACCCAGGTGAGCGAGGCCTGCGGTGGCGTCACTTCGACCACGCGGGTGCGCATGGCCTGCCACAGGCCCGCCCCCAGCAGCAGGTGCAGGGCCAGCACCAGGGCGGCAGCGCCGGGGCGGTGTTTCGGCCGGTAGGGCGCCTCGGCGCGCAACTCACTCGGATGCATCGTCGGGCCGGTACTCGAGCAACTCGCCGGGCTGGCATTGCAGCGCCTCGCAAATCAACGCCAGCGTGTCGAAGCGCACGCCGCGCACCTTGCCCGACTTGAGCAGCGAGATGTTCTGCTCGGTGATGCCGACGCGCTCGGCCAGCTCGCGCGAGCGCATCTTGCGCCGGGCGAGCATCACGTCGAGGTGGACGACGATGGCCATGGGCGCCTCAGACGAAGCCCTCGTTCTCTTCGGCGACCCGGGCCGCCTCGCGCATCACCCGCGCGATGGCGATGAAGACCAGCGCGCCCAGCACGAGCGCGTAGTCGTTCGAGTTGATCGTCACCAGCAGCACGCGCTGGCCGGGCGGGTTGTCCCACGAGATCGCCACCGACATCAGGGCCTGCGACAGCGGCTGGGCCAGCGACAGCGCCAGCAGCCACCAGGCGAAACGGCTGAGGCACTGCAGCGCGCGGGCGCTGAAGACCGTGCCACGAAGGTATTCGCCGAACAGGTGCCAGAGCTGCCACAGCAGCATCAGCGCGACGATCGCCTGAGGCACGACCGAGCCGGCCATGCGCGCGCGCGTGGCCAGCGTGAGCTCGCCCTGGGCCAGGTGGGCCAGGTTCATACCGGCCGTCTGGCCCACCCCGAGCGTGAACAGCATCTGCGGGTTCAGCAGCAGCAGCACCGGGATCGAGACCAGCACGGGCACTGCCAGCACCACCAGGCCGCGCACGACCCGCGAGAGCGTGGACAGGCGGGCGGCCAGCGCTTGGGCGGCAGTGGTCGGCGGGGGTGCGCCGGTAGGGTTTCGTGTCATCTTGTTTACTGTAAAACAGTAAAAAATGGCTGTCAAACACGAAGCGGCGGAAACGGTCAAGCGTGTCGGTCTCCGATGTTCATAGGCATTTGGGCTTCAATTGGTATTGTCTGGCGGAGAGCTGATCTTGATGCAAACGTTTCCTTAAAAGACGCCGCTGGATGCGCTTTCATGAGTGCGAAACCGGTGGTTTCAAAACGGGCAATCCTTTTACTGGTCTTATAGTGGTTTTACCGAAGGGGTGCCAACCCGACCCCGCCGAGACTGCACGGGCCGCGAACGGATCCCCCGCGCGGCCCCAGACCATTCCAAGGAGAAGCCGATGTCCGTCACCGAACGCGCCGCCCCGTCCCGGCGCCACCGCCTCGATTGGCTGGCCGCCCTGTCGGCCGCCGTGGCTGCGTCAGCCCTGAGCCCTGCTGCGCTCGCCCAGACGCCGCGTGCCAGCCTCGCGCAGCAGCAGGCGCCCGTCGCGCCCGCTTGCGCGCCATGGGAGGCGGCCACGGTCTACGTGGCCGGCGACACCGCCACCCGCAGCGGCCTGAGCTACCAGGCCAACTGGTGGACACAGGGCGAGGACCCGGCCACCAACAGCGGCCCGCCGGGCAGCGGCAAGCCCTGGACGCAGATCGACAGCTGCACCGGCACGCCGCCCCCGCCGCCACCGCCGCCCGCACCCTGCGACCCGTGGAAGGGCGATGTCACGTACAAGAAGGGCGCGCTGGTCACGCAGGCCAGCAAGGGCTACAAGGCCATGGCCAAGTCGATCAACCTCGACCCGGTCACGAACAGCGGCCCCAAGGGCAGTGGCGAGCCATGGGCGCCGAGCGCCAAGTGCGCTGCGCCGCCCCCGCCCCCCGGCGGCGTGATGTACAGCTCCTACAAGGACATCACGATCAACCTGAACTGGAACACCAACGAGCTGTCGACCAAGGTCACCGGCGCGCACACCACGATGCTGTCGGTGATGCCGGCGCGCCAGCAGGTGGCCACCTGGGCCTTCGCCAGCGGCGAGTGCGGTGCGGAAACCTGGGCCGGCGTCAAGCCGGCCGACCTGGTGGCGGCCAACGTGGCCAAGTGGGTGGCCGCGGGCAAGAAGTACATCGTCTCCACCGGCGGCGCGGCCGGCAGCTTCCACTGCGGCAGCGACGCGGGCTTCGACAAGTTCATCAGCACCTACAACTCGGCCGGCATGCTGGGGGTCGACTTCGACATCGAGTCGGGCCAGACCCAGGAGGTGATCGACAACCTGGTCGCGCGCACCAAGTGGGCCCAGACCAAGTACCCGCACATGCGCTTCAGCTTCACGCTGGCCACCTTCGGCGGCAACCTGCCGCAGAGCCTGGGCCAGGCGGGTGTGCGCGTGATGAACTCGATCAAGTCGCAGGGCCTGCAGAACTACATCATCAACCTGATGACCATGGACTACGGCAGCCCGACGCCCGGCAACTGCACGCTGGGGCCTGACGGCGAGTGCGACATGGGCAAGTCGGCCATCAACGCGGCGATCAACCTGCACAACCACTGGGGCGTGCCCTACCACCAGATCGAGGTCACACCGATGATCGGCGGCAACGACACGCCGAACGAGACCTTCACGCTGGAGGACACCGACGAGCTGTCGACCTGGGTCATGGCCACCGGGCTGTCGGGCGTGCACATCTGGTCCTTCGACCGTGACAACGACTGCCCGCCGGGCTGGGCCTCGCCGACCTGCAACACCTATGGCCAGGCCGGCACGCTGGGCTTCACCAACCGCTTCCTGACCAACCTGGGCAAGTAGGACCGCGCCTGCTCCCGAAAGGCGCCGCTGGTGCGAGCCGGCGGCGCCTCTTTGCTGGCTGCGGCACACTCGTGGCTTCGTCTCGAATCCGCAGCCATGAACACCATCCCCCTGGGCCGCAGCGACCTGCAGGTGAGCCCGATCTGCCTCGGCACCATGACCTTCGGCGAGCAGGTCGGCGAGGCCGAGGCCCACGACATCCTCGACCACGCGCTGGAGCGCGGCGTCAACTTCCTCGACACCGCCGAGATGTACTCGGTGCCGCCGCGCGCCGAGACCTACGGCGCCACCGAGGCCATCCTCGGCCGTTGGTTCGCCAGCCGCCCCGGCGTGCGGCAGAAGGTGGTGCTGGCGACCAAGGTGGCCGGCCCGTCGCGCGGCATGCCCTGGGTGCGCGGTGGTGCGGCCGATCTCAAGCCGGCCGACATCGTGGCCGCCTGCGACGCCAGCCTGCAACGCCTGCAGACCGACGTGATCGACCTCTACCAGATCCACTGGCCCAACCGCAACGCGCCCAGCTTCGGCTCGATCTACTTCGAGCCGGCGCGCGACGCCGACTACACCTCGATCCATGACCAGCTCGAAGCGCTGCAGCGGCTGGTGCAGGCTGGCAAGGTGCGCCACATCGGCCTGTCGAACGAGACGCCCTATGGCGTGGCCGAGTTCGTGCGCGTGGCCGAGGTGCACGGCCTGCCGCGTGTGCTGACGGTGCAGAACCCGTATTGCCTCATCAGCCGTGCGCTCGACAACGGGCTGGACGAGACGATGCATCGCCTGGGCGTGGCCTCGATCCCATACTCGCCGCTGGGCTTCGGGCTCTTGACCGGCAAGTACGACGAGCGCGGTTTCCACGACCCGGCGAGCCGCGGCCGCATGGCCTTGTTCGAGCGCATGAAGCAGCAGCGTTGGGGCCGGCCCGAGGCGCTGGCCGCCGCGCGGCGTTACAACGCACTGGCGCGCGAGCACGGCCTCACGCCCACCCGCATGGCGCTGGCCTGGGTGTACACCAACTGGCGCGTGGCCTCCACCATCATCGGCGTCACCTCGCGCGAGCAGCTCGACGACAACCTGGACGCCTGGGGCACGACGCTGCCGCACGGGTTGCTGCAGGCCATCGACCAGGTCCGATGGGAGATCCGCGACCCGGCGCAATAGCAGGAAACAGAAGTCGAGAAGAGAGATGGCCAAGAAGGACAAGCACGTCAGCGAGACACCGGCCACACAATGGCTCAAGGCCCAGGGCGTGGCCTACACCGAGCATGTCTACGACTACGTCGACCACGGCGGCACGGCCGAGTCGTCACGCCAGCTGGGGCGGCCCGAGCACGAGGTGGTCAAGACCCTGGTGATGCAGGACGACAAGGGCGAGCCGCTGATCGTGCTGATGCACGGCGACCGCAGCGTCAGCACCAAGAACCTCGCGCGGGCCATCGGCGCCAAGAGCGTCGAGCCCTGCAAGCCCGAGGTGGCGCAGCGCCACAGCGGCTACCTGGTGGGCGGCACCTCACCCTTCGGCACCCGAAAGGCCATGCCGGTCTACGTGGAAGAAAGCGTGCTGGCGCTGCCTGGCATCCTGATCAACGGAGGCCGGCGGGGCTACCTGGTGGGCCTGGCGCCCGAGGTGCTGACACGGCTGCTGGGCGCGCGGCCGGTGAACTGCGCGCTGGGCTGAAAGGCCTGCGGTGTTGCTGACACGACGTTGTCAGCAGGGCTGGCACACAGTGGCGGCTCGCCATCGCGCAGCGCGCGGTGATGCCTCACAGCCTGCCATCAACGCCTCCTGGAGACCCGCATGCCTTCGACCACGCCGTCGCCCGTCGTTTCGCTGGACCACGTCGAGCTGATCCCTCGCCCGCCCGAGTGGGCGCCCACCGGCGCGACGGCCGAGCGCTTCGATGCCAGCCGCGGCCTGCTGGGCGAGACGCTGGGCCTGAAGAAGCTCGGCGTGTCGTTGACGCAGGTGGCGCCCGGCAGGGCCGCCTACCCCTTCCACAGCCACCGGGCAAACGATGAGATGTTCTACATCGTCGCCGGTCGCGGCGAGCTGCGCCTGGGCGACCAGCGCCACGCGGTGAAGCCGGGTGACCTGATCGGCTGCCCTTGTGGTGGCCCCGAGACGGCCCACCAGCTCGTCAACACCGGCACCGAACCGCTGCGCTATCTCGCCATCAGCACCCAGCTCGACCCGGAGATCTGCGAGTACCCCGACTCCGGAAAGGTGGGCGCCTACTGCGAAGGCCCGGGCGGCGGCTTCTTCCACCTGAGCCGCCAGAGCGCCCAGGTCGACTACTGGGACGGCGAATAGCGCCCGGCGCAAAGTCCCCCGCGCCCGGCGGCTCACTATGATGCCCCGGATGAATGGATGGGCTGTCGTTGTCACCGGGGTTGCCTTCGCCGCACTGGCGGCTGGCGCGATGCCGTGCCGGGCCGAGACCTTGCGTCTGGCCACGGGCGAGCTGCCGCCCTACGCCACCGAAAGCCGCAGCGACCAGGGCATGGCCTTGCGCATCGTGCGCGAGGCCTTTCGCAGCCAGGGCCACGAAGTGGTCTACACCTTTCTGCCCTGGGGGCGGGCGCTGGAGGAAACGCGCGCCGGCAAGTGGGACGGCACCGCCTACTGGGGCCACAAGCCCGAGCACGAGCAGAGCTTCCTGCTGAGCGACAACGTGCTGACAGAGCAGTGGGTGGTGCTGCACCGGGCCGCGCTCGCAGTCGACTGGAAGCAGCCGGAAGACCTGGCCAGCTACACCTTTGGCGCGGTCCGCACCTACACCTACACACCCGAGTTCCACGCCCTGTTCGCCAGCGGCCGGCTGCGGGTGGACTGGACACCCGACGACATCGCGCTGCTGCAGAAGCTGGCCGCCGGCCGGGTCGACGTCGTGCTGCTCGACCGCAACGTCGCCTGCACCCTGATCGACCAGCATCTGACCGGCGCCCAGGCGCGCACCATCCGTGCCCACCCTCGGCTGATCACCGAGAACTTCACCACCCACCTGATGTTGCCCAAGGCGCTGCCGCAGTCGGCTGCGCGGCTGGAGGCGATGAACAAGGGTCTGGCGCAGCTGCGCGCCAGTGGCGAGTACCGCAGGCTGCTCGAGCCGCCGGAGTGCAAGGCCGGGCTGGCGGTGCCCAACCTGAAAGGCTGAGCCGCGGGGCTACAGCGTGCCGGCGATCGTGGTGTTGACGCCGGCCATCACCGCGTCGATCTGCCTCAGCACCTCGTCGAAGGCGAGTGGCTTGGTGACGTACGCGCGGGCGCCAGCGGCCAACGCGGCATTGACGGTTTCGTCCATCGCGTCGGCCGAGACCATCACCACCGGCAGCCGACGCAGGCGCGGGTCGTTCGCCAGCACCTGCAGCAGCTCCAGCCCGCGGCCGTCGGGCAGCTGCATGTCCAGCAGCAGCAGGTCGGGCGGTCTGGCGCGCAGGTGCGCGAGCCCCTCGCCAAGCGTGTTGCAGACCTCCAGCGTCAGGTCCGGGCGGCGGCCGACGAGCGCGGCCATCACCAGCGCGTTGACGGCATCGTCTTCGATGTAGAGCAGGCGCCGCTTGCGGCCGGCGGTGGCGGGCTCGTCCGGCCCCAGCTCGCCCATCAGGCTCAGGCTCTCATTGGTGGGCAGCGAGACCGGCAGCGACACGGTGAACTCGCTGCCCTCGCCGGGTGTGCTGCGCACGCCCATCTGCCCTTGCATCAGCGAGACCAGCGTGCGTGTGACAACGAGGCCGATGCCCGCACCCGGCTTGCCCGACGATTCCCGACCCAGCCGGTTGAAAGACTGGTACAGCCCGTCGAGCTGGGCTTGCGTCATGCCCAGGCCGGTGTCCTTCACCGTGATGCGCACCACGCTGCCGTCGCTGGACCTGCGGGTCCGCAGCTCGACCCGGCCGCCGGGGCGGTTGTACTTGACGGCGTTGCTCAGCAGGTTGACCAGCACCTGCTCGACCCGCACCGGGTCCGCGTGCACCCAGCGTGCGTCGTCGCCGATGTCCAGCATGCAGGCGACCTGCTCGCGCCCGGCGTCGGCCGCCACGAAGGCCAGTGCATCGCGCGCGAGCGGGCCCAGGTCCACCGGGCCGAGCGCCAGCCGAAGGCTGCCGGACTCGATGCGTGACAGGTCGAGCACGTCGCTGATCATGCCGGTCAGATGCCAGCCGGCCCGCTCGATCAGGGCCACGCCCTCGCGTCGTTGCGGGTCGCCTTGCACGATCGGGTCCTGAGCGAGCGACTGGGCGAAGCCGACGATCGCGTTCAATGGCGTGCGCAACTCGTGGCTCATCCGCGAGAGGAATTCGGTCTTGGCCATGCTGGCCGCCTCGGCCGCGGCGCGCGCCTGCTCCGCGGCCCGTGTGCGCAGCGTGTCGGAGATGTCGGAGACGACGACGATCCACACCACCTCCTGCGCGCCGCTGACCGGTGTGATCTGAGCCTGTGCCTCCACGGTCGGCGCGTGCAGCGGCTGCAATGTCAGCCGGTCGGTGCGCGCCTCGCGCTTGCGCAGTCGGGTGGCGAGCCAATCGGCCAGGTCCTGCGGGCCGTCGGTGGTGTTGACCGTGGCCAGCCTCACCAGGGAGCCGCGCCGCGCCAAGTCTTCGAGCGGAGCGCCCAGCAGCCGGGCTGCCGCCTCGTTGGCGTACCGCACGCCGAGGTTGCCGTCGAGCGCGAGCAGGCCGTCGCGCAGCGAGCCAAGGATGGCCGTCCGCTCGTGCAGGCCTTCGCGCAGCTGCAACTCGGCCGCCTCGCGGCGGTGGGTCTCGCTCTGGCGGGCGTCGAGGAAGTGGTTCAGTGCCTGGGTCAGCACCACCACCTCGTCGCCCGAGCCGTCCTTGTGAGGCTGCACCGGCAGGCGGGCATCCGCGTCGTCGCTCTTCAGGCCCTGCACGGCCTGCACCAGCCCCACCAGACGCCGGGTGACGAGCCGGTGCATCACCCACAGCAGGCCCAGCGAGATCGCTACCACCTTCAGCAGCTCCCACGGCAGGCGTTGCATGGCGCGCTGCTCGATCTGCGTGTCGATCTCGGCGTAGGACTGGCTGACCCGCAACATGCCGATCGGCATCGGCCGAGCCGCCACCTTCAGCGGCATGTCCTGCGTGGCGCCGGCCTTTGCGGCGTCGAAGCCGCTGCGCCAGACGTCGACCAGGGTTTTGCCGTCGTCGGCCAGCACCTGCACCCGCACGATGGCCCCGTCGCGCACCAGGTTGCGCGCCAGCAGGTCGAGCGTGGCGAGGTCGTAGTTCCACAGGGCCAGCGCGATCGGCGGCGAGCTCAGGCCCAGCGCCGCATCCGCACGTGCGCGTGCGGTCTCGGTGAGGTCGCCGCGCTCGCGCCAGAGCTCGATGCCGCCCACCAGCAGGAAGACCCCGACGCCAAAGGCCGCCACCGAGAGCAGCATGCGGGTCACCAGCGACGAGTTGATGCGGAGCAACGGTGGGTCCGGCGGCGTGGGGGTGGGTGGGGCGGGCCGCAACAACGCGTACCGCGAAACCTGCCCAGCATACCCAAGCCCCGGTCGCCCGCCAACCGGGGCCAAGCCAGCCACTACACTTCGGGCCGCCGGCCTCCGGCCGCAACTGTTGCAAGTCACGGGCATGAATCTCCTTACTACGCTGGCCGCCGTGGGCGTGGCCTACCTTGTCGGCTCGCTGTCCTTCGCCGTCATCGTGAGCCGCGCGATGGGCTTGTCCGACCCGCGCTCCTACGGTTCTGGCAACCCCGGCGCCACCAACGTGCTGCGCTCGGGCAACAAGCTGGCGGCACTGTTGACGCTCGCGTTCGACGCCCTGAAGGGCTATGTGCCGGTGCTGGCGGCCTGGTGGCTCGCGCCGCGCTTCGGCTGGGGCGAGCACACGATCGGCCTGGTCGGCCTGGCGGCCTTCGTCGGCCACCTGTGGCCGGTGTTCTTTCGCTTCCAGGGCGGCAAGGGCGTGGCCACCGCGGCCGGCGTGCTGATGGCGCTGAACCCGCTGCTCGGCGCCGCCACACTGTTGACCTGGGTCATCATCGCCGCGTTCACGCGCTATTCCTCGCTGGCGGCCATCGTGGCGGCGGCCTTCGCCCCGTTCTTCCTGCTGCTGAACTGGGGCGTCACCCCGATGCTGCTGGCGGTCACCGTGATGAGCCTGCTGCTCGTCTGGCGGCACTCGGCCAACATCAGCAAGCTGCTGGCCGGCACCGAGTCCAAGCTGGGGCAGAAGACCGCTCCGCCGGCCGCCGCCCCGCACCATCCGCCTTCCAAACGAAAGCACTGAGCATGAGCACCAGCATCCAACGCTTCGACGCCGGCCCCCGCATGGCGGAGATGACCGTTCACAACGGTGTGGCCTACCTGGCCGGCCAGATCGCCGAAGACGCGAGCCAGGACATCACCGGCCAGACGCGCCAGGTGCTGGCGGCGATCGACGCGCTGCTGGCCCGTGCCGGCAGCGACAAGACCAAGGTGTTGCGCGCCCAGATCTTCCTGGCCGACCTGGCCGACTTCGCGGCGATGAACGCGGTGTGGGAAGGCTGGGTCGTGCCCGGCCAGACGCCCGCCCGCGCGACCGTGCAGGCCCCGCTCGCCAAGCCGGAATGGAAGGTCGAGATCGTCGTTACCGCGGCGGTCTGAAGCACCCTCGCGGTGCATCGCGGGCGGCCCAAGGCGTCCGCCTGTGAGCGAGGAAAGAGTCTGTAAAGCCGGCTGACAGCGGGCCCGGCACCCTCCGACACTCCGCACCGGAAAGCGCTTTCGCGCTTGGGGGACGGGATCATGTCGAAGCAGATTCGGGTGCGCCGCTGGCGCGCGAGCAGTGTGTTGCCTGCAGGGCTGTCGGCGGTGCTGGCGGCGAGCCTGCTGCTGACCAGCCAGGCCGCCGAAACGGAAGGTGGCCGCAGCCGCTACACGCCGCTGTTCCCGGCCGGCACACCGCAGGTCGAGCAGCTGCAGTACACCGAGCCCGACGGCACGCTCGTCACGCTGATGGGCATGCGGCCGACCGAGCGCCATGCGCGCGAGCGCGGCGAGCGCTGGACCGACCCGGACGTCGGCCCCGGCCGCTATTTCACCTACCCCAGCTTCTACTTCCAGAACCGCAGTTTCGGCCTGGAGATCCGCGACGGCGTGCCAGCCGGGCGCCAGCGCATCGAGTTCTACCTTCGGGTCAACAACGGCACCTTCGACGGAACCACCTTCAGCCTGTTCCGCAACGTCAACGACCCGAACGTGCGCGACTACGGCTGGGCACTGAACTACGGTTTCAACAACCCCAAGCACGGCAACCTGCCCATCTGCCACGCCGGCCAGCCGCGCGAGGACTGCATGATGGTCGTCGAGTCGAACTGGCGCACCAGCCCGCACAGCCCGCTGAAGCTGGGCGATCCGATCGAGCTGGCACCGGCGCCGCGCCTGCAGCGCGACGCGAACGGCAACGCCTTGCTCGACGGCGGCGGCAGCCGCTACTACTCGTTCGAGCAGCTCTACGTCGTCGGCGTGGGCCTGCGACCCTGGTACGGCATCGAGCCGCGGCTCGATTCGGCGCCGCTGCCCGAGGGCACGCTGCTGGGCGGCCAGGCCAGCGTGTCGTACAACTATTCCGAAGAGCCGATGCGTTCGTTCCAGCAGATGGCGAACAACATCGGCATCGGCAACAGCCAGCGCTTCCTCGAAGGGCGGCGCCTGTTCCATACCTCTTTCCTTGACGGCAAGCACTCCGAGAGCCCGGATGACAACCCGGTTTTCACCGCCCACATCGGCCAGCTCGGGCCGCGGTTCAACCAGGAGCGCTGCATCAGCTGCCACACGGGCAACGGCCGCAGCCTCGCGCCGCTCGTGGGCGCGCGGCTCGACACCCTGGGCGTGCTCACGACGGCGGCCGGGTCGGGCCGCAAGGCCATCGCCGATGCCACCTATGGCTTCAACATCCAGCAGCGGGCGCAGGCGAACGGCGGGCCGGACTACGGCGTGAGCGTGGCGCTGCACACCGAGACCGTGCGCACCCTGCACGACGGCGAGAAGGTCGTGCTGCAGAAGCCGGTCTACAGCTTCAAGGGCCCGTTGCCGGTGAACTACTCGGTGCGGCAGGCGCCGCAGGTGATCGGCCTGGGCCTGCTGGAGGCCATCGACGAGAAGACCATCCTCGCGCTGGCCGACGGCCAGGACAAGGACGGTGACGGCGTGCGCGGCATCCCGAACTGGGTCCACAACCCCGAGACCGGTGAAACCCAGCTCGGCCGCTTCGGCTGGAAGGCCGCCAAGGTGAGCCTGCGCCACCAGGTGGGCGAAGCGCTGGTGCGCGACATGGGCGTGACCTCGCCGGTCTACCCCTCGCGCCGCTGCCAGCGCGACGAGAAGACCTGCCGCCAGCCGCCGCACGACCCGCTGATGGTCAACGAGACGGAGCTGCAGCGCCTGTCGCAGTACCTGGCCCTCGTTGGCGTGCCGGCCCAGCGCAGCCTGCGCAGCGGCTTCCCGGCGGACGCCCGCGTCTCGCCAGAGCACGATGTCGACCCGGCGAAGATCACGCGTGGCAATCGGCTCTTTGCCCAGGCGCAATGCACGGCCTGCCACACCGCCAAGCTCAAGACCGGCAACACCCACCCCTTCGCCGAGCTGCGTGGCCAGACCATCCGGCCGTTCACCAACCTGCTGCTGCACGACATGGGCCCGGGCCTGGCCGACACGGTGACCGAGGGCCGTGCGCAGCCGCAGCTGTGGCGCACCGCGCCGCTCTGGGGGCTGGGCTCGCTGCCCTACGTGCAGGGTGGGGCGCAGAACGTGCGCTACCTGCACGATGGCCGTGCCCGCACGCTGATGGAAGCCATCGGCTGGCACGGCGGCGAGGCCGACGCGAGCCGCATCCGCTTCGAGGCGATGAGCAAGGACGAGCGGGCGGCCGTGCTGGCCTTCCTCGGTTCGCTCTGACGGCTGCGTTCAGTCGGTGTGCGGCGACAGGCCCAGGGTGGCCGGGTCGCCGCGGCCGAGGCGGACCAGCACCGGCTCGCCGCCGCTCAGGTCGATCACCGTGGTCGGTTGCATCGGGCAAGCGCCCGCGTCCACCACCGCTTGCAGCTGCTTCTGGAAGCGCTCGCGGATCTCCTGAGGCTCGTTCATCGCCTCGGTCTCGCCAGGCGGGATGAGCGTGGTGGCCAGCAGCGGCTGGCCGAGCTCCGACAGCAGCAGCTGCAGCACCTTGTGCTCCGGAACCCTCAGGCCGATGGTGCGACGTGAGGGGTGCGAGAGTCGCCGCGGCACCTCCTTGGTCGCTTCGAGAATGAAGGTGAAGGGGCCAGGCGTGGCGTGCTTCAGAAGGCGGTACTGCTGGTTGTCGACCCGCGCGTAGTTGGCCAGCTCCGACAGGTCGCGGCACAGCAGCGTCAAGTGGTGCTTGTCGTCGACCTGGCGGATCTTGCGCAGCCGTTCGGCGGCGCCCTTGTCGTCGAGGTGGCACACCAGCGCATAGCTGGAGTCGGTGGGCACGGCCGCCACGCCGCCGGCGTGCAGGATCTGCGCTGCCTGCTTGAGCAGGCGCGGCTGCGGGTTGTCAGGGTGGACCTCGAAGAGCTGCGACATGCGACGGATTGTCGCTGCCTCTGCGCGACCCGCAGGTGACCCCGGCGCGGTGGGTGCCTTGCGGGTGGGGCGATGCGCCTGTCGTGGGCCTGCTGCAGGATACTTGTCAACACCTCGGCGCCCTCGACCGTTGCCGAGGCAGGCGTCGTGCAGCGTCGGCTGCTGCGTCGCCACCCCGATTGAAAGAGGAGCTTCCCATGAACGTGCGAAACGCCTTCCTCCGCCGGGTCGCCCTGGCGGCCGGTGCCCTGCTGGTCGGCCTGGCCGGCTGCGCCAGCGCCCCGACCGACGACGGCCTGAGTGCGAACCCGCCCTTCCTGCCCGGCTGGCAGGACAACGCCCGACCGCTTTTCTATGGTGGCCCCGGCGTCTCGCCCGGCACCACGGCATGGACCGTGCCGATGACGCTGCCGCGTGGCACCTACCAGGTGATCCAGCGCGACGGTGACCGTGCCCGCATCGTCGATGGCCGCCAGTTCGATGTGGATGGCTCGGTCTACAAGGAAATCAAGCTGATGCTGCCGATGGGGCAGGGCAACATCGAGGCGCTCGACATCAAGTACCTGGCCAGCGCGACGCCGGCAAAGAAGTCGCCCTGAGCGACCCCGCTCCGTCCGTCTGGAAGGCGCTCGCAGGTGCAGGCCGCGGGCGCCTTCTGCCTTCTGGCGCCTTCGTGCGCCAGGTAACTGAAAGTGAAGCCCTTCCAGCCCGGTCGTCGACCCCGCAGGCCATGGCGTTGAGGCATCAGCCCCGCCAACCGACGGCGGGGGTTCCGAGAAAGAAAGAGGCTTTCATGCACCGTACCCTGAAGCTTGCGCTGACCCTGGCCAGCGTCACCCTGGCCGCCCAGGCATCGGCCGAGGTCACCTTCTACGAGCGCAGCAACTTCGAAGGCCGCTCCTTCAGCAGCCAGCACCGCGTCGACGACTTCAGCCGCGTCGGCTTCAATGACCGCGTCTCGTCGGTGATCGTCACGGGCCAGCCGTGGGAGGTGTGCGAGCACGCCGAGTACCGTGGCCAGTGCATGGTGCTGCGGCCGGGCCACTACCGCTCGCTGCGCGACATGCGCATGAACAACAGCCTGTCGTCGGCCAGGCCGCTGCGCCCGGGTGCGCACCCTGGTGATGACCACTATGCGCCGCGTCCGCTGGACGGTCGCGTCACGCTGTTCGAGTACGACGGCTTCCAGGGGCGGGCGGTGAACATCGAGCGCGGCCTGGCCGATTTCCGCCGCTACGGCTTCAACGACCGTGCATCGTCGCTCATGGTGCTCGGCGAGCGCTGGGAGGCTTGCGAGCACGTCAACTTCGGCGGGCGCTGCGTGATCCTGCGCCCGGGCCGGTACCCCAGCCTCGCCTCGATGGGCCTGAACAACCGGCTGTCGTCGCTGCGGCCGGTAAACCCCACCGCGCGCTACGACGAAGGGCGCTACGCACCGATGCCGGTCCCGGTCTACGACTGGCGTCGCCGCCCGCAGGAGCGCCTGTACGAGGCCCAGGTCGTGTCCGCCTACGCGGTGTATGCCCAGCCGCAGCAGCAGTGCTGGGTCGAGCGCGAGCAGGTGCCGCGCAGCTACCGTGGCCAGCCCAACGTCGGGGGGGCCATCGCCGGCGGGGTGATCGGCGGCATCATCGGCCACCAGGTCGGTGGGCACGGCGACGCGGCCACCGTGGGCGGGGCCGTGCTGGGGGCGGTCATCGGCTCCCAGGTGGGCAACGACGGGCCGGCCACGCGCAATGTCCAACGTTGCACCAGTGCACCGCCGTCGACCCGGCCGGACCATTGGGAAGTGGTCTACCGATTCCGTGGCACCGAGCACCGCGCGCAGACGACCTTCGCACCCGGCGCCACACTGACGGTGAACGACGAGGGCGAGCCGCGTTTGTGATGCCGCCTGGCGCGGTGGGCCGGGCTCAGTCGCCGATCGTGTCGACCACGACCGGGTCGGCCGGTTTGGACGCCGTGCGCAGGTTGAGCCAGGCCCCGGCGGCACCGCAGGCGGCGATCACGCCCATGCCGAGGAAGGCGGTGGCGTCGGGCACCTGGCGGAAGATCGCCCAGCCGAGCACCGTGGCCACCGCGATCTGAAGGTAGACGAAGGGCATCAGCGTCGCGGTGGGCGCAAGGCCCAGCGCCAGGATCAGGAACAGGTGGCCGACGGTGCCGAGCGCACCGATGGCCAGCATCAGGCCGAGCTGCCAGGCCGGGGCCGCCTGCAGCGTCGCGAGCACCGGGATCGGGCTCGCGATCAGGAAGGGCGTGAGGATCAGCGTGCCGGTCAGGCCGGTGTAGAAGTGGGTGGCGTAGGGGCTCTCGCTGCCCGACAGCCGCCGCGTCAGCACCTGGAAGCTGGCATAGAACAGCGCTCCGGCCAGCGGGAACAGCACGGCCCACCCGAACACGCCCGAGCCGGGTCGGATCACGATCAGCGCGCCGGCGAAGCCGCCGGCCACCAGGGCCCAGCGCAACGGGGTGACCTTCTCGTGCAGCCACCAGCCGGCCAGCACGATCACCAGCAGCGGCGTCAGCATGTTGATGGCGGTGAACTCGGGCACCGGCATGTGCTGCACGCCGTAGAAGCTCATGGCGCTGGTCGCGGCCAGCAGGGCGCCGCGCACCGCCTGGAAGCGCGGATGTGCGGTGGCGAAGGCGGGCCAGCCGCCCCGCGCGCCAAGCCACACGCCCATCACCACCGCCTGGAACAGGTAGCGGGCCCAGAAGAACAGCAGCACCGGCAGAAAGCCGCCCAGGTAGCGGCTGGTGCTGTCCATCGTCGCGAAGCAACTGGCCGCCAGCGCGATCAGCGTCACGCCGAGCAGCGGGTGCTGGCGGGGGAGGGTGGGGCCGGTGCTCACGCCGCCGCGGCGGCGGCCGCGTCAAGCTGGGGCCGGAGCCGGTCGGCCCAGAGCGACCAGACCGGCGTCACGCGCCCGGGCAGGCCGGGCAGGCTGCCCAGCGGCGTCCGGCTCTCGTCGGGGGCATGGAAGTCGCTGCCGCGGGAGGCGAGGAAGCCGAACTCGTTGGCCATGTCGGCGTACTTCTCGACCTCGTTCGGGAAATGGCTGCCGCAGGTGACCTCCAGGCCCACGCCGCCATGGCCCTGGAACTCGCTGAACAGCGCAAACTCCTGGGTGGGTGTGAAGCGCGACCTGGCCGGGTGGGCGATCACTGCGACGCCGCCAGCACCCTTCACCCACCCCAGCGCTTCGCCGAGGCCGGCCCAGCGGTGCGGTACGAACCCCGGCTTGCCCTCCTTGAGGTAGCGGCTGAAGACCTCCTGCATGCTGAGGCAGTGGCCTTGAGCGATCAGGAAGCGTGCAAAGTGGGTGCGCGAGACCAGCTCGGGGTTCGGTGCCAGCGCCAGCGCGCCCTCGTAGGCGCCCGGGATGCCGGCGCGTGCCAGGCTCTCGCCCATCTCCTGCGCGCGGGTCACGCGGCCGGCGCGCAACTCGGCCAGGCCCTTGCCCAGCCGGGGGTCGTCCGGGTCGAAGTCGAAGCCGAGCACGTGGACGGTCTCGCCGATGAAGCTGACCGAGATCTCGACGCCACTGACGTAGGCCATGCCCAATGCCTGGGCGGCAGCGCGGGCTTCGTGCTGGCCCGCCAGCTCGTCATGGTCGGTCAGCGACCACAGCTGCACCCCGCCCTGGTGGGCACGCCGGGCCAGCTCGGTGGGGCTGAGGCTGCCGTCCGAGCAGGTCGAATGGCAGTGGAGGTCGGCGTTCAGCAGATGCACCCTGGCATTGTAGGAAGCCGGCCTTGCCTTTGCCGACGCAGGGTCGGCCGGCGATCACTCGCGGGCAGCGGCGTGGATGCGCCCGCCAGCGGTTTCCTGGATCTGCTGCACCAGGTCCAGCCGCTTGTGGCCGACCCAGTCGGGGTGCGACAGGTCGATCACATGGCAGGGGAAGGGCGGGTCCAGCAGCGCGCGCAACTCAGGCCAGCCGTGGTACGGGCCGGGTTGGTCGAGCGTGGTGGAGCGCTCGATCACCAGCAGGTGCAGCACCCAGCCGCGCGCACGGGTGTCGGTCTTGGCCAGCAGCCAGGCGCGGCCCACGGCCCGCTCGCGCTTGAGCCGCTCCAGCAGCGGGCGCAGCGTGCGGCTGCCCAGGCGGGCGGGCCCCATTTTCTGAGGGCCGGAGAAGTCGGTCAGGATGCCCAACGCGCGGTCAGCGTCGCGCTCGAGCTCGGCGATGCGCAGGCGCACCGCGCGCAAGGCCTCGATCCCTTCGCGCTGGATCAGCGCGCGTTCGAGCTTGCGCGCGGCCGGAAGGGCCCAGCTCAGGTCATGGCTGTCGCCCGGGCCGCCGGCGGGGTCGGTGCTGTCGTCGCTGAGGTGGCGCAGCAGCTCCATGGCTTCGTTGGCGTCCGGTGGCAGGTCGGGCAGCAGGTGGCGCGAGGGCAGCAGGCCGCGGGCGTCCAGCAGCGCGCAGGCCAGCAGATAGCGTGCACCCGGGCTCTTCGGGTGGCGTTGCGCCGCCTCGCGAGCGATGGGCACCGCGGCGGTGGGGCCGTGCACGAGCGTTGCGACGCGCACCCACAGCAGGTGGTCGTCCAGCGAGAGAGGGCGTGCCGCGTGGCTTTCCGCCAGCTCCGTCAGGAGGCGCTCGTTCTCGCGGTGCGAGCGATGCAACTCGGCCCACTCGGGCGCTGCCTGCCGCTGCCAGTAGATGTCGAGCGTGTCGATCCAGCCATCGAGCTGTCTGCCCAGCAACGCGTCGGCGGCACTGCGGCCCTCGCTGGCACGCTTGGACAGGCGTGCCGCGTCGCCGGTCAGGGCGAGGCGATCGCGCAGCGCGGCGCGCAGGTCACCCCGCGGTGGCGCGGCCGAGAGCGCATCGTGCAGCCAGCCGCGGGCCTGCGGGTGGCGCAGGCTTGCGGCCACCAGCGCGCGCAGCTCGCGCAACGGCAGCACGTTGGGCAGGTGGGAGTCGCGGGCGCCGGCCCAGCGCTGCGGCCAGAAGACCTCGTCGAGGAAGTGCTGCTGCACCGCCGGCCCCATCAATGCCGTGGCCAGGGCGGGTGCGCCGCAGTGCGTCAGCACCAGACGGTCGGCGATGGCGGCTTCCTCCCGCCCCAGCACGACGGCGCGGGCGTCGAAGCGCGGCAGGAAGCGGTTCATGAAGGGTGCCAGCACGGCGTCCTGCCACCAGGGCAGCAGGCGCGAGGGCGCCCACACCGCCGACAGCGCCGCCCAGGTGCGACGCTGTCGCTCGACCCACGCGGCCGGCTCCTTCCAGGCCTGGCGCCAGCCGGTCTCGCGGCGCAGCGGCACCAGGGCATGGGCGATCAGTGCGCCGAGCGGCTCGGCGCCGAGCGCCATCATCAGCGGCAGGCCGATCAACAGCACTTGCCGCGGGTGGCCCAGCACGCCGAGCCGCGGCTGGGCGACCAGGCGCACCTGCAGCGAAACGTCGAAGCGCAGTTCGTCGACGGGGGTGGCGTGGAGCTGCGCGCGCATCTTCTCGACCAGCGCATGCACCTCCTTGGCCTGTTGGGGCCCGACGACCACGCCGTCCGGCTCCGCACCCCGCAGGCGCAGCGCCCGGGCAAGCGGCCAGGCGGCCACCACCACCGCCAAGCCGAACACCACCCACAGTGCCCCCCAGTGTTCGCTCGTCAGCCAGCCCCACAGGGCCAGCAGGAACAGCAGTGCCAGGACGACCGCGATCAGCACCACGCCGCCCAGCAGCAGCCCGGCGTCCCTCGCCGTGCGGCGGGCGAATTCGTTCGGCTGGTCACGCCAGGTGTTGGTGTGCCTCCCCACCTGGCGGCGAAACCATGCGTCGTCCCTCATCGTGGCGGCGTTCTTGGTCATGTACTACAAGTTCTCGATTGTCGACCCGCCATGGTCGACTGGTGCGAAATAACTCACCGATCTATGCGCAGCAATTCGCCATCGTCGGTGAGCAGATAGATCCAGCCGTCCGGGCCCTGGCGCACGCAGCGGGTGCGGCGGTCGAGCGTGCCGCCCAGCGGCTGGTCACGCAAGACTTCCCGGCTGCCGTCGAGGACGATGCGCCAGAGCGTCATGCCGGCCAGCGCGCCGATGAAGACATTCCCGTTCCATTCCGGGAAGCCGCTGCCGTCGTAGATCAGCAGCGAGCTGGGCGCAGTGGAAGTGGGCACCCAGTAGGACACGGGCTCCACGTACTCCGGCGCGTGCGTGCCGCCGCCGATGCGGCAGCCGTTGCCGACCGGCGAGCCGTAGGGGCAGCCGTAGCTGACGCGGGGCCAGCCGTGGTTGCCGCCGCGCTGCACGCGGTTCAGCTCGTCGCCCCCTTGCGGGCCGTGCTCGGTCAGCCACAGGTCGCCCGTCACGGGGTGGAGCGCCACACCCTGCGGGTTGCGGTGGCCGTAGCTCCAGATCTCGGGCCGGGCGCCGGCGCCGAGGTCCGGATTGCCGGGGGGCACGGTGCCGTCGGCCCGGATGCGGATCACCTTGCCCAGGGTGGTGGCGAGATCCTGCGCAGGGCTTTCCTTCTGCCGCTCGCCGAGCGTGACGAAGAGGTTGCCGTCCGGTGCGAAGACCATGCGCGAGCCGTAGTGGCCGGAACCGCTGACCTTCGGCACCTGGCGGTAGATTACCTGGACGCCCTGCAGCGCGTTGCCCACGAGGCGGCCGCGGGCGATGGCGGTGCCGGCCAGGCCGGCCTCGCTGCCCGCGCCCGGCTCGGAATAGCTGAGGTAGACCCAGGGCGTGGTCGTGAAGTTCGGGTCGATCACCACGTCCAGCAAGCCGCCCTGGCCGCTGAACGACACGGAGGGCACGCCGCTGATCTCGGCCTCGACGGTGCGGCCGTCGGCCGACAGTCGGCGCAGTCGGCCGGCCTTTTCCGTGACCAGCATGCGGCCGTCGGGCAGGAAGGCCAGACCCCAGGGCGAAACGAGGTCGTCGTTGAGCTCGGTGAGGCGGGCGCCGGGTGGTGGCGGGGGGGGCGGCGAAGGCGGGCT
Source organism: Pseudomonadota bacterium (assembly GCA_049322835.1). Lineage (GTDB taxonomy): Bacteria > Pseudomonadota > Gammaproteobacteria > Burkholderiales > Burkholderiaceae_C > Ideonella. The sequence continues at coordinate 5,545 of JBMOQN010000003.1, read as the reverse complement.
CCCGGCGTCGCCGCCGCCCCCGCCGCAGGCTGCGCCCAGCGTGCCCCACGAGGCCGCCAGCAGCGACCAGCGTGCAGCGTGGCTCAGCACGTCACGGCGAGACGCGCGGTCGCCTTGCGTTGGGTCGGGCGAAGGGGGCAGGGGGGCTGGGGGCAATGGGCTCATGCGGTTTCGTTCGATCTTGGCAGCCGGTGTTCCCTGCGCCAAGCCTCGATCGGTCCACTGGAAACCGGTTGTTGCACATGCCGGCCCCCAGCCGCCGTGCCGTGAAAAAGTGCGGGGTGCAGCGGCGAGCGCCATGCCGGCCGCGTTGCGTTGACGAGACGCTGCGGCCCTCCGCGTCAGGGGTGTCCTACAGCAAATGCGCGGGCGCTCCGATGGCTCGCCATGCCGTGCATCGGCAGGATGCCAAGCATTGCAGACCCGCGGAGCCCGCCATGAACCAGCCCCTCTTCAACAAGCTTGTGTCCCAAGGTCTGCTGACGGCCGCTGTCGGCATCGTCGGTGCAGCCGTGCTGGCGACGCTGCCGGTCCCGGCCTTCAGCGCCACCGGGAGCACCAGCGTCAACCCACGGGCCCAGTACGCCCGCGATGTGGCGCACTGCCGCACCTTGCGCGCGCAATCCACCGACCGCGCGAACTGCCTCAGCGAAGCCAGCACGCGCTTTTCGATGACGCAGCCGTCGAAGCCGCAAGAGGCGCCCGACATCCTGGCGCGCAATGCGCTGCGCCGCTGCGACGCGCTGCCACCTGCGGACAAGTCCGAATGCGTCGCGCGCATGCAGCACGGTTCGGTGAGCGGAAGCGTCGCCAGCGGTGGCGTGCTGCGCCAGCTGGTGACGCGCGAGGTGGTGACCGATCCGGCAGCCCTGCCTGCGACGGCCGCCGGTCCGGCGTCGTCGGCCTCTGGCGTGCCGCCGGCCCCCGCGATTGCGCCGTCCCCGATGGCACCCCCGGCGACGGTGCCTTCGCCCCCGATGCCGCCCCAGCCGTCGCCGGCGGTGCCGCCGTCTCCGGCGCCGATGGTGCCCACGCCGGGTGCCGTCCCCGAGCCGGTGCCTCCGACCCCGGCGCCGGTACCGCCGATGCAGCCGAATGGCGGCTCCTGACCACCATCGGCGCCCTCGGCGGGCGGGTCGTCAGGCCAGCGCGTGCTGAAGCGCCGGGCTGATCTGGGCCACCAGGGGATCGATCCGGTCGGCGGGGCAGCCCGCATACGACATCACCAACCCTCGCCTCACGCGGCCGACGCAGTACACCGACAGCGGCAGCACGGTGACGCCGAGTGCGCGGCAACGCGTGGCCAGTCTCTGGTCGTCCACCCGGTCCGGCAGGCCCAGCGTGAGGTGCACGCCCCGGGCGCCGCCGAGCAGGCGCAGTGTCTGTGGCCTCTCCAGCAGGTGAGGCAGGTGGCGCCAAAGGGCCTGCACCAGCGCTTCGCGCCGGGCGCCGTACTCGCGCCGCAGGCTGCGCACATGCGTGGCGTAGTGGCCGTCGGCCACGAAACGCGCCAGCGCGTGTTGCACGAGCTGGTCTCCGTCTCGGTAGAAGTCGGCCGAGGCGTCGCCGAACACGCCGGCCAACGCCTCGGGTACCACCAGGAAGCCGACCCGGATGCCGGGGTACATCGTCTTGCTGAAGCTGCCGAGGTAGAGCACGCGAGCCCCACCCCCCGTTTCCGCGTCCAGCCCCTGCAGTGACGGGAAGGGCATGCCGGTGTAGCGGTATTCGCTGTCGTAGTCATCTTCCACCAGCAGCGTGCCGTGCCGGCGCGCATGGGCCAGCCATTCCAAGCGGCGCGCGAGCGGCATCACGGCGCCGGTCGGGAACTGGTGCGAGGGTGTCAGGTAGGCCAGTCGCGGTTTGGGCGCGCCGCGCGCTGGCGCCGGTGGCAGCGGGAGCCCGTCGTCGTCCACGTCGATGGGCTGCAGCGCCAGCCCCAGGTCCATCAGCGCCTGGCTGGCGCCCCAGTAGCAGGGGTTCTCGATCCACACCGCGTCGCCGGGGTCGCAGAGCAGGCGGGCGATCAGGTCCAGCGACTGTGCGGTGCTGTCGGTGATCACGACCTGGCGAGGCACGCAGCGCACGCCGCGCGTGGCCCGCACATGCTGGGCCACCGCTTCTCGCAACGCCGGCAGGCCGCCGGGCTCACCCGCGCCCAGCAGGGCCGCGTCCGGCCGCCGCAGCGGCTGAGCCAGCAGGCGGTTCCACAGCGCGTGCGGGAACAGCGCGCTGTCGAAGCCGCCGGGGCAGAAGGGCTGGCGGCTCCAGAACCGGTGCAGCGGGTGGGCCTGGTAGCGCTGGCCGCGTGCCGAGAGCGCGGGGGCCGGCAGCGCGGCCTCTGCAGACGGGCGCACCTGGCGCCGCGGGGCCACCTGCTCGGGTGCCACCTTGCAGGCATAGGTGCCGGAGCCGTGCCCCGCCACGACGAAACCCTCGGCTTCCAGCTGCGCATACACCGCGACCAGCGTGTTGCGCGCCACGCCCAGGCGCGCAGCCAAGGCCCGTGTGGCGGGCAGTCGCTGCCCGGCCGGCACCGCGCCATCGAGCACGGCCTGGCGCAGGCCCTGCGCCAGACGCGCACCCAAGGGCTGGGTGGTGTCCTGTGGCCGTGCGAGCAGCCAGTCGGCCAGGGTGTCGATGTCCATCGCGTGTCGCTGTCAAAGTGGACCAATCAGTATGCCTTTAAGTGGACTATTCCACTGGTCCACTTGAGCCTATCATCGCGCCAGATTCCTGCCGCCTTGCCCCAATGAGCCTGCCTCACCTGCCACTTTCGATGGACCCCGAGACTGCCGCCGCTGCGCTGGACGCGCTGGGCGCCCGTGCAGTGGAGTGTGCGGTGGGCGATTTCACCTCCGTGGCCCGTGGCAAGCGGGTGCATCGCGACGATTTCCTGGCCTTGGGCGGCTGCAAGCTGCCTTCGGTGGCGCTGGGGCTGACGCTCACTGCCGGCGAGCCCGACGCCGTCTTCGGCCCGATGCTGCCCACCACCTACAGCGACATGGCGCTGGTGCCCGACCTCGCCACGCTGGCACCGCGCCCCGGCCGCCCCGGCGAGGCGACGGTGATCTGCGAGCCGACCGGCCGCTGGCACGCGCCGCACCACGGCCGCGAGGTCGACGCCAACGAGCTGTCTCCCCGCGCCGCGCTGCGCCGTGTCGTGGCCGCCTTCGAGGCAGAAGGCCTGACGGCGCTGGTGGCGCCGGAGCTGGAGCTGTTTCTGCTGCACTGCGACGAAGCAGGCGGCTGCCGCCAGCTTGCCAGCGCCCGTGCGCGGCCGGGCGCGATGGCGCGCGAGGCTGCGTGCGAGGCCTTCTCCCTGGAGCGAGCCACCCACTTCGAGGCCTACTTCGACGAGCTGTACGCGGCCTGCGAGACGCTGCGGATCCCGGTCAGTGGCCACGCCCACGAGTCCGCGCTGTCGCAGTTCGAGGTCAACTTCCGGCCCGGCGAGCCGCTTGCGCAGGCCGATGCGGTGTTCCGATTCAAGCGGCTGGCTCGCGAGATCGCCGCTCGCCACGGCTTCCTGGCCAGCTTCGCCGCCAAGCCCTTCCTCGACCAGCCGGGCACCGGCATGCACTGGCACTTCAGCGTGCAGCGCACCGCCAGCGCCTGGCCGCACCTCTTCGCCCACGAGGGCGGCGAGAGCAGCGCCCAGCTGGGCCACTTCATCGCCGGCCTGCAGGCCCACACGCCGGCGGCGATGGCCTTCTTCGCGCCCTACGACATGGCCTACGACCGCATCGCGCTGAGCGACGCGTCGCCGTCGCACGCCAGTTGGGGCGCGGAAGACCGCTCGCTGGCTTTTCGCATTCCCTCGTCGGGCGCATCCTCGCGCCGGGTCGAGAACCGCCTGCCCGGCGGAGACGCCAACCCCTACCTCACCGTGGCGGCCACGCTGGGCCTGGGCCTGGCCGGCCTGCGCGCCGAGTGCGCGCCGCACCCGGGCGCTGACGAGGCCCATGCGCTGCCGCGCACCCTGCCCACCGCGCTCGACGCGCTGGCCGCCAGCGCCACGCTGCGCGAGTTGTTCGGTGCGCCGCTGGTCGACGCCTATGTCGCCATCAAGCGCCACGAGCACGCCGAGCGCGCCACTTTGGCCGACCCGCGTGGCCAGTGGGACCTGCACCACCTCATCGAACTCGCCTGAAGAGAGCACCCGAGATGTTCCGCTCCAGCCCCCAGCACACCGACACCTACTACGCCGCCACCTCGCGCGAGCTGCAGGTCACCCGGCCCGCACTTGACCAGAGCCTTCAGGTCGACGTCTGCGTCGTCGGCGCCGGCTTCTTCGGCTTGTACTGCGCCCTCGAGCTGGCCAGGGCCGGCAAGCGGGTGGCGGTGCTCGAGGCCAGCCGCGTCGGCTGGGGCGCCTCGGGCCGCAACGGCGGGCAGATGATCATCGGCTTCCCGTGCGGCATGCAGCGCCTGAAGGGCGTGATGGGCTACGAGCGCGCGAAGGTAATGTTCGACGCCTCGCGCCAGGCGGTGCAGGACATCCGTGGCCTGATGCGCGACCACGCGATCGACTGCGACCTGGTCGAGGGCCACCTCGAAGTCGCGGTGCTGCCGCGTCGCGTGGCCGACCTGACCGACTGGATCGAGGAGTGCGAGAAGGAGTGGGGCTATCACAAGCTCCAGTTCGTCGACAAGGCGACCTTGCCGACCTACCTGAACTCCGATCGCTACCAGGCCGGCATCATCGACCCCGAGGGCGCGCACATCCACCCGCTGAAGTACGTTCTGGGCCTGGCGCGGGCGGTCGAGGCCGCGGGGGCCACGATCTACGAAGGCACCAAGGTCGAGGGTTACGACGAGGGCCTGGGCGGCGTGACGGTGCGCCTGGCCGGCGGCAAGATCGTCAAGTGCGACCAGCTGGTGCTGGGCGCCAACGCCTATGTCGACAAGGTCGACAGCAAGCTTTCCGGCCGCACGCTGCCGGTGGGCACTTTCATCGGCACGACCGAGGTGCTGGGCGAGGCTGTCTGCCGCAGCCTGATCCCGCGCAACCATGCGGTCTACGACAACCAGTTCATCCTCGAGTACTTCCGCACGACGGCCGACCACCGGCTGCTGTTCGGCGGCAAGTGCACCTACCTGGGGGGCACCCCGGCGAACCTGAAGGAGTCGATGAAGGTCAACATCCTGCGTGCCTTCCCGCAGCTGAAGGACGCGAAGATGGAGTACGCCTGGGGCGGCCACATCGACATCACGATGCGCCGCATGCCCGACTGGGGCCGCCGCAACGACCGCGTCTTCTGGGCCCAGGGCTTCTGCGGCCACGGCCTGGTGCCCACGCGCGTGGCGGCCACCGTGGTGACCGAGGCGATGCTCGGCAAGCCCGAGCGGCTCGACTGGTTCGGTGGCATCGTCAACCCGCCGTTTCCGGGCGGTGAACGCATCGGTGGGCTGATGCAGGCGGCGGGGATGATGTACTACCGGGCGCGGGATTTCGTCTGAGGTCGGGCCTCTTGCTTCGGTCGGCGCGGGCCGCTGGCGGGTACCCGGATGGGCGATTTCTAAATGAGCCCGTCCGGGTACC
>JBMOQN010000002.1:0-40041 GCA_049322835.1 Pseudomonadota bacterium | reverse complement strand
CTGCCAGGGGCGCACTCGGCGTTGCAAATGCTCGCCGGGTGTTCAACCCGGCTGCGCTTTGCGCCTTGATTGCGCCCCTGGCAGGTACCCACGCGCATTCGATTTCCCCGTTTCACTGGACTGGTCCTCAGCGCAGCGTCGCCACGGCATCCATCGTGAGCCAGCCCTCGTGGTCTTCGGCCCAGAGCCTCACGGTCTTCCCATCGGCCTCGGGCTGCCCGTTGACGCGGAACCGGTTCAGGTCGAACGTGGGTCGCACGGCCTTGAAGCGGAAGGTGGCCACGTCGGCACCCGGCGCGTTGCGGCGGACCAGGTCCATGAGCAGGGTGGCGATCAGCGGGCCGTGGACGATCAGGCCCGGGTAGCCTTCCACCTCGGTGACGTACTTGCGGTCGTAATGGATGCGGTGGCCGTTGAAGGTGAGCGCCGAGTAGCGGAACAGCAGCACGTCGTCCGGCACGATCTCGCGTTGCCAGGCGGCGCCCTTCGCCGCGGGCTGTGGCGGCGGCTCGACATCGTCCGGCCGCTTGGCGTCGCGGTACACGATGTCGTGGTGCTCGACGATGGCGGCCTCGGCCGCACCGTTGCAGCGCACTTCGTGGCGCACCTTCACGAACACCAACTGGCCCGTCCGCCCCTCCTTGACCGTCACGTCGGCGATCGTCGACCGGCGCTCCACCGCATCGCCCACCCGCACCGGCGAGCGGAACTCGAACTGGCTGCCCGCCCACATGCGCCGAGGCAGCGGCACCGGCGGCAGGAAGCCGCCGCGGCGGGCGTGGCCGTCGGGGCCGATGTCGCTCTGCCGGTGCAGCGGCAGGAAGTAGAGCCAGTGCCACAGCGGGGGCAGCGGCGTGCCGTTGTCGACCGGCGAGGCTTCGTGGTCCAGGGTCGCGTTCAGGGCCTTGACCGGTGTGGCACCGACCTGGTCCTGCGCCGTCTCGCTCCGGCCGATCCAGGCCTTCAGGTCTTCGAGGGCGGTGCTCATCGGGTGCTCCTGTGTGATCAGTCGGCCGTCAGCTTGGCACGCTGGACCACGCCCTTCCAGCGCACCAGCTCGGTCTTCACCAGCTCGCCGAACTGCTCGGGCGTGCTGGTTTCCACATCGGCGCCGTGGTCCTCGATGCGCTTGACGATGTCCTTGTCGGTGAGCACCTGGTTCAGCGCCTTGTTGAGCTGCTCGATGACCGCCTTGGGCGTCTTGGCCGGCGCGAAGAAGCCGTACCACTGCTGCACCTCGACGCCGTCGACGCCGGCCTCCTTCAGCGTCGGCACGTCGGGCAGCAGCGGCGAGCGCTTGGGCCCGGCGATGGCCAGCGCCTTCAGCTTGCCGCTCTTGACGTGCGGCGCCGCGGTGAACAGGCTCGGGAACATGAACTGCGTCTGCCCGCCGATGGTGTCGCCCACCGCGGGCGCCGCCCCCTTGTAGGGCACGCCGAGCATCACCACGCCGGCATTGAGCTTGAACAGTTCCGCGGCGTAGTGCGGCGCGGTGCCGTTGCCGGCCGACGCGTAGGTGTACTTGTCGGGCTTGGCCTTGAGCTGTGCCACCAGGTCCTTCACGTCCTTCACCGGCACGGCGGCGTTGGCCACCATCAGCGTCGGCGAGTAGCCCACCAGGCCGATGGGCGCGAAGTCGGCCACCGGGTCGTAGCGCAGCTTCTGCAGCGCCGGGTTCATGGCGTGCGTGGCGATGTAGCCGAACATCAGCGTGTGGCCGTCGGCCGGCGCGCGGGCCACGAACTCGCTGGCGATGGCGCCATTGGCGCCGGCGCGGTTGTCGATGATGATCGTCTGGCCGAGCAGGGGGCCCAGCTTCTGCGCAATGGTGCGGGCCATCGCATCGTTGCCGCCGCCGGCGGCGGTGGGCACGACGATGGTGATCGTCTTGTCGGGGTAGGCCATGGCCAGCGGTGCAGAGGCGGCGACCACGGCAGCCACGGCGGGGGCAATCAAGCGCTTCATCGGTTTGTCTCCTGTTGGCGGTTTCGAGAACACGTAAGGCGGGATGTGCAGGTCGCCCTGCAGGATCTTTCGGGCCGTGCGGACCAGGGCGGCCCGCTGGATGCGGGCTTCATCCCCGGCGCCGTCGATGGCCACTTCGACCTCGATGCGGCCTTGCGGGTGCAGCACCGCGATCGCGCGCACCCCAGGCCGGCTGGCGCCGCTGACCACGGTGCCAGGCAGCGCGAACGCGGTCGCCACGCCGATGGCACCGGTCACCGCATGCGAGGCATGGCAGCGGCGGGGCGTGAAGTAGCGCGAAGTGATGCTGTCGGCGTCGTCGCCTGCGCTGGCGATCACGGGCTTGGGGATCACGCTGGTGGAGACGTCGCCCAGGCCCATGGCCTCGCCCGCGGCGCAGCGCAGCTTCTCGATGCGCGCCAGCAGCTGCGGGTCGGCGTCCAGCTCCGCGGGGGATTCGCGGCCGGTCAGGCCGAGGTCGCGCGCCCGCAGGATGACCAGCGGCATGGCGGCATCGATGCAGGTCACCTCCAGCCCATCGACCACATCGATACGGCGGCCGGTGGGGAAGACCGAGCCGGTCACCGCGCCCCACGCGTCGAGGAAGTTCAACCGGATGGGCGCCGCCGTGCCGGCCACGCCGTCGATGCCGGTGTCGCCGTCGTAGGTCACGCGGCCCCCCGGCGTCTGGATCGTCACGTCGATCCGCGAGCGGGTGTTGACGTTGAAGACCCGCACCGTCGTCTCGCCGTCACGGGCGGCCACCAGCCCCTGCTCGACGGCGAAAGGCGCCACGCCCGACAGCATGTTGCCGCAGTTCGGGCGGGTGTCGACGGAGCATTGGCCCACGCCCACCTGGGCGAAGAGGTAGTCGACGTCGCAGTCGGGCTGCGCCGAGCGGGACACGATCGCGACCTTGCTGGTCAGGCTGCTGCCGCCGCCGACGCCGTCGACCTGCAGCAGGTCGGAAGCACCGATCGCGCCGATCAGCACCTCGTCGCGCACGGCTTCGTCTTCGGGCAGCCAGTCGCGCAGGAAGAAAGGGCCGCGCGAGGTGCCGGCACGCATCAGGACGCAGGGCAGGACTTGATTCATGGGCCGCATCTTCTGGCGGGGCATTGCAAAAGTGAATTGCATCTTTAAGATCAACTGATCCGCTGAGAGCATCAATACCTGGAGCAGACCCGTGGCCATCAATTTCGACCTGAACGACCTGCTGGCGTTTCGCGCGGTGGCGGAGCTGAGCAACTTCCGCAAGGCCGCCGAGTCCGTCCACCTCTCGCAGCCGGCCTTCAGCCGGCGCATCGACAAGCTGGAGCAGGCGCTGGGGGTCCGCCTGCTGGAGCGCACCACGCGCCGGGTCACGCTGACCGCCGTGGGCCGCGACTTCGAGCGCAAGGTGCGCGAGCTGCTGGACGAGCTCGACTCCACGCTGCTGGGCATCCGCGGCGTGGCCGCCACGCGCATGGGCGAGGTGACGGTGGCCTGCGTGCCGTCGACCGTCTACTACTACCTGTCAGAAGTCATCCGGCGCTACCACGAGCGGTGCCCGAAAGTCCGGGTCAAGGTGCTGGATGCCGGCGCCAACGAAGTGCTGGCCTCGGTGGCGCGTGGCGAGGCCGACTTCGGGCTGAACTTCATCGGGGCGCAGGAGGGCGAGCTGGAGTTCAAGCCGCTGGTCGAAGAGCGCTTCGTGGCGGCCTGCCGGCGCGATCACCCCGTGGCAAAGATGCGCCGGGTCACCTGGGCCCAGCTGGGGCAGCACGACTTCATCTCGGTCGGGCGCACCTCTGGCAACCGGGTCTTGCTGGACCAGGCGCTGGCGGGCGTGGCCGGCCGCCCGCAGGCCATCTACGAGGCCCAGCACGTGACCACCACCCTGGGCCTGGTCGAGGCTGGGCTGGGCGTGGCCGCCGTCCCTTCCATGGCCATGCCGGGGCCCGACCACCCGCTGCTGGTCAGCGTGCCGCTGGTCGACCCCGTGGTGACGCGCATGGTGGGCCTGATCCGCCGCCGCGGGCGCTCCCTGTCGCCGGCGGCGCAGCAGCTGTTCGACCTGTTCGGCGAGGTCAAGGGCAAGGTCAAGGGCAAGGCGGCGCGTTCCGCCAATTGATGCCACACGAGCATCAATCGTTCGGAACTGTGCAATTCTCTTTTGGAGTGGGTGTCTCCACCATTCGGGCCACGAATCAACCCCCTGGAGACAAGATCCCATGAAGTCCGCTCTGATCGCCGGCTGTTCGTTGCTGGCCGCCGCCGCCCCTGTCCCCGCCTTGGCCCAAAGCTCGGTCACTGTGTCCGGCATCGTCGACGCGGCCGTCCGGCAGGTCAGCAACGAGGGGGTCGGCTCCAACAAGTCCGTGGTGAGCGGCTCCAACTCGACCAGCCGGTTGATCTTCAGTGGCAAGGAGGATCTGGGCGGCGGGCTCACGGCGGGGTTTCACCTCGAGCACGGCCTGCTGGCCGACACCGGCGCGCCGGCGGCATCGGACAAGTTCTGGGACCGTCGATCCACGGTCAGCCTGGCCAGCAGCAGTTGGGGCGAAGCCCGCTTGGGGCGTGACTTCGTGCCCTCCTATGTCGCGTGGAGTCGCTACGACCCGTTCGCCTATGTGGGCGTTGCGCGCTCGGCGAACCTGGTGTCGTCGACACCCACCGGGCCGATCCGCTCTGCGTTCGGGTCGAACGCCAACACGACGGTGCGCTCGGACAACGCCGTGCAACTGATGCTGCCCAGTGGCTTGCTGGCCGGCTTGGAGGGAGGGCTCCTCGCGGCGCCCGGCGAAGGCGGTGACGCCAGCGCCGGCAAGGCCAAGGTGCTGGGTGTCCGGCTGGGCTACAACGGATCCGGTTTTGGTGTCTCCGCCGCCACGACGAGTTCAGAGAACAGCCTCACCACGGCGGGCAAGTTCACCGACTCGGTGTTGGGCGGGAACCTGGACGTGGCCAATTTCAAGGTGTCCGCCGCCTGGCGCCAGTTCAAGTACGACGATGCCAGGCAGACACTGCTGCTGCTGGGCGCCACGGCCACCTTCGGCCCGCATGAAGTCAAGGCCTCCTGGGTCAAGGCCGACCTCTCCGGTACGGTGGGTGCCACCGCCATCGGCAGCAACGACGCATCGCAGCTGGGGCTCGGCTATGTCTACAACCTCTCCAAGCGCTCGGCGGTCTACGTGACGACCGCCCAGGTCTCCAACGACGGCGCTGCGCGCTTCGTGATCCCCGAAGGCCCGACGGGCATGGGTGAGGGTGGCACGTCCCGGGGGTACGAGGCGGGGATCCGGCACCGCTTCTGAGTGCCCGCCCCGCCTGTGGCCACAGGCCTCACCCGTGCGCCGCCTTGTTGACGCCGGGCTCCTCGGCCTCGTGGGTGCTGGCGTGCGGGAACGGGGCCAGCCAGGCCAGGATGATGGGTGGCACCGAGAACGCCAGCACCAGCGCGAAGAACGTGGTGTAGTCATGCCCGACCCAGCCCCAGACCCAGCCGCTCACCGAACCGGTGGACCACTTGGTGAGCGCCATCACGCCGGTGGCGAAGGCGTAGTGGGTCATCTTGAAGGGCCCCGGTGCGATCTGCTGCATCATGTAGAGCATGTGGCCCACCGAGCCCATGCCGAAGCCGAACTTCTCCACCGCCACCACGGCGCCGATCCAGTAGGGGTCGGTCGGCAGCGCCGAAGCCAGGTAGAAGTAGGTCACGTGCGGCAGGTTGAGCACCAGCGCCAGCACGAAGAACGCATGCGGCAGCGTGCGCCGCGCCACCAGGAAGCCACCGAGGAAGGCGCCTGCAATGAAGGCCAGCGTGCCGGCGGTGCCATTGATGAAGCCAAGCGATTCGTTGTCCAGCCCCAGGCCGCCCGCACTGCGCGGGTCGAGCAGGAAGAGCGGCCCGAACTTCTCGATGAAACCTTCGCCGAATCGGTAGAAGAAGATCACCGCCAGCATCATCCAGATGCCGGGCTTCTGGAAAAAGCTGATCCACGAGTCGCGCAGCGCCGGCCAGCTGGCGCGGATGCCCTGCCCCTGCACCGATGAGGGGGCGCCCGGCGGCAGCACACGCAGGTGCCACAGCGCGAAGGCGCCCATGACAAAGGCCGTGCCGAACATCACCACCATCCAGCAGTGCACCCAGCTCAGGCCCATGCGGTTGTGCAGCCAGCCGGTCAGCGAGACCAGCAGGCCTGAGGCGATCACCGCGCCCATGTTCCAGCACATGCCTTGCAGGCCGGCGTAGCGCGCCTGGTCGCGCAGCGGCATCGTCGTCATGAAGACGCCGTCGGCCACGATGTCCTGCGTGGCCGAAGCGAAGCCGGTGATCCAGAAGAAGGCGAGCGAGAGTCGGAAGAAGTCGTCCAGCGGCAGGCAGAAGGCGACGAGGCCCAGCGAGGCCATCATCGTGAACTGCATGCTGATGACCCACCAGCGCTTGGTCTTGAAGGGCTCGAGCAAGGGTGACCACAGCGGCTTCAGCACCCACGGCAGGTACATCTGCGAGGTGTAGAAGGCGATCTCTTCGTTCGAGACGCCGAGGTTCTTGTAGATGATCGCAGCCACCACGCCCACGGTGACGTTCGGCAAGCCCATCGCCAGGTAGAGCGTGGGCACCCAGCTCAGCGGGTGGTGCTTGTGGGCTGCAGGCTCGGTGGCAGCCGCGGGCGGGGCGGCCGGCAGGTCTCGGCTGAGTTCGGTCATGGGCGGGCGGTGGGTGGGGTGCGCGGGGTCAGCGCCTGCAGGGCGGCGGAGACGTACGCCAAGGGCGCGTTCCAGTTGATCGCGACCTCGTTGCTGGCGTAGCTGCAGTCGTGGTCGAGGTAGGCCTTGGCCGGCACGTCGGAGGGGTACGGCACGGGGCAGTGGGCGCGGTCGTTGAGGCCGGGGTTGGGGCCACCGGCCAGGAAACCGGGCACCGGCGCGGCGATGCCGTCAGCCATCGACGGGCGGTGGTGCGGCTGCTGCGTTGAACGCGTGCCGAAGCCGGTGACCATGCTCAGGCCCAGCGCGTTGCGGCCGAGCACGTAGTCCAGCATCGCCTGCGCCGCGTCGAGCTGGGTGCGGTCGCCCGTCAGCCGGTAGCCCTGCAGCAGCATCAGCGCCTGGTTCAGCGCCACCGCGTTGCTGCCCCACACCAAGTCGGCGGGTTGCATGCTGACGCGATAGGGCGACGCGCGCCAGGCCGCGGCCAGCGCGTCGGCCTGTTGGCGGATGCGGCTTTCGATCAGCGCGCGGTCGGCCGCGGGCGTGAGCCGCGTGCGGTGGTGGGCCAGCGACACCCAGGCCAGCGGCGCCACGCTGCCCCAGCCGGGCACGCCGGTGGGCACCTCGGCGGGCTTCATCGCGGACCAGTAGGCATCGTCGCGTGTGGTGATGTAGAGCTCGGCCGCCGCCCAGGCGAATTCGTCGGCGAGTTGGGCGTCGTCGTAGCCGCCGGTGTGGACGTCGCTCGGCTGCTTGTAGATGGCGCCCGGGTTCGCCCGCGCCCACTGCCAGGCGCGCTCGGCCGCGGCGCGCATGCGTGCGCTCAACCCCGGCCGCTCACGCTCGAAGCCGGCGAACACGCGGCTGGCGGTGGCCATCACCGCGGCGAAGTCCAGCGTGGCGGCGGTGGTCTTCTGCACCACGTAGCGCGGGGCGGTGGCCTGGTGCGGCATGACCGCACCGTCGAAGCCCTTGTTGGTGAGCTTGTGGTAGACGCCGCCGTCGGCCGGGTCCTGCATCGCCAGCATCCAGTCGAGGTTCCACAACACCTCGTCGAGCACGTCGGGCAGCGAGTTGCCGCTCTCGGGGATGTTCAGCGATTGCTTGCGGAAATGCGCCGGAAAGTGCTCCCACGCGGCCAGCAACGTGTAGGTGGAGATGCCCGAGTTGACGATGTACTTGTTGTAGTCGCCCGCGTCGTACCAGCCCTTGGGCGCGCTGATCACCGTGCCCTCAGGGCGGCCAGGGCCAGCGGCCGAGGCGTGCACCAGCACCTGGGTGTCGGCATGGCCGGCGGGGCGCGCGAAGGCGCCGGCGTGGCGTGGCGGCAGCGCCGTGCTGGCCCGGTTCAGGTAGAAGGCCTTGAGGCTGGCGGCGTTCAAACCGGCGTAGGCATCGGCCTTGATCTCGAATGGCGCCGAATCGGGCAAGCCGGGCACACGCAGTCGGTAGCGGCCGGGCGCCTTGAGCGAGGAGAAGTCGGCCAGCCGGAAGTGGGCATGGGCCATCGGCCAGGCGGCGGGCGCACCGAGCGCGCCACTGAACACCGTCTTGCCGCTGCGCCCGTCGACCACGCTGAAGCGTGTGGCCGCCCCCGCAGCGGCCGAAGGCGCCACCGGCACCGCCGCCCACTTGGCCGCCCCTGGCAGGAAGCCGACCTGGTTGAGCTGGATCTGCGGGTCACCGCCAGGCGGGGTCGCGGCCGCCCGCGCGGGCTCGCGCTTCAGTGTCAGCAGCACCACGTCGTTGCTGCGCATCGGCAGCGTGCGGCGCAGCTCGCCGGCCGGGCCGATGTCGACCACCAGGTTGAGCTCGGGCTGGTCGGCCGTCAGCGCATGCAGGCGCTCCAGCTGGGTCGCGTCCAGTGCCTTGGGCGAGCCCATCTCCAGGTAGGCCGTCTGCGCATCGTTGGCCTTGAAGCCGGTGCGCCGCAGCTGGAGCCGGTAGCGGCCCGGCGCGAGGTGGCTGATGGCCAACGCCACCGGACGCGACGCCACCGCGGGCAGCGGCCGGCCGAAGAAGCTGCGGTTGGTGGCCTTCTCGGCGCTCTGGTCCGGCGGCTGCCAATCCCACAGCAGCACGGCGGTGTCGTCGCCGTCGGCGGCGGCCAGCACGGCCGGGTCGGTGCTGGGGATGTCACGACCCCGCAGCGCGTTGAGGTACTTGTAGGCGAACCAGGCGGGCTTGCGCACGCCTTCGCGGGTCATCAGCCCGAAGCCGCCGTGGAAGGGCGTGGGCGGCGGCCCGGCTTCCTCGAACAGGTCGCTGTAGACCCAGTAGCTCATCGCCTGCACCAGCCCGCGCGTGGCGCGCAGCTTGGCCAGGATCCACGGCCCGCTGATGTAGCTGTCGTGCACCAGGTCGCGCGGGTTGTAGCTGGTGCTCCACTCGGTGATGTAGAGCGGCAGGCCGGGGAAGGCCGAGGCCTGGATCTGCTCGCGCACGCGGCGAACGTCGCCCACGATCGAGTCGGGGTTGGGCGAGAGCTTGCGGTCGTCCTCGCCGTACTCGTCGAGGAAGCCGTGGTCCACGCCGTAGGTGTGGGTGGTGACGAAGTCGACTGCCACCGCGTTGGCCTTGGCGTAGGCCAGGAATTCGGGCACCCAGGCGGCGCCGGCGGTCGACGGGCCGCCCACCTTGAGGCCGGCATCGATGCGCTTGATGGCGCGCGCCGTGTCGGCGTAGAGCGCGAAATAGGCGGCCTGGTCGGCGCGCTCCCAGAAGCCGTCGAGGTTGGGCTCGTTCCACACCTCGAAGGGCCAGCGCCGCACCTCGTCCACGCCGTAGCGTTCGACGAGGTGGCGCACGAAGGCATCGACCAGCGCGACCCAGCCCTCGCGCTGCGGGTGCGAGGTGTTGCCCTTCCAGTGGAAGATGGTCTGCTTCGACGTGGCCAGCGCCTCCGGCGTGAAACCCAGCTCGACGAACGGGCGGATACCGCGCGCCAGCAGACCGTCGTAGAGGGTGTCGATGGCCGAGAAGTCGTAGGTCGTGCGGCCGCCCTGCACCTTCACCACGCCCATCACGTCGTGGAAGAGCGCATGGAAGCGGATGGAGCGGAAGCCCAGCTCGTCGACCGCGGTCTTCAGCTGCGCGAGGCCCTCGTCTCGGCGCAGCGTGCCGGGGTAGTCGGCGCCCACGGAGAGATCGAAGAAGCGGTCGACCGGCTCCTTGGCCTTCGTGCGGTCGAGCTGCACTTCGCGCGGGGCCGGCTCAGCACACATGGCAGTGGGCGTGACGACGCAGGACGCGATGCCCAGGGCGATGACCTGAGCAAGCGCCCGGCCGACAGGGATGGCGCGCATGGCTCAAGCCACCTCGAAGCTGAAGCTGCCCACGGTGGCCTGCACCGGGCTGCGTTGCCCACCGACCTCGATGCACCAGTCGTGCAGCGCCCCCTCGGTGACGCTGGCCGTGTAGCGCGCGCCTTCACGCGAGACCGTGCCGCGCGCCGCCACCTGCCCGCCGACCGTGGGCACCAAGAAAGCCGCGCTGGCGCCGTCGTCGAGCGCGAACACCCGCAAAGTCACCCCCCGCGCGTAGTCGTAGTCGGGCCGCTCGTCTTCGGCGCCCCAGGGCAGCACCGTGTTGGGCGCTACATAGAGCGGCAGGCTCATGAAGCCGTGTTGCTCGCGGTGCCAGCGGCCGCCGGCCTTCTGCTCGGCGGTCAGCAGGTGCGTCCACCGCCCTTCACCAGCCGAGGGCAGGTAGAAGTCGACCTCGCCCGACTCGGTGAACACCGGCGCCACCAGCAGCGACTCACCCAGTTGGTACTGGCGGTCCAGCGTGGTGCAGGCCGGGTCGCCCGGGTGCTCGACCACCATCGCGCGCATCACCGGCACGCCCGTCTCGCTGGCCTCGATGGCCTTGGCGTAGAGGTAGGGCATCAGCCGGTGCTTCAGGCGCGTGAAGGCGCGCAGCACGTCGCAGCTTTCCTCGTCGACCAGCCAGGGCACCCGGTACGAGCTGCTGCCGTGC
This sequence comes from Pseudomonadota bacterium, assembly GCA_049322835.1. Classification (GTDB taxonomy): domain Bacteria; phylum Pseudomonadota; class Gammaproteobacteria; order Burkholderiales; family Burkholderiaceae_C; genus Ideonella. Next base: position 29,403 of record JBMOQN010000002.1, on the reverse strand, counting down.
AGCCGGCTGTGCGACGACAGCAGGCCGAACTGGATCCAGCGCTTGTAGACGGCCGGCGGCGGGTTGCCCTCGAAGCCGCCGATGTCGTGGCTCCAGAAGGCGAAGCCGCAGCTGGTGAGCGACAGGCCGCCGCGCAGGCTTTCGGCCATGGACTCGAAGTTGGACCAGCAGTCGCCGCCCCAGTGCACCGGGAAGCGCTGGCCCGAGGCGTAGGTGGAACGGGCGAAGACCACGGCTTCGTCGCCCTTCACCTCGCGCAGCAGGCCGAAGACGACCTCGTTGTACTGGAGCGCGTAGAGGTTGTGCATCTCCACCGGGTCCGACCCATCGTGGTAGACCACGCCCTCACTCGGGATGCGCTCGCCGAAGTCGGTCTTGAAGCAGTCGACACCCATCGCCAGCAGCCGGCGCAGGTGGCCCTGGTACCAGGCCACGGCGGCCGGGTTGGTGAAGTCGACGATGGCCATGCCCGGCTGCCAGAGGTCGGTCTGCCAGACCAGCCCATTCGGCCGCTTGAGGAAGTAGCCCCCGCGCGCGCCCTCGGCGAACAGCGGCGACTTCTGCGCCACGTAGGGGTTGATCCAGAGGCTGATGTGCAGGCCCTTGGCCTTCAGCCGCGCCAGCATCGCCTCGGGCTCGGGGAAGCCGCGAGGGTCCCACGCGAAATCGCACCACTGGAATTCGCGCATCCAGAAGCAGTCGAAGTGGAACACCGCCAGCGGCAGGTCGCGGCGCTTCATCTCGTCGATGAAGTGGGTGGCGGTGGCCTCGTCGTACTGGGTGGTGAACGAGGTCGTCATCCACAGGCCGAAGCTCCAGGCCGGCGGCAGCGGCGCGCGGCCGGTGAGCGCGGTCAGGCGCTGCAGCACGGCCTTCGGGTCGGGCCCGGCGATCACGCAGTAGGCCAGGCTCTCGCCCTCGCGGCTGAACTGCACACGCGTCGTCTTCTCCGACGCGACCTCGAACGACACCGGGCCGGCTTCGTCCACCAGCACGCCGTAGCCGCGGCTGGTGAGGTAGAAGGGCACGCTCTTGTAGGCCTGCTCGCAGGCGGTGCCGCCGTCCTTGTTGGTGTTCTCGACCACCTGGCCGTTCTTCACCCACGGCGTGAAGCGCTCGCCCAGGCCGTAGACCGATTCGCCCACCGACAGCGTGAGCTGCTCGTGCACGAAGGCACCTTTTCCCGCCCACTGGATGTAGCCCAGGCTGCGCCAGTCGCTGCGGGTGAGCACACGATCGCCCTCCCGGAACGTCAGGCTCCAGCCTTCGCCCTTCTTCAGCTCGACAGACAGCGCGCCGCTGGTCAGCGTGGCGTGGGTCGCCGTCTCGGTGATCCGCACGGCGGCACGGCCGGCGCCCGGCATGGGCACGTGCAGCCGCGACGGCTGCGAGGCCGAGAAATGCTCGACGGCAACGCGCACCACGCCCTCCATCGGCGAGCTGAGCGTGACGGTCAGCGTGGGGCCCTGCAGCGTGTCGCCACGGTGCTTGATCGGGCGGGTGGTGGCCAGCACCACCAGGCGGTCGTCGTGGGCCTCGACGGCGTAGGCCTCGGTGGCGTAGTGCGCGCTGACACCAGGCTGCAGCAGCCACTGCCCATCGGTGAACTTCATGAACCGGTTCCGGAAAGAGAGTTGATAAGGGCGGCAGGGGCAGAGCAGGCGCCCGCGAAGCGTGCCCCTGCCCACCGGCAAAAACGGGCGCAGTCTGGGCCGGCTCGGCCGGATTGAGGCTAGGTGTTTACACCGCTTTAGTTCGTTCGACTGCCGAACTAATATCGGCTCCCACAAGTTCCAGAAGACCCAGGAGACACGCTTGCTCACCGAGGCCCTCGGCAACCCGTCCGGCAACCAGCAGTTGCTCAAGGACATCAACCGCATGTCGCTGGTGAGGTACCTGTGCGCCCATCCGGGGCTGTCGCGGGCCGACCTGGCCACCGCCGTGGGGTTGACCAAGTCCACCGTGAGCCTGCTGGTGCGCGAGCTGCTGGAAGAAGGCTGGCTGGTCGAGCGCGAGATCGTCGCCACCGGCGACCTGGGCCGCCGCCCCACCCCGCTGTTCATCGACCCCGACCGCCTGCTGCTGATGGGCGCCGAGGTGGGCATCGAGTCGATCCGCGTGGTGGCCACCTCGCTCACCGGCGAGGTGCTGGCCCGCGCGGTGGCCAGCCACGGCACCTCCGCCAAGGCCTGCATCGGCGCGCTGGCCAATGCGCTGCTCAAGGTGCGCAAGCAGCTCGACGAAGACCGCCACCAGGTAATCGGCATCGGCGTGGGCCTGCCCGGCGGGGTGGACGAATCGCGCGGCTTCCTGCACTTCGCGCCCAACCTGCACTGGCGCGATGTGCCCTTCGGCACCCAGCTGGCCGAAAAGCTCGCCGGCACCGCGCTCGACCGCGTGCCGCTGTATGTGCAGAACGAGGCCGACGTGGCCGCCATCGGCGAACTCGAGTTCAACCCGACGCAGGCGTCGGACCCGCTGCTCTACGTGAGCATCAACCAGGGTGTGGGCGCCGGCGTGATCGTCGGCGACCGGCTGCTCACCGGCAGCCGCGGCTTTGCCGGCGAGGTGGGTCACATCGTGCTGCAGATCAACGGGCCGCCATGCTCCTGCGGCCGCCGCGGCTGCGCCGAGGCGCTGATCGGCCTGCGCGCGCTCTCGCGTGGCGCCGCCGCAGGCGAAGAACCTCCGCCGCTGGCCGACCTGCGCCAGCGTCTGGCCGACGAAGACACCGAAACCACCCGCGCCGTCAAGAAGGCCGGCAGCTACCTCGGCGTGCTGCTGCAGAACCTTTCCGCCGCCTACGACCCGGCCTGCATCGTGCTGGGCGGATCGGTGGTCGAGCTGGGCGAAGTCTTCCTGCAGCCGGCGCTGAAGACACTGAACGACTACGCCAGCGCCGCCAACCTGGCGCCCACCACGGTGCAGGTCTCGCGCTTCGGTGCCGATGCAGTGGCCGTGGGCGCCGCGGCGCTGGCGCGCTACCACCTGACCCGGCCGCTCGCAGCGCCGGTCTTCTCCGGGAAGGGCTGAGATGTACCTCGGCATCGACCTGGGCACCTCCGAAGTCAAGCTGCTGCTGCTCGGCGCAGACGGCCGCACCGTGGCCCAGGCCGGCGTGCCGCTGGAGGTTTCGCGCCCCCAGCCGCTGTGGTCGGAGCAGGCGCCGCAGGACTGGTGGCAGGCCGCCAGCCTGGCGGCGGCCACGCTGCGTGCCACCCAGCCCGAGGCCTGGTCGCGGGTGCGCGCGATCGGCTTGTCGGGCCAGATGCACGGCGCCGTGCTGCTGGGGCCTGACGACGAGGTGCTGCGCCCCGCCATCCTCTGGAACGACGGCCGCAGCCATGCCGAGTGCGACGAGCTCACCGCCGCGGCGCCGCGCCTGCACGCCATCGCCGGCAACCTGGCCATGCCCGGCTTCACCGCGCCCAAGCTGCTGTGGGTGCGCAAGCACGAGCCCGAGGTGTTCGCGCAGGTGCGCAGCGTGGTGCTGCCCAAGGACTATCTGGCCTTGCGCCTCACCGGCGAGAAGGTGGGCGACCCGTCGGACGCCGCTGGCACGCTGTGGCTGGACGTGGCGGCGCGCGACTGGTCCGACGAGCTGCTCGCTGCCACGGGCCTGACCCGCGCGCACATGCCCCGCCTGGTCGAGAGCGACCGCCCGGCCGCGCCGCTGCTGCCCGCGGTGGCCGTCGCCTGGGGCCTGCCTTCCGGCGTGGTGGTGGCCAGCGGCGCCGGCGACAACGCGGCCAGCGCGATCGGCATCGGCGCGACCCGGCCCGGCGACGGCTTCATCTCGCTCGGCACCTCGGGCGTGCTCTTCGTCGTCAACGACCGCTACCGCCCCAACCCCGCCTCCGCCGTGCACGCTTTCTGCCACGCCCGGCCGGGCCGCTGGCACCAGATGAGCGTGATGCTGTCGGCGGCGAGCTGCCTGCGCTGGTTCACCCGCCTGTGCGGCGCGGCCGACGAAGCAGCCCTGCTGGCCGAGGTGGCGGCGTTGCCGACCGAGGCGCTCGACGCGGCACCGATCTTCCTGCCCTACCTGGCCGGCGAGCGCACCCCGCACAACGACGCCTTCGCCCAGGGCCACTTCATCGGCCTGACCCACGAGAGCGGCCGTGCCGCCTGCGCCTATGCCCTGATCGAGGGCGTGGCCTTCGGCCTGGCGGATGGGCTGGCCGCGCTGCAGGCGGCGGGCACCGAGGTGCAGCGCCTGTCGCTGGTGGGCGGCGGCGCGCGCAGCGCCTACTGGGCCCAGCTGATCGCGGATGCACTGGGCGTGGAGATCCTGGTACACGCTGGCGGAGAGGCAGGCGGCGCCCTCGGGGCGGCCCGTCTGGCCTGGCTGGCCGATGGCGGCGACGAGGCCACCGTCTGCACGCCACCCGAAGTGGCCGCGCGCCACCGCCCCGACACCGCCCGCGGCACGGCACTGCGAAGCCGCCTGCAGCGCTTCCGCGCCGCCTACCGACAACTCAAACCTCTGCACGGCGGCCACGACGCGCCGGCCACCCTCACCTGACCCCATGAAACGCTACTTCGAACCCATCGCCCCGATCGCCTACCGCGGGCCCGACAGCGACGAGCCGCTGGCCTTCCGCCACTACGACAAGGACCGGCTGGTGCTGGGCAAGCGCATGGAAGACCACCTGCGCTTCGCCGTCTGCTACTGGCACAGCTTCTGCTGGACGGGGCTCGACCCCTTCGGCTTCGGCACCTTCCAGCGCCCGTGGTTCGAGGGCGGCTCGCCGATGGAGCTGGCGGTGCAGAAGGCCGACGCGGCCTTCGAGTTCTTCGCCCGGCTGGGCGCGCCCTACTACTGCTTCCATGACCGCGACGTGGCACCCGAGGGCGCGACCCCGCGCGAGAGCCACGACAACTTCCGCCGCATGGTCGAGGTGCTGGGCCACCAGCAACAGCGCACCGGCATGAAGCTGCTGTGGGGCACGGCCAACCTGTTCAGCCACCGCCGCTTCATGAGCGGCGCCGCCAGCAACCCCGACCCTGCGATCTTCGCCATGGCCGCGCTGCAGGTGCGCGACGCGATGAACGCCACCAAGGAACTCGGCGGAGAGAACTACGTGCTGTGGGGTGGCCGCGAAGGCTACGAGACCCTGCTCAACACCGACCTCTCGCGCGAGCTGGACCAGCTCGGCCGCTTCCTCAACCTGGCGGTGGAGCACAAGCACAAGATCGGCTTCAAGGGCACCATCCTCATCGAGCCCAAGCCGCGCGAGCCGAGCAAGCACCAGTACGACTTCGACACCGCCACCGTCTACGGCTTCCTGGTGCGCTACGGCCTGGAGAAGGAGGTCAAGGTCAACATCGAGGCCAACCACGCCACGCTCTCGGGCCACAGCTTCGAACACGAGATCGCCACCGCCGCGGCGCTGGGCATCCTCGGCAGCCTGGACATGAACCGCGGCGACCCGCAGCTCGGCTGGGACACCGACCAGTTCCCCAACAACGTGCCCGAGACCGCGATCGCGCTGTACCACGTGCTGCAGGCCGGCGGCCTGGGTAGCGGTGGCCTCAACTTCGATTCGAAGGTGCGCCGCCAGTCGATCGACGCGGAGGACCTGTTCCACGGCCACATCGGCGGCATGGACGTGTGCGCCCAGGCGCTGCTGGTCGCCGAGCAGATGGTGAAGGACGGCCGGCTGAAGGCCGCCGTCGAGGCCCGCTACGCCGGCTGGGCCACCCCGCTGGGGCAGGACATCCTCGCCGGCCGCGCGCCGCTGGACCAGCTGGCCGAGGGGGTGCTCTCACGCAACCAGGACGTGCTGCCCGTCTCCGGCCGCCAGGAATACCTGGAGAACCTCGTCAACCGATTCACCGGAGCCTGACCACGCCGCAGTGAACCCCACGCTCCCACGGCGTGCACCGCGGCTGGCCCGCGGCCTTCGCGCCACCCACCTTGAGGAAGAAGGCGACCGGCCGCAGCCGGCGCAGGAAGTGGTCCCGAGAGGGATGTGTCTGAACCACGAAAGAAAGCAAGACATGAGACAAGTTCAGAAGACAGCGTTGTCTATCGCGGCCGCCCAGGTGGCCATGCTCTGGTGCGGAATGGCCACGGCGCAGACGGCTGCGCCAACGCCGGAAGACAAGTCCAAGCCGGGCGAGAAGGTCGAGTCGATCGTCATCACCGGCAAGCGCGCGGCGCTGCAATCGGCCCAGAAGATCAAGCAGGAGTCGGACGAGATCGTCGACTCGATCGTGGCCGACGACATCGGCAAGTTGCCCGACCGCTCGGTCACCGAGGTGCTGCAGCGCATCCCCGGTGTGACGATCGATCGCACGATGGCCAAGAACGACCCCGAGCATTACTCGGTCGAGGGCTCGGGTGTGAACATCCGCGGCCTGACCTGGGTGCGCTCGGAGCTGAACGGGCGCGACTCCTTCAGCGCCAACGGCGGCCGCTCGCTCAACTTCGAGGACGTGCCGCCCGAGCTGATGGCCGGCGTGGACGTCTACAAGAACCCCTCCGCCGAGCAGATCGAAGGCGCCATCGGCGGCCTGGTGAACCTGCGCACCGCCCTGCCCTTCGACTACGGCGGCTTCAAGGGTGCGGTGTCGTTGCAGTCGACCTACTCGGAGCTGCGCGAGAAGTTCTCCCCCTCGGCCTCGGTGCTGCTGTCCAACACCTGGGCCACCGACTTCGGCAAGTTCGGTGCGCTGATCGACCTGGCCTACTCGGAAAGCGCCGTCCGCAACGACAAGATCCAGGTCGAGCCCTACTACCCGCGCAGCGACATCGTCGAGGGCCAGACGGTGTGGGTGCCCAAGGGCGCGCAGTGGCGTACCGAGGAATTCGACCGCACCCGCCAGGGCAGCTACGGCGCGCTGCAGTGGAAGCTCGGCGACGTGGAGTCGTCGGTGACCCTGTTCCGCTCCGACTACAAGATGGACTGGCTGGAGAACGCATTGTTCGCCCAGTCCAACGCCTACAACATCACCGTCGACGAGGGCGCCACCTGGGGCCCCAACGGCAACCTCATCCGCGGCACGATGCGCGCCCCGGCCGACGGCGGCATCAACTTCGGCGCCGACACCCGCGTGATGACCCGCGAGTCGGCCACGCAGGATCTCGGCTGGAACCTGAAGTGGAAGGCATCCGATCAGTGGAGCTTCAGCACCGACCTGCAGTACATCCGCGCCACCACATCGAGCTTCGACTCGACGGTGGCCACCGGCGTGCGCATGGCCAAGGAAACCATCGACCTGTCGGGTGAGCTGCCGCGCCTGATCTTCGACGACGAGGACCGCGCCGTCCTGGCCGATCCGGCCAACTACTACTGGGGCTCCACCATGGAGCACTTCGAGAAGAGCAAGGGCACCGAGAAGGCCTGGCGCGGCGATGCCAAGTTCACCTTCAACGACCCGGTGCTGTCCGACCTGCGCTTCGGCGTGCGGCTGACCGACCGCGATGCCCACACGGTGAACACCGGCTACAACTGGTCCGCCGTGACCCAGCCGTGGATGGCCTGGTGGTACCTGGCCCCGGGCAGCCTGGCCTACCTGAACGACCCGCGCTTCAGCGCCGGAACCCAGTTCGTCGACTTCAACAACTTCTTCAACCGCGGCTCGTCGATGCCGTCGCTGATCATGCCGGCCCGCAGCGTCGCCGAGGGCTACCCGGACAGCTACGCCACGCTGCACGGCTACTCCAAGACGCTGTGCGAGGAGTTCAACGGCGTCGGCAGCGGCGCGTGCTTCAACTTCTGGAACCCCCGCGACCCGAACAACCCGCAGTACCAGAACCGCCAGAGCGAGCAGACGCAGGCCGCCTACGCCCAGCTGCGCTTCGCCTTCGACGACTGGCAGTACCCGGTCGACGGCAACGTCGGCCTGCGCGTGGTCAACACCCGCAACAAGGCCCAGGGCTACCTGGTCTTCACGCCGGCGACCAACGTGCCTGACGGCGCCCTCGGCGTGCCGGTGCCGCGCATGTCCGCCCTCGCCGAAGCGCGCAGCTACGAGCACGACTACCTGAACGTGCTGCCCAGCCTGAACCTGCGCATGAAGGCCGGCAAGGACCTGCAGTTCCGCTTCGGCTATGCCACCGGCATCTCGCGGCCCGACTTCAGCAACATGCAGGCCTACTCCAGCCTCACCCAGAGCGCGGACGTGACGACGGTCGGCGGCGTCACGACCGTCAACAGCGTCTCGCACACCGGCGAGGCCTTCGGCAACCCGATGCTGAAGCCGGTGAAGTCGCAGCAGGTCGACCTCACGGCCGAGTGGTACTTCGGCCGCACCGATTCGGTCACCGTCGCCGCGTTCTACAAGGACCTGAAGGACATCATCATCAAGCAGACCTCGGTGGTGCAGCTGCCCGACAACGGCGGCAACCCGGTCGACTTCGTGGTGACCAGCCCGGTCAACGGCGCCAAGGGCCACGCCGCGGGCTTCGAGCTGGCCTACCAGCAGTACTTCGACATGCTGCCCGCCTGGATGTCCGGCTTCGGCGTGCAGGCCAACTACACCTTCGTGGACAGCAAGCGTCGCCTGTACGACCCGGTGTACTCACCGTACTGCAGCGGCAACAGCAACGCGGCGGCCAACCTCAACCTGAACCTCAACGGTTGCGACACCGACGGCCGCACCTTCGGCGACCTGCCGATCGAAGGCTTGTCCCGCCACTCCTACAACCTGACGCTGATGTACGACAAGGGCCCGTGGTCGGCGCGCGTGGCCTACAGCTGGCGCTCGAAGTACCTGCAGGCGGTCAACGCCAACGGCACCAACGGCACTGACGGCACCGACACCAACCCCGACAGCCCCACCTTCGGCGGCCGCAGCGTGGCCTGGGCCCTGCCCACCTGGCAGGACGACTACGGCCAGGTCGACGCCGGCCTCTCCTACAAGTGGGACGAGAACCTGCAGATCGGCCTGGACGCCCAGAACCTCACCGACTCGGTCAACAAGCAGCTCATGCAACAGCACATCGGCATGATGGGTCGGGCATGGAACGCCAACGGACCGCGCTACACGGTGACCCTGCGCTACTCGTTCTGATCGACCGATGATGCTTCGCAAGACCCTCGTCGCGCTGGCAGCCGGTGGCCTGCTCCTGCAGGCCGCCGACGCCGCGCAGCCCGCGCCCCGGCTGGTGGAGCGCGGGGGCCGCCACGCGCTCCTGGTGGACGGCGCGCCGTTCCTGATCCTCGGCGCGCAGGCCCACAACTCCAGCAACCACCCCAACGCGCTGAAGAAGGTGTGGCCGGCGGTCGCCGACGCGCGGGCCAACACCCTGCTGATGCCGGTGTCGTGGGAGCAGGTGGAGCCCGAGGAAGGCCGTTTCGACTTCAGCTTCGTCGACACGCTGGTGAAGGAAGCGCGGCAGCGCCAGGTGCGCCTGGTGCTGCTGTGGTTCGCCACCTGGAAGAACACCAACCCGCAGTACACACCGGGCTGGGTGAAGTTCGACAACCAGCGCTTCCCGCGCATGGTCGACCGCGAAGGCAAGCTGCACTACGTGCTCTCGCCGCACGGCGAGGCCACGCTGGCGGCCGACAAGCGCGCCTTCACCGCGCTGATGGCGCACCTGAAGAAGATCGACCAGGCCCACCGCACCGTGATCATGGTCCAGGTGCAGAACGAGGTCGGCAGCTACGGCCTGGTGCGTGATTTCAGCCCCGCCGCGCAGGCCGCCTTCGAGCAGCCGGTGCCGGCGGCAGTGCTGGCGAAGAAGAAGTCGTCGGTGCCCAGCGCGCCCGCATCGGGCAGCTGGAAAGCCGTCTACGGCGACTATGCCGACGAGTACTTCCACGCCTGGGCCACCGCGCGCTACATCGGCGAGATCGCGAAGGCCGGGCGGGCGGTGTACGACTTGCCGATGTTCGTGAACAACGCGCTGCGCGACCCGCTGGAGCAGCCGGTCGCCCCGTGGAAGGGCAACTTCGCCGCGGGCGGCCCGACCCACGACGTGATCGACATCTACAAGGCCGCCGCGCCGGCCATCGACATCGTGGGCCGGGACATCTACAACCCGAAGGCGGCGGCGATCGACGCGGTGCTGGGCCAGTTCCAGCGGCCGGACAACGCGCTGTGGGTGCCCGAGATCGGCAACGCCGAGGGCTACGCGCGCTTCCTCTACCCGATCATCGGCCGCGGTGCGATCGGCGTCTCGCCCTTCGGGCTGGACTACACCGCCTACAGCAACTTCGTGCTCGGCAGCCGCTTCACCGACCAGCGCATGGTCGAGCCCTTCGCCAAGGTCTACCGCGCCTTCCGCCCGCTGCAGCGGCAATGGGCCGAGTGGGCGCTGGCAGGCCGCACCCAAGGCGTGGCCGAGGGCGACGACCATGCCGACCAGGTGATCGCGCTCAAGGGCTGGAAGGCGCGCGTGTCGTTCGGCCAGTGGCAGTTCGGCGAGAAGGACTGGCCCGAGAACGCGAAGAACCCGCCGCCGCACGCCAACCAGCTGCTGGGCGGCGTGGCCATCGCGCAGACCGGCGACGACGAGTTCCTCGTCATCGGCCAGTACGCCCGCGTGCGCTTCGAGCCCGAGCCGTTGCCCGGCAAGCAGGGGGCGATGCTCGCTCGGGTCGAAGAAGGCGCCTTCGACGACCGGGGCCGCTGGGCCGTGGAGCGCACCTGGAACGGCGACCAGGTCGACTGGGGCCTGAACCTCACCGCCACGCCGATCACGCTCAAGGTCCACCTGGGCCGGTACTGACCATGCCGCGCCACCGTCCCCCCCAGGGCACAGGCCTCATCGGCCTGCACACCCTGGCAGGCAGCCACACCGCCGCCGCATCGGTGCCCGCCCCGGCCCAGTCGGCCGTGGCGCACAGCCCCGGCGCTGGCACCGCCGGCCCGCAGCAGCACACCACGGTGCGGCCCGCCGCCCACCACGGCGGTGTGGTCGTGGCCCGCCCGCGGGCCCAGGGTTGACGATGGCCCTGCCCCCTTCTCGCCTGAAGCGCCGGGCCGCCCGCTGGGCCTTGCGTCTGCTCGTGCTCGCCGGTGCCCTGGTGGGCCTGGCCGCGCAGGCCGCCCCCGAGCTGCGGCTGCACTACACGCAACCGGCGCCCGACACCGACGCCGGCTGGGAGCGCGAGGCCCTGCCCCTCGGCAACGGCCGGCTGGGCGCGATGGTGTTCGGCCAGGTGGCGCGCGAGCGGCTGCAGTTCAACGAGATCACGCTGTGGAGCGGCGACGACCGCACGATGGGCGCCTACCAGCCCTTCGGCGATGTGATCGTCGAGCTGACCGGGCACGACCAGCCCGTGGCCGGCTACCGCCGCGAGCTGCTGATCGACCGCGCCCTGCACCGCGTGGCCTACGCGCTGGGCGGCGTTCGCTTCGAGCGCGAGGCCATCGCCAGCCACCCGGCGCAAGCCATCGTGCTGCGGCTCACGGCCGACCGGCCGGGCCAGTACAGCGGCGCCGTGTCGTTGACCGACATGCACGGCGCGCACCGCCGCGCGGTGGGAGCGCGGCTGTACGCCACCGGCTCGCTGGCGGGCTGGGTGTTGCCGGCGGATGCCGACGCTGCACCCTCCGCCAACGTCATGAGTTATGCCAGCCAGCTGCAGCTGCTGCACGAAGGCGGCACGGTCAAGGCGCAAGGCGACAAGCTGGTCTTCGAGCGCTGCGACAGCGTCACACTGGTGCTGGGTGCCGGCACGAGCTACGTGGCCGACGCGGCCCGGCGCTTCCAGGGCGAACACCCGCTGGCGCGCGTCACCGCGCAGGTCACCGCCGCCGCGGCCCAACCCTGGGCCAGGCTGAAGGCCGATCACGAGCGCGACGTGGCCGCGCTGATGGGCCGCGTGCAGCTCGACCTGGGCACCACCGCGCCCGAGCGCCGCGCGCTGCCCACCGGCGAGCGCCTGGCCGCCTACACGCGCGACGGCCGCGACCCGGAGCTGGAGGCGCTGCACTTCCAGTTCGGGCGCTACCTGCTGGTTTCCAGCTCGCGCGATGCCCTGCCGGCCAACCTGCAGGGGCTGTGGAACGCCAGCCTCACACCGCCCTGGAACGCCGACTACCACACCAACATCAATGTGCAGATGAACTACTGGCCGGCCGAGCCGGCCAACCTGGCCGAGCTGCACTGGCCCTTCCTGGGTTTCGTGCGCAGCCAGCTGCCGGTCTACCGGCGCACGCTGCGCGAGATCGCCGCCGACGCGGTCGCCCACCCCGGCGTCGAGAAGCCCGGCCTCACCCCCTGGGGCGAGACTTTCGAGGCCAAGGAAGAGACCTTCCTCACGGCCGACGGCAAGCCGCTGCGGGGCTGGGCGCTGCGCACAGAGTCGAACCCCTTCGGCGCGTTGGGCTACCTGTGGAACAAGACTGGCAACGCCTGGTATGCGCGCCACTTCTGGGAGCATTACGCCTACACCCAGGACAAGCGCTTCCTGCGCGAGGTCGCCTACCCGCTGATGAAAGAGGTCTGCCACTTCTGGCAGGACCACCTGAAGCCCCTGGCGGACGGTCCCATGAAGGGCCGGCTGGTCGCTCCCCACGGCTGGTCGCCCGAACACGGCCCGGTGGAAGACGGCGTGGCCTACGACCAGCAGATCGTCTGGGACCTGTTCAACAACACGGTCGAGGCGGCGGACGTGCTGGGCACCGACCGCGCCTTCCGCCACCAGATCGCCGCGCTGCGCGACCGCCTGGCCGGCCCGCGCATCGGCCGCTGGGGCCAGCTGCTCGAATGGCTGGACGAGAAGCACGACCCGGTGCTCGACACGCCGAAGGACACGCACCGCCACGTCTCGCACCTCTTCGCGCTCTACCCCGGCCGGCAGATCTCGCCCACCCGCACGCCGGCGCTGGCGGCCGCGGCCCGCCAGAGCCTGGAAGCACGCGGCGACGCCGGCACCGGCTGGTCCATGGCCTGGAAGATGGCCTTCTGGGCCCGGCTGCAGGACGGCGACCGGGCCTACCGCATGCTGCGCGGCCTGCTGGCCACGCCGGGCGCCCGGGCCGCCGAGCACGCCGGCCCGGGCAGCGAGTCGAACAACGCCGGCGGCACCTACCCCAACCTGTTCGACGCCCACCCGCCCTTCCAGATCGACGGCAACTTCGGCTACACCGCCGCGTTGGCCGAGATGTTGCTGCAGTCGCACGATGGCGAGATCCACCTGCTGCCCGCGCTGCCCGCGGCCTGGGCCACCGGCTCGGTGAACGGACTGCGCGCCCGCGGCGGCGTCGAGGCCGACATCGCCTGGGCCGACGGCCGCCTCACACGCGCGACCTTGCGTCGCGTCGCCGGCACGGCCGGGTCCGCAACGCTGCGACTCGGCGCGCGCCACACCACCATCCGACTGCACCCCGGCCAGGCCCTGCAAGTCGGCCCGGACCTCAAACCGACATGATCCCCCTGCTCATCACCGCCGGCCTGCTGGCCGCACTGGCCTCCCCCGCCGCGCAGGCCGCCGACCTGACACTGCTGGCCCATGGCCGACCTGCGCCCGGCTTCACGCTCAGCGTGTTCGACCTCGACCAGCAGGCCGCCTACGCAGGCGCGCCGCTGCGCGTGCCCCGGCCCAGCAACCCGCAGGCGCCCGCGCCGCTGGTCCAGGCGCGGCCGGCCGCACAGGCCCTGCAGCTCACCTGGCTCGACAGTTGGCATGCCGGCGTGCGACTGGTCAGTGCCCAGCCGCTGGACCTGAGCGCCCACCTGGCGCAAGGGACGGTGGAGTTCGAATGGCGCAGCCCCGACCTGGCCAAGGCCGGCCTGAGCGTGGGCATGACCTGCGGGCCCGACTGCGGTCGCAAGGTCAACCTGGTCGCGGCCTCGCGCGCGCAGGCCGGTCACGGCTGGCAGCGCACTGCCCTGGCCCTGCGATGCTTCGTGCGCGAGGGGGCCGACTTTCGCCAGATCGCGCAGCCTTTCGCGCTGGAGACCAGCGGCACCGGCGAGCTGGAGTTGCGCCGCGTCACGCTGCGCCAGCGCGGCACGCCCACCACCACCTGCCCGGACGCCACCACCCAGTCGGTCAGCGCCGGCCCGCTGGAAGAGGTGTGGTCGATGGACTGGTGGATGCCGCGCCACGAGAAGAAGCTGGCCGAGATCGCGCAACGCCGCCAGGCGAAGGAGCGCATCGGGCTGGTCTTCATCGGCGACTCGATCACCCAGGGCTGGGAGAACGAAGGCCAGGCCATCTGGGCGCGCCACTACGCGAAGCACCACGCGCTGAACCTGGGCTACGGCGGCGACCGCACCGAGAACGTGCTGTGGCGCCTGCAGCACGGCGAGCTCGACGGCCTCGCGCCCAAGGCCGTCGTGATGATGATCGGCACCAACAACACCGGCGATCGGCGCGAAGACCCGCGCACCACCGCCGCCGGTGTGCGCCGCCTGCTGGCCGAGGTGCAGCAGCGGCTGCCCGGCACGCCGGTGCTGCTGCTCGCCGTGTTCCCGCGCGACCCGCAGCCCGGCACGCCGCTGCGCCGCATCAACGACCAGCTCAACCGCCAGATCGCCGGCTTCGCCGACGGCAAGGCCGTGCACTTCCTGGACATCGGCCGCGCGCTGATGAACGCCGACGGCACGCTCTCGCCCGACGTGATGCCCGACTGGCTGCACCTCAGCGAAAAAGGCTATGCCGCCTGGGCCGAGGCGATGGCCCCCACGCTCGACAAACTGATGGCCACGCAGCCCTGAATGCCATGCTTTCCCCGACCATGATCGACACCACCTTCACCTACTCCAGCCCCTTCCCGGACACCTTCGTGTTCGGTGTCGCGGCCGCCTCGGCGCAGATCGAGGGCGCCGCCTTCGCCGACGGCAAGGGCGAGTCGATCTGGGACCACTTCGCCCGCATCCCCGGCAAGGTGGCCCACGGCGACACGCTGGACATGGCCTGCGACCACTACCACCGCTTCGACGAGGACTTCGCGCTGATGGCCTCGCTGGGCGTCAAGCACTACCGCCTGTCCATCGCCTGGCCGCGCATCTACCCGCAAGGCGACGGCGAGCTGAACCCCGCCGGGCTGGCCTTCTACCACCGCCTGCTCGACAGCATGGAGCGCCACGGCATCACGCCGTGGGTCACCCTCTTCCACTGGGACCTGCCGCAGGCGCTGGAAGACCGCGGCGGGTGGACCTCGCGCGTCACGGTCGACGCCTTCGCCCGCTATGCCGACACGGTGGTGCGCGAGTTCGGCCACCGCGTGAAGAACTGGATCACCCTCAACGAGATCCGCTGCTTCACGATGCTGGCCTACGGCTACGGCACCAAGGCGCCGGGCCGGCGCGAGAGCGCGGCCGTCGTCAACCAGACCTTCCACCACGCGCTGCTGTGCCACGGCCACGGCGTGCGCGCGGTGCGTGCCTTCGGCGGCGAAGGCGCGCGCGTCGGCCTGACGGACAACTGCGACGTGAGCGTGCCGGTCACCGAGTCGCCGGCCGACATCGCCGCGGCCGAGGCCTGGTTCCTCGACAAGAACCTGCACGTGCTGGGCGCGATCCACAACCACGGCTATGCCGAGGCTTACCTCGACCGCGTGGGCAGCGACGCACCGCTGGTCGAGCCGGGCGACTTCGACCTGATCAGCCTGCCCACCGACTTCCTGGGCCTGAACATCTACACCGCCACCTACGTGCGCGCCGGCCGCGACGGCGAGCCCTACGAGGCCCTGAGCCTGCCGCCCAACTACCCGCGCGCCGACAGCGCCTGGCTGCACCTGGTGCCGCAGGCCATCTACTGGGCCACGCGCATGTGCCACGAGCTCTACGGCCACCGCTCGATCTACATCACCGAGAACGGCTGCGGCTACAACGACGAGCCGGTGGTCGACCACGGCCGCGGGGGCGAGGTGATCGACCTGCACCGCCGCGACTACCTGCGCAATCACCTGCGCGAGGTGCACCGCGCGATCGCCGACGGCGTGCCGGTGGACGGCTACTTCCTCTGGTCCTTCATCGACAACTTCGAGTGGGAAGACGGCTACCAGCGCCGCTTCGGCATCGTGCACTGCGACTTCGAGACCCAGGCCCGCACGCCCAAGCTCTCGGCCCACTACTACACCGACGTGATGCGCACGCGCACCGTCCTCTGAGGAAGCCGACGTGGCCGACACCGCACTCGACATGACACCCGGCGCCGCCGCCCGCTCACCCGCTGCCGCCCCGGCGGGCCGCGTGCCGATGAAGCAGAAGATCGGCTACGGCCTGGGCTCGGTGCTCGACATGTGGGGGCACTGGCTCTACCCGTCGCTGGCCTACACCGTCTTCAACGTGTTCCTGGGCGTGGCGCCCGGCCTGATCTCGACGGCCCAGATGGTGAAGGTCCTGGTCGACGCGGCGTCCGACGCCATCTTTGGCTGGATCAGCGACAACACCCGCACGCGCTACGGCCGGCGCCGGCCGTTCATCCTCGTCGGCGGGGTGCTGGCGGGGATCGGTCTGCCGCTGATGTTCGCCGTCGGCCGCGGCTGGAGCGACACCGAGTACTTCGTCTTCATGCTGGTGTCCACCATCATCTACGTGCCGGTGATGAGCTGTTTCAACATGCCGTGGGTCAGCCTGGGCTCGGAGATGACGCCCGACTACCACGAGCGCACGAATGTGCAGGCGATCCGCAACCTGATCCAGAAGCTGCCGGAGCTGGCGATGTTCTTCGCCGCGCAATTCACCACGCTGTGGATCTTCCACGACGAGAACGGCAAGCCCGACATCCTGCTCGGCGCCCAGACCTACTGCGCCATCCTCGGTGCCGTCATGGTGGCCGCCGCCATCGCCATCTTCCTTTTGACCCGCGAGCGCTACTACGACGCCGTCGTGGTCGCCAACCAGCAGGAGCGCATCCCCTTTCGCGACACCCTGGGGCGCACGCTGCGCTGCAAGCCCTTCCGCCACGTGCTGTGCATGGTGCTGGCCTACGGCATCGGCACCGCGATGGTGAGCTCGCTCGGCTGGTACAACACCATCTACTACGTGTGCAAGGGCGACGTGGCCCTGGCCGCGAAGTGGAACACCGCCATGGGCGTCTCCGGCATGGTGTTCGGCCTGCTGGGCATCCCGTTCTTCACCATGCTGGCGCGGCGCGTCGGCAAGCGGCAGGCGATGGCCACGGTGTTCGTGCTGGCCATTGCGGCCTTCATCGGCGACTGGTGGCTGTACGACCCCGAGCACCCCTGGCTGCAGCTGCTGGCCTGCGGCTTCGTCGCCTTCACGGGCGCGGGCTTCTGGATCCTCTACGGCTCCACCATCGGCGACGTGGTCGACTACGACGAACTGGAGACGGGCAAGCGCCGCGAGGGCTCTTTCTCGGCCTGCCAGTCGTGGATCAGCAAGGTCGGCATCGCGCTCGGCGTGGGCGCCTCGGGCTGGATCCTGCAGTTCACGGGCTTCGATGCGAAGCTGGACGTGCAGACACCGGACTCGATCTTCATGATCCGCATCCTGCTGTCCAGCCTGCCGGTCGTCGGGCTGGTCATCGCACTGATCGCGATCCTGCGGTTCCCGCTCACGGAAGGCCGCATGCACGACATCCGCGCCCAGCTCGAAGCGCGGCGCGGGCAGGTCTGATGGCGGCGCAGCTCTCCCGCCGCGAGGCCATCGTCGGGGCCCTCGCCGGCACCGCCACCGCGGCAGCGCCGGCCGCCACTTGCGCACCCGCCACGCCCCTGCGCTTCGGCCGCGGGGTGGAGGGCCAGCGCAAGGCGGACCTGGGCGACGGCAGCTTCCGCAACCCGATCGTGCCGGGCGACCACGCCGACCCCACCATCCTGAAGGACGGGGCCGACTACTACATGACGTTCTCGTCGTTCCAGTCCTACCCGGGCGCGGTGATCTGGCACTCGCGCGACCTGGTGAACTGGGCGCCCATCACCGCCGCGCTCACCCATCCCATCGGCACCGTCTGGGCGATGGACCTGGTCAAGCACGGCGGGCGCTACTTCCTCTACATCCCGGTGCTGCAGGAAGCCGGCACGGGCATCTACGTCATCCATGCCGGCGACATCCGCGGCCCGTGGAGTGCACCCATCGACCTCAAGATCCCCGGCTGCATCGACCCCGGCCACGTGGTCGGCGAAGACGGGCGGCGCTACCTGTTCGTCAATGGCGGCCGGCGCGTCCGCCTGCGCGACCACGGCCTGGCCACCGACGGCCCGGTGGAGGCCGACGCCTGGCAACCCTGGCAATACCCCAAGGACTGGGTGGTCGAGATGTTCGCGCCCGAGGGGCCGAAGCTCTTCCGCCGCGACGGGTGGTTCTACCTCGTCTCCGCCGTGGGCGGCACGGCCGGGCCGCCCACGAGCCACATGGTCACCCTGGCCCGCGCGCGCTCGGTGCACGGCCCGTGGGAAGACTGCCCGCACAACCCCATCGTGCGCACGGCCAGCGCCAGCGAGCCCTGGTGGTCGCGCGGCCACGCCAGCGTGGTCGAAGGGCCGGCGGGCGACTGGTGGATGGTCTACCACGGCTACGAGAACGGCTTTCGCACGCTGGGCCGCCAGGCGCTGCTGGAGCCGGTCGAGTGGACGCGCGACGGCTGGCTGCGCGCCAAGGGCGGCACCCTGGCCACCCCGCTGCGCAAGCCCAGGGCGGGGCAGGCCAGCCCCGCCGGCTTCGCGCTGTCGGACGACTTCTCCAGCGGCCGGCTCGGTCTGCAGTGGGCCTTCCATGCGCCCGGGCCCGACGAAGCCTCGCGGCTGCGCTTCGACGCCGGTGCCCTTGTAATCCGTGGCAAGGGCCAATCCCTGGCCGACTGCTCGCCGCTGGCCTTCGTGGTCGGCGACCGCGCTTACGAGTGCAGCGTCGAGCTGGAAATCAGCGGCGACGGCCATGGCGGCCTGGGCCTGTTCTACGACGAGCGCGGCCACGTGGGCATCGGCTTCAGCACGACGCAGATGCTGACCTACGGCTACGGCCAGGAGCACGGCTGGATGCGCGAGCCGCTGCCCGCGTCCGCCGGTGCACGGCGGGTGCAGCTGCAGCTCACCAACCGGGAGCATGTGCTCACCTTCCGCTACTCGCTCGACGGCGGCAGCACCTGGCACCAGCACCCCTGGCAGCAGGAGGTCTCGGGCCTGCATCACAACGTCTTCGGCGGCTTCGTCAGCCTGCGCATCGCCCTGTTCAGCGCCGGCGTCGGCGAGGTGCGCGCACGCCGCTTCACCTACAAAGGGTTGAGGTAGTCCAGTGAAACGAAGAAGCACCCTCGCCGCCGCTGCAGCCGCTCTCGCGGCGGCCAGTGCCGGCCTGCCCGGCTTGGCCACCGCGACACGGCCCGTCGCACGAGCGCCCCAACCCTACCGCTGGAAGAGCGTGCAGATCGTGGGTGGCGGCTTCGTCTCTGGCTTCGTGTTTCACCCCACCGCCCCCGGCGTGCTGTACGCGCGCACCGACATGGGCGGCGCCTACCGGCGCGACCCCGGGACCGGCCGGTGGCAGCCGCTGCTGGACTGGGTCTCGCACGACGACAGCAACCTGATGGGGGTCGAGAGCCTCGCGCTCGACCCGTCGGACCCGCAGCGCCTGTACATCGCCGCCGGCACCTACACGGCGGCGGAGGTGCCCGACGGCGCCCTGCTGCGCTCGGCCGACGGCGGGCACCGCTTCGAGCGCACCGCCCTGCCGTTCAAGCTGGGCGGCAACGAGAACGGCCGTGGCAACGGCGAGCGGCTGGCGGTGGACCCGAACGACGGCCGGGTCCTGTTCCTGGGCACGCGCAACGACGGCCTGTGGGTCAGCCGGGACCGCGGCGCCAGCTTCGCCCGCGCGATCGGCTTTCCGGCCGTAGCCCGCCTGGGTGGCTCGGCCGCCGCCGGCCCGGGCGGCTGGAGCGGGGACGGCCGCGACGGCATCGTGTTCGTGCTGTTCGACCCCAACAGCAGTACGGCCGGGCAAGCCAGCCGCACGCTGTATGCCGGTGTGTCGGTGCTGGGCCGGCCCGGCCTCTACCGCAGCGACGACGGCGGCCTCAGCTGGCGCGCGCTGCCAGGGCAGCCGACCGCGCACCGCCCGAACCACGGCGTGCTGGCGGCCGATGGCATGCTCTACGTCAGCTATGGCAGCGACCCCGGCCCGTCGAAGATGACCGGCGGCGCCGTCTGGCGGCACGACACACGTACCGGGGCCTGGCGCGAGATCACGCCCGACCGGCCCACCGACGAGCGGCGCTTCGGCTACGCCGCGGTGGCGGTGGACGCCCGCGACCCGCGCCGGCTCATCGCCAGCAGCTTCGGCCGGCCGGGCGGCGAGGAGCTGTTCCGCAGCACCGATGGCGGCGCGAGCTGGCGCCCGGTGTTCGGTGCCGGCGCGGTGTTCGACCATGGCCACGCACCGTACACACGCGATACCCATCTGCACTGGTTGTTCGACATCGAGATCGACCCGGCGGACCCCGACCATGCGATGTTCACCACCGGCTACGGCGGCTGGGAGACGCACGACCTGTCGAACGCCGATGCCGGCCGGCCCACCCACTGGAAGCTGCTGAGCCCGGGCATCGAGGAAACCGTGGCACTCGCGCTGCACAGCCCGACGCGCGGGGTGCCGCTGGTCAGCGCCATCGGCGACTACTCCGGCTTCGTCCACCACGACCTGGAGGTGCCCGCCGCCGGCAACCCGAAGCCGCCCTTCTTCGGCAACACCCACGACGTGGCCGGCGCCGAGCTCAAGCCCGAGGTCATCGTGCGCGTGGGCAAGCCTCGCGACGGCGGGACTGGCCTCGGCTATTCGCTGGACGGCGGCGGCACCTGGCGGCAGCCCGCGAGTGTCCCCGTGGCGGGGGCCGCCGCCGGGCACCTGGCGGTCTCAGCCGACGGCACCACCTGGGTGTGGGCGCCGCAGGGCCAGCCCCCGCACGTCACGACCGACCGGGGCGCCACCTGGCGCATCTGCCGCGGCCTGGGGCGCGACCTGCGCGTCGTGGCCGACCGGGTCAACCCGCGGCGCTTCTATGCCATCGACCTGTTCGACCGACAGTTCTTCGAGAGCACCGACGGCGCGGCGAGTTTTCAGGCCAGTGAACTCGTCCTGCCGGGCCCCGCACCGGTGCGCCGCAGCGGCGGGGCCCACAACGCCACCGACCGGGGCGATGACCGCGGCGGCCAGGACCGGCTGTACGCCACGCCGGGCACCGAGGGCGATGTCTGGCTGGCAGCCCACGACGGCCTGTACCACGGCGCGGCGGGCCGCCGCCTGCGCCGCCTGCCCGGCGTCGATCGCATGATGGCCTTCGGCTTCGGGCGCGCCGAGCGCGACGGCGGCCACCCCGCCCTCTACATGGCCGGCGTGGTGAATGGCCAGCCCGGCATCCACCGCTCGACCGACGCCGCGGCCAGCTGGGTGCGCATCAACGACGACGCCCACCAGTGGGGGCTGGTGCTGCAAGTGGCGGGCGACCCCAAGACCTTCGGGCGGGTCTACGTCGGCACGCACGGGCGAGGCATCCTGTACGGCGAGCCCGCGCCGGCCCGCTGATCAGCGCGGCACGGCGGACGACAGCACCGGGCAGACCGGCGCGTGGCCTCTGACCACGAAGGGCTGCTCGGCCCACGGGCCGACGGGCTTGGGGCAAGGCACGCCTGGCGCGCAGCAGGCCTTGGTCTGCAACAGCTGGTTCAAGGTCGCCTGGTCCTTGGGCGAGAGCTTGGGCAGGCGCGGCTGCAGGATGAGCTGCATCGCATCCGGCGGGGCCGGCGTGTCGGCGGCGGGCACGCGGCCGAGCACGGTCATGATCGGCTCGGTGCTGTTGCGCTGGCCGCTGCGCAGGCGGCGCAGCTGCGCCAGGCCCGCCTCCATCGCGGCATAGCCGCGCGCCACCGACTGGGTGAACGGCCGGCGGTTCGCCGCGGTGTAGGTGCCCTCGGCCTGTTCCCAGCGCGTCTTGTCGTAGCCCAGCGCAGGGCAGAGGATGGCGTCGTACTGCTCGCGCAGCACCGGCTCGAAGTCCATCCAGCACGAAGTGCGCGCCGAGATGCGCAGGCCTGTCTCCTGGCGCAGCGTGGCGGCGAGCCGCTCGGCGGCATACACCTCGATGCGACCCAGCTGCAGCACGCCCGCGGGCGGCTGGGGCAGACGTTCCGCGTGGGCCGAGACATAGGGCAGCCCGGCCTCGGCCACGATCTTGGGCGCCTGGCCGATGGCGCACCAGCTGCCCAGCACCAGATCGACCTTGGCCGCCACCAGCTCGCGCGCCGCGGCATCGGCCTTGCGCGGGTCGCAGGCGCTGTCCTTCACCACCAGGGTCGGCGCCGGCTGGCCGGGCCAGGTCTTGATCGCCAGCTGCATGCCCAGCACGATCTCCTCGCCCTGGCCGGCATGGGGCCAGCTCTGCGGCACGATCGCCCCGATGGTCAACGCCATGGCCTGGCCGGCGCCCGCCAGCAGGCCGCCCATTGCCGCCAAGCGCAGCACCCAACGACTCCACATCCCTCGACACTCCTCTTGGTCCGATCCATGCGCGCCGGTCTTCTTGCACCGAGGCGGCTGCGCCCGGGCAGGGGTATCGCCCGACAGAGGGTGCGAAGCAATCGCCGTTTACCCCAGTCACGCCCTGTAACTCGGCCGTAACGGTGGGATCGCACGGCATCGACCGTGCCGCGTCATCGGCGGGGTGGGCCCTGGCGTCCGACAGCGCCCGTTTTCCCGCTCACCACACCTTGCAGCGCTTCACCGGCGCCATCGGCTGGCCCGGCTTGCAGGCAAACGCCTGCTCGAACTCGGGCATGTTCACCACCAGGCCGTTGACGCGGTACTTGGCCGGCGAGTGCGGCTCGATCTTGGCGTTGATGCGCAGCTCCTCGGGCCGGGCGTTCTCGCAGGCCCACTGGGCAAAGCCGATGAAGAAGCGCTGGATCGGCGTGAACCCCTCGCGCACGGGTGGCATCTGGCCGGCGATCTCGATCTTCCAGGCCATCAGCGCCAGCACCAGGCCGCCGAGGTCGGCCAGGTCTTCGCCCAGCGTGAGGCGGCTGTTGATCTTGATGTCGTCGACGATGGTGTACCGCGCGTACTGGTCGACCAGGCACTGGGCGCGCTGGTTGAAGGCCTTCTCGTCCTGGGGCGCCCACCAGTTGCGCAGGTTGCCGCGGGCATCGAACTGGCGACCTTCGTCGTCGAAGCCGTGGATCAGCTCGTGGCCGATGGTGCCCCCGGTGTTGCCATAGTTGGGCGCGTCGTCCATCTTCGGGTCGAACAGCGGCGGCTGCAGCACCCCGGCGGGAAAGTTGATGTCGTTGCCCTGCGGGTTGTAGTAGGCGTTCACCGTCGGCGGCGTCATGCTCCACTCGCTGCGGTCCACCGGCTGGCCGATCTTGGCCAGCTCCCGGCGCTGCTCGAACTCCACCGCCCGCGTCACGCTGCCCACGAGGTCGCCGGGCACGATGCGCACCTCGGCGTAGTCGCGCCAGCGCTCGGGGTAGCCCACCTTGTTGACGACGCCGGCCAGCTTCTCCAGCGCCTTTTTCTTCGTCGCCGGGCTCATCCAACCGAGCGAGTGGATCTCGGCGCCCATCGCCTCCTCGATCTGCGCTGCCATGCGCTCGGTCTTGGCCTTCTGTGCGGGGCCGAAGGTGCGGCGCACGAACTCCTGGCCCAGCGCGTCGCCCAGCGTCTGGTCGACCAGCGTGACGCAGCGGTTCCAGCGCGGCTTGGGCTCGGGGATGCCGCGCAGCGTCTGGTCGAAGTAGGCGAAGCTCTCCTGCTGGAACGGCACGGAGAGCTGGTGGGCCCAGCTGTGCAGCAGGTGCCAGCGCAGGTAGGTCTGGACTTCGGCCAGCGGCCGGTGGCGCAGCAACTGGCCCATCGCGCGCACGAAGGCCGGCTCGGTGACGTTGAACTCGCGCAGCCCGCCCAGGCCCAGCGCCTGCAGGTAGGCGGCCCAGTCGAAGCCGGGCGACAAGCGCTGCAGCCCTCGGGCATCAACCTTGTTGTGCAGGCGCCTGGGGTCGCGCTGCTGCACGCGGGTGAGCTGCGGCCGAGCCAGTGCCGTCTCGATGCGCAGCACGGCCGCAGCGCCGCGGCGCGCTGCCTCGGGCGAATCGCCCAGCAGCTCGAACATGCGCGCCACATGCGCCTCGAAGCCGGCCCGCAGCGTGCGCATGCGGGCATCGTTCTGCAGGTAGTAGTCGCGGTCGGGCAGCGAGAGGCCACCCGCCGTGACGAAGGCGATCGCGCGACTGGAATCGCCGAAGTCGGGGTTCTGGCCG
This sequence comes from Pseudomonadota bacterium, assembly GCA_049322835.1. Taxonomy (GTDB): domain Bacteria; phylum Pseudomonadota; class Gammaproteobacteria; order Burkholderiales; family Burkholderiaceae_C; genus Ideonella. The sequence continues at coordinate 5,277 of JBMOQN010000002.1, read as the reverse complement.
AAGCCGAACAGCAGGCCGTCGTCGCCGGTGGCCAGGTGCAGCGCGGCCAGCAACGCGGGCAGCTCGCGCGTGCTCTGCAACGCGTCGATGCGGGCCAGCCAGGGCGCCAGCGGCGTGGCGCCCTTTTCGTTCGCCGCGGTCTCGTCCATGCAGGCGCCGAAGAGGTCGCCGATCTGCTGCTGCGGCAGGCTGCGGCCTTCCTTCTGCTTCGACAGGCCGTCGAGGATGCCCCAGAGGAAGCGCTTGTTTTCGCCGGCCAGCTTCGAATAGACGTCCCAGCGGGCCTGGTCGGGCGGGATGGGGTTGTTCTTCATCCAGCCGCCGCAGGCGTACTGGTAGAAGTCGACGCAGGGCGAGGCGCCGGTGTCCATCGAGCGCACGTCCAGCCCCGGGGTGTAGGGCAGCTCGGTGAGCGGCTGGTCGTCGGCGGTGGCGTTGGCGCCATGGGCGACGGCGGCCAGCGCCAGCGCGGCGAGGCAGCGGTTCAGCAGGTGGGGCATCGGTGGAAGGAGGCGCGTTCAGCCGATCGTCGCGGGGTCGACCACGAAGCGGCCCTTCATCGTGTACGAGCGGCCCCGGAAGGCCGCCACACGCTCGCCGCGCTGGTTGCGCACGTCGATGTCGTACACGCCCGTGCGGCCGGCCTTGTTGACCTCGCTGGCGCGGGCGGTGAGCACATCGCCCAGGCGCGCGGCGCTGACGAGGTTGACATCGAAGCCCGAGGCCACGGTGACCTCGTTGTAGGCATTGCAGGCGAAGGCGAAGGCCGAATCGGCCAGCGTGGTCACCAGGCCACCGTGGCAGATGTCGTGGCCGTTGAGCATGTCTTCGCGCACCGTCATGCTCAGCGTGGCGGTGCCGGGGCCGATGGCCTCGATGCGCATGCCCAGCGCCTTCGAGGCGCGGTCGCCCTGCCACATCGCGTCGCGAACGGCCTCGGCCACGCGCTGGGGGTCGAGTGCGGTCATTCAGCGGTCCTTGAAAGTGGGGAGGCGCTTCTGCTGGAAGGCGGCCACGCCCTCGGCGAAGTCGTCGTTGCGGCCCAGCTCGCGCTGCACGCGGGCTTCGAGGTCGAGCGCCTGGTCCAGCGTCATCTGCGAGGCGGCGTCCAGCGCCTGGCGGGTGGCGGCCAGCGCCTTCACCGGCATGGCCGCCAGGCGGGTGGCCAGGGCCATGCAGGTGTCCATCAGCGCCGAGTCTTCCACGCATTGCCAGATCAGGCCCAGGCGCGCGGCTTCGTCCGCCGGCAGCTTCTCGCCGGTGAGCGCCAGGCCCAGCGCACGGCCACGGCCCAGCAGGCGCGGCAGGAGCCAGGTGCCGCCGCAATCGGGAATCAGGCCGATCTTCGAGAAGGCCTGGATGAAGCTCGCGTTGCGCGCCGCCACCACCAGGTCGCACCCCAGCGCGAGGTTGGCGCCCGCCCCCGCGGCCACGCCGTTGACCGCCGCGATCACCGGCACCGGCATCGCCTGGATGCGCTGCGCCAGCGGCTTGTAGTTGGCCTCGATCACCGCGCCGATGTCGACCTTGCCGTCGGCGCCGGGCGCCATGCCGGCATCGTTCAGGTCCTGCCCGGCACAGAAGCCGCGGCCGGCGCCAGTGAGGATCAAGGCACGCACGCTCGCATCGGCCGCGGCGGTGTCGAGCGCGGTGCGCAGCTCGGCATGCATCGCGCCGGTGAAGCTGTTCAGCGCGGCCGGCCGGTTCAGGGTGAGGGTGCGGACGGGGCCGGCATCGGCCACGAGGACGAGGGGTTCGGACATGGGGCAACTCCTGGCGCTACGTGTCGTGCACTTGCGCGCGTTGGCCGATCGATGTGTCGGCGGATGGGGGCCATTCTCGTGCGAGTCGGCTGCCCGGCCAGCCGGCCCGCTCCCCGTGTCAACCCCAACCAGCCCGGGGCCGCTCAGCCTCCGACGCCCGCCAGCGTCAGCACGCCCAGCACCGCGAAGATGGCCGCGGCCACCGCATGCACCAGGCGCATCGGCACCTTGGCCGCCACCTTGTCGCCCAGCCACACCGCCGGCACGTTGGCCAGCATCATGCCCAGCGTGGTGCCGGCCACCACCGCCCAGAGCGCGTCGTAGCGAGCCGCCAGCGCCACCGTGGCGATCTGGGTCTTGTCGCCCATCTCGGCCAGGAAGAAGGCGACCAGCGTCGTGCCGAAGACGCCGAAGCGGCCGGCCGCGACCGGGGCCTCGTCGGCTTCGTCCGGCACCAGCATCCACCCCGCCATGGCGAGGAACGACAGGCCGATCACCCAGCGCAGCACCTGCGGGCCCAGCCAGGCGGCAATGCCGGCGCCCAGCCCGCCGGCAGCGGCATGGTTGGCGAGCGTGGCCACGAGGATGCCGGCCATGATCGGCCAGGGGCGCTTGAAGCGCGCGGCCAGCAGCAACGCGAGCAACTGTGTCTTGTCGCCCATTTCGCCGAGGGCGACGACACCGGTGGAGACGAGGAAGGCTTCCATGAGGGGGGTGTGACGGGGCCGGCGGTTGTCCGATGACCAGCGCGCCCTCCCGGCCCACGCGGAGGGTGCCTGGTCAAAGGTCTGGCCGGGCCCGGTGTGCCGGGCTGCCGCTGCCATGGGCCCGCGAGCGCAGGCGCCAAGTGTGTTGACAACGGCCACCGTGCAAGCTGCACGGCGTGGCTACTCCCCCATGACGAAGGAAGACCGCATTCTAGGCCGGCGGGATACCTTCTCTTTCAAATACCAACAAAAGACCAATAAGAGTCCTCTTGAATACCAATCGAGCGATTTCCACAATGGCGCCCGCCGGGTTCCGGCGAGCCGAACGACACGACCAAGGAGATCCCGATGAAGAACTGTCACACCCTGGCCCTCTTCTGCCTGGCCGCGGCGCTGCCGATGTGGGCCGGCGCGCACGGCTATGTGACCGCGCCGAAGTCGCGCGCCTACCTCTGCAAGACAGGCGGCAACATCAACTGCGGCGCGATCCAGTGGGAGCCGCAGAGCCTCGAAGGCCCGTCGGGCTGGCCGGTGGGGGGCCCGCCCGACGGCCACATCGCCAGCGCCGGCAACGCCAGCTTTTACGAGCTGGACGCGCAGGCGCCCGGCCGTTGGAAAAAGAACAAGGCGGTTGCCGGTGCGAAGACTTTCAAGTGGACCTTCACCGCGGCGCACGTGACCCGCAACTGGCGCTACTACGCCACCCGGGCGGACTGGAGCCCCGGCCAGCCGCTGACCCGCGCCGCCTTCGAGACCGAGCCGTTCTGCGTGGTCGACGGCGGCATGAAGCAGCCGCCGATGACCGTGCAGCACAAGTGCACGCTGCCGGCCCGCGCCGGCTACCAGATCGTGCTGGCGGTCTGGGAGATCGGCGACACGGCCAACAGCTTCTACAACGTGATCGACCTGAACTTCCAGTGAGCGACGGCGGCGGGCGATTCAGCGCGCCGCCGCCACCAGCGCACGGGCGGCGGCCTGCAGCACCGTGCCAGCCTCGCCCGGCGCCAGCAGCGCAGGGCTGACAAAGGCGCCGTTGACGAGCAACGACAGCTGCGCGGCCAGCTCGCCCGGCCGCGCCGCCCCCAGCGCTGCCGCGATGCGATGCAGGCGCTCGCGCAGGCGCTGCATGTGCAGCCGCGCGACCGCACGCGCCGGGTGCTCCGGCTCGGCGAACTCGGCCGCCACGTTGATCTGCGGGCAGCCACGGTAGTTCTCACGCCCGAGCCGCTCGCTGACCCAGCCGAGCTGGGCCCGCAGCTCGCCCATCGGGTCGCCCGCGTGGGCCGCAGCGACCTCGTCCCACAAGCCCCAGAACTCGACCTCCTCGCGCTCCAGGAAGGCCACGATCAGCTCGTCCTTGGTGCGGAAGTGGCGGTAGAGGCTGGTCTTGGCCACGCCCGCCTCGAGGATCACGAGGTCCACCCCCACCGCCCGCACGCCGCGGGCATAGAACAGCCGCGACGCCGTGTCGAGGATGCGGGCACGGACGTCGGTGGGTTCGGCCGCAGCGGGGGGCGAAGCAGGAGGCGGGGCGGCGATCGGCATGGGAAATCAGCGACAGAGAGAGCAGGCAGTTGACACGATACAGACTTGTCCGTATCGTCACAAGAACAGACAGGTCTGTATCGTCAACATCCCAGGAGATTCCCATGTCACTCGCCCCTTCTTCACCCGCTTCCCTGCCCGCTGTCGCTTCAATCGCCGTCTACGGCGCCGGCGGCCACACCGGCCGCTTCGTGGTGGCCGAAGCGCTGCGACGCGGGATGCCGGTCGTCGCCGTCGGGCGCGACGCGGCCCGGCTGCCGGCCGGCGTGCCGCACCGGGTGGCGGCGATCGACGACGCCGAGTCGCTCACGCGAGCCTTCGCCGGCAGCGCGGTGGTCATCAACTGCGCCGGCCCCTTCCTCGACACCGCCGCGCCCGTGGCCGCCGCCGCCATCGCCGCCGGTGCGGGCTACCTCGACGTGACCGCCGAGCAGGGCAGCGCGCTGGCCACCTTCGAGGCCTTCGACGCCCCCGCGCGCCAAGCCGGCGTCACGGTGATCCCGGCCGCCGGCTTCTACGGCGGCCTGGCGGACCTGCTGGCCTCCACGCTCGCCGCGGGCGACGCGGTGGAAGAGTTGACGGTGGCGATCGCGCTGGACCGCTGGTGGCCGACCGAGGGCACTCGCAAGACCGGGGCGCGCAACCAGCTGCCGCGGGTCGTGATCGAGGGCGGTCGCCTGGTGCCCCTGGCCCTGCCCGCCGCCGAGTCGACCTGGGTCTTCGATGCACCGCACGGGGCGCAGCCGGTGGTCGAGCTGCCTTTCAGCGAGGTGCCGACGATCGCCCGCCACCTGCCGGTGCGGCGCATGCGCTCGCTGCTGAGCCGCCACGCGCTGGCCGACATCCGCGACGTGGCGACCCCGCCGCCCGCGGCCAGCGACGACCAGGGCCGCTCGGCCCAGCACTTCGAGATGGTGGTCGAGCTGCGCGCCGGCGACCGCACCCGCCGCGCCACGGCCCGTGGTCAGGACATCTACGCCGTCTCGGCACCGCTGGTGGTCGAGGCCGCGCAGCGGTTGATGCAGCCCGGCTTCGACCGCCGCGGCGCGCTCGCGCTGGCCGAGGCCTTCGATCCGGCCGGGTTCCTCGATGCGCTGGCGCCAGGCCACCTGACCTGGCTTCGAGACGACCGCTAGGGCCTGTTCACACTACGGAAAGGGATCGCGTTGACGACCAGAAAGGCTGCAGGCAAGGCGCAAACCGCAGCCGGGTTGGATACCCGGCGAGGATTTGCAACGCCGCATGCGGCCTTTCTGGACATC
>JBMOQN010000001.1:0-217672 GCA_049322835.1 Pseudomonadota bacterium | reverse complement strand
CTCGATCGCGATCTCGGCCTCGCGCTCCTCGGCGGTCGGCTGCGGTGGCGTGACGGTGCGGGGCGGTGGGGGCGGAGCCACTTCGGGCTCCGGCTCGGGCTGGGGCTCGGCCTTGGGGGCGGCGATCTCGGGCACGGCGGCCCACAGTTCGGCCTCCACGCCCACGGGCGTCTCGGTGCGCCATTGCACCGCCAGCCACAGCGCAGCGACCAGCCCGGCGTGCGCCACCAGCGACAGCGACACGCCCAGCCGGGCGTTGTCGCTGCTGGGCGGGCGCAGCGCGTCGCGCGGCACCGTCAGCGACTTGATCGGGTGCAGCGGGTCGAAGTGCGACGAGGCGTGCGCCACGGCTTGCTCAGGCCCCCTGCTTGACCGACAGGCCCACCCGCTGCACGCCCGCGCGCTGCAACGTGTCCATCACCTTCACCACGGCCTCGTACTTGACCTGGCGGTCGGCCGAGATCACGACCGGCGTGTCGGCCGCGCCGCGCTGCGCCTCGCGCACACGCGCCACGAGCTGGGGCAGGGCGACCGCGGCCGGGTCGCCCTTGTCGACCTTGAGCTTGAGCTTCTCGTCCAGCCCGACCACGATCTCGATCACGCTCTGCGGCCGCTGCTTGGCGCGGCCGACGCTGGGCAGGTCGACCACGCCGGTGGTGATGAGCGGGGCACTGACCATGAAGATGATCAGCAGCACCAGCATCACGTCGATGAAGGGGACCATGTTGATCTCGTTCATCGTGCGGCGGCGGCGCACCGGGCCGCCACGGGCGATCACACCGGGCATGTCGTCTGGCCTTTCGCGCTCAGTGCGCCGTCGCCGCGCCGGCGCCGGCCGGGGCACCGACGTTGCGCTGCAGGATGTTCGAGAACTCTTCGGTGAAGCTCTCGAGCTGGATCGCGATGCGGTCGATGTCGCGCGCGAAGCGGTTGTAGCCGATCACCGCGGGGATGGCGGCGAACAGGCCGATGGCCGTGGCGACCAGCGCCTCGGCGATGCCCGGCGCCACGGTGGCCAGCGTCACCTGCTGCAGGTTCGACAGGCCGACGAAGGCATGCATGATCCCCCAGACCGTGCCGAACAGGCCGATGTACGGGCTGACCGAGCCGACCGTGCCGAGAAAGCCGAGGTTGCCCTCGATCGCGTCGAGCTCGCGCTGCAGGCTGGCGCGCATGGCGCGGCGGGCGCCGTCGAGCTGGGCGCCGGTGTCGAGCCGGCGCTCGCGCAGTTTCATGAACTCGCGCATGCCGCTGGCGAACAGGCGCTCCATCGGCGCGGCGTCGGCCTTGTTGGCCGCACCCTGGTACAGGTCGTTGAGGTTGCGGCCGGACCAGAACTCCTGCTCGAACTGGTCGTTGCGGCTGCGCACCCGCGCGAGGCCCGAGAGCTTCGCGAAGATGACCGCCCAGCTGGCGAGCGACATCAGCAACAGGCCGGCGATGACGAGCTGGACGACCCAGCTGGCGTCCATCACAAGGGTAACGATGGAAAGGTCCTGGTTCATGCGTTTTGCATCGGCGGCGCGATGTCGATCGGAATGCGGCGGGGGCGGAAGGTTCCTCGGTCGACGCAGGCGATGGCGATTTCGCCCTCGCACAGCAGCGTATCGCCCGCCCAGGCCTGCTGGGCGATCAGCATGCGTGCCCGGCGGACCTCGGCCGGATCGACCGTGATGCGCAGTTCGTCGTCCAGGCGCGCGGGCTTCAGGTAGCGCACGCGGCTGTCGGTGACGACGAACATGGCGCCGGTGGCATCGACCAAGGCTTGCTGGCCATGGCCGAGCTGGCGCAGCCACTCGGTGCGGGCGCGCTCGAAGAACTTGAGGTAGTTGGCGTAGAAGACGACGCCGCCGGCGTCGGTGTCTTCCCAGTAGACGCGTACCGTGTGGGTGAAGCGGGCCGGGCTCATGACGAGCCGGCGATGATAAACGAGCCCCCGGTCGCGGCGGTCAGCGCCCGGACTGCTGGTAGACCGGGCCCCAGACCGGGTGGCCGGCCTCGGCTTTGCTCAGAGCGAAGTCGGGGTCGGCGGCCCGCGCAGCGCGGAACGCTCCCGCGCATTCCGGCGTGCGGCCGCTGGTGCAGTAGATGAAGGCCAGGGTCTTGTGGGCGGTGGCGCGGTCTCGTGGCGTGGCCAGCTGCAGGCGCAGCGCCTCGTTCAGCGCGCGCTCGGCTTCCGGGTACTGCGCCTCGTCATAGGCACGCAGCCCGAGCAGCAGGTTGCGCTCCGCCGGGCGGTCGAAGGCGTCGCTGACGCTCTTCTGATCGCCCGGCACCGCGCAGGCGCTCAACACAAGGGCAGCGCCGGCCCAGGCCAGGCCGGCAAGGCGGAACAGGAGTCGCATTATTCGAAACGGTGCTTGATGACCACGGGCTGATCGGCAGAAACCTCGATCACGCGCACCAGGGGTGGAAAGTCGCCGTTGCGAATTGTGATGGTGTGTGACCCGGCCGGCAAACTCAGGCGGGTCATGGGCGGTGCCAAACCTGCAAAATTACCGTCGACCTCGACCTGGCCCCAAGGGCTGATGGCCAGCTGGACGAGGCCGGGCGGCGGCGGCGGGGCGGCCGGCACTTCGGCTACCGGGCCCGGGGCCGCAGCGCGGGGGGGCTTCTTCTCGCGGCTGGCCGCCGGACGGGGCTTGGGCGCATCTGGCGGCGCGGCACCGGTGGCCGCAGCAGGCAGCCCGGCAGGGTCGCTGGCGGGGTCCGCGGGGGAGTCGACCAAGGCCACCGCCTCCGCGGCAGGCGCCGAGGCGGCGCTGGCGGCTTCCTCGGCCTGCGCTGCGGTGCTGGCGGCAGGCACGGCAGCGGCGGTCGCCAGCGGCTCGTCCTGACTCGCCTGCCACGGTTGCCAGGCCATCTGCAGTGCTGCGACGGCGGCAGCGACACCGGCCACGACCGCCAGCAGTGTGAGGCGGCGGCGGCGCACGCTCTCTGGGCTTTCGACGAGGGCCCGCGCTTCCGGCTGGTCCAGCCAGTTGCGCAACTCCATCGACAGGTGGCGCGCCGACGGGAAGCGGTCCGCCGGGTCGCGCGCCATGGCGCGGGCGGCGATGGCAGCCAGTGAAGCCGGCACCTTGGGGTTGACCTGGCGGGCGTTGGGCGTCGGAGCGCTCAGCACTGCCTTGTTGATCTCTTCGATGGTCTGACCGGTGTAGGGGCGTTGGCCAGTGAGCAGCTCGAACAGCACCACGCCGAGTGCGTAGACATCGCAGCGGCGATCGACGGCCTCGCCCCGCAGCTGCTCGGGCGCCAGGTAGTAGGGCGATCCGGCGACCGGCCCTTCGACCGAGGGCGTCTCGCGGTGCGCCACACGGGCGATGCCGAAGTCCAGCACCTTGGGGCTGCGGCGGCCGACCATGAAGATGTTGGCGGGCTTGACGTCGCAGTGGACGACGCCCTTGCCATGGGCATAGGCCAGCGCGTCGGCCACGCGCCGCAGCAACTGGGCCGCCTCGACCGGGGAGGGCCGCCAGCCCTCGTGCAGCATGTGGCGCAGGTCGCGGCCGCGCAGCGGCTCCATCGCGATGTAGATGCCCTGCTCGGACGGGCCGGCATCGAACACCGTCACGATGTGGGGGTGCGACAGGCGGGCCGCGGCGCGCGCCTCGTTGAGGATGAGGTCGTCCAGCGCGCCGAGGGCCTGGGTTTCCGCATGCAGGCGCAGGGTCTTGACCGCGACGGCCCGCGACAGCAGCGGGTCCCACGCGGCGTACACCGTCCCGAGCCCGCCTTCGCCCAGCACGGCCTTCAGTGCATAACGACCCACATGGCCGATCACCTTGCGCTTGACCGGCAGGGTGGTGGCGCCCACATCACGGCCTTCGGGCGGCTGGGGCGCGGCCTCGGCCTCCATGGCGGCTGCCAGCAGGTCGTCCATGACCGTGGCTTCGAAGGCGGAGTCGGTCGTTTCCTCGACCGGCGCTCGCCGGAACGGGTTCCAACGCATGGGCGCAAGCATAGCCAAGGCGGTGGGCCGCCAATTGAAGAAATAGTCGGGTCGGGATGAAGCGGTTAACGCCTTGTCACGGATTCAGCACCTGCCGCATGCGTTCGATGGCTTCCTGCAACAGGGGCAAGCTCGTGGCGAAGGACAGCCGCAGGTACCGCTCGGCGGTGGATGGGCCGAAATCGCGCCCAGGCGTCAGCGCGACATGGGCATCGCGCACCAGGCGCTCGCACAGTGCCCAGCTGCTCCGGTCGTGCGCGCTGCAGTCGGCCCAGGCGTAGAAGGCGCCGTCGGGCATCACCGGCACCGTGAGCCCAAGCGCGTTCAGGGCCGGCACGACGAAATCGCGGCGCCTGCGAAAGGCGGCGCGGCGGCGCTCGTACTCGGCCAGCGACTCGGGCTCGAAGCACGCCAGGGCGGCGTGCTGCGCGATGGTCGAAGGGCAGATGTACAGGTTCTGCGCCAGCTTCTCGATCGGCGCCACCAGCGCCTCGGGCACCACGAGCCAGCCCAGCCGCCAGCCCGTCATCGAGAAATACTTGGAGAAGCTGTTGATCGAGATCACATCCTCGCCCAGCGCCAGTGCGCTGTGGCCGAACGCGTCGTCGTAGCCGAGCGCCTGGTAGATCTCGTCGACGATGGTGACCCCGCCGCGCTCGCGCACGGCGGCGACGATGCGTCGAAGCTCGTCCGGCGCGATCGAGGTGCCGGTAGGGTTGGAGGGCGAGGCCAGCAGCACGCCGCGGGTGGCCGGTGTCCAGCGGGCGGCGACCTTGTCGGCGCTGAGCTGGAAGCGCGCCTCGGGCCCCTCGGGGACCAACTTGGCCGTGGCGCCCGTGGCGGCCACGAAGTGCCGGTTGCAGGGGTAGCAAGGGTCGGGCATCAGCACCTCGTCGCCCGGCTCGAAGAGGGCCAGGCAGGCGAGCTGCAGCGCCGCCGACGCACCGGCGGTGACGATGATGCGCGACGGCGCGACCGCCAGGCCGTGGTGTTCGGCATACCAGCGCGAGATGCGCTCGCGCAATGGCGCCAGGCCGGTGGCCTCGGTGTACTGGCTGCGCCCGGCGGCGATGGCGGCCTCGGCGGCGGCCTGCACCGGTGGTGGTGCGGTGAAGTCGGGTTCGCCGATGTTCAGGAAGATCATCGGCTTGCCGCCCCGTGCAGGGTCGCAGGCAGGCGATAGAGCGACGTCGCGCGCCAGCTTGGCGAACTCCATCACGTAGAACGGCTCGATGTGCTCGAGCCTGCTGGCCAACTTCATGGTGCCCCTCGTCCGGCGGGTACGCCGGCCGATCCCCCGAGGGGATGGCGGGCCGGCTTGGGAGCGGCCCGGCGCTCGGCCCGCGGGAGTGGCGCCCCTCGCGCAGCCGGCGTCACCGGCGCCCCGCGCCGCGTGCGGCGCTCACCTCGGCGGGCCGGAGGTCGGCGGCGGCCTTGTCGAGCACACCGTTGACGTACTTGTGGCCGTCGGTTCCGCCGAAGGCCTTGGCCAGCTCGACGGCCTCGTTGATGGCGACCTTGTAGGGCACGTCGATGCAGTTCTTCAGCTCGTAGGCGCCGACCAGCAGCACGCCGTGCTCGATGGGCGACAGCTCCTGCGTCGGGCGGTCGACATGGCGCGCGAGAACGTCGTCCAGCGCAGCGGCCTCGCTGATGCAGCCGTGCAGCAGCGCGTCGAAGTGCACCGCGTCGCACTTGGCGAACTCGGGCTGCTCGCGCATGTGGGCGTCGATCACGCCGGCGTCGCTGCCGGCTAGCAGCCACTCGTACAGGCCCTGCAGGGCCAGCTCACGCGAGCGGCGGCGGGGCGATTTGGTGGGGGCGCGCTTCTTCGGCGGGCTCGTCGGTTCGGTGCTCACAGCAGTTCGTCCATCAGGTTCGCCATCTCGACGGCCACGCGGGCGGCGTCGCGCCCCTTGTCGGCGGTGCGCGCCCAGGCCTGAGCCTCGTTTTCCACCGTGAGAATGGCGTTGGCGATGGGAATGGGGTGATCGAGCGACACGCGGGTGACGCCGGCGCCGCTCTCGTTGGCGACCAGCTCGAAATGGTAGGTCTCGCCGCGGATGACGCAGCCCAGTGCGATCAGCGCGTCGAAGTCATCGCTGTCGGCCATGGCCTTGAGAGCCAGCGGCACTTCGAGCGCGCCCGGCACCGTGACCTGCACGATGTCGTCGTCGACGACGCCGAGCGCGGCCAGCTCGGCCAGGCAGGCGTCGGCCAGCGCACGGGTGATGGCGTCGTTGAAGCGCGCGCGGACGATGCCGATCGACAGCCCCTCGCCGTCGAGATCGACGCCCTGGCCCTGGTCAGCTGCTTGCATGGTCGGTCCTTTCTGTTGTTCTATTCGGCGGCCATGAAGCCGGTGACTTCTAGACCGTACCCGGTCATGCTGGGCATGCGGCGCGGGCTGCCCAGCAGGCGCATTCGCACCACGCCCAGCTCGCGCAGGATCTGGGCGCCGATGCCGTAGGTGCGCAGGTCCATCGTCGCGGGCGGGGCTGCCGGGGCTTCGTTGTCGGGCAACAGGCCGGCCATCAGGCTCTCAGCGTCGGCCGCGCCGCAGTTCAGCAGCACGGCCACGCCGTGGTCGCTGGCCTGGAGCGTGGCCAACGCCTTGGGCAGCGGCCAGGAATGCTGGTTCGAGCCGCCGGCATCCAGCAGGTCGAGCACCGACAGCGGCTCGTGCACCCGCACCAGCACCTCATCGGCTTCTGACCAGTGACCCTTGGCCAGCGCCAGGTGCACGCCGCCTGAGCGGTCTCTGAATATGTGGGCGTCGAACGGGCCCTGGGCCGTCTGCAGCGTGCGCTGGCCGGCGTGGGTGATCAGGCTCTCGTTGCGGCTGCGATAGTGGATCAGGTCGGCGATGGTGCCGATCTTCAGGCCATGGGTGCGGGCGAAAATTTCCAGGTCCGGCAGGCGGGCCATGGTGCCGTCGTCGTTCATGATCTCGCAGATCACGGCGGCCGGCGACAAGCCCGCCATCGCCGCCATGTCGCAGCCGGCCTCGGTATGGCCGGCCCGCATCAGCACGCCGCCGTCCTGCGCCTGCAGGGGGAAGATGTGGCCGGGCTGGACCAGGTCGGCGGCCTTCGCATCGCGTGCCACGGCGGCCTGGACCGTGCGGGCACGGTCGGCGGCCGAGATGCCGGTGGTCACGCCGGTTGCGGCTTCGATCGACACGGTGAAGGCGGTGCCGTGGACGGTGCCGTTGCGGCTGGTCATCGGCTGCAGTTGCAGGCGCTCGCAGCGCTCGCGGGTCAGCGTGAGGCAGATCAGCCCGCGGCCGTGCTTGGCCATGAAGTTGATCGCCTCGGGGCTGACGTGGTCAGCGGCGAGAACCAGGTCGCCTTCGTTTTCGCGGTCCTCCTCGTCGACGAGAACGACCATGCGGCCGGCTGCCAGCTCGGCGACCAGCTCGGGAATCGGGGAAATGGGCATCCCGCGATTGTAGGCGGCGGGGTGCCTGCGGGTGCCTCGCGCGGCACTGACGCGGATCAGGCGCGTCGCAGGAGGAGGCGGAGGTCTTCGCCGACCCGGTCGATGCGGTGGAAGACGAAGCGCTGGCCCTGCGCCAAGGTCGCATACGGCCCCAGTGCGGCCATGCCGCGGCCCTGGCCCAGCAGGGCGGGGGCCTGATAGACCAGCAACTCGTCGACCCAGCCGGCTTCCAGCAGCGCGGCATTCAGCCGGGCGCCGGCCTCGACATGGACTTCGTTGGCCTCGCGTCGCTGCAGCTCCCGCATCACGGCATCCAGCTCGACGCGCCCATCGGGTGACGGGCAGGCCAGCACCTCGGCGCCGCGGTGGCGAAGCGCGTCGGCCCGCGCTGGCTCGGCGGCTGAATGGAAGAAGAGGGCGGGCGCGTTGCAGTCGAACAACCGGGCGGTGGGTGGCGTGGCCAGGTGCGAGTCGAGTATCAAGCGCAGCGGCTGGCGCGCGACAGTGTGCCCGCGCACGTCCAGCCGCGGGTCGTCGGCCAGCACGGTGCCCGAGCCGGTGAGCAGCACGGCGGCGCGCCGCCGCCAAGCGTGACCATCGTGCCTGGCCGCGTCGCCAGTGATCCACTGGCTGGCGCCGTTGTCGAGTGCGGTGCGGCCGTCGAGCGAGGCGGCGATCTTCATCCGCACCCACGGCCGGCCGCGCTGCATGCGCGAGAAGAAGCCGATGTTGAGTTCGCGCGAAATCGTTTCCGCAGCCAGGCCAGCCCATTCGACCGCGATGCCGGCGGCACGCAGCCGCGCGACACCCTGCCCATTGACGGCCGGGTTGGGGTCACCGGCGGCCACGACGACGCGGCCGACCTGCGCAGCGATCAGCGCGTCGCAGCAGGGGGGGGTGCGGCCGTGGTGGGAGCACGGCTCCAGCGTCACGAACGCGGTGGCCCCGGCCACACCTTCGCCGCGGGCCTGGGCGTCGCGCAGGGCCATCACCTCGGCATGGGCCGAGCCGGCGGCCTGGGTATGGCCCTCGCCGATCCAGCGCCCATCCGCGGCCACCAGCACGCAGCCCACGCGCGGGTTCGGCTCGGTCAGGCCCACGGCCTGCTCGGCGAGCGCCAGCGCGCGCTGCATCGGCTCGGTCGTCGGGGTATCGGACATCGCCGCGAAGTGTAGGCGTCACGCAGGGCCCCCCCCTTTCGGGTGACCCCTTCAGGGGGAGCGACGTCGGCCCGGCTAACCCGAAGAATTCACGGCAGAAGTTCACGCCAACGGGAGGAGAAAGACATGTTTGACTCAACTTTTCGCGCCGGCCGCCGCGCCATGCAAGCCGGGTTCACGCTGGTCGAGCTGTGCATCGCCTTGGCAATGGCCGGCATCCTGGTCGCCGTCGCGATGCCGGCGATGGCATCGTTCCATGCCCGGACGGCGGTTGCTGCCCAGGCCAACGGGCTGATGTCGGCGCTGCGCCTGGCCAAACAGGAGGCGATGGCGCGCGGCGAACTGGTCAGCGTATGTGCGCTGGACCCGGCCACCGCTGATTCTCCGGAGCCTGCCTGCCTGCCCAGCGGCCGGGACTGGAGCGCCGGGTGGGTCGTCTTCATCGACCGAGGCCAGCGTGGCGACATCGGCGAGGGCGACCGTGTTGTGTCGGTGCACCAGGCTGGCGACAACAAGGGCGGTGCGCTGGGCACCCTGCGCTATGTCACCTTCCGGCCGGCTGGCGCCATGCTGAGCATCGCGTCCCACTTCCGTTTCCTGCCACCGGGCGAGCCACTCGACGATGTGGCGGTCGAGGGGTCCGCGCTGGTTTGCGTCAACAAGACCGGCAGGCCCCGGCTGACCGACTCGGACGATTGCGAGGGCTGACGCCGGCCGGTGCCGCTCGTCGGCCGGCTGCGGCCGCTCGTCGGGGGTGAGGGGCTCGGATCCGCCGACAGGGCCGATCATCGCCCCATGGAAAGTCTCCGTCCGTCCATCCTTGGCCGCCATCGGCCGGCCGGCTTCACGCTGGTCGAGCTGGTCGTCACCATCGCCATCGTGTCGATCCTGCTGGCCGTGGCCGCGCCGGCGATGACCAATTTCCTGGCCGACCAGGCGGTGGCAGGCAATGCCGACGAGTTCGCCGCGGCTGTGCGCTTTTCACGCACCGAGGCCATCAAGCGCGGCAGGGCGGTCACGATGTGCGCCTCGACCAACCCGGCTGCCGACGCGCCGGAGTGCGACGCCGAGGATTGGAGCACCGGTTGGGCGATCAGCGACGGCGCCAACGTGCTTCGCGTGCAGAACGCCCTGCGCTCGATGGACAGCGCCACCGGGGACGAAACCACGCTGACGTTCCTTCAGAACGGCCTCATCACCCCGGGCGCCGGTGCCTATGTGTTCGTGCCCGTGGGTGGCGACACCTCGAAACAGCGCACGGTGAATGTGTCCGCGACCGGCAAGGTCACGGTCTGCTACGAGAAGAACGGGGAAGAGAAATGCTCCTGAAGCCGAAGACTGCCCGCAGGCAGATGGCCGCCCGGCGCCGGCATGCCGGCGTGTCGCTGATCGAGGTGCTGGTCGCGATGCTGGTGGTGTCGATGGGGGTGTTGGCCGTGGCAGGCCTGCTGGCCACCGCCTCGCGCTACGGCAAGACCAGCGAGTTCCGTGCGGTGGCCACGTTGCTGGCGTCGGACATCGTCGACCGAATCCGAGCCAACAAGCCCGCCCTCGATCCTGATTCAGGCGGTGATGTGGCGGTCTACAACATGGTCGACCAGTACAGCACTTGGTCCACCAAGCCGGGGGATTTCGGAGGCTGCGCGATTGCCGACAACTGCACGCCCGCGGAAATCGCCTCGCAGGACAAGGCCGAGTGGGGCCAGGCGGTCTTCAATTCGCTGCCTGGCGGCGCGGCCTTCGTCGAACTCGCCGATGACCCGAAGGAACTGCCGGCGGCCGACGTGTGGATTGCCTGGCTCGACCCGGAAGCTTCCGAAGACGAAGCCAAGGCGGACGATGAGGAAGAAGGGCGCTTTGAATGCCCCGACGGTTTCCAGAATCTCAGCCCGCAGCCGCGCTGCGCCTACTTCCGGGTGGGGTTGTGATGGCGCGCCGCCCACAAGCTTTCCATGGCCAGCGGGGCTTCTCGCTGATCGAGCTGCTGATCTCGATGATCATCGGCCTGGTGGTCATCGGCGCAATGATGGCCGCCTACCTGGGCACCGGCGTCAGCAGCCGCAACACCCGCGCGCTGGCACAGGTCACCGAAGACGCCAGCGTGGCGCTGAATGTGCTGCGGAGCCAGATCGGCATGGCAGGGTACGCCGCGCCGACGGCCGTCAACGCGGACGGCAAGTTCGACCTGGCCTTGGCTGGCGCTACCTTGATGGGTTGCGACGGTGACTTCAGTGACCTGAGCCGTGGCATCGGCGACCTGACCTGCGGTGCGGAAGCCGAGTCGGATGCGATCGCCGTGGCGTACCAGGCCGACGAACGCAACAGCGTGGTGGGCTCCGGTGGGGATCCGCTCGATTGCCTGGGCAACGGCATTCCATTGGATGGCGGTATCCGAGTGGCCTACTCGCGCTTCTACGTGTCAGGCGGCCAGCTGATGTGCCGCGGCCCGGGAGCGGATGAGCCGGCGGCGCTGGTCGAGAACGTCGAGACGATGCAGATCCGCTACGGCGTGGGCGACCTGGCGTCGGGCCGCAACAACCAGGTCGTGCGCTATGAAGACGCGTCCGACATGACCGCGCAGGAATTCCTCGACACCGTGTCGGTGCGGGTCTGTATCGTGATCAGCAGCGCAGAGGCGGTGATGGACCAGGAAACCAGCTACGTCGGCTGCGATGGCGACTCGGTCGACCCGGGCGACAAGAAGATGTACCGCGCCTTTACCTCGACCATCGTGCTGCAGAACCGCCTGGAGGGCATGCGATGAATCGGAAACGTTCGGGCCTGCAGCGGCGGGGTCAGCGTGGCGTGGCGCTGATGGTCGCGCTGGTGATGCTGGTCATCATCGGCATTGCATCGGTTTCCATCATGCGCGGTGCGCTGAGCTCCGACCTGATCGCCAACAACACCCGGGTGCAGACGCTGGCCATGCAGGCGGCGCAGATCGGCCTGCGCTACTGCGAAGACGAGGCGGTGAAGTACGAAATGTCGCAGCCGACGCTGGTCCACGTGCTGCCCGATGCCGGGGAGCGCGCCTGGGAGACCTTGAGCAACTGGGCCGACGACGAAAAGGCCAACGAGGTGCCCAGCCAGTACATGGAATCCGACAACAGCACCTTCGTGCCCGGCACCATGCCTCAGTGCATGGTGCAGGAGAAGAATCTCGGCGGGCAGAGGATCTATGAAGTGACCGCGCGCGGCTTTAGCCCCGATTACGCCGCCGACGACGACGGCAACGCAGCCAGCGGCTCCGTCGTCTGGCTCCAGTCCCTGCTGCGGATCTGAACCCATTTTCGAGAACGCCACACCATGCTCAACTTTCTGGCGCATTCCACGAAGCCCATGCTTCGCCCCCTGGCCCTCGGCATGGCGGCCGCTGCTGCGTTCGGCTCCGCCGCGCTCCAGGCCGCCGAACCCGCCCAGGTGCCGCTGACCAGCCGGGTCGCCGAGCCGCCGACGCCGAACGTCATGGTGACGATCGACGATTCCGGCTCGATGCTGGCCGACTTCATGCCGGAAGGCACGTTCACGCTCCCGAGCTTCCCGACCCGCAACATCACGCTGGCCAACGGCTGGGTCGCCGGCTTTCCGGCCGACGTGCGCAAGCTGGGCGGGGTGGCGCCGCCCACCGGCAATTACCTGGACGGCGTGGTCACGTCGATCAAGGGCAGCGAGACGGTCTATCAGAAGCAATACCGCTCGCCGGACATCAACGCGATCTACTACAACCCCGATCTGCTCTACCTGCCCTGGCAGAAGCCGGATGGTTCCGGCCGGATGGCCAACTCGACACCCGCGGCTGCGCTGTGGGACCCCGTCCTCAGCGGCGGTTCGACCTTCAACCTGACAGTCAACTCCGGCTCGATCTACACCCGGTGGTACACCGCAGCGGGTTCTTCCAGCCTGGGCAACCGCGCCTTCTACCCTGGCCTGGTCTATCGCCTGACTGCAGGAGCCGACCCTGGTTTGTCGGCCAGCTTCACCCGCTACGACCTGAATGCGACGGATGGCAGCCACGCCGCCGCCATCAAGCACCCGAACCGCACCGACTGCGCCGGCACCAAATGCACGAAGGCTGAAGAACTGCAGAACTTCGCCAACTGGTTCACCTACTACCGCATGCGCGAGTCGCTGACCAAGGCGGCGGTGTCGGAGTCGCTGCTGGCCTTCAAGGACAAGCTGCGTGTCGGCTGGGGGCGGATCAACAAGACGAACAACAGCAACATCGATGGCGTGAACTTCACCGTCATCGAGACCTCGGCCAATGGCGGCCCGCTGCGCAACTTCGACTCGGCCCGCATGAAGACGGTGCTCACCGGGGTCCAGAAGATTTCGTCCTGGCCGAGCACGCCGCTGCGCACCGCACTCAACGAGGTCGGTCGCTACTTCGATGTCTCTCAGCGCGGTGCCGCGGGCAGCCCCTGGCTGGAGGATCCGACCAACGCGAGCTCCGAAAAGCTGGCCTGCCGCCGCTCGGTGAGCCTGCTGATGACCGACGGCTACTACAACGACAGCTACTCCGGCGCCGGTGATGTCGACGGCGTCAACGGGCCGAGCTATACCGGGCTGCAGAACCCCAACAACTACAGCCCGACGCAGTACGTGGCGGAGCGCCCCTTCATCGATGGTCCTCCGGCGGTGTCCAACACCCTCGCCGACGTGGCGTCCAAGTACTATGTAAAGGACATGGATGGCTCGATCGACAACAAGGTCTGGCCGATCACGGGGGACATCGCCTACTGGCAGCACGTGACCCAGTTCATGGTGGGCCTGGGCGTCAAGGGCACGCTCGATTCATCTAGCGAGGCCGCCAAGAGCGACACGCTGGCGAAGATCAAGGCTGGCACGCTCAAGTGGCCGGACCCGAACAGCGGCAGCCCTCAGAAGATCGACGACATGTGGCACGCTGCGGTGAACACCGGCGGCGACTTCTACTCGGTGGCCAACGTCACCGAGCTGACCACGGCCCTGAGCGACGCGTTCGGCAAGGCGGCCGGCAACGAAGCCAAGGAAGCGGGCGTTGCCACGGCCTCCTCGACCATCATTGCCGACAACGTCAAGTACGTGCCGAAGTACAAGTCCGTCTCGTGGTACGGCGATGTCGAGGCGTTCGAGCTTGACGCCGACGGCTTGCAGGGCGTGATGCTCTGGAATGCCAGCGCCGCGTTGCCCGGCCCCAATGCACGCAGCCTTTTCACCTGGGACCCGAGCAAGGGCACCTATGGTGAACCGGTGGAGTTCACCTGGGCCACGATGGGCGGAGGCAACCAGTCGCTGGTCGGCAGCGAAGACCTCACGAAGTACGTTCGCGGTGACACCGGCAAGGAAGGAGCAGGCAAGCCATTCCGCTCGCGCGACGGCAAGCTTCTGGGCGACTTCGTGAACTCACCGCCCGTGGTGGTGCGCGGCAAGCTGGACCTGGGCTACGCGGTCTTCGACCCGAGCTATGCCGACTTCGTGGCGCGCAAGAAGGCCCGCAGCGAGGCCGCGATCGTGGTCGGTGGCAACGCGGGTGTCGTGCACATCTTCCGAAGCACCGATGGCAGGGAGGTTTACGGCTTCCTGCCGCGCGAAGGCCTCGGCAACCTGAAGCAGATCGCGGAAAAGGACTACGGCACCAACGACAACTTCCACCGCTTCTTCGTCGACGGGCCGATGAACGAGACCGACGCGAAGATCCCGACGCGTCGCAACGGCACGGCCGAGTGGGCGAACCTGGTCATCGGCTCGATGGGCGCTGGCGGCAAGTCGTTCTTCGCCATGCACATTCCGACCGACTTCGGCGGCGGGCTGGACGCGACCGACCTGGGCGCCAACACCCTGCTGTGGGAGAAGTCGGGGGACAGCGATGGCGACATCGGCTACATCTTTGCCGACTTCGCCGTGGGCAAGATCAAGGGTGGTGGCTGGAAGGCCTTCGTCGGCAACGGTGTCTACAGCAGCAACGGCAATGCGGTGCTGCTCGTCGTCGACATGGCCACCGGTGTCATCGAGAAGCGCATGACCGTGGCTGCCACCGGGGACACCGGCCTGATGGGCGTGTCGCTGATCAAGGATGTCGACACCCAAGAGGTCGTGGGCGCCTACGCTGGAGACCTCAAGGGCAACGTCTGGCGCTTTGATTTCGAAGGCGCCGGGGACGCCAGCTGGAAAATCGGCTTCAACGAGGGCCCGCTGTTCACCGCCACCGACGCAAGCGGCAACTCGCAGCCGATCACCGTGCCGCCGGTCTTCGTGAATCACCCGAAACAGGGGCGCGTGGTGCTGTTCGGTACGGGCCGTCTGATCGACGAGAGCGATTCGGTGTCGAACCAGACCCAGACCTACTACGGCGTGTGGGACCCTGTGAAGGTGGGTGAGTTCTCGTCGGCCGTCGACAGCCCGTTCACCACGGTGGACCCGGACCGCAGCCGCCTGGTCGAGCACACCATCAACCAAGAGCCCAAGGCCGACGCCGCCGGCACCTTCTACGAGGTGATCGCCCAGGAGGTGAACTGGGATGTGGATCTGGGCTGGCGCGTCGACCTGCCTTGGGAGCGCCAGCGCGTCATCTACCCGTCGATCATCCTGGCTTCCGACTATGTGTACTTCAGCACGGTGGTGCCGGCGGCGCCTGCCGAGCGCTGCGACCCGACCACGGGTGTGGGTTACAACTTCCTGCTGATGGCGGCCAGCGGCGGGGTGCCGACGGTGCCCATCCTCGACACGAACGGAGACGGCATCGTCGACAACAACGACCAGATCGTCAGCGGCTTCCTGAGCCCGAGCGACGGCCGCGATGCGATCGTGATCGGCGACGACGGCAAGACGCAGCTGTGCAACACCGCCGACCAGTGCAAGCTGTTCGAGCCGCCGAAGGTGCCTGACCAGCCGCCCCCGGCCGGCGTCAAGGACCGCGTGTGGAAGCAGATCGTGACGCCGCCAACCTCTGAATGACCGGGACCGCAAGACCCATGAGCGCTTTCACCTCTTTCCGTGCATCGGACCGGCCGCGTGGTTTCACGCTGATCGAGATGATGATCGTCGTGGCGATCATCGGCATCCTCGCGGCGATCGCCTACCCGGCCTACACCAAGCAAGTGATCCGCAGCAAGCGGTCAGATGCGCAGACGGCGCTGATGGAGGCGGCGCAGGCGATGCAGCGGCTGTATGTGGCGAAGAGCTCCTTCGAGGACTCGGAAGCCGCGACCACATTGCTGGAGGGGGCCGGGCTGGATCGAGCCCCCAAAGGGGCAGGGGACGGCGACAAGACCTATACCATCACCGTCGTCGTCACCGATGGCCGCTCGTTCACATTGACCGCAGAGCCCGAGAAGGGCGATGAAGACTGCGGGAGCCTGACGCTCGACAACCGTGGCGCCAAGGGCGCTTCGGCCGGCGAGGTGGCGGACTGCTGGAAATAGGGCGATTGCCAGGCGCCCGACGAGAAAACGGCTGCCTCCGGCAGCCGTTTCGCTTTCAGTTCAGATTTCCTTGATCAGCCGACTGAATTCGTCGACGTCCTCGAAGCTGCGGTAGACCGAGGCGAAACGCACGTAGGCCACCTTGTCGAGCCGTTTGAGCTCGCGCATCACCAGCTCGCCGATGCGCGTGGACGGCACCTCGCGCAGGCCGCTGGCCAGCAGCTTGTCCTGGATGCGTTCGATGGCCGCGTCCACTTGCTCGATGCTCACCTGGCGCTTGCGCAGCGCCAGCGTCATCGAGGCGCGCAGCTTGGCCGGGTCGAACTCGACCCGCGCGCCGCTGCGCTTGACGATCGCCGGCAAGGCGATCTCGGCGCGCTCGTAGGTGGTGAAACGCTTGTCGCACTTCGCGCAGCGCCGCCGGCGGCGCACCACGTCGCCTTCGTCCGACTCCCGGGTCTCGACGACCTGGGTGTCGCCGTTGGCGCAGTAGGGGCAGCGCATGGCTCAGGCGGCGGTGGGCTCGGTCAGCGGTAGACCGGGAAGTCGCGGGTCAGTGCGGCGACTTTCTCGCGCACGCGGGCGATGCTGGCTTCGTCGTGCGGGTTGTCCAGCACGTCGGCGATCAGGTGGGCGGTGGCGCGAGCCTGCTCTTCCTTGAAGCCGCGTGTAGTCATGGCCGGGGTGCCCAGGCGGATGCCGCTGGTGACCATCGGCTTCTGCGGGTCGTTCGGGATGCCGTTCTTGTTGCAGGTCATATGGGCGGCGCCGAGGATGGCTTCGGCCTCCTTGCCCGTCAGGCCCTTGGGGCGAAGGTCGACCAGCATCACGTGGCTTTCGGTGCGGCCGCTGACGATGCGCAGGCCACGCTCGGTCAGCGTGTCGGCCAGCACCTTGGCGTTGGCCACCACCTGCCGGTTGTACGCCTTGAACTCGGGCGCCAGCGCTTCCTTGAAGGCCACCGCCTTGCCGGCGATGACGTGCATCAGCGGGCCGCCCTGGATGCCGGGGAAGATCGCCGAGTTGATCTTCTTGGCGATTGCCTCGTCATTCATCAGCACGATGCCGCCACGCGGGCCGCGCAGGCTCTTGTGGGTGGTGGAGGTCACCACGTCGGCATGCGGCACCGGGTTGGGGTAGACGCCCGCGGCGATCAGGCCGGCATAGTGGGCCATGTCGACCATGAAGTAGGCGCCGATCTCCTTCGCCACCCGGGCGAAGCGCTCGAAGTCGATGTGCAGACTGTAGGCCGAGGCGCCGGCGATGATGAGCTTGGGCTTGTGCTCGCGGGCCAGGCGCTCCATCGCGTCGTAGTCGATGGCCTCGTTGGCGTCCAGGCCGTAGCTGACGACCTTGAACCACTTGCCGCTCATGTTCAGCGCCATGCCGTGGGTCAGGTGGCCGCCTTCGGCCAGGCTCATGCCCATGATGGTGTCGCCGGGCTGCAGCAGACCGAAGAACACGGCCTGGTTGGCCTGCGACCCGGAGTTGGCCTGCACATTGGCGAACTGCGCGCCGAACAGCTGCTTGATGCGGTCGATCGCGAGCTGCTCGACGATGTCGACGTACTCGCAGCCGCCGTAGTAGCGCTTGCCGGGGTACCCCTCGGCGTATTTGTTGGTCAGCTGCGAGCCTTGCGCGGCCATCACGGCCGGCGAGGTGTAGTTCTCCGAGGCGATGAGCTCGATGTGCTCTTCCTGGCGGCGGTTTTCGGCCTGGATGGCGGCCCAGAGATCGGGGTCGACGGAAGAGATCGTCGATTGCGAGCGGTCGAACATGGAGGCTTCCTTCGTGACGGGGCGGTCGCACCGGCGCGGCCCGCTTCACACCGAAACGAGCGGCCAGCTGCCCAGGCGAACGGCTTCAACAGGCGGTGTGTTTCACCGCCCCGCGCTTCCCGGTGGTGATCCACCTCGTGGCTGCGGCCGGCGCTGGAGTTCAGCAGGCCGCGACCCTATCGCCAGTCGCGCGCAGGGCCTAGTGTAGCTGGACGATCAGCCCGCGAGGGCCACCTGCTCGACGGTCGTCGCTTTCTCGGCCGGCGGGGTTTCGCCGGCGTTGGGGGGGGATGCCGCCGGGGTCGACGCACTCGGCGCAGTCGCGGCCACCGCAGGTGCCGCCACGATCGGAGCGGTCACCGGCACGGGCTGGCCGGCCGCCACGCGGGCCAGATGACGTTGCTCGGCCAGCACCTTGGCAGAGTAGCCGCCGTCGTCTTCCATGTTGGCGCTGCCCACGTAGTACCGCAGGCCCGCTTCCAGGCTGCCGGCGCGGGCGATGCATTCCTTCAGCACCTGAACGCCCACGCGCAGGTTGGTGACGGGGTCGAATGCCGCCAGCTTGCCGCCGAAGACCTCGTACTTCTCGTTGTGCACGCGGGTCATGACCTGCATCAGGCCTTGCGCGCCCACCGGGCTTTGCGCGAACGGGTTGAAGCTGGACTCGATCGCCATGATGGCGAGGATGAGCGTCGGGTCGAGGTTGGCGCGCTGGCCGACCTGCCAGGCCTCCTGCACGAGACGGGCCACGGGCTCCGGTGCGACGCGGTAGCGTCGCGACAGCCAGCCGGCCACCGCCGCCTGTTGGCGGTTCAGGGCCGCGGGGTCGGCCGCCAGGGCCTTGGCCAGCGCCATGTTGTGGCCGTCGTCCGGCTCGGCGATGTAGATGCCGAGGTCCTCGGCGCGGGCGGTCTGGCGCTGTTGCAGCCAATCCAGGGCCTGGCGCTCGACGCTGTCGCGCAAGTCGGCGCGGCCAAGCGCGAACACCAGCAGGGCCACCACAGCGAGGCCGACCAGGGCCAGCATGTTGTGGCTGACTTCCAGCAGACCGTTGCCGACATCGCGCAGGAAGATCCCGGCGGCGCGTCGCGTGGCTTGGGCCATGCGCAGCCACCATTGCGGCTCGGACATGTCCATCCTTTCCACTCTCCCACCTGCCTCGTAGCGGCGCGCGGCGGGCAAGGCCCGGGCCCGCGCCGGCGGGTGGTCATAATCGGCTGCCACCTCGCAAAGAAGCGCTCAACGACAGGCGCTCCGGCGGCAGGGCGGGGGTCTACCTCTGAAAGGCGCCACGGCAGTGGCACGGGTAAACCCTGGTTACGGTTGTTTCGGCGGATTTTAGGAAGCCTGGAAATAACCAGTCAAGCATATGAAGATGAAGTCTAATTACTTTTTTGTATGAAGTACCGGGATCTTCGCGGCTTCATCGACGGCCTTGAACAGCAGGGAGAACTGCGCCGCGTGGCCGATCCGGTGTCGCCGCTGCTCGAGATGACGGCCCTGGCGGACCAAGTCCTGCGTGCCGGCGGCCCCGCGCTGCTGCTGACCCGGGTGACCGGCCACGAAGGCGTTCCGGCGCTGGTCAACCTCTTCGGGACCCCGCGCCGGGTGGCTTTGGGCATGGGGGCCGCCGAGGTGGGCGAGTTGCGCGAGGTCGGACGCCTGCTGGCGGCGCTCAAGGAGCCGGAGCCGCCTGCGTCGCTGCGCGAAGCAGGCAAGCTTTGGGACATGGCCAAGGCCGTCTGGGACATGAAGCCCTCCCGCGTCGGGGCCGCGCCCTGCCAGGAGGTCGTGGTCGAGGGCCCGGATGTGGACCTGGCGCGTTGGCCGATCCAGCATTGCTGGCCGGGGGATGCCGGGCCGCTGCTGACCTGGGGCCTCGTCATCACCCGCGGCCCGCGAGGCGTGCCCCGCCCGCGTCTGCGGCAGAACCTGGGCATCTACCGCCAGCAGGTCATTGGGCGCCGGCAACTGATCATGCGCTGGCTGGCCCATCGAGGGGGGGCACTCGACTTCCGCGATTTCGCCCGGGTGAATCCCGGCCAACCATTCCCCATCGCGGTGGCACTGGGCGCCGACCCGGCCACCACGCTGGGTGCCGTCACGCCGGTGCCGGACAGCCTCTCGGAATACCAGTTCGCCGGCCTCTTGCGCGGCGGCCGGACCGAGCTGGCCGACAGCGCAGTGGGCGAGGGCGACCTGAAGCTGCAGGTGCCGGCGCGAGCGGAGATGGTGCTGGAGGGCCACATCCCGCCGGCCCCCGCGGGCTACACCGGCCACACCGAGCGCGGCGTGCCGCTGAAAGAGGTCAACGGCTACCTGCATGCGCTGGAGGGCCCCTTCGGCGACCACACCGGCTATTACAACGAGCAGGACTGGTTCCCGGTCTTCGAGGTCAGCCGCCTGACACACCGGCGCGACCCGATCTACCACTCCACCTACACCGGCAAGCCGCCCGACGAGCCGGCGGTGCTGGGCGTGGCGCTGAACGAGGTCTTCGTGCCCATCCTGCAGAAGCAGTTTCCCGAGATTGCGGACTTCTATCTGCCGCCCGAGGGGTGCAGCTACCGCATGGCGGTGATCTCGATCCGCAAGAGCTACCCGGGCCATGCCAAGCGGTTGATGTTCGGCCTGTGGAGCTTCCTGCGCCAGTTCATGTACACCAAGTTCATCGTCGTGACCGACGACGACATCGACATCCGTGACTGGAAGGAGGTGGTCTGGGCCATCACCACCCGCATGGACCCGGTGCGTGACACGACGCTGGTCGGCGAGACGCCGATCGACTACCTCGACTTCGCCTCTCCTGTCAGTGGCCTGGGCGGCAAGATGGGGCTGG
Source organism: Pseudomonadota bacterium (assembly GCA_049322835.1). Lineage (GTDB taxonomy): Bacteria > Pseudomonadota > Gammaproteobacteria > Burkholderiales > Burkholderiaceae_C > Ideonella. Next base: position 197,102 of record JBMOQN010000001.1, on the reverse strand, counting down.
ATGCGACCAACAAGTGGGCCGGGGAAACCAGCCGCGAGTGGGGCCGCACCATCACGATGGACCCGGCGGTGCAGGTGCGCATGGCCAAGATCGTGGAGGGGCTGGGGCGCTGACCGGCGACGGGCGGCACGCCCCATCCAGCGTCACTGGATGGGCGTGTAAAGACGCTTGCTCCGCACAAGGGGCAGGCGCACACTGGATTCGCCTCTTCGAGGCAACACCCTGTAAGCGCAATTCCAGCGCCTACGGAGCCCCGGCCCACTTCCCTGCCGGAGCCCCACTGAGTGGCGTAGCCACTCACAGGCCCCTCCCCCCGAAAGGGTCCGGAGGGGCTTCGTCATTTCCGGGTGATCGCGCCACGCCACAATTGGCGTCCGTTTCCCTGGTCTTGCCTATCGTCTTCCCATGCAGATTCCGACGCTGACGCGCGGCAGACGTGCGCTTCTTTGGGCGCTCGGTGGCCTGGCTGTGCTGCTGCTGCTGGCCTGGCTGGTGCTGCCGCATTGGCTGCGCCGCGTCGCCCAGGAGCAAGCCACCGCCACCCTGGGCCGGGAGGTGCGGATCGACGCACTGCGCTTCAATCCGCTGACGCTTACGCTCCGCATCGATGGCCTGCAGATCGCCGGCCCGACGCGCGAGGCGGCCCCGCTGCTGCGCCTGGCCCACATGGCCATCGACGCCGACGTCCGCAGCATCTTCAGGCTGGCACCGGTGGTCGAGGCGGTGGACGTGCAGGGGCCGGATCTGCGCGTGGCGCGGCTTGCGGACGGGCGCTACGACGTCGATGACCTGATCGAGCGCCTGCGGCCGCGGCAGGCGCCGCCAGCGGGTGAATCGCCGGCCCGCTTCGCGCTCTACAACCTGAGCCTGAGCGGCGGCACAGTCCGCTTCGACGACCGACCGAAGGGGAGGGTGCACGAGCTGCGTGCGCTGACGCTTGGCGTGCCCTTCGTTTCCAACCTCGACGATGCAGTGGATGTGCATGTCGAGCCGCGCCTGGCCTTCGATCTCGATGGCACGCATGTCGACACTGGCGCCCAGGCCAAGCCCTTCACGCCGGATCGCGCCGGCCTGCTGACGCTCAGGACCGGCGAGATCAACCTGGCCGACTGGCAGGCCTACCTGCCGGCGGCGCTCCCGCTGCGCCCCCTTGCCGGCCGCCTGCTGCTGGACCTCAGCCTCCAGTTCAAGGCGCCGGCCACCGGCCTGGCCGAGCTGGTGATCAAGGGGGGCTTGCAGGCCAAGGCCGTGCGGTTGGTGGACGCGGCCGACGCGCCGCTGGCCGAGCTGGACAGCCTGGGCATCCAGCTCGATGAGCTGCAACCCCTGCGCCGCCGTGCGGCCGTGCGAAGCATCGTGCTCGACGGCTTCACGCTGACCGCCGCGCGCGATGCACAGGCCAGGGTCAATTGGCTGCGGGCGTTGGGCGTCGGGCAGGCGGTGTCGGCCGCGGAAGCTGCGTCGGCGCCTGCACAGGCGACGCCAGCGGCTCAGGCGGGCTGGCAGTTCAGCCTGGGTCGCTTGGCCGTGCAGGCGGGGCGTGTGCAATGGAGCGACCGGTCGGTTCAGCCGGCGGCGCAGATGGGCCTGGAGGCGCTGTCGATCCAGCTCGACGGCTCGCGCTGGCCGGTGGCGGCCGATGCGCCGGCCGCCCGGCTGAATGCCCAGGCGCAGCTGGCGTCGGTTGCGCCCGCTGCGTCTGCCGCGGTTCCCACGGCGGCTCCTGCGGCTGTGCCGGGTCTGCAACTGCGCGGCGAGTGGTCTGCCACTGGCGGTGAGTTGCAGTTGCTTGCCCAGTCGCTGCCGGTCGTTGCCGCCGCACCCTACCTGGCCGCGGTGCTCAAGCCGCGACTCGACGGTCAACTGGCCCTGGACGCCACGGCCCGCTGGCAGGGTGTACCGGGCGATCAACTGCCTTCGGTGCAGATCGCCATGCTGCAGTTCGACGGGCTGAGCGCCCGCCTGCCGGGCGAGCGGCAGCCGGCGGCCGCCTGGAAGCAATTGCGCGTGGCCGAACTGGCCATCGACCCGGCCGCCCGCCAGCTCGACATCGGCCGGCTGGACCTGATCCAGCCCCAGCTGCGCGCGCGGCGCGATTCGTCCGGTCAGGTGGATCTGGCGCAGTGGGTGGTGGATCGCCCCGATCAGAGTGTCGCTGCCCAGGCCCCGGGCGTACCTCCCTGGTCACTGCGCCTGCACGGCGCCAGCATCGAAGATGGTCGCGTGGCATGGCAGGACCGGCTGCAAGGCGCCGAGCCGGTCGTGCTGGAGCTGCAGCGACTCGCGCTGAAGCTGCGGGGGCTGCAGTGGCCAGCCCAAGCCAAGGCCAGGGCGTCGCTGCAAGGCAGCGTGCAGGTGCGGCATCCGGGGGCGGGTGGTGCGCCGGGGCGATTGGCTTGGCAGGGGGATCTCGGGCTTGCGCCGGTCAGCTGGCGGGGCCGGTTGAAGGCCGAACACCTGCCTGTTCACGCCGTGTCCGCCTATGCCGGCACCGCCTTGCCCGTGGCCGTGGGTCGGGCGGAGCTGGGCTGGGCGGGCCAGACGTCAGTCAGCTGGGCGGGCCAGGGGCTTGAACTCGATGCGAAGGGCGATGCGCGGGTGGACGACCTGCGCCTTTTCGCCCGTCGCGCCGCCGGCGTACGCGATGGCGACGAGCTGCTGAGTTGGCAGTCGCTGGAGTTGCCCGGCGTCCAGTTGGCGATGGCGCCCGGCAGACGCCCGCGGGTGGAGCTCGGGGAGGCCCGGCTGAGCGATTTCTACGCTCGCCTCAGCATCGACGAGGCCGGCCAGTTCAACCTGAGCGGGCTGAACGCACCCGCGGCATCCGCCTCGGCGCCCCTCTCGGCCGTGCCCGCATCGACACCTGCATCGGCCCCCTCGGCCGGGCCTGCGCTTGACCTGGCCGTGGCGGGCCTGCAACTGAAGAACGGGCGTGTCGATTTCTCCGACCGTTTCATCCGTCCCAACTACAGCGCTGCGCTCTCCGAACTGAGCGGACGACTGGGGGCTTTCCGCACCGGCACCCGCGACATGGCGACGCTGGACCTGCAGGGCCGCGTCGCAGGCACCGGCCTGCTTGAAGTGCGCGGTTCGCTCAACCCCACCGCGCAGCCGCTGGCGCTGGACGTCCAGGCCCGTGCCAGCGACCTGGAGCTCGCGCCGCTGTCCCCGTACGCCGGCAAGTACGCCGGCTATGCGATCGAGCGCGGCAAGCTGACGATGGACGTGGCCTACCGCATCGAGGCCGACGGCCGGCTCGATGCGCGCAACAAGATCGTGCTGAACCAGCTGACTTTCGGCGAGCGCATCGAGAGCGCGGACGCGACGAAGCTGCCGGTGCTGCTGGCGGTTGCGCTGCTGAAGGACAGCCGGGGCGTGATCGACCTGGATCTGCCGATCGGCGGCTCGATCAACGACCCCGAGTTCAGCATCGGTGGCGTAGTGATCAAGATCATCGTCAACTTGCTGACCAAGGCGCTGACGGCACCGTTTTCGCTGCTGGCGGGCGGGGGTGGCGAAGATCTGAGCCAGGTCGAGTTCCAGCCTGGCACCGCCCGGCTGGCCGACGGGGCCGATGTGGTGATCGACAAGGTGGCGCGCGCGCTGGCCGAGCGATCGGCGCTGCAGATGACGGTCACCGGCGCCGCCGACCCGCAGAGCGAGCGAGAGGCCATCCAGGCTGCCTGGCTCGACGGACGGCTGACAGCGGAGTGGCGCAAGGAACGGCTGCGAGCTGGACATGCCGCTGACGCGGTGGCGCCCACCAGCTGGGCGCCGGACGAGCGCGCCCGGCTGGTGCGCCGGCTCTATGCCGACACGCCGCTGCCGAACAAGCCGCGCAACGTGCTGGGGCTGGCCAAGGACATCCCGCCTGTCGAGATGGAAGCCCTCTTGCGCAGCAGTCATGTCGTCAGCACCGACAATGCGCGGGAGCTGGCCTTGCAGCGCGGCTTGGCAGTGCGAGACGCGCTGCTGGCCAAAGGGCTGCCGAGCGAGCGCCTGTTCCTGGCGGCGCCGAAGCTGCGCGCGTCCGGCGAGGACGATGCCGGCTGGACGCCCCGGGTGCAGCTCGGCTTGGGAACGCCTTGAGGGATGGCCGACTCCACCCTGCTCTGCGAGCATCGAGAACCATCATGACGACCGAAACCATCACCCTTGCCGGAGGCTGTTTCTGGTGCCTTGAAGCCGTGTACGAGCAGGTGCGCGGTGTGGTGTCGGTGGAGTCCGGTTACAGCAACGGCCAGGTCCTGAACCCCAGCTACGAGCAGGTCTGCCAGGGTGACACGGGCCATGCCGAGGTGGTGCGGGTCGAGTTCGACCCCGCCGTCGTCAGCCTGCGCGAGCTGCTGGAAGTCTTCTTCAGCATCCATGACCCGACCACGCGCAACCGCCAGGGCAACGATGTCGGCCCGCAGTACCGGTCGGGCATCTACCCGCATGACGATGCCCAGATGGGTGTCGCGCGCGAAGTGCTGGCTGAGGTCGACGAGGCCACGGGCGGCAAGGTGGTGACCGAGCTGCTGCCGCTGGCCAACTACTGGCGGGCCGAGGCCTACCACCAGCACTACTTCGCGCAGCACCCGGGCCAGGGCTATTGCGCCTTCGTCGTGGCGCCCAAGGTCGAGAAGTTCCGCAAGACCTTCTCCCGGCTGCTGAAGGGCGACTCCGCGTGAGACCGGCCGTTCGCCATAGGCGCTGGAACTGCACCGGGTGGGTCCCGGTGCTGGCGATGCTGATGGCGCTGGCGCCGGCGCTGGGCGCCTGGCACCGCATCGCCCACGGCGGCCACCCGTCCGCCCGGCTGCAGGTGACCGAGGTGGAAGCAGCGGCCGTGGCCGGCTTCGGCCACGCCGCCGGCTCGCTGGACTGCGCGGCCTTCGATGCCGCGTTGGGGGGGAGCGGCCCGCCGTCGTCCGTCCCTCCGCTGGCGCTGCCGGCCACGGCGCCGTCCGGCCCGGCGGTGCACCCGCCCGCCACACCCGCGCTCGCCCTCGGCTGGCGCCTGCCGGCACGCGGCCCGCCCCGGGCTTGAGCACCCTCCGCGTCGCCTGAGCGGCTGTGCCGGCCTGTTTGGCCCGGCCGCCGCACACTCCCTGTTTCTGCCTGGCCGGCCGCTGCATGTGGCCTGGTCGGCTTGCATGCATTGCTTTTCACCATGTCGAGCACCCGTTCGTTCCAACGGTGCGCCGCCGCCTGGCCGCGCCCTCTTGCAGCCCACTCTGCACTTCACCCTCTTGCCCTGGCCATCGCCGGCCTTTTCTCCTGCAGCAGCATGGCGCAGGAGGCGCCTGCAGACGCAGTGGCCGCGCCGGCCGGGCGTGTCGTGGTCACCGGCAACCCACTGGGCCGCGAGGGCATCGCCCAGCCCAGCCAGAGCCTGGCCGGTGACCGCCTCACCCTGCAGCGCGCCGCCACACTGGGGCAGACGCTGGACGGCCTGCCCGGCGTGGCCAGCAGCTGGTTCGGCCCCAACGCCAACCGGCCGGCCATTCGCGGCCTGGACGGGGACCGCGTCCGGCTGCTGGACAACGCCGGCGCCAGCGTCGATGCCTCCAACCTCAGCTTCGACCATGCGGTGGCGCTCGACCCGCTGGTGGTCGAGCGGGTCGAGGTGCTGCGTGGCCCGGCCTCGCTGCTCTACGGCGGCAACGCCACCGGCGGCGTGGTCAACACCATCGGCAACCGCATCCCGCGGGAGCCGGTCGACGCCTTCGGCGGCCGGGCCGAGCTGCGCTTCGGCGGCGCCGCGGACGAGCGGGCGGCCTCGGCCCTGGTCGAAGGCGGGGCCGGCGGCTTCAACTGGCATGCCGATGGCTTCACCCGCCGCAGTGCGGACCTGCGGGTGCCGCGCTTCACGCCCGTCGAGGATGGCGAGCGCGGAGAGGCGACGCGGCGGGTGCGCAACTCCGCCGCCGAGGGGGAGGGCGGTGCGGTGGGCGCGTCGTGGGCCGATGCCGACGGCTACGCCGGCCTGTCGCTGGACACCTACCGCAACCGCTACGGTGTGACGGTGGAGCCGGAGGTGACGATTCGCATGCAGCGCGACCGACTCGCGCTGGCCGCCGAGCGCAAGATCGATCTTGCCGGGCTGACGAACTTCAGCCTGCGCGCGTCCGACACCCGCTACGAGCACCAGGAGGTCGAGGGCAGCGGGGAAGTCGGGACGACGTTCTCCAGCCGAGGCCAGGACCTGCGGGTCGAACTCCGACACACCCCGCTGGGCAAGGTCCAGGGCGTGTTCGGCTTGCAGGCTGAAAACATGCGCTTCTCGGCGCTGGGCGAGGAAGCCTTCGTCCCCGACACCCGCACCCGCTCGGCTGCGCTCTTCCTGCTCGAAGAGGGCGAGTGGGGCGGCTGGACGCTGGGCGCGGGCGCGCGCGTCGAGCGGGTCAGCGTGCACTCCGAGGGCGACCCGGCCGACGCCGACGAACCCCGTTTCGGTGACGCACAGACCCGGCGTTTCACGCCGGGCAGCCTGTCGCTGTCGGCCCGGCGGCCGCTGGCCGCCGGTTGGGCGGTGTCCGGCATGCTGGCCCGCACCGAGCGCGCGCCGGCCTACTACGAGCTGTTCGCCGACGGCGTGCATGTGGCGACTGCAGCCTATGAGCGGGGCGACCCTTCGCTGGGCGTGGAGCGCGGCACGCACATCGACCTGGGCCTGCAGTGGCAGGTGGCGGGCAGCAGCTTCAAGGCGCACGTCTACCAGATGCAGTTCGACCGCTACATCTCGCTCGACGCGACCGGCCAGGAGATCGAGGTTCCGGACGAAGACGGCGGCGTCAGCCTGGTGCCCGAGTACCGCTTCCAGGCAGTCCCCGCGCGGCTCTGGGGTGCCGAGCTGGAGGGCCGACGCCGGCTGTGGGAGCGCGGCTGGACGCTGGACGGCCAGGCCAGCCTCGACCTGACGCGGGGCGCCAACCGGGACACCGGCGAGCCGCTGCCGAGGCTGGCGCCGATGCGCGCCACACTCGGCCTCGAAGCAGTGCTCGGCGCCTGGCGCGGCGGCCTCGAATGGCGACACGCCTGGGCGCAAACGCGCGTGGCGGCGGGTGACGCGGCCACGCCGGCTTACTCGCTGGTCAACCTGTGGGGCAGCCGGCGCTGGGCCTGGGGCGGGGTCGACGGGTTGATCTTCCTGCGGCTGGACAACCTGGGCGACGAGCTGGCCTACAGCGCCACAGCGATCCGAACGGTGCGCGAGCTGGCTCCGTTGCCCGGGCGGTCGGCCACGGCGGGCATCCGCGTGAGTTTCTAGCGCCGGCCCGACGGCGGCGGGCGACGGCCCTTCGACGCTGGTGCAACCCCGCCGCTACACTGCGGCGCTGGGGTTGTTCCCTCCTCGACGCGCCTGCTGCCCATGACCGATGCCTCACCGGCAAAGGAGCCCGACGCGCTCGCGCTGCTGTGCGCGGCCGGCCGCGTGGGCCGCGCCTGGGCCGGGGCGGACGGAGCCGAGCGCTGGGACCAGGGGCTGTTCGACTTGCTCGGCCTGGACGCCACTGCGGGCGTGCCGCCGGGCGGCTTGCTCGAACAGGTGCACCCGCGCGATGCCGGACGGGTAAGAACGGCCGCCGCCACCACCGGCGCTGACGCCGTTGCCGCGCTGCGGTGCCGGTTGGTGTGCCGCAACGGCGATGTGCGCCATGTGCAGTTGCTCCGGGATGTCGCCTCCGAAAACGCCGTGAATGCAGCGCAGCCCTGGCGCGTGGTGGTGGACGACAGCGAAGCGGTCAGCGCCGATCGCGCTTGGTGGGAAAGCGAGAGCGACATCGGGCAGGCCCTGGCCATGGCGGGGGTATCGCTGTGGTACCTGGACCTGGCGACCCAGCGCATCCACTACAACCAGCGGGGCTTCCTCATCCTGGGGCTCGACCGGTCGGTCGAAGGGGTGCCGCTGGCCTCGGTGCGCGCAAGCATCCACCCCGAAGACCTCGCGCTGATCGAGCGGGCCGCGGAAGAGGCACGCCACTCCGACCGCTTGGTGGACGCCGTGGCCCGTTACCGCGACGCGGGTGGGCAGTACAAGCACCTGCTGACGCGGCGCCACCGTGTCTGCGACGACCGCGGCCGGGTGGTCGGGCTGCGTGGCATGTCGATCGACGTGAGCGAGCTGGTCCGCGAGCGACAGCGTTCGTTGTCGCTGCTCGAGCGGATGCAGATGGTGGCCGAGACGGTGGGCGTCGGCTTCTGGTGGCGCGACATCGAGGCGGGCTTGTTCGAGTGGGACGAGCAGATGTACCGCATGCACCACCGCCGGCCGGACGAAGGCCCGCCGAGCCTGGAGGAGTGGATCCAGCGCCATGTGCATCCCGGAGATCGCGGCTGGTTGTCCGCGCGGCAGGAAGTTCACCGGTCGGAATGGAACCCCGCCTCCGACGTGGTGTTTCGCACGCTGGCGCCGGATGGCAGCGAACGCTGGATCCAGTCCTGGACGCGGCGGCTGCTGCGCGACGGCCACCATGTCTCGCTCGGCATCCATGTCGACATCACCGAGCGCCGCCGCGCCGAGCAGCGCGCCGAGCTGGAGCGCCAGCGCGACCGCTTCGCCATCGAGTCCGCCGGCATCGGGGTGTGGGAGCGGCGACTGCCGGACGGGCGGCCGACCTACTGGAGCCCGACCATGTACCGCCTGCATGGGCTGAGCGTGGACGACCCGCGCCCCCTGCACGAGCTGTTGGCCGCCACCACTTCGGTGGAGGCACAGGCTGAATCGTTGGAACGGCTGCGCCTGGCCCTGCAGGACGGCGAGCGCTTCCACCACGAGTCCGAGGTGGTGTGGCCCGACGGCACACGGCGCTGGCTCTCCTCCACGGGCCGCGCGGTGCGTGATGCCTCGGGCCAGGCCGTGGCCATGGCAGGGGTCGACGTCGACGTCACCGAGCGACGTCGTGTCGACGAGCTGGCGCGCGAGCGTGACCGGGCGCAGCAGGCCAATGCCGCGAAGTCGGCGCTGATGGCGCGGGTGAGCCACGAGCTGCGCACCCCGATGAACGCCGTTCTGGGCTTTGCCGACCTGATGGCGCACGACGACCAGGCGCCGCTGACGCCAGCTCAGGCCGAACGGCTGGGCCGCATCCGGTCTGCGGGCGCGCACCTGCTCGGCCTGATCGACGACTTGCTGGAGCTCTCACGCGCCGACCAGGGCGGCCGCGCACTCGAGCTGCAGCCGGTGGCCCTGGCCGAGGTGCTGCAGGACACCGTGCCTTGGGTCGCGTCGCTCGCCGCCGAGGCTGGGGTCGCGCTGCAGGTCGACCCCGTGGCCGGTGCGGCCCTGGTGCTGGCGGACCGGCGCCGGCTCGGGCAGGTGCTGACCAACCTGCTGACCAACGCCATCAAGTACAACCAGCCCGGTGGCCGGGTCTGGCTGTCGGTGCAGCCGGCGCCGCCTGACGGCGAGCCGGGCTGGGTGCTCAGGGTGCGCGACAACGGCCGCGGCCTCCTGCCGGCTCAACTGCAGCGCCTGTTCGAGCCCTTCAACCGCCTGGGTGCCGAGCGCGACGGCATCCCCGGTACCGGCATCGGCCTGAGCATCGTGCGGCAATTGGTGCAGGACATGGGCGGCGAGCTCTCCGTCGACAGCGTGCCGGGGCAGGGCAGCAACTTCGTCGTGCGCTTGCGCGTGGCGGACGCCGCGGCGCCTGCTGCACCGCCCGCCGCGCCCGAGACCCACTCCGCGGCCGCGCCAGAGCCCTCCGCGGCGCCGCTGCGTGTGCTCTACATCGAAGACAACCCGGTGAACGAAATGCTGGTCAGAGAGATGCTGGGCCTGCGCCCGGGCACACTGCTCGACACCGCACCCGACGGCGCCAGCGGCATCGCACGCGCCACCACCGGGCCCGCGCCCGACCTCATCTTGCTGGACCTGCAGTTGCCCGACATGAGCGGCATCGACGTGATGCGGCGCCTGTGCACCGAGCCGTCGCTGGCGGCCTGTCGCTTCGTCGCACTGTCGGCCAACGCCATGCGCGAGGACGTGTCCCAAGCCCTGTCGGCCGGCTTCAACGAGTACTGGACCAAGCCACTGAACCTGCAGCAGTTCCTGGCCGACATCGAAGCGCTGGCCCGGCGCCTCGGCCGGGCCTGAGCCGGTTCAGGGGGCGAGCCGCTCGCGCACCCAGGTACCGTCGGCGAGCCGATAGCGCAGCCGGTCGTGCAGGCGGGATTTGCGTCCTTGCCAGAATTCCCAGGTGTCCGGCAAAAGGCGGTAGCCGCCCCAATGCGGCGGGCGCGGTGGGTTCAGGCCATGCAGGGCGGCGGCCTTGGCAGCCGCGGCCACCAGCATCGCGCGCGACGAGATCACCTGGCTCTGCGGTGACGCCCACGCCCCCAGGCGAGAGTCCAGCGGGCGCGAGCGGTAGTAGGCGTCCGACTCCTCGCCGCCGACCTTCTCGACACGGCCTTCGATGCGCACCACGCGCTCCAGCTCGACCCAGTGGAACTGCAGGGCAGCCTGAGGGTTGCGCGCGAGTTCGCGCCCTTTGCGGCTGTCGTAGTTGGTGTACCAGACGACACCGCGCGCATCGAAGCCCTTGATCAGCACGATGCGGGTGGAGGGGCGGCCGTCGTCACCCACCGTGGCCAAAGTCATCGCATTCGGCTCGGGCAGCTGCGCGCGGATCGCTTCGTCCAGCCAGGTGGAAAACTGCAGCCAGGGCTCGGCGGCCGAGGCCGACTCGTCGAGTTCGGCGCGTTCATAACTCTTGCGCAGTGCGGCCAGTTCGTCCATGCGGCGAGTGTAGGGGGTTGGCCTTAGGTGATCGTCCCACTGGAACCTCGAGGGCAACGCTCCCATCCTAGCCACATCATCACAACAACTCGGATTGGGGCGAGGCCTGCTAGGGCCTCGAGGGACGGGCCGGACATGAAAACGCCACCGACGATCATCGTGCTGGGGGCCGGGCGGGGCAGCCGCTACACCGGCGCACGCCACAAGCTGGCAGAGCCCTTGGGCGACGAGAGCGTGCTGTGCCATACGCTGCGCAATGCGCTCGCCAGCGGCCTGCCGGTGATCGTGGTGACGACCTCGCGGCTGGTCGACCAGGCGGCAGGCATATTGGCCAAGCGCGATATCGTCGTGATCGGTGACGCCGCGGGCATTGCCCCTGGCGGCATGGGTGACTCGATCGCGGCCGGCGTTTCGGCGCGACCGGGGGCTGGTGGCTGGCTGATCCTGCCGGCCGACATGCCGCTGGTTCGCCCCGCCACGCTTGCTGCGGTGGCCGCCGGGCTGGGGCCGCACCCTGTGGCCTATGCCCAATACCAGGGCCGGCGTGGGCATCCGGTGGCTTTCGGTGCCGAGCTGTTCAGCGAGCTGGTGCGCCTGAGCGGCGAGGAGGGCGCGCGGCGTGTGCTCGCGCGCTTCCCGGGGCAGGCGATCGAGGTCGACGACCCGGGTGTGCTGCTCGACGTGGACACCGAGGCCGACCTGACCATGCTGCGCGCCCGCTTCGCCGGCGAAAGCACCACGCCGGCGGCTCGCTGAGCGCGCGCACCGGCGCATCAGTCGCCGGCAAGGCGCATCAGGCGCTCCACTTCACGGTCCTGGATGCCGCGCCGGCGCAGCTCCAGCGCGGTTTCGCGCAGGTAGTCGAGCGTCGTGCCATAGCGGCCTCGCGCATGCGCGAGGACATGGCGCATCTGGGCATCGCCCAGGTGGCCGGTGTGGCTGGGGCTGCCTCGGTGCAGGGTGAACGCCAAGGCGTTGACCATGCCGCGGGGTGTGCGGCAGGCGAGCCAGCGCGGGTCGTACACCCCGGTGGGCATTTCGCGCAGCCACAGCTGCCTCAGCTCCGACTCCGCCCGCGCCGCAGGCACCCGGAACACCGCGCCATGGCACGAGCCCCCGGCCATCAGCGCAAACACCAGCCCAGGTTGCTCAGGCGAACCGCGGTTCACCCGTGAGCGCATGCGGAACGCCCGATGCCAGCCATGAACCTGAGCCGGCGCTTCGGCATCCGTCTCGAATTCGCGCCGCCACAGCAGCGACCCATAGCCGAAGATCCACAGCGGGCGGTCGCCGCCCCATTCCTGGAGCGTTCGAAGCAACATCGGCGCCGGGTCGCGCAGGGTGATGGCGGTGTGATCCTCAAGGCCCATGGCGCCAATCTAGCGCAGGCAGCGGGGACATGTGGGATGGTTTGACGATGTAACCAAGTTACTTGATAATCAAAAAACGAGTTACAACGCGAAGCCAGCCTCGACGCCCGCACCTCATGACGACAAGCTCCCTGCACCCGGTTCTGCATCAGGTCACCGCCCGCATCCGCGAGCGAAGCGCCCCCTTGCGCACTGCCTACCTGAGGCGGGTCGATGCCCTGCGCCAGCGGCCGCGCGGTGCCGACCGCATGGGCTGCGCCAACGTGGCCCACGCCTTCGCGGCCATGCCGGGGGAAGACAAGCTGCGCATCGTCGCCGAGAAGGCGCCGCACATCGGCATCGTCACCTCGTACAACGACATGCTGTCGGCCCACCAGCCCTACGAGGGCTACCCCGCTCAGATCCGCGCTACGGCGCAGCGGCTGGGCGCCACGGCCCAGGTGGCAGGTGGTGTGCCAGCGATGTGCGATGGCGTGACCCAGGGCTATGCCGGCATGGAGCTGAGCCTGTTCTCGCGCGACACGATCGCCATGGGCACGGCAGTCGCGCTTTCGCACGACGTTTTCGATGCCGCGCTGCTGCTGGGCATCTGCGACAAGATCGTGCCCGGCCTTCTGATCGGCGCGCTGCACTTCGGGCACCTGCCGTGCGTGTTCGTGCCGGCGGGGCCGATGGGCTCGGGCTTGTCGAACAGCGAAAAGGCCAAGGTGCGCGAGCAGGCCGCGCAGGGCCTGGTCGGCCGCGGCGAACTGCTGCAGGCCGAACAGGCGGCCTACCACTCGGCAGGCACCTGCACGTTCTACGGCACGGCGAACTCCAACCAGATGCTGCTGGAGGCCATGGGGCTGCATGTGCCGGGCGCGGCCTTCGTCCACCCGCACGACCCCTTGCGCCAGGCGTTGACCGACGAGGCAGTGTCCACGGTGCTGAGCCTGCGGGCCGGCCAGCGCGACCTGCCGATCGGCCGCCTGGTCGACGAACGCAGCATCGTCAACGCGATGGCCGCGCTGCTCGCCACCGGCGGCTCGACCAACCACCTGATCCACTGGGTCGCCGTGGCGCGCGCCGCCGGCATCCTGATCGACTGGAACGATTTTTCCGAGCTGTCTTCGGTGGTGCCGCTGCTGGCGCGCGTCTACCCGAACGGCAGCGCCGACGTGAACCAGTTCCAGGCGGCGGGCGGCCCCGGCTTCGTGCTGCGCGAGCTGATGGCGGCGGGGCTGATGCATGCCGATGCGGGTGCGGTGGCCGATGGTGGCATGGCGCGGTATGCCGAGCTGCCGCACCTGGGCGAGGGGCGCGTGCACTGGGCGGCTCTGCCCCCCGAGAGTGGTGATGCCGGGGTGCTGCGGCGTGCCAGCGAGCCGTTCTCGCCGACCGGTGGGCTGGCGCTGCTGCAGGGCAACCTGGGTCGCGCCGTGATCAAGGTGTCCGCCGTGCCGGAGGACCGCCATGTCATCGAGGCCCCGGCATGCGTCTTCGACAGCCAGGAAGAACTGCATGTGGCCTTCAAGGCGGGCGAGCTGGACCGTGACGTGGTGGTCGTGGTGCGTTTCCAGGGGCCGCACGCCAACGGCATGCCTGAGCTGCACAAGCTGACGCCGCCGCTGGCCGTTCTGCAGGGCAAGGGTTATCGGGTGGCATTGGTCACCGACGGCCGCATGAGTGGCGCGTCGGGCAAGGTGCCGGCTGCGATCCACGTGAGCCCTGAAGCGCTGGCCGGTGGGCCGCTGGCCAAAGTGCGCGACGGCGATCTGATCCGCCTCGATGCAGTGGCAGGCACGTTGACGGCGCTGGTGCCCGAGGCCGAGTGGTCAGCGCGTGAGCTGGCGACCCGGAGCGACGCGATGGCCATCGAGCATGACCACGGCCTGGGGCGGGAGCTCTTCGCCGGCATGCGCCGCAACGTCAACAGCGCCGAAGAGGGCGCCTGCACGTGGCTCTGACAACGCTTCCACTTTCACGACTTCGACACGCCATGAACACGCTTGAACTCGCATCCCACGGGCCGGTGATTCCGGTCATCGTCATTGATCGGCTCGAGGACGCCGTGCCCTTGGCGCGGGCGCTGGTCGAGGGCGGGGTGAAGGTGCTCGAGGTCACCCTGCGCACGCCGGTGGCGCTACGGGCGATCGAGGCCATGGCGCGCGAGGTGCCCGAGGCGATCGTCGGTGCCGGCACGATCCGCAGTGCTGCCGACGCGCGCGCGGCGCGCCGGGCCGGTGCCGTCTTTGGCGTGAGCCCCGGCTACACCGCCGAGGTGGGGGGGGCTTGCCGAGAGGTGGGGCTCGCGTTGCTGCCCGGTGTGGCGACCGCGAGCGAGGTGATGGCCGCGCAGGCCGACGGCTTGTCGTTCCTGAAGTTCTTTCCGGCCACCGCCGCCGGCGGCATTCCGCTGCTCAAGGCTTTGGCCGGCCCGTTCCCGGACGTGATGTTCTGCCCGACCGGCGGCATCACCTTGCAGACGGCGCCGGAGTTCCTGGCGCTGTCGAACGTCAAGGTGTGTGGTGGCTCGTGGCTCACGCCGGGTGATGCTGTCCAGGCAGGTGACTGGGCGCGCATCACCCGACTCGCCGCCGAGGCGGCGGCGCTGCGCGGGTAAGCCCCACGCTCAGGGGGTTCAGACCGGCACGGTGTAGTTCAGGGCCATGCGCCCGCCATCGACGTGGACGATCTCGCCCGTCATGTAGCGGGCGGCGTCGCTGAGCAGGAAGCCCACCACGTCGGCGACTTCGTCTGGCTCGCCCAGGCGCTTCATCGGCGTGCGGCCCAGGATGCGCAGGCGAGCCTCTTCACTGGTCAGCACTGCCTCGCGCGCCAACTCGGTGGCGATGGTGCCGGGGGCGGCGGCGTTGACGCGGATCTGGTGGTCGGCCAGTGCGAGGGCCATGGCGCGGGTCAACTGGTTGATGCCGCCTTTGCTGGCGTTGTAGCTGGCGATGCTGGCAATCGCCAACGAGCCGTTGACCGACGACATGTTGACGATGGATCCGCCACTGCCCTGGCGCACCATCTGCTGCGCGACGGCCTGGCCGACCAGGAAGGCGCCCTTGAGGTTGACGCTGATGACCGCGTCCCAGTCTTCCTCGGTGACCTCGAGGAAATCGGCGGCACGGAAGATGCCGGCGTTGTTGACGAGCCCGTCGACGCGGCCGAACGACAGCACGGTGGCTGCCAGGGCCGCCTGCACGTCGCTTCTGCGTGACACGTTGCAGGGCATCGCCTCGGCCAGTGCGCCGCTTTCGCGCAACCGCTGGGCCAGGGTCTGCGCAGCGGCATGGTTCACGTCCCAGAGCGCGACACGCGCGCCTTCGGCCGCGAAGCGCTCGGCACAGGCCGCGCCGATGCCCTGGCCCCCGCCGGTGACCACGATCACGCGGTCGGCGAGGCCGAAATTCGGGCGAGGGCGAGGTGCATCGGTCATGGCGCGGGGGCCCGCGGTGGAGGGGCTGGGCGGTCGAGGGGAGGACGAGTGTAGCGGCCGGCGCCACGGACCGAGGGGCGCAGACTAGGGGCCCCCTGGAGGCGAAAGCCTAGCCGCGTGCCGGGCGGTCCAGCCAGACGGCCATGCCCTGCGCGTTCAGCTCGATGTCCAGCGCCAATGCGGCGTCGATCGCCTCGCCGGACAGGCTGTTGCCGTGTCGGCGCAGGCTGCGGTGGTAGATGTCGCGCAGGCCTTCGCACAGTGCCCGGTGGCGATCTGCGTGGTGTCGCAGCGCTTGCCCGAGCGTGACGACTTCATCCAGCAGCTCCAGCTGTTGCGCCCCGAGCGCGGCCACGTCGCCCAGGCAGCCGAAGTGCGTGAGGTAGACGCGCTCGGGCTGACGCGCGAGCAAGCGTTCCACCGACTGGCGCAGGGCGTCCGGCTGGAACTGCACTGGGGTGGAGGTCGGGAAGATCCAGGGTCGCCCGTCCACGTCCAGCTCACGGTAGCTCAGGCCGAAGGTGTCACCGGTGAACCAGCCGCATGAAACGGGATCCCAGATGCAGTGGTGGTGCAGGGCGTGCCCGGGGGTGTCGATGAGCTCCAGGACGCGACCGCCCAGCGGCACGCGCATACCGTCTTCGCTGGTCTGGACCCGTGCAGCGTCCACACCAACCAGTTGGCCGTACGAGCGGTCCATCTCCTCCTGGCCGTAAACGGCCAGTGCACCCTGGTAAAGGGCGCTCGGGTCGATCATGTGGCGGGCACCGCGCGGGTGGACCAGCAACCGCGCCTTCGGAAGCGCCGCCATCAGCGTGCCGACACCCCCGGCGTGGTCCAGGTGCACATGGGTCGGGATGACCCAGTCGACCGTGTCGACCGGCAGGCCCAGCGCTTCCAGCGCGCCGAGCAGGCGCGGCACCGCGTGCCGCGTACCCGTGTCGATGAAGGCGGCTCTGCCGCTGTCGACGATCAGGTAAGCCGCGTCGAAGCACGGGCGATGGAAGCCCGTGTCGATCACATGCACGCCATGACCGGCCGCGTGCAGGAAGACGGGCAACGATGCGGACATGGGGGTCATCGTTGCCTCGCTCGGGGGGCTTACTGGCCGGCCAGGATGGCGTAGAGGCGACCGAGGTCGGCCGCGCCATCGTTGCCCTGCACGCTGCGCAGCGTCTGCTGGGCCTTGCTGCGTGACTTGCCGGCCTGGGCCATCGCCTGGCCCAGGCGCAGCTTGGCGTCCTCGGGGCGCTTCAGGCCGCCCTTGGTGATGCCCTGCTGGATCATCGAGGCGCCTTGTTCGGCCTGACCCAGGCTCGCGAGCACCGTGCCGAGCTGGATCAGGTCATTGCCGTCCTTGGCAGCAAGCGCGGCGGCTGTCTCGCGCTCGAGATTGGCACGAACTTCGGCGTCCTGCTTGTTGGCCAGATCACGCAGACGCTGATGGCGTCCGGCCTCGGCGCCGGTGCCGAGCGCTCCCGCAGCAAAGCCCTTGTCGACCACTAGCTTGGCCTCGGCTGGGTAGCCGCTTTGCAGCGACAACTGCGCCATTTCCATGAACTCTTCGGTCTTGGCCAGGTTGCCAGTGGCCAGCTTCAGGCGCAGCACATCGAGCGCGAAGCGGTCGGCGAAGCCGGGTTTGCGGGGCAGCCGGCCCAGCAGGGCGCTCCAATATTCCTTCTTCGGGTAGTACGCCACCAGCTTCTCGAGCGTGGCCGTCTGGGCGGCCGGGTTGTTCAGGCGCTGCTGGGCATCCGCCAGGCGGAGCAGGTCACCTTCGTCCGGGCGACGGCCCGCCTGTTCAGCCCCGGACACCGCGGCGGCGGCCTCCTTGGCCACGGCCCCGTAGTCGCCGCTCTGTGCCTGGAGGTAGCTCTGCAGTTGCTTGAGCTGCGCGCTGGTGGCGCCAAGTTGCTGGGCGCGGTTGGCCCACTGCATGGCTTTGGCGTTGTCGCGCTGCTGCGAATAGGCAAAAGCCAGCGATTCAGCGATCTGGGCTTGCTCGCCACCGCCCAGCTTGCCCGAATTGAAGACCGCCTCGAACGCCTGGATGGCCGTGCCGTTGTCTCCCGCGCGCTGGGCGGCAGAGCCTCGCATGCGGTCGATCATGAACTGCTCGTTGGCGGACTTGCCGCCGACGGCGTCGGCCTCGCGGACCTTTGCCAGCGCTTCCCTGGCCTTGCCGGCCTTGAGCAGTTCGCTGGCCTGCTGCAGGGGCTTGCCCACCTCAGGGCGAATATTCTGTGCCTGGGCGACGGTCATGCAGCCGGCGGCCGCCAGGGCCAGGGTCAGGGCGCGCAGGGAGTTCATGGGCATGGGTTCCGGTTGAAGGCTCGTGGCCTGTGAAACGAAAACGGGGACCGAACCGCTGACGGCCGATCCCCGAAAGGATTCCGAGGCTTCGATTTAGTTCATGAACTGTTCGTTGCCAACGATACCAATCTTGGTAACACCCAGGCGCTGAGCCTCGGCCATCACCATCGCCACGTACTTGTAGGTGACGAGCTTGTTCGGCCGCAAATGCACCTCGGGTTGATCGGGCAACTGGGCCGTGCGGTACAGCCTGGCTTGCAGGTCGGCCCGGTCGGGCACCAGCTCGCCGTTCCAACCGATGGTGCCGTCGAAGTCCACGTCGATGCGGATGATCTCGGGCGGCTTCGGCGGCGGGGTGTTCTGCGAATTCACCGGCATGTTCATCTTCACCGCATGCGTCTGCACGGGAATGGTGATGATGAACATGATCAGCAGCACCAGCATCACGTCGATCAGCGGTGTGGTGTTCATTTCCACCATCACCTCGTCTTCACCGCTGGAGGAGCCTACGCTCATTCCCATGGTTGCTGTCCTTTCTCAGTTCTTCGCCGGCGGCTCGGTGATGAAGCCGACCTTCGCGATGCCGGCGCGCTGGCAGGCGACGATCAACTTGCCGACCGCTTCGTAGCGCACGCCTTCGTCACCACGGATGTGCACTTCCGGCTGCGGCTCCTTGATGGACTCCTTCTTCAGGGCTTCCACCAGGGCTTCCTGGTCGGGCATCCGCTTGGTGTTCCAGTAGACGTCGCCGTCCTTGGACACGGCCAGCAGGATGTTCTCCGGCTTGGTCTGCGTGGGGACGTTGATTTCCTTGGGCAGGGTGAGCTGCACCGACTGGGTGACCACGGGCACCGTGATCAGGAAGATGATCAGCAGCACCAACATCACGTCCACCAGGGGCGTGGTGTTGATGGAGGAGTTCATCTGCTCTTCGCCGTCGTCCGGCGAGCCAACGCTCATGGCCATGGCTTTTCCTTCGCTCGTTCGCTGGGCGGTCTCTCTCGATCAGGGGGGCCGGCCTTTGGCCGGCCGGCGCCCGGATGAGACCTCAGCGCTTGCCCGCCAGCAGCACGTTGTGCAGGTCGCCCGAGAAGGCGCGCACACGCTCCATGGCCACCTTGTTGCGGCGGACCAGCCAGTTGTAGCCCATCACCGCGGGCACCGCGACGGCCAGACCGACGGCGGTCATGATCAGCGCGGCGCCGACGGGGCCGGCCACCTTGTCGATCGAGGCCTGGCCAGAGATGCCGATGGCGGTCAGGGCGTTGTAGATGCCCCAGACGGTACCGAACAGGCCCACGAACGGGGAGGTCGAGCCGACAGTCGCCAGGAACGCGAGGCCGTCCTGCAGGCGGCTGTTGATGTTCTCGACCGAGCGCTGCACGCTCATGCCGATCCAGGTGTGGCGATCGATCTGTTCGGTCAGCGTGCCTTCGTGGTGATCGGCTGCCTTCAGGCCTTGTTCGGCCATGTAGCGGAAGGCGCTGGCTTCTTCCAGCGTCTCGGTGCCCTTCTTGACCGAGCCGGCGGTCCAGAAGGAGTCAGAAGCGGCCTTGGCGCTCTTCATCAGCTTGTGCTGTTCCCACAGCTTCGTGAAGATGATGTACCAGCTGCCGATCGACATGATGGCCATGATGACGAGCGTGATGCGATCGACCCAGCCGCCGTGCTCCCACAGGGCCTTCAGGCC
The DNA here is from genome assembly GCA_049322835.1 of Pseudomonadota bacterium. GTDB lineage: Bacteria > Pseudomonadota > Gammaproteobacteria > Burkholderiales > Burkholderiaceae_C > Ideonella. The sequence continues at coordinate 177,579 of JBMOQN010000001.1, read as the reverse complement.
GTAGGGGTTGTCGATTTCTTCCTTCTTGACCTCGGGCTGGATCGCGCCTGCAGGAGGGGCGGCATCGGTCGGTGCGGCGGCAGGCGCGGGCTCGGCGGCCGGGGCCGAAGCGGCGCCATCCTGCGCGAGGGCATCCACCGGGGTGATGGCAACGGCACCCATCAGGGCGATGCAGGCGGCCAGGAAGGGGGCGCGCACGAGTTTCAGCAAGGACATGGTTCCTCCAGGGGGCAAGGGACGACAGCGCAGCGCTGTGGGGAAGGGGTGAGCTGCGCCTGTTGTTGAAGAAGGTGACTTGGCGGAAGCGGCCGAAGGCGAGTGCCGTCAGTCGAGCTTCCAGACGTATTCGACGTTCGAGAAGGCGCCCACGGGCTTGCCGGTCTCGTCGGTGCCGGGCCTGAAGCGGCAGGCGCTCAGTGCTTCGACGGCCTGTTTGTCGAGCATGCGGTGCTCGCGCGAAGAGCCGGAGGAACCGGTGATCTCCGCCTTCACCACATTGCCGCTTTCATCGATGCTGAAGCGGATGCGGGTGACGCCGGTCGCTTCGGCCTGGCGTGCCTTGGGCGGGTACTCGGGCTTCTCGCAGTTGCTGAAATCGATGCGCGCGGCGGAGGCGAGCGAGCGAGCCGGGGCTGGGGGCGCGGGCGGGGCTGCGATGACCGGTGCCGGTGCCTGCGGCGGGGGTGCAACCGTGGTCGTCGTGATGGTCGGCGCCGGCGTCGGCGGCGGCGTGACGTTCACCTCGGGCGGCGGCACGAACGACGGCGGCGGCGGCATGTTCTTCGGCGGCGGAGGCAGGTTCTCCGGCGGCGGCGGCGGCGGGGGCTTGATCTCCTCGATCAGCTTGGTCTCGACGGGCTTGAGGGCCACCTCGACCACTCGTTTCGCGAGACCGCTGACCAGGAGCCAGCCCATCAGCACGTGCAGCACGATGACAACGATCAATCCGACGGGCTTGCCGGGATTGCGCTGCGCTTCTGCGTAGTCCACTCAGTTCCTCCAGTCGCCGACATCAGGCGCTGTTTTCGTCATCAACAAGCAGCCTCGATGGGCTGCCGGATCAAAGACTATAGCGTGGAGTTAATCTCGAACGATATAGGCTTCACCCTAATGATTCACTCCTGAAACCGGATGTTCACCGAACGGAATTTTCCTGTTCGGCGCTGCGGCCGAGTGTTGCATGGTCGGGGGCCGAGCCCCACCGAGCCTTTGCCTGCCAAAGCCCCGGCCGAGGAGGCTGAGGTACAAGCCGGTTACATGCGCCCTGAAACGAAAAAGGCCGAAACCATGTGGTTTCGACCTTCTGCCGGCAACTTGGTGGAGACGAGGAGGATCGAACTCCCGACCTTCGCATTGCGAACGCGACGCTCTCCCAGCTGAGCTACGTCCCCATAACCAAAAGATTCTAGCAGCAAGATCCTGGCTTCCCTTCGTGAGCGCTGAGCGCACAAAATCGCGCGCCGCCTGGGGGTGGGCTCAGCAAGAGCCAGGCCAGGTGCGCCGCAAGAGCTCGGCAAAGGAGCGTGAGGGATGACCCGACTCGACCCGCAGTGGCTGGACGCGCAGTACGACAACCGTGCTCGCGTGCCGGAGCATGCCAAGCTCTTCGAGCGCTGGCGCCAGGCCTCGCAACTGGTGCGTGAGCAGGCTCGTTGTGAGCTGGACGTGGCCTATGGCAAGCAGCCGGCCGAGCGTCTCGACCTCTTTCCTGCGGCGTCAGCCGGCGCGCCGCTGCTCGTGTTCATCCACGGCGGCTACTGGCGGTCTCTCGACAAGTCCGATCATTCGTTCATTGCTCCGTCCTTCGTGGCCGACGGAGCAGCTGTGGTGGTGCCCAACTACAGCCTGTGCCCGGCCGTCGGGATCGAACAGATCGCCCTGCAGCTGACGCGGGTGGTGGCCTGGGCCTGGCGACACGCGCCGGAGTTCGGCGCAGACCCGCAGCGCATCGCGCTGGCGGGCCATTCGGCGGGAGGGCACCTGGCCGCGATGCTGCTGTCGTGTCGCTGGAAGGAGGTCGACCTGGAAATGCCCTTGCTGCCGCTTCAAGGGGCGCTTTCCATCTCTGGCTTGTATGACCTGGAACCCGTCCGTCTGACGCCGTTCCTCGCCGGCGATCTGCAGCTCACGCCGGCCAGCGTTCGGCGGCTTTCCCCTGCCTTCTTTCCACGCCCCCGCCGGCCCTTGTATGCCGTGGTCGGCGGTGATGAAAGCGAAGAATTCCTGCGCCAGAACCAGATGATCCGTGACCAATGGGGCCCGACCGCCGTGCCGGTGTGCGAGACCCTTGTCGCTCACCATCACTTCAACGTGCTGCACAACCTGGCCGATCCCGCCGGCCGGCTGCATGACCTGGCGCTTCGATTGCTGGGCTTGCGCTGAGGGGCTCGGGCCGCCGCCGATTTACGGGCCGGGCAGCCTGGCGTAAAACGCCATCAGGCGCAATGTGCGCCGGGGAGCCGACCATGTCCATGCTCGATGACAGCCCGGTGACCTGCATGCTGCCCGTGAAGGACCTGGCGCGGGCGCGCGCCTTCTACGAGTCTGGCCTGGGCCTCACGCCGCTGGGCGCGAAACCGGACGGCAAGTTCATCTACCGCTGCGGCGGCACCGAGCTGGCGCTGTTCCCCAAGCCGGAAGGCACCCAGGCGACGCACACGGCCGTGAGTTTCCGCGTGGCCGACATCGGCCGCGCCGTGGCCGAGCTGCAGGGGCGCGGCGTCATCTTCGCCGACTATGACCTGCCGGGGCTGAAGACGGTGGACCACGTCTGCGTGCTCGGCTCGGAGAAGGCGGCCTGGTTCGAAGACTCCGAAGGCAACATCCTCTGCCTGCACGAAGACCTGCCCTGAGGCCACGCCGCATCAGGCGGGCGCGGTGCTGCCCCGGCGCAGCCGCCACAGCGACTCGGCGCTGTAGATGGCGAGCGCGACCCAGATCAGCACGAAGCCCGCCAGGCGCTCGGGCCGCAGCGGCTCGTGGAACAGCCACACGGCCAGCAGGAACTGGATCGTGGGCGCCAGGTACTGCAGCAGGCCCAGTGTGGCCATGGTCACCCTGCGCGCACCGTGGGCGAAGAGAAGCAGCGGCACAGCGGTGAGCGGCCCGGCGAAGAGCAGCCAGGCCCAGGTGGGGGCGTCGGCGGTGGCCAGGCTGCCGCCGTGCAGGCTCAACCACAGCAGTGCCGGAACGGCCAGCGGGGCGAGGAGCGCGGTTTCGAGGGCCAGGCCCTCCAGCGCACCGAGTGGCGCGGTCTTGCGCAACAGGCCATAGAGGCCGAAGCTGAGCGCCAGCGCGAGCGCGATCCAGGGCGGCACCCCAGCTGTCCAGGTCAGCCAGCCCACGCCGAGTGCCGCCACCGCCAATGCCCCTTTCTGTGCCGGCCGCAGGCGTTCTTTCAGGAACAGCACGCCGAGTGCGACGTTCACCAGCGGGTTGATGAAATAACCCAGGCTCGCTTCCAGCACCCGGCCGTTGTTGACCGCCCAGACATAGATCAGCCAATTGCTCGACAGAAGCAAGGCGCTGACCAGGAAGATGCCGAGCGTGCGCGGCTGCCTGGTCACCTCTCCAACCCAGTTCCAGCGGCGCTGGGCGAGCAGGATGAACAGCACGAAGGCCAGAGACCACACCGAGCGGTGCAGGACGATCTCGAACGAGGGCACCGACGCCACCTGGCGGAAGTACAGCGGGAACAGGCCCCAGAGGGCGTAGGACAGGGCGGCAGCGAGCAGGCCGGTGGGCATCGGTCGGGAGGGCGCGTCCAAGGACGCGCCGGTGAGGGGGGGTCGGGCATTGTCCCGGGCGCGCCCGGTCCGTGCCGGCGTGGGTGATTCCAGCTTGCGAAGGCCCGCTGCGAAAAGCAAGATCAGACCCCATGCCGACCATCCGATTCACGCCTCAGCTGCACCGCTTCATCGTCACACCCGAAGTGCACAGCCGGGCCGGATCGCTGCGTCCAGCCCTCGAAGATGCCTTCGCCACCAACCCGCAGTTGCGTGGCTATGTACTGGACGATCAGGGCAGTCTGCGTGCCAATGTGGTGGTCTTCATCGACGGCGAGCGCTGCCGCGACCGCGTGCGCCTGGACCAGCCCCTGCAACCCGGCAGCGCCGTCTACGTGCTGCAAGCCCTTTCCGGAGGATGACGCATGAGCTTCGCCAACGACCGCGCCTGGGTCGCCACCCGCAAGGGTCTGTTCGAGCTGAGGCGCGGCAGCGGCGCGCACTGGCGCATCGAGCGCGTCAGCTTCCTCGGCGAGCCGGTCAGCAGCGTGTTGCCACCCGATGGCCGGGGGCGCATGCTGGCGGCGCTGAACCTGGGCCACTTCGGCGTCAAGCTGCACGCCAGCCACGATGCCGGCGCCACCTGGGCCGAGACCACCACGCCAGCCTACCCGCCGCAACCCGACGGGGCGGAAGGCCCGGCCTGGACGCTGCTGCAGGCCTGGGTGCTCGAGCGTGCCGGCGAGCGGGTGCTGGCCGGCACCTTGCCGGGTGGCCTGTTCGTGTCAGACGACTTCGGCAACAGCTGGCAGCTCAACCGGCCGCTGTGGGACCGGCCCGAGCGCGCCGAGTGGTTTGGCGGTGGTTACGACACGCCGGGCATCCACTCGATCTGCCCGCACCCTTCGAATGCCGACGAGTGGCTGCTGGGTGTGAGCTGTGGCGGCATCTGGCACACCTCCGATGCCGGTGAAGGCTGGACCCTGCGCGCCGAGGGCCTGCGTGCGGCTTACATGCCGCCGGAGCGGCAGGACGACCCACGCATCCAGGACCCGCACCGCATCGCCCGCTGTGCCGCGGCGCCGGACGTGCTTTGGTGTCAGCACCACAACGGCATCTGGCGCTCGACCGACAACGCGCTGCACTGGCGGGATATCCATGCTGCGCCGTTGTCGAACTTCGGCTTCGCGGTGGCTGCCCACCCGGTCGACCCGCTCACGGCCTGGTTCGTGCCCGGTGTGGCCGACCAGCAGCGGGTGCCGGTGAATGGTGCGCTCGCGGTGCAGCGCACCCGCGACGGCGGCCAGAGCTTCGAGGTGCTGCGCGAGGGCCTGCCGCAGGCCGACTGCTACGACCTCGTCTACCGCCATGGCTTGGTGGTGGCCGAAGACGGCCAGCACCTGCCGCCGATCTACACCGTGCGCTTCGGTTGAGGGCCGCCAGCTGCGCCGTCGAGCCAGGGCCCGCGCGAGCGCAGCAGCGCCCACTCGGGCCCGGGTGGGGCATGCAGCTCGAGCGGGCGGCCGTCGCGGGGGTGGGGGAGGGTGAGCGACTCGGCGTGCAGCCACAACCGCGTCACACCCAGCCACGCCGCCACCGCGCGGTTGTGCGGCCCCTTGCCGTGCGTGGCATCGCCGACGATGGGGTGGGCGAGCTGCTTGAGGTGGCGGCGGATCTGGTGCCGGCGGCCGCTCAGGGGCCGGGCTTCGACGAGGGCATAGCGGCTGGTCATGTGCCGCGCGTCGACGGCGAAAGGCCACTCGACCTGGCCGATGCGCTTGAAGAGTGTCCGCGCCGGCAAACGCGGCTGGCCGGTGCTCGGCTGCTCGGGGTCGCGCGCCAGCGGGTGGTCCAGGTCGATCTGCTCGGCGGGCCAGCCGCGCACCAGCGCCAGGTAGCGCTTGGCCACCTGGCCCTGCTCGAAAGCGAAGCCCAGCGCCCGCGCAGCATCCGCATGGCAGGCCAGCACCAGCAGCCCCGACGTGCCCTTGTCAAGCCGGTGCGCGGGTGCGAGGCCGAGGCTGGCTTCTTCGCCGAATTGCGTGCGAAGGCGTTCGAGCACGGTGTCGGTCTCGTGGGCGTCCAGGCCGGTGCGGTGTACCAGCAGGCCGGCCGGCTTGTCGACGACGAGCAGGTCCTCGTCGCGGTAGATCAGTTGCAGTCCGGAAGACTTGGTCACGTGCTTTGTGGACGGGGCGCGACGGTAGGCGCTCCGTGCATCCTATGTCCTAGGGAGACCCCCCCTTCGAGGGAATGACACCGCTGGTTGCGAGCCGAAAAATGGCAGACATGTGCACGCGCCAAGATGCGCCCGCACGGAGACCGCCATGCCCATCACCTACTACCTCGGATACCGCTCGCTCTTCGTCACCCTCACGGCCTGGGCCGCCATTGTGCTGGCTGCCGTCGCCTGCGCCTTCGGCGTCATCCAGCAGGCGTCGCTGGCCTCCTGGGTGCCGGGGCTGGACGCGGCCGTGCAGGCCGAGCCCATGTCCGCGGCCAGCGGCCTGATGCTGCGCTACCTGCCGTGGGTCGTGGGTGCGGGGATGCTGATCTCGGTGGCCCTGCTGGTGGCGGCGGCCGGCCTGCTGATGCGGTTGGAGTGGGCGCGTCGCGCCTTCATCGGTCTGGTGGGTGTGGCCATCGCCGCGAACCTGGCGAGCCTCTGGCTGCAGCACGAATTCGTGCAGTCGCTGGTCGACGCCACGCTGCGCGACACGCCGCTGCCGCGCGCGGCGGTAGGCCTGTTCGGCGGCTTCGCCACCACGGCCCAGGTGTTGTCGGGCGTGGTGACGCTTGTCGCTTGCGTGCTGCTCACCTGGGTGATCCGACGCCTGATGTCGCCCAAGGTGCGGCAGGAATTCGTGGCCTGAGTTTCCTGCGCATACCGGGCGGGCTCAGGCGCGCGCCGACGAGGCGAAGCCCTCCAGCACGTTGACCACGTTCACGCCCATCTCGGCCACTGCATAGCCGCCTTCGAGCGTGAAGACAGTGGGCAGGCCGGCACCTGCAATGGCGCGGCCCACCGCCGGGTAGTCGCCGCTGGCCAGCGTGAAGCGCGAGATCGGGTCGCCTTCATAAGTGTCGACGCCGAGCGCCACCACCAGCGCGTCGGCACCGAAGCGCTTCACCTCCTGCAGGCCTGTCTCCAGGGCTACGCGCCAGGTGCTGTAACCGGTCCCTGCCGGCAGGGGCAGGTTCAGGTTGAAGCCGAAGCCCCCACCCTCCCCGCGCTCGTCCGCGTGGCCGAGGTAGAAGGGGTACTCGGTGCGCGGGTCGCCGTGGATGGACACGGTCAGCACGTCCGCCCGCTCGTAGAAGATGCTCTGGGTGCCGTTGCCGTGGTGGTAGTCCACGTCCAGCACGGCCACGCGGGCCGCACCTTGGTCACGCAGGGCCTGGGCGGCCAGTGCCGCGTTGTTGAGAAAGCAGTAGCCACCGAAGAAATCAGCTCCGGCGTGGTGGCCGGGCGGGCGGGTCAGCGCCACGGCCGCGCGCGGGCCGCCGGGCTGGCAGACGGCTTGCGCCGCATCGACCGCGCAGGCGGCCCCGGCCTCGGCGGCGGCCCAGCTGCCGGCGGTGAGCGGCGTGCCTGCGTCGTAGGAGTACAGACCCATCCGGGCCGCGAAGTTGGCGGGCTCCAGGTCGTGACGGAAACCGCGCACCGGCCATGTCGAGGGCAGGGCATCGATCTCGGCGTTGGCGGGGTCGAGCGCCACCCATTCACTCCAGGCCTTTTCGAGGAAGTCGAGGTAGCGTGGCTGGTGGATGCGTTCCAGCACGGTGCGCGGCACGCTGGAAGGCGGGCGCACCTCGCCGAGCGGGCGGCGGCCGAGTTCGGCCAGCACATGGTCGAGCCGGTCTGGGCTTTCGTGGCAGGGCACGAGTCGGCCTCGGAACATCTCGTGGCGGCCTGCATGCAAGGCATGCCTGGGGTTGGCGAAGATCAGCATCGGGCGATGGGATGGATGGAGTGGTCAGGGGCGGCGGGGCTCGAAGGCGCCGTCGAGGTAATACCAGCGGCCGTCGGGCTCGCGCACGAAGCGGCTGGTTTCGTGCAAGCGGTGGGCGCGACCGCCCAGCTTGCTGCGGGCGACGAACTCCACGAGGGCGTGGTCGGTGTCTTGCGCCTGATGGCGGCGGACCTCCAGACCCAGCCAGTGCAGGCCGGGCTCGTCCGGCTCGATCTTCTGCGGGCGCGTACTGGCGTGCCAGGTGGCCAGCAGGTATTCGCGCAGGCCGAGCACATAGGCGGTGTAACGCGAGCGCATCAGCGTTTCAGCGTCGGGCACGGTCCCTGGAAGGTCGGCGGCATGCCATCGCCCGCAGCAGTCGGCATAGGCGAGGGGCCGGCGGCGGGCGCCGAGGCGGCCGCAAGGGCAGGGTGAGGCGGGGTTCACGGGCGGCATCTTGCCCGAGCCCGGCGGCGGTTGAGCGCCATGGACGCGACAGCTCAGAATACTGTATAAATAAACAGTATCATGTCGCTTCCTCTCCGCCGTTCCGTTGCCGATGCCGTCGATTCCTCCGTGGGCGTCTGTCGCTCTGCGGCTCGCGTCCCACCGGCCGCGCGCGCGCAGCAACTGGCCGACCCGAGCTGCCTGCACCCGGCGTTGTGGCGGGCGCAGGCGGGCGGCTCAGGGGGCCTCGCGGGGCGTGAGGCCACGTGTCCCAGCGGCTTTGGTTTGCTCGATGCCGAGCTGCCGGGCGGCGGCTGGCCGGTTCGGGTGCTGACCGAGTTGCTGATGGTGCAACCGGGGGTGGGCGAGATTCGCCTCCTGGCCCCGCTGATGGCCGAGCTGGCGCGGCAAGGCCGCAGTGTGATGCTCTTCAACCCGCCCGCCACGCTGAATGCCGCAGCGCTCGTGGAGCTGGGCTGCCCGCCGGGCGCCTGCCTCGTCGTGCAGGCCAGCCCGCCTGTCGCGTTGCCCAAACGCAGGCCAGGGCGCGCAACCGGCACCGCAGCGGAGGCCGAGCTTTGCTGGGCCGTCGAACAGGCGCTGCGCAGCGGCCAGCTGGGCGCCCTGCTGGCTTGGCCGGGGCGTTCGTTGCGGGCCGAGGCGCTGCGCCGCCTGCAACTCTCGGCCCAGGCGCACACAGGGCCTGCCTTCCTGCTGCGCGAGGCGGCGGCGGCCCGCCAGCCCAGCCCCGCACCGCTGCGCCTGGCCTTGCAGGCGGCCGGGCCGGACGAGCTCTCGCTCCGGCTGTTCAAGCGTCGCGGCCCGGGCCTCGCGCATCCATTGAAGCTGGCATTGGCGCCGGTGTTGTCTGACCGTGCGCGGGCCCGGGCGCTGGCCCTGCAGCTGGCCCCGGTGGCGACGGCTGCCGGCTCAACGCCCGACCGGCCCGACCCACCGCCCGGCGAGGTCGGTTTGCAGCGGCCGCGCTCGCCGGTGCGGCCCGCCGGGCCGGCGGGGTCTGCCGCCGGTGGCATGGCATCGACGCGCGCGCAGAACGCGGCCGCACCGCTCTGAGCTGGCGATGGGGCTTGGCCATGCTCTGGCTTGCGGTACACCTTCCATTGCTGTCACTGGAATCCCTGGCTGCCTTGCTGCCGCCGTGCCAGGCCGCCGGCCCGGTCGCGCTGGTGGCCCAGCACCGCATCGTGGCGGCCAATGCGGCGGCGCAGTCTCGCGGCGTGGTGCCGGGCATGAAGCGCGCCACGGCGTTGGCGCTGGCCGCCGACCTGCACCTGGGCGCAGCAGACCAGACGCGCGATGCCGAGGCGCTGCTGCGGGTGGCGCATTCGCTGCTGGCCTATACGCCGACCGTGGTGCTGGCCCCACCCGACACCGTGGTCATCGAGCTGCAAGCGAGCCTGCGCTGCTTCGGTGGCGTGGCTCGGCTGTGGCGGCGCCTGGCCGGAACCCTGGCGTCGCTCGGGTACAGGGTGCAGCGTGGCCATGCGCCCAGCGCGCTGGCCGCCGAGTTGCTGGCACGCTGGCGCGATGACCCGGAGCCCCCGGGACTGCTCACGCGCACTCCCTTGCGGCCGGGGCCCGACGCCACCTCGCCCGACCCCGCTTGGCAGGCGCTGCCCGGGCGCCTTGGCGAGTTGCCGGCGAGTTGGCTGGCGCACGATGCCACCGTACTCGCGCAACTCGAGGCCATCGGGCTTCGTACCCTGGCCGATCTGCAGCGCCAGCCACGGGCTGGCCTGGCGCGGCGTTTCGGGGTCGGTATGCTGGCCGCGCTGGATCAGGCCTGGGGCCGGGCCCCCGACCCGCGCCAGCCGATCGAGCCGCCACTCGAATTCCACAGCGAGGTCGATCTCTGGGCGCGCGCCGACGATGCCGAAGCGCTGCTGAGCGGTGCCTCGGTGCTGCTGGGGCGCCTGCTGGCCTGGGCCCAGGCGCGACATGCACGGGTGCAGTCCTTCCAGCTCGTGCTGCACCATGAAAGCCGGCTGCGCGAGAACAGCCAGGGTGCTGCGGGCGCGCACCTGAGCACGCTCGAGATCACCCTCGGCGAGCCGACCGGCGATGCGCGCCACCTGCAGGCGGTGCTGCGCGAGCGGCTGGCGCGCGAGCCACTCGCGGCCCCGGTGCTGTCGCTCGGCCTGGTCTGCGATACGCCGGTGCTGGGCCCGCCGCCGAACGGCGAGCTCTTTCCCAGCCAGGCCGGGCAGCGCGAGGGCCTGTCGCGCCTGGTCGAGCGCCTGCAGGCCCGGTTCGGCCCCGGCGCGGTGCAGCGGCCAGCCCTCCAGGCCGACCACCGACCCGAGCGGGCCACGGTGCTGCAGCCCTTCGGCCCGGCGGCAGCGGCGCCCCTGCCTGGACCCGCGCCGCGCATGACCCGGCCCGCCTGGCTGCTGCCCGCGCCGCAGCCGCTGCACGAGCGCGATGGCGGCCCCTGGTGGCAAGGGCGGCGGCTGCACCTGCTGGCTGGCCCCGAGCGCATCGAAAGCGGCTGGTGGGACATGGGCCGGGCCAGCGAAGGGCACGAAGCTGCCGGCCTGCGGGGGCGCGCGCGCCATCCTGCGGAAGGCGACATCGCCGCCTGGGAGCAGCCCGGCACTGGCCGGCACCATGAGACACCCGGGCCGCGGAGCGCGGCCCACCCTGCGCGAGGGTGCACGGCCGCTTGGGAGCGGCCCGGCGCAGGCCGCGATTACTTCGTCGCGCAGGCCGAGGGCGGGCCGCTGCTGTGGGTCTTCCGCCTGCGGCCGGCGCCGCCGGCCGGTGAGCCAGGCTGGTTCCTCCATGGTTGCTTCGGTTGATCAGCCTCTGACAAAAAACGAAACACGCCGATACGGCGACGAAAGGACGCCCCGCACCACGGCCGGCACGATGGCGTCACCTGACCCCACCACGAAGGAGCCGACCATGCGAACCTGGATCAAGAACACCCTCATCGCGGCGCTGGGCGCCAGCCTGGCCTTCGGTGGCATGGCCTTTGCCAACTCGCACCGCATGGGCTGCGGCTGGCACGGCGGCGGCTCGATGAGCGAGGCCGATGCTGCCCAGTGGCGCCAGAAGATCATCGACCGCGCCAGCAGCGAGCTTGCGCTCGACGCGACCCAGCGCCAGCACCTCGTCGCGCTGGCGGACACCCTGCAGGCCCAGCGCAAGGCCATGCTGCCCGAAGGTGCAGCCCGCCCGCGTGAGCAACTCGCGGCCTTGATCGCCGGCGATCGCTTCGACGCTGCCAAGGCCCAGGCCCTGGTGATGGAGAAGACGGAAGGTCTGCGCAACGCCAGCCCGTCCGTGATCGCCGCGGCCTCGACCTTCTACGACAGCCTGCGCCCCGAGCAGCAGCAGAAGCTGCGCGACTTCATGGCGCGCGCCGGTCACCACCGTGGCTGGAGGGGCTGACATGTGGGCCCACCGGCCGGTCGGCCGCTCGATGATCACGCTGGCCATCGCGCTGGTCGGTGCCAGCACCTTGCTGCTGGACGCGGCGCTGCCGGCAGCCGAAGGCAGCCTCGTGGCCTGGCATGCGATCAGCACGATGGTGCTGCTCGGCCTGGGCCTGTGGGCGCTGTGGGCGCCGCAGTTGCCGGCTGCCGCCAGCAGTGCATTGACGGCCTTGTCCGCCCTGTTGCTGCTCGGCGCCTTCGCCGTGGCCGCACAGCGCCTGCCGGCTGGCGAGCTGAGCACCTTCTCCTCCGCGATGGCCTCGGCCATGGGCCTGGCCGCGATGCTCTATGCCGTGGGCTGGCACTGGGCGCGGCGAGAGATTCGATGGTGAAGGGTACACCCGGTCTGCGGGGTACCGCAGCCCACCCTCCGAGAGGGTACGCGGCCGCTTGGGAGCGGCCCGGCGCTGGAGAAATGGAACACCCGGTCTGCGGGGTACCGCAGCCCACCCTCCGAGAGGGTGCGCGGCCGCTTGGGAGCGGCCCGGCGCTGGCCGCGTGAGGCGCCCTGCCGCAGAAGGCTGTCTGTGACTGAACCTCTTCCCTGGCCCGAGCGGGCCGTGCGACGATGACCCCATGCCCCGCATCCTGCTGATCGACGACGACGCGCATCTGGCGCCGCCGCTGGCCACCTACCTGAAGCGTTTCGATTTCGAGCTCGTCTGGGCCGGGCGGCCAAGCCTGGGCCTGGCGCGCCTGCGCGAGGAGCGCTTCGACGCTGCCATCCTCGACGTGATGCTGCCCGAGATGGACGGCTTCGAGCTGCTGCGCGAGATCCGCCGCAGCGGGGCGGCCTGGGCCGAGCTGCCGCTGATCATGCTCACCGCCCGCGGCGAGCTGGCCGACAAGGTGGTGGGGCTGGAGCTGGGGGCCGACGACTACTTGCCCAAGCCCTTCGAGCCGCGCGAGCTGGCGGCCCGGCTGCACACCGTGCTGCGGCGCAGCCGGCCCGGGGCAGCTGCGCCCAACGGCCAGGCCCCTTCCGACCCCGACCGGCTGTGCTTCGAGGCCCTGGCCATCGACCTGGCCCGGCGCGAGGTGCAGGTGCGCGGTGTCACCGTGGAGCTCACCGGCACCGAGTTCGAGTTGCTGAGCCTGCTGGCCAGTGCGCCGCGCAAAGTCTTCAGCCGCGACGAGATCCTGAATCGGCTGCGTGGACACGAGGCCGATCTCGCCACGCGGGCCGTCGACATCCTCGTCTCGCGGCTGCGCCGCAAGCTGGAGCCGCTGGACTGCATCAAGACGCTGCGCAACGCGGGCTACGCCTTTGCCGCGGCCACCGCCGGGGCGGCGGATTCCGCATGAGGCAGCACGCATCCGCCCGCGCCGGCCTGCCCGGCCGCGCCGGCTCTCACACCGACCCCGCCGCCCGGGCCAACTGGCGCCACTGCAGCGACCCTCGCTGGCACAAGCGCTGGTTACATCGCCTGCGCCACTCGCTGGGCGTGCGCCTGATCGTGCTCTTTCTCGCGCTGGCATTGGCCATCAGCTGCACGTTCATGTTCGGCATGCAGCGCGCGTTCAGCATGGGCTGGCGCGATGTGATCAAGCCACTGGTGGCCGACTATGTCGACCGGCTCGCCGAGGACCTGGGCCAGCCGCCGGACGTGGCGCGCGCCGAAGCACTGTCCACACGCCTGCCGCTGTCGATCGAGATCGACGGGCCGGTGGTGCGCTGGCGCTCGGCCAATGCCCGGCCCGATTTCCTGACCGACCACCCGCCCGATCTGCTGCTGCGGCAGACGGCAGACGGCCATCGCATCCGATTCGGCCTCGATCCGCAGGCCTGGATGCAGCGCCCGCGCATGATCGGCTGGATGACGCTGGCGGTGCTGCTGATGCTGACCGCATTGGCCTGGAAACTGGCGCACCACCTGTTCATGCCGCTGCGGCAGATCGGCGCCGGCGTCGAGCGTTTTGGCCGCGGAGACTTCAGCACGCCGATCACGCTGCACCGGCACGATGAGCTGGGTGCGCTGGCCGAGCAGGTCAACACCATGGCGGACGATCTGTCCGGCATGCTCGATGCCAAGCGTGCGCTGCTGCTGGCCATCAGCCATGAGCTGCGCTCGCCGCTGACCCGCGCCCGGCTGAACGCCGAGCTGGTGCCCGAGAGCCCCGAGCGCGATGCGCTGCTGCGCGATCTGGCCGAGATGCGCGACCTGATCGCCAGCCTGCTCGAGAGCGAGCGCCTGGCGCAACCGCACGCGGCGCTGCAGCGCGAGCCGACCGACCTGCGCGCGCTGATCGACGGGCTCGTGAGCGGCCCCTTCGCCGGCCGCGCGCTGCGGGTGCAACTGCCCGCCGGGCTGCCGCTGGCGGAGGTCGACCGCACGAGACTGACGCTGTTGCTGCGCAACCTGATCGACAACGCGCTGCGCCATGGCGGCGAGGGGGCCGAGCCGCCCGAGCTGAGCGGCACGTGGGACGGCCGGCTGTTGACGCTGGCGGTGCGCGACCATGGCCCTGGCGTGCCGGCCGAGCTGCTGGCACGTCTGTCCGAGCCCTTCTACCGCACCGACTCGGCGCGCCAGCGGGCCACCGGCGGCGTCGGGCTGGGGTTGTACCTGTGCCGCCTGGTGGCGCAGGCGCACGGGGGGAGCCTGCATTTCGAGGCGGCCGACCCCGGCCTGCGGGTGTGGGTCAGCCTGCCCTGGGTGGCGCGGGAGGCGGGGGCGCAGGCGCCTGGATCAGCGCATCCATCGCCTGGCTGAAGACGGCGAAGTCCAGCGGCTTGGTCCAGTAGTCGGCGAAGCCGCTGGCCAGCGCATGCCGGATGTCCTCCGGCATCGCGTTGGCCGACAGCGCGATGCAGGGGATGCGCTGGGTGCGGGGGTCGGCTCGCAACCGGGCCATCACCTCCAGGCCGTGCAGGTCGGGCAACTGCATGTCCAGCAGCACCAGGGCGGGCGACAGGTCGACCGCCATCTGCAGGCCTGAGCTGCCGTCGGGTGCGCTGTGGAACTGCAGGCCTGGCCAGCGGGCGGTCAGCTCCTGCACGATCATCACGTTGACCGGGTTGTCTTCGATGTAGAGCAGCACAGGCCCCTGCCCCGCGCCGGCTGGCGCCGGTGCGGGGGGGAGTGGGGCAGGTTCGAGCGCAGCCTGCGGTGGCGCAACGGGCGGCCGAAGGTCGGCGGAGGTGGTGGACAAGGCCACGAAGCCGCTGTCCAACGCATCGGCGGTGTCCTCCGGCGCGCGCGCCAGCCACAACTCGAACTCGCTGCCCACGCCAGGGGTGCTGCGGGCAGTCACTTCGCCGCCCATGCGCGCCATCAGCGTCTTGACCACGGCCAGCCCGATGCCCACGCCGGGCACACCGGGCCGGTCGGCCGCCCGCTGGAAGGGCTCGAAGGCGCGTTCCAGCGCCGCGGCCCCCATGCCATGCCCGCTGTCGCGCACGGTGATGCAGAGCCGGCCGGGCGCCACGGCGCGCGCGCTGAGGTCGACCCAGCCGCCGCGCCGGTTGTACTTCACCGCATTGGTCAGCAGGTTCAGCAGCACCTGCTTCAGCCACAGCGCATCGGCCTGCGCCGCCAGGCCGGCCGGCTCGCAGGGGGGGCAACGCAGCGTGATCTGGCGCTCGGCTGCGGCGCTCTCGACGAGTGGCAGGCTCTCGGCGAAAAGCCTGTCCAGCGGGACCGGCTGCAGCGGGTGGTTGGCCGCCATGCCGGGGCGGGCCAGCTCCAGCACGTCGTTGATCAGTGCCAGCAGGTGGCGACCCGCCGACTGGATGTGCTCCAGCCGGGCCAGCCGGGCGGAGGGCGCCAGGGCGTCGCCACCGCTGATCAGCAGCTCGGTGAAACCGAGCACGGCATTCAGCGGTGTGCGCAGCTCGTGGCTCATGCGCGCCAGCAGCTCCGACTTGGCCTCGCTCTCACGCTCGGCCACGGCCTTGGCCTGGCGCTGGGCCTCGGCCTCGCGGCTCGCGGTGATGTCCCAGTTGACGCCGATGCGACGGACCACCTGGCCTTGGGCATCGAGCACCGGCATCGAGCGCGAGGCCAGCCAGCGCACCCGGTTGTCCGGCAGGAGGACGCGGAACTCGTACTGCGTGGCACCGCTGGACCGCATCGCGCGCTCGATCTGCTGGCCCACGTATGCCCGGTCGTCGGGGTGCAGCATCTGCGTCATGGCCTCGATCGATGGTGCACGCGGTTGCGGCGCCAAGCCGCGCAGCAGGAACATCTGCTCGTCCCAGTGGCTGTCGTTGCTCCGCAGATCCCATTCCCAGGTGCCGATGCCCGCGCTGCGGGCGATCAGCGCGATGCGCTGGTTCGCCTCGTTCAGGCGCTGCTCGTCGCGCAGGCGCTCGGTCACGTCGATCGCCATGCCGAGGAAGGAGGTCAGCTCGCCGGCCGCGTCGCGGATCGCCATGCGCCGCGTCAGCACATGGCGCCAGCCGCCGTCGTCGTGCCGGAACCGCGCCAGCACCTCGACAGGGCGGCGCTCGATGCGGGCCTGGTGGGCAGCGGCGATCATCAGGCTGCGGTCGTCCGGGTGCACCGACTGCATCAGCGCGTCGACGTGCCAGCCTTCGAGCCGCGCCGGCAGGCCCAGCAGGCGGAAGCCCGCCTCGTTGACATAGACCTGGCCGGTGGGGATGTCCATCCGCCAGACCGACACACCCGACATCTCCAGCGCCAGCAGCAGCTGTTCAAAGTTGAGGCTGGCGCCCGGTGGTGCGTGGCGGTCGGACATGGGTGAGGCGAGTCTATGCGCGAACCGTGCCACCCCGGGGTGTTCCCGGCCCGGGGCAAACCCACGCCCCGGCTACGATGAGGCATGACTTCACAAAGCCTTTGTTCGCCGGTGCAAGGCGTGGTGATCGCCGTCGACGCGGCCCCCGGCGATCGAGTGGCTGCCGGCCGGCCAGTGGTGGTGGTCGAATCGATGAAGATGGAGGTGCCGGTCGAGGCGCCGTTCGCGGGCCGAGTCGGGGCGATCCACGTGGCCGTGGGCGACACGGTGGCCGAAGGCGAGGCGCTGGTGCGCTTCCATCCGTTGCAGGAAGGCACCGTGGCGCCTGCTGCGATGGCCCCCGCCGCAACACCGGCGTC
This sequence comes from Pseudomonadota bacterium, assembly GCA_049322835.1. Taxonomy (GTDB): domain Bacteria; phylum Pseudomonadota; class Gammaproteobacteria; order Burkholderiales; family Burkholderiaceae_C; genus Ideonella. Next base: position 160,936 of record JBMOQN010000001.1, on the reverse strand, counting down.
GCACCCCGAACTGGCCACCCTGCACCAGCGACGGGCCCAGCTCACCGATGCCGGCCGGCCCGAGGCCACGGCCCGCCGCCATGCGGCCGGCGGCCGCACCGTGCGCGAGAACCTGGCCGACCTCGTGGACGCCGGCAGCTTCAGCGAGTACGGCGAGCTCGCCGTGGCGGCCCAGCGCAGCCGCAGGCCGCTCGACGAGCTGATCGCCCAGACGCCGGCCGACGGCCTGGTCACCGGCATCGGCACCGTGAACGCGGTGCAGTTCGGCGCCGAGGCGGCCCGCTGCGCCGTGATGGCCTACGACTACACCGTGCTGGCCGGTACGCAGGGCGCGTTCAACCACCGCAAGAGCGACCGCCTGCTGGAGCTGGCGGGCCGGTTGAAGCTGCCGGTGGTGCTCTTCGCGGAGGGCGGTGGCGGCCGGCCGGGTGATGTGGACTGGCCCATCGTGGCCGGGCTCGACTGCACCACCTTCGCCCGCTGGGCCGCACTGGCCGGCCAGGTCCCTCGCGTGGGCATCGTCGCCGGCCGCTGCTTCGCCGGCAACGCCGCGCTGCTGGGCTGCTCCGACGTGATCATCGCCACCGACAGCGCCTCGATCGGCATGGGCGGCCCCGCGATGATCGAAGGTGGCGGCCTGGGCAAGGTGGCGGCCGAGGACGTGGGCCCGGTCTCAGTGCTGGGCCCGAACGGCGTGATCGACCTGCGGGTGGCCGACGAGGCGGCCGCCGTTGCCGCGGCGAAGCAGTACCTGGGCTATTTCCAGGGCCGGTCGGCGCCCGGCGAGGCGGCCGACCAGGCGCCGCTGCGCCATGCACTGCCGGAGAACCGCAACGCCCTCTACGACCCGCGGGCCATCATCCGAACGCTGGCCGATGCCGGCTCGGTGATGGAACTGCGGGCCGAGTTCGGGCCTGGCGTCATCACCGCGCTGGTGCGCATCGAGGGCCGCCCGGTGGCGGTGGCTGCGAGCCACCCGCGGCACCTGGCCGGCGCGCTGGACGCCCCGGCCTGCGACAAGCTCGCGCGCTTCATGCAACTGGCCGACGCCTTCGGGTTGCCGCTGGTCACGCTGGTCGACACGCCGGGTTTCATGGTGGGCCCGGCGTCGGAGTCGACCGCGATGGTGCGCCACGCCGCGCGCCTGTTCGTCAACGCCGCGGCGCTGCGGGTGCCGGTGTTCAGCGTGGTGCTGCGGCGCGGCTACGGCCTGGGGGCGATGGCGCTGACGGCGGGCCACTTCCACGCGCCAGTGTCGACCGCCGCCTGGCCCAGCGCCGAGTTCGGCGCGATGGGCATCGAGGGCGCGGTGCGGCTGGGCTTCCGCAAGGAGTTGGAGGCGGCCGGCGCCGGCCGCGAAGCCCTGTTCGAGAAGCTCGTGGCCGAGCACATGGCGCGTGGCCGGGCCATCAACATGGCCAGCCACCTGGAGATCGACGCGGTGATCGACCCGGCCGAGACCCGCGCCTGGCTGGCCCGCGGGCTGCAGGCGGCCGCTGGCGCGCCGCTGCCGCCGCGCCGCGGCCTGCTGGACACCTGGTGACGGCGCACGGTGACAATCGGCCGACCATGCTGCTCAGCCCACCCCTCACCCCACCCGCGGCGCTGGACCGCACCCTGGCCCGGCAGGGCTATGCCGTGCTCGGCGCCGATGGCGCGGCCGAGCTGCTGGGCGCGCCGCTGGCCGATCTCGCCCGCTGGCTGCCCTTCTGGAATGCGCTGCCGCCCGACGCCTACCTGAAGGACGGCGGGCGCTACCGCCGCCGGCGCCACGGCTGCTTCGTCGTCGACGGTGCCCAGGTCACCCTGCAGCCGCACCGGCCGCACTGGCAGCCGGTCGAGTACAACGCACTGCACGGCGGCCTGGAGCGGCACTTCGAGCCGATCGATGCCGCGCTGCTGGCCGACCCGCTGTGGGAGCGCTGGCTGCTGCTGGGGGCGGCCCGCGCCTCGGCGCTGCGTGGCGAGCAGCCCTGGTACGTCGAGGCCCACCTCTTCCGCATCGACACCACCGACGGCATCGGCCGCCCCACGCCCGAGGGTGCCCACCGCGACGGCGTCGACCTGGTGAGCGTGACACTGCTCTCGCGCGAAGGCATCAAGGGCGCCGAGACCCGGGTCTTCGCGGCCCAGGGCCGGCAAGGCGAGCGCTTCACGCTCAGCGAGCCCTTCAGCACGCTGTGGCTGGACGACGAGCGGGTGATCCACGAGTCCACCCCCATCCAGCCGCTGCTGCCCGAGGCGGGGGGCCACCGCGACACCCTGGTGCTGACCTACCGTGCCCGGGCTTTCCAGGGCCCCGGCACCTGAACTCCGGCTCGCAGCCGGCAAACCAACAACCACTCGAGGGAACCCGACGATGTCCGACACCACCCACGCCGCCACTGTCGCGGCCCAGGACAAGGCCGAAGCCAACAAGCGCCAGCGCGCCGCCGTCGACAAAGCGCTGGCCGAGGCCCCGGCCCGCAGCCGAGGCGAGATCACGCTCGGCGGCCAGCGCCTGGCCTACCGTGCCGAGGCCGCGTTCGTGCCGGTGCTGTCGGGCCAGCTGGGCGAGGACCACGGCGAGCCCGAAGCGGCGATCTTCACCACCGCCTACCTGCGCGACGACGGGGCGGCAGAGGCGGGCCGCGCGCCACGCGCCGTCTGCTTCGCCTTCAACGGCGGGCCGGGCTCGGCCTCCATCTTCCTGCACCTGGGCGCGCTCGGGCCGAAGCGCGTGCGGGTGAACGACGACGGTGGCATGCCGGCGCCGCCGTACCGTGTCGAAGACAACCCGCTGTCGTGGTTCGAGCATTTCGACCTTGTCTTCATCGACCCGCCCCACACCGGCTTCTCGCTCGCGGCGAGCGAGGACGCGCGCAAGAAAGCCTTCAGCGTCGATGGCGACGTGCAGATGCTGTGCGCGGCGATGCGCGCCTGGCTGACGCGGCACCAGCGCTGGGGGGCGCCGGTCTACCTCTGCGGCGAGAGCTACGGCACCACGCGGGCCGCGGCCATGGCCGAGAAGCTGTGCGAGCAGGGCGTGGGCCTGGCCGGGCTGATCCTCGTCTCGTGTGCGATGGACATTCAGGCACTCGATTTCTCGCCCCGCAACGACCTGCCGTATGCGCTGTTCCTGCCCGCCTTCGCCGGCGCGGCGCAGTACCACGGCTGCCTGAAGGGCCCGCTCGCAGCCTCCGGCGAAGCGGCCCGCTCTGCCGCGCTCGACTTTGTGCACAGCGACTACCTTTCGGCGCTGCACCGTGGCGCCACCTTGAGCGACAAGGGGCGCAGCCGCATCGCGCGCAGGGTAGGCGAGCTGACCGGCCTGCCCGCCGCGGTGGTCGAGCACATGAACCTGCGCGTACCCGACGACCGCTACTTCTGCGAACTGCTGCGCGAGCGTGGCCAGGTGCTGGGCCGGCTGGACGCCCGAGTGGCCGGGCCGATGGGCCCCGACCGCAAGCGCGAATGGGAGTTCGACCCCTCGATCGATGCCCTCGTCGCGCCCTACACGATGGCGGCGATGGACTACTTCCGTGGCCAGCTCGGCATCGGCGGCGGGGAAGGGGCGGGTGATCGTCTCTATGTGCCGATGTCCGAGCAGGCGCACAAGGCCTGGAACTGGAACCGCGGTGAGGCGCAAGGCAACGGTTACGCCTGCACCAGCCCCGACCTGGCGCGCGCGCTGCGCCGCATGCCGCACCTCGCGGTGTTCGTGGCCAGCGGCCTGTACGACCTGGGCACGCCCTACAGCGCCACCGACTGGAGCCTGGACCAGCTCGGCATCGGCCCCGAGGTGCGTTCACGCATCACCCACCGCTACTACGGCGCCGGGCACATGATGTACACGCGCGAAGCCGACATCCGCCAGCTCAAGGGCGACCTGACCAGCTGGCTCGCCGACCTGCCGGCCTGAACCTGCCATGCACCTGTTCCGCTGGCTGAGCCTGCGCCAGCTGCTGACGCTGCCCTATGTCGTGCTGGTGCTGGGCCTGGCCGTCGTGCTGGGCCTGCTGTCGTACCGCACCGGGCGCGACGCGGTCGACGAGCTGTCCGAGCGGCTGCTGGCCGAGACGGTGGGCCGCATTTCGCGCGCGGTCGACCAGCACCTCGACGGATCGAGCCGCGTCCTCGACATCGCCTTCCCGCCCGGCGAGCCGGCACCCGGCGAGATCGAGTCGCAGGTCGGGGCACTGCGCATGCGTTTCTGGCTCGCCACCTCGGTGCATCGCGAGCTGAACAACTATGCCTACTACGGCGACGAGCAGGGGCGATTCTTCGGCCTCTGGCGTGACGGGGGCGACGCGGCCGAGTTGCGGCTTCGCCTCAAGGGCGAGGGCCCGCGCCTGCTTCATCGCTTCGACGGGCCACACGGCGCGCTGCGCGAGGGCCAGCCCGAGGCCAGGATCTTCGAGCCGCGCCAGCGCCCCTGGTACCAGGCCGCCAAGGCCCACGCCGGCGACACGTGGTCACCGATCTACATCGACTTCCGCACCCAGGAACTGGTGACCACACGGGCCCGGCAGGTCATGGACTCCGAGGGGCGGCTCGCCGGCATCGTGGCCACCGACGTGTCGCTGCGGCAGCTGAGCGAGTTCGTGCAGTCGCTGCAGCCCAGCGCGAACGGCATCGCCTTCGTCGTGGAGCCGCGCGGTGGCCTGATCGCCACCTCTCGCGGCGCCCACCTGCGGCGCGCTGCCGACGGCGCGGCGCAGCGCCTGGATGCGTCCACCGCAGAGGATCCGCTGCTGGCCGGCACCTACCTGCAGGTGCGGGCGCTGATCGACGAGGCCGGTGACGCCGCCGCGACCCGGTCGACCCGCATCGACGGGCCGGACGGCAGCTCGGTGCAGGTCGCCTACGCGCGCCTGCGCGACAACGCCGGGCTCGACTGGATCATCGCGGTGGCGGTGCCGCGCAGCGACTTCCTGCACAAGGTCACGACCAACCTCTACCAGAGCATCGCGCTGGCGCTGTTGGCGGCGCTGGCGGTGGTGGGCGTGGGTTGGATCAGCCTCGGCGTGGTCTCTCGCGACCTGCGGGCGATCGCCGTGGCGGCGCGCCAGATCGGCGAGGGCCATTTCGACACGCCGCTGCGGGTGGAGCGCAACGACGAGATCGGCGATCTGGCGCAGAGCTTCGCCACCATGCGCCACAAGCTGGCGACCGACCGGCTGACCGGCCTGGCCAATCGAGAGGCGACGATGCGTCGCATCGGCGACCGCATCGACCGACATCGCCGCGCCCAGGACGACCAACCCTTCGCCCTGCTGTTCCTCGATGTCGACGGCTTCAAGGCCGTCAACGATCAGTTCGGCCACGGTGCCGGCGACCAGGTGCTGCGCGAGCTGGCCCGGCGCATGGCCGACGGCGTGCGAGAAGGCGACCTGGTGGCTCGCTGGGCCGGCGACGAGTTCCTGATCGTGCTGGACGGCGTGGGCGACGTGGCGGTGGCTCGCCGAGTGGCCGACCAGCTCGAAGCGCGGCTGGCCGAGCCGATCGACGCAGCGCGCGGGGCACCCGTCGGCGTTTCGATCGGCCTGGCGCTCTACCCGCGCGACGGCGACGACGTGCCGTCGCTGATCCAGCAGGCCGATGCCGACATGTACCGGCGCAAGCGGGAGGGGTGACGAGGCAGCGCGTCAGGCCGCCTGCGCGCCGGCCCCGGGGTCGTCTTCCTCGGTGCCGACACTGGTGCTGAGCTGCTGCAGCTCCACCAGCCGTCGGTACAACCCGCCCTCGACCTGCATCAGTTGCTCGTGCGGCCCCAGCTCGGCGATGCGGCCGTGGTTGAGGACGACGATGCGGTCGGCCTCGCGGATGGTCGACAGGCGGTGGGCGATGGAGATCAGCGTCAATTGGCCGCGCAGCTTCGCGAGGGCCTCCTGCACCACGGCTTCGGTCTCGCTGTCCACGTGCGAAGTGGCCTCGTCCAGCAGCAGGATCTTCGGCTGCCCGGCCAGCGCACGCGCGATGGCGATGAGCTGCTTCTCGCCCACGGCCAGCCGCGCGCCGCCTTCGCCGAGCCGTGTCTCGTAGCCCTGCTCCAGCCGGCTGATGAAGCCGTGCGCCCCGGCGGCCAGCGCGGCGGCCTCGACCTGCGCAGCTGTCAGCGTGCGCCCCATCGCGATGTTCTCGCGCGCGCTCGCGGCCAGCAGGAAGGGCTCCTGCGGCACCAGGCCGACCGCGTCGCGGAAGGCGGCCTCGTCCAGGCTCGCGATCGGCTGGCCGTCGACCAGCAGCCGGCCGCCGGTCACCGGGTAGAAGCGCAGCAGCAGCGACAGCAGGCTGGACTTGCCGCTGCCGGTGGGGCCGACAACGCCGATGAACTCGCCCGGCGCGATGTCGAGCGAGACCTGGCGCAACACCGGCGTGCCCGGGTTGTAGGCGAAGTCGAGCTGCTCGATGCGGACGGCGCCTCGGGTCACCAGGCCTTCCGCGGCGGGGCGGTCCGCCTCGGCCTCGTCGAGCAGCGTGTTGACCCGCGCTGCGGCGATGATGGCCTGCTGCAGCTGCGAGAACTGCATCGTGATCTGGATCAGCGGCTCGGTGACGCGACCGACGTAGCTGACGAAGGCGTAGAGCACGCCGACCTCGATGGCGCTCAGCGCACCGCCGCTGTCGCGCAGGCCGAAGACGGCGATCACCACCGCCAGCATGCCCACGTTGAGCAGGTCCAGCGCCGGCCGCAGCAGCAGCGCGTTGGCGCGCAGCTCGGCGCGGCGCGACTGGTAGTGCTCGCCGTTGACGCGGGCATAACGCTCGCCGTAGCCCTGGGTGGCCCCGGTGGCCTGCAGCACCGCCATGCCAGCGATCGACTCGGCGGTCTGCGCGTTCAGCTCGCTGCGCAGCTCGCGGGTGCGCGCCACCGCCGGTGCCGACAGGCGCTGATAGAGAAAGACGATGCCGAAGACTGCGGGCACGAGCGTGGTGACGATCAGCATGAGCCGCCAATCGAGGAAGGCCATGGTGACCAGCAGGCTGGCCAGCATGATCAGGCAGTCCAGCATCACGAACAGCACCTGCACGTAGAGCTGCTTGACCGCCTCTGTGTCGTTGGTGACGCGGCTGACGAGCTGGCCGGTGATGGCCTTGTCGAAGAAGCTCATCGGCAGCCGCAGCACATGGCCGTAGACCGACTCGCGGATGCGGCGCACCGAGCGCATGGCCACGCCGGCCAGGCGCGACAGTTGCCGGTAACGCACCCAGCTCGCCACCCAGCCTGCGATGAGTGCACCGATCAGCAGCGCGGCGATGTTCGCGATGTCGGGGTTGCGCGGCAGCAGGTAGCGGTCGATGAAGGCCTTGCCCAGCACCGGGCCGAGCGCATCGAGCCCCGCCGCGACGGCCAGCCACGCGAGGCCGATCCACAGGTGGCGTGCTTCGGGTTGGGCGGCTCGCCAGAGCAGGGCGAATGCGCGTTGGGTGGGGGTTTTCATTTTCGGCGTGCCTGAGCTTGCGCGGCAGCGGGGCGTGCGGGTGGGCGGTGGCGCTTAGGTTCCGCGGTCGGCACTGCGTGCCGACTGCCCTGTGTTGCTCGGTCGTGTGGCCGGGCGCTTAACTCGCTGCACTTGTATGTTCTGGGCGCTGGGGTGGACGGACGTCGCGCTTCGCATCGGCCACGGCTGGACCGACACAGTGAGTACATCCGCCACCCCGCCCGCAGCGTCGATGAGGAACTGCGCGGCGTCCGGGCGCCTTGCTCGAACAGACCGCCGATCTGTACGCAAGCTGACGCATTGGGCGAGGCTTCACCCCAGCGCATTTCATTGTGCGTTTGGAGGATCAAGCTATGCAACAAGCCGCTTTCGTCATCGGTGTGGACGTGGCCAAGCTGTCTTTGGTCAGCGTCTGTCATGGCCAGCCCGGGGCGCCCCGCAGCTTGGCCAACAGCAGCCACGCCATCTCGGCGTGGCTTGCGCAACTGCCCCCCGGCAGCATCGTGGCCATGGAAGCCACCGGGATTCATCACCGGCTGCTTGCGCAGATGGCGCACGCGGCTGGCATGCGGGTGTACGTGCTCAATGCCCGCGACGTGTACTTCTACGCCAAAGCGCTCAGCGGCCGCGCCAAGACCGATCGGCTGGATGCGGCTGTCATTGCGCGCTACGCAGCCGAGCACCAGGCGCAACTTCACGCCTGGCAACCTGCGGCGGGCGTCGAGCAACAGCTGCACGAGTTGCTCCAGCGGCGTGCCCGAGTCACCGGGCTGCTCGTATCGCTGCGTCAGACACTGCGCGACGTTGGCTCGCTGCAGACGGCGCGCCAGAAACTCGAGAGCGAGTTCGACCGCTTCTTCGAGCAGATCGATCTTCAATTGCAGGCCTTGGTGGCCAGCGACTCGAAACTGGCCGGCGGGATTGGGCGTCTGCGCACGATCATCGGCTTCGGCCCACAGGCGTCCATCGCCGTTGGCGCCTTGCTCAGCCGCATCGAGTTCACCAAGGCCGATGCATTGGTGGCCTACAGTGGCTTGGATCCGCGGCCGTGCGACTCGGGTCAGCACCGCGGCCAGCGGCGCTTGTCCAAGCGCGGGCCAGCGTGGCTGCGCCGGCAGATGTACCTCGCCGCGTTCGCGGCCAGTCACAGCCGAGCACTCAAGCCACTGTACGAGTCCATCAAGGCGCATGGCTTTGCACCCACCCAGGCGTTGGTCATCCTGGCACGCAAGCTCTTGCGCGTGGCTTGGGCGGTGTGGCACAGCGGCAAGACCTTCGACCCCGATCTCATCGGGCTCCAAGCCGCTTGCGCGAAAACATAGAACCTCACTGCGTTCGTGCGCTCGGACAGTCGCGCCCAGTTTGATTTGGAAGCGCGCTGCCGCGCGCGGCCACACGCCCTGCGCTACTCGGCGCTCCACATGCGCGCCACCGCCCACCCCCACACCCCGCTGCTGCCACCGTCGTAGCACTTTCAACGAAAGGCCACCGAGGGTTGCACTCGCGGCAGGGGGTACCCGGTGGGGGCGATTTGTGCAGCGCCGAGCACCGCAGGTCAGTCGGCGCACAGCGCCGACCGCGGAACCATGAGCCCCCACCGGGTACCCCCTGCCGCGACGCGCCAACAACGGCAACAGCGGCAGCCCCATCACTCCACCTCCAACGACGCCTGCAGCTGCTGGATGCGCCACTGCTGGGCGTACCAGCTGTGCTCGACACCCTTGGCCAGCAACTGTTCGTGCGTCCCGCGTTCGGCCAGATGGCCATGGCGCAACACCGCGATGAGGTCGGCATCGGCCACGGCCGACAGCCGGTGGCTCACGACGATCACCGTGCGCCCTTGCCGCTGGTCGCGCAGGTGGGCCAGGATGCGGTGCTCCGTCTCGGTGTCGACCGCCGACAACGCATCGTCCAGCAGCAGCAGCGGTGCATCCGCCAGCAGCGCGCGGGCGATGGCCACGCGCTGGCGCTGGCCGCCCGAGAGCGTCACGCCGCGCTCGCCCACCGGCGTGTCGTAGCCCTGGGGCAGCCGCAGGATGTCGTCGTTGACTGCGGCCAGCTCGGCCGCCGCCTGCACCTCGGCCCGGCTGGCGCCTGGCCGCGAAAGCGCGATGTTGTCGTGCACGCTGGCCGAGAAGAGGATCGGCTCTTGCGGCACCCAGGCGATGCCGGCCCGCAGGGCACCCAGCGTGTAGTCGGCCAGCCCGGTGCCGCCCCAGGTGATGTGGCCGGCCTGCGGCATCCACTGGCGCAGCAGCAGCTTGATCAGCGTGCTCTTGCCCGAGCCGGTCGGGCCCACCAGGCCCAGTGTCGAGCCGGGTGCGATGTGCAGCGAGAGGCCGTCCAGGGCCGGGTGGTTCGCGCCGGGGTAGGCGAAGCGCAGGTCGCGCAGCACCATCTCGCCGGCGTTGACCGTGTCGACGCTGCCGTCGTCGTCGATCGCCAGCGGCTCCTCCAGCACGGTGGACAGGCGCGTCCACGCCGCCCGGCCACGCTGCCACAGCGCCAGCACCCAGCCCGCGGCGAACATCGGCCAGATCAGCTGCACCAGGTAGAGCTGGAAGCTGGTGAGCTGGCCGATGGTGAGCTCGCCATGCCAGACCAGCCAGCCGCCAAGACCCAGCGACAGCACCACCGAGCTGGCCAGCGTCATGCCCACCGCCGGCTCGTAGCGCGCCTCCCAGCGCTGCGACCAGTAGGCCGCATCGGCCGCCTTTTCGGCCAGGTCGGCGAAGGCCTGGGCGCTGCGGGCTTCCAGCCCGAGCGCGCGCAGCGTGCGCACGCCCGACAGCGTCTCCTGCACATGGTCGTTCAGGGCGCCGAAGCACTCCAGCGCTTCTTTCGAGCGGCCATGCACATGACCCGAGATCCAGGCGAAGCTCCAGGCCATGAAGGGGAACGGCAGCAGGGCGATGGCGGCCAGCCGCCAGTCCACGCCGATGGCCATCATCGCCACCACCAGCACCAGCGTCAGCGTGCCGTCGAATCCGGCGAGCATCGCCTCGCCGGCGGCCATCTCGACGGCATCGACGTCGTTCGTGGCGAGCGCCATCAGGTCGCCGGTGCGGCGCGTCTGGAAGAAGCGCGGCCCCTGGTCGGCCAGGCGCTGGTAGAGGCGGCGGCGCAGCTCCACCCCCATCAGATAGGCCGCGGCGAACAGCTTCAGGCGCCAGCCGACGCGGCAAAAGTAGATCGCCACGCCGGCCGCGAGCATCAGCGCCAGCTCACGCCACAGCACCGGGCCGGAAAGTTCACGCGCCACCAGCGCGTCGACCAGGTGGCCGATCTGGCGTGGCAGCCACACCGTCAGCACCGCCACGCCAGCCAGCATCAGCGCCGCCGACGCATAGGCCGTGGCGTGGCGGCGCACGAAGGCGCGGATCAAAGCTGCGAGCGTCATCGACCGGTGCCTCGGCGGCGGGGCAAAGCGGGCGATTCTAGTGATCGCCCCCGACCTTGCTGCTGCCATGAGAATGTCACTTTGCCCGGGCACCTTCGGGCCCAGCCCCACCCACCAGGAGCCGCCGCCATGGCCAAGGACTTCAGCGCGATGGAGAACTCCAACCCCAGCGCCAACCCCACCATCCACGACGTGTCCGACCCGGCGCGCCGCATCTGGCTGCGCGGCGGCCTGGCAGCGGTCGGCGGCGCGGTGTTCGGCCCGGCCTGGCTGGCCGCCTGCGCCAACCCGGGCGGCATGGCAGCCCCTGTCGCGCCCAGCCGAAAGATCGGCTTCAAGAGCGTGGCGATGGCTCCGGTGGACACGGTCGTGGTGCCCGAGGGCTACCGAGCCCAGGCGCTTTACCGCTGGGGCGACCCGGTCGGCCTGGCCGGCTTCATGCCCGCCTTCAAGCCGGACGCCTCCAACACCAGCGCCGAGCAGGCCGCCCAGGCCGGCATGCACCACGACGGCATGGCCTTCTTCCCGCTCGATGGCGGCGCGCGCCGCGGCCTGCTGGCGATGAACCACGAATACACCGACGACGGCCTGCTGCACACTGACGGCATCCGAAACTGGACCGCCGAGAAGGCCTTCAAGTCGATGGCGGCCCATGGCGTGTCGGTGATCGAGGTCGAGCGTGCCGACGCCGGCTGGCGTGTGGTCCTGCCCTCGCGCTTCGCCCGCCGCATCACCGCCCGCACGCCGATGCGCATCGCCGGGCCGGCCGCGGGGCACGCGATGATGAAGACCGCCGCCGACCCGACGGGCACCCTGGCGCTGGGCACTTTCAACAACTGCGCGAACGGGCAGACCCCGTGGGGGACCTACCTGACCTGCGAGGAGAACTGGGCCGGCTACTTCGAGGGCCCCGAGGCGCCCGACGCCCACCAGAAGCGCTGGGGCCTGCGCAAGGGCGGAGGCAGCTACTTCCGCTGGCACGAGGCCGACGAACGCTTCGACGCGAACAAGCACCCCAACGAGTTCAACCGCTTCGGCTGGATCGTCGAGATCGACCCGATGGACCCGACCAGCACGCCCGTGAAGCGCACCGCGCTCGGCCGGGCGGCCCACGAAGGCGCCGCCACCGCGTTGACGGCCGGCGGCAAGGCGGTGGTCTACATGGGTGAGGATGCGCGCTTCGAGTACATCTATAAATTCGTCAGCCGCGACCCGATGAAACCCGGAGGGCTCGTCGCTAACCGCGAGCTGCTGGACCATGGCACCCTGTACGTCGCCCGCTTCGATGCCGGCGGCCGGGGCGAGTGGTTGCCGCTGGTGCACGGCCAGGGCCCGCTGACGGCCGCCAACGGCTTTGCCGACCAGGGCGAGGTGGTGATCAAGTCGCGCCAGGCCAGCGACCTGCTGGGCGCCACCAAGATGGACCGTCCGGAGTGGACGGCCATCGACCCGTTCACGAAGCAGGTGTACTGCACCCTCACCAACAACAGCGACCGTGGCCAGCCGAACCGGCCCGGGCCGGACGCGGCCAACCCGCGCGCCCGCAACACGATGGGCCAGATCATCCGGTGGAAGGAAGACGGTGACCTGGATGGCACACGCTTTGCCTGGGACCATCTGGTGCTGGCCGGCGACCCGGCCCAGGCGCGCGAAGAGGCCAAGGGCAACGTGCGGGGCGACATCTTCGGCAGCCCCGACGGCTTGTGGATGGACCCGCGCGGCGTGCTCTGGATCCAGACCGATGCCTCGTCTTCGGTGATGGGCAAGGGTGAGTACGGCAACCTGCCCAACAACCAGATGCTGGCCTGCGACCCGACCGACCCGAAAGGCGAGATCCGCCGCTTCCTGGTCGGGCCCACCGGTTGCGAGGTGACGGCGGTGGCGATGGCCAGCGACCTGCGCACGATGTTCGTCAACATCCAGCACCCGGGCGAGTCCCCGTCGGAGCGCAGCGACCCGGAACAGCCCAGCCGCTTCTCCACCTGGCCCGATGGCGGCCGGCCGCGCTCGGCCACGGTGGTCATCACGAAGCTCGACGGCGGGGTGATCGGGGCTTGATCCGGCTCAAAAGGTCGGGGTCTTGAAACCCGCCGGCACGGCCTTAATTCGGATGGCATGCGGGGCTGGAAACGAACCGGCGCCGCATTTCCCACCCACCGACACAGGAGTGCCACCATGTATGAATCCCTCTGGAGCTTCCCGGGCGGCGTGCTGGGCGAATTCGACCGCCTGCGCCGCGAACTCGACGACGTGTTCGGCGCGAGCGCCGGCCAGCCCAGCAGCATCCGCTCCTCGGCCCCGGGCGCCTACCCGGCCATCAATGTCGGCCTGACGCCGACCAGCGTCGAGGTCTATGCGTTCGCGCCCGGCCTGGACCCGGCCAAGATCGACGTGGTCATCGACCGTGGCGTGCTCACCCTTTCCGGCGAGCGGCCTGCCGTGCAACCGCAGGGCGAAGGCAAGGTCAGTGCCTACAACCGCGAGCGCAGTTTCGGCGCCTTCAAGCGCGCCATCAGCCTGCCCGACGACGTGGACCCGGCCCGCGTGAACGCCACCTACCGCGATGGCGTGCTCAACGTGAGCATCGCCCGCCGCGAAGAAGCCCAGCCGAAGCGCATCACCGTGCAGTGATCACGGCGACCTCTGTCTGCAAAGGAACACACCATGGACACCACCCCCAAGAGCACTGAGCTGCAGAAGACCGGCGCCGCCGCCACGGTGGCCCGCGAGAGCGACACCCGCGCGTTGCTGCCGCGCGTCGACGTCTACGAGGACGAGCGCGGCATCACGCTGCTGGCCGACCTGCCCGGCGTGCCGCGCGAGCAACTGGAGATCAAGGTCGACGGCGAGACCTTGACGATCGAAGGTGCGCTGTCGCCCGCCATGCCGGCCGGGCTGCAACCCGCCTACGTGGAAGTGCGCGTGCCGCGCTACCGCCGCGCGTTCACGCTCAGCCGCGAGCTCGACAGCGCCCGCATCGAGGCCAACCTGAAGGACGGCGTGCTGAACCTGCGCATCCCCAAGCAGGAGCACGCGCAGCCGCGGCGCATCAGCGTCCAGGTCCAGTGACCGCGAGCGCGAAGGAGGCCTGACGCCGATGCCGCCGGCTCGCCGCCGCACCCTTGTCGCGAGCGCGGCGGCGCTCGTGGTCTTCGCCGGCGCCTTCACCGGCGCCTGGCTGCTTGGCCCAGCCGCGGCCGAGGCGAAGGTCGACGCCGCGGCCCGCGCGGTCGCGCCGCGCGGGCCGCTCTCGGCCGAGGAACAGAACAACATCGCCGTCTTCAAGAGCGCGTCGCCTTCGGTCGTCAACATCACCGCGCTCGGCATGCAGCGCGACTTCTTCTCGCTCGATGTGCAGCAGGTGCCGCGCGGCACCGGCACCGGCTTCGTCTGGGACGAGCGCGGTCACATCGTCACCAACTTCCATGTCATCCAGGGCGCCAGCGCCGCGCAGGTGACGCTGGCCGACCAGAGCACGCACCGCGCGGAACTGGTCGGCGCCTTCCCCGACCGTGACCTGGCGGTGCTGCGCATCGACGCCGGAAAGTCCAGGCTGCCACCGCTGCCGCTGGGCACCAGCCGCGAGTTGCAGGTCGGCCAGCGCGTGTTCGCGATCGGCAACCCCTTTGGCCTGGACCAGACGCTCACCATGGGCGTCGTGAGTGCGTTGGGCCGCGAGATCGAATCGGTGACGCGCCGCACCATCCGCGGCGTGATCCAGACCGACGCCGCCATCAACCCCGGCAACTCGGGCGGCCCGCTGCTCGACTCGGCGGGCCGGCTGATCGGTGTCAACACGATGATCTACAGCCCCTCGGGCGGCAGCTCGGGCATCGGCTTCGCCATCCCCGTCGACGAGGTCAACCGCATCGTGCCGCGCCTCATCCGCGACGGGCGCATCGTGCGGCCCGCGCTGGGCATCAGCAGCGCGCCACCCTCTCTCACGCGGTCGCTGCAGCTTCCCGACGGGGTGGCGCTGGTCGGCGTGACCTCGGGTGGCCCGGCGCAGCGGGCGGGCCTGGAGCCCTTCCGCCGAGGACGCGATGGCCGGGTGGTGGCGGGCGACGTGATCACCGCCGTCAACGACGAGCCGGTGGCCGACATCGACGACCTGCTCAACGTGCTGGAGCGCTTCCGCCCGGGTGACCGCGTCACGCTCACCGTTTCGCGCGGCGGCCAGGTGCGCAAGCTCGCGGTGAAGCTCGGCGAGTCGAGCGAGTAGCGCGCGGCCCGCCAGGCCGGCCCCTCTCAGGGTAAGCCCGGAAACAGACTTTCCTATCGCGGGTATTGGCACAAACAAATGGCCGTCCGAGGGGGCAGGTCGTAACGTCGGCAGCCTTGCCACTTGCCCCCAGGAGGACAGCATGCCCGACGACGCAAAGTGCCCGTTCCATCACGGCACCGCCACCCACAACCGCCAGGCCGGCGCCCACGGCAACCGGGCCTGGTGGCCCAACAGCCTCGACCTGGGCATCTTGCACCAGCATGCCCCCGTGTCCAGCCCGATGGGGCAGGCTTTCGACTACGCCGAGGAGTTCAAGACCCTCGACCTCGACGCGGTCGTGGCCGACCTCAAGGCCCTGATGACCGACTCGCAGGACTGGTGGCCGGCCGACTACGGCCACTACGGCCCTCTGTTCATCCGCATGGCCTGGCACGCGGCCGGCACCTACCGCACCCATGACGGCCGCGGTGGCGCCGGCAACGGCTCGCAGCGCTTCGCACCGCTCAACAGCTGGCCCGACAACGGCAACCTCGACAAGGCGCGCCGCCTGCTCTGGCCGATCAAGCAGAAGTACGGCCGAAAGCTCTCATGGGCCGACCTGATGGTGCTGACCGGCAACGTCGCTCTGGAATCGATGGGCTTCAAGACCTTCGGCTTCGGCGGCGGCCGGGCCGACATCTGGGAGCCCGAGCAGGACATCGACTGGGGTGCCGAGACCGAATGGCTGGCCACCAGCGACAAGCCCAACAGCCGCTACAGCGGCGAGCGCCAGCTGGCCGAGCCCTACGCCGCCGTGCAGATGGGCCTGATCTACGTGAACCCGCAAGGCCCGGACGGCAACCCCGACCCGGTCGCTTCCGGGCGCGATGTGCGCGAGACCTTCGCCCGCATGGCGATGAACGACGAAGAGACGGTCGCGCTGGTCGCTGGCGGCCACACCTTCGGCAAGGCGCACGGCGCCGCGCCCGATTCGCACCTTGGCCGTGAGCCCGAAGGGGCGGACATTTGCGAGCAGGGCCTGGGTTGGCGCAGCAACTACGAGACCGGCATCGGCGGCCACACCACCACCAGCGGCATGGAAGGTGCGTGGAAGCCCAACCCGACGACCTGGGACAACGGCTATTTCGAGACCCTGTTCGGCTACGAATGGGAGCTGACCAAGAGCCCGGCCGGCGCCCACCAGTGGCGGCCCAAGGGCGGTGCCGGCTCCGACGCCGTGGTCGACGCGCACGACCCCACCAAGCGCCACGCGCCGATGATGACCACCGCCGACCTGTCGCTGCGCTTCGACCCGGCCTACGAGAAGATCGCACGCCGCTTCAAGGACAACCCGGCCGAGTTCGCCGACGCCTTCGCCCGCGCCTGGTTCAAGCTGACCCACCGCGACATGGGCCCGCGTGCCCGCTACCTCGGCAAGCTGGTGCCCCAGGAAGATCTGATCTGGCAGGACCCGTTGCCGCAGGCCACCGGCCCGCAGATCGACGAACAGGACGCCGAGAAGCTGAAGAAGCAGGTGCTGGCCTCGGGCCTGTCGATCGGGCAGCTCGTGCGCACGGCCTGGGCCTCGGCCTCGAGCTTCCGCGGCAGCGACAAGCGCGGCGGTGCCAACGGCGCACGCATCCGCCTGGCCCCGCAGAAGGACTGGGCAGCCAACAACCCGCCCGAGCTGAACCAGGTGCTGCAGAAGCTGGACGGCATCCGCGAAGCCTTCAATGCCCAATCGGGCGGCAAGAAGGTGTCGCTGGCCGACCTGATCGTGCTGGCCGGCAATGCCGCCGTCGAGGCAGCGGCGGAGAAGGGCAACCTGCGCGTGAAGGTGCCGTTCTCGCCTGGGCGCACCGACGCCACACAGGAGCAGACCGACGTGGCCTCGTTCGCGGTGCTGGAACCCAAGGCCGATGGCTTCCGCAACTATGCGCAGCCGGGCCTCTCCAGCTTCACCGCCGAGATGCTGGTCGACAAGGCGCAACTGCTGAAGCTGAGCGCGCCGGAGATGACCGTGCTGGTGGGCGGCCTGCGCGTGCTGGGCGCCAACACCGGCGGCAGCAAGCACGGTGTCTTCACCAAGCGGCCCGAGACGCTGAGCAATGACTTCTTCGTGAACCTGCTCGACATGGGCACGAAGTGGCAGAAGTCCGCGTCGGACGAGGCGGTGCTCGAGGGGCGTGACCGCAAGACCGGCGAGGTCAAGTGGACCGGCACCCAGGTCGACCTGGTCTTCGGCTCCAACTCGCAGCTGCGCTCTCTGGCCGAGGTGTACGCCAGCAGCGATGCCGGCCAGGCCTTTGCGGACGCCTTCGTGGCCGCCTGGGCCAAGGTGATGAACCTGGACCGCTACGACCTGAAGAAGTGACCCCAGGCGCGCCACGCTAGACGCCGCATCCCCGAAGGCCATGGCCAACGTCGAGGCAGAGACCGCCCGGACCGACGGCGGCCTGGTCTCCTGGGGGGTGGAGACGGCGGCGTGGCGCGTGCTGGCGGCCCAGCTCGACCGCACCACCAGCGTGGCCGGCAGCTGGGATGCAGCCCAGGCCTTCGGCCTGCTCGGGCCGCGGCGCTGGGCCAACGCCTGCCGCTACCTCGCGCGCGAGCGTCAGCGGCTGGCGATTGAGCTCCACCGGCTCGGCATGACCGGCCTGCTGGCCCCCCGTGCGGGTGCGGAAGCACCCGGTGCAGTCTGGGCGGCCGATGGCCGGTTGCCAGCCGAGTTCGCGGCGTTGGCGCAGGCCTATGAACGCTGCGCATTCCTGGCCGGCGGCCTGGACCAGGCCGAGCTGTCGCATTGGCTGGCCTCGCGCGCCCGCATCCATCGCGAGCACGCTCTGCTGCTGGCGGGGTGAGGCGTCAGCCCGGGGGTGAGGCGGCGGTGTAGCGGGCCGCAAGTTCCCGGCGCGCCCGGGCCTCGCTCACCAGACGCGTGCCGCCGACCCAGGCTTCCTTCGGCCGGCCGCGCGCATCGTGTTCGATGCGGGCGGCCTCGCCGTGGTGGCCGAAGCCGCTGGAGACCATGATGCGGCCGCTCAGCGCCCCGTCCCGGCCCTTGCGAGGCGCCGGCACGATCTGCGAGGCGTCCATCATCGGGTTGAGCAGGTTGGGGTTGGCCACCAACACCTTGTCGCCCACCGGCACGAAGTCGAACGGGCCCCACAGGCTCCACCAGCGGCCCCCCCAGGCGGCGCTGCGCGTGCCGGGGGCGCCATGTGCTGCGAAGGCCTGCAGGATGTGCAGCACGCCGTCCAGCCAGGCCTGCGCCGGGCCGTCCACTGCGTTGGTGATCAGCGAGATCGACACGTTCTGTGCCGGCAGGCAGACCGTGCGGCTCATCGTGCCCTGGAAGGCACCCGAGTGACCGAACCATTCCCAGCCGCCCAGCGCGCCGCTGATGGTGCCCTGGCCGTACCAGCGCTCGACGCTGCCATAGGGATCCTTCCACTGGCGGCGGGCCATCTCGCGGCGGCTGTCGACCGACAGCACGCTGCGCGCGGCGGTGGGCGACAGGCTGCCGAAGAAGCGCGCCAGGTCGCCCGCGGTGCTGACGAAGCCGGTGGCCGCGGCCAGCACGTGGGTCGGGTTGGTGCCGGGAATCACCACGCGGTGGCCCAGCGGCAGCTTGCTGCTGTGGCCGGCCGCGAAGGCCGTCAGGCCGCCGGCCGGCATGTCGGCGCGGGTGTGCTTCAGGCCCGAGGCGGCGACGATCTCTCGCTCCACCCAGTTGGCATATGGTTCGCCGGCCACCGCTTCGACCACCAGGCCCAGCAGGCCGTAGCCGTGGTTCGAGTACTTGAAGCGGGTGTTGGGCTCCAGCGTGGTGCCGGCGGCCAGGTCGGCCCGCAGCGCCGCTTCATCCAGGAAGGGCCGACGGTCCTGCCACTGGCCGGCGTCGTAGCCGTCCCGCACCAGGCCGGCGGTGTGCGACAGCAGTTGCGCCAGCGTGGCCTGGGCAACTGCAGGGTGCAGCCCGGCCACATGCTGGCCGACACGGTCGTCCAGCTTCAACCGGCCCTGCTCGCGCAGCTTCATGATCGCCGCTGCGGTGAAGGTCTTGCTGTGCGAGGCCACGCGGAAGCGGTGGCGCGGCGTCAGCTTGGTGCCCGCCGCGAGATCGGCGTGGCCGCAGGCCGACTCGTGCACCAGCGTGCCGTCGCCCAGCGCCACCGCGAGCACGCAGCCGGGCTGCTCGCTCAGGCGCATCTGGTGTTCCAGCCACTGCGGGACATAGTCCAGTGCGGCGCTCAGCCACTTTTCCAAAGCCGGTCTCCTTGAAGGGGGGTCAGTCGGGGGTGGCGAAGAAGGTGTCGGCCCGCTGCAGCAGGCTGCGACCCCAGGGCCGCTCGTCCAGGCTGGGCCAGCAGTCCAGCACCCATTCGATGACGTTGATCATGCGCACCTCGATGTACGCGTCGAGCTGGCGCTCGATGCCGGGCGGCAGTGGGCGCTCGGCAGCATAACCTTCCAGCAGGGCGGCGCGGTGGCGCGGGTACAGAGGCGCGTGGTCGTGGTTGCCGACGACCGGGTGCTTGAGGTACTGCAGTGCCGCGGCCAGGTCCAGTGCATGGTGGCCGCGGCCGCATTCGCTGAAGTCGATGGCGCCGGCCGTGCGGCCGTGGAACAGCAGGTTCCAGGGGTGCAGGTCGCTGTGGATGAAGCCCCAGTGCGCGGTGTCGCGTGGGAAGCCGGCCAGCTCGGCCTGCAGGCGTTGCGCGGCGCGCTGCACCGCGTCGTGGCAGTGCGGCGGCAGGGCCGGGTGGGGGCGGCCCGCGGCCCAGCGCGCCAGTTCCGGCCCGTCGCCGAGTCGGCCACCGCGCAGGCGGCCATCGGCGACCAACTGCTCGGCCACGCGGTGCATCGCGCCGGCCAGGCGGCCTGCGCGTTCGAGGTGCACCGGGCGCAGCGACCGGTCGAGGTGCCGGCCCTCGACCCAGCTCAGCAGCACGGCCAGCCGGCCGTCGACCCAGGGTTGGATGAAGCTGCCGTCGAGCCCGAGCAGTGGCGTGGGCACGTGCAGCCCGGCGTCGCCCAGCGCGGCCAGCCAGGTGACCTCGTCATGGATCGCCAACGCGTCGCTCACGCGCGGCGGGTAGATGCGCAGCGCCCAGTCGGTCGACGAGCCGGCGATCTGCAGGCGGTGGATCTCGCAGTCGAGCCTGGCCACCAGGCGCGAGCGCGCGACGCGCAGGCCGTGCTGCTCGCGCAGCCAGCCGGGCAGGGCGGCTGCGCTGCCCGTCACATGCCCACGTAGTTGGGCCCGCCGCCGCCTTCGGGCGTGACCCAGACGATGTTCTGCTTCGGGTCCTTGATGTCGCAGGTCTTGCAGTGCACGCAGTTCTGCGCGTTGATCTGCAGGCGGTCACTGCCGTCCTCGTTCTTGACGAACTCGTAGACGCCGGCCGGGCAGTAGCGGCTCTCGGGGCCGGCGTAGGTGGCCAGGTTGACCTGCACCGGGATCGCGTCGTTCTTCAGCGTCAGGTGGGCGGGCTGGTTCTCTTCATGGTTGGTGTTGCTGATGAACACCGAGGAAAGCCTGTCGAAGGTGAGCTTGCCGTCGGGCTTGGGATAGCTGATCGGCTGGCACTGGGCCGCGGGCTTCAGGTACTCGTGGTCGGCCTTGGTGGCGTGCAGCGTCCACGGCGGGCTCTGCACGCCCAGCTTGGGCAGCAGCCACTGCTCGACGCCGGTCATCAGCTTGCCGACCAGGTCGCCCTTCTTGAACCAGAGCTTGAAGTTGCGCGTCTGCTGCAGTTCTTCGTTCAGCCAGCTTTTCTCGAAGGCCTCGGGGTAGGCGCTGAGTTCGTCGGCGCTGCGGCCGGCCTGCAGCGCGTCGACCAGGGCCTCGGCGCAGAGCATGCCGCTCTTGATGGCGGCGTGGCTGCCCTTGATGCGGGCGGCGTTGAGGTAGCCGGCGTCGCAGCCGATCAGCGCGCCACCGGGGAACACCGTCTTCGGCAGCGCCTGCGGCGTGCCGTTGTTGATGGCGCGGGCGCCGTAGCCGATGCGCTTGCCGCCTTCGATGTGGGCGCGGATCGCAGGGTGCGTCTTCCAGCGCTGCATTTCCTCGAAGGGGCTGAGGTAGGGGTTGGCGTAGTCCAGCCCGATCACGAAGCCGAGCGTGACCAGGTTGCCTTCGAGGTGGTAGAGGAAGCCGCCGCCGAAGGCGTCGGTCATCGGCCAGCCGGCGGTGTGCACGACCAGGCCGGGCTTGGCCTTCTCGGCGGGGATCTCCCAGAGCTCCTTGATGCCGATCGCGTAGCTCTGCGGGTCCTTGCCTTCGTTGAGCTTGTATCTGGCGATGAGCTGCTTGCCCAGGTGGCCGCGCGCGCCCTCGGCGAAGACGGTGTACTTGCCGCACAGCTCCATGCCGAGCTGGAAGCCGTCGTGCGGCTGGCCGTCCTTGCCCACGCCCATGTTGCCGGTGGCCACGCCGCGCACGCGGCCTTGCTCGTCGTAGAGCACCTCGGCGGCGGCGAAGCCGGGGAAGATCTCGACGCCCAGCGCTTCGGCCTGCTGCGCCATCCACTTGACCACGTTGCTCAGCGAGACGACGAAGCAGCCGTCGTTGTGCAGGTTGCGCGGCACCAGCGCATCGGGCGTGCGTGTCGAGCCGGTTTCGCTGAGGAAGAGGATGTCGTCGCCAGTCACCGCCTGGTTCAGCGGCGCGCCCAGCTCCTTCCAGTTGGGAAACAGCTCGTTCATCGCGCGCGGGTCCATCACCGCGCCTGACAGGATGTGCGCGCCCGGCTCGGAGCCTTTTTCCAGCACGACCACGTTGACCTGGGTGCCCTTCTCGGCGGCCAGCTGCTTGAGGCGGATCGCCGTGGCCAGCCCGCCCGGGCCACCGCCGACGATCACCACGTCGTAGTCCATCGATTCGCGGGGGCCGTATTGGGCGAGCAGGTCGGGGGCGGTCATGGCGGAAGGCTTTCGTTTGGAGGGCGCCGCGCAGAGCGCGCGGCGGGGCGGGGCCCCGAGGCTGGCCCCAGGTGGGGCGAGGGCATTCTAGCGGCGCCACCAAAAAATAGAACGATCGTGCTATTTGGTCCTGCACAAGTGTGGCGCCCACGCTTCAGTGGTTGTCGCGCACGTGCCAGGTGGGTCATCTCGCTGGGTCCGCAGGCGCCGTGCTACGCTGCACTTTCCCCTCGCTCCAACGCGCTGAAGCGCCCAAGACCATGAGCTACAACATCGACCTCGCGGGCCGCGTGGCCCTGGTCACCGGGGCGTCCAGCGGGCTGGGCGCGCAATTCGCGAAAACGCTGGCCAAGGCCGGCGCCGCGGTGGTGCTCTCGGCCCGCCGCGTCGAGCGGCTGAAGACGCTGCGCGCCGAGATCGAGGGCGCCGGCGGCGACGCCCACGTGGTGGCGATGGACGTGACCGACCCGGTCAGCATCCGCGCCGGCGTGGCCCACGCCGAGACGGAGGTCGGCACGCTGGACATCCTGATCAACAACGCCGGCGTGAGCACGACCCAGAAGCTGCTCGACGTGACGCCCGACGACTACGACTACGTGATGGACACCAACGTGCGCGGCGCCTTCTTCGTCGCGCAGGAGGTGGGCAAGCGCATGGTCGCCCGTGCGCGCGGCGCCGCACCCGGCACCTTCACCGGCGGGCGCATCGTCAACATCGCCTCGATGGCCGGCATGCGCGTGCTGAGCCAGATCGGCGTCTATGCGATGAGCAAGGCCGCGGTGATCCACATGACCCGCGCGATGGCGCTGGAGTGGGGCCGCTACGACATCAACACCAACTGCATCTGCCCGGGCTACATCGACACCGAGATCAACCACCACCACTGGCAGACGGACGCCGGCCAGAAGCTGGTGCAGATGTTGCCGCGCAAGCGCATCGGCAAGCCCGAAGACCTCGACCTGGCGCTGCTGATGCTGTGCGCGAAGGAAGGGCACTTCATCAATGGCGCGGTGATCCAGGCCGACGACGGCTTTGGAGTTTGAGCGCATGGAGTTGAGAGCCCTCACGCCGCTGGAGGCGCGCGTGCTCGGCGTGCTGGTCGAGAAGCAGCACACGGTGCCTGACACCTACCCGCTGTCGCTCAATGCGCTGCTGTCGGGCTGCAACCAGAAGACAGCCCGCGCGCCGGTGTTGGAGGCCACCGAGGCCGACCTGGTCGTGGCGGTCGACAGCCTGAAGCACCTGCACCTGGTGTTCGAGGTCAGCGGCAGCCGGGTGGCGCGCTACGAGCACAACCTGGGCCGTGTGCTGGGGGTGCCCAGCCAGTCGGTGGCCTTGCTTGCGGTGCTGATGCTGCGCGGCCCGCAGACCGCGGCCGAGCTGCGCCTGAACTGCGAGCGGTTGCACCGCTTCGCCGACGTTTCGTCGGTCGAGGCCTTCCTCGACGAGCTGGCCACGAAAGAGCCGCACCGCGTGGTCAAGCTGGCCCGCGCGCCGGGCGAGCGCGAGGCGCGCTGGGCGCATTTGCTGTGCGGCGAACCGGTGATGCCGGTCCAGTCCAGCGCGCCGGGCGGCAGTGACGCCGGCGTGTCGTCGGGCGAGTTGTCGGCGCTGCGTGGCGAGGTCACCCGCCTGGCCGAGGAGCTGGCCGCGCTGCGGGCCGAGTTGGCGGCCGTCAAGTCGGAACTCGGATTGAACTGACATGACGCCCCCGCGCTCCCGTTGTTCGCTGCCCCCCGAGGGCGCGCTCAGCCCCTTCGGAACGGCCGGGTGGGGCTGAGATGCGCTTCGAGCTGCCTGCCGAGAAGAAGCTGACCTGCGAGATGGTCATCCCCATCCGCTGGGGCGACATGGACGCCATGGGCCATGTCAACAACACCGTCTACTTCCGCTACCTCGAGATCATCCGCGTGCAGTGGCTGCACTCGGTGGGGGGCGCGCCCGACCCCAAGGGCCAGGGCCCGGTGATTGTCAACGCCTTCTGCAACTTCCTCCGGCAGCTCGAATACCCCGGCGACGTGTTGGCCAGGCACTACGTGGCCAACCTCGGCCGCACGAGCTTCGACACCTTCATCACGCTGGAGCGAACCGACCAGCCCGGCGTCATCTACGCCGAGGGCGGCGCCACCACGGTGTGGGTGGACTTCCCGGCGGGGAAATCGGTGCCGGTGCCGGGCTGGCTGCGGGCGCTGGTCGGCTGAGCCTCGGCAGCGCGCACGGCAACTCGGATGTAGCGGTTCCCGCAGCGACCCACTCGTCACTGGGCTCCCACCAGAATTCCGAGGCCACCTCCCGCGCCGCCGCGGTCTTTCTTGTCCTGGTGGAAGTTCCTCTTCCAGTCTTCCGCCTCCTTTTCCTGGCGGGCCCTTTCCTGCTGCTTCTTCTCGGCGATCTTCCGCTCCGTGGCCTTCCTGGCCTCGGCCAGCGACTTGGTCGTTGCGGCGTTCTGCTTCTTGTTGCCGTCCCGCGAGGCATGCCCCTCCACCTCCTTGTTGATCTCGCGGACCTCCTTGGCACTGAGCTTCTTTTCTTGCTGCCTGACGGCGTCGACCGAATACTTGGCCGCGTTGTTGGCCTGTCGATCGTCTTTGCTTTGTTGGCGACGTTTGCGCATCTCGGCCTCCGACACCTGGCGCTTGTCGCCGTCCTTCTTGCCGCCACCCTTGTTGCCGTTCTTCAGTTGCGTCACCACCCGTCGCTGAGCGGCCTGGCGCGGGCTGGTTTCGAACGGGTTGGGGGCCGGCTCGGCGCGGTGGGGCCCAGGAGTTGCCGCA
The DNA here is from genome assembly GCA_049322835.1 of Pseudomonadota bacterium. GTDB lineage: Bacteria > Pseudomonadota > Gammaproteobacteria > Burkholderiales > Burkholderiaceae_C > Ideonella. Next base: position 136,207 of record JBMOQN010000001.1, on the reverse strand, counting down.
GCCTGCTTCCGGGTCACATTTCCGCTCGCTTCCTCGGTGTGAAAGATCTTCATGGCCTCGAATCTCCTGGGTTGCACGGTCACTGCTTCTTGCCGCGCTTGCCGGTGTAGCCCTTCTTGACCGACTTCTTGCGGCTCTTGTCGATCGTCGGGTCGTGGTGGCCGGTGGTGTTCTTGTAGTTGCCGGTCGGCGCCTTGCCAACGAAGTAGTGGTTGGGGTTGCCGCAGTTCTCGTGCCCGTGCGAGCACTTGACGAGCTGGTGCACCGCCTGGGCGGCTGGCGTGGCCTGCTTGAGTTGCAGGCTGAGGCCGCCGCCCGAGCAGCCGGCGCAGCTGCAACCCTTGGCATGGGCGGTCTTGCGTTGCACGGGTTTCATCTGGGCGGCGCGCGCACCCATCTGGTCGGCCTCGCGTTCGAGGCCGGGGTTGTCGTTGATCGCCACGCCGCCTGATTCGCCCGTCGCTTTCACCCTACCCTGGCGTTGCTGAACCAGGTGCCAGGCCTCGTGAGGCAGGTGCCGCTCCTGACCGGGGGCGAGGTGGATGTCGTTGCCCTGCGCATAGGCCAGGGCTTGCAGCTGTGCGGGCTTGGACGAGTTGTAGTGCACCTGGACGTGCGACAGGTCCATCCCGGACAGCGACTGCAGCCCCGTCTGCAGGGTCTCGGGCAAGGCATTGCGCGCCGGGGCTTCGGCCTGCGGCGGCTTCAGCTGGGTCAGCTGCCTTCTCTGCGCGGCCTGTCGGGGGCTGTCGTCGAGCGTCGATGTCGCGGCTGTCTTGCGCTGTGTCGCTCGTTCAGCGGCGGGCGTGGTCTGCGTCTGTGCGTTCGCTGGCGTCTTCGCCATGTGTTCGCGGTCTGACATAGTGGACCTTTCGATCGGATTGCGGATCCGGGCTAGTAGTCGTCGAGATTGATGTCCTCGATGTCGGACATCTCCGCTTCGCTGTCGTCGTCCGCGCGCTGCAGGTCGGCGGGCGTGTTGAACTTGTAGGCGCCGGGCCCGCCCCTGACCTGCAGCTTGACGTAGGTGGGCTCCTCTCCATAGGCCTTGTAGTAGCCCAGTGCCTTTTGGGGTGTCTGCCGGGCCGCATGCTTGCGGTAGTAGGCCTCGTCCACCTCCTTGACCTTGGTCACGAAGGGCACCTTGTCGGCGGTGATGCCTGACGTCCCAGGCTTGACCAGCACCTCCTTGTCGGCCTTGGCCAGCGTCACCGCCTTCTCCTTTCGCGCGGTGGTCTCGCCGGGCGTGGTGGAGAACACGCTCTGCGCCTTGCTCTCGTCCGATACGTCCAGCCGCTCGGTCCCGGAGTCTCGGGTGATGCCACCGACATAGCCGATGCGCTTGGCGTCCGGGTTCCGCTGGCGTGAGGCGGAGGTGTACGACTTCTCCTGCTTGAGGAACCCGCCCGGCTTCTGGGTCACCTCCAGCGGCTTGTTGTCCGCGTCGACCGGCTTGGGGGCGTACTTGCCCGCGCTGATGTCCAGGCCTCCCAGCTCGAACGACAGGTAGGGCGAGGTCTCGCTGTCGTCGACGACGTGCGCCAGCGGAGTGGCCGTTCCCGTGGGGTCCTGCGCCGTGAAGACTGCGTCGTGGCCGCGCTGCAGGTTCAGGATGTTGTTGATGCTCATGCCGCGGTAGTCGAGCTCCGCGGGCGAGTTGTCTGCACTCTTGACGACACCGGGAAAGCGGGTCTGCTTGCCCTCGTGCGGCTTGGGCATCTGCCCCGGCGTCACGTGGGCCCGGTGGGCCCGGCGCTCCTGCTTGCGCTTTTCAAGCGCGAGGCGTTGGCGCTCCTGCTCGGCCTGCTGTCGCTCCTGCTCTTGGCGGTCACGGATCGCCTGCCGCTTGGCCTCGGCGACCTCGCTGCCACCCGTGCGGCTGAGGAAGTCCTCTTCGCTGGCCCAGCGCTCGTTGCTTTTCTTCTCGTACCCGTCAGGCACCTCGACGATCTGGCCGGTTCGCTTGCGGATGTAGCGCACCATCTGGACGACCGGCCCTCCCAACAAGGCCGCGATCGCCTGGCGTTGCGCGGCTTGGCGAGGGGTGTTCCCGATCGCGTTCGGCAACATGGGACGCGGGCCGGCCCGGTCGGCGGCGGGTTGCATTCCCTTTGCGGCCGCATCGGCTTCGATGGATTCACGTGTCGCCATGGTCGTGTTCCTCGTGGGCTCAGGCGCCCTTGCCCTGCTTCGAGCCGGGGCGTGGCTTCGGCTGGCCCCGCTGCTTGCTTTCCTTCCTCTCGGCCAGCTTGCGGCGTCTTTCGGCCTTCTTCAGATCGGGCCTCGGGCGGGCTGGGGGCAGGGCATCGATCTGGCGCGCGCTGCGGGCGGCTTCGCTGTCGGTCTCCGGGTGCGCCTTGCTGATCTTGCGCACCGTGCCCTGGTAGCTCAGGTAGTGGTCGGGGTGGCCGGGGTAGCGCTCGCTGTAGGCGCTGGCGGTCAGGTCGGCGGCCTCACGCAGGCGATCGCCGCCGCTCTTGTCGCGACCGCCCTTGATCAGGTTGCGCGGCGCGATGCTGAAGCCGATGCCGGCCTTGGGTTCGACCCGCGCCGTGCCGGGGTCGACGAGCCGATCACGCTTGAAGCGGTAGGCCGCGACGATGTCTTCCGGCTCGATCCGGTGCGTGACGTATTCGGCGTAGGGCCACACGGCCGAGGCTTCGTCGGGCCGCTCGTCGCCGGGGTCGTAGGCGAACCGTTGCGGATCCCGCCAGTCCTTCTCGCCGGTGGCGTGGCGTTCAGCCACCTGTTGAGCTTTGAAGGTGTTGGTGGCCTGGCGGATGCGCACGCCGTACAGATAGGCCGATTCCTCCTCGTCCTCTGCATCGTGCTCGGCCGCCTCGAAGGGGAAGAAGCAGGCGCCCCGCACGTCGCGCGCCACGCAGACACCTGTGGCCGGCACGACGTCTTCGGTGCCCGTTCGGTAGACGATTTCGTTGCCGCCCGGTCGGCCGTCTTCGGTGGTGGACGCGGGGCCGAGATCACGCTCGGCCTTGGTGGTGAAACCGGTCTTCAGCACCGACCTGGGCCCGCGGGTGTCCGAGCGCCACATCAGCGTGCCGTCTTTGCCGAAGTCTTCGTCGAAAGGGCCCCGGGTGCCTTCGCTGGCGAGCACCAGGCCTTTGCCGCGAACGCCCCAGCTGGTTTCGTCCTTCTCGGCCAGGCCTGCATACAGCGCGCGCTTCTGGCTTGATATCTCGGGCAGCACGCTGTCGAGTCCGACAGGCGGGTCTCTGCGCGACGGCAGGCGCGGCGCGGCCTGAGGCGCGCGGCTGGCCTGCGCGCGCTCACGACGCTCGGCGCGGCGTGTCTCTTTGGCCTTCAGCCGCTCGCGCCGCTCGGCCCGGCGCGTCTGGTTGGCCTTCTGCCGCTCGGCCGTGCGGTTCATTTGGGCGGGCGCACCGGAGGGGGCGGTCAGGTGGGCGATCTGTTGCCTCTGCGCCAGCTGGCGCGGGCTGCCTTGTGGCGCCTCGGTGCGGTGCGCCTCGGCCGCCGGCCGGGCCGAGGCCGTGGCGGGCAGGTGCCGTGTGGCACGGGGTGCCTTCATTGCGTTGCCGCGTCGCACGCAGGCAAGTCGGGGTCGGCAGTACATGGCATCACGGCTTCTCCTCCTTGCGCTTGAGCAGCGCCCACATCGCCGCGATGAACAGGACCACGATCAGCGCGATCAACTGGGCGTTGCCCTGGCGCAGCCTTTCCAGCGCCGGGTCGCACTGCAGCAGTGCCGCACCGACCAGCGCCGGCGGGATGGCGCCGAGCAGTGCGTAGCGGCCGTAACGGGCGCGCCACTCGCAGTTCAGCTGCAGTGCCAGCCAGCAGGCGGCGCCGGCCAGCAGCAGCAGCTCGAGGGCGAGCCGGAAGAGCCAGCGGTTCGGGCAGACCATGCCGCACAGCGCGTCGCTTACGCCGATGCCGGTCGGCGGGCCGAAGGTGTTGCGCAGCGCCTTCTGCTGCTCGGCGCTGAACTGCTTGCCGATCAGCGGCACCGGCCAGAAGCCGGCCCCGCCGAAGTTGTCCTGCACGTAGACGAGGTCGTCGCGGTATTGCTCGGCCGAGGCCTGCGGCAGCAGCAGCAGCGGCACCACGCTGCGCAGGAAGATGCGGCGGTCGCCGCCGAAGAGGCCGGGGCTGGCCTCGATGGTCGCGCGCAGCGTCTTCTTGCTCTGGGTGGTCGGCTCGGTCAGCAGCACCAGGAAGCGCAGTTCGACATTGCTGTTGCGCCGATAGTCGCCGTTGGTCTCGACGATGCGGCCCTCGGACATGTCCGGGTCTTCGACGGCCTTGAGCAGCTCGAACAGGCGGCCCACGTCGAAGGGGCCGTTGCGGTCGGCGATCTGCCGGTCGGTCATCACCAGGTTGATGGCGTAGTGGCGCTCACGGTTCTGGCCCATCGCCTGCGCCAGGCCCTTGACGAAGCGGGGGTGGAAGTCTGCGAAGCGCGCGGCCAGTTGCGGCTCTCGCGTTGCGTCGGGCAGGTGGTCGAAGAACACCGTGACGCCGTCGCCCATGCGCTGCACCTGGCCGAAGCCGGGCAGCCAGGCCTTGGCCTTCGAGGCGAGGCCCGGCAGCGGCGTGTCCAGCAGCTCGTGGATGCGTGCGGGGGCTTGCGTGGCGAGTTGGCTGATCAGCGCGTCGCGCGCGGCCGCAGGCTCCGTTGCCAGGAATTTCCAGTCGGCGCGGTACACGCCGAAGTCGACGCGGGTCTCGTGCGCAAGGGCGGTCCGGACGAACGCGGTCTGCGCTTCGTTCCAGTTGGTCACCTGGCTCAGCGCCGCGTCGTCGCCCAGGGGCAGCCCGAAGAAGGTCGCGCGGTTGATCAGGCTGAAGTCCACTTCCTGGGGCTGCGGGCCCTGGGCGAACCAGCCCGGGTAGATGGCGTACAGCGGCTGGCTCAGGCGCGGGGCGGCGCAGTCGCACGAGCGTGTGGCCACCCATGGCAGGGGCTTGGTCGGCAGCAGCGGGTGGTCGCGGGCGGCAGCCTCGATGAGCCAGGGCCGCAGTTCGGCCGGCATCAGCCAGCCGGGCAGGTTGCGCCACGACATCGCCCCAGCCACCGGTGCAGGTGCCGGTGCCTTGGCGGCGTGCTGGGCCGGCGGCGGGCACTGCGCGGCAAATTCGGCCGGGCTCGGGGGCTGCTGTTTCAGGCGCTGGGCTTCGTGCACGATGAGCTGCCAGGCCTGTGCGCAGACCTGCGCCTCGACCGCCGCCTCGAACAGCGACAGCGTGGGGTACTCGACGGTGAACACCGGCTGCAGCAGCGCTTCCAACTGCTTGTGCTGTGCATCGCTCCAGACGAGGCCTTCGGGCGCCGGCGGCGTCGGCGCCGAGGCGGCAGCCGCGGGGGGCTCCGCGGGGGCTTCTTCGGGGGCTTGCTCGGGGGCCTGGTCGGCGTCGAGTGCCTCCGGCGCCGGTGGCTCTGCGGGGGCCTTGATCGCGGCCTTCAGCGCGTCGAGCTGGGCCTGCTCGATCTGGTACACCCGCGCCGCGGGCGCGGTGTGGGCCGGCGGCCCGGCATGGCTCACCTCCACCTGGCTCAGCGCCTTCGCGGGCGTGGAGGCGGGGGCCGAGGCGGGCTTCGCCGCCGGCCGGGCCGAGGGTGAGGGCACGGTCAGGCGGTAGGCCTGGCTGGCGAAGTCGCCTGCCGCATCGACGACGCGCACGCGAAAGCGCGCCGTGCCGGCCTGGTCGGGCGTGCCGACGATGCGGCCGTTGACATCCAGCATCAGCCCGCCGGGCAGGTTGCCCTGCGCCAGATCGAACTCGTAGGGGGGCAGCCCGCCCTCGGCCCGGATGGCGCGTGCGTAGGGCCGCCCGAGGCTGGCATGGGGCAGCGTGACCGGATCGCGCTCCAGCGTCAGCGGGCCGCACCGGTCCGGGTCGGCGGCAGTGGCCACGCAGCTCAGGCGCGGCGGGGGCCGGGCGCCGGGCTGGCTGGCCACGGGCAGCGCCGATGAGATGGGCGCGGCGCTGGCCGGCGTGGATGCGGCAGCCGATGCCGAAGCCGCCACCGCCGATGCTGATGCCGACGCCGCCGAGGGTGCGGGCGAGGGCGCCGCACGCCCGTCGAAGAAGGCGGCCAGCAGCAGCAGGGCCCACGCCCAGCCCGATGGCACGCGGCGCAGGGTCACAGCGTCCTCCCTTCCTTGCGCAGCTCTTTCGCCAGCCCGGCGCGCAGCTCGGCCAGGCCCACCTGGCTGCGGCCGTCGCGCAGCACCGTGAGCGCCGCGTGGCGGATGACGTTGGCGATGGCGCCCCCCGAGACCTCGTAGCGCTGGGCCAGCGTGGCGATCTCCACCTCGGCCGCCAGGTGCTGCGCCGGCAGCATGCTGCGCCACAGGCGTGCGCGCTGCTCCGCGTCCGGCATCGGAAAGTAGATCATCGACTGGAAGCGGCGCGAGAACGCGTCGTCGAGGTTGCCGCGCAGGTTGCTGGCCAGGATGACCACCCCCGGGAAGTCTTCGACCCGCTGCAGCAGATAGGCGATTTCCTGGTTGGCGTGGTGGTCGTTGGCGTTGCTGGCCTGGCCGCGCTTGCCGAACAGCGCATCGGCCTCGTCGAAGAACAGGATCCAGCGCCGGGTCTCGGCCTGGTCGAACACCCGGGCCAGGTTCTTCTCGGTCTCGCCGATGTACTTGGAGACCACCATCGACAGGTCGATCCGGTAGACGTCGGCCTCGGCCATCTGCCCGATCAGCGTGGCGGTCAGCGTCTTGCCCGTGCCCGGCGGCCCGTGGAACAGCGCCCGGTAGCCCGGCTTCAGGCTGCGCGAGAGGCCCCAGTCGCGCATCAGCTGCTGCTCCAGCTGCATCCACGCGCAGATCTGCTGCACTTCGTCCATCACCTCGGGCGCCAGCACGAGGTCGTCCCACCCCAGCTCGGTGCGGACCAGCTTCGCCGGGAACTGGGCGCTGTAGTCCGGCTTGTCGGCATGGCCCGTGCAAAGGCGCTGCAGTGCCTCGTGGCCCAGCAGCAGCGCGCCCGCCAGGCGCGGCTCGTTCGCTGGCGGCGTCTCCAGGCGCAGCCCGCGGCGGGTGAGTGGGTGCTGCGGGTCGAAGCAGTCGAGCAGGCGGACGCGCCAGGCGAGGTTCTCGCCGGCGATCAGGAAGGCGGCGGTCTCTCCGGTGGGCAGGAAGCCGCCGTGGGCCTGCGACTTGATGCCGCCGAATTCGGTGAAGCCGCGGTCCAGGTTCTGGTTGCGCATGAACAGCAGGTCCAGCGCCCAGGGGCGCACATGGGGCACCAGCGCGAGCGCGAGCAGCAGCCGCTCGGGCACGCCGAGCGCCATCTCGGCCACCCAGCGCGCCAGTTCGGCGTCTGCCGGCAGCGCGGGCGGCGGCGGCACGGCATCGGGCCCGACCGGCAACTGCTGGAAGTGCTGCTCCAGCCGCAGGTCGAGCGCCTTGCCGAGCCAGTCCAGCTCAAGATCGAGCGCCCGGGCATGCGGGTTGTCAGCGCCATTCCACATGCAGCGCTCCTTGCATCCAGGGCAGGCGGATCGTCTGGAAGCTCCACGGCAGGCGGTCGAGCAGCACGTCCAGGCCGCGCGTCTGCACCCGCAGCCGCCAGCGGGGGGGCTCGCCGGCCGGGGTCTTGTCCTGCTGCAGGCGGCCTTCGCGCTGCAGGAAGCACTCGCGCAGGCCCGCCACCGAGGTGTGGCCGACGGCCTTCCAGTGCGCGATCACGGCCTGCAGCAGTTGTTCGAGCAGGGGCACGGTGTCGGGTGGCAGCGGGTCGGTTTCGGGCAGGACCGTGGCCGGTGGCACGCCGCAGAGCAGCCGCGACAGCACCGTCCGTGCCTCGTCGACCGGCCCGGGCCCGTGGCACAACGCCTGCAGGCACTGCACCGCGCGGGCCTGTGCCGCCGCATCGATGAAGCGGCCCTGCTCGATCAGCTGCTGCTGCTTGAACAGCCGCTCGGCATAGGCCGCCAGCAGCACCTGGCCGGCGTCGTGCACCCAGATCGGCTCGTGCGCCGGCGCCTGTGGCGCCACCCGGGTGACTGCCGGCAGCGGCTGTGCCTGGTAGTGGCTGCGCAGCGAGGCCTCGTCGGGCGACAGGCCGTGCACAAAGAGGTAGCGGCACAGGCGCCGCCAGTGCTCGCCCGCCATCGCCACGGGCTCGCGCAGCAGCCCCCCCAGCCACTGCTTCAGGCGGCCCGCGCGTTGCTTCAGGCGCTCGGCGGCGGCGCCGAACTGCGCACGCAGCATCTGCCAGCGGCGCGATTCGTCGAACAGCTGCAGCCAGCGTGCGCAGGCGCTGTCGGTCTCCAGCAGGCGCGCCAGGCGCAGCCGCTGCGGCCAGGCCCAGCGGCCTTCGCGGCATTGGCGCTCCAGGCTGTGCAGGGCCTGGTCGAGGCCGGGCTCGGCGCGGGCGCCACGGGGCGGTGCCGGCGGCTCGGGGTCGCGTGGCCGGGCCGGATGCTCGCGAGGGCGGCGGGCCGAGGGCGCGGCGGGCTCATGGCCACCCACGCGGTCCAAGCCGACGGGGGCGCGGCGGCGCGGGTCGGCGTCTTCTTCACCCTGCCACTGCGCCCAGGCGCGTTGCCACAGGGCCTGCCAGGCGCTGTGGCTGTCGGGCAGGCGCTGGCCGTCGGCCAGGCGCTGCAGGCAGGCTTCCAGCAGCAGGGCCTGCAGGCGGCCGAGGCCCGGTCGCCGGTCGGCTGGCGCCTCCCGCTGCAGCCGCATCGCCGTCTGCCGCACCGAGTCGCTCCACTGCGGCGTGCCGGGCCCGGTGGGGCCGGCCATGCGGCCGTTCGGGCTCATGGCCTGGAGGAGCGTGCCCAGGTTCTCGACCGACAGACATTGCGACCACGCTCGCCGCTGGCGGCGCTCGTCGGCCCACTGCAGCAGGCGCTGGCGCAGCGCCGACGGGTGAGCCGCAGCGAGCCGGCTCAGCAGCGTGGCCACCCGGGCGCTGTGGCTCGCGCTGTGCCGGCGCGGGCGTGACAGCGCCTCGCGCAGCTGCTGCAGCCCGGCCTCCCAGGTGCGGGTGGGCGCGTCCGTGTCCGCGGCTTCCGCGCCGGGCGCATGGCCTGGGCGGAGCGCCGGCCGCCCGATCAGCTCGTGCAGCAGGCCGGTGGTCGACGAGGGGGCGAGCGCCGCCAGCCGTTGCGCCCAGCCCGCCCCGATGTGCCGGGCCAGCACCTCGCGCAAGGCACCCAGCAGCTGCTGGCGGCGACCCGCGCCCAACGCACCGCCGCGAGCGCCCCACAAGGCCCGCAGCGCGGCCGCGCGCAGCGCCTGCTGCAGCTGCTGGCGCTGGTGGGCGCTCAGCCAGCCGTGGGCCTGCAGCGGGGCCAGGCCGTGGTCGTCCAGCGCTTGCAGGCCCGCGGCCAGGGGGGCGTCGCGCCGGGCCAGCAGCGCCTGCAGCCCGTGGTGCGGGCTGATCTGAGACAGGCGTGCCAGCATCCGCTCGCGCTCGGGGTGGCTTTGCAGCACGGTCCACAGGCGCAGGCCGTGGGCCCGTGCCAGGTGCTCGAGCCAGTTCGCGACGGCGTGCCGGCCCGGCAGCGACAGGCCCCAGGGCAGGTGGCCGTTCAGCAGGTAGTAGGTGAACTGGTCGACCGCGTGCCCGCGCACCGACGGCGAACCCGGTCCCGGCTCACGCTGGCGCGCGCGCAGCAGCGCGAGGTCCAGCGCTTCGTCCAGGCGCGCGGTCCACTGGTGCTCGTCCTGGTGGTGCGACAGGCGGCCGAGATCGATGTCCAGCCGGTCGATGCGCCAGATGTGGTCGGCCGGGTCGTGCTGGTCGAAGCGCGCTTCGATGCGGCGCAACCCTTCGGCTTTCAGGAAGCGCGCGAGGCGGTCCTGCAGCGGTGCGCCGTGGGTGGCGGCGCGGGCCGAGCGGTAGTGCAGGTCCCAGCGCAGGGTTTCGATGCGATGGGTCATTGCTGCCCCTTGCCCGGCGAGTATGTCGCGCGATCCCCCGAGGGGATGACGGGCCGGCTCGGGAGCGGCCCGGCGCTCGGCCCGAAGGTGGTGGTCGCCCCCGGATGACTCATGGCGCCACCTCTTGCAGCCAGGCCCGCAGGCGGGCGGAGCGCTGGTCGAGTTGCGCCAGGGCCGTGGCCTCGTCCAGCGCGCCGGTGGTGTCGATCAGGGCGGCGCAGTGGGCACGGCGCGCTGACGACCAGGCATGCCAGGCCCTCTCGAAGGCCTGCATCTGGCCGGCGTCCAGCCACACGAGCCGGCAGCGCAGGTGCGCCGGTGCCTCGCGCTGCACGATCTGCTCGGCCAGCCGGCGAAAGCGCGGGTCGGCGCCGCGGGTGGTCCAGCCGCTGAACACCAGGCTGACCTGCGCCGCCGCCGTGTCGGTGGCCGGCGTGGCGGCACCCGCATCGCCCAGCGGCCGCAGCAGCAGGTGCTCGACCAGGTGCAGGCCTTCGCCGGCGGCATGCAGCTGGCAGGCGGCCGCGTGCAGAGCGCCCGCATGGCCCAGGGCGCGGGCTTCGTCGACACCGTGCGCCAGCAGCCAGTGGCGGCCCTGCTCGTCCGGCCCGAGCCAGAGTTGCCCGCCGGCGGCCGATGACCACAGGAACAGCTCGGGGCGGGCCGCGGCCCGCAGCAGCGGCGCCGGGAACTCGTCGCGCAGCACCGGCATCGCCTCGCGCAGCAAGGGCCAGTCGGTGGCCCGGCGTCGGCCCGACGGGTTCAGCGGCAGCGGCACCGCCTCGGGCGCCTCCAACATGAAGCGTGCGCCGGGTTCGCCATCGGCCGGTGGTGCGGGCCATTCCCTGGGCGCCGGCAGCTGGTGCGCCTGCCAGCTGTGGCTCAGCGGCCGGCTCTGCGTCTGCGCCAGGCCGAGCATCAGGCCGATGCGCACTTGCAGCGGTGGCGTGTTGTCGCGTCTCTCGTCGGGTGCGCCGAGCAACGGGCGGCTGAGGTCGGCGCCCAGGCCGCGATGCCGCCCCAGCCGCAGCAGTTGGCGGGCAAACTGGCGCTTCAGCCGCAGCAGGTGCACCGGCCAGGCCTGGGGCGTGAAGTAGCACGGCAGGCCCTGCAGGCCGGCGTGGTCGAGCGATTCGCCGTGCAGGGCCAGCTGGTAGTCCAACGCCCGGTGGCGGCGCGACAGCGGGTCTTCATCGACCCAGGCGGCCGACTCCAGCTGCGCGCGGGGCTGGCGGTAGAGCGCGTCGATGCCGGCCAGCTGGTTGTCGCCGGGCAGGCTGGCCCAGAAGCTGCGCGTGCTGTCCTCGTCCAGGGCGTAGAGATGAGGCAGTTGCTCGCGTTGGGCCTGCACCTGGTTCAGGCCCTGTTCCAGCAGGCCCAGGTAGCCATGCCACTGCGCGCGCAGGCCCGGCCGGTGGCGGGCCTGGTCGAGCAGGGCCTGCGTGTACAGCGGCGGCAGTGCGGCGCTGGCGGCGTCGTAGTCGTGGCGCAGTTCGGGCAGGGCCGGCAAGGCCTCGGGTGGCGGCAGCGACGCCGGCTGCGCAGTGGTGGTGGAAGGCGCCAGCCGCAGCGGCAGGCGCCGGCGGTCCGACAGCATCTGCAGCAGCGCCTTCTTCGGCATCGGCGCCACCACGCCGTCACGTTTCAGCTGCCAGCCGTCCAGCTGGTCTTCGCGGTCGGGCCAGCGCAGGCGCAGCGCCCAGTCGTTGCCACGGCGGCGGATCGAGCCGGGCGGCGGCGGGATCTGGTCCTCTGGCTCCTCGGCTTCGCCCGGTGCGGGCTCCAGCAGCAGGCTGTCGATGGTCACCAGGCCGTCGATGCCTTGCAGGTCACGGGCCAGGTCGCTGACGAACAGCAGATCGGGGTCCTGCGTCAGCCATGTCCGCTCGCCCGCCGTCAGGGCGCGGCCGAGCGGCCCTTCGATGTCCGGGCTGGCGCCCGTGGGCGGCGGCAGGCCCTCGGGCAGGCGCGCCGAGATGCAGTCGTCGCAGCGCTGCAGCAGCTCGACCAGCAGCTCGCAGACGTCCCGATGGCCCTCGATCTGCAGCGAGACCTTGAGCGCGACCCAGCGCGGGCGCAGCATCTGCGGCGCGCCGGCCAGGTCTTCGCCAAGGTTGCGCTCCGGCCAGTAGGCCTGCAGGGCCTTGCTGCGCAGCGCCTGCCTGTCCTTGGCCGTGTCGGCGTGACTTTGCAGCGCCATGCGCCACAGGCCGGTGCGGCCCAGCGGCCGCATGCTCAGCTGGCGGGCATGCGGCAGCTGCTGCAGCAGCCATGTCTCCCAGTCGGGGCCGGTGCAGGGGTGGCAGGGCAGCAGCGCCTGCGGGGTGTGCAGGCCGAAGCGGGCCCAGGCGGCGGCGCCGTCGTGCGGGCCCAGGCCCAGCAGCTGCGGCACCGGCTGGCGGGCGGCGAAGAGGTCTTCAGTGAGCGCGAAGCAGAGCGCTTCGAGCAGGCTGACGCCGGGGTCGTGCAGGTTGTAGTCGGTCCACAGCTCGCCGCTGGCCCGCTGCGCGTCGGTGATCGCCTGCAGCCGCAGCGCGTCGAAGCCCAGCGGGTCGGGGGCCTGCTGCCGGTGGCGGGCGATGGCGGCCAGCTGTTTCATGGGGCCGCCTTCGCCGCGTTGGGCGCCTGGCCGTGGTCCATGTGGGGGTCGAACCAGAGCTGCGTGACATGGGCCTGGATGCGCGCCTGGTCACCGAAGTTGCAGCCGGTGCGGATCTGCAGCCGGTACGCCGCGTCGCGGCCGTGGGTGCCGTGCCAGCGCAGCTGGAGCTTGTCGCAACGCCGGCCCCACCACGCCAGGGTCTGGCGGATGCCGCGGCGGGCATGCCACCAGGCGAACCAGCCGCCGGGGTTGTAAGCGGACAAGGCGGTGGCGTGCAGCAGGCCGAAATGGCCGCTCCCGCGCTGGCCCGCGCCGGCCATCACCTCGAAAGCCTGGCAGCCTTCGAGGTCGTCGGTCAGGTTCTGCCATTCGCCATTGGCCAGCAGCGGCTCCTTCGGCAGGGGCAGCATGCCACGCCGGCCCTGGCTGCCGACCGTGCCGCGCACGTCGAGCGTGGCCTGAGGGTTTGCGGTGCCGATGCCGACCCGCTGCTGCGCGTCCAGGCTCAGCAGCGGCTGTGCGCCGGCTTGGGGCTGGAACAGCAGCTGGTTCTGCTGCGCGCCCAGGCTCACTCGCCACAGCGCCTGCTGCGGGGCCTGGTCGCGGTAGAAGCTGAGCAGGTTGTGGTGGCCGACCGGCGCGTACAGCTCCTGGCCGTTGTCCACCGTCTTGCGGAAGCCCTCGTCGACCATGTTGAGCATGGAGTCGATGAGGTCGGTGAAATGCGCCTGCGTCGGCAAGGTGCCGTCGCCGAAGTACGTCCTCAGGGTTTCGCGGTTGCGCCAGGTCATGCCTGCCTCACCCGCCCGACGATGAAGCTGCTGGCAAGCGTCAGCCTGCCCAGCCCGCTGGGCTGCGGCAGCGGCGCCGGCTGGTCGACCAGCTCCAGCAGGTGCCCGCGTGTCGGCAATGCCAGGCTCCAGGGCTGGGCGGGCTGGACGACCTGGTTCACGCGCGCGGTGTCCGAGAGGGTGTACACCGACTGGTCGCTGGCCACGACATGCAGCAACGAGACCCGGCCGATCGACTCGACCCCGGGTTGGGCTCGCAGGAACGCCTCGACCTCGTCGGTGCGCAGCTGCCAATCGAAGCGGGTCGTGATGCCGCCTGGGCGCCACGGCGAAAGGTAGTCACGCAGGCTCTGGTTGAGCTCGCGCAGCCGTTCGCCAGCCGGCTCGCCACGCATCAGCCGCAAGGTGCAGCGCACCTGGATGCGCTCGTAGCTGGCATTGCGCACCAGCACCGGCTGGTTCGGGGGCATGCGGTCGGTGAGGTAGGTCGCGATGCGCTGCAGCGTCGAGGCATCGAGCCGTGGTGCCTCGGTGCCGTCGATCTCGTAGCCGGCCGGCAGCGCGGGCACCACCACGACGAGCACCGGCTCGCCCGGGCCGCGCAGGACCGCAGGCTCGCTGCGCGGGATGCACTTGAGCTTGAACACTTCGGGGAACGCCTGAAGCACGAGACGTTCGCAGTCCCACGGGGTCAGCGCGCGGGCGCGGTGGCGCAGCCGCTCGGCGACGCGTGTGGTCCATGCGGCGGTGGTTTCCTGCGGCTGCAAGTCGAATGAAGGCCAGGGCTGGCGCACGGTCGACAGGCCCGGCGTCGCCTCGAGTGCGGCGCGGATGCGGCCCGGTGGCAGGGGCTCGCCTGCGTCGCCGTCGAGCCGCTGCACGCTGACGCCGTTGGCCCACACGCCGATCAGCCCGGCCAGCAGGTCGAGCTCGCCGTGGCCCGAAAGCCGCAACCAGAAGCTGTCGCCCGGCAGGCTGGTACAGCCGCGGGTCAGGCCGCGCGGCGGTGCCGGCAGATCGAGCACGACGAGGCCCGAACGCAGCAGGCCCTCGGTGGTGTCGAGCAGCACGCGGTGCGGCTCGAGCGCCCGCCAGTCGTCGCCCGACCAGGCATGCCATTGCAGCTGCGGCGTGGGCCGCCCCAACGCTTCGCGCGCGGCTTCACTGCGCAGGCGGAACAGCAGGCTCAGCGAGCCCTCGGCCACCGGGCCGTCCAGCCCGATGAAGAGCTGCCCGGCGCCGTGCCAGCGCTGCAGCACATGCACCGGGCAGGTCTGCGGCACGCGGCGCAGCGGCTGCAGGCCGAAGGGCGTGATGTGCAGCAACTCGCCCGAGCGGGCCTGCTCGGCCGTGGACCGCAGGGTGATGCGCTGCCGCGAGCTGTAGTCGACCGTCATCGATTCGAGCAGCGGGGTGTACGGCGGCTGCGGCAGCGGCCGGCCGCGTGAGGGCTTCAGCCGGCTGTTGTGGGTGAGTGTTTCGGCCATCAGGCGTGGGTACAGGGCGTGGCCGAAGGCCTCGGGTGGCTCGGCCAGCTTCAGGCGGAAGAAGCCCTGGCGCCCGCTGAGCCCGAACTCGGGCGCCTGCGCCGGCGCACCCGGCGGCGCAGGCGGCAGCAACACAGGTTGATGCAGCCGCAGCAATTCGGCCCCACCCACCTTCAGCACCTGGGTCGGGTCGCCGCGGGGGCCGAACAGGCGCAGGCTGGGGCCGTTCGCCTCCTGCCAGCGGCCTTCGGACAGCAGCGCCAGCTGCACGCGGAAATCCGCCTCGGACCAGCGGTGCCCCGGGTACTCGGCATAGTGCGAGGCCAGGCCACGCGGCGGCAGGCCGCCCCACAGCAGGTTCACCCGCAGGTGCTCCAGCGGCTTGCTGGCCAGCTCGGCATGGGTGAAGACGAGGTAGGCGCTGCCGTCCGGCAGCGGGCCGAGCGGCATGAAGGGCTTGCTCGGGTCGAGCCGGCCCAGCTGGTTGTGCACCTGCAGGCTGCGGGCGCCTTGCACATGGACAGTGACCTCGGCCGCTTCGAGCCGCAGGTGCTGCAGCAGGGTGCTGGTGAACAGCCGGCTGCGGTCGTGCAGCAGCAGCTGCAGGACCGGCAGCGCAGGCCAGCCGATGCCGTGGATCGCCTCGCTGGCCGAGACGATGGGCGGCTGGTCGGCCGACAGCGCCAGCGAGATCGACAGGCCCGTGCCCGCCACGGTGGCGTGCCGGTTGACGAAGGCCTCGCCGAGGTCGAGCCAGCCACCGGCCACCGGGAGCATGGCCCGCCAGGCCCCGCGGAACACGCGATCGAAAACGAGTTCGCGCTCCAGTGGCCGGTGGCCGAAGATGAGCGACAGCGGGTCGTCGACGTCGACACGGGCCCGGTCGAGCACGCGGCGGGCATGCCGCCGCAGCTTGACCGAGGCGCCTCGGCCCAGACGGGTGCTGGTGGTGCACAGCCACGCCGCGAAAAAGCGGCCCAGCGACGTCACCAGTGCCCCCGGGGCCCTGCTGGTCAGGCAACGCAGCAGCAGGTAGGCCAGCCAGGGCGTGCGGCGCAGGCTGGGGCAGGCCTGCCGCAACGCACTGGCCTGGGCCGACCAGTCGGCGGGCGGGGTGCCGGCGACGGGGGTTTCCGGCCACTCGGCCTGCTCCAGCGCGGCCATGCGAAGGCGCCAGCGCTCCCAGTCTGCGGCGGCGTCCTGCACCGGGAAGGCGATGTCCGGTGCCGTGGGGCCGGCCACCGACAACACCACCTCGATCGAGCGGTGACCCTCGCGCAGGCCGAGCAGCGGCGTGGCGATGGCAATGCCCTGGCGGGCCGACACGCTGCCCGGGCCGCCGCCGAGCAAGGGCACCGAAGGTGCCCGGGGGTCGGCCGCCTGCTCGGGCGTCGGCACCAGGAGCTGGCGCGCCAGCGCCCGGGTGGCCATGCCGTATTCGCGCTCGGGCGAGATCTGCCGGTCGTGGTCGTGGCGCAGGCTCAGCAGCTGTGTCACGCGCAGCGGGCTGAGGTACAGCGCGTGCTCGGCCGCGTAGCTGCAGCTGCCGCGGTCGAGGTTGGCCACGAAGCGCCAGCCGGGCGGCAGCAGCACCGGCTTGATGTACCGCGGGTCACGCTCGAGCACGAGGTGTGCCCGGTCGGCCTGCGCAGGCCGCAGTTGGAACCCCAGGCGTTCGGCGTAGTACAGCCGCGTGAGTCGCGTGTCGAGCAGGTTGAGCGTGTCGCGCGTGGTCTGCAGCAGCTGCGTCCAGGCCAGCAGCAGGCCGATGCCGGGGTCGTGCAGGCCAGTGACCAGGCTCGCCGGCAGCTGCTGCTGCGCCAGCACCTGCAGCAGCCGCAGCAGGCGGCACATGGCCAGCCACAGCAGGCGCAGGCGGCGCAGCTGCGCGGCGGCGGGCTCCGGTCGGGTCGGGCTTGCCGCCTCGCCTGGACCGGTGCCCTGCAGCGCCCAGGCAGGGTGCCAGCCCGACCACGCGGCGGCGGGCGCATCGGAGGCGCGCAGCACCTCCTGCAGCTGCGGGCCGAGCGACTCGCCGAGCGCGCGGCGCAGTGGCTGCCGGAGCACCTCGCGCATGGCCTGCTCTTCGGCTGGCGTGTCCACGTCGAGCAGCACATGCCAGCGGTTCAGATTGCGCGCCAGCCCCAGGCAAAGGGCCATCGCACGCGCGGGTGGCAGCCAGGCGAACTGGTCGGCGTCGGATTCCCAGCTGTCCAGCGGCAACGCGGCCAGTTCGGCCAGCAGCAGGCTCAGGTCCTGCTCCAGCGTGCGGCCCCAATCGCCCGCTGCAGTGCCCTGTGCGTCGACGAAGCGCAGCTGGCGGGCCACCTGCAGCGTCTGGCGCAGGCGCTGGGCCAGGCCCAGCTCGTCCGGCCGGAAGTAGCCGGGCACGAGCGCGGGGCTGAGCCGCTGGTCCTGCTGCGATCCGTGGGGCATGCGGGCCTCGGTGGTCAGCCGGCCCGCACCGGGTGGCTCGCCTGGTCCAGGTACAGCGGGTAGACCATGTTGTGGCGGGTGTTGGTGGTGCGGATGCGGTAGTGCAGCAGCAGGTCCAGCCGGGCCAGGTCGTCGCCCGAGGGGCGCACCTCCAGCCTTTCGAGCTCGATGCGTGGCTCGAAGTACATGACCGCCTTCTTGACCATGCTGGTGATCTCGGTGAAGGTCTGCTGGGTCGCTTCCTCGAAGACCATCTGGTGCAGGCGGGTGCCATAGGCGTGCTGCATCACCCGCTCGCCCACGCGCGTGCGGAAGAGGATGCGCAGGCTTTCGTCGATGTCCTCCTCGTGCTCGACCATCACCACGCGCTGGTGGCTGTCGAAGCGCGGCGGGAAGGCCCAGCCTCGGCCGAGAATGGACATCAGCGCCGCCCGGCCGCCCGTCGGCGCTGAACCCCCTCGGGGGGCGGTGAACGAAGCGAGCCTGGGGGCTTCATCTCAGCCTCCGATCAGCACGGTGGGCAGGCCCATCACGACGCTGCCGCCGTGCGCGGTGGAGTCACCCACGCGGGCGGCGGGCTTGCCGCCGATCAGCACCGTGGCCGAACCCTTGACGATCACGTCCGGCGGGCCCACGCAGGTGGCGTTGTCGCCCACCACCGCCGCCGGCAGCTTGCCGATGAGCACCGTGGGCACGCCGGGGCCGATCACCGGTCCGCCCACGTGCGGGATGGGCGGCAGGCCGGGCGTCTGCATCGGGCAGGCGTGCATGTCGGTCAGGCGGGCGGCGGGTGGCATGGGGTGTCCTCGTACGGGGAGTCAATTGATCATCACCAGCGCGCCCTTGACGGTGGTCTGGCCCGAGGCCGAGAGCTCGGCCGTGGCCGAACCCTTGCCGGTGAAGGCCACCTGGGCCTGCGCGGTGATGTTCATCCCCTGAGCCTGGATGTCGGCCTGGCAGTCGAGCTTCATGCCGGTGGTGGCGGTGAGCGTGATGCCGCCCTGCGCAGTGAGCTTGATGTCCTTCGGGCTGTCGAGCGCGATGCCGGCGCTGGAGAGCTTGATGCTGTTGCCGTTCTGGTCCTTCAGCAGCACGCTTTTGTCCTTGTCGTCGAGCACCATCGTGTTCTTCGAGGGGGTCTCGATCGTGATGATCTTGTCCTCCTCGTTGAACTCCAAGCGGTGCTGGCAGCGGGTGACGACGGCCTTGATGTTGTTCTTCGCCTCGAGCGCGTAGGGCGGCGTTCGGCTGCTGCTGTAGAGGCTGCCGAGCACCACGGGGTGGCCTGGGTCGTCGTTGAAGAAGCCCAGCACCACCTCGTCGCCCACCTCGGGCACGAAGAAGTGGCCGAAGCCGCTGCTGGCATGCCCCTGCATCAGCCGCGCCCAGATGCCGGGCGTCTCGACCTGCAGGTAGGGCAACTGCACCTGGATGCGCTGCTCGCCCTCGGGGTCTTCGTCGAGCTTCATCACCACGCCGATGTGCAGGCCGCGGACGCCTGGCACGAGGCCGGCGTTGGCCGGTGCGCGCACGTCCGGCCGCTCCATGTGCCAATGCGGCGGCAGGCCGAACTCGGCCTGGGTCAGCCAGTTGCCGTCGGTGATCTCGTGCTGCACGGCGCTCAGATAGACATCACCGCTGAAGCGCTCGCCGACGCCGCTGACCTTGAGCAGCGTGCCCGGCAACGCCTTGGCGCTGCCCTGGAAGCTGAGGTGGCCGCGGATGCGCGCCAGCGTGGCCTTCATCTGGGCGGACTTGGCCCAGGCGTCCAGCACGTCCTTGGTTTGCGGGGCGCAGCTTTGCAGCGCGTAGGTGTCGGGCGAAGCGACCGCGGCCAGTGTGCTGCCATCGAGGTTGCCCTGCGCGTTGCCGGCCACCGGCGAGGCCGTGGCGCCTTGCAACAGCGCCTGCTGCGCCGGGCTCCAGGAGCTGGCCTGCACCGATGTCCACTGTTGCCGGGCATCGATGTCGGCGGCGAAGTCGATCAGGTCGGTGCCCCAGGTGACGCCCAGTGCCGCCGCGGTGCTGAAATCCGGCGCCTTCACGCTGAGCTTGCCATCGGCGCATTGGACGACCAGGCCCATCGCGTCGGCGCGGGCCAGCATGAAATCCCAGTCGGTGCTGTCGTGCTGCACCAGCTCCTTGTGGGTGACCGAGGTGTTGCCGACATCGGCCGACAGGCCCGCGCGGCCGATCAGCGATTCGATCACCGCGCTGTCGCTCTGGTCGACATAGTGCGCGCTGCGCCGGCCGAGCGTCATCTTGCAGGCCCCGTGCCGGCACTCCACCTCGAGCCGGCTGTAGTTGTTGCCGCTGATCTTGAAGCCGTGGCGCACGACGATGCCGCTGAAGATCGCGCTCTCGCTGTCGCCGTAGCCTGCCTTGACGACGATGGACGCACCCGGCTTGAAGAGGTCACCGTCGCTGAGCGGCACCCGGCCCTTGGGCATGTCGCCGTCGACCAGGACGATGCGAGCCCACGAGATGTTGTTGAGCGCATGGCGCACCGTCACCGAGACGATGGGCAGCTCGGCCTGATCGTCGCCGGCGCAGACCAGCGTCACGCGCAGCGGGCCGTCGGTGCCGGTTCCGGGGGAGTCGGCCATGGCGCTACCTCAGCGGCGGGAAGTGCAGCCGTGCCCCGGGCTGCAGGCGGCGGAACGCACGCAGGCCGTTGAAGGCGGCGACTTCCGGGTAGTAGCGGCTGTCGCCGTAGATGCGCAGGCACAGCAGCGGCAGGGTGTCACCTTCGACCACCAGCACCGAGTGGCTCAGGTCGGGCGACGAGCGGTTGGCCGCCAGCAGGGCCTCGTCGTTGGCCACGCGGCCGATGAACGCCAGCTGGGCTCGGGCGCGCAGCGGCGCGCCGGTGGAGCGAAAGAGCGTGTAGGTCACCGACATCGACTGCAGCCGCCCCTCGAACGAGAGCGTGCCCCAGAGGATCTGCACCGTGTTCGGCTCGTGCTGCTCGCTGCTGTAGTCGTAGACGACCTTGCTGAGCGCGTCGATCTGGTCGGCCACCTCGGTGGGCGTGCCGGCCTGCGGCGGCACGACGCCGGTGCCGTCGAACACGACGCTGAAGCTGATCTTGTCGGGGTTCACCGCGCTGAAGCGGACCGCGTTGCCCGTCTGCCCCTGCGTGCGCTTGGTGTTGTAGCAGATGGTGTATTCGTGGCTGAACTCCGACGGGTTGATCAGCAGCTTGTAGGTGCTGCTGCTCGCCGGGGCGACGGCCGTGATGGAAAGGGGTTGCTTGGCCATGTCAGGCAGCCTGGGGCACGGTGATCAGCGCGGCGCTCACCGCTCTCGCAGGGCGCGCAACTCTTCGCGCAGCAGCTGGCGGCACGCGGCGAGGATCTCTTCCTTCAGCGCCTCCTTGTCTTCGCAGGCGTCGTCTTCGTCACCGCCGCAGGGCGAAGCCTTCTTCGACGAGCCCGGGTCCTCTGCGCCCTCGTCGTCGTCGTCTTCCTCCCGCACGCTGGCGCGCAGCACCAGTTGTCGAACTTCCAGGCTCATGTCGTGCTCACACAGTTGCGGTAGGCCAGCTCGATTTCCTCGATCGCGGCCTCGTTCTTGGTCGACTCGAAGCTGTCGAGTGTCCAGCGCACCGGGTAGGCGCCGTTGCAGGTCCACACCATCAACGGCCGATCCTGCGCGTCGAACAGCTGCACCTTCACGTTGGCCAGCTGGATGCGCTGGTCCAGGCCGCCTTGCAGCACGTCCGCACACCAGCCCATCAGCGCCGAGCCACGGTCGATCAGCCCGCGCTTGAGCACCAGCCGGCCCGGCTTGGCGCGCACCGGGAGCTGGTGCACGAAGGCGTTCTCGCCACCGTCGGCCACGTCCTCGGTCTCCAGTTCCTGCGCCAGGCCCGAGACCTCGCGGAAGCTACATTGCAGCGAGCCGCCGGCGTCGGGCAGGTTGAGGAACTCGACCTTGAAGGCGAACGCCACCGGCATCGGCGCCGGCGGCGTCTCCGCCTCGAAGGAGGGCCCCGTCATCCACGCAGGCTGGCCCGGCATGGCGGCCTCAGGCGTTGGCGATGGTCAGGCCCTCGTGGGCCACCTCGATCGTCTCGACCGCCACCTCGTTGCCCTCGGCCTTCAGGTCGGTGCCGGTGATCTTGGTCGGCCAGGCGTTGGTCAGCGTCCAGACCATCGTCGGCTTGCCTTCCTCGTCGAGCAGGCTGATGGTCACCGGGATGCGCTTGACCGTGTTCATCTTGATCTGGTTGAACCAGTCCCAGAACTTGTTGTCCGACTTGAAGACGCCCTTCTTCATCGTGACGTTGCCGTACTTCTTCAGCCCGGGCATCTTGATGGCGGAGAACACCGGGCTGTCGCCGTGCCGGTACTCGATGGGCTGGGCTTCAACGTCCAGCCCCGAGACCTCTTCGAACGACAGCACGGCGGAGTCCCACTTCACCTGGAAGTAGAACTTGGGCAGGGGCCACACCGTGGTGGATTGTTTGGAACCGTCGTCGGCCATGTCAGTGCTCCATTGCGTTGGGGGCAGAGGGGGTCAGCAGGGAGTGGGGCGCGGCGTTGGCCACTCAACCCGACTTCGGCATCTGCTGCTGGAACGTGATCTCGATGAACTCGGCCGGCCGCACCATGGCCACCAGCACCGTCACCCGCAAGATGCCTTCGAGCACGTCGTTGGGCGTCATCGTCTCGCCCAGGCCCACGTGCACCGAGAACGCGTCCTCGGGCACCGCCCCCATCAGGCCGCCACGCTTCCACACGCTGGTCAGGAAGTTGTTGATCATGCTTTTGATCGTGACCCAGGTGTTGGCCGTGTTGGGCTCGAACACCATCGCCTTCGCGGCCAGACGGCAGCTCTCTTCGAGCATGATCATCGTGCGGCGCACGTTGATGTAGCGCCAGTCGAGGCTGTTGCCGTCCAGCGTGCGCGCGCCCCAGACCAGCACGCCCTCGCCGATGAAGCTGCGGATCGCGTTGATCGACTTGCCCTGGGCGCTGACGTTCAGGTCTTCCTGCTGCTCGGCCGAGATGCTCACCGTGGGCGAGATCACGCCGTTGAGGCTCACGTTGGCCGGCGCCTTCCACACGCCGCGGGTGTTGTCCACCATCGTGTAGACACCGGCCATCGCGCTGCTGGGCGGCATGATGTTGAGCTGCCGACGAACCTCGGTCAGCACGGCCTTGTAGACGGCGCTGGCGCCCACGAGGGTCTTGTTGAGCAGATCGATGCGCGTCTTCACGCCGGCGGCCAGCGCGTCGCTGTTCAACGGGTTGTCGAAGCTGGCTTCCCACACGTTGTTGGCGGCGGTTTCGGCCTGCGCCTTCGCGTCGTCGTCGCCGAGCGCGCTGTCGGCGGACTTGGCCTCGGCCACGGCGGCGTCGACGAAGGCCTGGCGGGCGTCGGCATAGGCCTTGGCGCGCTCATCGGCGGCCTTCTTCTGCGCCTCATCGAAGGCCTTCAGGTCGGCCTCGATGTCGGCGTCGGCTTTCTTGGCCGCCTTGCCGTCGCTGGCCACCTTGGCGCGGGCGGCCTTCGCGGCGGCGTCGTCCCGCTGCTTGCGCGCCTCGGCCACCACGACCGGCGTGAAGTTGGTTTTCAGCTTGGCCACTTCCTCGTGCAGCGCCCGCACATGGGACTTCGTGGTCGCGTCCACGGTGTCCGGCAGGTTCAGCTCGGCCCGCAACAGCTGCTGCAGCAGATCGAGGCTGCCCGGCTCGATGTTCTGGTAGTCGATCTCCTTCTCGCCGACCACCGAGGTGTTGAGCCACGGGTAGTAGGCCGAAGCGAAGTCGAGGAAGTTGATGCCCAGGCTGTCGCGGAAGGCGGCCACCGGGTCGCCCGGCGGGTATTCGCGCGGCTTGTCGCCGTTCCACACGTCGAGGATGGCGACGCGGTTCTTCATCTCGTAGCCGCAGTGGTTGAGCATCCCCTGCTGGATGTCCTTGCAGGTGTCCGGGTCGCTGAAGCGCACCGCCTCGGGCACGAGCAGCATGGTCGGTTCCTGTTCCTTCTTGAGGGCGTCGATGCCCTTCTGGAACAACTCGGGGTCGAGCTCCTGCTTGTAGTTGCCGATCGAGACGATGTAGCAGCGCCCACCGCCGTTCTGGAAGAAGTGGCGCAGCGCGTTGTAGAGCCCGTAGTCGCCCCCCGCGCTGCCCTTGACCTGCGCCAGCTTGTAGCCCTTCTTGCTCGACGGTGTGTCGGGCTGGCTGAGGGCCTGGAACTGCGCGTCCAGCGGGTCGGCCACCTCGGCCAGGCCGAACTGTGGCTTGGGTGGGCCGCCGAAGTACTGGTGGTACTCGGCCATCGAGCTCAGCGGCCAGGGCCGCAGGGTCAAGGGCGTGTTGTGGTTGTCGGCCCACTCGGTGTGGCCGACGAAGGCGGGCACCGCCGTGGCCACTTCGACCACGGAGTTCGGGAAGGCGTTTTTCTCGACGATGTAGACGCCTGGAGTTTTCATGACACCCATCGGTTTCTCCTGTGTGGGTCAGCGGCTGACGAAGATCTCGGCGACGGCCTGGCGGCCGCCTGGCCCGCTCTCGTACTGCAATGCCGTCGGCCGCGGAGCCGGCAGCTGGGACACGACGACCCGGGTTGCCGCCGCGGAATGCCCCGCGCGCAGCTGCAGCCCGGTGGGCGCCCGGTCGGACAAGGCCAACGGCGCGCGGGAACGAAAACAATACGCCTGTCGCACCGGCCCCGGACCCAGCGCCGTGAGGCCGAGGGACTCGAACTCGCGCCCGCCCTGGGTGTCGACGATGGCCAGCACCTTCTCTTCCCACTCGCCCAGCAGCCAGTAGCGCCAGATGCTCTGGCGGCTCGACCACTGCATCACCAGGTGCTGGCCCAGGCCCGCCAGCCACGCGGCCTGGCCCGAAGACGCGTCGCCGAGCGGTACGCGGGCCACCTGCTCGGTGGCGCCTTCGGTGTAGTAGGCAAAGGCCGGGTCCAGGCTGCGCACGTTGAAGTCCAGCGTGGCCGGCGGCTGCGCTGCGCGCAACTCTTGCCAGAGGTCGGCCTGGCGGTGCTCGGGCGCGTGCACGGTCAACGCGCTGTCGTCGGCACGCACCACCAGCCCGAAGGCCTCGATCAGCTCGCCGCACCGCGCCGTGGGCTCGAAGCGCATTCGCCGGCAGCGGCTGTCGGCAAAGTAGCCGTGGCGAGCCTCCACATGGCCGATGAGGTGAAACCGCAGCATGTGCATTGACGGCTGCGCCCGACGGGGTTCGCCCAAGGGACGGCCCGGCGTGCTCACGACAGGCTCCGCGGGGTGCCGGGCCGAACGCCCGTCTCGGCACCGAGCACGCTGGCCTCTCGGCCCGTCACCTGCTGTCCGTCGAGGCCGATCATGCGAACGCGGTAGAGCACGGAAGGCAGGTAGCGCCCGCTGTGGATGCCCCACAGGCTGTGCATTTCCGAGCTGCTGAGGTTCTCTATCGAGAGCACCAGCCGATCCAGCCCCATGGCCCGCGCGGGCGCGCTGTGCTGGTCCAGCACCTGGTGCGACTGGAAAAAGGCGATCGCGCTGGAGAGGAACTTCAGCGCCTCGGGGTAGTTGCCCCCGCTGAAGTTGGCCGCGCACATCACCAGCAGATTCAGGTACACCGGCGCACTGGTGGCCAACTGGTGCGCCTGCAGGCCCAGGCTGGCGGCGGGTGCGCGATGGGCCACCGTGTCGCGCTCCACCCCCGCCAGGAACAGCACCAGCTTGTTGGCCACCAGCGGCACCAGCGTGCCGTTCTGCTCCAGCAGGTTCGACAGCACGGCGAGGTCCTCGCTGAGCTGAAAATGCCGGCGCAGATGCTCATTGAGCTGCCCGGCCATCAAGCCCAAGGCAGCGTCGATCATGTCGGGAAAGGCTGGATGGTCACGCTTTCCACGTTAGGCCCCGGCCGACCGCATGGCTATCGTCCTCTGGCTGATTTCAGCTCAGCAGATTGCTGATCAGCAATCTGCTGATGGGGGGAACCCGGGGGGCGGGGCAAAGGGGCAGCTTTTCGGCAATCGGTCCACTCGCCGGGGGACTTGTCGCGACAGCATCCATTGCGTTCGCGCAATGTGAGGCCCCACCAGGGGGTGCAGCCTTCATGCCGCGCGGTCAGCGTCTGGTTGTTGGCGCAGTCGGCGTGCGGAATTGCCCTTCGAACGCGTCTTGAAAGGACAGAACATGAACCACCCTTCACTGGGTCGTTTGACGGCTGCGATCTTCTTGGCTCTAGGGGCCTCAGGGGTGTCTGCGGCGGGGATCATCGATCTTGGCAGGAATGATCGTGTGCCCGATGGCTTCTACGGGCCGTGTGGGAACCCGCAGGCCGACCCCTCCAATGGGATTGGCTCCAAATCTGCCATCGTGCGTCAGGCTGGGGGGAACACGGCGCTGGCACAGTTCATCGACGTGCTCCAGTGCAAGGCCTGGACAGGGGGCGGTGGCTCTCGTGTCGTGTCGTGCGAGGGAACCCCCTATGACTACTGCGTGCTCAACGACAACGATGGCTTGGGCAATCACATCCTTCTGGGGGTTGTGCTTGACAAGCAGCCGCCGGTTTGCCAAGTGGTCGGCTCCCGCCAGACGCCGATGGAGCAACTCGATGTGAAGATCACGGACAAGGGTGTCGGGCTCGTCGGCGTCTATTTCATCGGGGGGCTGAGCAACGTGCAGTACGGCGCCTACTACCACGACCCGAAGTCCATCGTGGTGAACTTCACCAAACTCGACCCGATGAAGCCCGCGGTGGTGGGGCCCATGACCGTGTCGGACCTGGCCGGCAACTCCACCAGTTGCGAACGCTACGAGTTCTGATCTGAGCGACGAGGCGCCGGTACAGGCAGCCTCGTCGCGATGCGCGCTCGCCAAGGCTTGCGGTCATGGAGAGAATCACGGTTTCGACTCTTCCT
Source organism: Pseudomonadota bacterium (assembly GCA_049322835.1). Classification (GTDB taxonomy): domain Bacteria; phylum Pseudomonadota; class Gammaproteobacteria; order Burkholderiales; family Burkholderiaceae_C; genus Ideonella. Next base: position 110,124 of record JBMOQN010000001.1, on the reverse strand, counting down.
GGTCGGCCAGACAGCCTGTACCTGTCTACCGCTGATGCCGTCAGACTGCTCATGCCCGACGCTCAATACACGACTTTGCCGCAGTGGCCCAACGCTTATCCGGTCAGCGGCGGCAGCGCCACCCTGAAACTCCTCAACGAGGATTTCACCGTGACCGAACTTCCGCTGCAGCCACCCTCTGGTGAGGGCGAACACCTCTGGCTGGACATCGAGAAGAACGGTGCCAACACGGCCTTCGTCGCCCAGCAGTTGGCCGAGGCCGCCGGCGTGCAGGAAAGGGACGTGGGCTATGCCGGCCTCAAGGACCGCCACGCCATCACCCGCCAGTGGTTCAGCATCTACCTGCCCAACGGGAAAGGCAAAGGAGACACGCCCGACCTGACCCAGCTTCAGAACCCGGAGTTCAAGGTACTGAGCCAGAGCCGCCACGTGAAGAAGCTGCGCCCCGGTGATCTTCATGGCAACCGGTTCCGCATCGTTCTGCGCGACGTGACCGGCGACCGCGACGCCATCGAGGCCAACCTCAAGGCCGTTGCGGCACAAGGCGCGCCCAACTACTTCGGCGCGCAGCGTTTCGGCCACGACGGTGGCAACGTCGAACAGGGCCGGGCCATGCTGGCGCGCGAAATCCGCGTACGCAACCCGAAAAAGAAGAGCATCTACCTGTCGGCGGTGCGCTCCTTCGTCTTCAATGAAGTGCTGGCGCTGCGAATTCAGCAGGGGCTCTGGGGCAAGACCCTGCCCGGTGACGTGATGGACGAGGCAGGCCGGCCCACCGGGCCACTCTGGGGACGAGGCCGCGTGATCACCACCGATCAGGCGCAGGCCCTGGAAAACGGTGTGGCTGCGCGTCACGCCACCTTGTGCGACGGCATGGAACACGCTGGTCTGGACCAGGAGCGTCGCGCCCTGGTGGCGAGCCCGGTGGAAATGGCATGGGAATGGCCGCAAGCCAATCAACTGGTGCTCACGTTCTCATTGCCCGCCGGGAACTACGCCACGTCCGTTCTGAACGAAATCCTCCGCGCCACCGAGCCCGACCGGCACACAGAGGGCGGGTCTGCAGCTGTCGAATGAGGGGTGGTCGCCTCGGGGTTGAAGGATCGGCCCAGCGGCAGCCAGCGACCCGCCGGTTCGCTTGACGCATCGCATCGATGCCCCTAGGCTGCCGCGCCGTAGACCCATCCGTGCAGGGAGAGCCAAATGAACGCTGGACGCTTGCTGGCGAGTCGTCTTCGCCACTCAGCCATGGGCTTGTTGACGGGCCTGTCGGCTTTGCTGCTGGGCGGTGTGCCGGCCGTGGCCGCGGGTCAGTCGGTGGAGGCCGTCCATGTGTTCACCCCTGCGGCGGGCAGCGTGATTGGCCCGCTGGTGCCAGGCCCCGATGGGCATCTGTACGGGAACATGGTGAGCTCGCGTTCCGCGAGCTCGGTGTTTCGCCTGAGCTCCGATGGCATGTTCAGCGTCCTGCCCTTGTCGAGCGCCGTGAGCCCCGGGGCGAACGGCCTGACCCTGGGCCCTGATGGGTGGCTGTACGGCTCGACCCATGAAGGCGGTGCCTACGGCCAGGGCACGCTCTATCGCGTCAGCACCCAGGGCAGGCTGGAGCGGCTGCATTCGTTCAATGCGCCCACGGATGGCGGCAAGCCGAACAACCGGCTGATGCTGGCCAGCGATGGGTACCTCTACGGCGCCACCGCCGTCGGCGGGCCTTCGAACGAGGGCACGGTGTTCCGCATCGCGCCGGGCGGTGAGTTCGACGTCGTGCATGCCTTCGACTCCGAGGTCGACGGCACCCGTGCACCGCGTGGGCCCATCACCGAGGGCAGCGACGGCATGCTCTACGCCACCGGAAGCGGGGGTGATCACAACGGTGGCACGGTCTTCAGGATGAAGCGCAGTGGCGGGGGGCTCACCGTGCTGCACGCCTTCTGGTTCGACGGTCGCGATGGTTACGGCCCCGGCTCGGGCGTGGTGGAGGGGCCGGACGGCCGCTTCTACGGTGTCGCCAACGGCCACCGGTTGAACCGCCACGGTGTCGTCTTCCGCCTGGAGCGAGACGGCCACCTCGAGGTGTTGTTCAACTTCCCCAAGGCCAAGGTGGATGGGCGGGAGCCGTTCCACCGGCTGGCTCGGGGGCGAGATGGCGCGTTGTACGGTTCCACCGCCTGGGGCGGCCCCTACACACTCAGCGGCACGCTCTTTCGCGTCACCACCGACGGGGTCGTGACCACGCTCCACCAGTTCGACCCCAACCTGCCGGTCGGCGGCCCTGCGGGGAATGAACTGCTCGAAACGGCGGAGGGCGAGTTCCTGGGGGCCACCAGCGAGAGCATCTACCGATGGCGCTTGGGGGCGCGATGACGCCGGCGTGAAGCCTCAGGGCCCCCTCGCCTCCAACGAACTCAGCCCCGCCCTCAGCGCAAACCGCGTCAACTGCGCGATGCCCTGGATCTGCAGCTTGGCGAACACGTGCTCGCGGTGGGTGGCCACGGTCTTGGCGCTCACGTGCAGGTGGTCGGCGATCTGCTGGGTCGAGTAGCCCTCGGCCAGCAACTGCACCATCTGCCGTTCGCGCGGCGTGAGCCGCTGCACGCTGGGGTCCAGCGCCGGAGCCGCGCCGCCATAGGCGAGCATCTGGCCCATCAGCTCGCCGCTGAGGTAGATCTGCCCCGCGTGCACGCGCCGCACGCCGCGCGCCAGCTCGTCGAAGGAGTTGTCTTTCAGCACGAAGCCGCTGGCGCCGGCGTCCAGGGCGGCCTGCACCTGCCGGGGGTCCGATTGCATGCTGAGGCACAGAGATCGGCAGGCCAGGGGCTCGCTGCGCAGGTTGCGGATCGCCTCCAGCCCGTTCATGCAGGGCATGAACAGGTCGACCAGCAGCACGTCGGGCTGCCATTCGCGCGCCAGGCGCACCAGCTCCATGCCGTCGCGGGCCTCGGCCACCACCGCGATGTCGCTCTCGCGGTCCAGCAGCGCCACCAGGCCTTCGCGCACGCAGTGGTGGTCGTCGGCGACGATCACGCGGATCTTGGGGGGGTTGTTCATTGCGGCACCCAGTGGATGCGGGCTTGGACGACGCCGGCGCGGCTGCTGCGCCAGCGCAGGCGGGCGCCGATCAGCCCCAGGCGCTCGCGCGTGGCCGGCAGCCCCATGCCGAAGCTCGGCGGCGCGGCCCGTGGCGCGGCCGAGGCATCAAGGGGCATGCCTTGGCACTGCATGACCGTGATGCTGAGCCGGTGGGGCAGGCTGCTGAGGCGGGCTTCCACCGTGGTGGCCTGGCCGTGCTTGCAGGCGTTGATCAGCAGCTCGCGGGTGGCGCCGAGAAGGATCTCGCAGGCGGGCTCCGGCACCGGCACCGAGGGGCCGTCGATCGTGCAGTGGACGGGGACGGCCTGTTGCCCGTTCAGGTGACGCACCAGGGCGTTGAGGCGGTCGGGCAGGTCGGCGTCTGGGACGGCGGCGGGTTGGCCGATGTTGCCGATCAGCGCGCGCACTTCCTGCAAGGCCTCTTGCAGCAGGGCCCGTGCACGCCGGAGGGCTTCAGCGTCGTCGGCTGAAGCCACTTCATCGATCTGCATCACGGCGAGGGACAAGCATTGCCCCAGGCCGTCGTGCAGGCGTTGCTGCAGACGGTGCGCGCCGGCTGCATCCAACCCGCCATGGTTCATTTCGGGTCTCCCGTTCCTGGCCCCGGGCGAGTGGGGTTCGGCGTGACTCTTCCCGTTTGGTTTGGGCCGCAGGCTAGAAGGGGACCGGTTTGGTGTCAACCTGTAAGGTTCGTCAGGTGGCGCTGGGCACTATTTCTGCTGGGGTTGCGCGCAGGCGCGGGCAGGACGGGCGCCGCTGGCGCGGCGCCCGTGCCGTCATGGCGCGGCGGTGGTCGGGCAGACCATCGCGTACTTCACCTCGTGGATCCGCACGCCTTCGCGGTTCACCGGGGTGTCCAGCGCGCCGAGGAAGGTGAGCACCTTGCCTTTCAGGTCGGCCACCGTGCGCGGGTCGTCGATCACCTTGATGTCCAGCTCGGTGTTGCGCGGGATCTTGTCCAGGAACGGCTGGTCGTCGGGCAGCGCGGCCTGGAGGAAGCCGCCCAGCATGAAGATGATCTTGTCGGCGTGCGAGGCGCGCACGGCGACCCCGTTGGTGGTGCCGCAGCGGATGACCGCGCCCTTGCCGATGCTGTCGACCGGGGGAACGGCGGCCTGGGTGAAGGAAGTGGCCGCCAGCAGGGCGGCCGCGGCGAGGGCGGTGTAGGGGGTGTTCATGGTTCTGCTCCTGAGGGTGGGGGCCGAGGCGAAAAAGGGTCGCCTCGTACACAGGAACGGAATGCCGGCGCCGGAACCGGACACGCCGGCTGGACAGGCTGGCCGGCTGGGCGGCCCTGAGACCTCAGCTCGTCAGCAGGCGGTGCACCAGCTCCGGCGTGGTGCTGGCGCCGACCTTGCGCATCAGCCTGGCGCGGTAGACGTCGACCGTGCGTGGGCTGATCTCGAGCCGCTTGCCGATCTGCTTGCTGGTCGCTCCGTCGATCAGCAGCGCGGCGATCTCGCGCTCGCGCGGCGTGAAGTCGACCTTCAGCACGCGCCGTGCGGAAAGGTCCTCGAAGCTCCAGATGCCGGCGGCGTGCGGGTCGCGTGCGTCGAGCGCACGCCCGGAGACGTGGCACCAGAAGAGCTCGCCGTCCATGCGCTTCATCACGCGGTCATCGGCGTAGTGGCCGTCGGCGCCCAGGCTGGCGACGATGCGGGCGCCGGTGCGTTCGTATTCGTCGGTGCTGGGGTAGAGCGCCTCGAACGAGCGGCCGATGAGCTGGTCGGCCTGGGCGCGGAACATTTCCAGCACGCGGCGGTTGCAGTCGACCACCAGGCGGCGGCGCGACAGGATCATGCCGATGGGTGCGAGGTCGAAGGCGGTGCGGTAGTCGAGGTCGAGCGGAGGTGCCTCGACTGTCTGGCGCGCGGCAGCGGCAGTCACAGCAGCCCCCTGCGTCGCTGCGCGCCGGTCCCCCCGAGGGGGAGTGAGTGCCTTCGGAGCGGCCGTGCGGCACTCACAGCAGTGCGTAGGTCGTGGTCGCGTGGCAGGCCAGCTTGCCGTCGGGCAACAGGCACTCGATTTCGCCGAAGACGAGCTGGCGGCCGGGCTTGAGCACTCGCGCGACCACCGTCACTTCGCCGGCGTCCTTGGGCACGGGCCGCAGGAAACTGGTCTGCAACTGCACCGTGGTCATCGGGCGGAAGCCACCCAACTGTGCGCTGATGGCCAGCACCATGGCGGTGTCGGCGGCCGACATCAGCGTCTGGCCGCACATCACGCCGCCGCCGTGCACATGGCGCTGGCCCACCGGCAGCGCCAGCATCACGCCGTCGGGCTCGACGGCGCGCACGACGAGGTCGAGCTCCTGAACCCAGGGGGCGAACATGGTCGACAGCAGGTGTTGGAGCGTCTCGGGGGTGGCCTGAACGGTTTCGGTCATGGGGTGGGGTCTCGCTGGAACTTAGTCAAATCTACGTAACGACTACTTAATGTGTTACGTAGTACCCTTCGTGCCCATCCGAACAAGCCCGGAGACTGGAAAGCATGAACAAGGTTTACCCGAGCGCCGCCGCGGCGCTGGAAGGCATCGTCAAGGACGGCCAACTGATGGCTGTCGGCGGTTTCGGCCTCTGCGGCATCCCCGAGGCGCTGATCGAGGCGCTGCAGCAAAGCGGCGTCAAGGGCCTCACGGTCATCTCGAACAACGCGGGTGTCGATGGCTTCGGCCTCGGCAAGCTGCTGGCCACGCGGCAGATCAAGAAGATGATCAGCAGCTACGTGGGCGAGAACAAGGAGTTCGAGCGCCAGTACCTGTCGGGCGAGCTGGAGCTGGAGTTCACGCCCCAGGGCACGCTGGCCGAAAAGCTGCGCGCCGGCGGCGCCGGCATCCCGGCCTTCTTCACCAAGACGGGTGTCGGCACCATCGTGGCCGAAGGCAAGGAACTGCGCGAGTTCGACGGCCTCACCTACGTGATGGAGCGCTCGCTGACGCCCGAGGTGTCGCTGGTCAAGGCGCACATCGCCGACAAAAGCGGCAATCTGGTGTTCCGCCGCACCGCCCGCAACTTCAACCCCAACGTGGCGCAAGCGGGCAAGGTGACCATCGTCGAGGTCGAGAAGATCGTCGAGACCGGCGAACTGGACCCGGACCAGGTCCACCTGCCCGGCATCTTCGTGCACCGCATCGTGCTGAACACGACGCCGGAAAAGCGCATCGAGCAGCGCACGACACGGAAAGCCGCGTGACCACGCGGCTTGCGCAAGACCTTCAGGAGATTCGAGATGGCATGGACCCGCGATGAAATGGCCGCCCGCGCTGCAAGGGAACTGCAGGACGGCTTCTATGTGAACCTGGGCATCGGCCTGCCCACGCTGGTGGCCAACCACGTGCCGGCCGGCATGGAGGTGTGGCTGCAGAGCGAGAACGGCCTGCTGGGCATCGGCCCCTTCCCGACCGAGGACGAGGTCGACCCCGACATGATCAACGCCGGCAAGCAGACGGTGACCACGCTGCCCGGCTCGTCGATCTTCAGCAGCGCCGACAGCTTCGGCATGATCCGCGGCGGCAAGATCAACCTGGCCATCCTCGGCGCGATGCAGGTCAGCGAGCACGGCGACCTGGCCAACTGGATGATCCCCGGCAAGATGGTCAAGGGCATGGGCGGCGCGATGGACCTCGTCGCCGGCGTCGGCCGCGTGATCGTGCTGATGGAGCACGTGGCCACCAAGAAGGACGGCTCGACCGACCTGAAGATCATCCCCAAGTGCACGCTGCCGCTGACCGGCCTGGGCGTGGTCAACCGCATCATCACCGACCTGGCGGTGATGGACGTGACGCCCGAAGGCCTGAAGCTCGTCGAGCTGGCGCCGGGCGTGACGCGCGAAGAGCTGCAGGGCAAGACGGGCGTCGAGCTGCACTGAGCCTGTCTCTTCCCGGAGTGAAGAACGCCGGCAGCTGCCGGCGTTTTTCATGGGGAAGCGGTGCCGCTCAGCGCTTGGCCAGTTGCTGAAGCTCGCGCTGCGCCAGCGCGTGCTCGGTGTACTCGACCACCCCGGTGCTGACCGCCTTCTGGAACGACTCGCGTGCCGCGCCGGCCTGGCCGCTCAGCAGTTGCTGCTGGCCGAGGAAGAAGTACAGCTCGCACAGCCGGCCGTCGGCGGCCTGCTTGTCGGCGCGCGCCGCGGCCAGGGCCTCGTCCAGCGTGCCGTTGCCGTTGAGCAGCTTCACCACCGGGTAGGGCCAGGCGGGCTGGCTGTCGGGCGAGCTGGCCCGCGGCTGGTAGGGCCGGGTGGCGGCCACCGCATCGCCGCCCAGCTTGCGGGTGGCGATGTGCAGCCAGAGCGTGGCGTAGCTGCGGTCCACCTCGCTGCGGTTGCGCAGGATGTCCAGCAGCTCGTCGCGCGCGGCGTCGGTGCGGCCGGCGTAGTAGTGGGCGTAGGCACGGGTGTAGCGCGGGCCGGATTCGCCCGGTGCGAGCTGCAGGGCCTGCGAGGCGTGCGAGACCGAGAGCTCGTCTTCGCCGCGCAGCAGCGCGTTGACCGACAGGCCGGCGTGGGCGGCGCTGTTCTGCGGGTCCAGCTGCAGCGCTTCCTTGAAGCTCAGCGCGGCCTCGGCGGCGCGGCCCAGGTGGTCCTGCTGCACGCCGCGCTCGGCCAGGATCTGCGAGCGCGGTCGGGCCGGCAGCCGCCCGCTGTCGAGCCGGGCCTGCAGCACCCACAGCCTGGCCTGGGCGCTCTGCTGGGCTTCGGTCTTCAGCCTGGCTTGCCCGCGCTTGGCCTCTTCGTCGGCGCCCTTGAGCCGGTCGAGCAGCGCGGTGGTCTGCCGCTGGCTCAGCGTGGGCACGGTCACGTTGCCGGCGATGCGCGGCCACAGCTTGAGCAGCAGGTCGCGGTGGCCGGGCCAGTCCGCGGGCTCGAGCCTTTCTTTCAGCAGCACCAGCTCGGCAGCGAAGCGGGCGCTGTCGCGCTTGCCGTCGATCAGCGTGTGCAGCTCGAAGTGGTTGCCGACGTGGTCGAAAGGCACGCGTTCATCGCGGGTGTACACCTCTTCGGGGAACTTGAACTCCACCGCGTGGCGGTAGATGCCGAGGCTGCCCAGGCGCATGGGCAGCTTGCGGGGCGCCTGGTCGGGCAGCCGCAGCTCGGAGATGACCGCCGGCAGGCCGAACTCGCCGGCGAGCTGCTTGGCCTCGGGCAGGCGCAGGTAGTTCGGCAGCTTCAGCCCGATGCGCACGCGCAGCGCATTGCGGCCGGTCACTTCCTCCACTTGCAGCGGCGTGGTCACCTCGGCGCCGGGGTAGTGCCGCGCGTACTCGCCGGCGAAGCGCTTTTCCACCTCCGGCAGCGGCTGCGCGTCCAGCAGGTAGCGGATGTTCTCGGCGAACTCGCCGTGGTAGGTGAGCTGGGCTTCGAGCACCGGGTCGGCGCTGAGGCGGCTGAAGACCACGCGGTCCTCGCCTTCCACGTGCAGCACGCGGCGCGAGTCGGGCAGGGGGCTCAGCGTCTGCACGCCCGCGTCGGTGGGCAGGCCGAAGCCGAGCCCGCGCGATTCGCGCTCGGCCAGGGGGCCTGTCTGCCGGCCGCGCGTGCCGTCGAGCAGCAGCGGCCCGCCGTCCACATCGACCCGCGCGACCACGTGGTTGAAGGCCAGCGGGCTGGGCAGCATGCCGGCCACGTCGCTGCGCAGGTAGGTCGACACCAGCACCGGCGTGCTGTTGATGCCCTGGGCCTTCAGCAGCGCGGCCAGCAGCGTGGTCTTGTCCTTGCAATCGCCGAAGCGCTGCTTCAGCACGGCATCCGGCTCGGCCGGGCGGTGCGAGTTGGCACCGATCTCGGTGCCGAAGTAGCGCACCTCGGTCTGCACGAAGTCCAGCGTGCGGCGCACGCGCTCGGTGACCTGGTCGCCCGCGGCCTGGCGCAGCTGCTCGGCCTGGGCCTGCACGGCGGTGCTCGGCATCTGCTGGGCGGCGGTGAAGACGCGTGCGCCCCAGCGGGCCACCTCGCCCCAGTCGGCGAACTCGCTGAGCTGGATCTGGTCGGGCAGGTAGACGCTGGCCGGCGCATAAGGGTCGTGCTGGAACTGCGGCGCCTGCAGGCGCCGCACCAGCGTTTCGCGCCAACCGGCCTGCTCGCGGGTGGTCACCTCGTGCAGCGCCTTGTCGGCCTGCAGGCGGATGTCGCGCCCGCTCGGTGCCAGCAGGCGGTAGCGCACCAGGGCGGTCGGGCCGCGCTGGTTGAGCGTCCATTCGCTGGCGACGAACTTGCCCTCGAACACCGGGTTGGCGCCCTTGAGCGTGTAGGCGAACTCGACGCGGTCGCCCACGCGCACGTCGTCCAGCACGATGGAGGCGGTGCGGCGGCCATCGACCATCTGCCGCTCGAGCTGCGACTCGCGGTGCAGCAGCGTCAGCTTCCGTGTCGGCAGCTTGTCGATGCGGCTGCCGTTGCGCCAGATCGCCAGCGTGTGCAGCGCCAGGCTCTCGTAGCTGGGGTCGAAATCGATCTGCACCTGCGAGGCGCTTTCCAGGCCACCGCTTTCGTTGACCTGCCGGACAACGTGGACGAAGCGGGCCTGGCCGCCACCGGCCTCGACGCGCGTCTGCATGTCGTCGAGCAGGATGTGGACCGGCGCTCGCGGCAACTGGGCCCCCAGCGCCGTGTCGACCGCCACCGCCTCGACCCAGGCCGGGGCGGGTTCGACCGTGTAGCCGTCGGCCGGCTTGGGCGCGGTGGGCTTGGCCGCGGCCGGCGGGCGCTTGGCGGTGGCCGGGGTGGGCGCCGCGGGTCGCGCCTGGGCGGCGCCGGCCGCGACGAGCAGCGCCATCAGCGCGCTGGTGGTGATGCGCACGCCATGGGCATGGCGCGTGTGGAGGCTGTGCCTCATGGTCTGTATCCCTCCCGATGACCGGTCTGCACTTTGCGAACCGGTGCGCCGGCGGCGTGGAGCGGGTGCGGTCAGCCCCAGGGCTCGAGGTGCGGGCGCATCTGCTCGGCCAGCCAAGCCATCACCGCCTGCACCCGGCGCGGCAGTTGCCGCCGGTTCGCATACAGCAGTGTGACAGGCATCGAGGCCGGTCGATGCCGCGGCAGCACCTCGACCAGCGCGCCCTGCGCCAACAGTTCATGCACACCCGTTTCCGGCACCTGCACGATGCCCAGCCCGGCGCGGCAGGCGGCCACGTAGGCGTCGGCGTTGTTCACGGTCACGCTGCCGGCCATGGGCACGAACAGCGGGCCTTCCGGCCCGGCATGCTCGAAGCCGTCGGGCTGGGCGCCGAGTGAAGTGACGTAGTGCACCAGCCGGTGCCCGGCCAGGTCGTCCAGGGTCTCGGGCGTGCCATGCCGGGCCAGGTAGGCCGGGCTGGCGCAGTTGAGCATGCGGTAGCGGCCCAAGGGGCGTGCCACCAAGCCGCTGTCGGCCAGGCTGCCCACGCGCAAAACGCAGTCGAAGCCTTCGCGTACCACGTCGACGCGCCGGTCGGTGCTGCTGAGTTCCACCTCGAGCCCTGGGTGGCGCTGCAGCAAGTCCGGCAGGGCCGGCATGACGATCTGGCGGGCGATGCCGGTCGACATGTCCAGCCGAACCCGGCCGCGCAGCGCCTTCTCGTCGCGCTGGAACAGCGTCTGCAGCTCGTCGACATCGGCCAGCAGGTCGCGGCAGCGCTCGTGGAAGACCAGACCGTCCTGCGTGAGCTGCACGCGGCGGGTGGTGCGGTGGAAGAGCCGGGTGCCCAGCCGCGCTTCCAGCGCCTGCACCTGGGCCGAGACGCGGCCCTTGGGCCAACCCAGCAGGTCGGCGGCGTGGGTGAAGCTGCCGAGTTCGGCCACGCGCTGGAAGGCGTTGAGCTGGTCGAGCAGGTTCATTGTCCGATTGAGGGGAACAATTTGATCATTTTTTGAGTATTTATCTCGATCATACCGATCAATAAAGTCACGCCATGCCCTCTCAACCCCTGCCAACGGAGACCACCATGGCCCAAGACCACGCTTCGACTTCCACCCCCGCGCGCATCGCGCTCGTCACCGGCGGCAGCCGGGGCCTGGGCCGCGCGGCGGCACTGCACCTGGCCCGGCAAGGCCACGACGTGCTGCTGACCTACCGCAGCGCCGCCGACGAAGCGGCCGCAGTGGTGGCGCAGATCCAGGCGCTCGGCCGCCAGGCCGCCGCCCTGTCGCTCGACATGGCCGACGCCGCCAGCTTCGGCGCCTTCGCCGAGCGCGTGCAGGCCACGCTGGCCAGCCAGTTCGGCCGCGAGGGTTTCGATCTGCTGCTGAACAACGCCGGCGTCGGCGCGCACGCAACGGTCGCCGAGACCACCGAAGCCCAGTTCGACCAGCTCTTCGCTGTACACCTAAAGGGTGTCTTCTTCCTCACTCAGCGACTGCTGCCGCTGCTGGCGGATGGCGGCCGTATCCTGAACGTGTCGAGCGGGTTGACACGCTTCACCTTCCCGGGCTACGGCGCCTACGCGGCGATGAAGGGCGGGGTGGAGGTGCTGACGCGCTACCTGGCCAAGGAGCTGGCGCCGCGCGGCATCACCGTCAACACCGTCGCCCCGGGCGCCGTCGAGACCGATTTCGGCAACGGGGCCGTGCGCGACAACGCCCAGCTCAACGCCGCCATCGCGGCCCAGACCGCGCTGGGCCGGGTCGGCCTGCCGGACGACATCGGTGCCGCGGTCGCGCTGCTGGCCGCGCCCGGCAGCGGCTGGATCACTGGCCAGCGCGTCGAGGTGTCGGGCGGCATGGTGCTCTGATGAGGCGGGCAGCGCTGGCTCTGCACCCGGCGTTGCCACGGGGCGATGGCATCATGCGCCGCTCGACCGGAGCAGGCATGCCACCGAACGGCGAACCGAGCGATCAAGACCGACACGCCAGCGCCGCTGGATGGCGCCGCGCGCTGCCGTGGTGGGCCGCCGTGCTGGCCGCCTGCAGCACGCCGGCGCAGCCGCCCGACGACCTGCCCGCGCAGCCCGAAGCGGCCACGGGCCTGCGTCGGGTGGCCGAGCCGCTGGGGCCCTTCTCTCGCCACGCGGCCGTCACCGCCCACCCGCTGGCCAGCGATGCCGCGCTGCAGGTGCTGCGCGAGGGTGGCTCGGCGCTGGACGCCGCCATCGCCGCCCAGTGGGTGCTCGCGCTCGTCGAGCCGCAGTCCAGCGGCCTGGGTGGTGGCGCCTTCCTGATGCACTGGGACGGCGCGGCCCTGCAGGCCTGGGACGGCCGCGAGACCGCGCCCGCGGCGGCCGACGAGAACCTCTTCCTCGCGCCGGACTACCGGCCGATGCCCTTCGCGGCCGCGGTGACCGGCGGGCGCGCAGTCGGCGTGCCGGGGGCGGTGCGCATGCTCGAAGCCGCGCACCGCGAGCACGGCCGGCTGCCATGGGCGCGCTTGTTCGACCCGGCCATTGCGCTGGCCGAGAAGGGCTTTCCGGTCAGCCGCCGCCTGGCCGGGCTGCTGCGCAGCGAGGCGGCCGAGCCCCTGAAAGCCGATCCACAGGCGCGGGCCTATTTCTTCCACCCCGGCGGCCGGCCGCTCAACCTTGGCGAACGGGTGCGCAACCCGGCCTTCGCCGCCGTGCTGAAGCAGTTGGCCGCCGGGGGCAGCGCGGCGCTGCACGAGGGCCGCGTGGCGCAGGACATCGTGCAGCGGGTGAGGGGGCATGCCACCAACCCTGGCCGCTTGAGCGAGGCCGACCTGGCCGGCTACCAGCCGCAGCGTCGCGAAGCCCTCTGCACCCCCTGGCGCCTGCGCTACCGCGTCTGCGGCTTTCCGCCCCCGGGCTCGGCCCACCTGACGACGTTGCAGATCCTGGGCCTGTTGGACCGGCAGGGCCCCCTGCCCACCGCATTGGAAGGCGGGCTTCCGGCGGCGGCCTTCCTGCACCGCTATGCCGAGGCGTCGCGCCTCGCCTTTGCCGACCGCGCCCAGTACATCGCCGACCCGGCTTTCGTGGCCGCGCCGGCCAGCGGCTGGGCCAGCCTGCTCGACGAGGGCTACCTGGCGCGCCGGGCCCGCCCCATCAACGACGAGCGCAGCCTGGGCACGGCGCTGCCGGGCGATCCGAGCCCCGCTGGCGGAGGCCTGCAGGCCCACGCGCCGCAGCCCGAGCAGCCGGAGTACGGCACGACCCACCTGAGCATCGTCGATGGGCAAGGCCGGGCGGTGGCGATGACGAGCACGGTCGAGGCCGCGTTCGGCAGCCGGCTGATGAGCGACGGCGGCACCGGCCTGCCGGGCGGCTTCCTGCTCAACAACGAGCTGACCGACTTTTCGCTTTCACCGCGCGACGCCCAGGGGCGGCAGGTGGCCAACCGGGTGCAGCCGCGCAAGCGGCCCCGCTCCAGCATGGCGCCCACGATGGTCTTCGACGCGCAGGCGCCGGGCCGGCTGCTGATGCTGGCGGGCTCCTCGGGCGGCTCCGCCATCATCCACCACAACGCCAAGGTGCTGCTCGGCACGCTGGCCTGGGGGCTGACACCGCAGGAGGCCGTCGAGCTGCCCAACTTCGCCAACGACAACGGCCCCACCCGGCTGGAGACCGGCCGCTTCCCCGCCGGCACGGTGCTTGCCCTGGAGGCACGCGGCCACCGTGTCGCCGAGCAGGACCTGGCCAGCGGCTCCAACGTGCTGATGCGCACCGGGCAGGCTTGGCTGGGGGGCACCGACCCGCGGCGCGATGGCGCCGTGCGCGGGGACTGACGAGAACAATGACCACCACCGCTACCGCCACCGCGCCGCCGCTGTTCATCGTGCTCAACGCCGGCGCCGGGCGCGACGATGCCGACGCGGCGCAGCAGGCCATCGCCGGCGTGCTCTCTCAAGCCGGGCGCGAACACCGATTCCTCAGGCCCGCTCACAGCAGCGAGCTGCCGGGGACGGCGCGCGAGGCGGTGCAGGCCGCGCAAGCCCGCGGCGGCGTCGTCGTGGCGGCCGGTGGCGACGGCACCATCAACACGGTGGTCAACGCGGTGCTGGGCAGCGGCTGCACGATGGGGGTCTTGCCGCAGGGCACCTTCAACTACGTCGGCCGCACGCACGGCATTCCGCAGGACGCCGCCGAGGCGGCTCGGCTGCTGCTCACCGGCACGCCGCAGCCGGTGCAGGTGGGGCTGGTCAACGACCGGGCCTTCCTGGTCAACGCGAGCGTCGGGCTCTACCCGCAGGTGCTGGAAGACCGCGAGGCGTACAAGCAGCGCTTCGGCCGCTCGCGCTGGGTGGCGGCGTGGTCGGCGCTGGTCACGCTGATGCAGGCCCACCGGCCCCTGCGGCTGGAGCTCGCCAGCCACGGCGAGGTGCGGCGCATCCGCACGCCGACGCTCTTCGTCGGCAACAACGAGCTGCAACTGCGGCAGATCGGCATCGCCGAGGCACCGGTGCTCTCGCAAGGGGCGCTGGTGGCCATCACGCTGCGGCCAGTGGGCACGCTGGCCATGGCCTGGCTCATGGTGCGGGGCGCCTTCGGCCAGCTCGGCGAAGCGCGGGATGTCTTCAGCTTCGCTTTCGACGCGCTCAGCGTGCAGCCTGCGGCGCCCCTGGGCCGGCGCCGCGTGAAGGTGGCCACCGATGGCGAGTTGCTGCGCATGCGTGCGCCGCTGCGCTTTCGCGTGTCGCCCGAGCCGCTGATGCTGATCAAGCCGCCCCTGGCGTCGGATGCGGAGGGCGCGTGACGCTGTTGCTGCAGATTTCCGACCCGCACTTCGGCACCGAGCGGCCCGAGGTGGTGGAGGCCCTGGTGCGCCTGGCCCGGAGCCAGCGGCCGGACGTGGTGGTGCTCTCGGGCGACATCACCCAGCGCGCCACGAGGCGGCAGTTTGCCGCGGCACGCGCCTTCTGCGACCGGCTGGGCGCTGGCGCGCTGCTGGTGATTCCCGGCAACCACGACATTCCGCTGTTCGACCTGGGCCGGCGCGCGCTGCAGCCGTATGCGCGCTACAGCGCCGCCTTCGGGGATGCCCTCGAAGGCGAGTGGTCCTCGGCCGGGATGCTGGTGCTGACGCTCAACACCACCCGGCCCTGGCGCCACAAGAACGGCGCGGTGTCGACCACGCAGATCGAGCGGATCGAGGCGCGCCTGGCGCAGGCTTCATCGGCACAGCTGCGCGTGGTGGTGGTGCACCAGCCGCTGGCCGTCTACCGCCCGCAGGACGAGCCCGACCTGCTGCGCGGCCACGCCACTGCGCTGCGCCGCTGGGCCGAGGCGGGGGTGGACGTGGTGATGGGCGGGCACATCCACCTGCCCTACGTGCTGCCGGCCCACCAGCGTGACGGGACCCTTTCCCAGCCGCTGTGGGTGGTGCAGGCAGGCACTGCGGTGTCGAGCCGCGTTCGCCATGAGGCCGGCAATTCGGTGAACCTGCTGCGACGCCTGGCGGGCGACGCCCCGCGCACCTGCCGCATCGAGCGCTGGGACTGGCGCCAGGCCAGCGGCAGCTTTGAGCCGGTGGAGATGGACGACCTGGCGTGCGGCGGTTCGCCGCCTGCGCTCAGCGACGGGCCAGCGCCCGCGCCACCTGCGGCACCAGGGCCGGGCCGCCGTAGATGAAGCCGGTGTAGAGCTGCACCAGGTCCGCGCCGGCGGCGCGCTTCGCCTGGGCATCTGCGGCGATCATCACCCCGCCCACGCCAATGATCGGGAAGGCAGGGCCGAGCGCGGCGCGCAAGGCGGCCACGACGCGGTTGCTGGCTTCGCGCACTGGTGCGCCCGAGAGGCCGCCGGTTTCTTCGGCGTGAGGCAGGCCCTTCACCGCCTCTCGCGAGACGGTGGTGTTGGTGGCGATCACGCCGTCCACCCCGTGCCGCTGCAGCGTGGCGGCGATCACGCCGATCTGGTCGGCGTCCAGGTCGGGCGCGATCTTCAGGAACATCGGCACCTTGCGGGCCTGCTGCTGCTCCAGCAGCGCCTTGTGCTCGGTCAGGCGCCCCAGCAGTGCGTCCAGCGCCTCGTCGCTCTGCAGCGCGCGCAGGTTCTTGGTGTTGGGGCTGGAGATGTTGACGGTCACGTAGTCGGCGTGCGGGAACACGCCGGTCAGGCCGGCGAGGTAGTCGTCCGCCGCCTGCTCGATCGGCGTCGCCGCGTTCTTGCCGATGTTCAGCCCGACGATGCCGCCAGCGGCACGGAAGCTGCGCGCACGGCGCACGTTGCCTAGGAAGGCTTCGAGCCCCTCGTTGTTGAAGCCCAGGCGGTTGATCAGCGCATGGGCCTGCGGCAGGCGGAACATGCGTGGCTTCGGGTTCCCCGGCTGCGCCTTCGGCGTGACTGTGCCGACCTCGATGAAGCCGAAGCCCATGGCGCCCAGCCCGTCGATGCAGCGGCCGTTCTTGTCCAGCCCGGCAGCCAGGCCGACGCGGTTGGGGAATTTCAGGCCGGCGACGGTGACCGGGTCGTCGATGCGCGTCTGCGACCACAGGCATTGCGCCGGGGTGTTCTGAAGCCGGGCGATGCTGCCGAGGGTCAGGTCGTGGGCGGCCTCGGGGTCGAGGCCGAAAAGAAAGGGGCGGGCGAGGGCGTAGGGCACGAGGGACATGGGGCCGGATTGTCTCAGGCGATCGGGCTGAGACAATCGCGCCCATGAACCAAGACGAACTGAAGGCCCTGGTGGGGCAGGCCGCGCTGGCGCACGTGGTGCCCGGCGCCATCGTGGGCGTGGGCACCGGCTCGACGGTGAACTGCTTCATCGACGCCCTGGCGGCGATGAAGGACCGCATCGCCGGCGCAGTCTCCAGCTCGGTCAAGAGCACCGAGCGCATGCAGGCGCTGGGCATCTCGGTGCTCGACGCGAACCAGGTCGAGTCGATCCCGGTGTACATCGACGGGGCCGACGAGATCGACCACCGCGGGCACATGGTGAAAGGCGGCGGCGCCGCGCTGACGCGCGAGAAGATCGTGGCCGACCTGGCCGAGCGCTTCGTCTGCATCGCCGACGCGTCCAAGCTGGTCGACACGCTGGGCGCCTTCCCGCTGCCGGTGGAGGTGATCCCGATGGCCGCGGCCCAGGTGGCGCGCCGCTTCCGCGCGGCCTATGGCGGCGAGGCCCGTGTGCGCGAGGGCGTGGTGACCGACAACGGCAACCTGATCCTCGACGTGCGTGGCTTGAAGATCACCGACCCGCTGGCGACCGAGACCGAAGTCAACCAGTGGCCAGGCGTCGTCACCGTGGGCATCTTCGCCCGCCACAAGGCCAGCCTGTGCCTGCTGGGCACGCCGGAAGGGGTGAAAACGCTGTCGTTCTGAGCTCCCGGCGGCCCGCGCGTTCGTGCCGGACGTCCGGGTGTATCGTCGGGGCAGACCATTTCTGAGGATCGCCAGTGGCCACACCGAACTACTCCTACGAGAAACGCCAGCGTGAGCTGGCCAAGAAGCGCAAGAAGGAAGAGAAGGCCGCACGCAAGTCGCAGGGTGGCCAGGCCGCCACGGCGCCCGATGCCTCCGGCGGAACTGCAGGCAACCCGCCGTCCGACGGCAGCGCGCGCAGCGAGCCCCCGAGCGGGGCTTGAGCCGCACCCTCAGCCGCCGTGCCGCACGCAGCGCGACACGAAACGCGCCGCGTCGATGGCATCCAGCAGGCTGCCGGGCACGGGCAGCGGCGCCCCGGTGATGCCGGCCGCCAGTACCTCGCCCAGCAGCGGCGCCCAGGTGATGCCGCGTGAGCCCAGCGCGGTGAAGACATAGAGCCCGGTGACGCGCGGCACATGGCGCGGCTGCTCCAGCCGGCGTGTACCCGACAGCAAGGCCCCTGGCAGGGGCACCCCCCCCAGCACCGGCAAGCGGTCGTCGCAGGCCAGGCGCCAGGCGACGCGCCCGCCCAGCACCGGGCTGCCGGGATCGAACCAATGATCGAGCAGCGCCGGTGTGGTGCCGGTGAGCGCGCCGATCTGCGCCAGGTTCGCCCTGTGGTCGGCTGCCCGCGGCGCGGTCTCGTCGTCGCCCGGCTGCGAGGTGGCGCCGCAGAGCAGGCCGCCGCCCAGCCGGTCGTCCAGGCTGATGACGTAGCCGCCGCTGGCCATCGGCACGGCGGGGCGAGGCAGGCTGGCGGCTTCCTCGGCGCGCACGACCGTCAGTTGTCCGCGGGTGCGGCGCCAGGGCCAGGTGGTGGCATCGCTGTGCGGCGCCAGCAGCGCCGGGCTGGCGCCGGCCGCGGCCACCACCGCAAGGTCGGCCTCGGCGAGCAGTTCCTGTTGCTCGCCCCGCGCCTGCCAGCGGCCTTCGGCCGTGTGCTGCAGGCGGGTGACCCCCTGGCCACAACGCACCGTGATGCCGGGTTCCGCGAGCCAGGCCTGGACCAGGGCCGCCGGGCTCAGCCAGCCGCCGCCGGGGTAGTGCCAGGCAGCGCCTGCCGTGGAGACAGACGCCAGCGCCATCGCTTCGTCGCGTGACAGCGCCGTGGCGTAGCCGGCGGGCACCTGGTTGGCGAGGGCCCGGAGCGCCGATTCGTCCAGATCCGCGGCACCCCGCAGCAGGCCCGCCACCCGGCCGGGTACCGCGCCACCGTCCACCAGGGGCTGGTAGACCTGGGCGGCACGCAGCGCGGCCGCGCGCAGCAGCTGTGCGTGCGCGCCGTCGTGTGCGTGGACCACCCCATGGAAGAGCCCCGCCGGGTTGCCCGAGGCGGCGCTGGCTGGGCGGTCGGCAGCGTCCAGCACCGTCACCTGCAGGCCTTGCCGTGCCAGGGCTCGCGCGGCCGACGCACCGGCGAGCCCTGCACCGACGATCAGCGCGTGGCGAGCCCGGGGCGGCGGGCGCCGGCCGGCGGGTGCGCCGTGGCGCCGCTCCGTCGCGTGGGCATCCGCCTCGGCCACGGTCATCTCGCGCTTGCCGGCGAAACCCGGCGCGCGCCGCGCGTGGAAACCGGCACCGGCTAGCGCGTCGCGCACGGCGCGCGCGGCGCTCCAGGTGGCAGCGGTGGCGCCGGGCGCGGCCAGTCTCGCCAGCGCCCGCAGTGCTTGCGCATCCCACATCGGCGCGTTGCGGGCTGGTGCGAAACCGTCGAGGTAGATCGCATCGGCCTGCAACTGCAGCTCGGGCAGCCAGCTGGCCAGATCACCCAGCGCCAGCAGCAGTGTGACGGCGCCGTGTTCGAACTCGATCGTGTGAAGGCCGGGCGCGAGAGGTGGCCAGGCGTCGACGAGCTGCGCGGCCAGCGCCGGCTCGGGCGACAGGGCGTGGGCCCGGGCCATGTCGGCCGCAGCCGGCGGGTGCTTCTCGATCGAGACGAACACCAGCCGGCGGGGCCGTGCGGCATCGTCGCGCCATGCCGCCCAGGTCGCGAGGAAGTTGTTCCCCAGGCCGAAGCCGGTTTCGAGGACGACGAAGCGCTCGCGCCCGCCCCAGCGCGCGGGCAGCCCGTTGCCGGCCAGGAACACTTGCCTCGCCTGCTCGAAGGCACCCGCCCGCGCGTGATAGACGTCGCCGAACGTCGGCGCGAACGGCACCCCGTCGCGCCACTCGATGCACGCCGGAACAATGCGATCTGTCTTCATGCGCGGAAGTAGAAAAGCCGGCCACGGGGCCGGCTTTGTCAGTCAGGCTGAGGCAGTGCTCAGACCCGCTTGCGGTACTCGTGGGTGCGGGTGTCGATTTCGATCTTGTCGCCGTTCTCGACGAAGATCGGCACGCTGATCTCGAAGCCGGTGCCGACGATCTTGGCGGGCTTGAGCACCTTGCCGGAGGTGTCGCCCTTGACGGCGGGGTCGGTCTCGATTTCGCGCACCACGGTGGTGGGCAGTTCGACCGAGATGGCCTTGCCTTCGTAGAACACCACTTCGACGGCCATGCCGTCTTCGAGGTAGTTGATGGCGTCGCCCATGTTCTCGGCTTCGACCTCGAACTGGTTGTACTCGGCGTCCATGAAGGCGTACATCGGGTCGGCAAAGTAGGAGTAGGTGCACTCCTTCTTGTCGAGGATGATCTGCTCCATCTTGTCGTCGGCCTTGAACACCGTCTCGGCGCCGAAGCCGCTGAGCAGGCTCTTCATCTTGATGCGCACGGTGGCCGCGCCGCGGCCACCACGGCTGTATTCGGTCTTGAGGACGACCATCGGGTCCTTGCCCTGCATGATCACGTTGCCGGCGCGGATTTCCTGTGCGAGTTTCATGGTGAAGTTTCCGAAGGGATCGGGGTGTGAATCGGTGCGGCTGGCGGGCGGGTCCGGAAGACGGCGTCTTGCACAGCGTTTGGCGTTGCGGACTGCAGTTGGGGGCGGGCCAAGCCCTTGACAAGCCCTGACAAGAGCTGCCGGGAAGGCGCGACCAAAGTCCGCAAAGCCTTGAATTTTAACGTTTTTCGCTGATGAACGCCAGGAGCTGGCTGACAAGGTCGGCCTGGCCGCGCAGGCCATCACGCCAGCCGCGGGTGTGGCTGCCCCAGTCGGCCAGCCCGGGCAGCTCAGACGGCAGTGGCCCGATGCCGTTCCAGCCCCGCATCCAGGCGGCGATTTCCGCCGCGAGCGCCGAAGGCGCCGCAGCCAGGTGGCGGCCGAGGAATGCCTCCAGCTTCGCCTCGTGCGCCCGGTCGTGTTGAGGGTAGATGTGCCAGACGAAGGGCCGCCCGGCCCACTGCGCTCGGACGAACGAATCCTCGCCGCGCACGAAGTTGAGGTCGCAAGCCCACAGCAGACGGTCATAGCCGACCTGGGTCAGCCACGGCAGCGGCTGCAAGCGCATGCCGGCCGGCAAGGCGAGGCCGGCGAGCCCGGTGGTGGCGTGGCCCGGCGTGGCCAGCAGCAGCGTCGGCGCATCGGCCAGCCGGTCCACCAGGGCCGCGAGCGGGGCCCCGCCATAGCAGAAGAGGCTGACCAGCCGCTCGCCGGCCCGCGGCTCGATGCCCTGCTGCGCGAGCCACGCCGCGGCGTCGAAGCGGGCCTGTTCGCCCGCCAGTTGCGGCTCGCGCAACAGGCCGCCGGTGGCGAGCGTGAAGCCGGGGTAGAAGAACCACTTGGTCAGGCCGGTGCCGGGGCCGGCCATCTGTGGCGACGGCAGCCGGTGGCTGCGCTCGACGTAGCCCTCTGCGCTGAGGTACTCCAGGTTGATCCAGACGGGCGGCTCGGGCTGCCTCGCCATGGATTCGACGAACCGTGCCGGCGGGTCGCAGCCGAAGGCCTCGACCACCACCTCGCCGGGGTCTGGCGTGCTTGCCTCGGGTGACCAGTGCACGAGTTGCACACCGGCCTGGCCGGCCGGCGCCATCCAGGCCAGCGCCGAGGGGTCGTCGACCCAGAGTCGCACCGTGTGGCCCCGACCGGCCAGGTCGGCCGTCAGGCGCCAGCAGACGCCGAGGTCGCCATGGTTGTCCACCACGCGGCAGAAGACGTCCCAGCGCAGGGGCGTGCAGGCGGAGGGTGTCATCCCGGCATTATCGAAGCCGGCACTGCACAATGCCGCCGCGATGCACCCCGACCAGCCTACCAACGAACCGCGGGCGCCCGGCCAGCCCGACCCCGCCAGCGACGCGCAGCAGACCCCGGCCATGCGCGAGCGCCTGCTGGCCGAGGTGGCCGCGCTGCCGGGCCTGCCGGGCGTGTACCGCTACTTCGACGCCCGGGGCAACGTGCTCTACGTGGGCAAGGCACGCGACTTGAAGAAACGCGTGTCGAGTTACTTCCACAAGGACCTGAGCGGCACGCGAATCGGCGTGATGGTCTCGCGCATTGCGCGGCTGGAAACCACGGTGGTGCGCACCGAGGCCGAGGCGCTGCTGCTCGAGAACAACCTCATCAAGGCGCTCGACCCGAAGTTCAACATCCTCTTCCGGGACGACAAGAGCTATCCCTACCTGAAGCTCGTCTCGCACCCGTTCCCGCGGGTGGCCTACTACCGCGGCGCGGTCGACCGCAAGCACCGCTACTTCGGGCCCTATCCAGGCGCCTGGGCGGTGAAAGAGACCATCCAGCTGATCCAGAAGGTGTTCCGCCTGCGTACCTGCGAAGACACCGTGTACGCCAACCGCTCGCGGCCCTGCCTGCTGTACCAGATCCGCCGCTGCTCCGGCCCTTGTGTCGGCTTCATCGGCCCCGAGGACTACGCCCGTGACGTGCGCGACACCGAGCGATTCCTGCTCGGCGAGCAGCAGCAGGTGGTGGACGAGTTGCAGGCGCAGATGATGGCGCACGCCGAGGTGCTGGAGTTCGAGAAGGCAGCCGAGCTGCGAAACCGCATCAATGCACTTTCGCGGGTGCTGCACCAGCAGGCGATGGACGAGAGCAGCCTGTCGGCCGCCGGCAAGGAGGTCGACATCCTCGCGGTGAAGGTGGCCGGCGGGCGCGCCTGCGTGAACCTGGCGATGGTGCGGGGCGGGCGCCACCTCGGCGACCGGGCCTTCTTCCCCACGCATGTCGACGATGCGACGGCGCTCGCCGCCGAGGAATCGGCCACCTTGGACGATGGCGCCATGGAAGCCGGACTGGCAATGACGGAGCCGTTGACGGCGGAGCAGCGGATCTTCCATGCCGAGCAGCAGGTGCTGGAGGCATTCATGGCACAGCACTACCTTCATAGCACGCCGCCGCCACTGCTGGTGCTGAGCCACGCCGTGGACAAGAGCCTTCTCGCGGCGCTGTGCAGCCAGACCGGCATCAAGATCACTGCCCAGCACCAGCCGCGCGAGCAACGCCGCATCTGGCTCGACCTCGCGATCAAGGGTGCCGAGCTGGCGCTGGCTCGCCTGCTGGCCGAAGAAGGCTCGCAGCGCGAACGCACCCGCGCGCTCGTCGACACGCTGGACTTGGCGATCGACGAGCTGGACACATTCCGTGTCGAATGTTTCGACATCAGCCACACGGCCGGCGAAGCCACGCAGGCAAGCTGCGTGGTCTACGAAAACCACCGCATGCAGAACGCGCAGTACCGGCGTTTCAACATCGAGGGCGTGACCGGGGGCGACGACTATGCCGCGATGCGCCAGGTCCTGACCCGCCGCTATGCCAAGCTGGCCGAGCTGGCCGCCACCGAGGGGCCGCAGGCCGTGGCCGCCGGCGCCAAGGCGCGCCTGCCCGATCTGGTGCTGGTCGACGGTGGCCGGGGCCAGGTGGCGATGGCGCGCGAGGTCTTCGGCGAGCTCGGTCTCGATCTCTCGTTGATCGCCGGTGTCGAAAAGGGCGAAGGCCGCAAGGTTGGCCTGGAGGAGCTGGTGTTCGCCGACGGCCGCCCCAAGCTCACTCTGCCGCCCGATTCGGCCGCGCTGATGCTGATCGCCCAGATCCGCGACGAGGCACACCGCTTCGCCATCACCGGCATGCGGGCAAAGCGTGCCAGTGTGCGCACGGGCGGCAGCCGGTTGGAAGACATCGCCGGCGTAGGCCCGAAGAAAAGGGCGAAACTGTTACAGCGTTTTGGCGGCGTCCGCGGCGTCACGGCCGCCAGCGTTGATGACCTGGCCAGCGTAGAAGGCATTTCGAGAGACCTGGCAGAGGACATCTACCGTGCACTCCACTGACGACGACACCCGGGCCGACAGCAGCCCCGTTCCACATGAGGCGCCCACCGATGCGGAGCGCCGCCGCGCTTCGATCGCATTGCTCGGGTCGCTTTCTGCCTCTGCAGCCTGGCTCGCCGGCTGCTCCAGCCCGATGCCGGCGCCCGCCCCGCCGCCCGTGACCCCGGTCCACCGGCCCGCACCGGCTCCAGCGCCCAGGCCCTCCGCCGGCGCTGCCCGCACCTGGGACGAGTACCGCCTGCAGGCCGCGAAAAGGCTGGTCGAGGCCAATCCCACCATCACCTACACCACCAAGGCCCCGGACCCGCTGCTGGCCATCCCGGTGCTCTCCGTCGAGTTGCGTGGCGATGGCAGCATCGCGAAGATCGAGGTCATGCGCTACCCGAGCCAGGCGAAGGACACGACACAGATCGCGATCGATGCCGTGCGCCGAGCCGCGCCCTTCGGCGATGTGACGCGCCTGCCCAAACCCTGGAAGTACATCGAGACCTTCCTCTTCGACGACGAGCGCCGTTTCAAGCCGGTGACGCTCGACCGCTGAGGGCTCGGCGACGGCCGCGGTGGAGGGCCGCGCCGAAGCGGGCAGAATGCGCCCATGTTCTTCACCGTCCCGACGCTGCTGACCTGGGCCCGCATCCTGGCGATCCCGCTGATCGTCGGGGTGTTCTACCTGCCGCTGGACCCGATGTTGCGCAACCTGAGCGCGACGGTGATGTTCGTCGTCTTCGCGCTCACCGACTGGCTCGATGGTTATCTGGCGCGCAAGCTCAACCAGAGCTCGGCATTCGGTGCCTTCCTCGACCCGGTGGCCGACAAGTTCCTGGTCTGCGCCTCACTGATCGTGCTGGTGCATCTTGGACGTGTCCATGCGTTCATCGCGCTCGTCATCATCGGGCGTGAGATCGCAATCTCGTCGCTGCGCGAGTGGATGGCGCAGATCGGCGCCTCGCGCAGCGTCGCCGTGCACATGCTCGGCAAGGTGAAGACGACCGTGCAGATGATCGCCATTCCGTTCCTGCTCTATGACGGCCGCCTGCTCGGGGCTGCCGACACGCGGCTGTTCGGGTTGATCGACACCCATTGGTGGGGCACGGTGCTGATCATCGCGGCCGCGGTGCTGACCATCTGGTCGATGGTCTACTACCTGCAGAAGGCGCTGCCCGAGATCCGCGCCAAGGCGCGCTGAAGCTGGCTTGTCGGTTCTTTGGCAACCCCGAATCCTCGGGGTTTACACATAGAATCGCGCCTCGCGCTTGACACCGCCCAGGGCCGAGGCTGTAATGATTTTTCGCCTGCGCGCAGGGTCATCTCTTGCTGCAGCGCGATCCGAATCCAAGGAGCGTCATCCGGCCGCAGCCGCGTCAAACCAGGCACAAAAGCGTCGAGAAGGCGCCGAGCCAGGCGCTTGAACTCCAGGGCCAGCCACACCACCGCGAGAACGTTGAGAGAGGGGTACTTACGTGAACAAATCCGAGTTGATCGAGCACATCGCACGCCAGGCGGACATTTCCAAGGCGGCCGCCACGCGGGCGTTGGAAGCCGTGATCGGCGGCGTGAAGACCACCCTCAAGAAGGGTGGCAGTGTGTCGATCGTGGGCTTCGGCACCTTTGCCGTCACCAAGCGCGCTGCGCGCACCGGCCGCAACCCCCGCACCGGCGCCACGATCAAGATCAAGTCGGCCAAGGTCCCCAAGTTCCGCCCCGGCAAGGGCCTGAAGGACGCCCTGAACTGAAGCATCTGTCGGGTGCTTAGCTCAGCTGGTAGAGCGGCGCCCTTACAAGGCGTAGGTCGGGGGTTCGAACCCCTCAGCACCCACCATCGCCACGCTGCGCGGAATGCCTCGAGGCATTGATTAGAATCCCGCGCGGCGTGCGCAGACCCCGACGACAAGGCGAACCCCGGTTCGCCTTTTTGCTTTTTCGGCCGCGCCTTCCCTGAGAGGTTGCAATTCCATGCTCGAGTTCTTTCGTACCCACGGCAAGCCGCTGCAGTTCCTGCTTCTGCTGGTCATCATCGTTGCCTTCGTCTTCGTCGGCGTCGAGGGCTATATCCGCATGGCCGACAGCGCCAACCTGACCGTGGCCAAGGTGGGAGGCTTCGAGATCAAGCAGGCTGAACTGGACCAGGCCCACCGCCAGACGGTGGAACGCATGCGCCAGCAGATGCCCGGCGTCGACGTGAAGCTGTTCGATACGCCCGAGTCGAAGCAGCGCGTGCTGGACGACCTGGTGCGCGAGCGCGTGTTGCGCACCGCCGTGGTCAAGCAGAACCTGTCGGTGAGCGACGAGCAACTGCAGCGCAAGTTCGCCGCCGACCCGCAGTTCGCCCAGATCCGCACGCCCGATGGGGCGGTCAGCAAGGAGTTCCTTTCGATGCGCGGGATCAGCTCTGCCGCCTTTGCCGAGCAACTGCGCGATGATTTCGCGATGCGTCAGGTGATGGAGGGCGTCAACGGCTCGCAGATCGCCGGCACCACCGCGACGAACACCGCACTGGACGCGCTGCTCGAGCGCCGCGAGGTGCAGGTGCAGCGCTTCGATGCCAAGGAATACCTCGCCAAGGTCAACCCGAGCGACGCTGACATCGAGGCCTACTACAAGGCCAACACCGCGCAGTTCCGCACCACCGAAGAAGCGCGCATCGAGTATGTGGTGCTCGACCTCGACGCGATGAAGAAGCAGCTCACGCTGAGCGAAGACGAACTGCGCAGCTACTACGACCAGAACATCGCGCGCTACACCAGCGCCGAGGAGCGCCACGCCGCGCACATCCTGATCAAGGTCGAGCCTGCCGCGTCGGCCGACGACAAGGCCAAGGCGAAGGCCAGGGCCGAGGCCCTGCTCGCCCAGGCGCGCAAGAACCCCGCCGGGTTCGCCGAGCTGGCAAGGAAGAACTCGCAGGACGAGGGCTCGGCGCCGAATGGCGGCGACCTCGAATTCTTCGGCCGCGGCGCGATGGTCAAGCCTTTCGACGAGGCAGTCTTCGCGATGAAGGCCGGTGAGATCAGCAACCTGGTCGAGTCGGAGTTCGGTTTCCACATCATCAAGCTGATCGAGACGCGGGGCGGTGAGAAGAAGCCCTTCGAATCGGTGCGTGCACAGATCGTCGAAGAGGTGAGCAAGCCCAAGGCACAGGAGGCCTATGCCGCTGCCGCCGAACAGTTCAGCAACCTGGTCTACGAGCAGTCCGACAGCCTGCAGCCGGTGGTCGACAGGCTCAAGCTGAGCAAGGTCGAAGCGACGGTGCAGCGCCAGCCGGCACCGGGGGCCGTCGGCCCGCTGGGCCAGCCCAAGCTGCTGGACGCGATCTTCTCGGCCGACGTGGTGAAGAACAAGCGCAACACGGAAGCGGTCGAGACCGGCCCGAACCAGCTGGTCTCGGCCCGCATCGTCGAACACCGACCCGAGCGCGTGCTGCCGCTGGCCGAGGTGCGCGAGCGCGTCGTGGCGCAGGTGCGCGCCAAGCAGGCAGCCGATGCCGCCAAGAAGGACGGCGAGGCCCGTGTGGCCGCGCTGAAGGCGAACGCCGCCGAGATGCTCGGCACCCCGCTGGTCCTCTCGCGCACCAAGATCGAGGGGCAGCCGCGGCAGGTGGTCGATGCGGCGCTGCGCGCCGACGTGGCCAAGGGGCCGGTGGCGGTGGGGGTCGACCTGGGTGAGCAGGGCTTCGTCGTGCTCAAGGTCGTGAAGAAGATCGAGCGTGAAGCCAACGACCCCGACACCGAGCGCGCCAAGCCCTACGTGACCCAGGCCCTGGCAGCTGCTGAGCAGATGGCCTACTACGACGCGCTCAAGCGGCGCTACAAGACCGAGGTGAAGCCGCTGCCCGCCGCCGCGGTGGCCGACGAAGCCGCGTCCGCCGCGTCGAGGTGACGGAACACCGCCGCGCGATCAGGCTATAATGCGCGGCTTTCCAGTGGTGGCTGTAGCTCAGTTGGTAGAGTCCCAGATTGTGATTCTGGTTGTCGTGGGTTCGAGTCCCATCAGCCACCCCACTTGAATCCTGTGTGGCGCCGTGAGGCGCCTCCTTCCAAAGGCGCCGTCAAGGCGCCTTTGTCGTTTCTGAACGGGTTGGCCTCGGGCCCGGCGCGATCACGGAGACGAGTCGGCCGCGTGAGACGCCGGCGGCTTCCGCCCCTGCAGAGGGGCCGGCCCCCGCTTTTCGAGCCACTCGAGTGCTCGGCGATGCTCGGCAGGGTCGATCGGCGGCAATTCGCCTGTTGCGTCGCGCCGGGGCGCCACGCGCCGCGCCGCAGGACGCGCCTTCTGCGCCGCCGGTGGCAAAGGCTCGGGTTCGGTGACCGCAGAGGTTGGCGCCATCGCATTGGCCACGATGCCGGAAGCCGCCGGTGAGGGCGGGGACGCCGCCTGTTCGACTTCCGTGGGCGGTGCAGGCTCGGTGAGGGCGGCTGAAGGCGTTGCGGCGGGCAGCGGCGGCTGGTCGGTCGCTGGCGCCGAGGCCGGCTCGCTGCTGGCGCCTGCGGCGGGCCACAGCGAAGACGCCCGGGCAGCACTGGCCTGCTGGGCAAACGCCGCCACCGCGATGCGGTCGATGGAGGGCTGTGGCCGGAGCAGCCACCAGGCGCCACCCAGCAGCGCTGCGCCAGCCGTTGTGGCGACGACCCAACCGGGGAACCGCCACCGCGCCTTCGCCGACACGGCTGCGGGCTTGCTGATGGAGGTGGGGGCTCCGTCGTGGGCGGGCGCGGGCCCGGATGCGGACGTTGGAGCAGATGGAGGAGCAGGAGCAGGAGCAGGAGCAGGAGCAGGAGTCGGCTGCGTGGCCTCTGGAAGGTCAAGCCGCGTGAGGGGTGTCCGCAGGGCAGCACGCGGTTCTGGCGCGACGCCGTCCGGCACCGTGAAACCTTGCGCCAACGAAGCCCGCAGCGGCGCATCCGCCAGAGCCTGCTTCGTCAGTGCGAGCAGCGCGTGGTGAGGCCGGGCTGCCGGGGCGTCTGCGTCGTGGGCCTGCAGCAGGTGGCCGATCAGCGTTTGCGCGTGTTGATGGAACCAAGGCGTCCACGAGCCGGCGGACGCCGCGTTCGGGCCGGGCAGGTACCGGCGCAGCATGGCGGCCAGGCTGAAGAGGTCGCAGCGCCAGTCGAGGGCGCGCGTCGGCGCGAGGTCACCGGCGCGGCCAGCCTCCAGCGCCAGCAGCAGACGCGGCGACTGGTGGTCGTGCTGGGCCAGCCTGGCGAGCGGCAGGGGCTCCTCCAGGGGGTCGTCGGGATCCAGGCAGAACGCAAAGTCGATGAGGGTGAGCTGTGCGAAGCACAAGGTCAACGGCGTGCCGGTGGCGCCCGGGCTCCAGCCCGCCGGGCTGTAGGGGATGCAGAGGTTGTCGGCTTTCAGGTCCAGGTGCACGACGCCCTGTCCGTGCAGAGCATCGAGGGCCAGCAGGCAATGGCGGGCCAGCGCCCACCAGTGAGCGCAATCCTCGAACGCATGGCCCAGCAGCCTGCCTGCGCGTTGCACCGGTACGCGGTTGACCCAGTGGTCGACGGTCACACCTGCATCGTGGGTGTGCAACTGCGGCAGCCCGCCTTCCGGGCTCGGGTCGAAGCGTGCAAGGCGTGGCGTCACGGCGAGGCCCCGGCCCGACAGGCGGGCCAGCACGCGCGCCTCGCGGTTCGTCCAGTGGGTCAGGTCTACGGCGGCGGTGGCCAGGAAGCGCTTGCTGTAGAGCCGGGGCTGGCCGGCGACCCAGGCCTCCCTGAAGACCTCGACATGCGCGCCGGTGTCCATCTGCTGGCGACCCCGGCCGAAGACGAGGTCGATGTCGGAATGGTTCATCGTGGCTCCTGGAGGGCTGACCGGTGGCGCTCACAAAGACTACATCGGCCCCGGCCGGCGGCGTATCCGGCGGCAACAACCGGCCCGCGTGCGGTGCTCAGCGCCGCGCCAGCCAGACGCCATACACCGCGACGCCCATGCCTGCCAGCGAGAGGCCGGCGAGGGTCTCGCCGAACAGGGCCCAGGCGATCAGCGCCGTGGTGGG
This sequence comes from Pseudomonadota bacterium, assembly GCA_049322835.1. Classification (GTDB taxonomy): domain Bacteria; phylum Pseudomonadota; class Gammaproteobacteria; order Burkholderiales; family Burkholderiaceae_C; genus Ideonella. The sequence goes on along the minus strand of JBMOQN010000001.1, from coordinate 80,664 downwards.
CGGGGTCAGGTAAAACAGGCTGGCCACGTTGACTGCCGAGCCGCGGCGGATCAGCAGGTTCAGCAGGCTCACCGCGCCGAGCGACAGGACAAACACGAGCCAGCCGAGCGCGAATCCGAAGGCAGGCGTCCATCGCACCTGCATCGTCTCCGTGGCCCAGGCGGCGGCCCCCGTCACCAGCAGGCTGGGAAGGAACTGGACCACCGAGCCCGTCCGCAGGTCGAATGCCGGGCAGAAGCGCTTCTGGTAGAGCGTGCCGGCGGTGATGCCCAGCAGGGCCACCACCGCCGGCAAGAGCAAGGGTGCCCAGGCCGCGCCTGCCTCGGCGCCCACCACCTTGTGAGCGACCACCATCCCCACGCCGACGAAGCCGAGCCCGAGGCCCAGCCACTGCCGCCGCGGCACCTGCTCGCCCAGCAGCCAGGCAGCGCCCAGCGCCGTGAGCACTGGCTGCAGCCCCACCACGAGGGCGGTCACCCCTGCCGACAGGCCGTGGGCGATCGCCATGAACACACCACCCAGGTACACGGCATGGATGAGAAGGCCCGACACCCCGATGTGCAGCCAGGCCCGGGCCGTGGGCGGCCAGGGGGCCTTGGTCAGCCAGGCGATGCCGGCCATCAGCACCAGCACCGCCAGGTAGCGCACGCTGAGGAAAGTCAGTGGCTCCGCGTCCGGCAGGCCGAATTTGGCGCCGATGAAGCCGGTGCTCCACAGGCCAACGAACAGCAGGGGGTACAGGCGGGTGGCCGGTGCCGGCGCGGCGCCGGTCGTCGATGGGGTCATGGGGGCGGCATGTCGAGGGCGAAACTGCAAGTGTCGCCAGCTCGGGCGCTGCCCGCTTTGGGCGGGGTATCGCCAGGGTCGGCCTACACGGCGCGCCGGCGCTCGACGGCCTCGATGCGCAGGGCCTGGCGGTATTTGGTGACCGTGCGGCGCGCCACTTCCAGGCCCTGGCGGGCCAGCAGGCGGGCGATCTCGGCGTCGGAGAGCGGCGCGGTCGCTTCCTCGGCCGCGATCATGTCCTTGATCAGTTCGCGGATCGCGGTGGCCGAGAAGGCCCGGCCCTCGGTGGCGGCCATGGGCCGCGAGAAGAAGTACTTGAGCTCGAACACCCCCATCGGGGTGGCCATGTACTTGTTGTTCGTCACGCGCGACACCGTGGACTCGTGCAAGCCCACTTCGGCGGCGATCTCCTTCAGGCACAGCGGCTTCATCGCCAGCGCGCCCAGGTCGAAGAAGCGGCGCTGGCGCCGGATGATGGCCTGCGCGACGCTGAGGATGGTGCTGAAGCGCTGCTCGATGTTGCGCAGCGTCCAGCGGGCCTCCTGAAGGTGGGCCGACAGCTCGGTGTTGCTCCCGTTGCGGTGGCGCTGGAACATTTCGGCATAGACCTTGTTCATGCGCAGCCGCGGCACCACCGCCGGGTTCAGGACCGCCGTCCATTCGCCGCGCACCTTGCGCACGATGATGTCGGGCGCGATGAAGTGGGTCTGCGAGACATCGAACCGCCAGCCGGGGTGAGGGTCGAAGCGCCGGATGCGGTCGCAGGCCGCCTGCACCTCCGGCAGCGGGCACTCCAGCAGCCGGGCCAGGCGCAGAAAGTCCTTTGCGGCCAGGCAGTCGAGGTGATCGCTGACGATGCGGCGGGCGAGCGCCTGCTCGTGCGGGTCCTCGATGCCGGGCACCTGCAGCAGCAGGCACTCGGCCACGCTGCGTGCGCCCACACCGGCGGGGTCGAGCGATTGCACGCGCCGCAGCGCGATGCGGCACTCGTCTTCGGAGGGGGGCGGCTCGAGGCCGCTGTCCTCGGTCAGCTCTTCCAGTGACTGGCGAAGGTAGCCGTCGTCGTCCAGCGACTCGACCACCGCCTTGGCAAGCGCCAGGTCGCGCTCTGGCAAGGGCAGGAGGTTGAGCTGGCTGTGCAGGTGGGCGCGCAGGCCGGGCTGGGCCGGCACCAGGTCGAGGGCACTGATACCGGCGCCCTCGGCACGCCGTTCGACTTGCGTGCCGTCGGCGACCCAAGGCTCCCGTTCGGCGTCGATGCCGCCATCCGCATACGGCTCGTCGAACGTGGCGGCGTCGTGGCCGGCGGGCTCCTCGGCGCCGGAGAAGCCGTCCAGCACCATGGCATCGACTTGCAGCGAGGAAGCGGCTTCGACTTCTTCGGGCCCCGCGCTCCGGTCGGGTTCGCTCAGCGGCTTGGCCGAGCGTGGCTCGTCGTTGTCCGGCTCGTCGGATTCAAGGAAGGGATTGCGGCTGAGGGCGTCGTTCAGGCTCTGCGCATACTCGAGCGAAGACATCTGCAGCAGCCGAACGGCATGTTGAAGTCGGGGCGAGATGGTCTGCTGTTGTCGATGTTCGAGGGTGGTGGTCTGTTGCATGCGGTGCTCAGGCTGAAGGTTTCTTCCACGCCTGGTTGCAACGCCCGTGCCGCGTCCGCTGGCCAGGTGGCACTTGCTTACGAATTGGGCCGACGCCCGCGTAGCCACTGGCAAAACGGGCAGGCGTCCGGCCCGTCCGCGGACGCGGCATGCCACCTGCGGCTCGCTGGCCTTACCGATTCAACGCAAGGGTTGCGGCAATTTGGACGCCTGCCGGTGTGTGGCCGACTCTGTGGGTGGAGGCGCAAGCGACGGGCACTGAGGTTGCCACTTCCGGTCCAGGTACGACCGGGTCGGCAGCAAGGGCCGTGGCGCACCAGAGAGTTCGCTCAGGGGCCCAGCGCTCAATGGAGCGAATGCAGCAACCCTTCGTCAACAGGAGATGTCATGAAACAGCAACCGGGTCAGCAACGTGGGGCCCAAGGCGGCGGCCGCGAAAGCTATCGCGACGAGGACTGGCGTCCCGAGGACCAGGGCTTTGGCGGTGGGAGCCAGCAACATGCTGGCCAAGGCGGCTATCGCGGCGACTACGGCAGTGGTCATCAACGCGGGCAAGGTGGCTACCGTGGTGAATACGGCGGCAGCCGGCAGCAAGGTGGTTGGCCAGGCGGCGAGCAGAGCAGCTACGGTGGCCGCCAGGACAGCCATGGTCAGGGTGGCGAGTGGCAGGGCGGCTACCAGGACGAGCAATTCAGCGGCGGACGCTCTGGCCAGCAGGGCTCTTCCGACATGTACGGCAGCGGCCAGCACGGCGGCTCGCCGGGGCCGTACGGCGGTTCTGCCGGACGGTACGGCGGCGGATCGGGCCAAGGCGGCCATGGCTACAGCCAGGGCGGCGGCCGGGGCGGCGGCGAATACGGTGGCCGCGAGCAGTCGGGCGGCTGGCAACGCGCGCGTGATTGGGGTGACGAACGCGGTGTGCATGGCGGCGGTGGCGAGGCCAGCTGGGGCAGTGCCAGCGGCTCCATGGGGGGCGGCTGGGGCCAGGAGCAAGGGCGCTGGTCGCAGGGGGGCGGTGGCATGGACACTGGCGGTGGTGGCTACGAAGGTGGCCAGGGCTTCCGCGGCGGGCAGTCGCACCATGACGCCGACTACCACCAGTGGCGCAGCGAGCAGATCCGCAACCTCGACCGCGACTACGACGACTGGCGCAAGGAACGCTACAAGAAGTTCAGCGACGAGTTCGACCAATGGCGCAGCGGCCGCTCGGGAATGGAGGGCCAGCAAGGCCAGCAGGGTGGCTCACGTGGCGGCAGCGGTACGTCCGGTTCCGGTACCTCGGCTTCCTTGTCCGGCTCCACCGGACGCGGCAGCGAGACGCCGGGGATGAGCGGGACCACCGGCACGTCGAGTGCGGGGGGTGACAGCACCACCGGTACCAGCGGCACCGGCAAGAGCCGCTGAGCATCATGCGGGCAGCGTCGGCCGTTCGGGCCGGCGCGGGCCCGGCCGCCGCTTTCGCGGCGGATGCGGCGGCCGCGGCAGGCGCGCTGGGTGGGCGGCACGGCCCTTGCTGAACCGCGCGCATGCCGCTCACCCGATCCCCATTGCGCGTCCCCCCGCCCACCACGCCGCGAGCTTTCACGTGCCGCTGTGGGCGCCCCGTCTTTTTCCGGAACAGTGTCTGCCTGGCGTGCCGCACCCCACTCGGCTACGACCCCGAGCGTCGCCAGCTGTGGCCGCTGGAGGCTGCCCCGGGCCCCCGCGGCCAGGCCGAAGGGTGGTGGCGGGCCGCCATGGCCCCGCGCGGCACCGCGACCGCCCGCTGGCGGCAGTGCAGCAATCTCGGAACTGCTTCAGCTTGCAACTGGTTGATCGGTGCCGACGACCCGCAGTTGGCCGAGCACCCCGATGCGCCGCTCTGCCGCGCCTGCCGGTTGACGCGGACGTTGCCCGACTTGGCGGACTCGGACAACGCCAGGCTCTGGCTGCGCATCGCCAACGCGCAGCGCCGCCTCGTCTCCACCCTCATCGCGCTCGGCCTTCCGGTGCGCAGCCAGGCCGAGGACCCGGAGCGCGGCCTGGCCTTCGACCTGCTGCGCGCCCCGCCCGGCGGCCCCGCCGTGGTGACCGGCCACGCCAACGGGCTCATCACCCTCGACGTGGTGGAGGCCGATGACAGCACGCGTGAAAGGCGCCGCAGCGACTTGGGTGAGCCCTACCGCACGCTTCTGGGCCACCTGCGCCACGAAAGCGGCCACTACTACTGGTGGTGTCTGGTCGACGGAGGGCCCTGGATGGCCGCGTTCCGCGAGGTCTTCGGCGACGAGCGGGCCGACTACGCAGCTGCGCTGCAACGGCACCACACCGCGGGGCCGCCCCCCGACTGGAACAGCCGCCACGTCAGTGCCTATGCGAGCTGCCACCCGTGGGAGGACTGGGCGGAAACGTGGGCCCACTACCTTCACCTCGTCGATACGCTCGACACTGCGCGCAGCTTCGGCCTCGACGGCGAGCGCGTCGAACTCGACTACGAGCGATTTGATCCTTCCGTGCTCCAAGGCACCGGCGACCCGGAGCCCAAGGCCTTCATGGACCTCGTCAACGGCTGGATGGAGCTGACGGGCGTGCTCAACGAGCTGTCCCGCGCGATGGGGTTGGCCGATTTCTACCCGTTCGTGCTCTCGGTGCCGGCGCTGCGCAAACTGCACCTCGTCCACCAGGTCGTCGCCGCGCAAGCGCCGCGACCCGGCGGCAAGGGCCGGGCGACCAGCAAAAAGCCGCCAGGCGCGGAGCCTGGCGGCCATCGCTCAGTTGCGGTCTGAGCGGGGCGCCAGCGCGCCGTCGGTGCTGGACATCCCACTGCTGCTGCCACTGGTGTCGTAGCTGCTGCCGGTCGACGGGCTGCGGGAGGTCGTGGGCGAGCCGCTGGGGCCGTCGTTCGTCGTGCCCGGGCTGCTGCTCGGCATCGTCGAAGACGGGGGCGACGTGCTCGTGTTGTCGGCCCGCGAGTCGGGATTCGCCACGTTGCTCGGCGGTACGGGTTGCGGCACCGTTTGCGAGGTGCTGGGCGTCGGGCCGGTGCTGCCCTGACTGCCGCTCACCCCTTGGCCGTCGGTCTGCGCGATGGCGATGCCGCCGAAGACGACCAGGCAGGTTGCGGCCACACCGGTCATGCGAGAAGTCAGTTTGCTCATGGAGGGGCTCCAGGTTGGGTTGACATTCGCCTTTCGCTGCAACTGGAGAGCCCGCAGTGGAAGACGTCGCCTGACCTTCCAGCAACACGCATTCCCGCCGGGTTGCAAGGTGTGTCGAGGTGCCCCAGCCGGCCGGCGGCGGATGGCGAGGGCCCTGGGCCTCGGCTCAGGCCGTGAAACCGCGGTCGACGTCGATCCCGAGGCCCACCCTCAGCAGCGCGTAGAGCGGGTCGGCATCCGCCGGGCGGAGGTAGAGCAGAAAGGCCTTGTGTGCACCGTCCTGCTCCATTCGGCAGGAGGCCATCTCACGCCTCGCGCCATCGGCCAGGGGCTTGATCTGCAACCGCATCAGGTGGTGCTCGTCGTCGTCGCGGTAGCGCAGGGACAGCGATGCCATCGCCCAGTCCACCGGGCCGACGATGCGTGGGGCGAGGTCGTCGGCGCCGAAAAAGAAGGTGGCGAGCATCTGCACGGCCTGCTGAGAGGTGGGCAGGTGCGGGTCGCTGTCACGATCCAGCGTCTGCGCGCTGTAGTGCCCGCCGATGCTGCAGCAGCTCACTGTGACACCACCCGTCGGGCCCCAGGGGCGAAGCTCGGCGATCTGCCGCTCGTTGCCGTGCTTGCCGAAGTCGGCCAGCACCTCGGCTTGGATGGGCTGGTCCCACCCTCCCATTCGAAACCCCGCCCGCACCGCGGCGGAGGAGCGGGAATGCAGCGTCGCGACACGCATGTTGCCTCCAGTAGCGTTGGAATCCACCTGGCAACTGGCGTGCCGCTGGCGCTCCGGGTGAGGCAGGCGCCCGTGGCTTTGTGGCTGACGCTTGCCCCCAGTGCCTCGCTCTGGAGTGGCGAACTTGCGGCAACGCCTACCGCGCCAGGCAGAAATTGCCACCTGCCAACAGGGCATCGCAGCCTGCGCATCGGGCCGCCGACGGGCGGAGCACACTGCGTGCCCGTGGGGTTCGTGCTCGTGGCTGGCATGGCATGGAAGCTGCTCGATACCACCTCCAGCGCTGTCACCTCGGAGGGTCGAGAGTGCGCCGCCAGGAGCAGTTGATGAGCGTCATCGAAGCCAACGACACGATCGAGCCCACGCACGAGCTGCACACGCTGCTGGCAGCGCTCATCGCCTTGCGCAAGGGGGATGCCAGTGTCCGGCTGCCCTATCACTGGTCAGGCGTGTCGGGCCGACTGGCCGACGCCTTCAACGACGTGATCGAGCAGAACGCGAGCATGGCGGAAGAGCTGGCGCGGCTGCGGCAGGTGGTGGGCAAGCAGGGAAAGCTCAAGCAACGCGCCGCGCTGCGCGAGGCCAGGGGCTTCTGGGCAGATTCGATCGAATGCATCAACTCGCTGATCGACGACCTCGTGCACCCCACCTCGGAGGTGGCCCGCGTGATCGGTGCGGTGGCCCAGGGCGACCTGAGCAAGAGCATGGCGCTGGAAGTCGACGGCCGGCCGCTGGAAGGCGAGTTCCTGCACACCGCCGAGACCATCAACCGCATGGTCGACCAGCTCGGCAACTTCTCGGCCGAGGTCACCCGGGTGGCGCGCGAGGTGGGCACCGAGGGCAAGCTGGGTGGCCAGGCGACGGTCAAGGGCGTGGCCGGCACCTGGAAGGACCTGACAGACTCGGTCAACTCGATGGCCGGCAACCTGACCGACCAGGTGCGCAACATCGCCGACGTGACCACCGCGGTGGCCAAGGGCGACCTGTCGAAGAAGATCGAGGTCGACGTCAAGGGCGAGTTCCTGACGCTGAAGAACACCATCAACACCATGGTGGACCAGCTGCGCAGCTTCGCCTCCGAGGTGACACGGGTGGCGCGCGAGGTGGGCACCGAAGGCTCGCTGGGCGGCCAGGCCCGGGTGGAGGGTGTCTCGGGTACCTGGAAGGACCTGACCGACTCGGTGAACTCGATGGCCGGCAACCTGACGGCCCAGGTGCGCAACATCGCCGACGTGACCAAGGCGGTGGCGGCCGGCGACCTCAGCAAGAAGATCACGGTGGACGTGAAGGGCGAGATCCTGGAGCTGAAGAACACCGTGAACACCATGGTGGACCAACTGCGCTCGTTTGCGGCCGAGGTGACGCGCGTGGCGCGCGAAGTGGGCACCGAAGGCAAGCTGGGCGGCCAGGCGGACGTGCAGGGCGTGGCCGGCACCTGGAAGGACCTGACCGAGTCGGTCAACTTCATGGCCGGCAACCTGACCAGCCAGGTGCGCAACATCGCCGAGGTGACCACCGCCGTGGCAGCCGGCGACCTCAGCAAGAAGATCACGGTGGACGTGAAGGGCGAGATCCTGGAGCTGAAGAACACCATCAACACGATGGTGGACCAGCTGCGCAGCTTCGCGGCCGAGGTCACGCGCGTGGCGCGCGAGGTGGGCACGGAGGGCAAGCTGGGCGGCCAGGCGGACGTGCAGGGCGTGGCCGGCACCTGGAAGGACCTGACCGACTCGGTCAACCTGATGGCGTCGAACTTGACGAGCCAGGTGCGCAACATCGCCGACGTGACCAAGGCGGTGGCGGCCGGCGACCTGGGCAAGCAGATCACGGTGGACGTGAAGGGCGAGATCCTGGAGTTGAAGAACACCATCAACACCATGGTGGACCAGCTCAGCTCCTTCGCCGCGGAGGTGACCCGCGTGGCGCGCGAGGTGGGCACCGAGGGCCGGCTGGGCGGCCAGGCGCAGGTCAAGGGGGTGTCGGGCACCTGGAAGGACCTGACCGACAACGTGAACTTCATGGCCGGCAACCTGACGAGCCAGGTGCGCGGCATCGCCAAGGTGGTGACCGCCGTGGCCAACGGCAACCTGAAGCAGAAGCTGACGGTGGAGGCCAAGGGCGAGATCGCCGCGCTGGCCGAGACCATCAACTCGATGATCGACACCCTCGCCACCTTCGCCGACCAGGTGACCACGGTGGCCCGCGAGGTGGGCGTGGAGGGCAAGCTCGGCGGCCAGGCCAAGGTGCCCGGTGCCTCGGGCACCTGGAAGGGCCTGACCGAGAACGTGAACGAGCTGGCGGCCAACCTGACCACGCAGGTGCGGGCGATCGCCGAGGTGGCCACCGCGGTGACGCAGGGCGACCTGACCCGCTCGATCACGGTCGAGACCCAGGGCGAGGTCGCCGCCCTGAAGGACACGATCAACGAGATGATCCGCAACCTGAAGGACACGACCCAGAAGAACACCGAACAGGACTGGCTGAAGACCAACCTCGCGAAGTTCAGCCGCATGCTGCAGGGCCAGAAAGACCTGATGACGGTGGGCCAGCTGATCCTGTCGGAGCTGGCGCCGGTGGTGGGCGCGCAGCAGGCCGAGTTCTACGTGATGAGCGGCGGCGGCGAGCTGGCGCGCCTGAAGCTGCTGGCCAGCTACGCCTCCGGCGGGCAGGCCTCGCACGGCAAGGAGGTGCAGATCGGCCAGGGCCTGATCGGCCAGTGCGCAATCGACAAGCGCAAGATCCTGCTGACCAACACGCCGTCGCAGGCCTTCCGCATCGCGTCGGGCCTGTCGGAGAACGCGGCGATGGACGTGCTGGTGCTGCCGGTGGTCTTCGAGGGCCAGATCCGCGGCGTGCTGGAGCTGGCTTCGCTGGAGCATTTCAACCCGGTGCACGAGGCCTTCCTCGACCAGCTGACCGAATCCATCGGCATCGTCATCAACACCATCGAGGCCAACACCCGCACCGAAGACCTGCTGAAACAGTCGCAATCGCTGGCGGAGGAGCTGGGCAGCCGGCAGGAGGAGCTGCAGCAGACCAACCAGGAGCTGCAGGACAAGGCTCGCCTGCTGGCCCACCAGAACCAGGAGGTCGAGCGCAAGAACGCCGAGGTCGAGCAGGCCCGTCAGGCCCTCGAAGAGAAGGCCGAGCAGCTCGCGCTGACCTCGAAGTACAAGAGCGAGTTCCTGGCCAACATGTCGCACGAGCTGCGTACTCCACTGAACTCGCTGCTGATCCTGTCGGACCAGCTCTGCAAGAACCCCGAGGGCAACCTGTCCGGCAAGCAGGTCGAGTTCGCGAAGACGATCCACTCGTCCGGCAACGACCTGCTGATGCTCATCAACGACATCCTCGACCTGTCGAAGATCGAGTCCGGCACGGTGGTGGTGGATGTTTCCGAGCTGCGGCTCGATGAACTGCACCGCTCGATCGAGCGCGGCTTCCGCCACGTGGCCGAGGCGAAGCACGTCGACTTCCTGCTGGAGCTCCAGCAGCCACTGCCGAAGTCGCTGGTGACCGACGTCAAGCGCCTGCAGCAGATCATCAAGAACCTGCTGTCCAACGCCTTCAAGTTCACCCACGTCGGACGCGTGACCTTCTCGATCGCGCAGGCCGACGGGGGCTGGTCGCCCGACAACGAAGAGCTCAACCGGGCCAGCCAGGTGATCGCCTTCGCGGTGGCGGACACCGGCATCGGCATCTCGCCCGACAAGCAACAGATCATCTTCGAGGCCTTCCAGCAGGCCGATGGCTCCACCTCGCGCAAGTACGGCGGCACCGGTCTGGGCCTGGCCATCAGCCGCGAGCTCTCGCGCCTGCTGGGCGGCGAGATCAGGCTGGCGAGCGCACCGGGCAGGGGCAGCGTCTTCACGCTGTACCTGCCGCAAAGCTACAACCCGGCACGCAGCCCGCGCCACGGCCGCGGCCTCGCCGATGCCGGGCCGAAGCTGCTGCCGTCGCCGGTGCCCCGTGTGCGCCCGGAGTCGGAGGCCGAGGCACCTGCCACGACCGTGAGCGACGAGCCCGGCACGCCAGTGGCCTTTGCCAACCCGGCGGGTGACGACCGGGACGAGGTGTCTGCCGACGACCGCGTGCTGCTGGTGATCGAGAACGACCTCGCGTTCGGCAAGGTGCTGCTGGAATCGGCCCGCCGTGCGGGCTTCAAGGGGATCGTGACCGGCACGGGGGCGAGCGCGCTGACCCTGGCGCGCGAATACCACCCGAGCGTCATCACGCTGGACATCCACCTGCCCGACATGCAGGGCTGGCGGATCCTCGACCGGCTCAAGAGCGATGCAGCGACGCGCCACATCCCGATCTGCGTGGTCTCGACCGACGATGCACGCGACCGCGCCCTGCAGGCCGGCGCGATCGGCTTCCTGGCCAAGCCGTTGCAGTCGGCCGACATCGCCCATGCCGCGATCGAGCAGTTGGCCCGCTACAGCGAGCGGCCGATCAAGCGGGTGGCGGTGGTGATGCCGCCCTCGGCCGAGCGCGAGGCGCTGCAGCAGGCACTGGGCAGCGATGTCGAGTGGATCGTGGCGCAGGAGCCCGCGCAGGTGCGCGCGGCGCTGGTGGAGGCCGACTGTGCGGTGGTCGACGAGGCGATGGCCGAGTTCGGCCCCGAAGACATGCTGGACGCCATCGCCGAGCGACCGGGTGTGTGCCAGCTGCCGCTGGTGCTGCTGCGGCGCCAGGACGGGGCGGACTCGCGCTGGGGCCAGGCGCGTGGTGGCTACGGGCAGCGCGAGGCCGACACGCTCGATGCGTTGCGCGCCCAGCTGGCACTGTGGCTGCACCGTGGCCCGGACACGCTGTCGGAGCAAGACGGCCGCGCGATCGACGCACTGCTCGCCCCCCCCGACGGCTTGCGCGGCAAGAAGGCGCTGATCGTCGATGACGACATGCGAAACATCTTCGCGCTGGCCACGGTGCTGGACGAGGTCGGCATGGTGATCGCGTCGGCCGACAACGGCCGCGAGGCGATCCGCCTGGTCGAGATCGACCCGACCATCGACATCGTGCTGATGGACATCATGATGCCCGAGATGGACGGTATCGCGACCATGCAGCGCATCCGCCAGCTGCCACGCGGCCGCGAGCTGCCGATGGTGGCGGTGACGGCCAAGGCCATGAAGGGCGACCGCCAGAAATGCATTGAGGCGGGCGCGTGGGACTACCTGTCGAAGCCGGTGGACCCGCGACACCTGCTGGGCGTGCTCAGGGGCTGGCTGTGCCGCTGAACACCAGCGGGCCGGCACCGGACGCGGCGCTGGGCGACAGCGCCGAACGCGTCAACATCCTGGTCGTCGACGACCTCGAGGAAAAGCTGCTCGTCTTCGGCACCATGCTCGAAGAGTTGCAGCAGAACGTGGTGTTCGTGCGCTCCGGTGCCGAAGCGCTGCGCGAGGTGCTGGTGCGCGAGTTCGCGGTCATCCTGCTCGACGTCAACATGCCGGACATCGACGGCTTCGAGACGGCTGCGCTGATCCGCCGCTACCGGCGTTCGGCCCACACGCCGATCATCTTCATCACGGCGTTTGCCGACGAGCTGCAGACCGCCAAGGGCTACTCGCTGGGCGCGGTCGACTACATCCTCTCGCCGGTGGTGCCGGACATCCTGCGCTCCAAGGTCAAGGTGTTCGTCGAGCTGCACCAGCTGCAGCGGCGCATGGCGCGGCAGGCGGACGAGCGCGTCGCGTTGGCCGAGTCGGCCGCCGCGCTGCAACTGGCGCAGGAGTCGACCCGACGCTCGGCCTTCCTTTCCGAGCTGAGTCATGCACTGAGCGGCCTGATCGACCTGCGCGGCGGGATGCAGGTGTTGCTGGCGCTGACCGTGCCGCGGCTGGCGCCCACCGCCACGGTGCTGCTGGTGGACGAGCAACTGCAGGTGCAGCGCGTGCTGCGCCGCCAGCAGGGTGCCGCCGGCCTGGGCGAAGGCGTGACCACCGAGCTTGCGGTCGGTGATCTCGACCCCGGGACGCTGGAGCGCGTGGCGGGGGCGCTGCAGCCGACGCTGCACGAGGCGATGGCCGCATGTGGCGCCTACGCGCTGCGCCACGGCGACCGGTTGCTCGGCGCGCTGCTGATCGACGGCCCGCCCACGGCCCTGGGCGAAGCGGTGCTCGACGAAGTGGCCACCCGTTCGGCGGTCGCCTTCGCCTCGGCCCAGCTGTACCAGAACCTGCAGGCAGAGATCGCCGAGCGGCGCCAGGCCGAGGCCCGGCTGGCGGAGGCCAACCGGCGCAAGGACGAGTTCCTGGCGATGCTGTCGCACGAGTTGCGCAACCCGCTGGCGCCGATCCGCAATGCGATCGAGGTCATCCGCCGCTTCGGCCCGCAAGACGCCAAGCTCGTCTGGGCCACGGACATCACCGAGCGCCAGATCCGGCAGCTGACACGCCTGGTCGACGAGCTGCTGGACGTGGCGCGCATCAGCCAGGGCAAGATCGTGTTGCGTCGGGCGCCGCTGGATCTGGCCGCGCTGGTCGAGCAATGTGTCGAGACGCAGCGTCCCCAGATCGCCGCGCGCAAGCAACTGCTGACCCAGTCGATGCCCCCCGGGGCGGCTTGGGTGCGGGGCGACAGCGACCGGCTGCAGCAGGTGGTCAACAACCTGCTCAACAACGCCATCAAGTACACGCCGGACGGCGGCCGGCTGCACCTGGCTGTCGTTGCCGAGCCCGGCGAAGTGATGGTCGCGCTGCGCGACAACGGCATGGGGATCGAGGCCGAGCTGCTGCCGCGGGTGTTCGACCTGTTCGAGCAGGGCCAGAGAACGCTGGACCGCACGCAAGGAGGCCTCGGCGTGGGTCTGACGCTGGTGCAGCGCCTGGTCCGCATGCATGGCGGCCGGGTCGAGGCCAGCAGCGCCGGCCCCGGGCTGGGAGCCGAGTTCCGCGTCTACCTGCCTTGCGAGGCGGCCGAGGCTGGTGCCGAGCGCACGCCGGCATCCGACGGCGAGGTGCAGGCCAGCCCGGCCGGCCGGCGCATCATGCTCGTCGAGGACAACCCCGACGTGGCCGAGACGACCGCGGCGATGCTCACCTTGTCGGGGCACACCGTGGGCATCGCGCGCGACGGCAAGGAGGCGCTGGCCTATGCGGTGGAGTTCCTGCCCGAGGTGGTGCTGCTGGACGTCGGCTTGCCGATGATGGACGGCTACGAGGTCGCGCGCCGCTTGCGTGAGCTGCCGCAGGTGCGCCATGCCAGGCTGATCGCGCTGACGGGTTATGGCCAGGCTTCCGACCGCCAGCGCGGCCGCGAGGCGGGCTTCGACGAACACCTGCTCAAGCCCGTGGACCCACTGATGCTGACGGACCTCATCAGCCGGCTGCCCCGCCAGGTGGGGGCCGGCGCGAGCGAACCGGCCGCCACGGCGCCGAAGCCGCCGGAGAACCTCTACACGCTGCGCCGCCGGTGAAGGCGGCGCAAGGGCTGCGGCAATCCTTGCCGGTCGGCGGCTGCAGCCGCCGATCGGCAAAGGCCGACGCTAGCGCAGCGCGACCAGCGCCGACTGGCGGGGGAAACTGGCCAGCAGCGAGAGGGCCGCTGCGCCGGGAAGGGGCCGACGCAACACCCGGTCCAGGCGCTCCAGCGTCTGGTGCAGGTCGAGCGGCTTGTACCAGACCTCGCAGAAGCCGCTGCCCTCGAGCTCGAAGCCGTACTCGGCCGTCACCGCGACCGCGGGCACGTCGGTCAGCCCCGGCACCCGACGCAGCAGCCTCAGCAGTTCGGTGCCGTCGCCGTCGGGCAGCCGCAGGTCGAGCAGCAGCAGGTCGAAGCCCTGCTGGCCGGCGATGCGCAGGCCCTCGCGAAGGGTGCCGGCCAGTTGAAGGCGATGGGTGGTGCAGCGACCGACGATCTCGGTCATGAGCATCTGGTTGACCGGGTTGTCCTCGACATAGAGGATGCTCTTCGAGGGCAACGGTGCTCCTCCCCCGATCCCCCTCGGAAACGCCCCCGGAAGCGCACTGGCCATCTGTAACTCCAACGTGAGTGGTTGCGATTGAATCGGGGCCAGGTGGCAATGGGCGTGCCCACGCCAGGCACGCCGGTTGCCACACGCTCTGCAGTGCCACAGGCCACTGGAGCCCCCCATGAGCCGGATCAGGATGAATGCCTTGCCGCCGGAACGCCCCGCACCGACCGAGAAGCCCGAGCTCAACAACGAGCGCGACATTCCGTCCGAGCCTGACGACGGGCATGCCCCCGAGGAGCTCGAAGAGTCGATCGCCGGGGAGGAGGATCCCGGCGCTGCGCTGGATGCGCCAGAGGAGCAGCCGTGATGGATCGCAGGGTGCCCATGCTGATCGACCGAGAACTGCTCGACGGGTTGAAGCAGGGCGTGTTGCTGGGAGCCGCCCTGCTGGTGTTGCTGCTGCCGCCAACGCAACCCTGGCGGCCGGCAGTTGGCCCGGCTCTTCATTCGGCGCCGGCCATACCGCCTCAAGCCGCCGCTGCGCCCCCCCTTGCGCGGCAGTTGCAGCTTGGTGGCGAGCCCGCCTCGAATGACGTGCAGCGGGTGGCGCAGTGGGTGGTCGGCTCGGCCGACAACGGCGAGCGGCCCTTCATCATCGTGGACAAGCAGCAGGCCAAGGTCTTCGTCTTCGAGCCGGATGGCCGGCTGAAGGGCGCCTCGCCCGTCCTGCTGGGTTATGCGGCGGGCGACCACACGGTGGCCGGCATCGGCCAGCGCCCGATCGAGCAGGTCCGGCCGGAGGAGCGCACCACCCCCGCCGGCCGATTCCTGGGCGAGCGCGGGCTGAATGCCATGCGCGAGGACGTGCTGTGGGTCGACTATGACGCGGCGGTCTCGATGCACCGTGTGCGGCTGACCAACCCGAAGGAGCGGCGGGCCGAGCGACTGGCCAGCGCCACCCCGGCCGACAACCGCATCAGTTATGGCTGCATCAACCTGCCGCCCGCGTTCTTCGACCAGGTGCTCTGGCCCACCGCGCGCCAGGCCAAGCCAGTGATCTACGTGCTGCCGGAGGTCAAGGCGCTGGACGAGGTGTTCCCGGGCGTGTCGGCCGTGGCCGATTCGCGTGCGCCTGCGGCACCGGAGTCGGCGCCGGCGACCTCTACGGCGCCCCTTGCAGGGCCCGCAGCAGCGACGACACGTCCACCGGCTTGACGAGGTGGGCGTCGAGGCCGGTGTCGCGAGAGCGCTGGAAGTCGCGCTCCTGCCCGTAGCCTGACAGCGCCACCAGACGGAGCGCCCCGCCGAGCGGTCGCTGGCGCAGGCGCAGGGCCAGTTCATAGCCGTCCATCACCGGCAGGCCGATGTCGAGGATGGCGGCGTTGACCGTCTCGTGCTCCAGCAGCCGCAGGGCCTGCGGCCCGTCGTGCGCGACCAGGGTTTCGTAGCCCAGCGTCTGCAGCAGGGCTGAAAGGGACTGCGCCGCGTCGTCGTTGTCGTCCACCACCAGCACGCGCCCGGCCGCGCCCGAATGCCGCATGTCGGTGGCTTGCGCATCGGGTGCCCGCCCGGGGCCCGGGCTGGCCAGTGGCAGCGTCAGGACGAAGCTGCTGCCCGAGCCGTTCCCGGCGCTGCGGGCCGAGAGCGTGCCGTTGTGCAGTGCGGCCAGGCTGCGCGCGATCGACAGGCCCAGCCCGAGGCCACCCTGCGGCCGGTGCATCGCCTGCCGGCCTTGCACGAACAGATCGAAGACGGTGGCCAGCTCGGCCTCGGTCATGCCCACGCCGTTGTCGGTGACCGTCAACGTCGCCTGCCCGTCGAGGATGTCGCTGTGCAGCCGGATGTCTCCGCCCATCTCGGTGAATCGCGCCGCGTTGGTCAGCAGGTTGCTCACCACCTGGCTCAGGCGCACGGGGTCAGCCAGCAGCAGCGCGCCGGTGGCCGGCACGTCGACCGTCAGCCGGTGGCGTCGTTGCTCCAGCACCGGGCCGGCGGTTTCGCAGGCGGCGTCGACGACGCGTCTCAACTCCACCGGCTCCTTGCGCAGCTCGATGCTGCCGCGGGTGATGCGGGCCACGTCGAGCAGGTCGTCGACCAGGCGCACCATGTGGCGTACCTGGCGTTCCAGGATGCCGCGCTCGCGCTGCGCGACCTCGGGCCACTGCATCTGCATGAGCTGCAGCGCGGTCAGCATCGGTGCGAGCGGGTTGCGCAGCTCGTGACCGAGCATCGCGATGAACTCGTCCTTCGCCCGGCTGGCCTGCTCGGCCTCCTGGCGCGCGCGCATCAGCCCGGTGACGTCGAAGCAAACGACCCCGATCCCCTCGCAACCGCCGTCCGCGCCGAACAAGGGCTGGTAGACGAAGTCGAAGAAGCGGGCCTCCAGTGCCTGCCCGGTCGCGTCGCGCAGCTGCACCGGGTACGAGCGCCCGACGTAGGGCGAGCCGGTCTCGTAGACGGCGGCCAGCAGCTCGAAGGGGCCCTGGCCTTCCAGCTCGGGGAATGCCTCGCGCACAGGCAGCCGAAGCACCCGCCGGTGGTGCAGCATCCGGCTCAGCTGGCTGTTGATGTGCTCGAAGACGTGGTCGCGACCCATCAGCAGCGCGAAACCCACCGGGGCATTGGCGAACACCTCGGCCAGGCGCTGGTCGGCTGCTTCCTGGGCCCGCCGCAAGCGGGCACGGGCCAGCTGCACCTCGATCCGGGCCACCAGCTCGCGTGCCGAGAAGGGCTTGACGAGGTAGTCGTCGGCGCCCAGGCCGAGCGTTGCCAGCCGCGCCTCCTCCCCCGCCTCGGCCGACAGCATGATCACCGGCAGCCCGCGGGCCGCCTGGTGGCCCCGGATGCGGGCCAGCAGGCCGCGCCCGTCCAGCCCCGGCATCATCACGTCGGTCACCACCACGTCGGGCAGCGTGTCCTCGATCATCTGCATCGCCTGCCAGCCGTCGCGCGCCGCCCGCACCTGCCAGTGCGGCCGCAGCAGCCGTTCGATGTAGCCGCGCATCTCGGCGTTGTCGTCGACCACCAGCACCTGCTCGCCGGGAAAGCGCGGGCCGGTCGCCGGTTCCGACCGCTGCGCCGGGCCCGCCGGGGCGACCGGCGGTGCGCTCGCGCGCAACGCATCGTCGACGAAGGCGCCACGCTCCAGCGGTGTCAGGCCGCTCGCCTCCCGGGCCGCAGTGGCGCGTGCGTCTGCAGGTTCGCCGCAGGGCAGGGTGACGCTGAAGCAGCTGCCGCGGCCTTCGGTGCTTTCCACCGAGACGCTGCCGCCGTGCAGCCGGGCCAGTTCCTTCACCAATGCCAGGCCGATGCCGGTGCCCTCCTGGATGCGCGAGCGGGTGCCCTGCAGGCGCTGGAACCGCTCGAACAGCCGGGGCAGGTCGGCGGCCGGGATGCCGACGCCGGTGTCGGTGACCTCCAGCCGCACCTGGCAGCCATCGGGTAGCGCCACCATCCGCACCCCGATGCCGCCGGCGAAGGTGAACTTCAGCGCGTTCGACAGCAGGTTCAGCACCATCTTTTCCCACATGTCGCGGTCCACCCAGACCGGCGCGGGCAGTGGCGGGCAGTTCACCTCCAGCGTCAACCCGGCCTGCTCGATGGCCGTACGGAAAGTGGATGCCAGGTCTGTCGTGGCCTCGGCCAGGTCGGTCGGCTGCCGGTCGGCCGCGACCCGGCCGGCCTCGATGCGTGAGAAATCGAGCAGCGAGTTGACCAGCTTGCGCAGCCTCTGGCCGTTGCGCTGTGCCAGTGCCAGCGCCTCGGCCTGCGCTGCAGGCAGGGTGCCGCCCTCCAGCAGTTCGTCGATCGGCCCGAGCATCAGCGTCAACGGGGTGCGGAACTCGTGGCTGACGTTGCTGAAGAACTGGCTCTTGGCCTGGTCCAGCTCGGCCAGGGCCTGAGCCCGCTCGCGCGCCTCCACGTGGGCCAGTGCATCGGCCAGGCGGGAAGCCACCTGCGAGGCCACCAGCGTCATGAAGCCGAGGTAGGGCTCATCGAGCCGGCGGCGGGGGCTGACGCCCAGCACCAGCACACCCAGCCGCCGCGCCCGGCCCGAGCCGTGGAGCGGCATCACCAGGGCCTCCTTCAGCGGGGCCGCCCACGCGCCGGGGATCTCGACCACCTCGTGCAGGCGGGTCAGGTGCTGGGGCTGGCCGCTGATCAACGCCGCACCCATCAGCCAGGGCGAGCCGGTGTCGTCCAGCGCCACCGACGCCGGCAGCCGACCCGTGGACGGCTCGCAGGTGCTGCCCACCAGGCGCAGGTGCCCGCCGCCGGCGGCCGTTTCGAGGAAATAGAGCGCCGCAAAAGGCAGGTCGCGAGTGCGGGGGGCCAGCAGCGCCAGCATGCGACGACCGGCGTCTTCGAGCGACTCCGACTCGCTGGCCGACACCGCCGCCAGGGCGCGCAGCAGCTCCAGGCGGCGCTCGCCGATCACCGACTCGGTGGTCTCGACCACCACGCACAGCATGCCCGCCACGTGATGGTCGTCGTCATGGACCGGGCTGTACGAGAAGGTGTGAAAGGTCTCCTCCTCGTAGCCGCTGCGGCGCAGGAAGAGCTCCAGCCCTTCGTCCCAGGTGGCTTGGCCGGTTCTCAGCACATGGTCTATGCGCGGCCCGGCGGCATGCCAGACCTCGGCCCACACCAGGTCGGCCCGTGAGGCCAGCGCCCAGTCACGCTTGAGCCCCAGCGTGGGCAGGTAGGCGTCGTTGCAGAAAAAGCTGTGATCCGGGCCCCAGGCCATCCACATCGCGAAGCGCGAGTCCAGCATCATGCGGACGATCGTCTTCAGGCTCTGGGGCCAGCCCGCGGGGCTCCCCAGCGGCGTGGACAGCCAGTCGAACGCCCTCATGCGAGCACCCATCTCGCCGCCGCCGTCGAGAAATCCCAGCGCCTGCACGTCGTCCATTGGCCTCCATGCTAGTGCGTCACCCGGCCGGTCGCGCGCTGAATCGTCTGCTTACACCGAGTGCCGCACCGGCTCGCCGGCACGTGGCTTGCCTGCGCCTGCAGGGTCTGGCCGCTCCGGCCTCAACCCAGAGGAGCAGAAACCATGAGTTCAAGCCATCCGTCATCGACCCATGGAATGGGCAACGGCAACAGCGGTGAATCCACTGGCAGCCGCCAGGGCAGCGAGGCCTCGTCCTCGTCCTCGGCCGCGTCCGGCGAGCGCAGCTTCGACCGGGCGGTTCACGCGACTCACGAGGCGGTCGACCGGGCCGCGGAGTCGCTCGACCACGCCGCCGACCGGATGCGACAAAGCTACGACCGCATGCGCGCTGCCGAGCAGGAGTGGGCCGAGGCCTGCCGCACCCAGGTGCGCGAGCACCCGCTGGCGATGGTGCTGGCAGCGGTTGGCGTCGGTGTGCTGATCGGCTGCCTGGCCAGCCGCGCTCATCACCATTGACACTGGCGCCACGCCTCAGCCGCGCCGTCGCCGGTGCCGGCTGAGGAGCACGGCCAGGACCGCAAGCCCGGCGAGCATCAGGCCGAGTGCGCTCGGCTCCGGCACCGGGCTGACGCTGGGCGTGCCGGGAGGTTCACGCCACGACGAGGCATCGGGAACGGGCTCGGCCGGCGCCGCCAGGGGACTGCCGACCTCCGAGGCGGAGTCCTCGAAGCTCAGGTGCCCCAGCCCGGCCTGAAGGCTTGGCTCCAGCCCGCGTGCAGCGGACGACTCAGGGCGCTGTACCGCAGCGGTGGCCTCGGAGGCAGGGCTCGCCAGTGTCGCGGTCGGCAACCACGACACGATTCCTGCCAGCGCAAGCGCTTGAAGCTTCATGGGGTACTCCTGTTTCCATCCCACGGGGTGCCATCGGCGGGCAAGTCGCATGCCGGACCGCGCTCGGTGCAATGCGCTTGGCGACGGTGGCCCGCTGCAGTTTTCGCTGCCGCCACGCAAAGCTTGCGGTAAGGGGCAGGGCGAGCGTCGCCGGGCGCGGGGCTCAGATGTGCCGGGACGTGGTGGAGTGATGGATGGGTGACGAACGCGCCTCGGGCGTGTCGCCAGGGCCGGTGGGGTGCTCGTTGTCGGCCGCCTGAGCCACATAGCGGGTTTGACGCCATTGCTCGAAATCGTCGGAGAACTTCTTCGCCTTGGTCTGCCGCCACTGCTCGTAGTCCGAATCGAGGCTGCGGATGTGCTCGTAGCGCCAGCGGGCGTAGTCGGGGTCGAAAGGGTGGCGCCCGGTCAGCCAGCCTGATTCAGCCTCGCTGGGCCCGAGGCCGCCGCCGCTGATGCCGTAGCCGCCGCTGAATCGCCGCTCGTCTCCTTCGGGGCTGTAGCGGTCGTGCTCCCGGCCGAACCAGGCCTCGCGGTGTGGGTTGTTGGGTGGATGGTGCGGGTTCATGCCTGCTCCTTTCATCTGAGCCGCAGCAAACCGTGTGCCGATGGTTCGTCAGAACCAGTGGACATAGCGCACTTCCCGGAAGTTCTCGCCCGGGTTCGGCATCACGATGTTGCCGTTGGAGAAATGCTCGACCCGCAGCACGATCTCGTGCTGCCGCTGGGCTCCGAAGGCCCAGCCGATCGCCAGGTGATCGCCAAAGTTGAAGGCGGTGCTGAACTTGCGTTCGGACTTGCGGTAGATCTCGGAGGTCACGGTGAGCCCGATGCCGAACTCGGCGAAGGTGGGCACGCTTCCGCGCAGCAGCACATAGCGAAGCACCGGCTTCACGCCGAGCTGAACCAGCGTGCCGGTGTCGGTGGGCGTGTGGGGCCGGGCCTCCCAGCGGCTGAGCGAGAGCTCGCCATAGAGATTGGCGCGTTCACCCAGCCAGGCGACCGGGATATGCCTCATCGCGCCGATCGTGAAGGCCTCGACTTCCTCGCCTGTGCCGCGCTGGACGAAGAAGGCATCGAACCATCGGTCACCACCAGCCGGCCCCTCGCCCGTCGCGCTGCGCGGGCCGGAAGGTGCCAGCGGCGACTGCGCCCAGGCTGTCGTGGTGACGCTCCCCCACACCATGACGACGGCGGCAAGCCACCGGCTCCAGTTTCCCCTTGGCGTTCCCATGCCACCCCATTGGTTCTTGTCAGGGGACAAGGCTAGCGCTGGCCGGGTTCTCCGTGCAGGCCAAGGGTTTTCACTCGGGTGTCACAGGCAGAGGGCCTTGATGTCTTCGGGGATCGGGATCGACTTGAGCTTGTAGCTTCCAGGCAGCCGCACGACGAACGCCCGCGTCTCTCGCCCTTCGCACAGCAGGTCGCCGTCGCGCAGGATGCGGTGGTGCTGGATCAGCACCTTCTCGCGCCACTCTTCCACGCAGGTGTGCACTTCCAGCGTCTGGCCGTAGGTGGCGGGGCGCAGGAAGCGGGTGTGGATCTCGAGCAGCGGCGTCCCGACGATGCCGCGCTGGGCCTCCAGCTCGCGCCAGGGCGGCACGCCGCAGGCCATGAAGAAGGCCAACGAGGCCTGGTCCATCCAGCGCGAGAAATTGGGGAAGAAGACGATGCCGGCGGGGTCGCAGTCGCCGAAATGCACGTCGACGCGGTGGATGTGGGTCTTGCTCACGATCAAAGCCGGATCAGGTCGGGGTGGGGCGCTTCACTGTACAGAGCCAGCACCTGTTCGGCGCGCCGCGCCAGCACAGCCCGCTGGTTGATGTAGCCCTTGTCGGTGATTTCGCCGGCGTCGGCATTCGGCGGCTCGACCAGCAGCAGGGCGCGGGTGGGCGACTGCGAAGAGCCGCCGCCTTCGGCGCGCAGGGCGGCGAGCGCCGCCCGCACCTGGTTGGCCCGTTCGTTGGCATCGAGTGCCTTCGCGGCGGGGCTGGGGAAGACGAGCAGGCCCACTTCCTCGCGGTCGTGCCCGGTCACCACCACGTCGGCGGCCAGGGGCGACAGCGCAGCCACCGCCCGCACCCGCAGCGTGCCGACCGAGACCCAGGTGCCGCTCATCAGCTTGAAGTCTTCGGCCACGCGGCCGTCGAAGGCCACGCCCTGGCTCGGATCGGCGGGGTCGACCAAACGGCCGGCATCGCCGATGCGGTAGTAGCCTTCGTCGTCGAAGGCCTGCGCACTCAGCTCGGGGGCATGGCGGTAGCCGGAGAAGACGTTGGGCCCGCGCACCCGCATCTCCAGCTTGTCGCCGCTCGGGATGAACTTCAGGTCCACCCCCGGCAGCGGCGCACCGATGCAGCCGGCGCGGTCGATCGCCCAGTGCACGCTGGTCACGGCCGGCGACGTCTCGGTGGCACCCCAGGACGAGGTGAACCAGATCGGCCGCTCGCGTACCCGCGCGGCCACCGCCTCGATGCGCTGCCACAGGCTCTGCGGCAGCGCGGCGCCGGCGTAGAAGATGCCTTGCAGCGGGGCGAAGAACTCGCGCGCAAAGCCCTCGTCGCTTTCGAGGAAGGGCAACAGCATGTCGAAGCCGCGCGGTACGTTGAAGAAGAAGTTGGGCCGCACCTCGCGCAGGTTGGCCACCGTCTTCTCGATCAGCCCGGGCATGGGCCGGCCGTCGTCGATGTGCAGGCTGCCGCCGTGGGCCAGCACCAGGTTGAAGTTGTGGTTGGCGCCGAAGGTGTGGCTCCAGGGCAGCCAGTCGAGCAGGCGCAAGGGGTGCCTGTTCAGGAAGGGCCAGGCCTGGGCCATCTGCTGCTGGTTGGCGCAGAGCATGCGGTGGGTGTTGATGACCACCTTGGGCGTGCCGGTGGAGCCACTGGTCAGGAGGTACTTGGCATGGGTCTCGGGGGTGATCGTGGCAAACGCCTGCCCCACGGCGGGCGTTTCCGCGGCGGCCGCCAGTTGGCCGAAGCCCAGCGAACCAGGCAATTCGGCGGCGCCGTGGCTCAGCACCACCGGCCGGTTGCCACGCCCGGCCCAGCCGGCGATCGGCGGGCCGTACACGCTGGGCTCGGCGGCGTACACCAGCGCTGGGTCCAGCGCGTCGAGGATGGCGTGGACCTTGGTGTAGTCCTTGGTGAGCCGGCAGTAGGCGCTGGACACGGTGCAGACCGCGCGACCCAGGTGCATGGCGGCCAGCGCGAGCAGGGCATGGTCGACGCTGTTGTCCGACAGCACGACGACCGGCTTGCCGGCCGGCAGCCCCAGGTCGATCAGGCCTTGCGCGACGCGCCCGACCTGGTCGCGCGCTTCGGCGTAGCTCAGCGCGCGCCAGCCCGTGCCTTCGCGCTCGGCGAGGAACAGGGCCTCTGGCGTGGTGCGGGCCCAGTGCTCCAGCCAGTCGCCGATGCAGCGCGCGTGGGGTTGCAGTGTTTCGGCGCTGCGCAGCCTGAAGCCGCCGCCAGCGAGGTCCTCACGCAGAACCCTCGGGGGCGCCAGCGCGCCGGGGTCGCCGAAGGGACGGATGTCGTTCATGAGGGTCTCCAACTCACACACCCAGGCAGGCGGCCAGGGCTTCGCTGCCGGCCAGCGCCGCGGCATCACCCGCCATCGCGACCTGGCCCTTCTGCAACACCACCAGCCGGTCGGACTGGGCGGCCACCTTGCGGTAGTCGCGGTCGACGATCAGCGTGGCGATGCCGCTGGCGCGGATCTGCCCGATCACGCGCCAGATCTCGGCCACGATCAGCGGCGCCAGGCCCTCGGTGGCCTCGTCGAGGATGATGAGCTCGGGGTGCGTCATCAGCACGCGGCCGATGGCCAGCATCTGCTGCTCGCCGCCCGAAAGCTGGCTGCCCTGGTTGGTGAGGCGCTCGGCGAGCCGCGGGAAGGTGTCGAGCGTCTTCTGGAGTGTCCAGTCGCTGCGGCCGTCCGCGGCCGGGCGGGCGGCCATCTGCAGGTTCTCGCGCACGCTGAGGTTGGGGAAGACTCCGCGCCCCTCCGGCACGTAGCCGATGCCGGCGCGGGCCACCTGGTGCGGCGCGGCGCGGGAGAAGTCCTGCCCGCGCACGGTGATGCGGCCCTCGCGCTGCTTCACGTGGCCCAGCAGGGTGCGGATCAGCGTCGACTTGCCCATGCCGTTGCGGCCCAGCAGGCCGACGGTTTCGCCCGGTTGTACGGTGAGGTCGACGCCGTGCAGCACGTGGCTGGAGCCGTACCAGGCGTGGATGCCGTGGGCTTCGAGGAGGGGGCTGGTGGCGCTCATCGCGTTCGGCTGGCTGATGTTGGCGCGGCAGCGGTGTGTGGGGGCAGGCGGTGGCGCTTAGGTTCCGCGGTCGGCACTGCGTGCCGACTCCCCTGCAGTGCTCGGGTGTGTGGCCGGGCGCTTAACTCGCCGCACTCACTGCGTTCGTGCGCTCGGACAGTCGCGCCCAGAATGATGTGGAAGCGCGCTGCGCGCGCGGCCACACACCCTGTGCGTTGGGCTCTGGCCCACGAACGCTTCGCGTTCATTACCCTACGCCGCACCTTCGGTGTCGGCGCTCCACATGCGCGCCCCCGCCTGCCCCCACACCCCGCTGCGGTCACCGCCGCAGCACTTTCAACGAACAGCCACCACCGTCCCCTGTCGCGACGCGCCAACGCCGACATTCAATGCCCCCCCAGATACGCCGCCTGAACCGCTGGATCGCTCCGGATCGCCTCCGGCCGGGCCGAGGCGATGACGGCCCCGTTGACCATCACCGTGATCCAGTCGGCGATGCGGAACACCGCGTCCATGTCGTGCTCCACCAGCAGCGTGGCGTGGCCGGCTCGCAGCTCGCCGAGCAGGGACAGCATGCGCTCGGTCTCCTCGGCGCCCATGCCGGCGAGCGGCTCGTCCAGCAGCAGCACCTGAGGCCCGGTGGCCAGGCACATCGCGATCTCGAGCTGGCGCTTCTGGCCGTGGCTGAGCAGGCCCGCCGGCCGGTCGAGCACGGCGCCCAGGCCGGCCTTGGTGATGGCCTCGTGCGCGGCAGCCAGGCTGTGCTCGCAGCGTGCGGCGGCCTGCCACCAGGCCCACGGCCGCTGGTGCGCAGCCTGCGCCGCCAGGCGGGTGTTCTCCAGCACGCTGAAGCCGGGGAAGATGGTGTTGCGCTGGTAGCTGCGGCCCAGGCCCGCGCGGGCGCGGCGCGGCTGCGTCCAGGTGGTCACGTCCTGGCCTAGCAGCTCGACGCGGCCCGCAGACGGCGGGATCTCGCCCGAGAGCATGTTGATCAGGGTGGACTTGCCCGCGCCGTTGGTGCCGATCACGGCATGCACCTGGCCGAGCGCGAAATCGAGCGTCACGCCGTCGACGG
This sequence comes from Pseudomonadota bacterium, assembly GCA_049322835.1. Classification (GTDB taxonomy): domain Bacteria; phylum Pseudomonadota; class Gammaproteobacteria; order Burkholderiales; family Burkholderiaceae_C; genus Ideonella. The sequence goes on along the minus strand of JBMOQN010000001.1, from coordinate 55,362 downwards.
CCACCAGGCCACCCCAGCGGCGGGTCAGGCCCTCGCAACGCAGCAGAGGGGCGCTCACCGGTTGGCCTCCGTGCCGCCGAAGAGGCGCTGGCGCACCAGCGCCGGCAGGCCGATCAGGCCGTTCGGCAGCAGGGCCACGCAGGCGATGATGGTGGCGCCCAGGCCCAGGTGCCAATGCTTGGCGAAGCGGCCGAAGACCGCGTCGCTCTGGAAAAACTCCTGCAGCAGGGTGAAGGCGAAGGCGCCCAGCACCGCGCCGCGCAGGTGGCCCAGGCCGCCGAGGATGATCATGATCAGCACCGAGCCCGAGAGGTGCCACGAGAGCAGCTCGGGGTTCACGAAGCCGTCTTTCACAGCGAAGAGGAATCCGGCCACGCCGGCAATGCAGCCCGACAGCACGAAGGCCGCCAGCTTGTAAGGATAGGTCGAGAAGCCGGCGGCGCGCATTCGCTGCTCGTTGGCATGGATGCCGGCCAGCGCGTGGCCGAAGCGCGAGCGCGCCAGCAGCGCCAGCTTGGCGAACACCGCCAGCAGGCAGAACAGCACCAGGTAGTAGAAGGCGACCGGCTTGTCGAGGTCGGCCAGCGTGACGCCACCGATCGCCAGCGTCGGCTTGAAGTACAGGTAGATGCCGTCGGTGCCGCCGCCCAGCGGGGTGTCGTGCACCACGTAGTAGGCCATCTGCGCGAAGGCGAGGGTGACCATGATGAAGTAGACGCCCTTGGTGCGCAGCGACAGCGCGCCCATGAAGAGCGCGTAGAGGCCCGAGACCGCCACGCTGGCCGGCAGCAGCCACCAGAGCGATGCTGCCTCTGACTCCGGCGACAGGCGCACCGCCGCGTAGCCCGCCAGCCCGAACAGCGCGGCCTGCCCGAAGCAGACCAGGCCCGTCATGCCGACCAGCAACTCCAGGCTCAGCGCCAGGATGGCGAAGATCATGATCTTGCTGACCAGGTCGACGCCGAAGCTGCCGGACAGCCAGGGAAAGACGGCCAGTGCCAGCACCGCGCCGGCGGTCACCAGCGACTTCGCACCGAAGAGGGACGTGGCGCTCATGAACCCGCCTTGAACAAGCCGTCCGGCTTCCACAGCAGGATCAGCGCCATCAGGACATAGACCAGCACGCCGGCCGCCTGAGGGAAGACGACCTTGCCGAAGGTGTCGACCACGCCGATCAGCAGGGCAGCCAGCAGCGCGCCGCGGATCGAGCCGATGCCGCCGATCACCACCACCACGAAGCAGATGATGAGCACCTGGTTGCCCATGCCCGGGTAGACCGAGGACACCGGCGCCGCCACCATGCCGGCCAGCACGGCGATCGCCACCCCGGCGGCGAAGACCACGCGATAGAGGAACTTGATGTCCACCCCCAGCGACTGCACCATCTCGCGGTTGCTGGCGCCGGCCCGGATCATCATGCCCAGCCGGGTGCGGCCCAGCACGACGTACATGCCGAGCGCGAGCACCAGGCACACGCCCGAGATGAAGAGCCGGTAGACCGGGTAGCTCATCAGCTCACCCAGCGGGATGCTGCCCGAGAGCCAGTCCGGCGGCGCCACGCTGTGCACGTCGTCGCCCACGAGGATGGAGCGCAACTCCTCGAAGACGAGGATCAGCCCGTAGGTCATCAGCACCTGCTGCAGGTGCTCGCGCTCATAGAGGAAGCTGAAGAAGGCCCACTCGAGCACATAGCCCAGCAGCACCGCCAACACCACGCCCACCAGCAGCACCGCGAAGAAGCCACCGCCCAGCGTGGCCGCCACCGGCGGCGCCAGTGCATAGGCCATGTAGGCGCCGATCATGTAGAAGCTGCCGTGCGCCAGGTTGATGACGCCCATGATCCCGAAGATCAGCGTCAGCCCCGACGCCACCAGGAACAGCAGCAGGCCGTACTGCAGCGCATTCAGGCATTGGACGAGGAAGGTGGCGAGGTCCATGAATGCGCTGCAAGCGGCGTGGGATCAGCTTGCTTTGCAGCCGCGGGCCGGGTCGGCAAGGGCCCTGGACGCGATGCCGATCACCTTGTTCTCCTTGCCCGTCACCTGGCGCAGGTAGATGTCCTGCACCGGGTTGCCGGCCTTGCTGATGGTGAAAGTGCCGCGCGGGCTGTCGATCCTGGCCTTTTGCACCGCGGAGGCGAACTCGGCCTTCTTGCTCACGTCGCCCTTCACGGCGGCCAGGCCGGTGGCGAGGATCTGGCCGGCGTCGTAGCCCTGCACCGCATACACGTCCGGCTGCAGCTTGTAGGCCTTGGCGTAGGCCAGTCGGAAGGCGTTGTCGCGCGGCGTGTTCAGGCTGTCGCCGTAGTGCAGCGCGGTGAGGATGCCTTCGGCGTCGGCGCCCTGCGCTTCCAGCGTGCCGTCGGTGAGGAAGCCGGAGCCGTAAAGCGGGATGCTCTTCTTCAGGCCGGCGGACGAGTAGTCCTTGACGAACTTGACCGCGCCGGCGCCTGCGAAGAAGGTGAATACCGCGTCCGGCCGGGTAGCGGCGATCTCGGTCAGCAGGGCCTGGAACTCCACGCCCGGGAAGGGCAGCGACAGGTCCTTCACCACCTGGCCGCCGGACTTCTCGAACGCTTCCTTGAAGCCCTTCACCGCCTCGTCGCCGGCAGCGTACTTCCAGGTGATGGTGACGACCTTCTTGTGGCCCTTCTTGGCCACCACCTCGCCCATCGCATAACCGGGCTGCCAGTTCGAGAAGGAGCTGCGCACGATGTTCGGGCCGCAGAGCGGGCCGGTCACCGCGTCGGCGCCGGCGTTCGGCACGATCAGCAGCGTGTTGCTTTCCTTGGCCACCTTGGCCATGGCCATGGCGACGCCGGAGTGCACGGTGCCGACCAGCACGTCGACCTGGTCGCGCTTGACCAGCTTGTTGACGTTGTCGGTGGCCTTGGCGGGGTCGCTCTCGTCGTCGACCTTGTAGAACTCGACCTCGCGGCCGCCCAGCTTGCCGCCTTGCTCGCTCACGTAGAGGCGAAAACCATTCTCGATCGCCGAGCCGAGCGCCGCGTAGGTGCCGGTGTAGGGCAGCATCAGGCCGACCTTCAGTTTGGGCGCCGATTGCGCAGCCGCGGGGCCGGCGGCGATCAGGGCACAGGCGGCCAGGCTGGCGGTGGCGACAAGCGTGCGGCGCAGGATCATGAGGGTCTCCGTAGCATGATGGGGGCGCGCTCAGCCACAACGCAGCGATATGCATCATTGTGCTGAACAGGCTGCTAGATTACGGCTGCAGCGCTAGACTAGGCAATATAGTGCATACCCTGCTGCCGTCTGCATACGATATGCTTCAAGTCAGAACTTTTCAAGTATGAACAAATATCGGACTTTCCCTGTGCTGGTGGTGGGCGCCGGCATCATGGGCGCAGGCATCGCTCAGGTCGCGGCACAGGCCGGCCACAAGGTGATGCTTTTCGACGCCCGCGAGGGAGCCGCGGCCCAGGCGCGCGGCAAGCTGAGTCAAACGCTGGCCGGCCTGGCGGCCAAGGGCAAGCTGGCGGCGGAAGAAGCCGACGCCATACTGGGGCGCATCGAGGCGGTTGCGCGGCTCGAAGATGCAGCCGAGGCCGGCCTCGTCGTTGAGGCGATCGTCGAGAACCTCGAAGCCAAGCGCGGTTTGCTGCGACAGCTCGAAGCCCTGGTGTCGCCCGATGCGGTGCTGGCCTCGAACACCTCGTCGATCTCGATCACCGCGCTGGCCAACGGGCTGAAGCTGCCCGGCCGCGTGGTCGGCATGCATTTCTTCAACCCGGTGCCGCTGATGAAGCTGGTCGAGGTGGTGTCGGGCCTGCAGACCGAGCCAGCGGTGGCCGGGCAGGTCTTCGAGCTGGCCACCCGATGGGGCAAGACGGCGGTCCATGCCCGCTCTACGCCCGGCTTCATCGTCAACCGCATTGCGCGGCCCTACTACGCCGAGACCCTGGCGCTGCTGCAGGAGCGTGCCGCCGAGCCGGCCGTGCTCGACGCCTGCCTGCGCGGCGCCGGCTTCCGCATGGGCCCCTGCGAGCTGATGGACCTGATCGGCCACGACACCAACTTCTCGGTCACCGAGTCCGTCTACCAGGCCAATTTCTACGACAAGCGCTACCAGCCTTCGCTGGTCCAACGCGAGATGGTCGACGGTGGGCTGCTCGGCCGCAAGTCTGGCCGCGGGTTCTACGGTTACGGTGAAGGCGTGGTGGCACCGGCTCTGGCGCCGGTGGTACAGGGGCCGTTGCCATCCAGCGCACGTTGGCACGGGGCCGGTGAGGGCGGCAGCGCCGTGGCGGCGTTCGGGCAGCGTTGGCGCGAGGCCTTGGCCGCGGCCGGCGTGGAGGTCACGCTGGCCAAGAGCGGCAGCGGCTGGATCGGGCTCGAGGCCGAAGGCGGCCGCCTGGCACTGACGGATGGCCGTACCGCCACCCGCCGTGCGGCGGAAGAAGCCGGCGGCGAACTGGTGCTGTTCGACCTGCCGATCGCCGAGTTGCCCGCCGGCGCGGCACTGGCCTTTGCGCCGGCTGCCTCGGCCAGCGAAGGCAGGGTGGCTCAGGCTGCGGCCCTGCTGGCCACCGCCGGCGTGCAACCCCAGCGCCTGGACGACGCACCCGGCCTGGTCGTGGCACGCACGGTGGCGATGCTGGTCAACGAGGCGGCCGATGCGGTTCAGCAGGGTGTGTGCAGCGCCGAGGGCGCCGACCTGGCCATGAAGCTGGGTGTCAACTACCCTGCAGGCCCATTCGAGTGGCTGGTGCGGTGGGACGGCCACGCCATCGTGTCGCTGATCGATGCGCTGGATGCCGCCTGCCGCGGCGAGCGTTACCGCGTCAGCCCCTGGCTGCGGCGCCTGTTCCCGTAGCGGCGGGTGCACCGCCCAGGTTGGGCACGCTGACCAGGCAGACGATGCCCTGTGGCTCGCGTTCCCGCCAGGAGACCGAGCCGCCCATCAGCTTCACCCGCTTGCGGATGCCGCCCAGCCCCAGGCCGTGCGACCACTTCGACGGGTCGCGGCCGACGCCGTCGTCGCTGAGCGTGACGGTGAACAGGCCCTCGTGCAGCCGCATCTCGATCAGCACTTTGCTGGCCTTGGAGTGGGCGATGATGTTGCTGACCAGCTCGCGCATGATCCGGGTCAGCGACGACCACTGGATGATCGTCAGCGTGAGGTCCTCGTCGAAGCTGGCGGCCCACTCCAGCTCGCAGCGCACGGCCTCGAGCCGCGCGGTGATGTCGGTCTTCCACTCGGCGGCGGCCAGGGTCAGCGAGTGCGTGGAAGCCGCCAGCCCGCGGGTGAGCGTCTTCAGGTCCTGCAGGGTGTGGCGGACGTAGTCCTCCATCTCCTTGCTCGGCGCCTTGTACATCAGCGTCAGCAGGCGGGCGCCGATGTCGTCGTGCAGATCCTGCGCGATGCGCTGGCGCTCCTCGCTGCGTCCCCGCTCGACCGCGCGGTCGTGCGCCAGCGCGCGCATCAGCTGCTCGACGATGCGGTCGGCCAGGCGAGCGTCTTCCGGCGTGAACAGGCGCTTGCCCCGCTCGGCAAAGCGCAGCGCGATCTGGCCATCGAGCACAGGGCCCTGGGTGAGGTTGGGCACCGGCACCAGCAGCACTGCGCCGTTGGCGACCACGCGGCTGGCCCGGGCGCTGCCCCCTGTGCGTGTGGTTTCGAGCGGCTCGAACACATGGCGCAGAAGGTCGGCCATGCGATCGCCGGCGCGCTCGGGCTTGGCCTCGACCTCGCGCGCGATGCGGTAGAGGTGCTCGAACATGCGCTCGGTGGTCAGCGTGCGTGCGCCCATCATCTGATTCACCAGCCACTGGCGGATCGCCGCGTAGACGCCCAGCGCCAGGAACAGCGACAGCGTGAGCGACGCGAACTGGCTGAACGAGAACACGGCGACGAACAGCAGGTCCACCGACGTGGCGACGGTGCTCACGCCGGCGAGCATCGCGAACTCGCGCATCACGTTCTGCGAGCGCGAAATGAAGGGCACCATCAAGATCACGGAGGCGAAGAACACGCTCCAGATCACCGGGCCGACGGCGGCCAGCGGCTGCACGTCGGGCGGCATGTGCGGCACAAGGGCCACGGCCACCGTCAACAACGCCAGCGCCCCGACCGTGACGGCCGCAAAGCGGCGCATCACCAGGGCGAACGGGTGCGCATGCGGCCCGTTGGGCCAGGCGAGGTAGCCGATGCACAGCAGGCCATCTGCGATCAGCACACCCTGGGACGGCCACCACGGGTAGGCTTGCTGGCCAACGACCGCATAAAGGGCGAAGCCGAGCGTGGCGCCCCAGCTCGCCAGCACCGGCAACACCCGCCAGCGCGAGCGATACGGGTGGAGCGCCGTGGCATGCAGCACAGCGGCGCCGGTGGCCAGGTCAAGCAGGGTGAGCAGACCATGCTCACGCAGCACCAAAGAGCTGGGCAGGGTCAGGGCTGGCACAGAGCCGATCGCTGCCAGCAGCAGGGAGCCGGCCTGCGACAGGGCCATCAGCGCATACAGCACGTTGCGCATCTGGGGCTGCACCAGCGGGACGATCCAGCCGACCAGGAACAGCACCATCGCGAAGGCGCTGAGCAGCCAGAACATGGCGCCCAGGCTGGCGTATCCCCGGGGGCGCGGCGCCACGTCGACGCGCTCCCCGTCCTTGAAGACCAGCACCACATGCCCGGCCTCGATGGCGCGTGCCACCGACAGCCGCGTGTGGATCATCTGCTCGCGCAGCGTGTCGTCGGCCAGCCAGCGGGCCGAGTGCGTGAGCGTCAGCGCATTGAACGGCGTCATGGCGCCGGGCGCGGTCTCGATCGCGACCAGCTCTCGTCCAACCTGCTCCTTCAGAGCCGGCAGGGTGGTGTAGACCAACTCCAGCCGGCCCTCGGGCGTGACCCGCCAGTCGGCTGCCACATGCGGGTTGTTCGCCATCACCCGCGCCAGCAGGAAGACCGTCAGGCAGGCGACCACGGCCGCCAGCAGCAGCGCCTGGCGGCGCCAGCCGATGCGCGGTGTGGGGCCGGCGAACGCGGCAGCGCCGAAGGTGCTGGGCTCGCCCAGGCGTGAATCGCCCGGCAGCACGCTGTCGGTGCTGCCCAGGCCCGTGTCATGCAGATCGGTGGTGGCGCCGCTCATGGTGTGCATGGCCCGTCGGCCGGCCCCCCGCGGCGGAGGGCGGCCGGCGAGAGAGTCAGACCAGGCCCTGCTTGCTCGCGAGCACGGCTGCCTCCGCGCGGCTGGAGACGTTCAGCTTGCGGTAGATGGACTTGATGTGGTCGTTGACGGTGAACCACTTGATGCCCATGAGGTTGGCGATCTCTTTGATCGTGAAACCCTTGCTCAGGTACGTCAAGACCTCGATCTCGCGCGGCGTCAGGTGCGGCAGGTCGACCGGCTTCTCGATCGGCACCGGCTTCTGGCCACCGGCCGAAGGCGCGCTGGAGAAGCTGCTCACCGGCGCCGGGGCCGCCGATTCTGCGGCGGCACCATGGCGGAAGTGGGTCAGCAGGCGCCGGGCGATGGCCGGCGACAGCGGCGGCTGACCGAGCACGATCTTGCGCAGCTCTTCGACCAGCACGTCGAAACGGTCTTCCTTCAGCAAATAGCCGTCGGCCCCGCACTGCAGGGCCGGGAACAGGTGGTCGTCGTCCGAATAGAGCGTGGTCACCACCTTGGTGGCGGGATACTGGGTCAGCTCAGCCAGCAGTTCCAGGCCGTTGCCGTCGGGCAGTTCCAGGTCGACCAGCATCAGCTTGAAGGGGTCGGCCCCATGCAGGCCGTGGGGGCCGGTCAGCGCGATCTGCTCGCGGGCGGTTTCGAGGTCGCCTGCCTCGGTGATCGAAATCGGATCGCTGAAACTTTCGCGCAGCACACGCGACAGGAAGTCGCGGGCCACCGGGTTGTCTTCGAGGATCAGAACCTTCACGGTCATGTCGCGCTCCCTGGGTACAGCTCAGGGGCGGCATGCTAGCAGCGTGGCCACCTCGAACCGAGCCCCCTTTTGGGGGACGATTCTGACCCCGGCGGCCCCCCTAGCTGTAGGGGTTAACCGGGGTGTTGGTTCACCAGCACCAGCTTGCCCCTGATGTCGCGCGCGGCCATGCGGCGGTAGGCGGTCGGTACCTCGCTCATTGGCAGGACGGTGTCGATCAGCGGCTTGATCTTGCCTTGCGCGTACCAGCCCGCCAACTCGCCCAGGGCGCGGGCGTTGGCAGCCGGCTCGCGGCGAACGAAGTCGCCCCAGAAGACACCCACCACCGAGGCCCCCTTGAGCAGCGGCAGGTTGAAGGGCAGCGCGGGGATGCCGCCCGCGGCGAATCCGATCACCAGGTAGCGGCCACGCCAGGCGATCGAGCGGAAGACGGGTTCGGCCAGGTCGCCGCCGATCGGGTCGTAGACGATGTCGGGGCCCTTGCCGTTGGTGAGCGCTTTCAGAGCATCGCGCAGGTTGTCGCGGCTGTAGTTGACGGTTTCGTCGGCGCCGATCGCGCGGCAGGCGGCGCACTTCTCGTCGGTGGAGGCCGCGGCGATGACCCGCGCGCCGGCCGCCTTGGCGATCTGCACGGCGGCCGTCCCCACGCCGCCGGCCGCGCCCAGCACCAGCACCGTCTCGCCCGGCTGGAGCTGGCCCCGGTCCAGCAGCGCATGGTGCGAGGTGCCATAGGTGAAGGCAAAGGCCGCTGCCTCTTCCAGCTTGAAGCCGGGTGGCAGCGAAATGGCCTGCGCCGCCGTGATGCAGGCATGGGTGCCGAAGCCGCCGGAGCTGCCGATCGCAGCCACTGCGTCGCCGACCCGGAGGTGGGTGACGCCGCTGCCGACGGCCTCGACCCGGCCGGAGAACTCCGAACCAGGCACGAAAGGCAGGGGCGGGCGCACCTGGTACTTCCCCTCGACCGTCAGCAGATCGGGAAAATTGATGCTGGCAGCGTGGATCGCCACGCGGATCTCATCTGCCGCGGGCTCCGGGGTTGGCAGCTCGCGCCAGACGAGTGCGTCGGGGCCGGTGGTGGTTTCGCAGAGCCAGGCGTGCATGGGGTGCCTCAAGTCAAATGGTGCCGGGGTCGAGCATCATAGGCACGGCGCCCGTTCGTGCGCGTCACGCTGGCGACGCACGCCGCATCCGTGATTGCGCTGCCTACAATCGCTCACATGCGCATCCTGATCGCCAACGACGACGGCTACCTGGCGCCCGGCATCGCCGCGCTGGTGCAGGCCTGCCAGGGCCTCGGCGACATCGACGTGATCGCCCCTGAGCAGAACGCCAGCGGCACGTCCAACAGCCTGAGCCTCAGCCGGCCGCTGTCGGTCTATGAAGCGCGCGGCGGTGCGGTGGACGGCTTCCGCTTCGTCAATGGAACCCCCTCCGACAGCGTGCACATCGCGCTCACCGGCCTGCTGCCGCACAAGCCAGACCTGGTGCTTTCCGGCATCAACCAGGGCGCCAACATGGGCGACGACACGCTGTATTCCGGCACCGTGGCGGCGGCGATGGAAGGGTTCCTCTTCGGCATCCCTGCGATCGCCTTCTCGCAGGCCGAGAAGGGCTGGACACACCTCGATGCGGCAGCCCGCGCGGCGCGGCGCGTGGTCGAGGCCGTGCTCGTCTCTATGCAGGAGCGGCCGCCGGCACAGCGCCCGTGGCTGCTGAACGTGAACATCCCCAACCGGCCGGATGCTGACACCCTGCCGTGGGTGACCACGCGGCTCGGCCGGCGCCATGCGAGCGAGCCGGTGATCCGGCAGATCAGTCCGCGTGGAGAGCCGGTGTACTGGATCGGCCCGGCCGGCGACGCCCGCGAAGCCGGCGAGGGAACCGACTTCCACGCCGTGGCCAACGGGCAGGTCTCGATCACGCCGCTGCAAGTGGACCTGACCGATCACGCGGCGCTGCCCGATTGGCGCGAACGCCTGGGTGCGCGCTGACCGCGTGCATGGCCTTGAAGAATGACTGACAAACCGGCGCCCCGTGGGGCGCGATTCCCAGCTTCCCTCGCTTCGACGCGCGGGCCGGCCGCGTCGGCGCCCCTGCTGCGCCCGCAGCGCCCATTGCAGCAGGCGGCCGACGACGCCGCGCGGCGTGTGCAGCCGCGCGGGTTGGGCCTGGACAGCGCACCCGTGCGGCAGCGCATGGTGCTGCGCCTGCGGGCCGACGGCGTGCAATGCGAGCCTTTGCTGCGGGCCATGGCCGAGGTGCCTCGCCACGAGTTCGTCGACTCGGCCCTGGTGGCCCAGGCCTACGAAGACACCAGCCTGCCGATCGGCCTGTCGCAGACCATCTCCAAGCCTTCGGTGGTGGCCCGAATGATCGAGTGGCTCTACCTCGGCGAGAATGCCCGGTCGCGCGGGCAGCTTGGCCGGGTGCTCGAAATCGGCACCGGTTGCGGATATCAGGCGGCCGTGCTCGCCAGTTTGTCGACCCAGGTGGTCTCGGTCGAGCGCCTGAAGGCCCTGCACGAACTGGCCGCACGGCACCTGCACCGGCTGCAGGTGCCGCGTTGCCGGCTGGTGTATGGCGACGGGATGCGCGGCCACCCGCCGAATGCACCGTACGACAGCATCATCTCGGCCGCTGGCGGCGACGACCTGCCCGCGGCCTGGCTGGAGCAACTGGCGGTGGGTGGGCGGCTGGTGGCCCCCGCCCGCTCACCCGGTGGGCTTGGCCAGACGCTGGTCATCGTCGACAGGCTGCCCGATGGCTACACCCGCCGGCTCGGTGAGTCGGTTCAGTTCGTCCCCTTAAAATCCGGCACCCATTGACATGCACGCTATGCACGACCAGGGACGACACCCCGCGATGAGCACTCAAGAAAACGGCGAGGCCGCACGCATGCTCGGCCTCCTGGCCGTGGCCGGCGCACTGCTGCTGGCTGGTTGCGCCACGCCCCGGCCGCCCGCACCGGTGGAGGAGCGCCCCACCGCCCGGGCGCCCGCAAAACCCCCCGTCACCGAGGCTCCGAAGCCTCCGGCGGAGACTGCCAGTGCACCAGCGGACACACGACCCGCGACCTACACCGTGAAGCCGGGCGACACGCTGATGCGCATCTCGCTCGAAACCGGCCAGGCCTGGCGTGACATCGCGCGCTGGAACGGCATCGAGAACCCGAATGTCATCGAGGTGGGTCAGATGCTGCGCGTGCTGCCGCCCCCTGGCGACGCGGTGGTGGCCACCAAGCCGCTGGCCGCGCCGAAGGTCGAGACCCGGCCGCTGGAGGCCAACGGCAAGCCGCCGGCAGTGGCCGCGTCGGGTGCTGCGTCCGCACCCCAGGCACCGGCCGTTCCGGCGCGTGACAACGACGACGACGTGCAGTGGGCCTGGCCGGCATCCGGCCCGGTGGTGGCGGGTTTCGATGAGGCGCGCAACAAGGGACTGGCCATCACCGGCAAGGCCGGCGACCCGGTCTACGCGGCCGCCGACGGGCGGGTCGTCTATGCCGGCTCCGGCCTGCGTGGCTATGGCAACCTGGTCATCGTCAAGCACAACGCCACCTACCTGACCGCCTACGCCCACAACCAGACCTTGCTGGTCAAGGAAGACCAGGTGGTCCGCAAGGGCCAGAAGATCGCCGAGATGGGGGCGTCCGATGCCGAGCGCGTGCAACTGCACTTCGAAGTGCGCCGCCAGGGCAAGCCGGTCGATCCCGCGAAGCTGCTGCCCGCCCGCTGAAACGAGGCGAGGGCATCCATGGCGCCGCCTGCGGGCGGCGTCGCCGTTTCTGATTCCTGAGACGAGTTCAAATGACTGACCGCAACGAGTGGCTGACCGTCGAATCGCTCGACATCGAAGCCCAGGGCGTCGCCCACAACGCCGAAGGCAAGGTCGTCTTCATCGAGGGCGCGCTGCCGGGCGAGCAGGTGCAGGTCGACGTCGGCCGGCGCAAGAACCAGTGGGAACAGGCCACGATGCGCGAGATGCGGCGCGAAAGCTCGCAACGCGTGCGCCCGGCGTGCCCGCACTTCGGCCTGCACGCCGGCGCCTGCGGCGGCTGCAAGATGCAGCACCTGCATGCCGCGGCGCAGGTGGCGATCAAGCAGCGCGTGCTGGAAGACAACCTGGCCCACCTGGGCAAGGTCAGGGCCGAGCGCATGCTGCGCCCGATCGAGGGGCCGACCTGGGGCTACCGGCTGCGGGCACGCTTGTCGGTGCGGTATGTACCGAAGAAGGGCACGGTGCTGGTGGGCTTCCACGAGCGCAAGTCCCGCTACGTGGCTGACATGCGCGAGTGCCATGTGCTGCCGAAGGCGGTCAGCGACATGTTGCTGCCGTTGCGCGAGCTGATCGGCTCGATGGATGGGCGCGACCGATTGCCGCAGATCGAGCTCGCGGTGGGCGACGGTGTCACGGCACTGGTGCTGCGCCACCTGGAGCCGTTGTCGGCGGCCGACTTGCAGCGTCTGCGGGCCTTCGCCGGGGGCCATGGCGTGCAGTGGTGGCTGCAGCCCAAGGGCCCGGACACCGTGCACCTGATGGACGAAGAGGGCCCGGAACTGGCCTACACCCTGCCCGAGTTCGGCCTGAAGATGCCCTTCAAGCCGACCGACTTCACCCAGGTCAATCATCAGATCAACAACGTGCTTGTCGGGCGTGCCCTTCGGCTGCTGGGCGTGCAGCCGGGCGACCGCGTGATCGACTGGTTCTGCGGCCTGGGCAACTTCACGCTGCCGCTGGCGACGCAGGCGCGGGAGGTGCTCGGCGTGGAGGGCAGCGAGGTGCTGGTCGAACGCTCGCGCCAGAACGCCGTGCGCAACGGCCTGGCCGGCAAGACAAGCTTCGCAGCACGCAACCTCTTCGAAATCACCCCGGACGACCTGGTTGCCTTCGGCGTCGCCGACAAGTGGCTGGTCGACCCGCCACGCGAGGGCGCCTTCTCGCTGGCCAAAGCACTGGCGGACCTGAACGAAACGCCGCGCGAAGGCTGGCGCTTCCCGTCACGCATCGTCTACGTCAGCTGCAACCCGGCGACGCTGGCGCGCGACGCCGGCCTGCTGGTGCATGTGGCGGGCTACCGCTGCGTCGCGGCCGGCGCGGTGAACATGTTCCCGCACACGGCCCACGTCGAAAGCATCGCAGTCTTCGAGCGCGCTTGAGGCTGCCTCAACCGAACAGCATGCCCTTGAAGCCGCGCCAGCTCAGCAGGCTGCTGGGCATGCGGCGCTCGTTGAGGATGTCGGACAGGCGGTCAAGCACCTTTCGGCTGCGCTTGGCGCGCCACACGACCAGGCTCACCATCCAGGGGTGGCGATTGAAGCTGGCCGCCTTGCGGTACATCTCGAAGCGGGGCCGCAAGTTGATCAACTGCTGTTCGTAGCTGGCGCACACAGCCTCGTCTACATCGCCGCTCAACAGGCTCTCGGCCGCAGCGATGCCGGTTTCGAGCGCCTTGCCGATGCCCTCGCCGGTGAGTGCATAGGTTGCGCCGACGGCCTCGCCGGTCACCAGCACGCCAGGGGCGTGGGTCTGGGCGCCGGTCAGGTCGCAGCGCAGCGGGGCGCCCTTCAACTCGCCCAGCGACTCGCCCTCCTGCACCAAGCGCCGGGCCATTGGATCGACCTCCAGGAACTCGTTGAACAGGGTGCGCAGGTTGCTTGCCCTGCGCTCCTTGCGCCTGCCGCTGCTTGCCACGGGATGGCTGTCGAGTACCCCGACCCCGATATTGAACACATCGTCCGGCCCGGGGAAGATCCAGCCGTATCCGCCGCGCATGCGGCCATGCCAGACGAAGCGAAGGTCGGGCTGTTCGCGCGCGAGCGTCGGGTGGCGCACGTAGGTGCGCAGGGCCATCGCGCTCGGCGTGCGGCGCTCGCACAGCCCGGCGGCCAGTGTGGCGGCCGGCACGGCGCCGGTGGCCAGTACGAGCCAGTGGCAACGGATCTCGCGCGTCAGGCCCGCATGGGCCAGGCGTGCGCCGCAGACGCGGCCACCGTCGCCGTGCATCGGTGCCAGGAAGCGCGCCGGGGCAATCATGCGGGCCCCGGCTTCCACGGCAGCCTCGCACAGCAGCGCATCCAGCTCGCGTCGTGGCAGCACGGCCAGTTCGCCTGCCACGTCGATGGCCTGCCCGCTGGGAGCGACGCAGCGGGCCGCCGCTGCCGGCCGCGCGCGCTGCATCACGCGCTCGTGCACACCGAGCCGGCGCAACGCGGCGTGGGCGTCGGGCACCAGGCCGTCGCCGCAGACCTTGTCCCGTGGGAACGCCAGGGCGTCGACGAGCATCACGCGGCGGCCTGCCTGGGCCAGCAGGAGGGCACATGCGGCGCCGGCCGGGCCGGCGCCGATCACCAGCACCTCGCAGCGGTCCGCAGCGGTGTCGAGCGGGTGGTTCCAGTCGGGCGTGGTCATCGTGCGGGCGAAGGGCAGAGGATTGTGAGCGCAAAAAAGGGCTCCGAAGAGCCCAGGCTATCAAGGCGGACGGCGTGTCTCAGTCGTCGCTGCCCCCGAAGATCCCCAGCAGCGCGAGCAGGCTCTGGAACACGTTGTAGATGTCCAGGTAGAGGGCCAGCGTGGCGCTGATGTAGTTGGTTTCACCGCCGTCGATGACGCGCTTCAGGTCGTGGACCATGTAGGCCGAGAACAGGCCGATGCACAGCACCAGCATCGCGAGGTAGGCTGCGCTCGACTGGACGAACACGTTGATGATGCCGGCCACCATGATCACCAGCGCACCGACGAACAGGAACTTGCCCAGACCGGAGAGATCGCGCTTGATCACCGAAGCCAGTGCGGCCATCGCGAAGAAGACCATGGCCGTGCCGCCGAAGGCCGTCATCACCAGCGAAGGGCCGTTCTTGAAGCCGAGAACCATCGACAGCAGGCGCGACAGCATCAGGCCCATGAAGAAGGTGAAGGCCAGCAGCACCGCCACACCGGTGGCCGAATGCTTGGTCTTCTCGATCGCAAACATGAAGCCGAAGGCGCCGGCGAAAAACACCATCATGCCGACCATCGGGCTCATGCCGAGCATGATGCCGGTCTGCACACCGACCCAGGCGCCGAGTACGGTCGGCAGCATCGACAGGGCCAGCAGCCAATAGGTGTTGCGCAGCACGCGGTTGCGCTGGGCAGCCAGTGAGCCCGCGGCCGCAAGGCCGGAGTAGGTTTGCAAGCTGTCGTTCATGGGGCCTCCTTTGGGTTGTTTCAGCGTGGCATTCTAGTTGTGCGTGGTGGCGCCAGGTCGGGCTGGCTGGGCATGGGCGCGTGCTCAGGCTATACTTAGCGGGTTTACCCCAAAACACCCGCCGCCAGCCTTAACCCCGCGGAAACTCCGCTTCCAGGTTTCCTTCTCAAGTCCTGTCAAGCCCCGCCCGTTCGATCGGGTTCTTCGGGGTTCGGGCTGGGTGCGCGAACACCGGAGTTTCCCTTTGTCGCCGAATCCGTCGTCCCTGGTGCCTACCACGGCACCCGCCATCCTGGCCCTTGCAGACGGCACGGTCTTTTCCGGCACCTCGATCGGCGCAGCCGGTCACACAGTGGGTGAGGTGGTGTTCAACACCGCGCTCACCGGCTACCAGGAGATCCTCACCGACCCGAGCTACTGCCGGCAGATCGTCACGCTGACGTATCCGCACATCGGCAACTACGGGGTCAATGCCGAGGATGTCGAGGCGTCCAAAGTCCATGCCGCAGGCCTGATCATCAAGGATCTGCCGGTCCGCGTCTCGAACTTCCGTCAATCCCAGACGTTGTCGGAGTACCTGCGCGCGCAAGGCACGGTGGCGATCGCCGACATCGACACCCGCCGCCTCACGCGCGTGCTGCGCACGACTGGTGCGCAGAACGGCTGTATCGCGACGTTCGCAGAAGGTCACCGTGTCACCGATGCAGACATCGCCGCTGCGGTGGCGCGCGCGAAGTCCGCGCCGAGCATGGCGGGCCTCGATCTCGCGAAGGTCGTCAGCGTCAACGCTGCCTACGAGTGGACGGAAACCGAGTGGAGGCTGGTGCGCGAAGACGGAACGCCCGGCTACGGCCAACTCGCGAGCCCGAAGTTCCACGTCGTGGCGTACGACTTCGGTGTCAAGCGCAACATCTTGCGCATGCTGGCCGAGCGCGGCTGCAAGGTGACGGTGGTGCCTGCAAAGACGCCCGCCGCCGATGTGCTGAAGCACAAGCCGGACGGCATCTTCCTCAGCAACGGTCCCGGTGACCCCGAGCCCTGCGACTACGCCATCGGCGCCGTGCGCGAACTGATCGAGACCGGCATTCCGACCTTCGGCATCTGCCTGGGTCACCAGATCATGGCGCTGGCCTCGGGTGCGAAGACCTTCAAGATGAAGTTCGGCCACCACGGCGCCAACCACCCTGTGAAGGACCTCGATTCCGGCCGCGTGTCGATCACCAGCCAGAACCACGGTTTCGCGGTGGACGAGGAGACGCTGCCCGCCAACCTGCGCGCCACGCACGTGAGCCTGTTTGACGGCACGCTGCAGGGTCTGGCCCGCACCGACAAGCCTGCATTCTGTTTCCAGGGCCACCCTGAGGCCTCGCCCGGCCCACACGACATCGCCTACCTGTTCGACCGTTTCACCGCACTGATGTCGGAGAAGAAGTAAATGGCAAAGCGCACCGACATCCAGAGCATCCTCATCATCGGCGCCGGCCCGATCATCATCGGCCAGGCCTGCGAGTTCGACTACTCTGGCGCGCAGGCCTGCAAGGCGCTGCGCGAAGAGGGCTACAAGGTCATCCTGGTCAACTCGAACCCGGCGACCATCATGACCGACCCGGACACGGCCGATGTGACGTACATCGAGCCCATCACCTGGCAGGTCGTCGAGAAGATCATCGCCAAGGAGCGTCCCGATGCGATCCTGCCGACGATGGGCGGCCAGACCGCGCTGAACTGCGCGCTCGACCTGCACAAGCATGGCGTGCTCGACAAGTACAAGGTCGAGATGATCGGTGCCAACGAGCACGCGATCGAGAAGGCGGAAGACCGACTGAAGTTCAAGGACGCGATGACCAAGATCGGGCTCGGTTCGGCCAAGTCCGGCATCGCGCACTCGATGGAAGAGGCCTGGGGCGTGCAGAAGGCCATCCAGGCCGAGATCGGCGGATCGGGTTTCCCCATGGTGATCCGCCCCAGCTTCACGCTCGGGGGCACCGGCGGCGGCATTGCCTACAACCCGGAAGAGTTCGAAGAGATCTGCAAGCGCGGCCTTGACCTCTCGCCGACCAACGAGCTGCTGATCGAAGAGTCGCTGATCGGCTGGAAGGAGTACGAGATGGAGGTCGTCCGCGACAAGGCGGACAACTGCATCATCGTCTGCTCCATCGAGAACCTCGACCCGATGGGCATCCACACCGGTGACTCCATCACCGTCGCCCCGGCGCAGACGCTGACCGACAAGGAATACCAACTGCTGCGCAATGCGTCGATCGCGATCCTGCGCGAGATTGGCGTCGACACCGGCGGCTCGAACGTGCAGTTCTCGATCAACCCGGACACCGGCCGGATGATCGTGATCGAGATGAACCCGCGCGTGTCGCGCTCTTCAGCCCTGGCCTCGAAGGCCACCGGCTTCCCGATCGCCAAGGTCGCCGCCAAGCTGGCGGTGGGCTACACGCTCGACGAGCTGAGGAACGACATCACCGGTGGCGCCACGCCGGCCTCGTTCGAACCCTCGATCGACTACGTCGTGACCAAGATCCCGCGCTTCGCGTTCGAGAAGTTCCCTGCGGCCGACGCGCACCTGACCACCCAGATGAAGTCGGTGGGCGAAGTGATGGCCATGGGCCGCACCTTCCAGGAAAGTTTCCAGAAGGCGCTGCGGGGCCTGGAAACGGGCATCGACGGCCTGACCGAGCGCTCGACCGACCGCGAAGAGATCGTGCAGGAGATCGGTGAGGCCGGCCCCGAGCGCATCCTTTTCGTCGGCGATGCCTTCCGCATCGGCATGACGCTCGACGAGATCTTCGCCGAGACGGCGATCGACCCGTGGTTCCTGGCGCAGATCGAGCAGATCATCTCCACCGAGAAGGCGCTGGCTGGCCGCACGCTGGACAGCCTGACCAAGGACGAGCTGTTCTTCGTCAAGCGCAAGGGCTTCTCGGACAAGCGCCTGGCCAAGCTGTTGGGCACGAACCAGCACGAGGTGCGCGCCCGCCGCCATGCGCTGAACGTGCGACCGGTCTACAAGCGGGTCGACACCTGCGCCGCCGAGTTCGCCACGCAGACGGCTTACCTCTACTCGACCTACGACGAGGAATGCGAGGCCCAGCCGAGCGACAAGAAGAAGATCATGGTGCTCGGTGGCGGTCCGAACCGCATCGGCCAGGGCATCGAGTTCGACTACTGCTGCGTGCACGCGGCGCTTGCGATGCGCGAGGACGGGTACGAGACCATCATGGTCAACTGCAACCCGGAAACCGTCTCGACCGACTACGACACCTCCGACCGCCTGTACTTCGAGCCGGTGACGCTGGAAGACGTGCTCGAGATTGTCGACAAGGAAAGGCCGGTCGGCGTGATCGTGCAGTACGGCGGCCAGACGCCGCTGAAGCTGGCGCTCGACCTCGAGCGCGCCGGCGTGCCCATCATCGGCACCAGCCCGGACTCGATCGACGTGGCGGAAGACCGCGAGCGCTTCCAGAAGCTGCTCAACGACCTGGGCCTGAAGCAGCCGCCCAACCGCACTGCGCGCACCGAAGAGGCTGCGCTGGCCTTGGCGCAGGAGATCGGCTACCCGCTGGTGGTGCGCCCGAGCTACGTACTGGGTGGCCGCGCGATGGAAATCGTGCACGGCGACAAGGACCTGGAGCGCTACATGCGGGAAGCGGTACGCGTCAGCGAGAAGTCGCCGGTGCTGCTGGACCGCTTCCTCGACGACGCGATCGAGGTCGACGTCGACTGCATCAGCGACGGCCGCGACGTGATGATCGGCGGCATCATGGAACACATCGAGCAGGCGGGCGTGCACTCGGGCGACTCGGCGTGCTCGTTGCCTCCTTATTCGCTGTCGGCGGCGATGCAGGACGAACTGCGTCGCCAGACGGCGCTGATGGCGCGCGCGCTGAAGGTCGTCGGCCTGATGAACGTGCAGTTTGCGATCCAGGGCGAGGGCGACGAGGCGATCGTCTACGTGCTCGAAGTCAACCCGCGTGCCTCGCGCACTGTGCCGTTCGTCTCAAAGGCCACCGGCCAGCCGCTGGCGAAGATCGCTGCCCGTTGCATGGCCGGCCAGAAGCTGGCCGATCAGCGTGGCAAGGACTGCAAGGCGCCGCGCGAGGTGATCCCGCCGTACTTCAGCGTGAAGGAGGCGGTGTTCCCGTTCAACAAGTTCCCGGGTGTCGATCCGATCCTCGGCCCCGAGATGCGTTCGACCGGCGAGGTGATGGGCGTGGCCTACAGCTTCGGCGAAGCGATGCTGAAGAGCCAGCTCGGCGCCGGCTCGCGCCTGCCGGCCAAGGGCACGGTGGTCATCACCGTCAAGAACAACGACAAGGACCGTGCGGTCAAGGTCGCCGGCGACCTGGTCGACCTGGGCTACCAGGTCGTGGCCACCAAGGGCACCGCGGCGGCCATCGGTGCCGCCGGCGTGCCGGTCAAGCTGGTCAACAAGGTCAAGGACGGGCGACCACACATCGCCGACATGATCAAGGCGGGTGAGATCCAGCTGGTGTTCACCACAGTTGACGAGACGCGGACGGCGATCGCCGATTCGCGCTACATCCGGACCGCAGCGCTCGCGAACCGCGTGACCTACTACACCACGATGGCCGGGTGCGAAGCAGCCACCGAGGCACTCAAGCATCAAGACGACCCGAATGTGCTGTCGCTTCAGGAACTGCACGCCGCCCTGGCCTGATTTCACCTGACGGTTGAGTCGGGCTTGCAGCCCGGCCAAACTGCTCTAAACTTCCAACAAAGCGCGCCTTTCGGCGCGTTTTCCTTTTTGCCACGATTCACATGAGCACCATTCCCCTCACCAAGCGCGGCGCCGAGAAGCTCAAGGAAGAGCTGCAGCGGCTGAAGACCGTCGAGCGCCACGCGGTGATCCAGGCGATCGCCGAGGCGCGTGCGCAGGGCGATTTGTCCGAGAACGCCGAGTACGACGCCGCCAAGGACAAGCAAGGCTTCATCGAGGGCCGCATTCTCGAAATCGAAAGCAAGCTCGCCGCAGCGCAGATCATCGACCCGTCGTCGCTGGATGCTGGCGGCCGTGTGGTCTTCGGTGCGACGGTCGACCTGGAAGACGAAGATTCCGGCACCAAGGTGACCTACCAGATCGTTGGTGACGACGAGGCCGACCTGAAGCTGGGCCTGGTCTCGATCAGCTCGCCGATCGCGCGTGCGCTGATCGGCAAGGAAAGCGGCGACGTGGCCGAAGTACGCGCCCCGGGCGGCGTGAAGAGTTACGAGATCGTCGGGGTTCGCTACAAGTGACCAAGGCGGAGCGCGCGCGCAGGCTGGTGCCCGCTGTCTGGGCCGGCATGCTGCTGTGCATCGCGCTGGTGGCCACGCCTGCACCGTTTGCGACCCTGCTCGTGCAGGACGCGGGCCGGGTGGTTGGCCGCATCTTTGCGCAGGAGGCCTACCTCAGTCTCGGGTTCGGTGCGGTGTGCCTGCTACTGGAGAGGCGCGCCGCGGCTTCGCCGCAAGGCGAGACCCGTCTGTCCACGTCGATGCTGCTGGCGCTGGGCGCCCTGTTCTGCACGGTGGCGGGCTACTTCGGCCTGCAGCCGATGATGGCGGCAGCCAAATCCGGGCAGGGTGCCTTGAGCTTCGGCCAACTGCACGGCATCAGCCTGGTGTTCTTTGGTGCCAAGACGCTGTCCGTCCTGGTCTTGGCCTGGCGTGCAGCCGGCCCGGTCAGCCCTGCTGCGCCTTCTTCTTGACGCTGGTCGGCCGCACCTTGGCGCGTTTGACCTGGCCGCCGGCGGTGAGCCGCTCGTTGCCGTAGACCGTCACCTTCTTCACTGTCGGGCGGTGGGTTCCGCTCTTGGAAAACGAGACCACCTTGACCGTGCGCGGGCCAGCCTTGCGGGTGTCGTCCTTCTGGGGTGCGGCCTTGGCCGGGATCGGGCGCCACAGTACCAGCAGCTTGCCGATGTGCTGCACAGGCGCGGCGTTGAGTTTGTCGGCCAGCTCAGCCAGCGCGGCCTCGCGGGTGGCGCGCTCGTCCGAGAACATGCGCACCTTGATCAGGCCATGGGCCGTCAGGGCGGCTTCGGTTTCCTTCACGACGGCCGGGGTCAGGCCCTCGGCGCCGATCATCACCACCGGGTCGAGGTGATGGGCTTCCCCGCGTTTTTCTTTGCGTTGGGCGGGTGTCAGTTCGATTGCAGGCATCCCCGTATTATGTCTTTGGCCGCCGCTGCGCGGCTTCACGTCGCTCTGAGACATGAGCCTATGGCGCAAGCGGACGAGCCGCTTGTGACTTCATCATGAAAATCAAGACCAAGAGCAAGAAGGTCAACAAGGCGTGGCTGCACGACCATCTGACCGACCCCTACGTCAAGATGGCGCAGAAAGAGGGCTATCGGGCCCGGGCCGCCTACAAGCTCAAGGAGATCGACGAAGCCTTCCATCTGATCCGGCCAGGGCAGGTGGTCGTTGACCTGGGTGCTGCCCCCGGGGCCTGGAGCCAGTACCTGCGACGTCGCTTTGCGCCCAAGTCGGCCGGGGTGGGGGGAGCCGCCAGCGGCGAACTGGACGGAACCATCATTGCGCTCGACCTGCTGGAGTTCGAGCCGGTCGATGGCGTGACCTTCATCCAGGGTGACTTCCGTGAGGACGAGGTGTTGCACCAGTTGGAGGCCGCGCTGGGTGGCCGTGCGGTGGACTTGGTGGTGTCGGACATGGCCCCGAACCTGTCGGGCATCGCGTCGTCCGACTCTGCCCGTATCTCGCATCTGGTGGAACTGGCGGTCGACTTCTCGATGCGCCACCTGAAACCCGACGGGGCGCTGGTGGCCAAGGTCTTCCACGGCAGCGGGTACAGCCAATTGGCAGAACTCTTCAAGCGGCATTTCCGGGTGGTCAAGCCGATCAAGCCCAAGGCCTCGCGCGACAAATCGGCCGAAACCTTTCTGGTGGGAATCGGTCTCAAAAGACCCTGACTCGAGCTCGGATTCAGCCAAAAGGGCTGAAAAAGCGGCTGATCAGAGGGCTCTGGCGTCTTTGACCCCTCAACAGGCCCTGTCAGGATGCCGGGGTATTGAGTCGACTAGAATCAACCCTATATGCCGGAGGTGGCAGGTGGTTTCATCCGCTTGCGCAACCCGACTGAATCTCGCAAAGGAACCGCGGTGAACAATCAGTGGATTTCGAAGGTCGCCGTCTGGCTGGTGATCGCCTTGGTGCTGTTCACCGTCTTCAAGCAGTTCGACAAGCCACGCTCCAATGAACCGGTGACCTACACCCAGTTCATGGAAGATGCGAAGCAAGGGCGCATCAAGCGCGTCGAGGTGCAAGGGCGGACCCTCAAGGTCACCCCGTCCGATGGTCAGGTCTTCACCATTTCGTCGCCCGGCGACCTGTGGATGGTGGGCGACTTGATGAAGTACGGCGTGCAGGTGTCCGGCAAACCCGACGAAGAGCCCTCGCTGCTGCAGACGCTGCTGCTGTCCTGGGGCCCGATGCTGTTGCTGATCGGTGTCTGGA
Source organism: Pseudomonadota bacterium (assembly GCA_049322835.1). Classification (GTDB taxonomy): domain Bacteria; phylum Pseudomonadota; class Gammaproteobacteria; order Burkholderiales; family Burkholderiaceae_C; genus Ideonella. The sequence goes on along the minus strand of JBMOQN010000001.1, from coordinate 32,796 downwards.
TCTACTTCATGCGCCAGATGCAGGGCGGCGGCAAGGGTGGCGCCTTCAGCTTCGGCAAGAGCAAGGCTCGCATGCTCGACGAGGCCAACAACTCCACGACCTTTGCCGACGTCGCAGGGTGCGACGAAGCCAAGGAAGAGGTCAAGGAACTGGTCGACTTTCTCAAAGACCCGCAGAAGTTCCAGAAGCTGGGTGGCCGCATTCCGCGCGGCGTGCTGCTGGTCGGCCCCCCGGGCACCGGCAAGACCCTTCTGGCCAAGGCCATCGCCGGTGAGGCGAAGGTGCCGTTCTTCTCGATCTCGGGCTCCGACTTCGTCGAGATGTTCGTTGGCGTGGGCGCTGCCCGAGTGCGCGACATGTTCGAGCAGGCCAAGAAGAGTGCGCCCTGCATCATCTTCGTTGACGAGATCGACGCCGTCGGCCGCCACCGTGGCGCCGGCTTGGGCGGTGGGAACGACGAACGCGAGCAGACACTGAACCAGATGCTCGTCGAGATGGACGGCTTCGAGACCAACCTCGGCGTGATCGTGATGGCGGCCACCAACCGGCCCGACATCCTCGACCCTGCGCTGCTGCGCCCGGGCCGCTTCGACCGTCAGGTCTATGTGACGCTGCCCGACATTCGCGGGCGCGAGCAGATCCTGAACGTGCACATGCGCAAGGTGCCTGTGGGCGGCGACGTCAAGGCTGACATCATCGCCCGCGGCACGCCTGGCTTCTCGGGCGCGGACCTGGCCAACCTGGTCAATGAGGCGGCGCTGTTCGCCGCCCGCCGCAATGGCCGCGTGGTCGAGATGATCGACTTCGAGCGTGCCAAGGACAAGATCATCATGGGCACGGAGCGCAAGTCCATGGTGATGGACGAGGAAGAGCGCAAGAACACGGCCTACCACGAATCCGGCCATGCCTTGATCGGCCGGCTGCTGCCCAAGCTCGACCCGGTGCACAAGGTGACCATCATCCCGCGCGGGGGCGCGCTGGGAGTCACCGTCTCGCTGCCTGAGAAGGACCGCTACAGCATCGACAAGATCCGCATGCTGAGCACCATCTCGATGCTCTTCGGCGGTCGGATCGCGGAAGAGGTGTTCATGGGCCAGATGACCACCGGCGCCAGCAACGACTTCGAGCGTGCAACCCAGATCGCCCGCGACATGGTGATGCGCTATGGCATGACCGACTCGCTTGGCCCCATGGTCTACGCCGAGAACGAGGGTGAAGTCTTTCTCGGCCGTTCGGTCACCAAGACGACCAACGTCTCCGAAGAGACGATGCGCAAGGTCGACGCCGAAGTCCGCCGCATCATCGACGACCAGTATGCGATCGCCCGCAAGCTCATCGAGGACAACCAGGACAAGATGCACGCCATGGCCAAGGCACTGCTGGAATGGGAAACCATCGATGCCGATCAGGTCGATGACATCATGAACGGCAAGCCTCCGCGTCCTCCCAAGGACTGGAGCCCTTCAGCCAACCGCTCTGGCAGCGGCACCACGCCGCCGGTCAACCCGGACAGCGCGCCGGCCGCCGCCTGAGTCTTCGACCTGCCGCGACCGACAACGGGGCCAGTTGGCCCCGTTGTGCTTGTGGTACAGCGACGCCAGCTCGATCCCCCGGTGCCAACGCCCGCATTGACCCCGCTCATCTGGCAGACCAGCCGGTTTGCCCTGGACCTCGGCGCCCGCCCCCTGGTGATGGGCATCGTGAACGTGACGAGCGACTCCTTCTCTGACGGTGGTCAACACGCCACTGCCGAGTTGGCATGCCGGCACTGCGATCGCCTGCTGGCGGAGGGCGCAGACATCCTGGACATTGGTGGTGAGTCGACCCGACCGAACTCGCAGCCTCCACCTCTGGAGCTTGAACTGTCGCGCGTATTGCCCGTGGTGCGCTACGCGGCCACGCTCGGGATGCCGGTGTCCGTCGACACGAGCCGGCCGGAGGTGATCGAGGCGGTGCTGAGCGCTGGGGCTGACATCATCAACGATGTGCGCGCAGTGCGATGGCCGGGGGCGTTGGCCGCCGTCGCCGCCCACCCGCGGGCGGGCATATGCCTGATGCACATGCAAGGCGAACCGGCAACGATGCAGCAGGCGCCGAGCTACGGCGGGGATGTCGTGGCGGAGGTTCTCGGCTTCCTCGGTGAGCGTCTGAAGGTGTGTTCCGGCGCCGGCATCGACGCTGAGCGAATCGTGCTGGACCCTGGCTACGGCTTCGGCAAGACCCAGGAGCACAACCTGGCGATCTTCGCGCGCCAGCAGGCCTTGCTGGCATTGGGCCGCCCGCTGCTCGTGGGTTGGTCGCGCAAGGGCACCCTCGGTCAACTCACCGGCAGGCCGGTGGGCAAGCGTCTTGCGGCCAGCGTGGGCGCGGCCCTGGCTGCGGTGGCGCGGGGGGCTCGCGTGGTGCGCGTGCATGACGTCGCAGCCACGGTGGATGCACTGACGGTCTGGAATGCGGCTGGCCTCGGCGCGCCACGGGCTGACTCGTTGGAAAACACAAGAATCTGAAGAGGAGCGACTCTCATGACACGCCAATATTTCGGCACTGACGGCATCCGAGGCACAGTGGGCCAGCCGCCCATCACCCCCGACTTCGCCCTGCGTCTGGGTCATGCGGTCGGTCGCGTCCTCCAGCAAGGACTGCAGAAGCGGGGCCGGCAGCGTTCGCCAGCGGTGCTGATCGGCAAGGACACGCGCATCTCCGGCTACATGATGGAAGCGGCGCTGGAGGCGGGCTTCGCGTCGGCCGGGGTCGATGTCCTGCTGACCGGCCCGCTGCCTACCCCTGGTGTGGCCTACCTTACCCGCGCCCTGCGTCTTGACCTGGGCGTGGTCATCAGCGCCTCGCACAACGCTTACCCCGACAACGGCATCAAGTTCTTTTCGGCCAAGGGCGAGAAGTTGCCGGACGAATGGGAGCTGGCTGTCGAGGCTGCGCTCGCCGAGCCTCCGCAATGGGTGGATTCGGCCCGCCTGGGCCGTGCGCGTCGGCTGGGCGACGCTCAGGGCCGGTACGTTGAATTCTGCAAGGCCACCGTCAGCGGGGAGCTGACGCTCAAGGGCCTGAAGCTGGTCGTCGACGCAGCCCATGGCGCGGCCTACCAAGTGGCGCCGGAAGTCTTCCACGAGCTCGGCGCCGAGGTGGTCAGCATCGGCTGCGCGCCCAATGGCACGAACATCAATGCCGGCTTCGGCGCGACGGCGCCAGAGGCGCTGGTGGTGGCGGTCAAGGAACACGGCGCCGACTACGGCATTGCCCTCGATGGCGACGCCGACCGCCTCCAACTGGTGGACGCCGACGGGCGCCTCTACAACGGTGACGAACTGCTCTACCTGATGGCGATGGACCGCCGCGCGCAGGGCGAGGACGTGACGGGTGTCGTGGGCACGCTGATGACCAATATGGCGATCGAGGTCGCTCTCGGCGAAAAGGGGATCGCGCTGGTGCGGGCCAAGGTTGGCGACCGCCATGTGCTGGAGGAGCTGGGCCGGCAAGGGTGGCTGCTGGGGGGCGAAAGCTCAGGCCATCTGCTGGCGCTGGACAAGCACAGCACGGGTGACGGCATTGTGAGCGCGTTGCAGGTGCTGCAGGCGGTCCAGCGGAGCGGGCGCAGCCTGGCCGAACTGTTGGCCGAGGTGACCCTGTTCCCGCAGACCATGATCAATGTGCGCCTGGCTGACGGCGCAGACTGGACGCGCAACAGCCGCCTCGCTGCCGAGATCGAGGCGGTCAAGGCGGGGCTGGGCCGGCAGGGCCGCGTACTGATCCGTCCGTCCGGCACCGAGCCGGTGCTGCGCGTGATGGTCGAGGCCCAGGACGCCGATACCGCGCGCAACCAGGCGGAACGCCTGGCGGAGGCGGCCCGCAGTCCCGCGTGACGGATTCGTGACGACAGTGTGACGTGAATTCGTCGCGGCGCTGGTTCGTCATGCGGCTGTCACACAAGCTTTCTACAGTGCCAGGCAGCCGGTCAGCCAGGGGCGTGCGCGCATGTGTGCGGCCCGGCAAGCCGGAGCCTCGCACATGAAAGGTTGAAAGACATGCTGACCTCCCTGATTCGCCCGCTCTGGATCGGTGCCGCCTCGATGGCATTGGCCAACGTCGCTTTTGCCCAGGACGTGACCGGTGCCGGCGCGTCGTTCCCGGCCCCCGTCTACGCCAAGTGGGCCGACGCGTACAACAAGGCCAGCGGCGCCCGGATCAACTACCAATCCGTCGGCTCTGGCGCTGGCATCAAGCAGATCAAGTCGAAGACGGTCGACTTCGGCGCTTCGGACATGCCGCTGAAGGACGAGGAACTGGCTGCCGACGGCCTGTTCCAGTTCCCCACCGTGATCGGCGGTGTGGTGCCTGTGATCAACGTCAAGGGCATCAACCCGGGCCAGCTCAAGCTCACCGGCCAGGTGCTGGGCGACATCTACCTGGGCAAGGTCACCAAGTGGAACGACGCCTCGATCGCCGCGCTCAACGCCGGTGTCGCGCTACCGGACACCGACATCGCGGTCGTTCGCCGCGCCGATGGCTCGGGCACCAGCTTCATCTTCACGAACTACCTGAGCAAGGTGAACGCCGAATGGAAGGCCAAGGTGGGTGAAGGCACGGCGGTGAACTGGCCCACCGGCGCGGGCGGCAAGGGTAACGAAGGCGTGGCCTCCTACGTGCAGCGGCTGCCGAACTCGATCGGATACGTCGAGTACGCCTACGCCAAGCAGAACAAGATGTCCCACGTGCTGATGAAGAACAAGGACGGCAACTTCGTGGCACCGGACGATGTCAACTTCAAGGCGGCCGCCGCGAACGCCGACTGGGCCAAGACCTTCTACCAGGTGCTGACCGAGCAGCCGGGGAAGGAGTCGTGGCCGCTGACCGGCGCCACTTTCATCCTGATGCACAAGGTTCAGGCCAAGCCTGAGCAGGCCGCGGCTTCGTTGAAGTTCTTCGGCTGGGCCTTCGGCAACGGCGACAAGATGGCCGCCGAGCTCGAGTATGTGCCGCTGCCCGACAGCGTGAAGGGCCTGGTGCAAAAGCAATGGGGCGAGGTCAAGGACGCTGCCGGCAAGCCGGTCGCGCTCAAGTAATCACCCAGGAACCAGGCGCTGTCATGCACGGGCCCCGGGAGGGGCCCTTCGCACGAACAGACCAGCTTCGCGGAAGGAGCACCAGGTGACCGCTACACTGCCGGCCAGCCCCCTAGCCAACGAACTGCCCATGGAAAGAACGTCTCCGGCGGGGCGCCCGGGTGGGCGTACGGTGCGCGCCCCCTGGGCCGACCGGCTGTTTGCCCTGGCCGCCCACGGCGCTGCCTGGCTGACCCTGGCGTTGCTGCTGGGCATCCTGCTCTCCCTGGTCGCTGGCGCAGCGCCGGCCATCAAGGAATACGGCCTCAGCTTCCTTTGGCGCAGCGAGTGGGATCCCGTGCAGGACCGCTACGGCGGCCTGGTGATGATCTACGGCACGCTGATGACTTCGTTCATCGCGCTGCTGATCGCGGTGCCGGTCAGCTTCGGCATCGCGCTTTTTCTGACCGAGCTGTCGCCGCAGTGGCTCAAGAGGCCGTTGGGCGTGGCCATCGAGCTGCTGGCGGCCGTGCCGTCCATCGTCTATGGCATGTGGGGCCTGCTCGTCTTCGGCCCGCTGCTGGCCACCTACGTGCAGCAACCGCTGCAGGGCCTGTTCAAGGGTGTGCCTGTGCTCGGCGCGCTGTTCTCCGGCCCGCCGGTGGGCATCGGGCTGTTGTCGGCCGGCATCATCCTGGCCATCATGATCATCCCCTTCATCGCTTCGGTGATGCGCGACGTGTTCGAGGTCACGCCGCCGATGCTGAAGGAGTCGGCTTACGGCCTGGGCTCGACCACCTGGGAGGTGGTCTGGAACGTGGTGCTTCCCTACACCAAGACCGGCGTGGTCGGCGGCATCATGCTGGGTCTCGGGCGGGCGCTGGGCGAGACCATGGCGGTCACCTTCGTGATCGGCAACATGAACCAGTTGGACTCGCTGTCGCTCTTCGAGGCGGCCAACAGCATCACGTCGGCGCTGGCCAATGAATTCGCTGAGGCGGGCGAGGGCCTGCACCAGGCTTCACTGATCTACCTCGGCCTGGTGTTGTTCTTCATCACCTTCGTGGTGCTGGCGTTTTCCAAGATCCTGCTGGCCCGGCTCAAGAAGAGCGAAGGGAGCAAGTCATGAGCACCACCCTGACGACCCTCGACCCCGCGCGCCTGGCCATGCACCGTCGCCGCAAGCGGGTGAACGTGGTGGCGCTGACCCTGTCTCTCGGGGCCATGGCTTTCGGCGTGTTCTGGCTGATCTGGATCCTCTACGAAACCGTGCACCTGGGCCTGGGTGGCCTGAGCTGGGCGGTCTTCACCGAAATGACCCCGCCGCCCCAGGCTGAGACCGGCGGCTTGGCCAATGCGATCTTCGGTTCGCTGGTGATGGTCGGTCTGGCGACACTGATCGGCACGCCGGTGGGCATCATGGCCGGCATCTATCTGGCCGAGTACGGGCAGCGCAGCTGGCTGGGCCGCACGACCCAGTTCATCAACGACATCCTGCTGTCAGCGCCGTCGATCGTGATCGGCCTGTTCATCTATGCGGTGGTGGTGTCTCGTTTCAAGTCCTTCTCGGGCTGGGCGGGCGTGCTGGCGCTGGCGTTGATCGTGATCCCGGTCGTCATCCGCACCACCGAGAACATGCTCAGCCTCGTCCCGCATGCGCTGCGTGAAGCAGCCTACGCCCTGGGCACGCCGAAGTGGAAGGTGATCCTGTCCATCACGCTGAAGGCCGCCCGGGCCGGTGTCGTCACCGGCGTTCTGCTGGCGCTGGCCCGTGTGTCCGGGGAGACCGCGCCGCTGCTCTTCACCGCCCTGTCGAACCAGTTCTGGACATCCGACCTTTCCGCGCCGATGGCGAGCCTGCCGGTGACCATCTTCAAGTTCGCGATGAGCCCCTACGAGAACTGGCAACAGCTGGCCTGGGCCGGCGTGTTCCTGATCACGCTCGGCGTACTCGCCCTGAACATCCTTGCGCGGGTGATCTTCCGCGCCAAGCACTGACCTTCTGCAAAGGCACCCCGTCATGGACGCCAAAGTCGAGTTTCCCGTGACCGAGAAGGCCAAGATCGCCGTGCGCGACCTGAACTTCTACTACGGCAGCTTCCACGCGCTCAAGCACATCAACCTGAACATCCCAGAGAAGAAGGTGACTGCCTTCATCGGCCCTTCCGGCTGTGGCAAGTCCACGCTGCTGCGCACCTTCAACCGCATGTTCGAGCTCTACCCCGAGCAGCGGGCCGAGGGTGAGATCCTGGTCGACGGCGAGAACGTGCTGGACCGCAGGCTCGACGTGTCGCTGATCCGCGCAAAGGTCGGCATGGTCTTCCAGAAGCCCACGCCGTTTCCGATGTCGATCTACGACAACATCGCCTTCGGTGTGAAACTGTTCGAGAACCTGTCGCGAGTCGAGATGGACGAGCGGGTCGAGTGGGCGCTGAAGAAGGCGGCGCTGTGGAACGAAGTGAAGGACAAGTTGGGCCAGAGCGGCTCGGGCTTGTCCGGGGGGCAGCAGCAGCGCCTGTGCATCGCGCGCGGCATCGCCATCAAGCCGGAGGTGTTGCTGCTCGACGAGCCCTGCTCGGCGCTCGACCCGATCTCCACCGGCAAGGTCGAGGAGCTCATCCACGAGTTGAAGACCGACTACACGGTCGTCATCGTCACCCACAACATGCAGCAGGCGGCACGGGTGTCGGACTACACCGCCTACATGTACCTGGGCGACCTGATCGAGTTCGGGCCGACGCGGGACCTCTTCATGAAGCCGCAGAAGAAGGACACCGAAGACTACATCACCGGCCGCTTCGGCTGACGGCCAGGGAAGGACCGAAGACATGACCGACAAGCACCTCTCGACCCAATTCGACGCCGAGCTGAGCGGCGTCTCCACCCGAGTGCTCGAAATGGGCGGCCTGGTCGAGGCGCAGGTGGCCCAGGCCATCTATGCGCTGACCAACTTCAGCGCCGAAACGGCCACCCAGGTGCTGCAGATGGAGGAGCGGGTCAACCAGCTCGAAGTCGACATCGATGCCGACCTGTCGGCCATCATCGCCCGCCGCCAGCCCACCGCGCGCGACCTGCGCCTGCTGATCGCCATCAGCAAGACCATCGGCAACCTCGAGCGCGTGGGCGACGAGGCGGCCCGTATTGCCCGCACCGTGCAGCGCCTGATCAACACCGGCGTCTTCAGCCGGCTGAGGCTGCCGGTGGGGGACGTGTCGTTCGAGGCCAGCCTGGCCACCACATCCTTGCGCAAGGCGCTCGATGCCTTTGCCCGGCTGGACACGGTGCAGGCGCTGGACGTGATCAAGAACGACAACCAGATCGATGCCGAATTCGACGGCCTCATGCGCAAGCTCATCACCTACATGATGGAGGACCCGCGAACGATCTCGGCATCGATCGACCTGGTCTTCGTGGCCAAGGCCATCGAGCGCGTGGGCGACCATGCCAAGAATTTGGCCGAGCAGATCATCTACATCGTCAAGGGCCGCGACGTACGCCACAACCCTGTCGAGACGGTCGAGTCGATCGCCCTGACGCGCAATTGAGACCCGCACCTCCAGGACGAAGGGAGAACCTACATGCCCACCGTGCTCGTGGTCGAAGACGAATCGGCCATCGCCGAACTCATCGCGATCAACCTGCGCCATGCCGGCTTCGAAGTGACGCTGGCCGAAAACGCCGAGCAGGCCACCGTGGCGGTCGATGCCGTGCTGCCCGACCTGGTGCTGCTCGACTGGATGCTGCCCGGCCAGACCGGCGTGGCGCTCGCCCGCCGCTGGCGCGCCGACGCCCGAACCCGCGAGCTGCCCGTCATCATGCTCACTGCGCGGGCCGATGAAACGGACAAGGTCGCGGGCCTCGATGCCGGCGCCGACGACTACCTCACCAAGCCCTTCTCGACCCAGGAGCTGCTGGCGCGCATCCGCGCGGTGCTGCGCCGCCGGGTGCCCGAGGCATTGGACACGGTGGTCGAGGTCGGTGGCCTGCGGCTCGATCCGTCGACCCGGCGCGTCAGCCGCCAGGGAGTCGACCTGAAGCTCGGGCCCACCGAGTTCCGCCTGCTGCATTTCTTCATGACCCACCCCGAGCGGGTGCACAGCCGTGCCCAGCTGCTGGACCGCGTCTGGGGCGACCACGTGTTCATCGAGGAGCGGACGGTCGATGTGCACGTCAAGCGCCTGCGCGAGGCCCTGCTGCCGGCACGCTGCGCCTCGATGATCGAGACCGTGCGCGGTGCCGGCTATCGCCTCAGCCAGCAGGCGGTGGCTTCCGCGGCGTGACGGGGCTGCCCCGCCGCAGCGTGGCAGGAGAGCACTGAATGTCCTGGCTCTGGCTGCGGGTCCTGCTGACGGTCATGCTGGCGTTGTCCGGCGGCCTGTTGGGGAACCTGCTGGGCGATGCCACCGGGCTCACGCTGACCGGCACCGTGGCCGGCGTGGTGGTCGCGGTGGCGCTGGTCACAGGCATGGACCTGGTGCGTGGACATCGTGTGCTCCGCTGGCTCAGCGAGTCGGTGGCTTCGGCACCGCCGCCCATGCGCGGCTTCTGGGGCGAGTTGGCCACCCGTGTCGAGCGCGCTTTGCGGGCGCGCGAAAGGGCGACGGACCACGAGCGCAACCGCCTCGCACAGTTCCTCTCGGCGATCGAGGCCTCTCCGAACGGCGTGATGCTGCTGGACGCGAGCGAGCAGATCGAGTGGTGCAACCACATTGCTGCCGATCACCTCGGCCTGGACCGTCAGCGTGACCTTCGCCAGCGGGTGACCAACCTCGTGCGGGCGCCGGCCTTTGTCGCCTTGCTGCAGTCGCGGGCAGAGCAGCCGGTGCAGATCCCCCAACCCGGCGGGCGCGGGTTGTTGTCCGTCATCGTCCGGCCCTACGGAGACCGCCAGCGGCTCGTGCTGACGCAGGACATCACCGAGCGCGAGCGCTCGGACGCAATGCGGCGCGACTTCGTCGCCAATGTGTCGCACGAGATCCGCACGCCGCTGACGGTGGTGGCGGGTTTCGTCGAGACGCTGACCAACCTGCCGCTGTCCGAGGTCGAACGCAAGCGGGTGCTGGCGCTGATGGGGCAGCAGACCCAGCGCATGCAATCGCTCGTTGGTGACCTGCTGACGCTGGCCCGCCTGGAGGGCAGCCCGAGGCCGCCGGCGGACACCTGGCTGCCGCTCGCCCGCCTGGGGGCTGCCGTAGAGCTGGATGCGCGCGGTCTGTCCGGCGGCCGGCACGAGCTGAGCTTCGACTGGGGAGAGGCGGTGGAACTCGCGGGCAACGAGTCCGAGCTGCTGAGTGCGGTCACCAACCTGGTCAGCAACGCGGTGCGCTACACCCCTGAAGCCGGCCGGATATCGGTCGCCTGGCACCGGCGCGACGATGGCAGCGGCGAGATCCGCGTGCGCGACAGCGGCCCGGGCATTGCAGCCGAACATCTGCCTCGCCTGACGGAGCGCTTCTACCGCGTCGATGGCAGCCGTTCCCGCGACACCGGCGGCACGGGGCTCGGGCTGGCCATCGTCAAGCACGTGGTGCAGCGTCACGCGGGCGCCTTGTCCATCGAGAGCACCGTGGGGCAGGGCTCCAGCTTCACGCTCGTGCTGCCGGCTGCACGTGTGCGGGCGCCTGCGGCCCGGCTGGCACTGCAACCCTGATCCGGCCCGGCCCGGCCCTTCCCGCGGCCCGCCTCAGCGAGCCGATGCGCGCCGGTAGATCAGAGTCTGCTCGCTGCGCTCGCCCGGCCGCCTGAGGCGGGCCTCCAGCACCCAGCCGGCGGGCACCGCCGGTGCCTCGCTGCCGCGCGAGACGAAGACGAGATGCGGGCATCGGCCGAGCCCATCGGGCTCGACCGCCGGCACCTGGCTGGAGGTGCGCACCCGGTGCTCGCCGAACACTTCCAGTGCAGCAACCTGGGCCCGGCTCATGCCGGGTGCTCGAATGCAGGCGCCGTGCGGAATGTGGCGGTTCACGAGGTCCATCAGCGGGCGCGGACTGCGGCCGAAATCCAGCGGCGGAAGCAGCAGTGTCATGGTCAGCAACCACGCCAGCGCGACGCCGCTGGCCGGGAGCACCAGGCTCTTCCACAAGGGGTGTCGATGGCGCGAGGTCCGCCAGCGCACCAGCCACAGCCAGGCCACCGTGCCGATGGCGGCTGCGGCCAAGGCGATGACGGAGAAAGTCGGTACGAAGCCCGGTGCGAGGCGCAGGATATTGGCCATCGGCTTGGCGGGCGTGCCGGTGTGCATCGACAGGTAGATGACCCAAACCGCCAGCGCAGCCAGGCTGAAGAAGAAGATCGAAAACCAGTCGATGAGCGCCCCGGCGCTTCGCTTGAGCGTGGGCAGCGCAAACGCTGCCAGCACCGCCAGCCCCGGCGTGGCCAGCATCAGCGCGCGATCTGAGCCACCCATTGCCACCGAGCTGGCGACGGCCACCACCACCGTGGCCAGCGGCAGTGCGATGTGCCGGCGACGCCACTGGCGGCGCCAGCGCCAGAGCGTCCAGAGCGCCAGCGGCCAGACCGGCCAGGTGAACCACAGCAGCAGCCGGGCGGTGCCCGCCGGGCTGGGCTCGACGAGGCGCGATTGCCAGGCTTCCAGTACGGTGGCCGTGCCGATCGCCAGCGCCAGCGACGCCAGCAGCCAGGGCCAGAGGGCGCGGGCTTCGGGGTAGCTGGAGCGCGCCGTGACCGCCAAGGCCAGGACACCCAGTGCCACGGCCATGCTCGGGGCGCCGCTGCTGGCAAGCGCGGGCAGGGCCAGCAGCAGCGCAGCGCGCACCGCCCAGGAGCGATGGGGAGCGGCGGCAAGCGCCCACAACAGCAGTGCCACCTCGCTCAGTTGCATCAGCTCCGGCGTGGTCTCGTGGCCGAGCTGCAGCAGGCCGAGGGTGGCGATGATGGCCAGCAAGGCGCCGTCGGCGAGCGCACGGGCGTAGTCCACCGGGTCGGCCTCGCCACCAAAGGCGAAGGGGACCGGCTGGGCGGCCTCTGTGCGCGCGAGGTGAAACATGGCATACCAGACCAGCGCCAGCGTCACGGCCAGCAGGACGGCAAAGGGCAGGCGAGCGGCCAGGGCCGGATCGAGCAAAGGGCCCAGCAGCTTGATGAAGACCGCGCCCAGCCAGTGAGGCAGCAAGGCCGTTTCGGCCGCCAGGTCACCGAGCGTTGGTGCCCACCAGGGGCTGCGCCCTTCGGCGATGCTGAGCATCGTCCCGAATGCCGTCAGGTCGGCGTTGCGCCAGGGGTCGCGCCCGAAGAGGCCTGGCAGCAGGTAAGCCGCACAGAACAGCAGCAGCGCGATGCGCGGAAGGCGCTCGGCCGCACGTTGGGTCACGAGGGCAGGGTTGGGCTGGTTCACCGGCGGCATCATGCCAAGGCGGCGCGACGGTGCGCCGCGGGGAATTTGCTTAAGCAGCGGAAAAACAAAAGGCAGCCGGGTAGGCTGCCTTTGCGGTCAATGGTGTCGGGGCGAAAGCCCGCGAGATCACTTCTTGAGGCCGACGCGCGCAAACTTGTTGCGGAACTTCTCGACGCGGCCACCCAGCGTGTCGATGCTCTTTTGCTGGCCGGTATAGAAGGGGTGCGACTCGCTGGTGGTTTCCAGCTTGAACAGCGGCAGTTCGCGGCCGTCGTCCATCTTGACGGTTTCCTTGGTCTGCGCGCACGAGCGCGTCACGAACTTGAAGCCGTTGGACAGGTCCACGAAGCAGACTTCGCGGTAGTTGGGGTGGATGCCTTCTTTCATGGCGCAAACCTCTCGCTGTATTCAATGGCAGCCACGGTGCACCATGCACACGCACTTACCTACTGGTGTTACCCAGGGCGGAAAACCGCTCATTATAGCTGAAACCTGGGCTTAGCCGCCCCGGCGCATCATGTCGAAGAAGTCGAGGTTGGTCTTGCTCGCCTTCATCTTGTCGAGCATGAACTCCATCGCCTCGATCTCGTCCATCGGGTAGATGAGTTTGCGCAGGATCCAGGTCTTCTGGAGGATCTCGGGCTTCATCAGCAGTTCTTCGCGCCGCGTGCCCGACTTGTTGATCAGGATCGACGGATAGACGCGCTTCTCGGCCATGCGGCGATCCAGGTGGATCTCGCAGTTGCCGGTGCCCTTGAACTCCTCGTAGATCACCTCGTCCATGCGCGAGCCGGTGTCGATGAGCGCCGTGCCGATGATGGTCAGCGAGCCGCCTTCCTCGACATTGCGCGCGGCACCGAAGAAGCGCTTCGGGCGCTGCAGCGCGTTGGCGTCGACACCGCCGGTCAGCACCTTGCCGGAGCTGGGCAGCACGTTGTTGTAGGCGCGGGCCAGGCGGGTGATCGAGTCCAGCAGGATCACCACGTCCTTCTTGAGCTCGACCAGGCGCTTGGCGCGCTCGATCACCATCTCGGCGACCTGTACGTGGCGGGCGGCCGGCTCGTCGAAGGTCGAGCTGATGACCTCGCCACGCACGGTGCGCAGCATTTCGGTCACTTCCTCGGGCCGCTCGTCGACCAGCAGCACGATCAGGTGCACGTCCGGGTGGTTGGCAACGATCGCGTGCGCCAGGTGCTGCATCATGACCGTTTTGCCGGTCTTCGGCTGGGCGACGAGCAGGGCGCGCTGGCCTTTGCCGATGGGCGCGATCAGGTCGATGATGCGGCCGGTGATGTTCTCTTCGCCCTTGAACGCATCACGCTCGAGCTTGAACGCCTCTTTCGGGAAGAGCGGCGTCAGGTTCTCGAACATGATCTTGTGCTTGTTCTCCTCGGGCGTCAGGCCGTTCACGCGGTCGACCTTGACCAGCGCGAAGTAGCGCTCGCCGTCCTTCGGCACCCGCACCTCGCCTTCGATCAGGTCGCCGGTGTGCAGGTTGAAGCGGCGGATCTGGCTGGGCGACAGGTAGATGTCGTCGGTCGACGCCATGTAGCTGGTGTCGATCGAACGCAGGAAGCCGAAGCCGTCGGGCAGCACTTCCAGCACGCCATCGCCGAAGACCTGCTCGCCGGCCTTGGCGCGCTTTTTCATGATCGCGAACATCAGCTCCTGCTTGCGCAGGCGCGAGACGTTGTCGATCTCCAGTTCCTCGCCCATCTGGATGAGGGCGGAGACGTGGAGCGCCTTGAGTTCTGACAGATGCATCGACAAACACCCTAGGGGAAAGCGGCCGCGCGCGTTTTCTGCGTCGAGCCGGATCGGCAGAACCCTGGCCGGCAGTTCACCGGCGCTTGAAGGGCGCTTACCGCGAATCGAAAGTGGGGTCGGGAGCTTGGGGCCGGGATTCGGCGCGCCTGAAGGTCGAAAGACCGTGGGCGCCGTGGCCTTGGAGCCTGTTCATTGGCATCGGGGCGAGGCCGGTGAGGCCGACGCGCCCGATGCGTCAGGCCAAGATTATAGATGGCCGTCGAGGAAGGCAGTCAACTGCGCCTTCGACAGGGCGCCGACCTTGGTGGCGGCGAGCTGGCCGCCCTTGAACAGCATGAGTGTCGGGATGCCGCGGATGCCGAACTTCGCCGGCACGTCGCGGTTGTCGTCGACGTTCATCTTCGCGATCTGCAGTCGCTCGCCATATTCCTTGGCGGTCTCGTCCAGGATGGGCGCGATCATCTTGCACGGGCCGCACCACTCGGCCCAGTAGTCCACCAGCACCGGCTTGTCAGACTGGAGGACATCGGCCTCGAACGAGGCGTCTGAAATGTGCTTGATCAATTCGCTGCTCATGAAAAGTCCTTGGGGAAAGCCTCGGCGGGCGGAAAAGCGCGTACGGATCCGGTCTCGAAGACTGGCACGGGTGGCGCCAGATGCTGCTTGCACAGCGTGAATCAAGGGGGTTTCGCGGGCGTCGTCTGCGGCCGGCTGCGGCGTCGGTGCGCCTCGTGCACGACGGTGCAGGCCGGGCACAATGATTCTGACATAAAGCCTGCTGGCCCGCCGCCGTGCCGGCGCCCGTGGCCCTGTGCGCAACAGGTGCTTCGGATGCGCCATCGCCCATGATCCGAGTACCCGATTCCATTTCTCTTCCACATGGGGCCGCCGATGCCGCGTGGTGGTTGACTGCCGCCCGTGCGCTGCAGGCCTGGGCGTCGCGTCAGCAGGCCGATCTGCGCGACGCGGTGTGGCTGCTGCCCTATGCCGCGCTGCTCGCGCCCGCGCGTCAAGCGCTGGCGGCCGCGGGCGGCGGCTGGCAGCCTCGCGTCGAGACGCTCGCGACGCTGAGGGCCCAACTCGGCCCGCGCTCGGCAGGCACAGGGCCCGGGCAGGATGCCGTGCTGAACCGCCTGCAGGCGGCGCAGTGGATGCGCGAGCAGCCCGGCGGTGCCGAGTGGGCGCGCGAAGACCCGCGTGCCTTTCGCCAGGGTGTCGATGCCTTGGTGCGCTGTGCCCAGTCGCTGCAGGCTGCGGCCGCCTGCCAGCCGCCGTCGCATCGGCCGGGCAGGTGGGCCGATGCACGCACGGCTCTGTCGGGTGGCAGCGGGCCGGGTGGGGTCGAGCGCGCCCTGGCCCGCATCGCCCTCGAGTGGGCTGCGAGCGACGCCTCCAGCGATGCCGACGCGCTGCGACGCTGCCGCCCCTCGGCCTGGGTGGTGTTGCGCGCCGGCGGCGCCGACCCGCTGGCCGAGGCGCTGCTGGCCGAGGCCGCAGCGCAAGGCACGCCGTGCCTGCGGCTCGATGCCGATCCGCCCCTCGAGGCGCCCTTCGTGCTCTCCCTGGCGCAAGAGCCACCTGCCGAGGTGCGGTGCGCCGATGCCGAGACCGAGGCCCAGGCCGCCTGTGCTCAGGTGCTGGCCGAGCTGGCGGCCGGGGCTGGCCAGGTCGGCCTCGTCGCGCAGGACCGCGAAGGCACACGCCGTGTGCGGGCCCTGCTGGAGCGCTTTGGCGTGCCGGTGATCGACGACACCGGCTGGCGCTTGTCGACGACCCGTGCCGCCGCCCGTCTGGTCGCGCTGCTGCGTGCAGCACAGGGCCTGCGCCCGGGCCGCAACGACGCAGGCGCAGCCGATCAGCGACTGGACTGGCTGAAGGACGACCTGCTCGGCCTCTCCGACCCCGAAGCCCTTGTCTGGCTGGAGGCGCGCTGGCGCGGGCGCCGTCTGAACGAGGCGGCGATCGCGCGCTCGGACGCCTTGTGGCAGGCCGCCCAGCAGCGTCTGGCGCCCTTGCTGGGCGAGCGCCGCCGCACGCTGCATGCCTGGACGCAGCAGCTTGCCGCACTCTGCCTGGCTGACCCCGCCGAGGCGGGGCGTTGGCGCGACGACGCCGCCGGCCGCGCGGTGCTGCTCGCGCTGCGGCTGGAGCCGCCGGCCTCGCAGGCGCCCGACTGGCTGGCGCTGGCCCGCCAGTCGACGCTGGCGCTGGACGACTTCGTGGCCTGGATCGACGAGGTGCTCGCAGAGGCCAGCTTCGTGCCCCCGCACGACGGCACCGCCCGTGTCGTCATCACGCCTTTGGCGCGGGCGCTGCTGCGGCCCTTCGCTGCCGTCGTCTTCGCTGGCACCGACGAGCGCCGGCTCGGCGCCTCCGAGCCACAGGCCGAGCTGATCCCCCCGGTGCTGGCCAGCGCGCTGGGCATTGAGGGCCTGACCGAGCAGCGCGCACGCGAGACGCTGGCATTCGCCCAGCTGCTGCGACAGCCCCGCGTCACGCTGCTGAGGCGCCTGGCCGAGGGCAGCGAGCCGCTCGGCGCCAGCCCGCTGGTCGAGAGGTTGCGCCTGGCGTGGGCCTCGGCCCGCCCGCCACGACCGCTGCCTCAGGCCCAGCCGGCGTTGCCGCGGCGCCGGATGCTGCTCCAGCCGGTGCGGCAACCCTTGCCCCAGGCGCCGTCGCGCTGGCCCGAGGCACTCAGCGCCAGCGCGGTCGAAGCCCTGCGGGCCTGTCCCTACCGGTTCTACAGCCGCGTGCTCCTGGGCCTCGGCGAGGCTGAGGAGTTGGACCGCGAGCTGGCCAAGCGCGACTATGGCAACTGGTTGCACGCCGTGCTGTGGCGCTTTCATCAGGGCCGCGAGCCTGGGCAGGGCCAGGCCCCCGACCGCCTGCGATTGCACCAGGCTGCCCAGGAAGAGCAGGAGGCGTCGCCGCACAGCGAGTCCGACCTGCTGCCTTTCCTGGCCAGCTTCGAAGCCCTGGTCGAGCCTTACCTGGCGTGGCTGCACGCGCGCGAGGCTGCTGGCTGGCGCTGGTGGCAGGGCGAGCTGGATCGCCGTGTCGACCCCGCGGCGCTCGGTGGCCTGAAGCTGCAGGGTCGCCTCGATCGGCTCGACCGTGGCCCCGGCGAAGTGCTGCAGCTGTACGACTACAAGACGGGGAGCCTGCAGAAGTTGAAGACCCAGGTCGCCGAGCGCAGCGAAGACACCCAGCTGGCCTTCTATGCGGCCCTGCTGAACGAAGCCGGCGATGCACCGGCGGCCGACATCCGCGCCGCCTACCTCGCGATGGACAACCGAGACTCGCCGGTCGAGGTGCATCACCAGCGGGTCGGCGCCACCGCCGAGTTGCTGGTCGAGGGCCTTGCCGACGAGCTGCGGCGCCTGCGCGCCGGCGAGCCGCTGCGCGCGCTGGGCCAGGGCGACCTGTGCGAGCACTGCGAGGCGCGCGGGCTGTGCCGGCGCGACCAGTGGGCGCCGGAGGCCAGCGAATGAGACCTCCTTCGGGCGAGGGCCATCCAATGACCACCCCGGCCTACCGGATCGACGGCGAGCCGGCGGCACGCGAGGCTTTCTATGCCGCGGCCTGCGACCCGCGGCAAAGCATTGTCGTCGAGGCGTGTGCCGGCGCCGGCAAGACCTGGATGCTGGTCTCGCGCATCCTGCGCGCGCTCCTGGCCGGGGCCGAGCCGCAGCAGGTCCTCGCGATCACCTTCACGCGCAAGGCGGCCGGTGAGATGCGCCAACGCCTGAACGACTGGCTCGCGGAGTTCTCCTCGGCGGCCTCGACCCACGAGACGCGCGTCAAGGAGCTGGTCGACCGCGGCATGACGGCCGATGAAGCCGAGCGCCTGGCGCCCGCGCTGGGCGGCCTGCAGGAGCGGGTGCTGGCCAGCGGCCGGCCGGTTCAGGTGCGCACCTTCCACGCCTGGTTCGCGCAGCTGCTGCGCATGGCGCCGCTCGAGGTGCTGGCAGAGCTGGGCCTGAGCGCCGGCATGGCGCTGATCGAAGACCCGGCCGAGTTGCGCCCCGAGCTGATGCGCCGGTTTCAGCGCCGCGTCGCGGCTGCCCCCGACTTGCGAGCCGCCTACTGCGCGCTCACCGCGCGCCAGGGGCGCAGCGTCCTGGCCCGTTGGCTCGACACCGCCTGGGAGCGGCGGGGCGAGGTCGAGCGGGCCGACGCAGCCGGTGTGCTGGTCCGCTCGGTGCCCTCGGCCGCCGCGGTCTACCCGGCGTGCGAAGGCCTGGACCATCCGCTCCAGCGTTGGCCGCAGCTGCTGGGCCTGGTCGACGAGGTGGCGCGGGCGCTCGGTGCCATCGAGAAGGCCAATCATCAGAAGGCAGCCTTGCTCTTGCGAGACGCCTTGTCGTGCCCCGACGCGGCCGGCGCCTTCGCCAAGGCATGGAAGGCGCTGCACACCGATGAGGGCACCTTGCGCAAGCTGAACGGGGTGCCGGCCAGCTTCGGCGAGCTCTCCGACCGGCTGGTCGAGCTCGACCAGCAGCTCATGCAGCAGGAGGCCTACGAAGACCACGGCCACATGGTGCCGCTGGCCCGGGTGCTCTTCGACGAGTACGCCGCGCTGAAGCGCGAGCGCTCGCTGGTCGACATGACCGATCTGGAGCAGGTGGCGCTGCAGCTGTTGGGCGAGGGCGATTGGGCCGGCTGGATCCAGGAACGGCTGGACGCTCGCCTGCGCCACGTCCTGATCGACGAGTTCCAGGACACCAGCCCGCTGCAGTGGCATGCGCTGCGGGCTTGGCTCGAAGGGTATGCCGGGGCGGGCGGCGGTGCGAGCGGGCGCGAGCCCCTGGCCGTCTTCATCGTCGGCGATCCGAAGCAGAGCATCTACCGCTTCCGCCGGGCCGAGCCGCGTGTCTTCGCGGCCGCGGGCGAGTTCGTTGCCGAGGCGCTGGCCGGCCGGCGCCTGAGCTGCGACCACACCCGCCGCAACGCGCCCGGTGTGCTGTCGGCGCTCAACGCTGTCTTCCACCAGGCCCAGGCCGAGGGCGCCTACCAGGGCTTCCGCCCCCACACCACCGAGGTAAGGGAGGCGGGCGATGGCGTGTTCACCCTGCCGCGCGAGCCCAAGCCTGCCCCCCGTGCCCGGGCCGACAAGGACGCGCCGCTTGAGTGGCGGGACAGCCTGACCGTGCCCCGGGTCGAAGAGGAAGAACGCCGCACCGCGGCCGAGGCGCGCACCGTGGCCGTCGCGATCGCCGAGCTGCTGGCAGATGGCCGCCTGCCGCCGAAGGAGATCCAGGTGCTGGCCCGCCGGCGTGCCGTGCTGGTGCTGCTGTCGGACGCGCTGCGCGCGCTGCACATCCCGCATGTGAGGCCGGATGAACTCGAGTTGGCCGACGAGCCCGAGGCGCGGGACCTCATCGCCTTGCTGGATGTGCTGGCGTCGCCCGGCCACGACCTGTCGCTCGCGCAGGCGCTGAAAAGCCCGGTCTTCGATGCCAGCGATGCCGACCTGGCCTGGCTGGCCGGCCGTGCACGTGGGCCTGGCACCTGGTGGCGGGCGTTGCACGCCACCGGCGCCGAGGCTCCGCCGGCGCTGGCCCGGGCGGCCGGGCTGCTGGCCCGCTGGGCGGAGGCGGCTCGCGCGCTGCCACCACACGACCTGCTGGACCGCGTGCTGCACGAGGGCGACATCGCGGCCAGGCTGCAGCGCTCGGCGCCGGCCGAACGGCGCGAGCACGCCCGCGCGGTGGTCGACGCGTTGCTGGCCCAGACGCTGGCGCTCGACGGCGGCCGCTACACCACGCCCTACCGCTTCGTGCGGGCGCTCAAGAGCGGCTGGTTAAAGGGCACGGTGGCGGCGGCCGAGAACGCGGTGCGCCTGCTGACCGTGCACGGCGCCAAGGGGCTGGAGTCCGATGTCGTCTTCATGATGGACACCGACCCCGAGCCCCGGCCGGCCGAAAGCGGCGGGTTGCTGGTCGATTGGCCGGTGCAGGCCGCGTACCCGGCCACGGTGGCCTTCGTCGGCCGCTGGAAGCGGCTGGCGCCCTCGCTGCGGCCGTTGCAGGATCACGAGCAGCGCGAGTCTGCACGCGAGGAGTTGAACGGCCTGTACGTGGCCATCACCCGTGCCCGCCGGCGGCTGGTGCTGTCCAGCATCGAGCCACGCTCCAAACCCGAGGGGGAGCCCGCGTGGTGGGACCGACTGGCGCCGCTGGCGCAGCCGTGGCAGCCGACGCTGGCCACGTCGCCTGCGGCCCACCGCGCCGCCAGCCCCCGGGACATCGAAGCCATCGAGGTCATCGCGTGGCCCGAGCCGTCCACCTCGCGCGAGCCACTGCCGCGCGCGGCCACGGCTCGGCTGCTGGCCTCGCCGGACACCCGCGCCACGCTGATCGGTGAGGCTTTCCATCGCCTGATGCAATGGGCCACCGGGCCGACTGGCCCGCAGGATGAGAGCAACTGGCTGGCCTGGTTGGGGGCCGCGGTGCCGTCGGCGGCGGCCGAGTTCGGCCTCGACGGGGCCGAGGCGGCCGTGGCCCGACGAGCCGCCGAGGCGGTGTGGGGCAGCCCCCCCTGCGCCCGGCTGCTGCGCGGGCCGGGCATCGCCTGGGCCGGCGACGAGGTGCCGGTGGCAGACGGGGGGGAATCGCTGCGAATCGACAGGCTCGTGGCGCTGGCGCCGCATGGCGATGGCGGGCGGCGAATCTGGTGGGTGCTCGACTACAAGCTGGAGCCACGCCCCCAGGACGACGAGGCCAACCGGGAGCAACTGGGCCGCTACCGGCGGCTGGTGGCTGCGCTGCAGCCGGGCGAGCCGGTGGAGGCGGCCTTTGTCACTGGCCGTGGCGAGCTGGTCCCGCTGAGCTGACCCCGGGGCCGGCTTGGCGGGGCGGGTGACTTGCGCCAGGCTGACGCGCGAATTGGTCACGCTTTCCGGGCCTCTTCGGCCCATCGGGCCTCATGCCGGCGCGGTTCAATCCGACAGAGTCGTTTAACCGCCCGAATGGCCACGCCCGCCCCGAACACCTCCGACAGCCGCTCAGGCGCCGCCCCGACGGGCGCCGTGCGGATGTTCGGCCGCTTCCAGCTGCTGCGCCTGCTCGGCAAGAGTGAGCGCGGCATGCTGTGGCTGGCGCTCGACCCGCGCACCGACCAGGAGGTGATGCTGGCCATGCCGCGCCACCAGCCCGGCGAAGGCGCGGGCGCCTGGCAGCAGGCCGTCCGCCGCGCCGCCCGGCTCAACCACCCGCGCCTGGCGAAGGTGGTCGACATCGGCGAGCACGAGCGCTGGCCCTATGTCGTCTACGAGCGTGGCACCAGCGCCACCTGGGCCGAGAAATTCTCGCCGCAGGGGCTGCCCGGCACCGACCTGGCCAATTGGCTCGCACAGGCCGCCCAAGGCCTGGCCTTCGCCCACGAAGCCGGCAGCGCCCACCATGACCTGCAGCCCTGGTGGTTGCTGGTCGACGATGACAACCGCGTCACCGTGCTCGGCCTGGAAGTGGCCGGCGCGCCGCGCGCCTCGGTCACCCAGCCGGGCGGCCTGGATGAGCTGCGCGCCGTGCGCGACGCCGCCGGCCAGGACGTGCTGGCCCTCGGCCTCGTCGCCCACTGGTGCCTGGCCGGCCAGCCGGCGCTGGATGAGCCCGACGTCGGCCGCGTGATGGCCCGCATGCCGCCGCTGGGCAGCGAGATCGTTCGCCTGCCGTGGACCGTGCCGCGCCCGGTCGCCGAGCCCTTGCGCGCCATCGTCAACCGCGCCACCGACCGCCAGGAGCGCCACCGCTACCTCAACGCCCGCACCCTGCAGCGTGCACTCGAAGGCTGGATCAAGACCACCACCGAGCAGGACGGCGGCCCGCTCGCACTGCTGCTCGACCGCATGCGCCAGGTCGGCACGCTGCCCGCTCTGCCGGGCGGTGCCGACCGTGTCGCCCACCTTGCGCTGATGGAGAGCGCCCGCACCAGCGACATGGCCGACATCGTGCTGGAAGACATCGCCCTCAGCTTCGAGCTGCTGCGGATGGTCAACAACGCCCAGGTCGGCGGCGGCCGCGTCTCGGGCGATGGCCCGGTGCTGATGCTTCGCCGCGCAATCGCGATGTTGGGCGTGGACGGCGTGCGCCAGGCCGCTCTCTCGCTGCGCCGCTGGCCGGGCCCGATGAACGAGCAGGCGGCCGGCGAGATGGAAACGCTGATCCGCCGCGTCAAGCGGGCCGCCCGCGTGGCGACCCGCCTGGTGCCTGCCGGCTACGACGGCGAGGTGGTCTACCTCATCACGCTGCTGCAGAACCTGGGCCGGCTGCTGGTGCAGTACCACTATCCGGACGAAGCGGCGCAGATCCGCCGGCTGATGCAGGTCACCGTCGTCACCATCGAGCCCAAGGCCCCGGGCGGCCAGCCTGAGCGCAAAGAAGAGCCTGGCATGAGCCCGGAAGCAGCGTCCTACGCTGTGTTGGGGGGCGACCTGGAGGCACTGGGTGCCGCCGTGGCACGACACTGGGGCCTGGACGACTCCGTGCAGCAGATGATTCGCCGCATTCCGGCCACGGCGCCAGTGCGCACCCCCGAATCCGATGCAGACATCCTGCGCGTCAGCGCGAGCTGCGCCAACGACCTTGTCGACGCGATGGGCCAGCCCGCCTCGCGCGCGCCCAAGGCATTGAACCTCGTCGTGCAGCGCTATGCCCGCCCGCTCGGCCTGTCGGGCCGCGAAATGCAGGAGGCACTGCAGGGTGAGGGCGCCCGCAGGCCCGCAGCCGCGCCGGCCGCCGGTGCGGGCGCCCCTGACTCCTCCAAGGCCGCCGGGCCCTGGTCGGGCGCCATCGCCGGAACGATCTCGTGAACGTGGCGAGCGCCGTGACCAGCAAAACTGCCTCGGGCGCGCAGCAACGCATGGGGCGATTCGAGCTGCGGCAGGTGCTGGGCCGGGGCGCCCAGGCCACCGTCTGGCTCGGGTGGGACCCGAAGCTGCACCGCGAAGTGGCGGTCAAGGTCATTGACGCCAGCGCGGGCAGCGAGGCCATCGCCGAATGGCTTGGCGAAGCCCGCTCCACCAGCGCGCTTGCCCACCCCGGCATCGTGCCCGTCTACGAAGCCGACCAGGACGGCCAGGCCGCCTTCCTCGTTTTCGAGCGGGTCGATGGCCCGACGCTGGCCGACAAGCTGAAGGGCCTGGGGCCTATGCCGGCGCGCGAAGCCGCCGAGCTGATGCGAGAAGTGCTGGATGCGCTGGCCTTCGCCCATGCCCGCGGCGTGGTGCACCGCGACCTCAAGCCCTCGAACATCCTCATCGGCAGCGACGGTCGCGCTCGCGTGATGGACTTCGGCATTGCCGGCCGCGTGTCCGACCAGTACGACGGCCGCATCATGGGCACGCCGGGCTACATCTCGCCTGAAGCGGCGCGGGGCGAACGGCCTGCACCGGCGATGGACGTCTTCGCCGCCGGCATGATGCTGGGGCAACTGCTGGTCGGTGGCCCGCTGCGTCCGGTGCCGGCCACGCCGCAGGCGGCGATCCAGCAGGCAGTCGAGCAGGACCTGGTGTGGCCTGTCGGGAAGACCGCTGTCGACGACAAGCTGCGCACCATGGTCATGCGGGCTGCCTCCCGCGCGCCAGAGGCCCGCTTCGCCAGTGCGGCGGAGTTTCGCGATGCGCTGGCCAAGTGGCTGCAGCCGGCCGACGCCGCGCCGCAGGTGTCGGGCCATGGCACGCTGGACTTCCTGCTGCGCCGCATGCGGCTGCACGGCGACTTCCCCGCGCTGTCCGACTCGGTGACCCGCATCCAGCGTGTGACGGCGTCAGAGAACGAAGGGCTGCACTCGCTGTCCACCGAGATCCTGAAGGACGTGGCGCTGACGCAGAAGCTGCTGCGCCTGGTGAACACGGCCCATTTCCGGCACGTGGGCGCCGGTGAGATCAGCACCGTCTCGCGTGCCACCGCGCTGATCGGCTTTGCCGGCATCCGCAACATGGCGCTGTCGGTGGTCCTGCTCGAACACATGAAGGACCAGACCCATGCCTCGCGCATGAAGGAGCTGTTCCTGCAGGCGCTGCTGACCGGCACGCTGGTCGACCAACTGTCGCCGCCCACGCGCGAGCGCGAGGAGGCGTTCCTCGGCGGCATGATGAGCCACCTCGGGCGCATGATGGCCGAGTACTACTTCCCCGAAGAGGCCGCGCAGGTGCGCCAACGCGCGGCTCGCAGCGGGCTGCGCGACACCGGCGACGCGCCAGACGAGATGCGCGTGGCGGCCGATGTGCTGGGGCTGTCCTACGATGACCTCGGCCTGGGTGTGGCGCAGGCCTGGGGCCTGCCCGACAGCCTGCGCCGGATCATGATGGTGCCGCGCGAAGAGGTGCCGGGCCGCCTGGTCGAGCCGCCGATCGAGCGCATGCGCTGGCGGGTGCGGGCCTCGGGCGAAATTGTGCACCTGCTGATGGAGACCGACCCGGCGCAGGTCGAGCAGCGCGTGTTGGCTCTGGGCGAGCGCTTCTCGCGGGCGCTGGACATGAAGCCCGAGGATTTCGGCTCGGCGCTCAAGGTGGCTCGGCTGCACATGTCCGAAATGGCGGCCACCCTCAAGATCGAGCCGGCAGCCAAGGCCAAGGCGCGCAGGCTGATACACGCCGAGCCGCCGGCCGCAGCCGCGATGGCCGCGCCTGGGGCGGTGTCCGACGCCACCCTCGTGAGCCCACGGCGGGCAGCGCCTGAAGCCGCCGCGAAGATCGAGACCGCACACGACGCCACGGTGGTGATGGCGGCACCGCAGCCCAGCCATGCACAGGCCGAGGCGATGCTCTCGGCCACCATTGCCGACGTGACCACAACGATGGCGGCCGACACCTTCAAGCTCAACGAGGTGCTGGGCAAGATCCTCGGCACGATTCACCAGGGCCTGGGCCTGGACCACGTGGTGTTCTGCCTGCGCGACGCCAAGACGGGCTTGCTGGCGGGCCGGATCGGGCTCGGCCCCGGCGGCGACGTGCTGGCCAAGCGCTTCATCGTCGATGCGCGCGGGCCGCAGCCTGCCGATCTCTTTGCCGCCGCCTGCCTGAAGGGCGCCGACACAGTGATCGCCGACGGCCGCGCCGCCAACCTGGCCGCCCGCCTGCCTGCGTGGTACCGCGCCGCGCCGGCGCAGAGCTTCCTGCTGCTGCCCATGATGCTCAAGGGCGCGCCCTTCGCGATGATCTACGCCGACCGCCGGCAAAGCGCCATCGACTTCGGCGAACGCGAGCTGACGCTGCTGCGCACGCTCCGCAACCAGGCCGTGATGGCCTTCAAGGCCGCAAGCTAGAGCAGGCGGCGGGCGAATTCGGCAAGTGTCAGTCGGTCTGGGGCAGGTCAGCAAAACCCGGCTCCGGATGCCCAACGGGTCTCCGAGCGAGCTCGATGCCCGGCGCTGCGCGCAAGCGACCAGTACTTGATGCTTCAGCGGCGAGCAGCTGCCCGTTTCGGGCCTTCTCGCGCGCCCATTGGCGCCTGGATCAGCGCCACCAGTTGGTCCCGCAGAACCACATGATTCATCTCGTCGAGAAAGACCTCTTGCGGGTCCTCTTGTGCAGCCGATCAAAGTCGAGTCGGGCCTGATCCAGGCCGCTGGTCGCCGCTCACCATCACCTTGTCCAACAGTCGGACGGACCAGAGGTTCTGCGAACCTTCCCCAACGTTCGAGGTAGGGGGCGGATTGCGCGTACGCGCAAGACGGTCAATTGACTGACGGGTTCGGTTTCTGGCGGACCAGGACGGTGCTACTATGTGTACTAGAAACCGTTGGAGTACACATCATGCGGACGAACATTGAGATTGACGACAAGCTCATGAAAGACGCGCTGAAGGCCACCGGCGCAAAGACAAAGCGCGAAGCTGTGGAACTGGGCTTGAAAACCTTGGTTCAACTTCGCGCACAAGAGAAGGTTCGCCAGCTCAAAGGAAAGATCACCTGGGAAGGGGACCTGAACGCTATGAGGACGGACCGGTGATTTTGGTCGATTCCAGCGTTTGGATCGACTACTTTCGCTCGGCTGACACTCCTCAGGTAGCGCTCTTGGACTCGCTGCTCGGGCGCAGCCCGCTGGCCGTGGGCGACTTGATCGCCGCGGAGGTGCTGCAGGGTGTTCGAGACGAGCGTGAGCTCAAGCTGGTGAAGCAGGCCTTGGAGGCCTTTGACCACATTGACCTGGTCGGCTACGACATTGCGGTGAAGGCTTCAGAGAACTACCGAGCACTTCGAACAATGGGAATCACCATTCGGAAGACCATTGACACGTTGATTGCGACGCGATGCATTGAAGACGGCCTGACATTGCTTCATGCCGACAGGGACTTCTTGCCCTTCGCCGAGCACCTTGGTCTCAAGGTGGCGTACTCTGAAACCTAACGTTCGAGGCAAATGGCAAAGTGTTGGCGCCGACTGAAATTTGACCCACCCGTGAGGGCCCTGCCGACCCAAATTTGACCCAGGTGTTCAACCTACCCTGCCCGAGATATCCACAGCTGGGCGGGGGTTCGAGGAGTGATCACCATGGTGATGATTGGCAAGGTCTTGCGGATGCACCACCGCGAGAAGAAGTCGGTGCGGGAGATTGCCAAGGCGACGAGCCTGGCGAGGAACACGGTTCGTAAGTACCTCAGGCTGGGCAAGGCCGAGCAGCCCCAGTACCGCCGGCCCGCGGTGCCGACCAAGCTGGCGCCCTACGTCGAGCAACTGGAGCAATCGCTGCGGGCCGATGCGCGTCGGCCCAAGAAGGAGCGGCGCAGTGCCAAGGCGCTGCTGGAGCAGTTGAAGGCCGCTGGGTACGACGGCGGCTACAGCCGGCTGACCGACTACATCCGCGCCTGGCGCGCGGCCCAGGGCGGCGTTGCGGTGGGCGATGCCTACGTGCCGCTGAGCTTCGAACTCGGCGAGGCCTTCCAGTTCGACTGGAGCGAGGAGCCGCTGGTCATCGGCGGCGTCTACCAGCGGCTGCAGGCGGCGCACATGAAGCTGTGCGCCAGCCGGGCCTTCTGGCTGGTGGCCTACCCCAGCCAAGGCCACGAGATGCTGTTCGACGCCCACACGCGCAGCTTCGCGGCCCTGGGCGGCGTGGCGCGCCGGGGCATCTACGACAACATGAAGACTGCCGTGGATCGCGTCGGCCGCGGCAAGCACCGCGACGTCAACAGTCGCTTCGCCGCACTGTGCGCGCACTACCTCTTCGACCCGGACTTCTGCAACGTCGCCAGCGGCTGGGAGAAGGGTGTCGTCGAGAAGAACGTGCAGGACAGCCGGCGTCGCATCTGGCTGGCGGCGCGCGAGCAGCGCTTCGGGTCCTTGGAGGAACTCAACGCCTGGCTGGGCGAGCGCTGCAAGGCGCTGTGGGCCGAGTTGCGCCACCCCGAGCACAAGGCCTTCAGCGTGGCAGAGATGCTGGAGCTGGAGCGCAGCCACCTGATGCCCAAGCCCGTGGACTTCGACGGCTATGTGCAGGACGTGGCGCGCGTGAGCAGCACCTGCCTGGTCACCGTGGCCCGCAACCGCTACTCGGTGCCGTGCGAGCTGGCCCGGCAGACGGTCAGCACGCGGCTGTACCCGCAGCGCGTGGTGATCGTGGCCGATGAGCGTGTGGTGGCTAAGCATGTGCGGCTCAGCGGCAAGGGCCGCACGGCCTACGACTGGCAGCACTATGTGCCGCTGGTCCAACGCAAGCCCGGCGCGCTGCGCAACGGCGCCCCGTTCGTGGACCTGCCCGAGCCGCTGGCCAGGCTGCGCCAGGCCTTGCTTCGCCACGCGGGCGGCGACCGGCTGATGGCGCAAGTGCTGGCGCTGAGCAGCACGGCGGGGCTGGACGAGGTGCTGGTCGCGGCCGACCTGGCCTTGGAGCATGCTGGCCCCAGCGGGCGGATCAGCCCGGAGCACGTCGCCAACGTGTTGGCGCGGCTCACGGCGCCGGAGCGACCGCCCAACGTTGCCACGCCACTGAGCACGAGCACACCGGTGCAGGCCGACCCCGGCCGCTACGACCGGCTGCGCCGGCTGGCTGAGCAGGAGGCCGACCATGGCTGATGTCATTGCAGAGCTGAAGGCCCTGCGCCTGCACGGCATGGCCGCCACCTGGGCCGAGCTCGGCGAGCAGCGCAACGCTGAAGTCGAGCGCTCGCGTTGGCTGCTGGAGCACATGCTGCAGGCCGAGGCCAGCGACCGCGCCACGCGCTCGGTGCAGCATCAGATGAGCGCGGCCCGCTTCCCGGTGCACCGCGATCTGGCCAGCTTCGACTTCGAGGTCTCGCCGGTGGATCGCAAGCTGGTCACGCAACTGGCCGCCTGCGAGTTCACGGCCGCGGCGCACAACGTGGTGCTGGTGGGCGGCCCCGGCACGGGCAAGACCCACTTGGCCACGGCCCTGGGCGTGGCGGGCATCGGCACGCACGGCAAGCGGGTCCGCTTCTACAGCACGGTGGACCTGGTCAACGCGCTGGAGCGGGAGAAGGCCGAGGGTAAGGCCGGGCGCATCGCGGCCAGCCTGCTGCGCCTGGACCTGGTGATCCTCGATGAGCTGGGCTACCTGCCGTTCAGCCAGAGCGGCGGCGCCTTGCTGTTCCATCTGATGTCCAAGCTCTACGAGCACACCAGCGTCGTCATCACGACCAACCTGGACTTCGCCGAATGGAGCACCGTGTTCGGAGACGCCAAGATGACCACGGCGCTGCTGGACCGGCTCACGCACCATTGCCACATCGTGGAGACCGGCAACGAGAGCTACCGCGTCACGCAGGCCACGGCGGCCACGCGCAAGCGCATCAAAGCGAGAGAGCAGGAGCGGCGCAACAAGGGCGACGAGGCGGGCTGAACGAGCGCACCGCTACAGTTGTCCACAGCCGGCATCAACCGATGCCGGCCCCAAGCCCTGGGTCAAAGTTCAATCGGCAGGGTGGGTCAAATTTAGATCGGCGCCAACAATCCATGACCGATTCCGAACTCGTCGATCAACCTGCCGCCTCTACCGACGGCAGCGAAACCATGCCTATCGCCGACTTCGTTCGCACCTACCGCGACAGCCTGGTCGACGCCGTGCGGGTACAGAACCCGCCCATCTACGACGGCCAGCAGGACGCGCGCGTGAACGCACTGCTGGATGCGCTGACCCGCCAACCCTTTGAGGCGCAGCGCGACTTGGTGCAAGCGGTCTGCCGGCTCCTGGTCGGTTCCGGGCAACCGTCCGCCGTGATCAACGCGGAGATGGGCACCGGCAAGACCATGATGGCGATCGCCACCGCCTGGGCGATGCACCACCTGGGCTACCCCCGCACACTGGTGGTTTGCCCGCCGCACCTGGTCTACAAGTGGCGGCGCGAGATCAAGCAGACGGTGCCTGGCGCCACGGTCTGGATCCTCAACGGGCCGGACACGCTCAAGAAGCTCCTGCAACTGCGTCTGGTCACCGGCCAGGCCAGCGCGCCGGAGTTCTACGTCATGGGTCGCGTGCGCATGCGCATGGGCTTCAACTGGGCCCCGGTCTTCGCCAAGCGGCGCCTGATCGACCTGGAATTGATCGGCCCTGAGCGGCTGAACAAGGCAGCCGCACCCGTGGCGGCTTGCCCGGACTGTTTCACGCCCATCACCGTGCCCGACACCGACGGTGTCGATCGACCGATTGGCCCCGACGAGGCAACCAGCCGGCTCAACACCCGCCAGATGCGGTGTATCGCCTGCGGCGGCGCACTGTGGTCGCTCATGCGGCCCGGCTCCGTGCCAAAGTCTCGTCGGGCGCTACTGCACGACGCCATCACGCAACTGCCCACCATCGGGGCGAAGACGGCCGACAAACTGATTGACGCGTTCGGCGAGGACATGCTGGGCGGAATGCTGGAAGACAACGTCTACGAGTTCATCAACCTGATGGACGGCGAAGGCGACCTGTTCTTCAGCGACCGTCAGGCGCGCCGCATGGAGCGGGCCATGGCGAACATGGAGTTCTCGTTTGGACAGGGGGGCTACCAACCCACCGAGTTCATCAAGCGCTACCTGCCAAGGGGCTTCTTCGGGTTGCTGGTGGCGGACGAAGGCCACGAGTTCAAGAACGACGGCAGCGCCCAGGGCCAGGCCTTCGGTGTGTTGGCCAGCCAGTGCCGCAAGACACTGCTGCTGACCGGCACGCTGATGGGGGGCTACGCCGACGACCTCTTCTACCTGCTGTTTCGCATGAACCCGGCGGCGATGGTGCAGGACGGGTTTCGCTACCAGCGAGGCTCGCTGGGTTCGGCGAGCTGGGCCTTCATGCGTTCACACGGCGTGGTGAAAGACATCTACAAGACGTCCAGCCAAGCAGAAGAGCGGTCGCACCGCACGGCCAAGGGCAAGAGCGTGACGCACCGCGAAGCCAAGGCGCCCGGGTTCGGGCCCGTGGGCGTGATGCGCTATGTGTTGCCCTGCACCGCGTTCCTGAAGCTCAAGGACATCGGCGCCAATGTGCTGCCCGGGTACGACGAGTTCTACACAGGCGTGCCCATGGCGCCTGAGCAGGAGGCAGCGTACCTGCGCATGGCCAACTCGCTGAAGGACGCGCTGCGCCAGGCCTTGCGTGCCGGCGACCAGAGCCTGCTGGGGGTGGTGCTCAACGCGCTGCTGGCCTGGCCAGACTGCTGCTTCCGGCCGGAGACGGTGGTGCACCCGCACCGAAAATCAGTTCTGGCCGGCGCGCCGGCGCTGTTCGATGAGCTGACGGCCATGCCCAAAGAGCGCAAGCTCTTAGAGCTGTGCCGGCAAGCCAAGCGCGCCGGCCGGCGCGTGCTGGTCTACACCGTCTACACCGGCACCCGCGACACCTCGGCGCGCCTGAAGGCGCTGCTGGAGGCTGAAGGGTTCAAGGTGGCGGTGCTCAAGGCCAGCGTCGAAGCAGCCAAACGGGAGGACTGGCTGATGGAACAGGTGGACCGCCAGGTCGACGTGATCGTGACCAACCCGGAGCTGGTGAAAACCGGCCTGGACATGCTGGAGTTCCCCACCATCGTGTTCATGCAGTCGGGCTACAACGTCTACACGTTGCAGCAGGCCAGCCGCCGCTCATGGCGAATCGGGCAGAAGCGCGACGTGGAGGTGCACTTCCTCGGCTACGAGGGGTGTGCGCAAATGGAGTGCCTGTCGCTGATGGCCAAGAAGATCTCGGTATCACAGTCCACCTCGGGCGACATGCCGGATTCGGGCCTGGATGTTCTCAACCAAAGTGGGGACAGCGTCGAGGTCGCGCTCGCCAGGCAGCTGCTGCAATAATTCGCCTGCCCTTTTCCTCCCTGAGGGCGTTCAGAGCTTCCGTCTGAACTTTTACCCCCGGTGCTGTGAAGCACCGGGGGTTCTTCATTTGGATGTCGACTTCGAGCCCGGGGCCTGACAACTTCACGCTCCGGCGCCTGCGTGCTATTGTTTTTCCTCACTTCAGCTCGAAAGGCTTCGAGCCGCTGACAGCGTCATCGTCACCCCACCGCACAGGCCTTCTGCAAAGTGCGGCAGCCGGTCCTCCCGGACCAGCTGGAAGGTTTGCTTCATCGACCCGTACCGGGAGTCCGTCCCGGCGCAGGGGTGCTCTCGGCTTCTTTCCTTCATCTCAGTTTCAAGGAGGATTCATGAGCTACAGCGCATCTGACCTGCAAAGTGACATCGATCGCCTGCTGGAGCGTCTCGGACTCGAGATCACCGGCGACGACAGCGACGGGTACACCGTGCGCCGCGCGGGCCGCGACCTGAGCACTCATCGAGGGCGGGTCTTCGACAACGCCGCCGAAGCGACCGGCATCGCCGTGGAGAAGCTCATTGATCACGTCGAGGACCTGATCAGTGCCGCGAAGTCGTTGCTCAGTCGATGGGAGCGCGGCGACCTGGCAGAGGCCGTGCGCGAACTCGATCTGTGCGTTCGCGTCATCGACGAGGCCGAGCCCGGCGAGATCGGCGCCGAGAAAGCCGACGAACGCCTACGAGCCAGGCTGCGGCATTTGCGCCGCGACGGTTTGCAGTTCTCGCACTGCGCGGATGAGTTTGGCGTTGTGGGGTGCCACACGCACAGCGGGCAGGCAGAGGCAACCTAAAGCGCCTGATACCAATCACTTTGAGCCCCGAGGGTTTGCACCCTCGGGGTCGCGGCTCCCGGGGTCTTCGTCGTCTTCCCCAAAGGAGCCAACATGGACATCTGTGTGCGCAGGCTTGGCCTGCACCGTGGCGCGCCGCGCCTGTATCTAGACTCCCCCGCTTTGAGCAGGGCGGGCTTTGCACCCGGCGCCCGCATCAAGGTGCGAAGCGTAGAGGGGCGTGTCGTCGTCGAACTCCACGGCGATGGTGATCGCCGGGTTTCCGGCAAGAAGCGCGGCGCCTCGTCGATACCCGTCATTGACATCAACAGCCAGTCTGACTTGGGCGGCTTGTCGCTGCTCGGCGTTGTGCGCGTGGTCTACCTGCAACGGGCCATCCACATCCTTGCGCTGGCCAGCGAAGCCCGGTCCATGGAGCGCCAATCGCGCTTGCTGGAGCGAGTGAGGACCAATCAGCCTCTGTGAACCGCCCCGCATTTTGAGGAGGCTCCTTCGATTGAGAATGGAGCCAAGATGCGGAAGTCCCCGAAGTTTTCCCCCGAGGTGATCGAGCGCGCGGTGCGCATGGTTTTCGACGCCAAGGACCAGT